>NZ_MUGS01000006.1:57597-258469 GCF_002222055.1 Flavobacterium araucananum
TATGTGTTAAATATATATTTTTTTAATTACACCCAACGGGTTAATATTAGATTTGTATTTCTTAAGTAACCTTATCTCTTTATTACAATGAAATTGAAATTAGGATTTATTTTTATGTATTGCCTGTCGACTTTAATACTAATCATTTTTTGATGCTTTTACAGCTATGAATAATTTTATTCTAATATTTTTCTTTCTTGCTTTAGGTTTGATTTTGCAACATATAAAGCAATTTCCCACCCATATTTACAAAGTTCTAAACAAGATTGTTATCTATTTTTGTTTGCCTGCGATTACCTTATATCACATTCCAAAAATAAAATGGAGTAACGAACTGTTGTTTCCAATAGCATCAGGCTGGATAAGTTTTATCATGGCTTTTGTATTGTTTCATTTTTTAGGCAAAAGGTTAGGATGGTCTAATAAACTCATTGGATGTTTGATCCTGACAGCCGGATTAAGCAATTCGTCTTTTCTGGGATATCCTATTATAGAAGCTTTATTTGGCAAAAAAGGACTGGAAACTGCTATTCTTGTCGATCAGCCCGGAACCTTTGTGGTAGTTTCGACTTTGGGTGTATTTGTAGCCGCATTTTATTCAAAAGGAAGTCCTGATGCTTTGAGTATTTTCAAAAAAATAATCTTATTTCCGCCTTTTATAACCTTTGTAGTTTCTTGTTTCCTGAATATTTCTCAATATGACCTGGATATAAATCTTCAGGCTATTTTATTAAAGATAGGTAGTTTGGTAACGCCGCTTGCCTTACTTTCAGTAGGATTGCAACTAACTTTTGACCGCAGAAGTCAGCATTGGAGGTTTCTCCGACTTGGACTTTTTTTTAGACTTATTCTAACTCCGTTTGTAATTTTGGTTTTGTACGTTTTTGTTTTCAGGCAGCATACCCAAGCCATAAAAATTACGATTATGGAAATGGCAATGGCACCCATGATTACAGGGGCAATTTTAGCTTCGACTTATGGCTTAAAACCAAAATTATGCAGTATGATGATTGGTTTTGGAATCCCAATTTCGTTTGTAACCCTTGCTATTTGGTATTTTATTGTGAGTTTTATTTATCTTTAAATACTAACTAGATAGGAAAAATAGAATTTTAACTTTATTTTAAAAAAATGACGTTTTCTTTGTTCTTTTTTTGACTAATTTTAGAGGAACTAAAAAAATATAATTATGTCAACATTAAGATTAGGAGATATCGCTCCAGATTTTCATGCAGAAACAACTGAGGGGTCCATCAATTTTCATGAATGGTTGGGAGATTCCTGGGGAGTTTTATTTTCGCATCCTGCAGATTTTACGCCTGTTTGTACAACTGAGCTAGGAACAGTTGCCAATTATGTTCCTGAATTTAAAAAAAGAAACACAAAAGTTATAGCCTTAAGTGTTGATGGTCTTGAGTCGCACAAAGAGTGGATTAAAGATATTAACGAAACCCAAAATACAACGGTTAATTTTCCGATTATTGCAGACGAGGATAAAAAAATCGCAACATTATATGATATGTTGCATCCTAATGCAAGTGAGAAATTTACAGTTCGTTCTGTTTTTGTAATAGGCCCTGATAAAAAAATAAAGTTAACCTTAACTTACCCGGCTTCTACAGGACGAAATTTCGAAGAATTACTTCGTGTTATCGACAGCTTGCAATTAACGGCGAACTATAGTGTGGCAACTCCTGCCAATTGGAAAGATGGTGAAGATGTAGTTATTACGCCTGCCGTTCCGGATAGTGATATTCCGGCAAAATTTCCAAAAGGGCATACCGCTATCAAACCTTATTTGCGCATAACACCGCAACCTAATAAGTAAGGTTCTAAGTAACTACGTTTCTAAGGTGCTAAGATTTAAAATGTTTTTTTTTTGAAAAAACTTAGTGCCTTAGCACCTTAGAAATGTAGTACCTTAGTCACTTAAACTAAGCTTTCTTCATCAATTCGGCCATTCGTTTTTTATCCCCAACTACCCAGATAATATCATTTTTTTCTAAAATCAAATTTGATTCCGGATTTAAAATACGATTACCATTTCTTTCGATTCCTACCACAAGACCTCCTGTTTTTCCTCTGAACTGACTGATACTCTTTTGAATAAATTCTTCATTGAAAATTTCCATTTGTCGCAACACAATTTCAGATTCTTCTACATTTTTTGCCGCTTCAACTTCATTCTGATTCAAATAATTGGTAAAGTGCGTAATTTGCTCATCCGTACCAATAACACAAATTTCATCACCGGGAAACAAACGTTCCGTTTTGGTTGGTATAGGGATTGTGATTTCACCACGTTTTATAAAAGCGATATTGATTCCCATATTTTCGCGAATGCGCAATTCGTCCAGTGTTTTTCCCGCCAGATTAGATTCTTTGCCAATATCAAAAATAGACATGTGACCATCCCAAGGCATTAAATTGGCATATCGTCTATCGATTTTCTTGTTTTCGCGATCGTTTAGATTCTTCAAAAAGTGATTTTCGATTTTATGATATTGCTCGTTTAGTTTTTTAGGAAATAATTGATAAGCTCCAATGGCGATTATCAAGGCGACAAAAGCTACCAGGGGCGAAAAGAAAATATTGAGTAAAAAACCAACAAAAAATAAACCAAGGCTCATTCTAATTAATATTAACATCAAAAGGGCACCCCGATATTTTCGTTCTTCCCATAATTCATCGACTTCGGCAACTTTTACACGTCGCAACGAAAGTGCCCATAAAAATGGTGCAATTATAACCAGTGTAATAAGTGCTGCCAGTGTATTGCCAAAACGGGTATCTGCCACTAGAGGTGCAACAAACTTTGATGAGAGTAAAATAATAGCAGTAATAATTATGGTGTGCAATATAATTTGTGTGATCGAAGCGCGAAGGACAATTTGCCAGGTACTAACAGATTTTATGGCTTGTGCATTGACACTGTAACGGTTGATATTTTTGACCCATTTTTTAGGTAGTTTTTGCTCTAGATATCCGGAAAAAGGATCAGAATATTTAATTAAAAACGGGGTTGTAAAAGTCGTAATGGCAGACACGGCTACAATTATAGGGTACAAAAAATCACTGGTCACTTTAAGTGTCATACCTAAAGTAGCAATGATAAACGAGAACTCCCCAATTTGTGCCAGACTCATACCGGTTTGTACAGATTGTTTAAGTGGTTGTCCTGATAATAAGGCTCCTATAGATGAACTAAATGCTTTACCAAAAATAGTAAGAAGTGTTATAAGTGCAACTGGCAGCGCATAAGTAACCAGAGTTTGAGGATTGATTAACATACCAACCGATACAAAGAAAACAGCACCAAATAAATCTTTTACAGGCTGGATCAAATGTTCGATTTTTTCTGCCTGAGTAGTTTCGGCAATAATAGAACCCATAATAAATGCACCCAGAGCAGGCGAGAAGCCAACATTTGCAGCAAACATAACCATCATTAAACAAAGTGCCAGCGAAATAATAAGCAGCATTTCGTCTGTCAAAAGGTGTTTTGCTTTTTTCAGGATGGTTGGAATAATAAATATTCCTCCCAAAAACCAGATGATCAAAAAGAACACTAATTTTAAAACAGATTGTAATAATGCACCGCCCGAAACCTGATCGCTAACGGCAATTGTTGACAATAAAACGAGCATTAAAATGGCAACAATATCTTCGACAATTAAGGCTCCAAACACAATACCAACAAACTTTTTTCCCTTAACGCCCAATTCGTCAAATGCCCGAATAATAATGGTGGTTGATGAAATCGAAAGTGTTGCACCAAGAAAAATACTATCCATTTTTCCCCAGCCCATCCATTGCCCAACGCAATAACCAATCAGGGTCATAAACATAATTTGTGTAATGGCGGTTATCGAGGATGTACCGCCCACTTTCATCAGTTTCTTAAAACTAAATTCGAGTCCCAGACTAAATAATAAAAAGATAACCCCAATTTCAGCCCAAACCTCGACACTTTTCATGTCTGTAATCGATGGAAAAAAATCGAAATGGTTTCCTGCCAGAAAACCGGCAATCAGATATCCTAAAACCAGAGGCTGTTTCATTTTTTTGAAGATCAAAACAGCAATTCCGGCGGTCATCAGGATCAATCCCAAGTCGCTTATAAGTGGTTGTAAGTGGTGTGTAGTTTCTGCAGCGGCGCTTAAGGCAATCATAAAGTGGTATTTATTATTAAGGAGCTAATCCGGCTTTTCATTTCAAGCTGGGCTAGATTCACGATTTTAAATAAAAAAAGCTATCTGGATAAAGATAGCTTTTTTTGAGAAAATATGTTGAGTTTTCTTTAGATTCCCACGTAATTACTAGGGGTTATTGCCATTAATTCGGCTCTGACAGCATCAGAAACTTCTAAAGTTGCAATAAAATTATGAATCGCATTTTTGTCAATTGCTTCATTTGTTCTGGTTAAACCTTTTAGTGCTTCATACGGATTTGGATATGCCTCGCGGCGTAAAATCGTTTGAATAGCCTCGGCAACTACAGCCCAGTTTTTCTCTAAATCTTCGGCAAATTTACGCTCATTCAAAAGCAATTTGTTCAAACCTTTTAACGAAGCTTCAAAAGCAATAATAGTATGCCCAATTGGTACACCAATATTACGTAAAACAGTACTGTCAGTCAAATCACGCTGTAATCTTGAAACCGGTAACTTGGCTGCCAAATGCTCAAAAATAGCATTAGCGATTCCTAAATTTCCTTCAGAGTTTTCAAAATCAATCGGGTTAACTTTATGTGGCATCGCCGAAGATCCAATTTCTCCTTCTTTGATTTTTTGTTTAAAATAATCCATTGAAACATACGTCCAGATATCACGGTCTAAATCGATAATGATAGTATTGATTCTTTTTAAAGCATCAAAGAATGCTGCAAAATGATCATAATGTTCAATTTGTGTTGTTGGAAAAGAGTGGTGTAAACCCAGATCTGTTTCGACAAATTTATTACCAAATTTTTTCCAGTCAATTTGTGGGTAAGCCACGTGATGTGCATTGTAGTTTCCTGTTGCACCACCAAATTTAGCGGCAAACGGAATATTAAATAACAAACGCATTTGCTCTTCTAAACGTTCTACAAAAACCAAAATTTCTTTACCCAAACGAGTTGGAGAAGCAGGTTGTCCGTGTGTACGGGCTAACATTGGAATGGCTGCCCATTCTACACTTAATTCTTTTAATTTAGAAATTAAAGAAATTAACGAAGGCATATAAACTTGCTCAAATGCTTCTTTTGTCGAAAGCGGAATTGCAGTATTGTTAATATCCTGAGAGGTTAAGCCAAAATGAATGAACTCTTTGTATGGAGATAAACCCAGCTTTTCAAAAGCATCCTTAATAAAGTATTCTACCGCTTTTACGTCATGGTTAGTTACTTTTTCTGTTTCTTTTATCCAAAGAGCATCCTGAGTAGAAAAGTTTTTATAAATAGCACGTAAACTGTCGAATAAATCTGGGTTTACGCCTGCAAGTTGTGGCAAAGGTACTTCGCACAAGGCAATAAAGTATTCAATTTCAACTAATACACGGTATTTGATTAAAGCTTCTTCAGAGAAAAATGGGGCTAATGAAAGGGTCTTACTTCTATATCGTCCGTCGATTGGTGATATAGCATTCAATTCGTTTAAAGTAGTCATTGTTATGTTGTTTTTCGAAAGGCACAAATATAAACAGAATTTAGGGATTATGGCTCATGAATCTATTAATGTGCGCATTAAAAATGAGCTTTTGAGGTAAAAATCTTTTTTTGATTGTTTCTAAAAGTTCTCAGGGTATTTTTGGTTTAGAAATATTTCATTCAGATTGATCACCATTTTTTGTATTATTTATTTTGAAAGTTTTTTACTACATTTAGATAATATTATGCTATTTTTGAAAAAATGTATGTATGTTCAGGAAATCTTCTATCGCTTTGTTTTTAGTTCTTATTCTGGTTGCTTCTTTTGTTGTTTTTAAAGTGTTTTTTGCAGAGAAATGTACTTCAGAAGATCGTAAATATGAGCCTGTGTTTTCAAGTAATTTAAGTTATGTTGGGGATGAATCCTGCAAGCAGTGCCATAAAACAGAACATCACCAGTGGAAAAAATCAGATCATTATAAGTCAATGCTACTTCCTGCTGATTCGACAGTATCCGGAGATTTTAATAATGTAACATTTACAGCAGATGGTGTTACGAGCAGGTTTTTTAAAAAAGGAGAGAAATTCTTTATCAATACGGAAGGTGATGATGGAAAAAATCATGACTTTGAGGTAAAGTATATTTTTGGCTATAAACCCTTGCAACAATACTTAGTGCAGTTTTCCGGAGGCAGGTTGCAGGTTCCCAGATTAAGTTGGGATGTTACCCAAAAGAAATGGTTTAATCAGTACGCAGGTCAGCAAATACCGTCGCACGATTGGTTGCACTGGACGGGAAATTCGCAAAACTGGAATACGATGTGCGCGTCCTGTCACTCGACAAATTTGCATAAAAATTATGATACCAAAACAGATACCTATAAAACGAGTTATAGTATCATTAATGTAAGTTGCGAGAGCTGTCATGGTGGTGGTAAACAACATATTGATTATATAAAAGGCAGTGATTATATCTCAGGAAGCAAAGTAATGGGGAGTTATCTAAAATAGGGTAAAAAGTCAGGACAATTAGAACAAATCATAACTTGTGCCCCTTGTCATGCCAGAACATCTGAAATTAGTGCTGCTCATATCGAAAGCAGCGATATTATGGACAATTACATTCCGCAAATTCCAAGTACCGAATTCTTTTATGCCGATGGACAAATTAAAGAAGAAGATTATATTTATACTTCATTTTTGCAAAGTAAAATGTTTAGCAAAGGAGTAAAATGCAGCGATTGCCATAATCCGCATACTACTAAACTAAAGCGTGAGATTGGCAATAAAACCTGTGTTGCCTGCCATGCTCCTAAAAAATACGATGTTCCAACGCATACGTTTCATATTTCAGAAAAAAGTACGGAATGTATCAGCTGTCACATGCCCGGAAAAATTTATATGGGTAACGATTTGCGCCATGATCATAGTTTTAGAGTTCCAAGACCGGATCTTTCAGTTTCTTACGGGACTCCTAATGCATGTAGCAGTTGTCATACTGAGAAGTCAAATCAGGTTTTGGCAGCAGCTGTTGCAAAGTGGTACGGACCTGCCAGAAAATATCATTTTGCCGATGATTTAATTCCGGGAAGCAGGTTAGATGAAAATAGCGAAGAGCATCTGGTCAAATTAATAAAGGACAACAATGTGCCCAGCATTATAAAAGCAACCGCTGTATTTTATTTAGGGAGCATCCAGACAGAAAACAGCCTGAATACGTTATTGAGTTGTGTTCAGGACAAAGATTCGCAGGTACGATATCGCGTTTTGCGTAGTTTGTCAAATTTTCCGCCTTCAAGCTGGGTCGAAGTTGTTGGACCAGCATTGTCAGATAAAGTCAGGGCGGTTCGTATCGCTGCGGCAGATCTTTATATTACAATTCCACAAGAGCAAATACCGGATCAATATGTGATTTCGTTTTCGTCTGCACAAAAAGAACTTAAAAATTTGCTCGAATATCAAACTGATTTTGCTGTGGGAAATGTAATGATGGCAGATTATTATCTGAAACTAAAAGATTATGATAATGCCGAAAAATTTTATTGGAAAGGGTTCAAAAAAGATGATAAAGCAAATTATGCCTTACTTAATTTATCAGCTGTTTATAACATGCAGGGCAAAAATGATCAGTCATTAGAAGTTTTAGAAAAAGCCAGAAAGAACGATCCCAAAAATGAAAGGATTTATTATAATCTGGGACTTCTCTATAATGAAATGAATGATAAACCGATGGCCGAAAAACAATTTGCCAAAGCTGTAGCATTAAAATCAAATAATCCCAGAGTATATTATAATTATGGATTAATGCTCAGTCAAAAAGGTATGTTTAAGGAAGCAGAAAAGATTCTAAAAAAAGGAATAGCAATAAATCCTGCTGCACCAGAATTGTATTATGCATTGGCTTTTGTTTATTCAGGAACAGGCAATAAAGAAAAAACTTTAGAAACTGCGATAAAACTAAAACAGTCAGATCCTGATAATCCTGAATATCAGGAGTTTTTCAGAAGATTAGGATTGTAAAAAGAAGGTAAAAAAAACGTTTCACTTATTTAAAACAAACAGAGACTGATATGTGTTAAATAATTTTACATCCAACGGGTTAAAAAATATGTTTTTACACGTAGCTATGTTTGTTAATGTAAGTGAAACGCCTTTAAGAAGTTTCATAAACTATGTTTCTATGTGTTAGAATTAATTATACCAATAAATTAAAAGATTGTTTTAAAAATTTTATCCCAAATGGTAAAATAGAAACCAAAGTTATGAGCTTCATTTTTATGATGGTCTGCATGAAATTTTGTGGTTGATATCCATTTTGTAAAAGGATTTTTAGACCAAAAACCGGGAAATATATCTGTTTTTAGATGTCCAAAGATTCCATATAAAAGGTTTAGAATTAGGTAAATAATAATGCTGATAAAGTTCAAATGAAATATTGTAATTGAAAACAGCCATATAATACCAAATCCAAAAGTTTCTATAGGATGAAGCACAAATAAGCTGTAAACACTGGTTTCAACATGTGTATGGTGAAGCTGATGAATGGGATAAAACCATTTTAAATAATGCACGAGATAATGAAAACAAAACATAAAAAAATCCATTATAAAAATCAAAAGCAGCATATCTGCCAGTACCGACAGAAGTGATGGTGTAAAATCAATCTTCAGGATTTCAAAGAGGTACAATTCATAACCTAAAAGGGTTATGAATGTGTTACACATAAGAGTCGAAAAAATCCATTTTCGATCTGTTTTATTAAGTTTTGTATTTTCGTATTCAATTATTTTTCCTAACATTATAGAGAGAAACAGAAGAATTGCATTTTCTGCCAAAAAGAAAACGAAAAGCGTAACGAGATTGAAATGAGATAATTGTTGTAACCAGCTTTCGAATATCATGATTTTTTTTCTAATTCGAATAATCTGTCTCTTAATTCGGCAACACCCTGAGAAGCAATTTTTGCAATAACTTCGACTTTATTCTGAATATTTGGTATGGCAATTGGCTTTGGATCAATATAAAAAACCGGTGTAATGCTATAGGTATACGAAATCAATCCGGCTGCGGGATATACTTGCAGCGAAGTGCCAATTACGGCAAAATAATCAGCAGTTTCAGTTATCCTGATTGCTTCCTCAAGTGCCGGAACATCTTCGCCAAACCAAACAATATGAGGTCGCAGCTGATGTCCGTTTTCGTCAAGATCACCCGTAAATAAATCAGTTTCCCAGTCTAAAATTAAATTTCGGTTTTGTATACTTCGCACTTTTAGCAATTCTCCATGCAAGTGCAATACTTTTGTGCTTCCGGCTCTCTCATGCAAATCATCGACATTTTGAGTAATAATATGTACCTCAAAATCCTGTTCTAACTGAGCCAGAATTTCATGCCCTGAATTTGGTTTTACCTCCTTAAGTTGTTGACGCCTTTTATTATAAAAGTCCAAAACCAATTCCTGATTTTTATGCCAGCCCTCAGGAGTTGCAACTTCCATTACGTCATGACCTTCCCACAAACCATCGCTGTCACGAAAAGTTTTAATCCCACTTTCGGCGCTTATTCCGGCGCCGGTTAAAACAACCAGTTTCTTTTTCATTCTACTTCAATTAAAGCATAAAAATAGTGATTTAGTTCTCTACTTTCTTTAAAAAAAATGTAAGACTAACTTGCATAATTCTTTTTCGTATTTTTGAGATGCAATAAAAGCGTATTTATACTTATTGTTTTGATCTTGTAAATATTTAGTTTTATTATACTATAAAAAAAAGATTTTTTTGATGATTTTAATACAGTTTACAGGGTTATCCGGTTCAGGAAAAACGACATTGGCACAAAATGTCCGGCATTTGCTAATCGAAAAAAAATATAAAGTCGAAATAGTCGATGGAGATGTGTACCGCAAAACGATTTGTAAGGATTTAGGATTTTCGAAGGCAGACCGGTATGAAAACATCAGAAGGTTGTTTCATGTGGCACAAAATTTTGTTAGTGAAGATACTATCGTTTTAATGTCAGTAATCAATCCGTATGAAAATCTCAGGGATGAGTTACGGGCGCATCAATTTGTGCGAACGGTATATTTGGATTGTGCTGTAGATAATCTTATAAAAAGAGACCCGAAAGGATTGTATAAAAAAGCCTTGCTTCCAGATCACGATCCTGATAAGATCAATAATTTTACGGGAATAAGTGATGTTTTCGAGATTCCGTTAAACGCAGATCTGGTCTTAAAAACAGATTTTGAAACAGAACTTTTTTCTACTCATAAACTCTATGATTTTATTATCGATAATATATCTGATGATAAACGGTTTTTGTGAGTTTAGGTATTGCCATTTCAAAAGAAATAATTCTAATTTTTAATTTTTTAAATGCCTATGAACCCTTCTTCGAGTAAACTTCCTGTTTCTTTTTCGATTGATAAATTACAAACTGATTTTGTGGTCTGCGAAAATAATTTATGGACACCGCATTTTAATACAAATCGATACGACGGAAATTGGACAAGCATTTCTTTACGCTCACAATCCGGTTTAACAAACGATATTATGTCTTTTGCAAATGCTACTTATAAAAATACGGATTTGCTGGAACGCTGTCCTTATTTTAAAGAAATTACAGATTGGTTTCAGTGTGACAAAGAAGCAGTGCGATTGCTGAGATTAGACCCTCAAAGCGACATAAAAGAACATACAGATAATGATACATCTTATGAAGATGGTTTTTTTAGAATTCATATCCCAATAATAACGAACCCGGAAGTATTTTTTTATGTAGATAAAAAACTCGTTCCTATGAAAATGGGGGAGTGCTGGTATGCTAATTTTCAGCTTTTGCATAGTGTAGAAAACAGGAGTGCTGAACCGCGCATTCATCTCACTCTTGATTGCATAAGAAATGAGTGGTCAGACAAATTGTTTACTGCTATGGGGTTCGATATAACCGAGTCTCCGGATAAAAACAGATATTCAGACGAAGAAAAGGAGCAAATTATTGCGGAACTTTCCAGAAATCCATCTGAGGCAACGGCTAAAATTATAGCAGATTTACAATCAAAATAAAAGACAAAAAAATGGAAAGTACCCATCACCCCCTTTTTAACTGGATTCCGGTTAGTTTAATCGAAAAAGATAATGAGGTTTATTTTGAGTGGATTTACCTGGCTGATATTAAATATTTAGATCCGTTTTTTGATGAAACTATTGCCAAATGCAAGAGCCATGCTTATAATTCTAAGCCCTACAAAGTAATTAGTACCGTAGATAATCTTATCGAATGGTCTAAACAATTGATTTCTGTCGAACTAAAATCGCTGGTTTTTCATGTATCCAGATGTGGTTCTACGATGTTAAGTCAGTCTTTGGCAACATCATCAGAAAACATAATGGTTTCTGAAGCGCCCATTATGGATCAGATTTTAAGAAGTGATTTTTTGGGTTTAGAGCAAAAAAGTATACTTATAAAAGCAGTAATAGCAGTATTAGGTCAGAAAAGATTTCCGGAACAACAACATTTGATTATAAAACTTGATGCCTGGCATATTTTTAAAGCCAGTTATTTAAGATCTCTTTTTCCTGAAATACCGTTTGCTTTACTGTATAGAAATCCTGAGGAAGTTTTAAAATCACACCAAAAAATGATGGGAATGCACATGGTTCCTAATGTATTGCCGTCTGTTTTTTTTGGGATCTCGGATAAAGAAACCCATGAGATTAGTTTTCAGCAATATGGAGCTTTGGTTCTCGAAAAATATTACCAGGGATTTCTTGATTTTTATGAAAGAGATCAAAATGTAATAATCCTTAATTATAATGAGGGAATGCAACAGGTTATAGCGCAATTTGTATCGTTTATTAATGTTAAGTATCCTGATGCTGAACTCGACAAAATGTATGATCGTCTAAAAAGACATTCTAAAAACGGAACTGCTGTTTTTGTCGGTGATACCTTTAAAAAAGAATCTTTGCAAATTGATTTTAGCAGGCTTGCTATTTTGCATGAAAAATTGAATACTAATTTTATTGCGTATATGGAACGTTGAAAATTCTAACGAATTTTTCATTCTGTTTTATTTATGATGTATTTTTGCTTCAAATACAAATAAAATGATTGATTTAGATTACCTCGCTTTTCTTGAAAATATACTGACAGATAACCGCAAAGAAAAATTCTTAAAAGTACTGGGAAACAGAACAAAACATTTTACGGTAGTTGTAGAAGATGTTTTTCAAATGCACAATACAAGTGCTGTTATGCGCAGCTGCGAAGTTTTTGGAATTCAGGAACTGAATGTAATCGAGCAACGTTACGGAAAAAAAATAGATAAAGAAATTGCAATGGGCGCTCAAAAATGGGTAGACATCAACCAGTTTGATTCTGTTACCAATTGCATTTCGACTTTAAAAAATCAGGGATATCAAATTATAGCGACAACGCCTCATGAAAATGATTGTTTGCTGGAAGATTTTGATATTACAAAACCCAGTGCTTTATTTTTTGGGACAGAAAGAGACGGATTATCAGAGGAAATTCTGGAAAAAGCCGATGGCTTTCTTAAAATTCCAATGGTTGGTTTTACAGAGAGTCTGAATATTTCTGTTTCTGCGGCAATCATTATCCAAAACCTTACAAACAGATTGCAAAATTCAACTATTAACTGGCATTTATCCGACGACGAAATTCTGGAAAAACGTTTGGCATGGGCCAGGAATTCCATCAAGGATATCAAGCGAATCGAAGCACGTTATTACGAAGAGAATCCTAAATAACGATTAGCCAAGAATTTCACAAATTTTCGCAATTTTTTTCTTTTCTCACGGTATGAATTATACTTTGTGAAGTAAATTACTTTGTGAAAATTTGTGAAATTTGTGGCAAAAAAATAAATTTATCTTCCAAAAGAGTCATAATTATTTTCGGCATATTTTTCAAAACGTTTCAGTAAAACTATATTTTCTTTTTCGACCGTTGTCAATTCATTATTTACATTGTCTGAAACGGGGATATACCATTCTACATTATCAAAAAACTGACGTACTGTTTTAGTTTTAAAAGTAAGTCCGTGTCTGGCAAAAATGCTGTTTCTAAGAATCTCCAAATCAATTTTTTTCAGATTTTTTATATCTGATTCTTTTAATTTTTGTGTGGATGAATTTAGGGTCAAAATACTTTCTGATGCTGCTCTGTATACGGTCTCCATATAAGTCCGAGCTTCTTTATCCGTTTCTGTACCTTCTTCGCTTTCTAAATCTGTTACTTGCTCTTCTTTTGGATTTGCATAGTCAATATACATTCCTTCCTCCGGAAGCATAACATTTGGGTCATACTTAAATTCTTTTTTAGCAAGCTCAAATTTTCTTTTCGTAACTTCTTTCTTAGTGTTATTAGCTGTCCAGGTTCCAACTAAAAGAGTATCATTTTTTATTTCAAAATCAAAAATACCATCATTTTTATCATCGCCCGGTTCTTTCAGTATAAAATGAATGGTATTTCCTTCTGTAGTCATTGTGCCTGTAAGCGGTCTGCTATTGCCGGCAACAACACTTTGTCCGGTAACTTTTAAGGCTGTAATTTTCTTGATAATAATATTAATCTTGTTGATGTCATTTTCTTTTGCGGGTCTGCTGGTATCGCGTTCCAAAACAGTAAAATCGCCTACGTATGAACCGTACAAATCAGTTCTAATTTCTTTTGGCAGAGTTGCAGCGCTGTCTTTTACGGTTTTTTTATCTTTAGAATTGCAGGATAAAAGAAGTATTGATACTAATAAACAAAAAAGTTTTTTCATTTTTTTAATTGGTTATAAAGGTAATATTCAACGATTAATAAATTGGGAATCCAACCCAGCCAGGCAATAATCTGATAGACATCCATTGGTGCGGGATGAAACAAATATACTAGAATAACTTTCCAAAAACGTAATGTTATGGCAGAAAAGGTTAAGGCAAAACTTCGCAACATAAAAGCTTTATGCGCTGTAATATTTTTATTTTTTATAGCTGTAAAACCCTTAACAGTAAAGTAAAACCAGAGAATTGACAAACTCACAAAAGAGATTTTAGAGTAAAGTCCGCCGTTTGCAAAAAGGCCAATAAACAAACCCGAAGGAGCACTTAAAAACAGTACTGCCAAAACATAAAATTTTCCGATATTTCTGTGTGTTACAGGAAATTTTTTTAAAAGAACAGAACTGAATTGAAAAAATCCGGCAAGTAAAACAAAGATTGCCGTATATACATGTACATAAAATATTGGATAGTAAAACGGAATCCGGCTAATCTCGGTTTGCTTGATCTGAAGAAAAGCAACATCGCTTTTGAATGGAATATACTGACAGGTTATTTTAATCATTAAGATAAAAAAATAGCCAAAACAAATAATCCAGATGAATCGTAACGAAAGCCAAAGGTTTTTTTTCAATTTTTGATGTAGCTTTTTTTGCCCAAATATAATAAAATCCCTAACTGCTTTGCAATTAAGGATTTTTATATTTTTGAAATAGTATTTTAGAAAATTTTCTCTGTTACAGCGTATAATTCAAGTTTACACTCCACCTGTAATTTGCCTCCATATTGCCACTTGATAAATTTTGATTGATGGGCAACATTACATTTACCCCAACAGAAAATTTATCTTTTCCGGCTTCGATACCAAATTTACTAAACAATATATCACCGGCAGTATTGGGTAAATCCAGGCTGTGTTGTTTATTCGTTTGATAAACTTCGCCTGCTAATCCGGCTTGCGGAACGATCTGTACTGATTTTAAATCGAATAAATAAAAGAATGTTCCCGCATAGTTAAACTGATCGCCATATTGGTAATTTTTACTGTTTTCAGTTTTAAAAATATAGTTCATCGTTGTGTTCAAACCCAGATTTTTGTGCTTGATAATATATTCAGAGACTACAGGAAAATCCCAGCTTCCGGTTCCTAACTGAAAACTCTGATTAACGCTTCCGAGGTTATTGGCTTCTTTAAATTTTCCGGTCGGAATTTTGACACCACCACCAAGATTTATTTTATGGCTAAAAAAGGTACTGTCTTTTTTTGTTTCAAAAACAGTATACAAAGCCATCACGGTAATATCTCCTAAACCCGAAATATTTTCGGTTCCCGCAGTTAATTCCCTTTCATTAAAATGATACGGAACTAAGGCCGAAATTTGAATTTTTTCTGTAATCGGAATTCGTCCCCAAGCCTGAATTGTATTAAAGGTTTCATCAATCCAAGGCGAATTGGCAAAGATTCCGTCGCGACTTGTATAACTTTGTTTTAGGTATCTCAGACCAACAAAATTGTTGTTTAGCATCGAGCCAAAACCCATGCTTCCGCCACTTGCCGAACATCCGCAAGCATCGCAGTCAAAATCTTCCGTCATAGCCAAACGCTGAAATGTAAACGCTGAAATACTATCTTTTACGGTAAAACTAAAGGCCGAAAAACCAACCAAAAGGGCAAACATTACTATTATTTTTTTCATTTTTATTATTTTTAGGAGCTGATCCCGCTTTTCGTTACAAGCTTTTTTCAAAATCCCATTTTTCTATGTTTTTAAAAAGCTTCCGTTGGTCGCTTTATAAACCCAAGAAAAATTAGGTCTTTTTTCAAAAAGGCTTTTCACTTCAATCGGGGCTGGGACTCCGGTTTTCATTATGATTTTATTTTTGCCACAGATTAAATTGATTAAAATGATTTTTTTAAATGTGATTTCAATTTTTTAATGGGTGTTAATCTGGTTAATCTGTGGCAAAATTTTATTCTCTTTTTATTGTTTGAATTGCCTCCAGCTTTAGCTGGCGATATTTTTTGCCACAGATTACACGGATTAAAATGATTTTTTTAAAATATAATTTCAATTTTTTAATCTGTGGCAAAAAATTAATATTCTGAGAAACGTTTATCTGTTAAATACTGATTATCAGTCAATGTTTTCAGGAACGCTATTATTTGTTTTTTGTCTGTATCAGAAAGGGAGATTCCTAATTTTCCGTTCTGTTTTAATATTGGGTCCAAAGTTGGCGAAGATTCAATTCCGTTTGCATAATGATCAAGAACACCTTCCAGAGTTCCAAACCTTCCATCGTGCATATAAGGTCCTGAGACTTCTACATTTCGTAAACTTGGCACTTTAAATTTGTAATAATCGCTGGCTAACTCTGTCAATTTATAACGACCAACATCGTTTACCATTGGGTTTACGGCTAAGCCATTATTTCGAAACGAATTATCAGTCTGTAAGTCCGTCGCATGGCAAGAAGCGCATTTTGATTTGAATAAATTGTAACCCGCCAATTCATCAGTTGTCAAGGTTCCGCCGGATTCGTTGCGCCTGTATTTGTCAAATTTTGAGTTTGATGAGGTAACCATGACCATAAATTGGGAAAGTGCTTTCAGCATATTTTCGGTTGTAATTGCGCCATCGTCAAAAGCCAGTCCAAATAATTTTTGATACTCCTTGTCTGCTTTCATCATTTTCAGGATAGCATTCAGATCTCCATTCATTTCTATAATACTGGTCAACGGAATTATAGGTTGCAGGTCTAAATGATCTGCGGCTCCGTCGTACATAAATATAGGCTGGTACGCTAAGTTTTGAATCGCTGGTGTGTTTCGCGTTCCTTGTGCATCGTTTACGCCATGACTTACTGTGTGCCCGTGATGTGTAAAAGCGTTGGCTTGTATGTGACAAAAGCCACAGGATACTACTCCGTCTGAGGCTAAGCGCCCGTCATAAAAGAGTTTTTTGCCCAATTCAAATCCTTTTTCTATTGGCGGATTCAGTGCAATGTTATATGCTAAAGCAGGAAAGTTTGACGGAACGGTAAATTCTAAAGGAATATTTACATATTGGTCGTCCTGATCTGAGCAGCTCCATAACAACGGAATCATTAGCCAGAGAATATATTTTATTTTCTGCATGATTTTTTTAATTTAAAAAAGCAAAACAATATATTTTTGCCACGAATTGCGCAAATTTGCACAAATTAAAATGTGATTAAAATTTCTTTGTAGTGATTGCTCTTTGGTTCTTAGAAGTACAAAAGTTGTCGTTTAGCCCCGATTGAAGTGGAAATCCTTTTTATCCGCCGCGGCGGATAAAAAGATTGAAACGTAAAGCGGGACTTTATTTCTGGGAAACCGAAACTGTTGTGCTCCTGAAAATAAAATTAGTCGTTATGTACGTGGTCTACTTTGAACATTGTTGATAGGTTCTGGGTAATCAACGGCAAGTTTGTCCCGCTCATAATCATAGCGCCCATTCCGCCCATATTGTTGTCAGAAAGTTTGATTTTGTTTGTTCCGTCAATGATTTTAGATAAATCGATTTTGATATGAACTTCCGGAGTAATTGTAGTACGCACCAATGCTTTTGTTGGCATATCCAGCGTCACTTCAGTATAGTTGTAATCTGTTCCGGTTTTGCCGGTATGAATCATAAACGGGGTTGCCGTTGTAACGGTTGGAGAGGTAAAAGTGCCTTCGAAAGCCAGGAATTTATAACCCGCAGCCCAAGACCACATCATACCTGCTTTATCTGCCTGAGCAAGAAAATCTCCCTGACCAGAAGCGCCTAATTTCCATTGCTCTTCATCAACTCCAATTCCGTATTTTACTTTTACATAATCTCCTGCCGGAACATCTGTAAGTTCAAATTCGTGTCCGGTTGCAGAACCTTCATCGGCAATAAAGTAACTTTTGTTTTTTGGATAGGTAAAAGTAGTTCCGTCAGCTTTTGTTAAAACAACATTACTGATGATGTATTTTATAGTGCTTATTTTTAGTACTTCATTGTTTGAAGTTGTGTTGCCTTGTGTGTTTAAAATCAAATCGTTTGCGCCAAATCCGTTATCATATTCTAAGATCAGACTTCCGGTTCCTGTTGTGTCGTTTTTGTTATCGTCGCTTGAACATGAAACTAGAGATATAGAGATTGCTACAATAGAAAGTGCTTTGTATAGAGTATTTTTCATTTTATGAATTTTATATAATTGTAATTTTAAATTTGTGATGTGCGTACACCCGATTTCATTGTTCTGGAAACAACGAAAAACTCATCTCAATACGATATCGAAATGTGATTTAAAAAATTATATAAAATAGGAAGGAGGGCGAAAAGTAGCGATCGAAACCGAAACAGTTTTTGCATCCAATGAAGCAAAAAGGTTTGCTTTGGATACAATTGAAGCTACTAATTTGAATTCGTTTGGGATTGTATTCTGAATGTAAACTACTTCTGATTTTTCTTTCAGATTGTTTTGCATTTTCTTTTCATTGTCGGCGTATTTTTTTAAACTTTTCTGAAGTTCACAACGACCGTTACAAGTATTAAAAACCAGTTTGCGTTGTACACAAATGGTTTTGGTAATTTCGTCCTGATTTAATTTGAATGAGGTATAAACAAAGAAACTGCCAAATGATGGCACTAATAGCATACAGGATAGTACTATGATAAAAAACTTCTTCAAGAGTTTGATTCTTTGTTTATGATTGCAAAAGTACTGTTTATTCGTTTTAGAAATAATTTATTTTTAAGTTTTCCGAAAAAAAGTTTACAGTTTCAGTTTTCAGTCGCAGTCTGTAAACTGAAAAGTATTTTAAAAGACAAAACCCGACAGGTTTTTAAAACCTGTCGGGTTTGATATATAATTTGAAGTATCAGTCTGTAAACTGAAAACTGAGACTGAATACTGAAAAATTATTATTTAACAAGAACCCAAGCGCCAGAAGCGAGTAAAGATTCTGCTTTTTTAAATTTCATTTCTTCAGTTTTACCTGTTGCAACTTCCTGAACTGTTACGGTATCATTACGGTTGATTTTTGGCATATCTCTCACAATGGTTTCTGTAACCTGACGTTGTTGCGTTTCTCCTGCTTCGCGGTTGATGTCTTCGCTGTTTACGATTTCGTCTTTGCTTAATTTATAGTTCTCTTTTTGACGAACTTCTTTGGCTTCGTGAATTTCAGGAACGTTTTGAGCCGGCAAATCACCTTTGAACAAGAATGAGATTACCTCTTTGTTTACGTTGTCTAACATTCCTCTAAACAAATTAAAAGCTTCTAATTTGTAAATAAGCAATGGATCTTTTTGTTCGTGAACGGCTAATTGAACAGATTGTTTCAATTCATCCATTTTACGTAAATGTTTTTTCCATGCTTCATCAACGATAGACAAAGTGATGTTTTTCTCAAAATCAGCAATTAACTGAGCACCTTGGCTGTCATACGCTTTTTTCAGGTCTGTAACAACGTTCAAAGTTTTGATTCCGTCTGTAAACGGAACTACAATACGCTCAAAATGATTGTTAGGCTCTTCGTAAACTCCCTGAATGATAGGGAAAGCTTCTCTTGCGCTACGTTCTGTTTTCTCTGTATAGAAAGCTAAAGTTTCTTTATAGATTTTTCCTGTAATTTCGATATCAGCTAATTTATTGAAATCTGCTTCAGAAATTGGCGAGGTGATCGAGAAATAACGAATTAAATCAAATTCGAAGTTTTTAAAATCGTTAACCGGTTTGTTTTGACTTACGATTAATTCGCAAGTATCGTATAACATATTGGCGATATCCAGTTTTAAACGCTCACCAAATAAGGCATGACGACGACGTTTGTATACTACCTCACGTTGAGAGTTCATAACGTCATCATATTCTAATAAACGTTTACGAACACCAAAGTTGTTTTCTTCTACTTTTTTCTGAGCACGCTCGATAGATTTAGTCATCATAGAATGTTGGATAACTTCACCTTCCTGAAGTCCCATTCTGTCCATCACTTTTGCAACTCTTTCAGAACCAAATAAACGCATTAGGTTGTCTTCAAGAGAAACGTAAAACTGAGAACTTCCCGGATCTCCCTGACGTCCTGCACGACCACGTAACTGTCTGTCTACACGACGAGAATCATGACGTTCTGTGCCAACGATTGCTAAACCTCCGGCAGCTTTTACTTCTGGAGATAATTTAATATCGGTACCACGACCCGCCATATTTGTTGCAATAGTTACAACTCCGGCTTTTCCTGCTTCTTCTACAATTTGTGCCTCTTGTTTGTGCATTTTAGCATTCAAAACGTTATGGGTAACGCCTCTCATTTTTAACATTCGGCTTAATAATTCTGAAATCTCTACAGAAGTTGTTCCAATCAATACCGGTCTTCCTGCATTTGATAATTCTGTTACATCCTCAATTACAGCGTTAAATTTCTCACGTGTAGTTTTGTAGATGTAATCTTCTTTGTCTTGTCTTGAAATAGCACGGTTGGTTGGGATTTCGACAACATCTAATTTATAAATCTGCCATAACTCTCCAGCTTCTGTAACCGCTGTACCTGTCATACCACCTAATTTGCTGTACATTCTAAAATAATTTTGTAATGTTACAGTTGCAAAAGTTTGTGTAGCAGCTTCGATTTTTACGTTTTCTTTTGCTTCGATCGCCTGGTGTAACCCGTCAGAATAACGACGACCATCCATGATACGACCTGTTTGCTCATCGACAATCATAATTTTGTTGTCCATGATCACGTATTCTACATCTTTTTCAAAAAGAGCATACGCTTTTAAAAGTTGGGTAAGGGTATGGATACGCTCGCTTTTTACTCCAAAATCCTGGAATAATCTTTCTTTGGCTTCTGCTTCACCATCTTTATCCAATTTTTGTTTTTCGATTGCTGCAATTTCAGTTCCAATATCCGGAAGTACGAAAAAGTCAGGATCAGTATCTCCGGATAAGTATTGGATACCGTTATCAGTCAATTCTACCTGATTGTTTTTTTCTTCAATTACAAAATACAAAGCTTCATCAACTTTATGCATTTCGCGATTGTTATCCTGCATGTATTGATTTTCGGTTTTTTGAAGCAATTGTTTGATTCCTTCTTCACTCAAAAATTTAATTAATGCTTTATTTTTAGGCAAACTTCTGTAAGCTCTCAATAATAAGAAACCACCTTCTTTGGTGTTTCCTTCTTTGATTAGTCTTTTAGATTCGGCTAAGAAACCATTTGCTAACTGACGTTGAAGACTTACTAAGTTTTCGATTTTTGGTTTCAGTTCATTAAATTCATGACGGTCTCCTTGTGGCACTGGTCCTGAAATAATAAGAGGTGTTCTTGCATCATCAATCAATACAGAATCGACCTCATCGACAATAGCATAATTATGTTTTCTTTGTACTAAATCGCCTGGCGAATGTGCCATGTTATCTCTTAAGTAGTCAAAACCAAATTCGTTGTTGGTTCCGTAAGTGATATCAGCGTCGTATGCTTTTTTTCTTTGTTCTGTACTTGGTTGGTGATTATCGATACAATCAACGGTTAAACCGTGAAATTCGAATAAAGGCGCTTTCCAGGTACTATCACGTTTTGCTAAATAATCATTCACCGTTACTAAGTGAACCCCGTTTCCGGTTAAAGCGTTTAAGTATAACGGAAGTGTGGCTACAAGAGTTTTACCTTCACCTGTTTGCATTTCGGCAACTTTACCTTCATGCAAAACCATACCACCAATTAACTGAACATCGTAATGAATCATGTCCCAGGTAATTTCTTTACCGGCAGCATTCCATTTGTTGGCCCAAACCGCTTTATCACCGTCAATAGTAATATATGTTTTTGAAGCCGAAAATTCACGATCTTTAGGTGTAGCCGTAACTTCGATAAAAGAATTGTCCTTAAAACGACGTGCTGTTTCTTTAACAACAGAAAAAGCTTCCGGAAGAATTTCCAATAAAGTTTTTTCGGATATTTCGTATGCTTCTTTTTCAAGAGAATCGATAGCATCATAAAGATCTTCTCTTTTGTCGATGTCTTCGATGTTTTCTACTTCGGCTTTAAGCGAAGCAATTTTAGCATCTTTGTCAGCTCTTGCTTCTTTTATTTGTTCTTTAAAATATGCGGTTCTGCCTCTCAATTCGTCGTGAGACAAACTCATTAAGCTGGTTTCGAATGTTTTAATTTTATTTAAATAAGGCTGTAAAGCTTTGACATCTTTCTGTGATTTATCACCTACAAAGACTTTTATAATACTGTTTATGAAACTCATGATTTATTGTATTTCTATTTTATGTAAATGTGTATTTGAACCAAAAAAAAAGCCTCGGTGATGAGACTTTTTCTTTGGTTTATTTTTTAATATTCATCCTCGTTCCAAAGATAATCTTCGTCTGTTGGATAATCAGGCCAAATTTCTTCCATTGATTCATATATCTCTCCTTCGTCTTCGATTGACTGAAGGTTTTCTACTACTTCTAATGGAGCACCAGCTCTAATGGCGTAGTCTATAAGTTCATCTTTGTTAGCAGGCCATGGCGCATCACTTAAATAAGATGCTAATTCTAATGTCCAATACATCTGTTATCTGTTTAGTTTGTGCAAAAATAAATTTTTTACTGAAAAAGACAAGTAAAATTTGATTTATTTTAATAAAATTTAAGAACGTCTCTATTTAGTATTCAGTTTTCAGTGCCAGTTTTCAGTCTTAAAAGCTGAAATTTGTTACTGATTGCTGTGTTTTTTCGTATTCAGTTTTTAGTACTGGCTTGCAGTCTGAAAACTGAAAACTGCGACTGTTTACTTTCGTGGAATCCATTTCACTTCATCCGCTTTTAAGTCTGACGACAACTTCCGTGCCAAGACAAAAAGGTAGTCAGAAAGTCGGTTTAAGTACATAATTGCGATCTCAGGAACGTGTTCATTATGGCTTAAATGTACTGCCAAACGCTCTGCACGGCGACAAATACAGCGTGCGATATGACAATGTGACACGGTTGGATGTCCTCCCGGTAAAACAAAATGAGTCATTTGCGGAAGACTTTCTTCCATTTTATCAATTTCGTTTTCTAATAATTCAATATCTGTATCAATGATTCCGAGGTTTTTTAATCGAAGTTCTCCGTTTTTTAAGACTTCTTTTTCTGCGGGAGTAGCCAGAATAGCACCAACGGTAAAAAGGCGATCCTGAATTTCGATTAAAATAGTTTTATAATGCGAATCCATTTCCTGATCCCGAATAAGTCCTATGTAAGAGTTTAATTCGTCGACAGTTCCGTAACTGTCAATCCTGATATGATCTTTGGGAACACGGGTACCACCAAAAAGAGCCGTTGTTCCTTTGTCTCCTGTTTTTGTATATACTTTCATTGTTATTGTAGATTGTAGATTTTTGATTTTAGATTGAAAAATTAAAGTTCAGAAATTAGATTTAGAAAATAATCTATAATCTACAATCAGAAATCTAAAATGAAAAATAATCTAAAATCAGCAATCTAAAATTATTTAGTAGTGTCGCTTTCTATCAAGCCATCGCGCAAACGAATTACACGATGTGCATAAGCAGCAATATCTTCTTCGTGGGTTACCAGAATTACCGTGTTTCCTTGTGCGTGAATATCTCCAAAAAGCTTCATGATTTCTACTGAGGTTTTACTGTCTAAGTTTCCGGTTGGTTCATCGGCAAGAATAATCGAAGGCTTATTTACTAAGGCGCGGGCAATGGCAACACGCTGGCGTTGTCCTCCGGAAAGTTGATTAGGCTGGTGATCCATTCTATCGGCAAGATTTACCTGGCTTAGAACTTCGACGGCACGCTCATTACGTTCAGATTTCGAATGTCCGGCATAAATCATTGGTAATGCAACATTGTCTAAGGCAGTAGTTCGGGGTAAAAGATTGAAGGTTTGAAATACGAATCCGATTTCTTTGTTTCGAATTCCGGCTAATTCATCATCTTTCATTTGACTTACATCTTTTCCGTTTAAAACGTAATGTCCTGAAGTTGGTGTGTCCAGACAACCAAGCAAATTCATTAAAGTTGATTTTCCCGATCCTGAAGGTCCCATTAAAGCGACATATTCGCCTTTGTTGATTTCTAGATCTATACCTTTTAAAACATAAACAATTTCGTTACCTAAAACAAAATCTCGTTTGATGTTTGTTATTTTAATTAATGGATTTGCCATTTCGATTTACAATTTTGGATTTAAAAGTACAAAACACTTTTCAATAAACGATAAGTAGCCTGAAATTGATTTTTGTTACAGAAGTGGCTGTGTTTAAGGAATCACTTTTGCCTTATTACTGTTTTTATATAAATTATCCTTTGGTTGTAATTATTCTTACCACATAGAAACATAGATTTAATACTCTCAAAAAAGGCGTTTCCCTTATTTTAAACACACAGAGACTGCTATGTATTAGAAGCATGTTTCTTTATATACACATAAAACCTATGTTTCTATGTGTTATTTTTTTTTATTAATTACACCCAACGGGTTATAAATTATAAATTAATCATAGCAAATGATGTTATATGATTTTGAGTTATTTTTGTATAATTGCCATTTTTTTCTGTTTTTGTTGAATTATAATGTTTTATATATTGTAAAAGTGATAATTATGTAAAATTAAACACTGTTTTACGACTTATATTTGTTATCTAATCTTAAATAATCAGAATTATGAAAAACATACCATTATTATCAGGAATCGCATTAATTGCATTAGGTTTTACATCGTGTAAAGACGAAAAACAAGAAAAAGCTCAAAAAACGATCGACTCTTATGTAACCTACGTCGATTCAGTTAAAAATGTTAAAGCAGATGATTTGAAAACAGATTGGAAAGATGTTGAAGCTGTATATGACAGAAAAGCTGCCGAAGCTCAAATGGCACTTACAGATATAAAAGACAATAGTGCTGCAACCGAAAAAATCAATGCGAGTAAGATTAAATACGAAGAATTTAAAAAAGAAATGACCGCCGTTTTTGCCCCTCCTGCTCCAAGCCCACAACAACAATTAAGAAATTCCTTATTTGGTGAAGGAAAAATTGGTGAGGATATGAATTTTGATTGGGTTAATGCTAAAAATATCCATAGTGTCTACCAACAATTTGTTCATACTGTAGAGAATAATAAAGATAAATATTCCCGTGAAGACTGGGATAAAATTAAAATCATGTATGAAGCCCTTGACAGCCGAAAAAACACGGTTGAAAAAGAAGGTCTTACCTCTGAAGACAATAGAAAAATTGCTGGTCTAAAATTTAAATTTGCTCCAATGTATACGCTTAACAGAATGGGAGCAAAATCTGAAGAAAATAAAGAAGCTAAAAAATAATTTTTAGTAAATTGAATTAGTACAAAAAAAGACAATCAGCGATGATTGTCTTTTTTTTGTACGCTTTAGAGAAGCGAAATATTTATAGCAAAGAATAAAAGTTTAGAACATAAAGCTCCAGAGGAGCGGGATATATTAAGACTGTAGAAAAATATGCCGCTCCTCTGGAGCTTTTTTAATTGTTTTATTGTAATTCTATAAATATCTCACCCCGTTGGGGTTTTTACAGATAAAAATAAATATTATAAATATTCCGTCCAGCAAAAAACGGTTATTCTTAAATAGCTTTTTTTATGACGAGAGCATTTGCTCGATTATTTGCTAATTAGTTTTTCAAGCTTTGCCATCATTTCATCTTTCTCTTTCAGCATACGCTCATATAGTGCGATTTTTTCTTCATGCAATTGAATAATCTTTTCAATTGGATTGTAGTTATTAATTACTAATCCAGTTGCGTGATCATGGGCATTGAACGTACTTGCAATAACATTTACCGCCTGCTCTTCATCAAAATTTTGAAAAGCTTCAACAGGAATTTTCAAAGAATTGGATATTTGTCTTAGTAGATTATCTTCAATTACATCTTTCTGTTCCAGCATAGAAATTTTTTTCTGGTTCCAGTCTTCTCCCAAATCATAAGCCAATGCTTCTTGTTTGACGCCAAGCATTTCTCTGAAGCGTTTTACGTTTCTTCCTTGATGAATTTTCTGTTCCATAATGAGTGTCGTTTTTTTTATGTTCTGATAATGAAATGTATCTCGTCCTGAAAGTTATTTGTTAATTAGTTTTTCAAGCTTTGCCATCATTTCGTCTTTCTCTTTCAGCATACGCTCAAATAAAGCAATTTTTTCTTCATGAAGTTTTATTACTTGTTCAATAGGGTTGAAGTTGACTGTAGGATAATTCCCGACGCAAGCATTGTCTCCAAAAGTATTCGAAATAACATTCACTGCTATTTCCTCATCAAAATTTTGAAAGGCTTCAACAGGAATTTTCAAAGAATTAGAGATTTGTTTAAGCAGATTGTCTTCAATAGTTTCTTTTTGTTCGAGCATAGAAATTTTTTTCTGGTTCCAGTCTTCTCCCAAATCATAAGCCAATGCTTCCTGTTTAATGCCAAGCATTTCTCTGAAACGTTTTACGTTTCTTCCTTGATGAATTTTCTGTTCCATAATGAGTGTCGTTTTTCTAAAAGTTCAAAGATAAAGCTATCTGTACTAAAAAGTGTGAATTTCAAAGATAAAAAAACATCTTAGAAAACGTCTGTTTTTGTCAGAGATTATGTCCTAATTACAAAATGTTCCTTTTCCTGTTCGTATCTAAAAAAGACAAATCCCCATTGAAAAGTATCAATTGTTACCGTAACTTTTGGATGGTTTTTTATGATTTCCCAAGTTTCTTCCATTTCTAAAGACCAATGAATATCATCAAAAACCCAAACAGAATCATTGGAAATCGTTGGTAATAAAAGATCAAAATAGGCTAAAGTGGCTTTTTTAGAATGATTGCCATCAAAATATATTAAATCGAAGTTTTCAGTCTCGGCTTTCAGACTCAGTTGAATATCCTCGAGATAACTTTCGAATTCGGTAATTACCGGATCAACATTATTGTAGTCAAATTTATTTAATTGATTTTTTGCGACATTTGCGGTTTGCGGGCAACCTTCGAGTGTAATCACTTTTGCATTTGTGTTTCCTAAAGCTAGGGCAGAAGTGGCTAATCCCAATGAAGTTCCAATCTCTAGAATAGTATTGGGTTGAAAATAATTCGTTACCCGAAATAATAATTCGGCTCGTTTTGGAGAAATTCCTGCTGTCGATGCAATTTTAGAAATCTGTCTTCTATTTGATTTAAAAACTTTTGAACCGGCACCAAAATCAGTTACCTCGATGAAGTTTTTGTTTTCGAGAAGTGATTTTCGATACTTTTTCAGGATCGAATATTCGGGTTTTGGTTTCTTGTCGTAAAAACATTTTGTCAATAAATTAAAAACAAATGGCGAATGTACTCCATGTTCGTTTTTGGAATCCCAAAGGAATTTTAAATAAGATTTAATTTGAAATAGCATATAAATGTTTAACAAGTAGGCGCGAAGATACAAAAAAGTCGAAAGTCGTAAAGTCGAAAGTTTTAAAGCTATAAAACGATACTTTACGACTTTTGACTTTGAACTTTATGACTTTTAAAAAGAGTATATTTGCGCTTTAAGCAAAAGAAAAACGTTTTATAATGTTGAAGGAAGAAGTTGAAAGTAAGAGTGTAATAACCTCGGAAGAAATTAATCGATGCATTGCTGTTTTGGCACAATTGAATACGAATACAGATCAAATATTTGATATTCCGAAAGAACAACGAATCGCTTTAATCAAAGAAGCAGGAATGTTTTCGCGTCCTGATCGTGATGAATTTTCGAGAAGGGTTAAGGATGGAATGCAAGCTGCCAAACGCAAAAAAGAAAAAAAGGATAAAACGGCAAGAAAAGAAACCGGAATTCGTCATGCGCGTGAGGCTAGTATATTTGTTGCGCCAAAATTACTTGCTCTAAATGATCTTGCTCAAAAAGAAGCATTAGAACTCGAAACTCCGCGAAATTGTTACGTTTGCAAAACCGAATTTACCAAAATGCATCATTTTTATGATACAATGTGTACAGATTGCGGTGATTTTAATTATGCCAAACGCTTTCAGACGGCCAATGTAAAAGGACAGATTGCTATAATTACAGGTTCCCGTTTAAAAATTGGGTATCATATTACCCTAATGCTTTTGCGTGGTGGAGCTACTGTTATTGCTACAACCCGTTTTCCGGTAGATTCGGCTTTGCGTTTTGCCAAAGAAGAAGATTTTATGGAATGGGGACATCGCTTAAAAATTCATGGTTTAGATTTAAGACATATCCCGAGTGTGGAGATCTTTTGCAATTTTATTGAACAAAAATACGAGCGTCTGGATATTCTGATTAATAATGCGGCTCAAACGGTGAGACGTCCGGCAGGTTTTTATTCCCATCTAATGGAGAATGAAGAATTGCCAATAAGTGCCTTACCTAAACAAGCGCAGGAATTATTATTAGATCATATTAATTGTCTGGATGAACTGAAGATCCTGACAACGGGAGCTTCTTCAAACGAAAATATGCCGGTAACCTGGCACGGACCTGAACCAGGAATAGGTTTGCGCGCTTCGGCACAATTATCTCAAATTCCGTATTCTTTTGATAATGCATTGGTAGCGAACGAAGTTTTTCCGGAAGGAGAACTCGATGCAGATTTGCAACAAGTTGATTTGCGAAAAACCAATAGTTGGCGTTTGCGTTTAGGTCAGATCGAAACGACCGAAATGATCGAAGTACAGTTGGTCAATTCTGTTGCGCCTTTTGTGCTGTGCAACCGCCTTTCGGAAGTAATGAAAAAAGACAATACGGGGCAAAAACATATTATAAATGTTTCGGCTATGGAAGGGAAGTTTCATCGTTTCTTTAAAGAAGATCGTCATCCTCATACCAATATGGCAAAAGCAGCCTTGAATATGTTAACACATACTTCGTCCGGAACTTTGGCAAAACATGGTATTTTTATGAATGCTGTCGATACAGGCTGGGTTACTGATGAAGATCCTGCGGAACTGGCAAAAAAGAAACAGGAATTAGAAGATTTTCAACCACCATTGGATATCGTAGATGGCGCAGCACGTGTTATGGATCCTTTATTTGACGGAATTAATACCGGAAAACATTGGTGCGGAAAATTCCTGAAAGATTATAACCCGATTCCTTGGTAGAACCTAGTTTTTAGTCACGGTCACAGTTATTTGCCAAATAAATAGAAAAAGAAAACACGAATTTCACTAATNNATTAGTGAAATTCGTGTTTTAAACAAATCAATTAACGGTAAATATTTTGTCCTTTATTGGCTCTCCATATTTGTTCAAAATATTCAGCATCTTCTTTATTACGAGTGTGAACTCCTAATACAACATGACCATCTTTGATTCCGTCTTCATAAACTTTTGCTCGGTCTTCCGGAATTCCGGATCCTACAAGCGCCCCAATTAATCCTCCAGTAATTCCTCCGGCACCAGCGCCAGCTAATCCTGCGGCAAGCGGACCAGCAATAATTAATCCTAATCCCGGAATAACCAGACTTGTTCCTAAAGCAGCGATAACGCCCACAATAGCACCAATTGTTCCTCCTATGGCAGACCCTGTTCCAGCAGTTTCTGCTGCTTTTGTCCCTAATTCTGAATGATCATCTTTATCTGAGTAATGTTTTTTTCTTGTTTCATCTGACATTATAAGATTGATTTCATCTTTTGTGTAACCTCTTTCGTTTAAAGTGCTATAAGCTCTTTCGATACTATCACGATCTGAAAACATTCCAGTCAATACTTCACGTTTAGTTCCATCAGGATTATGTAAATTTTCCATTTTATATATTGTTTAAATGTGAATTCATTTTCACTCTAACAAAGCTCGTTAAATAGATTAATTATCATTTACACAATTTATTACAATCATTACATAATGAAATTCTTGTTTTTTACAAAAATAAAAAACCACAACAAATTTAATTTTGTTGTGGTTCGTTTTATTGAAATTATAAGTATTGTTATTTGTTGACTTTGATTAGCTTAACATCAAAGATCAGTACAGAACCTCCGGGAATACCATTGTAATCAAAACTTCCGTAACCTAGATGAGAAGGAACCAGTAGAATTCCGCTTCCGCCTTCTTTAAAATAGGTAATACCTTCTGTCCATCCTTTTATTACTTGGTTTAAGCCAAAAGAAAGTCCTGCTTCACTACTTTGATCAAATGTTTTTCAGTTGGTATAATATCCTTTATAGGCTACTGTAACATTTGAAGTTGATGAAGGTTGCGCTCCTGTTCCGGGCTCGTTAATTACATAATACAAACCAGAGTCGCTTTTTACAGCAGCTAATTTGTTTTTAGCAATATAATCGGTAATTTCTTTTTCGTTTTCAACAGTATAATCTGTTTTTTGAGGGACTGTGTTCTTTTCTTTATCACTATTGCAAGAGATAAATAGCGTTAAAGCCAGTAATGAAGTTAAAAGGTATTTCATGATGTGTATTTTTTATAAGGGCTTGATATAAATAAAATAGTTTTCAGTCACAGTCGTAGTTTTCAGTCTCGATATCATATTCTAGAGCTAAAAACTAAAATTACCCTTCAATCTTAGCAGAAAGCTCAAACCAACGTTCTTCTTTCTGGTCTATTTTATTGATGATGTTTTGCAATTCATTTGCTTTCTTTTCGATGTCAGCATCAGGAACTTTTCCGTCAGAGAATAATTGTTCTATTTTAGTTTTATCGATTTCTAAATCTTTAATTTCTCTTTCTAGTTTCTGATATTCTTTTTGTTCGTTGAAAGTTAGATTTCCGGTTGGATTATTTTGTTTCCAGTCTTTCTTTTCGGCTTTGTTCTCTTCTTTTTGAGCCACATCGGCACTATCTTCATAAGCTCTGAAATCAGAATAATTTCCTGGGAAGTTTTCGATTTCACCTTTACCTCTAAAAATAAATAAGTGATCAACAATTTTATCCATAAAATAACGGTCGTGAGAAACCACCAATAAACATCCGGGATAATCTAAAAGAAAACTTTCCAGAACGTTTAGCGTTACAATATCTAAATCGTTTGTTGGCTCATCGAGAATTAAAAAGTTAGGATTCTGAATTAAAACGGTACATAAATACAAGCGTTTTAATTCTCCACCGCTTAATTTTTCGACGAAATCATATTGTTTTTTCGCATCAAAAAGAAAACGCTCCAGCAGTTGCGAAGCCGAAATCATACGGCCTTTTGCCAACGGTATAAATTCTCCGTATTCTTTGATAATATCAATAACTCTTTGTCCTGGTTTTGGATTGATTCCGGACTGTGTATAATAACCAATTTTTATTGTTTCACCTTTTACGACACGACCACTATCTAAAGGAAGTGTCCCGGTAAGAAGATTTAAGAAAGTAGATTTTCCTGTTCCGTTTTTACCAATAATTCCGATACGTTCTCCACGTTGAAAATCGAAACTAAAGTTATCCAGAATAACGTGATCTTTAAATTTTTTTGAAATTTTGTGAAGCTCGATAATTTTGCTTCCCATACGTTCCATATTAATTTCAAGCTCGACTTTGTTTTCACGACGACGACTTTGTGCTTTTTCTTTAATTACATAAAAATCATCCTGACGTGATTTAGATTTTGTCGTTCTCGCTTTAGGCTGGCGGCGCATCCATTCTAACTCTTTGGTAAATAGATTTTTTGCTTTGTCGACACTAGCATTTTCAGAGGTAATTCGTTCTTCTTTTTTTTCTAAATAATACGAGTAATTTCCTTTGTATTGGTATAATTTTCCGTTGTCAAGTTCTATTATTTCGTTACAAACACGTTCTAAAAAGAAACGGTCGTGTGTTACCATAAACAAGGTAATATTTTCTTTGGCAAAATAACTTTCAAGCCATTCGATCATTTCAAGATCTAAGTGGTTGGTAGGCTCATCAAGAATCAATAAATCAGGACGATTGATTAAGATAATGGCCAATGAAAGACGCTTTTTTTGTCCTCCTGAAAGATTTTTTACTTTAAGTTTAAAATCTTCCAGCTTTAATTTGAATAGGATTTGTTTGTATTGTGTTTCAAAATCCCACGCATTATGTTGGTCCATTCCGTCAAAAGCTTTTTGATATGCTTCTTCGTCATCAGGATTCTCAAGTGCTTTTTCGTATTTTTCTATAACTTTTAAAGTCTCATTATCTGAGGCAAAAATGCTTTCTTCGATAGTCAGCTCTTCCTGCAAGTTATTGTTTTGTGACAGAAATGACATTTTAATACCTTTTCTTAAAACTACCTGACCGGTATCCGGCTCGTCTAAACCGTTAATAATGCTCATAATGGTTGTTTTTCCAGAACCATTTTTGGCAATAAAAGCAATTTTTTGGTCTTTATTAATTCCAAAAGAGATGTTGTCAAAAAGTGTTTTTTCGCCAAACGATTTGGATATGTTTTCTACAGATAGGTAATTCATGGGAATTTGTAACTGAAAATCAGTTTTTTATTATTTTAAAATACGCAACTCAACTAGCCTATAAATTTTATAGAGGTTTCTAAAAAAGTTGCCGCAAAGATAGCTTTTTGCTGCAAACAAAAAAAGTGCCTTTTAGGCGATTTGTTTTAGGAGGTTTTTAAGCAAACAAATCTGATTTGTTTGTTCTAATAACCGTGCAAAAACTTCTGGATTTATTTTATTATGATGTTTTAAAATAGACATAATATAAATATTTTATAAGTTTTTACTTATTTATTTGTATAAATTAACAGTATTTAGTTTTAAATGTTCTTATATTCGTTTTTCATTGCTTCAATACGAAGCGATTACGGGTTTCAAATTTCATATAAATCATTTGATGATGCTATGAGATTTAAGAAATAAGATTGGAGATAATAAGAACTAAAACTAACTGGCTATGTGGGGTAAGATTATTTATGGAATTATTGTCGCAAATATGATGTTTGCGGTAAATGGCTATTCGCAAGTAAAAAAGGATAGTATTGTACGGGTAGAAAAAGATAAAAAAGAAGTAAAACTAGTTAAGGAAGAAGCACAAAATATGATGCTTAATGCTTCTAATGACAATGGACCCCGAAATGTAAATATTGGTTTACCCGCAAGTATTGGCGGTACTACCATATTAGAAAATGGTCTTCCGGTAGTGTACAATTGGTCAGGTCAAGGTCCTACAAGTGTTTGGCGAGCAGCATCGAGTTTTAGCAAATTTCAAGTGCAAACAGTTGGCGAAACAGCAATATTTATTGGAGATGTGGGAGTTTCGGTAAGTACATACAGCAATAGAGGAACAGAAAAACACGAGCAGAATATCGCATTTAACACCAATAGTTATGGGCTTTTAAGAGGAGATATAAGCTTTAGTGGTCCTCTAAAAAACAATTGGTATTATGCTGCAAGTGCATTCCTGAATTTTGATCCTGGGACTTTTAGATCTGATTTTACCGATTATTTTGATAAAACACAGATTTATAAAGGGGTAATCACCAAAAAGTATAATGGAGGTAAAGGCGAAATTTCGGTTCAGTATAAATTTGCTGATTCTAAATCAATTACTTCAAAAGTAAGTCCTTATGTCTATAATCTGGACGGAACAATAAGTCAGTTTGGGGATTTTAAAATAGGTAGAGATTCTTATTTAGAGCAAACAGGAAAGTCAACTATTATTAATCCTATTACAGGACAAAGACAAACGCTGGACCAAATGAATGATATGGGGTCTACGACAAATGTAATTGATGTAATGGGGAAAAATACATTAGGTAATGGAATGAAACTCGATTATATTGTTCGTTTTCAAAATGCTAAATCAGGACTATACAATCCGTACTATACGAATTTAGGAAAGATTGATGCTGCAAAAAATCGCTTTGTTTATGCAGATAATCAAGATCAGGTATATCAGGGAGATTATGTACAGGGAGTAGCAATGCTGGCAACTCCAAAAATTTCTCAAAATACTATTATGGGAAAATTTGATTTAAGTAAAAAAACAAAAAAACATCATTGGCTGGCAGGACTAAGCGACTATTACTATGATATCGATAATTATTATCAGACTACTTATAATATGATTCAGGAAGTAGCAGCAAATCCTGCCAAGTTAATTACGCAAATAAAAGATGCCAATGGAAACTGGCAAAACGCAGCAGGAGTCGATGGTTATGGAAACTCAGGTTACAACAGTGCCTTGCAATATTATACTGGAAAAGAAAATAAACTGGCACTTTATGCTACAGAAAAGTGGTCTGTAAACAAAAAAATAGATCTTGATTTTGGAGCCCGGTTAGAATGGCAACGTATTGATGGTATGTGGTATCCTAAATCCAGCAGAGATGCAGCAAAGGCAGATGGTTTTTTGAATAACCAAATCGATATGTCGAGAAGACAAAGTATTCAAAAAGATTGGTTTAATAAAGCTTTTACAGCAAGTTTTCTTCATAAAACATTTAGAAATGTTGGCTTTTTGGCAGATGTATCTTATACTGAAGTAGCAGGAAATCTAAGCAGTTATTCCGGAGCTGATGATCCAAAAGTTACTCCGTCACAAATTCCCGGAGCATCTGTAGGAACTTATTTTAACCATTCGCTAATAAGTTTGGTTTCTAAGATTACATACATACAACGTAACAATTTTAAAAATAACTCTTCTTTTCAGGGCGGACACAAACAAACGATTACCTATGATATTCAAACCATAGGATGGACAACAGATATGGAGATAAAACCTTTTAAAGGGTTTAAATTTCATGCTTTGTTAACGCTTCAAAATCCGGAATATAAAAATTTTATCGTCGATTTAAGCGAAGTAGCTGCCGAAGGAAATAAAGTGTATGATTTTAGTGGCGGTACCGCCCGTAGTGTATCAAAAGTTCTTGTAGAATTAGATCCTAGTTATTCTTATAAAAACTGGAGACTATGGGTGAGTACGCGCTACTTTAGTAAAGAAGCAGCAAATTATCCTAATACTTTATTCTTTGCAAGTCGTTGGGAAACCTTTGGAGGAGTTGCTTGTAAACTGAATAAAAAAATAGATTTAAACCTTAATGTTGTCAACTTCCTGAATCAAAAAGGAGCACAGGGATCTATTTCCGGAACAAATACAACATCTATAGAGCAAGCTCAGGCTTTTGATGGTAAACCATTAGTGGGGACTTATATTCGTCCTTTTACGGTAGAATTTGGAATAAAAGTAAAATTATAATTATTAACAACAGAATCTATTATCATGAAGACACACAAAATTATTTTAGTATTAGTTTTCTTTTTTGGAATAACTTTAGGTATTACAGCTCAAAAATCTAAAAAAGAACCAATTGCAGAAAACAAAATTGTTACTTTTTATATTGCTCGTCACGGAAAAACGATGCTCAATACCCTTGACAGGGTGCAAGGCTGGTCTGACGCACCATTGACTCCGGAAGGAATTGAAGTAGCTCAATTTTTAGGCAGAGGTCTTAGAGGAATTGACTTTAAAGCAGCTTATACAAGCGATTTAGGACGTGCCCGACAAACAGCAAATATTGTATTAACGACAAAAGGAGATAAAAAAATACCAATTACAGAAACAGAAGGATTGAGAGAAACGAATTTTGGAAGTTATGAAGGCGATTTGAATTCGAAAATGTGGGGAGATATAGCACTTTATCTGCATTATCAAAATACAGATGATCTTTTTGCAAATGTAAAAATGAAGGGAGTCAAAGAATCCTTGAAGGTGGTGAAAATACTCGATAAATTAAATATGGCCGAAGATTACGAAGAAGTACGAACACGTACTCAAAATACGCTCAAAACGATTGCCGAGAAAGAAGCAGCCAGTGGTGGAGGAAATATATTTATGGTAGGACACGGAATGTCGATTGGTATGATGCTATCGAATATAACCGGTGTAGAAGTAGCAACCTCGCATATGGCAAATGCTTCTGTATGTAAAGTAGTGTATGAGAATGGTAAATTTACTATTTTATCTTTTGGAGATATGAGTTATGTCGAAAAAGGAAAAATAAAATAATACTAGTTCAAATAGATATTTTGTGCCATTAAGGAATTAAGAAAATTTAGGTTGAGATTTGACTAAACTTAATTTCTTAATGGTTTATTTTTTGATCTAAATAATTACTCAATATAGGCGTCAGGTCAAAAAAATGAATTTGCTGAGGTATATTGATAATAGGTTTTCTAACCAAAGCTTCATTGGTCAAATAATAATGTAAGCCGTCCAGAGTGGCAATTCCTTCGATTTGATGAAAAGGAAGTTTAAGGTTGATTCTTCGTTTGTTTCCCGATAAAAAATCGTTGTTTTTATAATCGTATAAAAGATACAGGAACGGTTTGCCTACTTTAGAATAACCACAAAGAACAATTAATTTGTTCGCCTCAAGATAGGTCGCGCCAGTTACCAGACCTTTTGTATCAAGAGTATTTTTTAATTGTGCAATATGGTTTCCGGATTTATTGGGTAACGCATAAATGCTGGTTTTAGAAGTACTCCACTGTTTGGTAAACAAATAAATACTGTCTTTGGAAACGATAAAAGCTTCGCAATCAAAATTTGATGTATTTCCTTTCTCACCAGACCAATCAGTTTGATCAGAATAGTGAAAGGAAATTTTTTCAATAACAGGATTTTCTTGCGTTAAAGATTTTTTCTCCATTTTTAGAATATTTAAATCTGTTCTGTTCCCGGAATAATTATTACCAAAATCTCCAATATAGAGATAAGTACTGTCTTGAGCGATTTCTTCCCAATCGTGATTTGTGACTTTATCAAGCACAATTTTTTTTCTAATTTTTCCTATCGAATCCAGTCCATAAATAGTTTTGTCATGGTCGTCATTGTGCGTCCATAGCAAATTATCGAAAGCAATTAATCCGGAAGTTTCTTTAATAGAATCGCTTAGTTTTTTTGAATAGTGAGGTTTAATTCTGAGATTTTTATACGAACAACTTCCATCGTTTATTGTTGCGTTGGCATTATAATTTCCGGAATACGAATCTGTACACCCTGAGACTTGCGAATAGGTTGAAACAGTATATAGAAGTGTGAGAAAAAAAAGTGCTTTTTTCATGGGTAAAAATTCAATTTTTCTGATGTAAAAATAGCATTTTATTGGTCTTTTTTTTTACAAATTATGCGTTGTTTATTGCCTCGATATTTTCTGATTTTAACAAAATTAAGGTTATAAGGGATACGTTTTTATTGTGTTAGAATAGGACATTTCTTTCTTTTTGACTTTTTGAACCCAATAACGTGTCTTACTTTTGCAAAAAAATAGAGGGCTCTTGATTGTGAATTTAAGTATATCTGTTTGATTTTTAATTGTTTGCAGTCTTGAATGACATTGTGCTCTTTTCTATTGTTTCTAGGTTCACTTTATGTGAGTTGGAGAAGCGAAGCTGTGTCCTGAATTAACTAATAATTTGCAAAAAATAATAATACGTTATGAAAATAGGAATTACATTTAGCGCTTTTGATTTACTTCATGCCGGGCATATCAAAATGCTGGAAGAAGCAAAACGTCATTGCGATTATTTAATTGTTGGTTTGCAAACAGATCCTACATTAGACAGACCAGAAAAAAATAGCCCCACTCAAACTATTGTCGAAAGATACATTCAACTCAAGGGATGCAAGTTTGTAGATGAAATTGTTCCTTATGCTACAGAGCGAGATTTAGAAGATATCTTACGTTCGTACAAAATAGATATTCGCATTCTGGGAGAGGAATATAAAGATAAAAATTTTACAGGACGTCTTTATTGCGAGCAAAAAGGGATTGTATTGTTTTTTAATGCCCGTGATCATCGATTTTCAAGCAGCGGACTTAGAAAGGAAGTGGCGGTTAGAGAGTTGACAAGGGTAAAATAGAGGAATAACTTCTTAACTAATAAATTAATAAGCTAAAAACGGTGTCAAAAGTTAAAATTATTTATACATCAGGAACATTTGATATGTTTCATTCTAATCATTTAAAGATGATTAAATACGCTAGAGGTTTGGGAGAAATTCTTATAATTGGTGTAAGTACTGATGAGCTGGTTTGTTCGTACAAAAAAGCTCCAATCGTCCCTTTTGAAGAAAGATTAGCAATCGTAGAAGCTTTAAAATATCCGGATATAATTATTCCGCAAAAATCTTTAGATCATACCGAGTTGGTTAAAAACTTAAATATTGATGCTTTTGTAGTAGGTGATGATTGGGTGGGAAAATATGATTATTTAAGGAAGTTAGGAATTGAGGTATTTTATTTTCCTTATGGAAATGGGGTTTCTTCTTCTAAATTAAAAGAAGAAATTTATCATAAGTACAAGGAATTAAAAAATGTTAGTGACAAACATGCAAATCCAGAGATAAAAGAAAAATGAAAAATGCATTAATAACAGGAGGAACAAAAGGAATTGGTAAAGCAGTTGCTGAACGTTTAATAAATGAAGGTTGGAATGTTATAGTAACGTATTGGTCTGATGAGGAAGCCGCAGCAAGTTTTAAAAAAAATATAGAAAACTTAAATACTACTGCACAAGTTGAAGTTCTAAAGGTAGATTGTAGTGATTTTAAAGCAATCAATATTATTGAAAAGTATTTCATTAAAAAAAATGTAAGTTTAGATGCAGTTCTCTTCAATGTTGGCGCTACAGACCGAACACTTTTTGGTCATATAACTCCTGAAAATTGGCAGAGAGTTTTTGATGTCAACATCAATATCCCAATGTTTTTATTGCAGAAATTATCATCTAAACTAAATGATGGAGCTGCTATTGTTTTTACAGGTTCGTCAATGGGCATTTATCCTCATTCAGTTTCTATATCCTATGGGGTAACTAAGGCAGCAGTGCATGCGCTTGTGAAAAATTTAGTAAAAGAACTTGCTCCAAGAAAAATTAGAGTAAATGCTGTCGCTCCTGGATTTGTTGCTACCGAATGGCAAAAAGCTAAACCATCTGAACAAAAAGTAAGCATAAATAAAAAAATTGCTTTAGGGCACTTTTGCGACCCCATTGAATTAACAGATGCCTATTGGTTTTTAATAAGTAATAATTATGTCAACGGAGAAATATTGGTAGTTGATGGCGGATATTCAATGTCATAAAAAATTTAACTGCTACTTATCATATATAACTGAAAAAATGCTTTTCAAAAAAATAAATTTAAATTCTACTTTAATATCTAATTTTTTTTCTTTAGTAATATTACAAGGGGCTAATTACATATTTCCATTATTAACAATTCCGTACTTATTTAGAACTCTTGGAGTTGATACTTTTGGTTTAATAAGTTTTGCTTCAGCATTTGCGCAATACTTTGTTATTCTAACTGATTTTGGATTTAATCTGTCAGGAGTACAATTTATTTCTATAAACAAAGATAATAAAGAGTTACGAGATGTTTTTCTTGTAAATGTAGTTGTTGCACAACTTTTTTTATTTATTACGGGCTTAGTATTCTTACTTATTTTGATATTTTCGATTGATAAGTTCGCAGCAAATAAATGGATTTATATACTTTCTTACGGAACAGTACTCGGATCGGTACTCTTACCAACCTGGTTTTTTCAAGGTATGGAACAAATGAAGTACGTTACTAAAATCAATATTGTAACACGTAGTTTAGCTATTATTCCTATTTTTTTCTTTGTAAAATCTGATGCCGATTATCTGTTAGTACCTCTTTTCTACGGCTTGGGATCAATAGCCTCCGGTTCAATAGCTCTTTATATTGCATGTAATCGATTTGATGTGGATTTTAATTTTGGGAAAGCATCTTTAAAAGGAATAAAAAAATGTATGAAAGATAGCTCTGATTTTTTTGTTTCCAGAATTTCGGTTTCTATATATACCGTAAGTAACACTTTTGTATTGGGTTTGGTCGCTGGAAATGTTGCGGTTGGTTACTATGCAGCAGCAGAGAAATTATATATGGCTGTTCAAAGTATGTACGGTCCTCTTAACAATGCACTCTATCCATACATGATTAAGCATAAAGATATTAGTATGTTCAAAAAAATATTTGGCTATGTGGTTTTAATAAATTGTATTGGTTTACCCATTTGTATGTATAACGCAGATTTTTTAATGCAGTTAATTTATAAAAATGTTGCTTTTGAAAGTGTTGTTACGCTAAAAATACTGTTTGGGGTATGCCTTATTTCGGTACTATCAATTTTATTAGGCTATCCGCTTCTAGGTGCTTTTGGACAAGCTCGTTATACTAATTTGACAGTTATTATTTCCTCTATATTTCATGTCACAATTTTAGTCTCATTAATATTCTTTGATTTTATTACTGTTTATTCAGTAGCTGGTTTAGTGGTTATAACAGAATTTTTAGTTTTGGTATTAAGAGCCAGACGTGTATATAAATTTATTTTAAATAATTAAAATGGAAGATTTAAGAAATTACAATCCAGAGGGATCTGACTTGCGAAGAGCGCAGTTACGAATGTTAGAAATAGCAAAAGAATTCGATCAAATTTGTAAAAAAAATAACATTACCTATTGGTTAATGTCTGGGACTCTTTTAGGAGCAAGACGTCATGGTGGTTTTATTCCTTGGGATGATGATTTTGATGTTGGAGTCAAAAGAGAAGATTATAATGCATTATTAGTTTGTTTAGAAAGAGAATTGACTGGAAATCTTAAATTACAAACAAGAAAAACAGATTCTAATTATCCTCTCTTTTTTTCTAAAATAAGAGATTTGAAATCTATTGTTTATGAAAATCAAGCTTCAGCTAGGAAGTATAAATATAATGGGCTATTTATTGACATATTTCCATTTGAATCTATCTGCTTGGGGAAAAAATGGAAACTTGCGTTAGATGTTAGATATTGTAAGTTAAAATATGAATCAAGACCCGGGTTTATATGGAAATTAATCTCAAATTTTATGTTTTCAGTTGTATCATTGATCATACCAGTGCTACGATTATTTGGACAATTCACGAACGATAAATTTTCGCATGGTTATGGCATCGGATTTTATGCCCCCCATAAATTTTCGACTTGTTTACCTGTTAGTAAAATTAAGTTTGAAGATTATGAATTTAATGCACCGCATAATGTTGATCAATATCTAATTGATGAGTATGGTGATTTTATGACAATTCCTCCTAAAGATAAGCGTGAATTTCATGCAACCAAAATAGAATTTCTTGAGTAATATATCAGCTTTTCCTTTAATTAAATACGAATAAATATGTTTACTGTCGTAATTCCATTATATAATAAAGAAAATTATATAGAAAGAAGTGTAAGAAGTGTTTTAAATCAAACTTTAGTTGAATTTGAGCTTTTAGTTATTAATGATGGGTCAACAGATAAAAGCGAAGAAGTTGTAAAAGATATTAAGGATAACAGAATTACCTTAATAAATAAAGTAAATGGAGGAGAATCTTCGGCGAGAAATTTAGGGATAAAAAATGCTAAATATGACTTTGTTGCATTTTTAGATGCAGATGATATATGGGATCCTAAATTTTTATTTGAAATTTGTGAAATAATAAAAAAGTATCCTGCAGCAGGTATATATACAAGCAATTATTACATACAAAATAATCAGAATGAATTATTAATTGCATTGAAAAGTAAAATTTTTAATAAATGTATGCTACTTAAGGACTACTTTAAATTATCTCGAAATATTCCTGTTATAACTTCAAATACAGCTGTAATTCGTAAAAATGTTTTTTTGGAAGTTTCTGATTTTGATGTGAATATTACTATGGGACCTGATCTCGAAATGTGGTACAGAATAGCAAAAAAATATCATATTGCTTTTACTCCGCTTATTGGTGCTACTTATTGCCAAGATGCTAATGATAGAATTTGTAATGTAAAGCGAAATATTAATTACAATTTCTTTTCAAAAATAATTGATGATTTCCAAATTGAATTAAATGCAAATTTTTCAAAAAAGTCTGAAATAAGATATATTAATGAATTAGTCATAAAAGATGTAAAAGAAATTTTAAAAACCAATAGCGCTTTAAATGCTCGTATTGCCATTTTTGAATATCGCAAAATGGGTGTAAAAATATTTCTTTGGCGCTTATATTATCTAAGTACCTATTTTCCTATTGCTTTGTTTAAAACGATACACAAACTAAATGTTTTTTTATTGGATCATTATGAAAATATTTTTGAATAGTGTATCCAAAAATTAGCAAAAAACAGCAATTTAACAATTTCAATTTTCTTTCCTTCTTTGCTAGAATAGACATGGAAATAAGAGATAAAATAATTTTTAGTGTTTAATAAAAATATCTTTTTACGGTTGTTAATTCTCTTTCTTTTGATTGAGATTGTTTTTCATTATACAGGGGCAGAATCAGTTAAGTTATTGCTATATGGATGTGAAATTTTATTTATTCTTTTTTCTTTAAATTTTGTGATTCAGGAAACAAAAAAAGGTATGGCAAACATGACCTACTTAATAATTTATGTTTTATCTGTCTCATGTACATTTTTTTTAAATGAACATAACAAAATTGATGATGCATTTAAAATATTTGGAGGCATTGCAATTTATTCGGCATCCTTATACTCATTTAAAAATGGATTTGTAATTTCAAAAAAAAATCAAATTGAAGTTGGCATAATATCCTTATTGCCCTTATTAATTTTTGTTTTTGATAAAATTATAGGTTTTCAAGAATCGGTATACTCAATATCTATTTTTCCAAATTCAAATAATTATGTATTGTATAATATTTGTTGTGTATGGTTAATGATGATTTATAATTTTCAGAAAAAATACATACTTACATTTTTAATAATAAGTTTTCTAATAACTACTACGTTAGGTGCTTTATTGAGTGTTTTGATTGCTGTATGTTATTATTTTAGAAGCAAAATTTTTAGATTAAAGTATATTTTTAGTTCAAGTTTTTTACTTATAGTAATAGTATTTCTTATTACATATTCAGATATATACATATTTGAAAAATTAAGAAATTCAATAACAGTTTTCGGATCCTTACTAAATGAAGGTTCTGTTGGAAACTTATCAAGTGTAAGTTTTGAAGATGCGCTTTTGATGTCTAATTCAAAAGATGATAGTAATTTGTCATTCCTTTTTCGAATTAAAATCTGGACCGAAATTATTTACTATTTTTTTAATCAAGATTTTTTTAATCTAATCTTTGGTCTTGGTTTTCGTTCTGTTCCCCAGATAAATAGTTTCGGATTGGTCGCTCACAATGATTATTTGACTTGGTTAGTCGATTTGGGGTTTTCTGGTTTTTGCATAATTGTGTATGGAGTTTGGTCTGGTTTTAAAAAGTTAAGCAAAACCGAGTATATAATACCTTACTTGTCAATACTTATTTACTTTTTTACAGAAAATTTGTTTTATAATTTTTTTGCAGTCATAATATTTTGCTTCTGCTTGGCTACATCGATAAGAATACTAAATAAATAGCTATGAAAATATTACAAATAAATAAATATCATTATATACGAGGAGGTTCAGATAGTGTCTATTTCAATTCAGGAGAATTACTTAAAAAAAAAGGTCATGAAGTTATTTATTTTGCAATGAATTTCGATGAGAATGTTTCCTGTTCGGAAGAAAAATATTTTGCAGAAAATAAAGATTTTTCAACGTCATCGTTAAGAAAGAAAGTTGCTAATCTTCCTTCTTTTTTTTACAATAAAAATGCGGAGAAGAAATTACTGAGTTTAATTGAGACAGAAAAACCTGATATTGCACATTTACATATTTTTTACGGTAGTTTGACTTCTTCTATATTAAAAATTTTAAAAGAAAAAAAAATACCCACTGTTGTATCTGTACATGACTACAAATTCATTTGTCCTTCTTATATATTAATAGATGGTCAAAATAGAGTTTGTGAAAATTGTAAAGGCAAGAATTATTTTAACGCAATAAGAAACAAGTGCATTAAAAATAGCTATGCTTTTAGTTCGATATTTGCTTTAGAAGCTTATTATAGGGATTACTTTTTTCCGCTAAATCAAATGTTTAATAAATTAATATTTGTAAGTAAATTTTCGGCTAATATTCATGGTATATATAAACCTGAATTAAGTAATATCACCACACATCTATACAATTTTGATCCTCTTTTAGGATTAAAAAAACATAACTCAAATAAAGGGGAGTATTTTTTATATGCTGGACGAATTTCTAGAGAAAAGGGTATTAAAACATTAATAAAAGCAGCTAGTTTTTTATTTAACATTAACCTTAAAATAGTTGGTACGGGTGAAAATATTATCGAATATAAAGAATTAGCCACACCTAATGTTGCTTTTTTAGGATTCCAAAAAGGAGAACAACTTAGAGAAACAATTGCTAATGCGAGTTTTGTGATAGTACCATCAGAATGGTATGAAAATAATCCAATGGCAATAATTGAAGCCTACAGTATTGGTAAACCTGTAATTGCAGCAAATATTGGAGGTATTCCTGAAATTGTTAGAAATGGAACAACTGGTTTTTTATTTGAATCTGGAAATTCAGAAGATTTGATTAAACAGTTAGAGAGAGCAAATAATCTCTCAGAGTTAGAATATAAAATAATGTCTGATAATGCATTTTTATACGCTAATCAAGAATTTTCTTCAGAAGTACATTATCAAAATTTGATAACAATTTATAACGATGCTTTTACAGTATCAAATTAATATCCCTTTTTCATATCTATTGTTTCAGACTATTTTGAACTAAATAGTTTACTACACATTTAAAGCATATAATTTAATTTTAAATAAATGAAAATCTCAATAATAGGAACAAGAGGAATTCCTAATCATTACGGAGGTTTTGAACAATGCGCCCAATACCTTGCTTTAGGTTTGGTAAAAAGAGGCTTTGAAGTTATTGTTTATAATTCCCACAATCATCCTTATCAGGAAAAAGAATGGAACGGTGTTCAGATCATTCATCAGTACGATCCGGAACATAAATTAGGTACTATAGGTCAGTTTATTTATGACTTCAATTGTATTCTGGATGTTAGAAAACGCAACTGCGATATTATTCTGCAATTAGGCTATACAAGTAGTTCTGTCTGGGGTTTTCTAATGCCTAAAAAAGCAATATTGACTACCAATATGGATGGTCTTGAATGGAAAAGAACCAAATATTCAGAAAGAGTAAAAAAATTCCTGAAATATGCAGAGTCGTTAGGCGTAAAATATAGCGATCATCTTATCTCAGATTCGATTGGGATTCAGAATTATTTGCAAAATAAATATGGAGCATCCTCCACTTATATTGCATACGGAGCCGCTCTCTTTACAAATAATAGTAGCGAAGTCCTATCAGATTATAATTTGAAACCCTACGAATATGATATGCTTATTGCCAGATTAGAACCTGAAAACAGCATTGAAATTATCTTAGATGGTGTTGCAAAAGCAAATCTAGTCCGTCCGTTTTTAATAATTGGGAATCATGAAACTCCCTACGGCAACTATTTAAAACAAAAGTACAGAGATAACTCTCCAATTCAATTTATGGGTAGTATCTATGATATCGATCTTTTAAACAATTTACGATATTACTCTAACCTATACTTTCACGGGCATACAGTAGGAGGAACAAATCCTTCCTTGCTTGAAGCTATGGCATCCAATAGTTTGATTTGTGCCAATAATAACGATTTCAATAAATATATTTTGGCGAACGATGCCCTTTATTTTAATGATGCAGATGAGGTTGCTCATCATCTATTGAATATAAAATATGAGGATGATAAATACCAGTTAATGCTGGCGCAAAATAGCCAAAAAATAACCAATACCTACGATTGGGAAATCATTGTAGATCAATATGCAAATCACTTCGCAGATATTGTAAAAATTAAAAATAATATTCCCTTATCATGAAAATTTTAGAGCAATTATCGCAATATAGTTTTTCACGTTATTTCAAAATTATGTTTGCACTTTGGGATGTGGTTTTGTTAAACGCAGCTACTCTCCTTTCCTTATTTATTACGTATAGAGATCCGGATGTTTTTTTCTTAAAAGAAATTCAAACTATTGCGTTACCAAGTAGTTTGATCTGGATTGGATTATTATTCTATAAAGATTCATACGGGATTATAAGGGCAGAAACAATAGAAACAATATTGAAAAGAACCATAAAAAAAATTGTCATTCATGGTGCTATAGTTACAATTTTTGTCTTTGTACTAAAAGAGACCGAAATTTCATGTACGTATTTAACTTGTTTTTACCTGATTTTCTTCGCAATGTTGATGATCTCTCGTTTCTTATCAATGAAGCTTCTAAAATATATTAGAGCAAGAGGGTACAATTTTAGAAGTTTTATAATTGTTGGTGCTAATACTACCGGAAAACAGATTCGGAAAACATTGTCCAGAAATTTAACCTTTGGCTACAAATTTCTTGGTTTTTTTGATGAAGAAATAGACAGTTCAAATACAGCTTTTGTAAATGTTTTAGGGGGATTTGATTCCATCGAAGAATTTATCAGCAGAGAAAAAGTAGATGAAATGTATGTTGCGCTGCATATAGACGCTATAGATGTCATAAACAGGCTAATAGAGATTTGCGAGCATCACATGGTACGAATTAAATTTGTGCCTGATTTTCAGCTTTATACGAAATCAAGCAAAGTCGAAATTTCTTTTTATGAAAATACACCTGTATTAATGTTTCGAAGAGAACCTTTGGAATTTGTCTCGAACAGGTTTATAAAAAAAATATTTGATGTGTGCTTTTCATTAGCAGTCATCATTTTGATTTTTCCTTGGTTGTTTCCCATAATAATTCTCATTATCAAGATAGAATCTTCCGGTCCTGTCTTTTTCAGGCAAAAACGATCAGGCAGAGACAATAGATCTTTTACCTGTTTTAAATTTAGAAGTATGACCGTAAATAAGCTTTCAGATTTTAAACAAGCTAAAAAAGGGGACAGTCGTATTACAAAATTTGGTGCTTTTATGCGTAAAACCAGTATCGATGAGTTGCCACAATTTTTTAATGTCCTGATTGGAAACATGTCTGTAGTTGGTCCCAGACCGCACATGCTCAATCATACCAAAGAATATAGTGAGCTAATCAATAACTATTTGGTTCGTCAATATACAAAACCGGGTATTACCGGATGGGCTCAGGTAAATGGCTACCGAGGTGAAACGAAAAAACTTATTGATATGGAAAATAGGGTGGAGTTTGATATCTGGTACATCGAAAATTGGAGTTTAATATTAGACATGAGAATTATCTTGAAAACTATTATGAATGTCCTGCATGGTGAAAAAAATGCCTATTAATAATTAAATCCCTTCACTTTTTAAAATAAAATTATTTACAACAAAAAGGTTTTACTAGTAATAAACCTTTTCTTTAAAATTATATAGAATGAAACTCAAATACTTTTCCCGAATAAAAACAATTGGTTTTATACCACTTTTGGTTTTATTTTTTTCATGTGCTTCTAAACATGATGTCGTCTATTATCAAAATATAGAGGCTATTTCAGCATCACAGGATGCAAATTTTTACGAGGTTAAAATTCAGCCTGATGATTTATTAATGATTATCGTTTCTGCTGATGATCCGGAGGTATCCATTCCTTTCAATCTAAAAACATATAGTATTTCCAGCAGCAAATTAGATGTTGCCCGTGGTCAGGAAACCATTCAGTTATATTTGGTCGATCAGGCTGGTTATATAGAATTTCCTGTATTGGGGAAACTGCATGTTGGTGCGCTGACACGTAGCGAAGTATTGCAGTTATTGAAAGACAGAATTGGCAATTATATCAAAAATCCAATTGTTAACATACGTATTACAAATTTTAAAGTTTCAGTACAGGGAGAGGTAAACCTGCCCGGAACTTATCCTGTAAATTCAGAAAGAGTTACCTTAATTGAAGCATTAAGTATGGCAAAAGACCTCACCATTTATGGTAAAAGAGACAATATTTTGGTCATTAGAGAAAACAATGGCAAAAAATCATATAACAGAATTGATCTTACAAAATCTGATTTTATCAATTCCCCTTTCTATTATTTAGCGCAAAATGATGTAGTATATGTTGAACCTAATAAAACAAAGGTTAATGCATCTGCAGTTGGTCCAAATACCTCAGTAATCATATCTGCGGTTTCTATTCTAGTATCGCTTTGTGTCTTAATTTTTAAATAAAATAATAAAATGCAAAAGAAAAATTATTATAAGGATATTATAGATAATGAGGTCGAAAAGATTGATTTTAGAGAACAAATAAATACCTATGTAGTTCACTGGCGATGGTTTTTAATTAGTTTAGGTATAGGTTTTATTTTAGCTTTTTTATACTTGCGATATACGCCACCAAGTTATGAGGCTTCTACAACAATATTGGTTAAGGATGAAAAAAAGGGAGGAATACTATCTGAGTTATCAGCTTTTGCTGATTTAGGAATAGGAGGAAATATAAAAAGTAATGTTGATAATGAAATTGAAATTTTAAAATCGAGAACATTACTTGAAAGTACTATTCAGGAAATAAATCTGAATGTGTTTTTATTTCTTGACGGCAATATAACAGATCGTGATATTTATGCCGATACACCAATAAAAATTGATTTTTTGAATAAAACAACTTTATGCAATACTGCCAAGACTGTTTTAAAATGTAATCTATTAAACGAGACGACCTTTAGTTTAGAAGAGCAAACAAAAGATAAAGCGCATGCGAAGAATATAATTTTATCTCCAAAAAAAGAATTTAAATATGGAGAAATAATCGTTACGACATTAGGAAACTTAGTTTTTAATAAAACAGTTAACTACGAACAAAATCATACAGATCGCTTTAAAACTATTCTTATCGTTGTAAAACCTCTGGATGATATATCAGAAGTTTTTAAAAAACAATTAAAAGTAGAGCCTGTAAGTAAAATGAGCAGTGTTGTTACTGTTTCGATATCAGATCCGGTTGCTAAAAAGGCGGAGGATTTTTTAAATACAATGATAGAAATTTATAATAAAGAAGCGGCTGAGGATAAAAATTTTATTTCAGAAAACACTTCGGCATTTATAGCCCATCGTCTGGCATTAATAACGCAAGAGTTAGATGGGGTTGAGAAACATGTTGAGAACTTTAAGAAATCTAATAATTTGACAGACATTGATTCAGAAGCAAAACTTTTTATTGAAGGTGTAGCGGAATATGATAAAAAAGATGTCGAAACAGAAATTCAATTAAATATTGTCTCTTCGATGTTAGATTTTATTAAAAAAAGTACCAATTCAGATTTATTACCTTCTAATATGATTACAGACAAAGGTGATACTTCCGGGCTTATTACTTCTTACAATCAGTTGGTCTTGGACCGAAACAGAATACTAAAGTCAGCTACAACAGAGAATCCTGCCGTAGTAAAATTAGATCAGCAAATAACGTCTTTAAAAGCTAATGTAGAAACCAGCTTAAAACGTACACAGTCCAATTTAGCAATTCAGAACCGGGATATAAAAAATCAGGAAGGAGCTATGAACACTAAAATAGCCAAAATTCCGGTGCAGGAACGTCAGTTCAGAGTAATTGCAAGACAGCAAAAAGTAAAAGAAGAATTGTATTTATATCTGTTACAAAAACGAGAAGAAATTGCAATATCCTTATCTGTTACAGAGGCAAATGCCAGAGTAATTGATAAAGCGAAAGCAGATAAAAAAATAGCAGCACCAAAGAAAAAAATAATATATCTGGGAGCAATATTAATGGCTATAATAATTCCTTTTGGCTTTATTTATACCAGCGATTTACTTGATACAAAGATTAAAAGCAGACTCGATTTAGAAGGAAAAACGCGAATTCCGTTTATTGGAGACATTCCTACGTCTAATGAAACAGCTAAATTAATAAAATCAGAAAGCAGAACCAGTTCAGCCGAAGCCATTCGTATTGTTCGAACAAATCTTGAATTTATGCTCAATAAAGTAGCCGAAAATACAGCAAAGACTATATTTGTTACTTCTACGTTGGCATCAGAAGGAAAAACATTTGTTTCGGCTAATTTAGCTGCCACATTTGCATTATCAGGTTCCAGGGTTTTATTGATAGGATTAGATATTAGAAATCCAAAATTTGATACATTTCTTAATGTTCCTAATTTAGGTTTAACGAATTATTTATCATTACCTAATGCAGAGATTGACGATTATATTATCAAATTCAAAGAATATCAAAATTTATTTATTCTTCCGTCAGGAGTTATTCCGCCCAATCCTACAGAATTACTGATGAATAAAAAAGTAAATCAGCTTTTTACAAAATTAAAAAAAGAGTATGATTATATAATTGTTGACACAGCACCGGTGAGTTTAGTTACAGATACTTTGTTAGTAGCTAAAAATGCAGATACATTTGTATATGTGATGCGTGCAAATTTTCTAGAAAAACGAATGTTATCTATTGCAAATGCCTTTTATAAAGAAAACAAACTGCCAAACATGTGTATTGTACTTAATGATACCCATTCAAATGGTTACAGTTATGGTTATGGCGAAAAAGAAGAGAAAAAATCATGGTTAAAAAAAATCATCTCATAAACCAATTCAATTTTTTAGATTAAAAACGGCTCAAATACTTGAGTCGTTTTTTTATTTATCAATATTTGAATTTCGAGCTTCACCATCGTTATGTAAATTTTAAAAGAATTGACACTAAAATAGCGTTAAAATATAATTAAAATGTTATTTTGCAGCAACAATGTTTAAACATTAAACAGAGTTCTTAAATATGAAGCTTTTACAAGAATTATCTCGTTTCCGTATCTCCCGTTATTTCAAACTTTTATTTGTTTGTTTCGATGTTTTTTTGCTAAATACAGCAATCGTTCTTTCCGTATACGCAAGATTTGGAAATCTGGATGTACTTTTTTTTAAAGAAGAAAAAACAATTTCACTATTAGTAAATCTAGTATGGATTGGTTTACTGCTTCATAAAGATTCTTACAGGATAATTAGAATAGAATATATAGAATCGATATTAAGGAGAACTATAAAAAAAATATTAATGCACGCTGCATTGATTGTTTCCTTTGTTGTGTTCTTAAAATATTCTGATATTTCAAGGCTCCAATTATTCTATTTTTATTTGTTTTTCTTTGTATTAATCATGATTTCGCGCTATATATTCATGAAACTTTTAAAACTGATAAGAGCCAAAGGATATAATTTTAAAAACTTCATTATTGTTGGAGCCAATGAAACAGGAGAACGAATGCGAAAAACGTTATCAAAAGATCTAACCTACGGATATAGATTTTTAGGTTTTTTTGATGATAATGTAGATTCAGTACCTATTTTACTGAGTCCCGTTTTGGGCAAATGCGATGCTATCCAGGAATTTATTTTAAAAGAAAAAGTAGACGAAATGTATGTAGCATTGCATATTGATAATATTGAAATCATTAACCAGTTGGTAAAAATCTGTGAGCAGAACATGGTGCGGATAAAATTTATTCCTGATTTTCAATTGTATACAAAATCCAGCAAAGTCGAGATTACTTTCTATGACAATACACCAGTTTTAATGTTTCGTCGCGAACCCTTAGAATTTGCAATAAACAGACTTGTTAAAAAAGTATTTGATGTTTGTTTTTCCGGAGCAGTAATCTTATTTATATTCCCGTGGTTGTTTCCTATACTTATGATTATTATTAAACTGGAATCATCAGGACCAGTATTGTTTAAGCAAGAACGTTCAGGACGTGATAATCGATCTTTTATCTGTTTTAAATTTAGAAGTATGTATGTCAATGACTTGGCACATAAAAAACAAGCAGGACGAGGAGACAGTCGCATTACTAAATTTGGCGCTTTTATCCGAAAAACAAGTATCGATGAATTGCCACAATTTTTCAATGTTTTTTGGGGAGATATGTCCGTTGTAGGACCCAGACCACACATGGTAAATCTGGCAAAAGAATACAGTGATTTAATTAATAATTATTTAGTTCGTCAATATGCCAAGCCCGGAATAACCGGATGGGCACAAGTTAATGGTTATCGTGGCGAAACAAAAGAACTTATTGATATGGAAAATCGGGTAGATTATGATATTTGGTATATTGAAAACTGGAGTTTATTGCTGGATATGAAAATTATTGTACGTACTGTTATGAATGTTTTTAAAGGAGAAGAAAATGCCTATTAGTAGACTCCTTTTTTCTTTAAAATTTGAAAAACGTATTATTGGCTATCACTTCTTTTAACATAGAAATATGATTCACTTTTATTTTTTGATGAAGCGCGTCGATGTGTTTTTTATGATGCACATCAGTTCCAACAAAATCATACATCCCTTTTTTTAGAAGTAGATCTGCAACTTTGGTAATCCTTTCGCCATAATAACCTACCAAAGACAGTAAATTAAGTTGAAACAAACATCCTGCTTTTTTAAGTTTTTCGTATTCATCAAAATTTTTATGATAGAACAAATATCGTTCAGGATGCGCCAGAACCGGAATATAACCCGCAACTTGCAGATCAAATAATAGGGTGTAAAGTTGTACGGGAGGATTCATATACGACATTTCGACCAGAACATAATTGTCTTTTAAAGTCAGGAGTTTTTCTGATTTAAAATGAGCTTGAAACCAATCGTCCATAAAATATTCTGCTGCAACCCTAAAAGGGATTTTAAGAATATCATTATCCAATAATTGAGTAGTTTCTGCCTGTTTTGCAATAATAGACTGAGGCGAATTATTCCAGATATAATGGCTAATGTGTGGTGTAGTTACAAACTCATAGATACCAATTTCCTGAAATGCTTTTATAAGTTTTGTTGTTTCAGTAATCGTTTTTGCACCATCATCAATACCCGGTAATAAATGCGAATGAATATCTACATAATGATCTGTGAGAAGGTCTTTTAAATAAGGTCTAGATTTGAAAAATATTGACATTTTGCAAAAGTAAAGCATTCGTTGGGATTCTCTTACCCTCAAGTGGTTTTATTATGGTGGAATTAATATTAATATACTTATTCAATAATAATTTTGCGCTTTATTAATTATGTTTTAATTTGCATTGCTGAAAATATAATATTTTATGAAAATTAAAGAAAATTTATACAATCAAAGGATTATTTCTATTGATGCTTTACGCGGAATTACAATTTTTGTAATGATTTTTGTAAATGAACTTGCCAGTATAAAAGAAGTTCCACAATGGATGAGACACATGCCGGCTGATGCTGATGCAATGACCTTTGTAGATGTTGTTTTTCCTGCCTTCTTATTTATTGTAGGAATGTCGATTCCGTTTGCCTTCAATGCACGTTTACTCAAAGGAGATAGCGCCAGAACGATTTGGACGCACACCTTAAAAAGAGCGCTGGCATTAATTATAATTGGTGTTTTTATGGTCAATGCCGAATATGGTTTTGATGCCTCAAAAATGATAATTTCTCCCGTATTTTGGGCTCTTTTAGCTTATGCAATGCCAATACCGGTCTGGAATAAATATGCTCGGGATTTTCCGGTTTGGTTAAAATATACCCTGCAATATGGCGGAATGTTAGTTTTGGTTGCGCTATATTTTTTATATGTTCAGGATACCGGCGAAATTGGCATGACACCAAAATGGTGGGGAATCTTGGGATTAATTGGTTGGGCGTATCTTTTTACGGTAGTTTATTACTGGTTGGCTTGCGGAAGATTATGGGCAATGATCGCCTTTTTGATAATTTGTGTTGTTGGTAATGCAGTAAATTTGACAGAGGGAGCTCCATTGCAACACTTGCCTTGGTTTAATTTTATTGCCGGACATTTAACACATGCTGCAGTAGTTACCGCAGGAGTCGTAATTTCATTATTATTTTTTGATCGAAAAGTAGCTGCAAAAATAAATTGGGCAGTAATAGGTTTTGCTATTTTGTTTTTTGTAGCAGGGTATTTACTAAGACCATATTACGGAATCTCAAAAATAAAAGGAACACCTTCCTGGACAATGTTCTCGGCTACAACTTGTACCATTTTATTCTATTTTCTATATTGGTTAATGGAGATAAAAAAACACACCAAATGGAGTAATTTTTTCATGCCTGCAGCTGCAAATCCGTTATTGATTTATATTTTACCCGGCGTAATTTATTATTTCTGTAAAGCATTTCAAATACATATTATCCCCGGATATTTTAGAGTAGGAGTTCCCGGAATTATCTGGTCCCTGATATTTTCTACGATCATGTTGTTTGTAATGAAATTATGCAACAAGTATAAAATTCAATTGCAGTTGTAATGATTTTTTAACCGCAAAGTACATTAAGATTTAAGTAAAGATCGCAAAGCTTATAAATACAAAGCTTTGCGATCTTTGTGCTTTTAGTAAGGAATCAGATAATAAATAAACTTTACAAACTTTGCCGTTAACTATTCTCATTTCAATTTTAGACCTAAAAGAATTCTAATAAATTACAACTGATTTTATTTCTAAAAATGCTCCTGAAACGGGATTGTAATTCACAAAATTAAATTTGCAAAGATTATGAATGTCCAAAGGTTTGCCATCTGGTAATCCGTCTTGTTTAAAATCAGACCATGGAATTTTAAGTATTGTAAATTTCTTTGGTGAAGCCGGTAGATCTACTCTTGGATGTGAGCCTCCATGCACACAACCTGTTCCTTCTTGATTTCCCTGTCGGGCTTGCAATTTTATTAAATGAGAGGATCGATACGTAATACTCACAAATTTAGAATTTTGAGATAAACTTGTCGGAGCACCATCATTGGAGTTTGAATCTGTAATCAAAACATTCAACTCAATTTCGCCAACAGGATTATCTTTTGCTGTAACCTTAATCAATTTTTTTTCCCGACGAACCTGATTAATTATCTCCTGACTTTCTATAACTGGACCTGCGATATACCAAGTTGAGGTTTTTACTAAATTTATAGTAGATTCTTTTTCTAGAGATGTAAATCCAATTATGAAAAATACAATTGTTAGTGTTAAAAGCTTAAAGACTGTTTTGTATTTCATGTAAATGATTTTTTATTCCAATCAAAAATAGGCTTTTTTAGAATCTTTGAAAGCGTTCTTTTTTTATTATTTGTAAAATCTGCTTCCGTTTTGATTTTAATTTTAAATTTGTAAGAACTTGTTTCTGAAAAACTTACGAAATGAAAAAACTAAAATTGCTATTTGTTTTGTATTTCTTTTTTCTGATACCATTTTGTTATTCTCAAAATGATTCAGTAGCAAATCATGAAAAAGATATTTTAGATGTTTTGTACAAGCTTTTTCATAAAAATGATTCACTTCGCATAAATCCGGATAAAAAGATCGCTTTTTCTTTGCTTCCGGTTCCTGTAGATGCCAATAAAAATGCAGGATTAGTAATTTCTTTCTTAACAACTTTTTACCTTGGTGATAAAGAAACTACAAAAATGTCGCAGGTTTCATTTTCTCCTTACTTTAGTTTTACCAAACAATATGTTTTTCCTGTTCAGTCTTACATTTATACAAAAGACAATAAGTGGAATTTTATTGGTGATTATCGTTTTATGATTTATCCGCAGGACACTTATGGTTTGGGCGGACATAATACAGATAAAAAAATGTCGACGCTTGATTATCAACAATGGCGTTTGTATCAATTTGCAACCAGAAAAGTGATTGGTGATTTTCGTTTAGGGCTGGGACTGTTATTAGATAATTACCAGAATATTTCGGAGAAATCCTATATAGAGGAGGAGACTGATTATTCAAAATACATGAAAGGGGATTTTTCCGATGAAAATTCTTTTGGTGTTGCAATTCAGGCATTATACGATTCCAGAAAAAACAATGTAAATCCGGAACAAGGTTTATATGTCGAAGCAGATTACAGGATTAACACAAGCGGAGTAGAAGGTGAAAAATGGAAATCAATTTATTTTGATGCCCGAAAATACTATTCCTTTAATAAAAACAAACACAGAGTGCTGGCTTCGAGAGCTTTTTATTGGTCTACTTTTGGCGGAAAGCCCCATTATCTCGATTTACCAAGTATTGGCTGGGATCGGGATGGAAAAACAGGCAGGGGGTTTACCAGAAATAGATTTAGAAGCAATGCCTTGATTTATTTCGAAACCGAATACAGAACTGACATTACTAAAAATGGTTTTATTGGAGCAGTTTTTTTTACCAATATCTCCTCAGTTTCAAAGTTAGATACGTATGACTTTAAAAAATGGAATCCTGCTGTTGGAACCGGATTACGCATAAAATGGAACAAGCAAAACAATAGCAATTTGGTGCTTGATTTTGGAGTTAGCAAAAACGATTGGTCATTGCGATTAGGTTTGGCAGAAAATTTCTAACTTTCGAAAAAATCAATTCCTTTATTTTTCATGCAATTATCGGTAATTATCCTTAATTATAATGTACGTTACTTTCTGGAACAATGTGTTTTAAGTGTTCAAAGCGCCCTTTCGACACTTGATGCCGAAATTATTGTTGTCGATAATAATTCATCTGATGACAGTTGTTTAATGATGAAAAATAAATTTCCTGACGTAAAATTAATTGAGAATAAGTCCAATTTTGGTTTCCCGAAAGGAAATAATATAGGGGTAGAGCAAGCTTCAGGAAAATATATTTGCATTTTAAATCCCGACACCGTAGTTGCAGAAAACACATTTGTAAAAATCTTGGCTTTCGCCGAAAGGCAAATTAATCTCGGAATCGTTGGTTGTAAATTAATTGATGGAACAGGAAATTTTTTGCCGGAAAGCAAACGCGGAATCCCAACACCCTGGGTTGCCTTTACAAAGATTTTTGGTTTGTATAAAGTTTTTCCAAACTGGAATCTTTTTAATCAATATTATGCGCAACATTTAGGACAAAATCAAACGGGACAGGTTGATATTCTGGTGGGCGCTTTTATGTTTATGCAACGCGATTTGTATCTTGAACTTCATGGTTTTGATGAAAAGTGTTTTATGTATGCTGATGATATCGATCTGTCGTATCGGGTGTTGCAGCAAAAAAAGGCAAATTATTATTTTCATCAAACTACTGTTTTGCATTATAAAGGAGAAAGTACGGTAAAAGATGAAAAATACATGAAGCGGTTTCAGGAAGCGATGAATTTTTTCTATCAAAAGCATTTCAGGAAATCATGGTTTTTTGAGTTTTTTATTCAAGTCGGTATTTGGTTTTTTTCTTTTATAAAGATGTTTCAGGGAAAAACGAAGACAAAACCGTTACCTGAAAGTGTCATTTTTTATTCTTTGAATAAGAAATTGTCTGAAAAATTACCTTATATTTTGAAAAATAAAGCTTTGTTTTTCGATTTCAAAAAAGAAAAAATGGTAAATTCGTCCCTGATTTTTAAGGGCAAAAGAGTGGAGATTATTTTGGATAATCAGTATGTTTCATTCAAAAAATGTATCAAAATCATAGAAACTCTTAAAGATAAGAACATTACTTTTAAGATTTTCCCCAAAAACACAAATTTTATTATTGGGAGCGATTCCCGAAATGATAGAGGGCAAATTATAAAAATTGAGTAAAAAATTATATTAAGTGTAATTTATATTTAAAATATTCAGTAATTTCGCAATCACAAAATCAAAATCATCCTTTAGATTAATAATATGGCAAGATTTGAATTAAAACTTCCTAAAATGGGAGAGAGTGTCGCTGAAGCAACTATTACAAACTGGTTGAAAGAAGTGGGAGACAAAATTGAAGCTGATGAAGCTGTACTCGAAATTGCAACTGATAAGGTTGATAGTGAGGTACCTAGCGAAGTGTCAGGTGTTTTGGTTGAGCAATTGTTTGGTAAAGACGATTTAGTTCAGGTAGGACAAACCATTGCGATTATTGAAACAGAAGGTGATGCACCGGTTGCAAATACTACTGAGCAAATTGCTGCTCCTGCAGAAGTTGCTGTGATAGAACAAACAATCGAAGCCGCTAAAGATACTGCATCAGCTCCGCAGGATTTTTCAGGGTCAGATAAATTCTTTTCTCCATTGGTTAAAAATATTGCGAAAGAAGAAGGTATTTCTGTTGCTGAATTAGAAAATATTGCTGGATCAGGAAAAGATGGTCGCGTAACAAAAGAAGATATTTTAAAATATATTGAAAATCGCAAATCAGGTGTTGTTGAAGCTCCAAAAGCTGTTGTTCCTACTCCAAAAGTAGCAGAACCGGTAGTTCAGGTTCAAAAAAGCCAGCAAGCAGTTCCGGTTTCTGTAAATGGAGGTGACGAAATTATCGAAATGGACAGAATGCGCAAACTGATTTCAGGTTATATGGTGGCTTCTGTGCAAACTTCGGCTCACGTACAATCCTTTATTGAAGTGGATGTAACGAATATTGTAAAATGGAGAGAAAAAGTTAAAACAGCCTTCGAGAAAAGAGAAGGTGAGAAGTTAACATTTACGCCAATTATGATGGAAGCAGTTGCAAAAGCGTTGAAAGATTTTCCGGGAATGAATATTTCTGTTGATGGTGATTATATTATCAAAAAGAAAAATATAAATTTAGGAATGGCTGCGGCTTTACCAAACGGAAATTTAATTGTGCCTGTAATTAAAAATGCAGACCAGTTGAATCTTGTCGGAATGGCAAAAGCGGTTAATGATTTAGGAAACCGTGCAAAAGCAGGAAAACTAAAACCGGACGATACACAAGGAGGAACTTATACCGTGACCAATGTAGGGACTTTTGGTAGTGTTTTTGGTACGCCAATTATCAATCAGCCGCAAGTTGGGATTTTAGCTTTAGGAGCAATTCGTAAAGTACCTGCAGTTATCGAAACTCCGGAAGGTGATTTTATCGGAATTCGTCAAAAAATGTTCTTGTCGCACTCCTACGATCACAGAGTTGTTGATGGAGCTTTAGGTGGAAGTTTTGTAAAAAGAGTAGCAGAATATTTAGAAGCTTTTGATGTAGACAGAGACTTCTAAAATCATATAAGAATAAATTCAAACCCGGGAAATTTTAATAATTTTCCGGGTTTTTTGTTTGTAAGAAAAGGTTAAGAAAATGAACTTAGTATGCGTTTTAGAAAGAATTTAAAAGTCGAAATCTTAAAATTGAATCTATTTTTGTTTAAAAAAATCAAGAATAAAAGAGGAAATTCGGCTTTAAAAATTACATTTGTAATCTTATAAAAATTAAAAATGGAACTCAAACTCAACAAACCAATTTGCTTTTTTGATCTTGAAACAACCGGAATTGATATCGGTAAAGATCGAATTGTAGAAATTTCGATATTCAAAGTTTTTCCAAACGGAAATAAAGAAAGTAAAACCTGGTTAGTGAATCCTACAATTCCAATTCCGCCGCAAACTACCGCTGTTCATGGTATCACAGATGAAAAAGTGGCAAACGAACCTACATTTGCAGAACTTGCAACGCAGGTTCATAGCATGATTAAGGATAGTGATTTAGGAGGCTTTAATTCAGATCGTTTTGATATTCCGTTGTTGGCAGAAGAGTTGCTTCGTGCCGGAGTTGACTTTGATATGAAAAATAAAGTATCGGTAGATGTACAGACTATTTTTCATAAAATGGAAGAACGTACTCTAAGTGCTGCATTGAAATTTTATTGCGGAAAAAGTTTAGAAAACGCACATTCTGCAGAAGCAGATACAATGGCGACATACGAAATTTTAAAAGCGCAATTGGATCGTTATCCTGAATTAGAAAATGATATGAAATCATTATCTGAATTTACTACCCGTAAAAAAATCGCTGATTTTGCCGGAATGATTGCTTTTGATAAAGACAACGAAGAAATTTTTACTTTCGGGAAACATAAAGGTGCCAAAGTCGATAAAATCCTTGAAACCGAACCGGGATATTTTAGCTGGATTCAAAATGCTGATTTTCCTTTGTATACAAAAAAGGTTTTGACAGCAATAAAATTAAGAAAGTTAAATACGAAATAAGTTTTCAGTCGCAGTCTCAGTGTTCAGTTTGTAAGCTGTGACTGAAAACTGCGACTAAAAACTGAAAACTATAAATATGAAGATTATTTGTATCGGTAGAAATTATACCAATCATATTGAGGAATTAAAAAACGAACGACCAACAGAACCGGTAGTATTCATGAAACCGGATTCGGCAGTTTTGTTAAAGCAACATCCATTTGTAATTCCGGAATTTTCTGAAGAAATTCATCACGAAATAGAAATAATTGTTAAAATTAACAAAGTAGGGAAGTATATTGAACCTAAGTTTGCACATAAGTATTACGATGAAATAAGTGTAGGTATTGATTTTACTGCCAGAGATTTACAAGATAAATTAAAGGCAAAGGGATTGCCTTGGGAGAAAGCAAAAGCCTTTGACGGCTCGGCGGTTATTGGAGACTTTTTGCCTAAAACAGATTTTGTTTCGATGGAAAATCTTACATTTGAATTGACGAATAATTCTAAAACAGTTCAAAAAGGAAATACGGGTTTTATGCTTTGGAAGATCGATGAACTTGTTTCGTATGTCTCACAATTTTTTACCTTAAAAATTGGAGATATAATTTTTACAGGTACTCCTGAAGGTGTAGCTTCGGTTAAACCAAATGATGTTTTAGAAGGCTTTTTAGAAGATAAAAAATTATTTAGAATACAAGTAAAATAATGGCTTTAAAATACAACCTTTCGAAAGTATATGCGCTTTCAGACAATGATCCGGAATTTGTAAACGAAATTCTGAAATTATTTGTTACCGAAGTTCCTGAAGATTTAAAACAAATTAAAGAAGGAATTAAAAAAAAGGATCATAAATATGCCTATTCTTATGCGCACAAAATAAAACCAACATTAGATTTGATGGGTTTAAATGTAGCCTTTGAAGAAATTCTGCAAGTCGAAGCCTGGACAAAGGCCGAAGGCAAGAAAAAAGAAATTGTCGAAACTTTTAAGAGTATCAAAATACAGGTAAAAGACGCAATTAAGGAAATCAAAAAAGACTTTGATTTGTAAAATCCCTAACCCGGTCCCGTTTTTGCTCTTTTTAAATATAGGTCAAAAACAGGGCTGGAATTACTGATCGTTATTGGAGATTGTCTTTTTTGTTACTCAATTTTTCCATTAATTAAAAGTGTCTTTTTGTTAAAAAAAACACCACTTCTGCTTCTTGCGCAAAATGCTTGCGACAACAACCTACTTTATATTAAGGACTTACAAATAATAAGTAAAATATTCTACAGCTATGAAAGCAACTATCATTACTATTGGAGACGAAATTTTAATAGGTCAAATTGTAGATACAAATTCAGGGTTTATTGCCAAATCACTTGACCGGATTGGTGTTGAAGTTCATGAAATGATTTCAATTAGCGATAATAAAAAACACATTTTAGATACTTTTGCACAATTGCAAAACAAAGTAGATGTTGTTGTTATTACCGGAGGTTTAGGGCCTACAAAAGACGATATTACAAAAAAAACATTCTGCGATTATTTTGACGATGAGTTAGTCGTAAATCCTGAAGTTCTGGCTCACGTGACAGAATTGATCGAAGGTTTTTATAAACGACCAATTTCACAATTAAATAAAGATCAGGCCTTAGTTCCGTCAAAATGTACCGTTTTGCATAACAAAATGGGAACTGCGCCAGGAATGTGGATGAAGAAAGAAAATACAGTATTTATTTCGCTTCCCGGAGTTCCGTATGAGATGAAATATTTAATCGAAGAAGAGATTGTTCCTAAAATAGTTCGCGAGTACAAACGTCCGTATATTATTCATAAAACCATTTTGACGTATGGTCAGGGCGAGAGTCTAGTGGCAGAACGTATAGAAGATTGGGAAAATAATTTGCCTGAATTTATTAAGTTGGCCTACTTGCCAAATCCCGGCAGAGTTCGTTTGCGTTTGTCTGCCAGAGGAACAAATAAAGAATTGCTTGAAGCGGCAATCGAAGAAAACGTAAAGTCATTAGATGCTATAATCCATGATATCATAGTGGGGTATGAAGAAAATGAAACCATAGAATCTGTGGTAGGTAAAATTTTAACCAAACAAAATAAAACTATCTCGACTGCAGAGAGTTTTACAGGAGGGAAAATAGCAGCTGTTTTGTCTGCGGTTCCCGGAGCTTCTAACTACTTTAAGGGTAGTGTAGTTTCGTATGCAACAGAAGCGAAGGTTAATGTTCTCGGTGTCTCACAAGATTTAGTCGATCAATTTTCGGTAGTTAGTGCAGAAGTTGCATCGGCTATGGCTTTGAAGGCTAAAGAGATGCTTAAAACAGACTATGCAATTGCGACAACCGGGAATGCCGGACCGACAAAAGGAGACTCGGATGCAGAAATTGGAGCTGTTTTTATCGCATTGGCTACTCCGGATGGTATAATTGTGGAAGAATTTAATTTTGGCCAACCACGTGAAAAAGTGATAGATAGAGCCGTGATTAAGAGTTTAGAAATATTACAGAAAGAAATTTTAAAAATTGTGCTATAATTTTTTGTTTCAATCGTTTATTTTTCTTTTCTTTGCACCCTGATTTTGAATAACGATAAAAGATAAGTATAATGTCAAGAGTTTGTGACCTTACAGGTAAAAGAGCGATGGTAGGAAATAACGTTTCTCACGCTATGAACAAAACTAAGAGAAAGTTTTCTGTAAACTTAGTTAAAAAGCGTTTTTATCTTCCAGAAGAAGATAGATGGATTACTCTTAGAGTAGCAGCATCTACGATAAAAACAATTAATAAAAATGGAATCACTGCTGTTTTGAAAAAAGCGCAGTCAGAAGGATTTATCAAATAATCTTTTCCTAAATAAATATATAGCAAGATGGCAAAGAAAGGTAATAGAATCCAAGTAATTTTAGAATGTACTGAGCACAAGACTTCTGGTGTTCCAGGAACTTCTAGATACATTACAACTAAGAACAAAAAAAATACACCAGACAGATTAGAGATTAAAAAATTTAATCCAATCTTGAAACGTGTAACTGTTCACAAAGAAATTAAGTAATAATTTAGAGATTTTAATATAATCTTAAGTGTTTATTATTTAGTACTACTTGAAGTATAAGTACTACTGGTAATATTAGAAATATTTAAAGATTTATTGAATTTCAATAACATTTAAATCATGGCAAAGAAAACCGTAGCATCGTTACAAACATCTTCTAAGAGATTATCAAAAGCCATCAAAATGGTAAAATCTCCTAAAACTGGTGCATATACATTCGTAGAATCTATTATGGCTCCTGAAGAAGTTGATACTTTCTTGAAAAAGAAATAATAACAATTACAGTATATAGAAAAGCTACTTTCATTCGGAAGTAGCTTTTTTATTTTTTATATTTGTCTAAAATTTTAAAGAAATATAACAATTGGCTTTTTTTTAAGCAATAGTTCCCGCTATCCTTTTTATCTTTACTGTTCGCTATGGCGGAAATCAACGGATGTCTTTCGTTGGAGTAACATAAAAGCAATTCATCTTCTTTAAACATTAGGATTATTTAGATTGTCAAAAAATCGTATAGTCTAAAAAACTAACAACCTATAAAAAATGAGTTTTTTTAAAAAATTATTCTCTACTGATAAAAAAGAGACTTTAGACAAAGGTCTTGAAAAATCAAAAACTACTTTTTTCTCAAAGTTAAGCAAAGCTGTTGCTGGAAAATCTAAAGTCGATGACGATGTTTTAGATGATCTGGAAGAAATTCTTGTAGCATCAGATGTTGGTGTAAATACCACTTTGAAAGTAATCTCAAGAATCGAAAAACGCGTATCTGAAGATAAGTATTTAGGTACGGATGAATTGAATCAGATTCTGCGTGAAGAAATAGGAGCTTTATTGTCTGAAACCAACACAGGCGAAGCAACCGAATTTGAAATTCCTAAAGACAAAAAGCCATACGTTTTAATGGTAGTTGGTGTTAACGGAGTTGGTAAAACCACTACAATTGGTAAACTGGCGTATCAGTTTAAAAAAGCAGGTTATAAAGTTGTTCTGGGAGCCGCAGATACTTTTCGTGCTGCTGCTATCGATCAGTTGCAAGTTTGGGCAGATCGTGTAGATGTGCCAATTGTGAGACAAAATATGGGAAGTGATCCTGCTTCTGTAGCTTTTGATACCTTACAGTCTGCTGTAGCACAAAATGCCGATATTGTTATTATAGATACTGCCGGACGTTTGCACAATAAAGTCAATTTGATGAACGAGCTTACCAAAGTAAAACGTGTCATGCAAAAAGTTGTTGCAGATGCGCCTCATGATGTGCTTTTGGTTTTGGATGGTTCTACTGGTCAAAATGCTTTTGAGCAGGCTAAACAATTTACAGCTGCAACAGAGGTTACCTCTCTTGCGGTAACTAAACTGGACGGAACTGCAAAAGGTGGTGTTGTTATTGGTATTTCAGATCAGTTTAAGATTCCTGTAAAATACATTGGTGTAGGCGAGGGAATCGAAGATTTGCAAGTCTTTAATAAATATGAATTTGTAGATAGTTTTTTTAAGTAATCGTATGAGTTTTTCTTCTTTAAAAAATATAACGCCTCTTACTTTTTATTTCGGAAGCGTTATTTGTTTCGTTTTAGCAAATGTATTGAGAGACAAAAGTCTTTCTTCTTATTATATTTTATTGGTCTTGGGGCTGGTTTTCTTCTTTATGGGAATCTTAAAAAGATTGCGTACTAAACGATAGTTTACTCATATAAGGTATTAATTTTTGTCCATAACGTTTTGTCAAAGTCAGATAGTGCTAAGTTGACGTCGTCAGCTGCGTCCCCCATCCTGATAATGACCATGTTTTTGCTTGGTACTACATATATTTTCTGGTCGTTTTTACCTAATGCCATAAACATATCGTTTGGGGCAGTTGGAATCACACTTCCCTGAAAACTAAGTTGTGATTGTGGCAAATGATAATTTGCTTTTCCGTTTAGCCACCATAAATAGCCATAACCTAAATTGATGTTTTGCGAAGTAGTTGTTGCTTCCTTAAAATAGGTTTCATTTAGTATTTGGGTATTGTCCCATTTTCCTTTATTGAGCATTAAAAGTCCAAATCGTGCCATGCTTCTTGATGTGCTGGTATAAACAGTATTGTTGCCAATTTGTACCCACGAACCATTCATGCCAATTTTATCTCTTAGTTTGGCGTTAAAATAATTCTCCCAGGTTTGTCCGCTGGCTTTTGCGATAACATCTTGCAATTTTACATATACATTGTGATATGCCCAACGATTTCCGGCATCTGCTTTATAGATTAAACTTGCGGGATCTACGTCATCCGTACTGTCATCAAGTCCTGAAGTCATTGTAAGTAAGTTTTTGCAGGTAATCAGGTTTTCTTGTGTCAATGTTTCATTTGTCCATTTTGTGCCAATATATTGCGAAACTTTATTGTTGATATTTATTAAGTTCTCTTGCTGTGCAATTCCTGCCATTGTCGAGGTTAGTGTTTTTCCGGCACTTGCCCAATACCAATTGGTAGTAGGGGAGTGACCATTAAAATAATTTTCTAAAACAATGCGGCCGTTTATCAGGATTATAAATGATTTAGAATGTTTGAGTTCTAAATAATCTAAAAGTGGCTGTACTGCATTTTGATTCCATTTAAGGTCGCTAATAGATTTCGTTTCCCAAGTATTTCCTGTTAATGGAGGGAAATAGGCCGTTTCGGATGTTGGAGGTGATGGTTCAGTCGAATCTGAACTGCATCCGGTAAATAGCAAGATTGTCAGGATTGTACAAATAGTTTTGGTCATGTTTTTTGGTTTTGCTTTAATCTATGACCAAAAATATGTAAAATAGTTTAATGGGTTTTTTAATATTTTATTTCTTTTAAATTTTATAAGCTTAACTTTGTATTACAAAATTTTCTTTTGAAAACCGGAGTCCTAGCCCTGATGGGAGCGGTATCCTTTTGTGTTCGCTTTTGCGGAAACAAAAGATATAGCATACAGCAGGAAATAGCTCCTAACCCTTATTCTGATAGTTGTCGGGAGTGGCTTAGAAAGATTATTATTGAATTTAATAAATATAGTATGAAAAACACTTTTATAATTTTGGTTTTATCTCTTTTGCTTGTAAGTTGCAGGCAGGAAATTAAACCCGCAGATATTGCAAAACTAAATGGTTACTGGGAAATTGAGAAGGTAGTTTTTGATAAAGGGGAACAAAAGGATTACGGAATGAATGAGAGTTTTGATTATTTTGATATTAAAAGTAGTAGTAAAGGAATCCGAAAGAAGGTGATGCCTCAGCTTGATGGAACTTTTTTGACGAGTGATTCTTTTGAAAACGTTTCGGTTCGGTTTAAAGGCGATCAGGTTTTTCTGGATTATAAAACGGATTATGCAAAATGGAGTGAAGAATTGATTTCGGTTTCGGATACGGAATTGGTAGTCAAAAATGAGCAGAATAAAGAATATCATTATAAAAAAGCGGGAGCAATAAATTTATTAAACGATGGCAAAAAGGCTAAATAATCAAAGTACAATCGGGGCTGTTTTACAACAAATCATCCAGGTTAATAAGTTAGGTGCCGGAATGGATCAGATAGATGTAAAAGAGGCTTGGAGACAGTTGATGGGGAATGGTGTAAATACGTATACAAAAAATGTGGTACTAAAAGGAAGTACGTTGTACGTAGAATTAGGATCTGCCGTTTTGAGAGAAGAATTGAGTCATGGAAAATCTAAAATCGTAAAAATGATCAACGATGAGTTAGGGCGCGAAGTAGTTAAGGATGTAGTTTTGAGATAGTATTCAGTTACAGTTTACAGTCTCAGTATTCAGTCTCAGTATTCAGTCTCAGTATTCAGTCTCAGTATTCAGTCTCACAAAAAAATATCATAAAAAAAACCTGTTTCAATTTGAAACAGGTTTTTTTTATGATGTAAACTGTCACTGAATACTGTGACTGTAAACTTATTAGAACTGCTCTCTTCCTGCAAAATGAAATGCACCTTCGATTGCAGCGTTTTCGTCGCTATCAGAACCGTGAACTGCATTTTCTCCAATAGAAGTTGCGTATGCTTTACGAATAGTTCCTTCAGCAGCTTCAGCAGGATTTGTAGCTCCTATTAAAGTTCTGAAATCTTCTACTGCGTTGTCTTTTTCTAAAATTGCAGCAACAATTGGTCCACGAGACATGAATTCAACTAATTCTCCGTAGAAAGGTCTTTCTGCGTGAACTGCATAAAATGCTTTAGCATCAGCTACAGTTAATTGAGTTAATTTTAATGAAACGATTTTGAAACCTCCATTAGTAATCATTGCTAAGATATTACCGATGTGTCCGTTTTGAACTGCATCTGGCTTAATCATTGTAAAAGTTCTATTTGTTGCCATTTTTATTGCTTATTTTTAATTTTGTGCAAAAGTATACTTTTTTTATGAATTGATTTTAATAAATTCATAATTAAACAGTAAAAAATAATGCTTATGTGATTTTTTTAAACGATATAAGTGATAGTAGAGATGCACAGCAGTGCATCTGACACAAAGTAATATTTAATAAAAAAAGACGCACTGCTGTGCGTCTTATATGATAAAAAATTTATACTTTGAATATTAATTTGTTTTTATAAAATATCCATAAAATAAACGTCCATATTGCTACGTAAACCAATGCTCCCGCCAAAGATGCGGTCATTGGATTGCTGAAAAATGGTGCAATCCCAAAGTGATATAAATAGTTAAGAAGATTAATTTGCTCTGCAGGATTTTGTGGATTTTTGACCTGAATCATTACCAGGGCCTGCGGTATAATCTGTGAGAAGAAAAACACGATCATTGGATTTACTCCCCAGATCAAAAATAATTTGAATCCTTTTTTATAATCTGCAATATCAATTACATAATACAAGATCGACAAACAAGTTGCGGCTAATCCGGTAGTGTATAAAACGTAGCTGCTGGTCCAAAGAGATTTGTTTATCGGGAAAACGATATCCCAAAGCAAACCTGCAATAATAAGTGTTATTCCTGCAATGGCAATTTTAGTGGCTTTTTGGGTTTTGGTAATTTCGCGTTGTACTATTTGTCCAATTAATAAACCAATGATTCCGTTTACAATTGATGGCAAAGTGCTTAAAATCCCTTCAGGGTCCCAGGTAATTGTTTCACGATACATGTGTCCTTTTAGTAAGATGCTGTCAACCCATGAAGCAAGATTGGTTCCTTTTTCAAGATTTGCAGCTCCAATTCCAGGAACAGGAACCAAAGTCATTAGTGCCCAATAGCCCAACAATAAAACTATTCCCGTAATGATTTGTGTTTTTTTGGTCGTTTTTAAGTATAATAGAGAAACTACAAAATAAACTATTGCAATGCGTTGCAGAACTCCCGGCAAGCGCACATTTTGATAAGCTTCGATACCGCTGTAAGCCAAAAAGAGATAAATAATCAGAATCGAAAAAGCCAGAATGTTTTTGACTTTTGAACTAAAATTGCCCATTAATGCATAACCAACTGCAACGGTAATTAGTAGTCGGCCTATAAGAAGTGAGATACCATCGAGTCCAAAAAGTTGTATTTTGGCAAAATAATTAAAGAAAATCCCAAGGCAGAACATTCGCAACGAACGAACCAGAATTTTATTGAAAGTTGAGTCGTCCCAAGTTTTAGTGGGCATTGCCAGAGGAACAGCAACTCCCATAATAAAGATAAAAAAAGGAAAAACTAAATCTGTTGGCGTACAGCCATGCCATTCTGAATGTAATAAAGGGGCATAAACATGTCCCCAATCTCCGGGATTGTTAACAATAGTCATTAATAAAATTGTTAATCCTCTAAAGACATCTAAAGATATCAAGCGCTCTCTGGTCATAATTTTGGTAAATAGGTTAATTTTTGTTTTTTAAAAGTTACTATTTGGTTTAGAGAGGCAATAATCTTAGAAGGAGTGGTTATTTATTTCAGAGAATTATTACTTTATTTTAATCTGCTAAGCAGGTTGTTTTTTTGCCACCAATTACAGGAATTTACACCAATCTAATTTTTATGAAAGAAACATTAATTCGCGAAAATTAGTGGGATTTGTGGCTGTTTTTTTTGTTTTTTATATTGTTATGATATTAAAATTAGTTTCTAAAGGTTTTAATTTTTGTATTAAAAGCGGGATCAATTGTTCTCCTTTTTCCAGATAAAATTCTGAGAAATTAGTTTGACGTTCCTGTAAACTTTGATTAGGGAACAACTCGCATTGTAAATCTACAACCCGTTGCAGCTCTGAATCTAATTTGCGTTTTTGCGCTTTTAGTAATCGTTTTTCAAGATTGTCCAAACCTTTCTTTTGTTTGACTTCCTGAGCTTTTACAGCTCCCGTAAACGATTGATCTGTTTGTTGTGCTAATTCGTAAAGATATTCAAATTGTTTTTCTAACGCTTCTTTTTGAGGGGTTAAATCAATAGGAAAAGCAGATAGTTTATGAGTGATGACATTAATTAAATCAGCTGGTTTTGTAAATAAAGATGCCCATGTCAGGTTTAATTTGTCGGCTTTTTTTGCTTGTTTTTCTGTTGATAATAATACAGAATTACGAACAAGAAGCATCGGGAAAGTGATCTTTACAGCATCGAAAAAAGACTTTAACTCTAACCAATAGGCAATTTCTCCGCCTCCGCCAATGTAGCATAAATTAGGCAGGATAATTTCCTGATATAACGGACGCATAATAACATTAGGGCTAAATTTCTCCGGATTGCTATGTAGTTTTTTTAGAATTTCTTCTTTCGAAAATGAGATTTTAGTATTGTTGACAAAGTATTTATCGTTTTCAAAAATAATTCGTTCCCGTAAATCGTCTTCAATATAAAATAAATTGATTTCACGCGGATTTACCTGTACAGTATAATTCTGAAATTGAGAAATCGTTTCCTGAACAGCTTTAAACGAAGTTTGTTGTTGCAGCTCTTCTTTGATATACGGAATAAAAGCTTGTTTCAGATTGGCATCGTCAGCATCTAAAATTACCAAGCCATAATTTGCAAACAAACTATTGGCTAAAAAGCGTGTTGCATCTGCAAGGCTTTCATGATTTAAATATGCTTCTTCAAATAGTTTTTTTAGAACTCCGGCATTTGTGCTTGATCCCAATTCTTTCGAATATATCTCGAAAAATTCAGCTAAGCCTTCAGTCGAAAGTCTTCCAACAGGACCCGTACTTTCTTTATTCCATCGGAATTTTTTTCCTTTAAAATTAAAATAATTGATCTCCTCAAAATCATGATCTTCAGTTGCCATCCAATAAACCGGGACAAAATTATTTGCCGGATATTTTAGCTTTAATTCCTTGGTCAGATTAATTGTCGAGATAATTTTATATAAAAAATACAAGGGACCACTAAACAAATTTAATTGATGTCCGGTGGTTATTGTAAACGTATTTGAAAGTGCTAAAAGCTCGATATTTTGCTTTGTCGAATCAGAGATTTCGATATGATGATATTGCTTTTTTAAAGTTTCAACCAAAGCAATTCGGTTGTTATGATCAAAGTTAGCAGCTTTTTCAGCAATTTGTTTTTCGAAATTTTCTAAAGTCGGAAAATAATTGTACAGTGGTTTTAACGCTGGTTTTTGATCTAAATAATCGTGTATCAATCTAGAAAAATATCCTGAAGTTTGATAGCTGATACAGTCGGTTGGCATAATTTTAAATTTATTTTTGACAGCTGTAAATTTAATGAAAATATGTAGTTAAATACAGTTTTAACGATTGGTTATGATTTGATTTTTTGTTTTTATTTTAAAGTTCCTCTAATCAGGTTTTTAATGTTACGTTATTTAATGCTGCAAAAAATGAAGAATACAGGTTTTTTGTTAAATGTATAGTAATGTTTTAAAACTATTTATCTAAAGTGTGAATTATTAGCATCGAAATTATATTTTTGTAAGCAAAAAAAACGATATATCAGTTTTACATGAAAAATAACCCTAATCAGGAGAACTCGTTACGACATGTTCTTTTTGGTTCCTTAATTGGTACCACAATCGAGTTTTTCGACTTTTACATATATGCCAATGCTGCCGTATTGGTTTTTCCGCAATTATTTTTTCCGGGAGCCAGTAGTACAAATTCTACCCTTGAATCGTTGGCGACTTTTTCGATAGCCTTTTTATCCCGACCAATAGGTTCAGCCATTTTTGGACATTATGGAGATAAAATTGGACGTAAAGTAACTCTTGTAGTTGCATTGCTAACGATGGGGTTATCGACCATTGCAATTGGTTTTTTACCAGGTTATGCAAGTATCGGGATCGCTGCGCCAATTTTGTTAATGTTATGCAGGTTTGGTCAGGGAGTTGGTTTAGGAGGCGAGTGGGGTGGTGCCGTTTTATTGGCGATCGAAAATGCACCGCCACATAAACGTGCCTGGTATGGAATGTTTCCGCAATTAGGTGCGCCTATTGGATTGTTGCTTTCAGGAGGAACTTTTTTATTATTAACAGATTCTATGACCAGCGAAGCTTTTATGGATTATGGCTGGAGAATTCCGTTTATCGCAAGTTCTCTTTTGGTAATTGTAGGGTTTTATATTCGTTTGAAAATTAGTGAAACTCCCGCTTTTAAAAACTCTAAACTGGAACAGAAAGAAGTTGCAATTCCGTTTTTTACCTTACTGAAATCCTATAAAAATCAATTGATTTTTGGGACATTATCTGCCATTACAACCTTTTTGGTATTTTATTTAATGACGGTTTTTACATTAAGCTGGGCGACCTCAGATTTAGGTTTTACAAAAAGAGATGGTTTGTTGATACAGCTCTTCTCCGTATTATTTTTTGCTATTTTTATTCCTGTTTCTGCGGTAGTCGCTGATAAAATTGGTCGTCGAAAAATACTAATCATTACTACGGTGGCAATTGCTATTTTCGGATTTTTCTTTTCGTTCTTTCTTAACTCAGGAAACCCTGTTATGGTAACATCATTTGTTTGTATCGGTATGTCGTTGATGGGGTTTACTTATGGACCGTTGGGAACTTTTTTGTCAGAATTATTTCCTACCACAGTTCGTTATTCCGGTGCTTCATTGACTTTTAATATGGCAGGAATTCTGGGTGCTGCATTTGCGCCACTAATTGCAATTTGGCTGGCAAGTACTTACGGTTTAAACTATGTAGGCTTTTATCTTACTACTGCTGCTTTGATTTCTTTAATATCATTTTTAGTGATTTCTAAGAAGGTACATCAGTTTTAAACTCAATTTATAAACCTTATAAAATGGGCAACAATATAAATTGTTGCTCATTTTTTTTGTGGATTGAAAAAGTATTTAGATATTTGTCTAAATATATAAATGATGAATGAGATTTTCAAAGCCTTAAATGATGCGACCCGAAGAGAAATTCTGGAACTATTAAAAGAGAAAGATTTATCAGCCGGAGAGATTGCCGATGCTTTCAATATATCAAAGCCCAGCATTTCGCATCATTTGGATATTTTAAAACGAGCAGATTTAATTACTTCTCAAAAAAACGGGCAATTTATCATCTACTCCATCAATACCACCATAATGGAAGATGTTTTGCAATGGATACTAACCTTTAAAAAATAAAAAATGAATTTAGAATTAAAAAAAGAGCTTCCAATTATCGGAATAGTTATTATCCCGTTTGTGTATTTAGCATCTATTTGGAAGAGTCTTCCCGAAAGGATTCCGATTAATTGGAATATGGATGGGGAAATTGCCCATTGGGGAAGCAAGATTATCTTAATTTTAGTAGTATGTATGCTGCCGGTTTTGACATATACAGTGCTGTTTGCTGCCGCAAAATTTGATCCTAAAAACAGGACTGCTTCAATGGGAAGAAAGTTTTCTCAATTGAAGTTTTTTCTGGTGTTGTTTAAGTCTTTACTGGCTTTAATTATTATATATATCACAAAAAATCAATCTTTTTCAGATCCGGCTTTGATGTATGTTTTGGTGGGAGTTTTATTAATGATCATGGGTAATTATTTTAAAGTAATACGACCGGGCTATTTTATTGGAATCAGAACACCCTGGACGCTGGAAAATGAAGAGGTTTGGAAAGCTACACATGTATTTGCAGGTAAAATTTGGCTTTTTGGTGGTTTGATTATCGTTTTGGGAGGAATCATTTTTTCCGGTTTTGTATTTTCAAAAGCCCTTGTTACGATTGGTTTTATTGTGGCGTTTCTGCCAGTAGCTTATTCTTTTTTTAAATACAGGCAATTAGAGAAAAAGCAGAAAAAATTATAATTCCTGATCCACAATTAAAATCATCTCACTTATTTCAATAAAAATGGTAAAAACAATACTTCTTCTACTAACAACTTTAGCTTCTTTTTTAAGTAACGCACAAGAAATTTCAGGACAATGGAATGGATTTTTAAAAGTACCCGGAACTCAGTTAAGAGTTGTGTTTCATGTCAATAAAACAGAAAATGGTTATAAGACAACAATGGATAGTCCGGATCAGAAAGTAGCTGGAATTCCTGTTGAAAAAACCACTTTTGAGAATTCAATTTTAAAATTAGAAATTCCGGGGGCTCAAATTTCTTATGAAGGAATATTAAATAAAGACAATATTATTGTTGGGAAATTTACGCAGGGTGGACGATCTTCTGAACTTAATTTGTCTAAAGAAGTCCTTGAAAAAACAGTTTATGCAAGACCTCAGGAACCCCAAAAACCGTATCCGTATTATACTGAAGAAGTTAAATTCGAAAATAAAGCAGATAATATTATTTTAGCCGGAACGCTGTCGTTGCCTGAAAAAACAGGCAATTTTCCGGTTGTGCTTTTAATCACAGGAAGTGGCCAACAAAATAGAGATGCAGAACTTTTAGGGCATAAATCATTTCTGGTTTTAGCCGATTATCTAACGAGAAAAGGTATCGCAGTATTACGTTTTGATGATCGTGGTGCCGGAGAATCTACCGGTGATTTTGCAAAAGCAACTACGATTGACTTTGCGAGAGATGTTCAGGCAGGAGTTGATTATTTAAAAACAAGAAAAGAAATTAATAAAAATAAAATTGGATTAATTGGTCATAGCGAGGGCGGGATAATTGCCCCAATTGTTGCCGGAAATTCAACAGCTGTTAATTTTATTGTTTTACTCGCTGGAACAGGACTTCGTGGCGATAAATTATTGCTGCTGCAAAAAGAACTGATAGAAAGGCAAAGTGGTGTTTCTGAAAGTGAGATCCAAAAAGGACGAGAAATTTATAGAGGCGCCTACGATATTATTCTCGCCTCTTCTATAAATGATGAAAATTTAAAAAATAGCGTAAATACTTATTTTAAGTCAAAATATGAGGAGAATTATGCAAAGGCATTAACGGGACAAATTACAAATAACTGGATCTATGTTATTTTAAAAATGGATCCTGCGACGGCTTTAGCAAAAGTAAAATGTCCTGTTTTGGCGCTCAACGGCAGCAAAGATTTACAAGTTCCTGCAACCGTTAATCTGGAAGCTATAAAAAAAACGTTGCTTAAAGCAGGAAACAAAAATGTAACCACTAAAGAGTTTCCTAGCTTAAATCATTTTTTTCAGGAGTGCAAAACCGGTTCTCCCGAAGAGTATGAAAAAATCGAACAGACTTTTTCTCCAATCGCCTTAGACGAAATAGCAACCTGGATTTTGGTACAAACCAAATAAAGCAAAATTCACGTAATAGAAAACTAAAATCACATGTTGAATCTTTTCCTGAAAAGTCTCTAAATATGCTGTATTTTTGCAAAAAATAATGTCGCCTTGAAAACCAAACTCTTTGTCGTTACGCCTCCTTTTACGCAACTGAATACACCGTATCCGGCAACAGCGTATATAAAAGGATTTCTAAACACAAAAAATATCGAATCGGCTCAGGCAGATTTAGGTATTGATGTAATTTTAGAATTGTTTTCGAAGAAAGGTTTGATTGATTTGTTTGCTTTTTCAAGTTCAAAGTTTCAAGTGTCAGGTTCTGAAGTTTCAGACAATTCAAAACGTATTTTTGCATTACAGGACGAATATATCAAAACGATTGATGCTGTAATTCAGTTTTTGCAGGGAAAAAATCCCACTTTGGCATTACAAATTTGTCAGGAAGATTTTTTGCCGGAAGCATCTCGTTTTGCACAATTAGAAGAGCTCGATTGGGCTTTTGGAACGATGGGAACTCAGGATAAGGGAAAACACTTAGCGACTTTGTATCTTGAAGATATCTCGGATTATATTGTAGAATGTGTCGATGAGAATTTTGGTTTTAGCCGATATGCAGAGCGTTTAGGACGAAGTGCCAATTCTTTTGATGAATTATACGAAGCCTTACAACAAGAACCAACTTATATAGATGCCATTCTAATTTCGATTTTAAAAGCTAAAATCGAGCTTGTTCAACCTACATTTTTTTTAATTTCAGTTCCTTTTCCGGGTAATTTATACAGCGCTTTTCGATGTGCACAATGGATTAAACAACACCATCCGGAAATTAAAATTTCTATGGGTGGCGGTTTCCCTAATACTGAGTTACGTTCTCTTTCTGATGCACGTGTTTTTGAATTTTTCGATTTTATTACTTTAGATGATGGAGAAGTTCCGATAGAAGAATTAATTTTCAATCTCGAAAACCCAAATGATGTTACTTCGAGCGACGAGAAGCGGTACAAACGAACATTTCTTTTGGAAGACGGTAAAGTAGTTTACAAAAACAATTCGTTAAAACACGATTACAAACAAGCCTACGTAGGAACGCCGGATTATACTGATTTGCCTTTGGATAAATATATTTCGGTAATCGAAATTGTGAATCCAATGCACAGAATGTGGAGCGACGGACGCTGGAATAAACTTACGATGGCGCACGGTTGCTATTGGGGGAAATGTACTTTTTGTGATATTTCGTTAGATTATATCAAAGTATATGAGCCTGTTGCTGCCAATTTGTTGTGCGATCGTATGGAAGATATGATGTTGCAAACGGGGCAAAACGGATTTCATTTTGTAGACGAAGCTGCTCCGCCAGCCTTAATGCGCGCTTTGGCTCTCGAAATTTTAAGACGAAAACTGGCAGTAACCTGGTGGACAAATATTCGATTCGAGAAAAGTTTTTCTAAAGATTTATGCTTGTTACTAAAAGCATCGGGTTGTATTGCTGTTTCTGGTGGTTTGGAAGTAGCTTCTGATCGCTTATTAAAATTAATCGATAAAGGGGTAACCGTAGAACAAGTAGCAAAAGTAACCCGAAATTTTACCGAAGCCGGAATCATGGTTCATGCTTATTTAATGTACGGATATCCAACACAAACGATTCAGGAAACGGTTGACAGTCTGGAAATGGTACGTCAGTTATTCGAAGCCGGAATTCTACAATCAGGATTTTGGCATCAATTTGCCATGACAGCGCACAGTCCGGTTGGGTTATATCCGGAGAAATTTGGTGTAACAAAAATAACTGAAGCTATTGGTACTTTTGCCAATAATGATATTGATTATACCGATTCTACAGGAATCAATCACGATAAATTTAGTTTTGGATTAAAGAAATCGCTCTTTAATTTCATGCACGGAATTTGTTTTGATTACGAATTGCAGGACTGGTTCGATTTTAAAATTCCGAAAACTAAAATTGATCCCGATTTTATTTTTAATGCCCTTGAAGAAGGAAATGATTTTAATACAAAACCAAATGCAAAAGTAGTTTGGCTAGGAGGAAAACCTTTTGCAGAAACTTTTACAAAATCTAAAAAAGGGAATTCGTGGGAAATGATGGCTTTTACTTTTCATGATAAAAAAGAAAGTTTTACCCTTCAGACCAATAAAGATGAAGGGCAATGGCTGATTGAAATTTTAACTAAAATAACAATCGCAAATTCTAAAAACTATACTTTTCAGGAAGTAAAGGCTGATTTTGAAACCAATTTAGAAGATTTTGAATTGTTTTGGTATTCAAAACCAATTAATACTTTACGCGAATTTGGGTTGTTGGTTTTATAAATCAATACTCAACACTTGTACCGTCGCTTGGAATGGCAATTTTATCTAAAAGATTGTTTTCAGAAAGGGCTTGCCTTAGTTCAGATCGTGTGGTTGGGCAATGGTTTAAAGCCTCTAAATGATTCGCAAAAACTTTACCCGGCGCCAATGCCGTAAACTTCAAAATGTCGTTCATTCGCATCAACAAAGGCTGACCAAAATCTAACCTTGCAGTGCCACAGGCAACTGTAGCAATATCAGGTTTAAATTCGATAAGAACTTTTTGTACGTGTTCTGTAAAAATAGTATCGGAGCTTATATAAATTGATTTTTGATTGGGCAATTCAATATAAAAACCCATTACATTACCCATTAATTTAGCAATAAAGCCATAGCCGTGAATAGCAGGAATTCCGGTAATTTTGCCACCTAAAAATTCTTGTTGTTCCCAGTAATTCAAACTCTGAGCAATATTTAATCCTCTTTTTGCTAATACCTTTTCATCTTTTGTACTGCAAATGACAGGAATGCTTTTTCGTCTTAAAAAAACTTCACCCGCTTTGTCGATATGATCGGGATGCAAATGTGTAATGAGGCAAACAGTAACTTTGCTCAAAATATCCCTGCTGTTTTTAGGCAAAGCAACAAGTGGGTTTCTTTTGGGCTTATAACGAAAAATGGTAAAAGGCGGAATCGTTTTTCTCTTCCCTAACATTGGATCAACCAATATAACATCGGTTTCAGTTTCGATAACTAAAGTGGCGTTGCGTAAGTGATGTAATTTCATATCGGCGAAAAATTAGATATTAAAATTACAAAAGTTTTTTAAAATTAATTTTACAGTTTTTTCTTTATTTGTATTAAAACTAAAACTTTTTGAGATTATGCATTTATAATCTGTTTTTCGTAATTATTGTATTTTTATTACGGATAATAAAGAGAAAATTGTTTTTTAAACAGTGATAAAAAAGGCAATAAAGTTAAATTTACATCGTAAATCGAAATCCTATTCCGTGCAGGTTTTCTATAGCAATACCTTTTTCATTGGTCAGGATTTTACGCAGACGTGAAATAAAAACATCCAGGCTTCTCCCCATAAAGTAATCATCTGTTCCCCAAAGCGAGGTTAAAATTTGTTCTCTTTTTAAAACTGAATTTTTGTTGTCCAGAAACAATTTTAGTAATTCGGCTTCGCGTTGTGTGAGCGTTATTTTTTCAGATTCATTAAAAAGGATAAAATTATTAATATCAAATTGATACTTTCCAATGGTGTAAAAAGCTTTTTCTATTGCCGTATTTTTCTGGGAACGCTTTAGGAAAATCTCAATTTTCAGCAATAATTCTTCAATACTAAAAGGCTTTACCAAATAATCATCGGCCCCTAAACGCAATCCTTTAATACGATCTTCTTTTAAGGTTTTGGCCGAGAGAAAAATAATAGGAATATCAGTATTTGTTTTTCTAATTTCAGTAGCCAGTTCAAAACCATCCATTTTAGGCATCATGATATCAAAGATACAAATGTCGAAACTTTCTTTTTTAAAGGCTTCCAAACCTAAATTTCCGTCGCAACAATGAACAACTTCATAATTGTTTTGTTCTAAATTATCTTTGGTCAAAAATGCCAGTGTTTCGTCATCTTCGGTATAAAGGATCTTGAATTGTTTCATTTTTTATAAGGAATTGACAAAGTTATAGTGATGCCATTTGTAGCGTTATTTTGGGCTTTTATTTTCCAGTTATGCAAATTGCAAATTTCTTTAACATAATACAAACCCAGACCAAAACCGTTTACTTCATTGCTTTTCTCGTTTTGGGCGCGATAGAATTTATCAAAGATAAAAGAAATATTTTTGGTAGAAATACCAATTCCGTTATCCGTAAAAGTTAGTTTTAAAGTAGAATTCTCCGTTCCAATTCCAATCGTTATTTCCGGTTTTTCAGTACAATATTTTATGGCATTATCGATTAAATTATAAAGGAGATTCGTAAAATGAAAAACATCCGTTTCGATATGATATTCGTTCGATAAAGTTTCAATTCGAATCATTGCGTCAGGATATTTTAACTGAATATTCTCAATGGTTTCTTCGATAATAGGAACAATCAAAACGGTTTCTTTTTTTAATTCTAAAGGGGCATAATCAGATTTGGCAATGTTTAAAATCTTCTCAATATGATTGTTTAGTTTGTGGCTTTGATTGATGATAATGGTAGCATAGGTATGCAGTTTTTTATCTTCTTTAATTGGATTTTGCTCGCTTAAATATTTCGAAGCGATTAAAATAGAAGACAAAGGCGTTTTGAATTCGTGTGTCATATTATTGATAAAATCCCGTTGCAATTCAGAATACTTCTTTTGTTGTAAAAGAGTAAAAATAGAATAAACATAGATCAATAAAATTAGGATTAAGGCGATCGAAAGTATAAACCAAAATCGCATCGAACTAAATAAATAAGTGGTTTCATTAGGAAAACGGATCGCAAAATAATAGACTAAGTTTTTATGCTTGGGGAACGAAACTGTTTTCTTTTCTTCTTGTTTTTCGGCAAACGAAATATACTTTCCATACACCATTTCATCACTCTGGCAATTGTAAACGGCGTATTCAAAATCAGTTGTAATATTCATTTTTTTAAACTCTGATCTCAGATAGAATTCTAAAACGTCCGGTTCAAAAGCATTTTGAATGTTTACGATGTAATAATCGTTTGATATTTTTTGAACAGGATTCTGACAGGAAGATTCGTGATCTTTTCCTTCATATAATTTACGGGCAACTTCGAGTAAAGCAATATTTGCTTTCTGGCTCAGTTTTTTTTGTTCTAAAGTAAAAGCCTCTTTTGTCCAAAGCAGTTGTGCAACCAATATACTAATAATGGCAACAAGTCCCAGAAGGATAATACTATTGAGTTTGTTTATTTTCAAGAAAACGGTGTTTGAGAGTGTAATATTAATCAAATTTAGACTTAAAAATACCAATTAACAAGTCGTTAACAAAGATTTGAAAGCGGTTAACAGCGATCTGAATTTGTCTGAATTATCTTTGAAAAATCAATTTGAACTATAAACCATTAATAAATAAAACTATGAAAATTATCAAAATTTCGATGTTAGCCTTAGCCTTAAGCTTAATGTCTTTTTCAGCAATTGCACCCATAAAAGCGATCAGCTCTGAAACTAAAGTTGAAGCAACAGCAGCTTCTGTAATTGTCTGGAAAGCAGAAACAGTTGATGTAGGCGAAATTCCGCAAGGAACACCAAAAGCAATTGTTTACGAATTTAAAAACACAGGAAAAACGGCAGTTGTTATTACAAATGTTCAGGGATCTTGTGGTTGTACTGCAACAGATTATACAAAAGAGCCCATATTACCAGGCAAATCGGCTAAAGTAACTGCCACATACAATGCAGCAAACAAAGGAGGTTTTACAAAAACAGTTACTGTAACAACAAGTGCCGAAACAGCACCAAAAATCCTTACGCTAAAAGGTACAGTAATCTAAAAATAAAGGTTGATTATAAAGTGAAAAGCTCCAAATGCGTAAAGTATTTGGAGTTTTTTTTATGCTTTTTTTTCAGAATATCAGGATCATAAATACCCTGTTATTTTTTTTGGAAATGCTTTGATTTCAGTAAAACTTTTCTATTTTTATTAAAAAAATTAGTATGAAAACTTTATATGCTCTTCTGTCTGTAGTCCTTCTTTTTGCTGCTATTTCGTGTAACAAAAAAGCAGACAAAAAAGACGACCAGTCAAAAAAGACCTCAGAGAAAGTAATCCCGGAACTTAAAATTACAATCGACAGTGCTAAGATTACCACTTTTTATGAAACGTATCCTAAATTGGTTAAATTTCAGAATGATGTTTTGGCTTTATACAAGAAAAACCATTCTACTCAATTATGGTTAGATAATAAAGGAGTTGTAGAATACGGAAACACTTTATTTAATAAATATAAAGGATTGGATCGCGAGGGCTTGAAAGCTAATTTTCCTTACAATGAACAAGTCAGTCCTATTTTTGAACATACTTCTGTAAACAAATTATCGCAGGTTGATACAGATTTGATCTTGTCAAACTTATACTTTTATTATGTACAGAAAGTTTCGGGTGTAGACGAAAAAACAACAAGAGCACTAGAGTGGCTTTTGCCGCGTAAAAAGGTAAATTATCAGGTTTTTTCAGATTCTATTTATAAAAAAGCGACGATTAGCGATGATAAAAAAAGCAAAATGTTTAGCCAGTATTATAAACTTCGCGATGCACTTCATCAATATAGAGAAATTGAAAAAAAAGGGGGCTGGAAAACCATCGAAGCAGGGGATGATTTTAAAAGTCTTAAGTTGGGCGATTCTGTTGCGACCATAGGTCAGATTAGAGAAAGGCTTTATATAACAGGAGATCTTAAAGAAAACAGCAAAAGCAATATTTGCGATACCCTTTTGATTAAGGCAATTAAAAACTACGAATTACATCACGGATTAACACCTAAGAATACAATCATTCCGGAACATATTGCAGAATTGAATATTCCGGTTTCGGACAGAATCAAAACTATAATTGCAAACATGGAGCGTTGCAGATGGATTGATCCTGCGCTCGAAAAAGGAAAGGAATATATAGAAGTTAATATTCCGGAGTTTAAATTGTATTTGATTCGCGATCACCAAATTGCTTTTGTGTCTCCGGTAGTGGTAGGAAAAGCGATGACGAAAACCGTAATTTTTAGCGGATTGATGAATAATATTGTTTTTAGTCCGTATTGGAATGTTCCTACGAGTATCATTAATAAGGAGATCAAACCCGGAATGGCTAAAAATAAAAATTATCTGGCACAGAAAAATCTGGAATGGAATAATGGAGCAGTACGTCAGTTACCGGGAAAAAACAATTCGCTTGGTTTGGTGAAGTTTTTGTTCCCAAATTCAAATAATATTTATTTGCATGACACGCCGGCAAAAAGTTTGTTCGAAAGAGAAAGCAGAGCTTTTAGTCACGGCTGTGTTCGTGTAGGGAAACCCAGAGAATTGGCAATCGAACTACTAAAACAAGATCCTGCCTGGACTCCCGCAAGAATCGATAAGGCGATGCATGCCGGTAAAGAAAGCTGGTATAGTTTAAAAAAGAAAGTGCCTGTTTATATTGGTTATTTTACGGCTTGGGTAGATCGGGACGGAAACCTTAATTTTTATAAAGATGTCTATCAAAGAGACGAAAGCTTGATAAAACTATTGACTGAAGAGTAAAATGTTTGCGAATAAACGGCATTAATTTTCACGCAGATCTAGCAGATTGAGACAGATTTAAAACGATTTTTTGAAATATTACAATAAATAAATCTGTACACATCTGTTAAAATCCTTTTAAATCTGCGTGAAAAAAAAATCGATGAATTAGTGGCGAAAAAAATCAAGGCAATACATTAATACATTTATAATAACGTTTGCTATAATGGTCAGAATCTAAATCACTGATCGTTACGCTGCCGGCTTTTCCGGACGAGGCATGAATAAATTTTGAATGCATGCCGTTTGCCTCACAGATAATCCCCACATGACCCACAATTGTTCTGTCCCTGTAACCGTAAAAAACTAAAATATCTCCCACTTTAAAATCTTCGGGAGATAATTTTGTACCTAAATTTTTGAAACCACTGGAACTTCTTGGTAAAGTAATGTTGTAATTTTTAAAAACATAATTTACAAAACCGGAACAATCAAATCCTTTTTTAGGGTCATTTCCTGCATACAAATAAGGGGTTCCTAAATATTGTCTGGCATACAGAATAATAGAATCCCGGTTTATTGTGTTTTGTGTTGTTTTGATAGAACTGATTTCACTGTTTTTTTTCGTTTTTACAGTAAAAGACGAGAATATAAGCGTTGCTGCAAATGCAATATATAGGGTTGATTTCATTTTTAAGAGGGATTGTAAAATTGAATTGATAAAGATATACCGTTGCTTTTGAATAACAAAGGATAGGATTTGCAATATGGTTTATTAACTAACGATAAAAGCGATAAAATAGTCTTGTAAGTTTGGTGTTTTTTTATTGCTTTTTGATGTTTTAGTATCTTTCTGTAAACCGTATTTCAGATATATTTGTGAATCGTATTTATATTTTAACAAATAAATTATGTTTCTCAAAAAAATATCATTTTTAATTTCGTTTTTGCTGATTTCGATTGTTTCAATTTCACAAAGTAAAACGGATACCTTTCTTTATCAGGGCCGTATAGAAAAACTTCAGGATGGCAATGTTATCTTAATAGGAACTGCTTCGTCTGTATCTTTTAATTTTACCGGAACTGATTGTTCTATTGCATTGCAAAGCGTTGATTCGTGGGAACATCATAATTATGTTTCGTTAGTTTTGGACGGAAAATATATAGGTAAACTGCGAATCGAAAAAGGAGCAGTACAATCTTTTCCTGTAAAAACGACTACAAACAAAAAAGTGCATAATCTTGAAATTTATAAAACTACCGAAGCTCATAGCGGCGGAATTTTATTTGCAGGAACAACGGCTAAACTAACGTCGATCACCTCTAAAAAGAAAAAGAAAATCGAATTTATTGGAGATTCTATTACTTGCGGAGCTGCGAGTGACCCGTCTGATATTCCTTGTGATAAAGGCGAGTATTTTGATCACCATAACGGATATTATGCTTATGGCCCTTTACTTTCGAGAGAAATTGGTGTCGATTATTTGATGAGTTCTGTCTCCGGAATTGGGATATACCGCAACTGGAATGATGAGAATAAAGACGAAGCTATTATGCCGGATGTGTATCAGAATTTGTATTTGACAAAAGATACCACTAAACCAAAATATGATTTTGCTTTTCGGCCTGATATTATCAGCATTGCTTTAGGAACTAATGATTTTTCTGGTGGAGATGGCAAAAAAGAACGTTTGCCGTTTAATGCAGACAAGTATGTTTCTAATTATATCAGCTTTATCAAAATGTTGTATATCCATAATCCCAATGCTCAAATTGTGATTACAAACAGCCCAATGGTGGGCGGAGACAGAGGAGTTGTTTTTGAGGATTGTCTAAATAAAGTAAAAGCTGCTTTTGCAACGGATAAAATCCATAAACCCATTTTGATTTTTAAGTTTAAACCTATGACCCCAAAAGGTTGTTCCGGACATCCGGATGTTGCAGATCATAAAGTTTTGGCAAATGAATATGCTCCGTTTTTAAAAAAGCTACTAAATGAAAAATAATATATTTAAGTTTGTTTTCATTCTGATGATTTCCAGTACTATGATGGCAAACGTTACGCTTCCCAATATTTTTGGCGACAATATGGTTTTACAACGCAACTCTGAAGTTAAAATTTGGGGTTGGGCAAATCCTAAAGAAGAAATCAAATTGGTTTCAGGCTGGAACAATCAGGAGTATAAAGTGGTTGCCAACAATCAGGCACAATGGGAACTGCATATAAAAACTCCCGAAGCCGGAGGGCCTTATACCATTTCTATAAAAGGATATAACGAAGTTGTTTTGAAAAATATCCTGATAGGAGAAGTTTGGGTTTGCTCCGGACAATCGAATATGGAAATGTCTGTGAGTTGGGGAATCGATAATGGTGAGGAAGAGGCTAAGAATGCTACAAATCCTACTATTCGTTTTTTTAGCGTTCCTAAATTAACTGCGACATCACCTCAAAACAACTTGTCAGGAAACTGGACAGAGTCGACTCCGGAAACCATGAAATATTTTAGTGCGATTGGTTACTTTTTTGCCAAACGCTTACAAGAAGATTTAAAAAATGTCCCAATCGGGTTAATTTCATCCAATTGGGGCGGAACACCTGCTGAGATCTGGATGCCGGAAGAAGTAGTACAAAATGATCCTGTTTTATTAGAAAATGCCAAAAAACTAAACGAACAGGAATATGGACCACGCCAACCCGGACGTGCTTACAATGCGATGATTTATCCTTTTGTGGGGTTCAAAATTGCAGGAACGCTTTGGTATCAGGGCGAATCAAATGTGGGTTCATTGGTTTATGATCAAACACTATCGGCTTTGATTACCTCCTGGAGAAAAGCCTGGCAAGAGGATTTCCCTTTTTATTATGTGCAAATAGCACCTTATAAAACAGGCAGTAACAACTTCTCGAATGTTACGGTAAGAGATTCTCAGCGAAAAATCCTGAAAGAAGTTTCTAAAACCGGAATGGTCGTGATTAGCGATGTTTCGGATACGATAGATATTCATCCAAAAAACAAAAAAGCAGTAGGAATTCGTTTGGCAAATCTGGCTCTGGCAGAAACTTATAAAGTCAATGCCAATTTGGTGAACAGCCCGCTTTTTAAAGACATTAAAATCGATAAAAACAAAGTAATCGTTTCGTTTGATTATTCGGAGGGATTATATTTTAAAACTAAAAACTCGAATCAGTTTGAAGTAGCGGGAGCCGATGGAACTTTCTATCCGGCAGAAGCTTCGATAAAAAACAATCAGGTGATTTTGATCAGTAAAAAAGTAGGTGCTCCGGTAAAAGTGAGATTTGCGTGGGGAAATACAATTCAGTCAGATTTGTTTAATAAAGCGAATTTACCTGCTTCATGTTTTGTTTCGGAGTGATGATTTTAGAATAAAGAAGAAAGGGTAAAGATTTTAGACTTTAGATATTTGGCCTATTTTTTATCATTTCTTTGTCAAACTTAGCGTAGTCAAACCCCCAAAGGGAGACACAAAGTTTGTCATTTTGAGGAACGAGGAATCCCTGCAAGTAACTCGACAAAGATTGGAAATTAAATTCGTGAATTCGTGGCGAAAAAGAACTTAACAAAAACATCTCATTAATCCGTTTGCGTGAGGGATAGAAGAGAAAAGCCCACAGCCTGACGAAGGAAGTGCGAGGACTTGAAACGCATAGCCCGACCCGACTTTTTGGGAGGGACACGCCCAAACTAAACTTAGAACCTTAGTATCTCAGGAGCTTAGCGCATTTGAAAAAATACCATTATGAAAAATAAAAAATTAATAACTGTTGGGGTTTTCGCCCTTTTTACTGTTGGAAATATGAATGCACAAAAGAAACCCTATCTGGATAAAAATAAAACAATTGAACAACGCATCGATTTGCTTTTACCGTTAATGACTTTAGAGGAAAAAGTGGGACAAATGAATCAATATAACGGATTCTGGGATGTAACGGGACCAGCGCCAAAAGGCGGAAGTGAAGCGTTAAAATACGAACATTTGCGCAAAGGCTGGGTGGGTTCTATGCTTACGGTTCGTGGTGTAAAAGAAGTGCGTGCCGTACAGAAAATTGCAGTCGAAGAAACCCGTTTGGGAATTCCGTTAATTATAGGTTTTGACGTTATTCATGGGTATAAAACATTAAGCCCGATCCCGTTGGCCGAAGCTGCAAGTTGGGATTTGGAAGCCATCAAAAAATCGGCAGCGATTGCGGCAGATGAAGCATCGGCATCCGGAATAAACTGGACTTTTGGTCCTAATGTCGATGTAGCAAACGATGCGCGTTGGGGGCGTGTGATGGAAGGTGCGGGAGAAGATCCGTATTTGGGAAGTAAAATTGCGATTGCAAGGGTTCATGGTTTTCAGGGCGAAACAATTGCAGATCTGGCTAAAGTAAATACTATTGCGGCTTGTGCAAAACACTTTGCAGCTTACGGATATGTAGAGGCAGGACTGGAATATAATGTTGTAGATATAAGCAATTCTAAATTGTACAATTCGGTTTTGCCCCCATTTGAAGCTACGGTTCAAGCCGGAGTCCGTACGTTTATGAATTCATTTAATACACTCAATGGTGTTCCTGCAACGGGAAATGTTTTCCTGCAACGGGATATCTTAAAAGGAAAATGGAAGTTTGATGGTTTTGTAATTTCAGATTATGCTTCGATTCGCGAAATGATTGCCCACGGTTATGCAAAAGATGAGGATGATGCTACTGCAAAAGCTGTAATCGCAGGTTCTGACATGGATATGGAATCGTATTTGTATGTGGCAAAATTGGCCAATTTGGTAAAAGAAGGAAAAGTAAAAGAAGCCTTGGTTGATGATGCTATTCGCAGAATTTTGCGTGTAAAATTTGAATTGGGATTATTTGATGATCCGTACAAATATTGTGATGAGAAACGCGAAAAAGCTGTTATAGGCAGTAAAGCCAATAATGACGGTGTTCTGGACATGGCAAAAAAATCAATTGTATTGTTAAAGAATGCTTATCCGGAGGGGAAAAAGGAAAGTTTGCTTCCGCTAAAAAAATCAGGACAAAAAATTGCTTTGATTGGTGCTTTGGCAAATGATAAAAACAGCCCGCTGGGAAGCTGGAGAATTGCATCTGATAATAATACGGCAGTTTCGGTTTTAGAAGGAATGCAGCAATACAAAGACAATCAGTTGACTTTTGAAAAAGGGGCTGACTTAACTGTTGGAAAAATTTCATTTTTGGATGAGGTTGTTTTTAATACAACAGACAAAACAGGATTTGAAGCTGCAAAAACAGCTGCAAAAAATGCCAATGTTGTGGTGATGGTTCTGGGGGAACATGGTTTTCAGAGTGGGGAAGGACGCAGTAGAACAGATCTTAATTTGCCGGGTGTTCAGCAGGAATTATTAGAAGAAATTTATAAAGTAAATCCAAATATCGTTTTGGTTTTAAACAATGGTCGTCCGTTAAGTATCCCGTGGGCAGCAGAGCATATTCCTGCAATTGTAGAAGCCTGGCAGTTAGGTACTCAAACCGGAAACGCTGTGGCTCAGGTTTTATATGGTGATTATAACCCAAGTGGGAAATTGCCAATGTCTTTCCCGAGAAATGTAGGTCAGGTACCAATTTATTATAACAAATACAGCACAGGAAGACCAATTGACAGTGATAAAAATGTGTTTTGGTCGCATTATACAGATGTCGAGAAAACACCTCAATTTCCGTTTGGGTTTGGGTTGAGTTATACAACCTTCGATTATAATGATTTAAAATTAAATAAAACTGTTTTTGCAAAAGGAGAAAATGTCCAGATTAGTATTGCCGTTACCAACTCAGGCAATTATGACGGGAAAGAGGTTGTGCAATTGTATATTCACGATGAATACGCAAGTATTATTCGACCAATAAAAGAATTGAAAGGTTTTGAATTGGTGAATTTGAAAAAAGGAGAAACTAAAACCGTGACTTTTATTCTGACAGAAAAAGAACTTGGTTTTTATGACAATGACGGCAATTATTTGGTAGAACCGGGAACTTTTAAAATCATGGTTGGAGGAAGTTCTGACAAAGGATTAGAAAATCGCTTTGAGTTAAAATAATATTATTTGTAAGTTAAAACCTATAAAATAAAGTTTTATTTGGTACCTTTGATAAGCTTCAAAAGGAAAGGATTTTAATGTAAGATCATTTTTTTCTGCGAAGTTAATTTTTAAGGGTAAGCTGAAAACTTTATAGAGTAGGCGTGATTTTAAAATATTGTTATGGAAAATTCTTTGTTTAAAAAAGTTGAAAAAGCGATTGATTATTGGTACATCTTATTGTTAGTTGGGTTGCTTTTTGTGGGAATTGGAGTTTGGTCTTTTGTAACACCTTTGGGAGCTTATCTGACACTTGCATTTCTTTTTAGTATTTCATTTTTGGTCAGCGGAATTTTTGAAGTTATTTTTGCTCTTTCCAACCGCAAGAATATTGACAATTGGGGCTGGACTCTGGCATCCGGAATTGTAGGGTTAATTGTGGGGATTTTGCTGGTTATTAATCCGTTAATTTCGATTACACTCCTGCCAATGTATGTAGGATTTGTCATTTTATTTCGTTCTGTTACAGCAATAGGTATTGCTTTTAACTTAAAGAGTTATGCCGTTTCTGACTGGAAAAACCTTCTGGCTTTAGGAATACTTGGAACAATTTTTTCGTTACTGTTATTATGGAATCCCCTTTTTGCAGGACTTTCATTAGTATATTGGACTGCTTTTGCTTTTATTGCAATTGGGCTTTTTTATATTTATTTCTCTTTCAAACTAAAAAGAATACACGATATTACTGAAAGTCATAAATGAATCAATGGATAAGATTAGCTTCTAAAGAGATAATTATTTAATTATTCTCCAAAGGCGTAAAGTTTTTTTTTGCCACGAATTCACGAATCAATTGTTTAAAAATTTGTGAATTCGCGGAGATTTCTATTTTTTAATAGAGAATAAGAGTTGAATTGAAAAGGGCTTTAGCCAAACTAATAAAGTTTGGCTAAAGCCCTTTCGATTGTGTTTATATTTCCATCCAGCTAAAGCTGGATACTACTCAATCTTAACTTTTTTAAAAAAAACTTTGGCACCTTTTCTTTGCGAGATTATGCTAATGCTGCAAGAATATGTTCCCTTTTTAATTCAGGAAAATCTTCAATAATCTCTTCAAAAGACATTCCTGTAGACAACCAGGAAAGAATATCCGAAACACAAATTCTGGTTCCAGTAATAATAGGTTTACCAAATCTGATATCCGGATTTATAGAAATTAAATTTTGCCAGTTATGATCCATAATTTTGTTATTTATACAAATTTACACAAATTTAATGCTAATTTGGTTTTAAAATAAATGTGATTGTTTTTACCTTTAAAACCTATAAACTCTCAACCATTAAACTAAAATAATGAAATACAACAGATGTGGAAAAAGCGGGTTACTGTTACCTGAAATTTCTTTAGGATTATGGCACAACTTTGGATCAGTAGATAATTTTGAAAATGCCGAAAGTATTGCGGTTGAAGCATTTGATAAAGGAATTACCCATTTTGATTTAGCAAACAATTACGGACCCGTTCCGGGATCTGCCGAAACTAATTTTGGTAAAATTCTATGGCATAATTTTCAGGGAAACTTACGCGATGAAATCATCATTTCGACAAAAGCAGGTTACACAATGTGGGACGGACCTTATGGCGATTGGGGCTCAAGAAAATATTTACTATCAAGTTTAGACCAAAGTCTGAAAAGAATGAAAGTCGATTATGTAGATATTTTTTATTCGCATCGTCCTGATCCCGAAACGCCAATTGAAGAAACCATGATGGCGCTTGACTATGCTGTAAGAAGCGGAAAAGCATTGTATGTAGGTATCAGTAACTACTCGGCAGAAGAAACCAGAGTAGCAGTTGATGTTTTAAAACAATTGGGAACTCCTTGTTTGATTCATCAGGCCAAATATTCGATGTTAGAGCGTTGGGTAGAAAATGGTTTACTGGACGTTCTGGAAGAAAAAGGAGTTGGCTGCATTGCGTTTTCGCCTTTGGCACAAGGACTTTTAACGGATAAATACCTAAACGGAATTCCGGAGAATTCAAGAGCGCATAACCCAAACGGACATTTAAAAGAAGATGAGGTTACGCAAGAACGTATTCAGAAATTGGTACAGCTCAACGAAATTGCGCAAAACAGGAATCAATCTCTGGCACAAATGGCACTGGCGTGGTTGCAAAAAGACAAACGAATTACATCAGTTTTAATAGGTGCAAGTTCTGTGAGACAATTAAATAATAATATTGATTGTTTGCAAGGTTTAGAGTTTACGCAAGATGAATTGAATGCGATTGAAAAGATACTATCATAATTTTTAACCCGACAGGTTTTTAATCTGTCGGGTTTATTTTTTATTTGGGTTCAATAAGCATTGCTAATCCGCCGCCACTTGCCAATTTATATTTTAATTGGGTTGTAGCATCAACGGTTATAATTTCTCTTTTATAATCTACTGCCGCTTTATCAGCGTTTAATCCGTCGGAGAAAATCGTGGCTTCGAATTTTTTTCCTTTTTCCAGAAAAGAAAAATCAATAGTAACTTCTCTGGAATCCCAATTTGTAATGGTCCCTAAATACCAGATATCACCTTTTTTTCTGGCAATTGAAACAAGTTTTCCTACTTCGCCGTCTAAAGCAACTGTTTCATCAAAAGTGGTTGGAATTTTGGCTATAAAATCAGTACTTTCCTGTTCTTTCATATACGCTGTCGGACTATCGGCCATCATTTGCAAAGGCGCTTCAAATAGAGTATAAAGCGCTAACTGATGGCATCTTGTTCCCTGACTTACGGGGTTAGAATGACTGGGTTTAAATTCGCTTTTAGTCGCATTGCGCATAGCACCCGGCGTATAGTCCATTGGTCCGGCCATCATGCGGATATACGGAATGGTACAATCGTATAACGGAACATCATCATTGGGTGTCCATTTATTATTTTCTAATCCTTTGACACCTTCAAAATTCAGAATGTTCGGAAAAGTTCTTTGAATTCCGGTTGGTTTGTACATGCCATGAAAATCTAAAAGCAATTTATTATCTGCGGCTTTTTGTGCAATATCATAAACGGAATTGACCATTTTGGCATCATCACGATCTAAGAAATCGACCTTGAATCCTTTGATTCCCAGATTGGCATAATTTTTAAAAATCCCTTCGGTATTTTTTGTCAAAGCCATCCACGAACTCCACAAAATAATTCCAACGTTTCGCTCTTTTCCGTAAGCGATCAAAGCTTCGAGATCTACATTGTGATTGTGTTTCATAATATCGTCTTCGAGACTCCAGCCCTCGTCCAGAACCACATATTCGACTTTGTTTTTTGAGGCAAAATCGATGTAATATTGATAGGTTTGCGTATTAATTCCGGCTTTGAAATCGATATTGTAAATATTCCAGTCGTTCCACCAATCCCAGGCTACTTTTCCGGGTTTTATCCACGAAATATCTTTTATTTTTGAAGGCTCAGATAATTTCTGAACCATATCATTATTAGCTAAATCCTTGTCGTTTTGAGAGATTACAATAATTCTCCACGGAAAACTCCGTGTTCCTTTTGTCTTTACCAGATAATCTGCTCGTTGGGTAATCAAACGGTTGATAGTATTGAAACCTCCGTTTTTTTCCTGCAAAGGATATTTAGAAAAACGAGATTCAAAACCAGATTTAGAACTATTATTGGTAACAAACAATCCCGGATAATCGTCAAGATTCGCTTCCAGAAAAACCGCTTTTTTATGGTTTTTATAATCAATTAGAAACGGAAGGAAAGCCAGAGTATCTCTAGAAAATTCACTTATTTTTTTATTTTCATAATGAGCTTCAAAAGAGGAAATGTAAGGATCTTTTGGGTTTCTTAAATCCCGAACATAAGGCATTAATGTATGGTAATCCTGATCGAAATTTAAAACAACTTTTTCTGACTTTACGGTAATTTCTTTTTTCTTTTTAGTACTAAAACGATAGGCAACACCATCATCAAAAGCACGATATTCGATGCTGTAATCATTCCTGCAATTCAAAGTAAGCTGATTGTACTTGTTCTGGATTGCTTTCTTTTTATAAAACGGCGTATCAAACGAAGCATCAATACTTTCTTTTTTTGAGTTTAAAACTACCGCGTTTTGTCCTAAAACCACATTTTCGTCCAAAGTCATTGACATTGTCGACGGAGCCAGAATTACCTCTTTTTCATGAGAAATTGCCCAGCTTATTGAATCATTTACAGCAATTTTAATTTCGATTTTCCCGTTTGGAGAAGTCAGAGTAAAATTCTGTTTCTTTTGCGAAAAAGAAATATTTAGGAGTAAAAGGCAAAGACCAAGAAATATTTTTTTCATGTTGGAATGTTTTGTAACCATATAAGTGATGTAAGTTCATTTTAGTTTAAACTTTATAAACTATGTTTCTATGTGTTAAAAAATAAGGGCAGTACTTTTTAAATGAACTTATATTACTAATAGCGTAAAAATTAAATTATTTTTTTTGTAGCTCTAAGTTATATTTTTTTACAATATCCAAAGTCGATTTGTCACTCGAAAAAACAGAATTTAAACCTTGTGGTTCCTGCGGCGGATCTGTTGTTAATGGATCGCCCGGATTCCATTTTCCGTCTTTATTAATTGCTTTGCCTTCGCCACCAAATCCCCAAAAGTTTGCTGCCTGCAACGGACCATTATTTTTAACGCTTTCTGCCACGCGGCTAAAAATATAGTTATAAAAAATATCCCTATTTGTTACGGATGAACTTGCCAGTAAACTTTCGTTTTCTCTTGGCAAACCAAACTCTTCGATAATAATTGGTCGTTTTAAGTTATTGGCGACTTTTATATGATCGTCGATATATTTTCCGGCATTTTCGAGCGTTGTTGGCAACGTTTTTTCGGCATTATCCGCCTTAAACCAATTCCAGTTTTTAGGCCAGATGTGCATCGTCAGATAATCAATATTCGGATTTTTGTGGGTTCTTTCAAAGATTTCCATGCTATCGTTCGAGCTGTTTTTTCCTTCAGAACCGGTAGAAACCAAATGATTTTTGTCTAAACGGTCTATTAAATCCACAATATTATTAAGCCATTTTGTGAATTTTGCTTCGTTTTCGGGCGTAAAAGTTCGGGGTTCATTCCCTACTTGCCACGCCATAATCGTATTATCTTCAGTATATTTCTTTTTAGAATATTTGTTGGTTCTGCCCATAATAAATTTCACATGATTTTCTAATGCTTGCATGCAAGGCGCACAACTATGAAATTGCGCTGTATACGACATAAATTGCGGCCATGTATTGGGCGGGATCGCCGGAACCGGAACCGCACCTTTGCCATTCCACTCCAGATATTGCGACATTCCGCCAGACCATTCCCAGTTATTTGTCAAGTACAAAACGGCATACATCTTGCGTTTGCTCATTTCATTGATCAGGAAATCCAGCCCGTCTAGCAAGTCGTTGTCATACTTTCCTTGTTCATATTGCAACGCCGGACGAACCGTAAAATCATACTTTCCGCCATCACCGCCAACAAGGATCCTTAAATTATCGATTCCGTTTTTCTGCATCAGGTCCAGTTCACGAAGTAATCTTTTTCTATCGCCTACTTTTTTAGAAGCCAGTAAACTTCCGTACCAATAATTGGTACCAATATAAGCATACGGTTTATTGCCCTTGTAAAATTGCGTTCCTTTTACTGTAATTCTTTCCTGCGCCTGACAAGCGATCGCAGAAAAAATTAAAGCTAATCCAAGAGTTTTAAGAAATCTATTTTTCATTGGTTATTTTTTTTGGAGCTAATCCTGCTATCCATTTCAATCTTTAATTTTTTTGAAGAAAAAAAATTAAAGGATTTCCATTTCTATCAGGGCTAGGGTTTACGGTTTTAATTCATCATTGCGAGGAACGAAGCAATCTCATTTAGTTTAGTAAGTTTGCTTATTGTTAGCGTGTTTGCTTCGTTCTTCGCACTGACTCACTATGTAAATAGATTATATCTTACTTTGGCAATTCGTATATTTTAGGCACAGAATTCAATAATGCCGATTTTGGTTTTGTAGCAAACGTCTTGAAATCTGCTGTATTCGAAACCGAACCGTTTGGTACATAATACCCGTCTTTAGTATTATTCCAGAACATTACATAACTAATCTGAATATCATTGGCTGTTAAGGCGCTGTATAAATAAGTCGAAAACCAATCTGTTATTGGTGTTTTTGCTGTTGTAACCTGATAACCGGTTTCTGTCAATGCGGCAATTTTTACTTTGGTTTTTGCCAGATCAGCTAGTATTTTTAATTTAGAATTTGCTCTTGTAGCGCCCGTTTGTCCCTGATTATCAAAATCACCATAATTATCCATTCCTAAAATATCTACATATTTATCACCCGGATATCTGCTTAAATAATCAGTTTCTGTGGTATAAGAGTTGTCCGGCGAAAAAGCATACAGGATATTATGAACACCTTTTGTGTTTTTTAGATAATCGACCGTAAACTTGTAAGCTGTTTTATAGTCCTCCGGCGTGCAAAAACTTGCTCCCCACCAGAACCAACTTCCATCAAATTCATGAAAGGGTCTAAAGATTATGGGGATCAATTCGCCGTTTGAACCTTTTAAATTTAAAACTACGCTGGCTATTTTATCCAACTTTTTCCTGAACCATTCATGATTGGTTCCACCGGGTAAAATACTTTTAAAAGCGGTTGCTTTTTGGTCAGCAGTCATATCTGCAGCATAAAAAGAATCTTCTTTATTGGGTTCTCTCAAATGCCAGCTAAAAGTATTGATGATGCCTTTTGCGTAAGCGGCTTTTACATCGCTAACCGTTTTTTGTTCCTGCTGATAAAACCAATTATCGGCCTGGTTATTATTGTTTTTGTCCGTAATAAATATAAAATCAGAACCCAGAAGTGCAGGATCGTAACCCGTATTTTTTTTGATATCAGAATCACCTGCATTATCCTGATAAAAACTATTAAAAGCGTCTTGCTGACCAATGGCAACTTTGGTTTTTGAAAGTGTTTTTAAATTATAAAACAAAGCTATTGTTTCTTTCGTAGCAGTTGCGTCGACCATATAATTGGTAACATTTTGGGTGGTCAACGGATCAATCGCAACCGTAATTGTCGGGGCAACGATACTTTCAGGACTTGATTCTCCGTTTGAGGAACAGCTTGAAATTGCCAAAATCGAGAGGCTTAAAAATGCTGTTTTTAGAAAAGTAGTTTTCATTTTAAATTTGTTTTGGTGTAGCAATTACTTTAATATCATCAAAATAAACAGATCCGCTGGTTTGTGCCAATGCGAGCATAATCCTGATTTTCTTAGCATTTTCAGGAACAGTTAATGTTTTTTTGTACAAGGTCCATGTGGTTGTTCCTTTTACTTCGGCAATATTTTCTGAGGTAATTTTCTTTTCGCTATTATCCGTAAATTCAGCGATCATGACACCAGCTTTATAAGATTCTTTTTTCTCCTCAATACTTTCAGATTTAATCCAGATACTGCATTCTAAGGCAGCTGTGTTTTTAGGAATGTTTATAATCTGATCAATGCCTTTCCAGTCTTCGCCAACAAATTGATTGATTACAGCGCTTTTTTGCCCTGATTTTATATCATAAGGCGAGATTGTAGCAATTTCTTCGCCACGCCAATTTGTTAAGTCACTTTCAAAACCGCCATTTTTTACCAGATTGGTTTGAGCGTTTGTTATTGTAGTGAGAAATAGTAAACTAAAAAAAAGAAATTGTTTCATGATTATTATTTTTAATACAATAAATTAATTTTTGAGACTAAATGTTTAAGTTTTTATTCTGTCAATAAGCTCCATACAAGCGCGACCATTATGATAAGGGCATTTCCAGAAACCGGCCTTGTCTTTTTCGATCAAAGAGTATTCCTTGTCAATTCCCCAAAACCATTCGCCATTTTGCTTGTCTAAAATGTATTTTTTTATAAACTTCCAATTTTTATAAACAATGTTTAAGTAGCTTTCTTTGCCTGTTAATTGGTAGGCATTATAAAACCCAATTAGTGCTTCGGCCTGAACCCACCAATGTTTCTCGGCAATTATTTTATTTTTTTCAGGATCAAATTCATACCATAAACCACCATCGACATCAATTCCTTCTTTGGTAACTTCGGCCATTTGAATGGCGTGTTTGGTATAATTTTCTATAAGAGTTTTATCTTCAGAAATTTCGGCACATTGCAACAATAGCCATGCAGCTTCTATATCGTGACCATAGGAGATAACATCTGGTTTTTCGATCCAGTTTTCATCAAAAAACAAACGTAAATGCCCCGTTTTTGTATTAATAAAATGTTTTTCTATAGTTTCTAATAGCACTATAATATCACTTTGAAGTGTTGTGTCTTTCCAGACCTTAAACAAGTTTGCATACGCTTCGACAATATGCAAATGTGTATTCATGGTTTTCTTTTCGTTGGCATCCTTATTGCTCAAACGTAAATCTTCGATAGGTTGCCAATCTCTGGTTAAGGCTTCAAAATAGCCTTTGTTTACAGGATCATAACTGTGTTTTTGTATTTGCAAATATAAATTTATGGCTATTTCTAAAGCTTTATCTTCTTTAGAAATAGCATAATATTCAGATAATCCGTAGATGGCAAAAGCTAAAGCATAGATCTGATTTTTGGTATCCTTGGGGGTTTTATCAGCATTAATACTCCAGAATAAACCACCAAATTCAGGATCGTAAAAGTGGTTTGAGAGAAACTCAAAAGCACGTTTGGCGATCTTTTTATGGTTTTCGTTTTTGGTGTGTTTGTATGCAGACGAAAAAGTCCATAAAATTCGGGCATTCAAAACAGAACCTTTTTCGGTATGGGCAATTATGTGTTCATCGAAATCAATTTGACCAACAAAACCGCCATTTTCATTGTCTAAGGTATGTTTGGACCAATATTTTAATATTGCTTCAAGTTCTGCTGATAATTCAGATTTAAGTTGCTTTAGTTTTACTGACACGGTAAATTAAATTGTATTGTTTTTTTCGATCTGGCTGATGATTGTTTTTACAGACCCGGCAGAAATAAAGGTATCTGCGGGTGCATTGGTCACATAATCAACTAGTTTTTCTACAGATGAAACTGCAACATGCATTCTGGTGTCTGATGAAGCATAATAAACATAAACAGTTCCGTCATGGTCTTCAATCCATCCGTTTGAGAATAAAACATTCGATACATCGCCAACTCTTTCGATTCCTTCAGGCCCCATAAAATGTCCTGCCGGAACGTGTGTTACTTTGCTAATGTCGTGCAGGTCTGTCATGAACATATATAGAGTGTAGCGCAATCCTGCTGCGGTGTTACGAACTCCGTGTGCCAGATGCAACCAGCCTTTTTCGGTTTTGATAGGAGCAGGGCCAAGACCATTTTTAAGTTCGTAAATCGTATGGTAGTGTTTTCCAAAAATGATTTTTTCGTCTTTTACGACAGGGTTTGTCATGTCATCTACATATCCCAGACCAATTCCGCCACCAGCTCCAACATCAATAAAACCATCTTGCGGACGCGTATACAAGGCATATTTTCCGTTTACAAATTCCGGGTGCAAAACCACATTGCGCTGTTGTCCTGTATTCGAAATTAAATCCGGCAATCTTTCCCAGTTTACCAAATCTTTTGAGCGAACAATTCCGGCATTGGCAATAGCGGAGCTCGTGTCTCCTTTTGGAGCTTTTGGATCTTTTCGTTCTGTACAAAAAATACCATAAACCCAGCCATCTTCATGATGAATAAGGCGCATATCATATACATTGGTATCCGGTTCTTCGGTTTGCGGGATAACGCACGGTTTTGCCCAAAACTTAAAATTATCTACTCCGTTTGGACTTTCGGCTATCGCAAAAAATGATTTTCTGTCGATTCCTTCTACACGAACGGCAAGCAAATATTTTCCGTTCCATTTCATGGCGCCGGCATTAAAAGCGGCATTTATCCCAATTCGCTCCTGCAAGAAAGGATTGGTTTGCTCGTCTAAGTCAAAACGCCAGTTTAGCGGTACGTGATTAGCAGTAACAACCGGGTGTTTGTAGCGTTCGTAAATACCGTTTCCGGCATGATCCTGAGGAGCATTTTGAAGCTCGATCAGTGTTTTATGTTCTTTTTCTAATGCTATTTTTCTATCTTGAAATGTAGCTGAAGAGGTTATTGTTGTCATATAATTTGATTTCGGTATGGATAATTATTTTAATTGCTCTGGTCTCTTTTTGCGTCTAAATCTTGTTCTATGATTTGAAGTTTTTCTTCGGATAAAGGATAGAACAAAATAAAAGCTACTGATATTACGGCTGCGATCGCAGGGAGTATGCTCAACATTAACTGAATTCCGTTTTGAGTTACTGCGGTTTGTTCTACATTGGCCTGAAAACCATAATAACCCAAAAGCCATCCGGTTCCGGCACCACCAATGGTCCAGCCAAATTTTTGTGACATTGATGAGGCAGAGAAAACCAGTCCTGTTGCTCTGCGGCCTTGTTTCCATTCAGAATAATCGGCACTATCTGCATACATTGACCAGATTAACGGAAAAATGCAACCGGCACAAATGCTGATTAAAACCTGAAAACTCATAATGAGCAGCACCTCTTCTTTCCCGAAGAGATAGAAAACCAGGCTCAGAATTGCGGCTAAAGCCATTGCGCCAAAAAAGGTGTTCTTTTTACCTATTTTATTGGCAATTGGTGTTGCGATTATTACTCCAATAATATTTGCCGCTTGTCCTAAAACCAGATAAATAGAAGTAGGTGTCATGTGAAAATCTGTTCCAAAAAGCGAGAAATCGAAGTTTACGCTGCTGCTTACATAATATTTAAAGTAATAAACGGCAGCTCCGTCCCGAATAGAATTGAATACTAAAGCGCCGATTCCGGCTCCCAGTAAAATCCACCACGGCTTATTTTTTAATAAATCTTTTAGATCTTCTTTTAGATTGTTTTTCTCATCAGAGATTGGTTTAACTCTTTCTTTGGTAAAGAAAAAACAACCCCAGAAAAAAGCCGTTGTAAGTACTCCAAACACTGAAATTGTTGCAAGCCAGCCTGTTTTTGAATTAAGGCTTCCTCCAAAATAATTGACCAAAGGCTCAATTAACCAAAGCGCTAATAAACTTCCTCCAAAGGCAAAAACCATTCGGTAAGACGATAAAGTAGTTCTTTCTTTTCGGTCAGACGACATTACGCCCAAAAGTGATGCATACGGAACGTTGATTAACGAATAGATCATCATCATGGCAGAATAGGTGACATAGGCATAAATTATTTTTCCTTTTTCGTCAAAATCCGGCGTATAAAAAGTCAACACTCCAATTACGGCAAAGGGCACGGCAACCCATAATAAATAAGGTCTGAATTTTCCCCATCTGGTTTTTGTTCTGTCAGCGATGATTCCCACAATAGGATCAAAGCAGGAATCCCAGATTCGGGTAATCAAAAACATGGTTCCTACAACGGCAGGCGCCAGTCCGAAAACGTCGGTATAGAAAAAGAGGAGGTACATACTGAAGATTTTCCAGAACATGGATGATGCAGCATCTCCAAGACCGTAACCTACTTTTTCTTTTAAACTAATTTTGTCGTGCATTAGGCTTTTGTTTGGTTAATTATTTTAATGTTTCTGTGTGTTTTTTTGACGCGGATAAAACGGATTTACTTCGTAAAAACGCGGATAAAAACAGATTTTATTTTGAATACGATATTTAAACACATAGAAACATAGGTTTTTGAACTTAAAAAAGGCGTTTCACTTGTTTAAATGAACATAGCCAACTATGTGAAAGAAATATGTTTCTTTTTGTATTCTTTTTTAGACTTAAAATCTATGTTTCTATGTGTTGAATTTTTTTGCACACAGATTTAAGCTGATTTTATTTTTTAATATCTTTTTCGAATAAGGTGTTATCCAGTTTATAATACTCTATAAAATCTTTCTCGCTTATCTGGCCGGAATAAGGCACATAATAATGCATTTTTTGCTCTTTCTCCTGCCAGCCGTGGTTTCTCCATAATAAAACATAAGAAATTTTATAAGAACCAATGGCTTTAGACAAAGTTCCTGTCCACCAATTTGGGTCCGGAATTGCTTCGTAACCTGCTTCGGCTATCGCAATTAATTTATGTTGTTTGGTACCAATTTCGTTTAGAATTTTAAGTTGGCGTTGCACTTCCTCAATGAATTTTTTTCCTTCTTTGTCACTAGCATTCTGATAAGAATCAAAACTTAAAAGATCAGCATAATTATCACCGGGATAATTGGTTAGAAAATCTTGTTCTGAGCTAAAACCTCCTGTATTATATATGTAAATTAAATTGTGAACTCCTTTTTTCTGTAAATAATCAAAGGTAAATTTCCAAAGCGTTTTAAATTCTTCCGGAGTACAATTTCCTTTTCCCCACCAAAACCAGCCACCGGTAAGCTCATGAAAGGGTCTGAAGAGAATTGGAATATTTTTTCCTTTTTTGTCTTTCAGGGACAAAAAGAACGTAGCAGCTTTGTCTAGCCAGGAAGTAAATTTTTGATGATTTTCTCCACCGGGTAAAACCGTTTTTAATGAATTTGGGGTATTATCCCAGGCACTTTTTCCGGTTGCAGGATTATCAAAGTGCCAGCTTACGGTAGAAATTCCGCCTCTTTCATTGGCTTCTTTAATGTATTGTTTCATCTTATCAAACGGAACTCCGTCGATATTAGTAACAGCATCTTTTTCAAGTCCGGCAATATCCCAGCCATACACTGCGGGATAATCGCCAACAACATCTTTTATATCACTGCGGTTGCTTTCATATTTCCAGTTTACACCATAAGCAAGATCATCCTGATGCCCAAATAAATATCCTTTTTGAGTCAGTTCATTTAGTTTTTTATATAAAGAAACAGTTTCAGGTGTTGCTTTTTTATCTGAAAGTGACAAATTAGTATTAGTGACAATAGGTGCAGCAGAACACGAAGTCCCTATGAATACTGCCATTATTACTGTTATGATGTTTTTTTTCATTATGAATATACGTGTTGTTCAATGCAATACCTGCAAATTTATAAATTGAATGACCTCGAAAAAACGACTAATTTTCTGATCGAATATTCAATATCATTTTTGGACTAAAATTATCAAAACTATAAAAAGATATTGCATTAAAAATGATTAATGTTTATTATCAATGTTGTTTTTGTAAAAATGATAATTCTATTTTTCAAAGATAATAGGATGTTTATCGTCTAATTAATATTATTTTATCAATTATATATCATATTATTGCAAATAAAAAATCCAATAACGTTTCCTAAAATAGTTTTTTAAGATGAGTAGTTCCAAAAATTTTTACAGAGAAATCGCTCCGTTATCCGCAGGAGATAGTTTTTTAGTTTTCGACAGGGTAAAAGACAGCTTTGATTTTCCGGTGCATTATCATCCGGAATTCGAGATTAATTTTATTTTAAACGGTAAAGGCGTAAAGCGTGTTGTTGGAGATAATATCGAAGAAATTGACAATGTCGAATTGGTTTTGATTGGTCCAAATTTATATCACGGTTGGGAATTAAATAAATGTACGAGCAAAAAAATACACGAAATAACCATTCAGTTTCATAACGATTTGTTTCATGAATCTTTTTTGTCAAGACGTATTATGAATCCTATCCGGGACATGTTCAACAGATCTATTCATGGTATTCTATTTTCTAAAAAAGTAGCCGAAGAATTAACACCAAGATTAGTAAGGCTTTCTAAACTAGATGGTATGGACTATTTTCTTGAAATTACTTCTTTATTATATGATTTGGCAAATTCCAGAAATCAACGTTTGCTTTCGACTTATACAGTAGATTATGATACGTTTGATGATTATGATAAAATGAAACTGGTGTATGAATATGTGCAAAAACATTTTGCAGAAAAGATCACTCTTGAAGATGTTGCCAATGTTGCAAGCATGTCTATTATCTCTTTTAACAGGTTTATAAAAAAACGTACGGGGAAAACCTTTGTCAATTATATAAATGATATTCGTATAGGATATGCAGCCCGTTGGCTTGTAGAAAAAGACATGAGCGTTTCTGAGGTTGCATTTAAATCCGGCTTTAATAATATCGCAAACTTCAATCGTAGCTTTAAGGCTACTAAAAATTGTACGCCCAGTCAATATAGAGAAGATTTTTCTGGATTAAAGCGCATTCTGTAATGATACTTTTTTTGCAGAAACAAATATTATTTTTAACGAAATCGTTTGCTTTTTCGCTGATTCGTTAATTTTAATTTATAATTTGAAGTGGTTTTATAGGTTGTCTTTGAGAATAATACATTTTTTTTATGCTTTTATTTTGATATGTGTTTTTTTAAAGCGCTATAGTAAAAATATTATCATTAAATGATATAATACTATCGATTTAATGTTTTCTTGTGTTATAGATTTGTTAAATAATTTAAGAAAATAAATACCACTCTGTTTTATGACTTGAATTAGAATAACAAATTTAAACTAACCAAACATTTATTATGAAAAAACTAATGACTAACTTCATTCATTGGAATGCTAACCACAGAGCAGTTCCTTTGATTTTATTTTTGTTACTGACGAGTAATTTTATTACGGCTCAGGTAAAAATATCAGGAATTGTTGCAGATGAAAAAGGACTATCGATTCCGGGAGCAAATATTTCGGTTGTGGGGCAAAAAACAACTGTTTCCACTGATTTTGACGGAAAATATACCATTGATGTTCCTGCAAATGCTACGTTGGTATTTTCTTTTATCGGATTCAATACCCAAAAGATAACTGTAGGGACTAACAGAACTATTAATGTAGTTTTAAAAACAAATGCCGAAGACTTAAAAGATGTTGTTGTTATTGGTTATGGAACTCAGAAAAGAAAAGACATCAATAGTGCTATTTCGAGTATTAGTTCTAAAGATATTGAAAATTTAAAGGTAGTTTCATTCGACCAGATGATGCAGGGTAAAGCTGCCGGAGTTGTTGTAAGCAGCAATTCAGGAGAGCCGGGAAGTAATGTGTCTGTAAAAATTAGAGGGGTTTCGTCTCTAACAGGTACAAATGAGCCGTTGTATGTTATAGATGGTGTGCCAATTTCCGGTGATGCCCGTAACTCTTCGACTTCGGGGAGAAATGCATCCGGAAATTCTAACTTTTCGAACTCAGGTAATATTACTTTAAGCCCTTTGGCACTTATCAACCCAAGTGATATTGAGTCTATCGATATCCTGAAAGATGCTTCGGCTACTGCTATTTATGGTTCACGAGGTGCAAACGGAGTTGTGATCGTGACTACAAAATCAGGTAAAAAAGGGACAGGCAAATTGTCTTTCGAAAATTCTTATTCTATCAGCAATCTTCCCAAAAAATTGCATTCCATGAACTTGCAGCAATATGCGACACATCAAAATGCTTTGGCAGATGTTTATGATCCTACTGCAAAACGTCCTGAATTTGCTCATCCTGAACTTTTAGGAAAAGGGACAGATTGGCAAGATGCAATTTACGAAACCGGAATTATGACTTCGAACCAGTTGTCTTTTTCAGGTGGTAAAGAGGGAATCAATTATTATATATCGGGTGGTGTATTAAATCAGGATGGTATTGTAATCGAATCCGGATTTAAAAGATACAATTTTAGAAGTAACATAGATGCAAGAGTTAATAAATTCATTAAAGTAGGTGTTAATATTAGTGGTGCGCTTACAGATGAAAAATTAACACTAAACGGACAATTTAATGGTGTTGTTGCGACTTCATTATTAGCAACTCCGGATGTAGCTGTCAGAGAGTTATCAGGTGCTTTTGCAGGTCCGCCGGCAGGAGGTGCAACATCGTTTGTAAATCCCGTAGCAACTTCTTTATTAGGATCTAATACTTTGGTAAGAAAAAATTATTCCGGAAACTTTTATACTCAGATAGATTTACTTAAGGGTTTAGAATATCGTTTTGAAGCGGGTGGTTATATCTACGATAATTTAGGAAAGCGTTTTGATCCTATGTATTCATTGGGCAATGCTGTAAAAAGTTATGCCAACTTATATTACAACCCATCCAGCGGTAATTCATGGAACTTAAAAAACATGCTTACTTACAGAAACACTATTGGTAAACACAACTTTACGGTTTTGGCTGTACAGGAATCTAACAGAGCACATTGGGAAGGATATTCTATAACAGGTTATGGATATAAAGACAATAATGATAAATCGCTGGCGGCTTCAGATTTGTCTAAAGCAGTAACGAGCGGTGTTTATTCAGGAACGCAAACATTGGCTTCTTATTTAGGAAGGGTAGTTTATGATTATGGTGATAAATACGGAATTTCGGCAGCTGTTAGAACAGATGGATCTTCGAAGTTTTTTGTTGGAAACAAATGGGGCGTTTTTAGTTCTGTAGGTGGTTCATGGAAGCTTTCGAATGAGGAATTTATGGAAAGTACTAAAAAATATGTTGACGGTATAAAAATTAGATTTGGTTGGGGACAAACAGGAAACAATCAAATTGGTAATAATTTATATGATTCTAACTTGCACTTAATCAATAGTTCAATGGGAACTTCGTATTTGCCATCGAATACACCAAATAAAGATTTGAAATGGGAAACTCAGGATCAGACCAACTTAGGATTAGATTTTGCTTTGTTTAAATCTAAACTTACAGCATCGGTAGATTTGTATAAAAAAGTATCTAAAAACTTCTTGTATCAGGTTCCTTTGCCTAACTACCTTTCCGGTGGTGGAGATTATGAAGGTGGTGTAAACCCTCCGTATTTTAATCTGGGGAGCATGCAAAATAAAGGTATTGAGATTACATTGGGGTACACTGAAAAATTTACAGAGAATTTTTCCTGGAATGCTAATTTAAACTTTACTAAATATGTAAATGAGGTTACGAATATGGCAGGGTTAAATATTGTAAAAACAATGGGGACACTCGCTTATAATACTGTAACAGTTTCAAGAACACAAGAAGGTTTACCAATAGGTTCTTTTGTTGGTTATGAAGCTTTGGGAATTTACAGAACAGATGATGATTTGACAACTTACGGTCATAATGATGGTACAGGAACTAAAGTGGTTCTAAAAAACGGAACAAACTCATTATTGCCAAGTTTTCAAAAAGGAGATGTTATTTATAAAGATCAAAACAACGATGGTGTTATTGACCTAAAAGATATGGTTGCTATTGGAAACCCAAATCCTAAATTTACTTACGGATTTACCAATAACTTTAGATATAAAAATGTCGATTTGTCTGTTTTTGTGCAAGGATCAGCCGGTAATAAACTAATGAACTTAACACGTTTATCCGGTACCATGAATAGCAACTTGGGAACAAATTATTTAGAAGAAGCGGCAGATTTTTATTCCCCTTCAAACATAAATGCTTCGTTGCCTAGACCCTCAACTTACGATAATATAAATAACGCAATCTCGACACGTTATATCGAAAACGGATCTTATTTAAGAATTCAGAACGTGACTTTAGGATATTCTCTACCGTCTGATATGATTTCAAAACTAAAATTATCAAGATTAAGACTTTATGCTTCGGGACAAAACTTATTTACGTTTACAAAATACAAAGGATATGATCCTGAAGTAGGTTCTTATAACCAGGATGCATTGCTGTCTGGGGTCGATAACGGTCGTTACCCAACGCCAAGACAAATAACGTTTGGTTTTAATGTTGAATTTTAATACGAATTAATATGAAAAATATACTAAAAATAAACAGTGCTGTTGCTATGGCATTGCTATTGCTGATCTCATCGTCTTGTTCTCAGGATTTTCTGGATGTACCGGCAGAAGGAACACCTACAGTAGGTAATTATTACGACTCAGATACAAAATTGGATAATGCCAGTAACGGATTGTATGGTATTGTATGGTTTAATTTGAATAAATCAGCTTTTTACGGTATTACAGATGTAATCTCCGGTAATATGTATGCAAGCCAGTATAATGACTTTGGTAAGTTTACAGATTTGAGTTTTACCAATTCGCAAGCTTTTATTTCTGATGCCTGGAGATCTTGTTTTGGAGCTATTGCAAACTCTAATGCTTACATTAGTAATTTGCCTCAGAGTGTTGGGCCTAATGTTACCAAAGAAGCCTTGAATAATGCCTTGGGAGAATCTCATTTTATCAGAGCTTTTTCTTATTTCTTCTTAGTAAGATTATGGGGCAATGTGCCAATTATCGAAAACAATGCAGATTATTCTAAAAACTTCGTGATCCCGAGTAATCCTACAGAAGATGTTTATAAGTTTATAGAAAACGATCTTAAATTTGCAATAGCCAATTTAAGAAGTAAAAACAGAGGCTCAGACTATGCTGCCAATGCGCACGTATCAAGCGGGTCAGCCAAAGCTTTTTTGGCAAAAGTATACTTGTATCAAAAAAAATATGACTTAGCCAGAGCAATGGCTCAGGACGTAATTAGTAGTGGCGAGTTTAAATTATTAGGTGGGGATGAATTGCCTGCGAAATCTTTTGCTGATTTATTTTTGCAGAAAAACAATAATAACGAAGAGTCAATCTTTTCATGGCAATGGACAGGAGCAGGAACTTATTTTGAAGGTAATTTTTCGAATACCTTATTTGCTCCGGAAAACAGATTGGTGGAGACTACGTATTCAGGTCAGATCGCACCATCTCAGGATTTGATCAAAAATGGTTTTGAAAATGGAGACAAACGTAGAATAGAAACCTTTATGTTGCCGGGAGATTACTATCCAAACCTGACCTATGCAAAAACGCTTGATGTAGATTCTCCATTGGTTTTAGGGTATACATTTGCAGTAGAAAATGAGGCTCAAAGCTCCGGTGCGGGATTGAAAAAATATGTAATCGGAAAACAAAATTTACCAATTACAGGTCAGTTTAATCCTCCGTTTAACGGGGAAAGCAGTATGAATAGTTATATGATGCGTTATGCCGAATTGTTATTGATTCATGCCGAAGCTATTTTGGGCGGACAATCAGGTAGTACTACAGATGCTTTGGCACTAAAATCATTCAATGCGGTTCGCAAAAGAGCTGGACTTCCGGCAAAAGCATCCATTTCGTTTGATGATATTTTTAAAGAAAGACGTGCAGAATTAGCCTGCGAAGGCGATTATTATTTTGACCTGGGGCGTTTGCCTTTTGCTAAAGCCAAAGCAATATTAGAAGCACAAAACAGAGGAGATAAAGTGACAGAAAAACACATCTCAATTTCTGCAACAAACCTTTTATTGCCTTATCCGGCAGATGATTTAATCAAAAATCCAAAATTGACAGAAGTAGCACCGTATACTTTTAAATAATTTTTAAAAATAAAAATATGAAAAATATAAAAATTGTTTCGTTAACAGCATGTATGGCATGGATGTTATCCTTAATGTTTTTTGCTTCATGCTCAAATGATGATGGTGCTTCAGCATATACCGGTGCACCCGTTATAGAATCTGTATCGCGTTCCGGTTATGACTTAGATGGTAAAATTTTGCCATCAACACCTGTAACAATAGGCGATCCAAAAAACTATTATATCATTCATGGTAAAGGACTACTTTCGACGACGAAAGTATATTTTAATGATTTTGACACTTATTTCAGGCCAACTTTTGTAACAGATACAGATATAATCGTATTGATTGATGAAAACACCCCTTTTGCAGATGCTTCAAATCAATTAAAAGTAGTTACAGGAAGTGGTACCGCTACTTTTGATTTTAAAGTTGCTCCTCCAGTGCCAACATTCAGCAGTTTTAATTTTATAAATTGTGCAGAGGGTGATGAGGTAACTATAAAAGGTAAATATTTCTTAGATCCTATTGTAACACTTGCCAAAACAGCTACAGAACCTGCTGTTCCTGTTACTGTAATCTCTTCGACATTAGAACAAATCGTTGTAAAAATACCTGCTAATGCAAAATACAGAAACCTTGCCGTAACCAATATATCCGGAACTGCAACTTCTCTTGAAGCTATCGGGACTGCCTTGTACGATGATAAAATGTATGGTATGCAATGGGGCGGGCCCTGGTCTGGTAAAGGAATTAACTTCGATTTTGACGGAGATGCTTATCAGGGCGAAAAATCCTGGCAATGGACTTTTGGACCGTGGGACGGAGGAAATTTTGGTTTTGACTATGATCTTTCACCTTATAAAGCAATGAGAATCGCTGTAAAAGGTTCTAAAAATGGTCAGGTTAATTTTAATATCAATGATGGACCTAATTATGTTATACCAGTTACGACAACCTGGGTTTATCTTGAAATTCCGTTAAGTAAACTAGGAAACCCTACAAGTGTTACTAAGCTTACGTTTCAGGAATCAAATAACGATGGCGGTAATACAGTATTGTTTGATGATCTTGGCTTTGTTCTCAAATAGAGCATTTTTGTTTTGAGTTTTGTTTTAAGTATTCCCTAATCCACTCAATTAGGGAATACTTTTTTTAATATAATTAATTTGAATTTTTAAGAATGAAAAAAATCATTTTAGTATTCGCTTTAAGCGTAGTAAGTTTAGGTTTTGGCCAGGGAAATACACATACGCAAGTTGCCGGAAAGTTCGAAGGTTTGGCAATGACCCCGCCAATGGGTTGGAACTCCTGGAATACTTTTGGGACAAGTATCGATGAAAAACTTGTCAAGGAAACGGCAGATATTATGGTTTCGTCCGGAATGGCTGCTGCAGGATATAATTATATTGTACTTGACGATGGCTGGATGACCAGAGAACGTGATATAAACGGTGATTTGATTCCTGATCCGGTTAAATTTCCTAATGGTATGAAAGCTGTAATTGATTATGTACACAGTAAAGGGTTAAAATTTGGATTGTACAATTGTGCCGGGACGCAAACTTGTGCCGGATATCCGGGAACGCGTGGTTATGAATATCAGGATGCTCGTTTTTATGCAAAACTAGGCATAGATTTCTTAAAATATGATTGGTGCAATACACAAGGAATTACAGCCAAAGAAGCCTACACAACCATGAGTAATGCGCTTAAAACTGCCGGAAAACCTATCATATTCAGTCTTTGCGAATGGGGAGATAACAAGCCTTGGGAATGGGGAAAACCAGTTGGCAATTTATGGAGAATTTCAGGAGATATTTATCCTTGTTTCGACTGTGAATACAAACACGAAGAAGGAAATTGGTCGTCCTGGGGATTTATGAAAATCGTAGAAATGAGAAAAGATATTCGTAAATATTCCGGTCCCGACCATTGGAATGATTTTGATATGATGGAGGTAGGAAATGAAATGAATGATACCGAAGATAAATCACATTTTTCGATGTGGTGCATGATGGCGTCGCCACTTGTTGCCGGAAATGATTTTAGAAAAATGTCTAAAGAAACTTTGGCTATTTTAACAAACAAAGAATTAATTGCAGTAGACCAGGATAAATTAGGGATTCAGGGTTTTAAATATTCTGCTGAGGATGGTTTAGAAGTTTGGGTAAAACCGTTATCCGACGGAAACTGGGCAGTAACCTTTTTAAACAGAAGTGAAGTCGCTAAAAAAATTAATTTTGATTGGAAAAAACATACGATCAAAGATGCTGATTTTGGTTATGAAGCCAATTTTAGTACAACAATTTTTAAGTTAAAAGATCTTTGGAAGAATAAAGAGGCAGGAAATACCAAAAAGAATTTTACAGCTGATATTGCTCCTCACGATGTAATTGCGCTACGACTAATTCCTTAAAAGTAAAATGATGAAAACTAAAATAAACCTTTTTACGCTTACCTTATTATTGATGTTTTCGATTTCGAATGCACAATTTGTAAAACATCATGGGCAGCTAAGCGTTAGCGGAACACAGTTGACAGATAAAAATAATAAACCAATTGTCTTGCGTGGTCTAAGTTTTGGCTGGCATAGTATGTGGCCAAGGTTTTATAACGAAAAAGCAGTTGGCTGGCTAAAAAAAGATTTTAATTGCAATGTTGTTCGTGCTGCAATGGGAGTCGAGTTAGGGGAGATGGCCTATATAAAGGAGCCACAATTTTCAAAACAAAAAATAGAAGCTGTTATAAACGGGGCTATAAAAGCTGATATATATGTTATTGTCGATTGGCACAGCCATAATATTAATTTAGAAGAAGCAAAAGCATTTTTTGATGAATTTTCTAAAAAGTACGCCAAGTATCCTAACATTATATATGAGGTTTTTAACGAGCCTGATTATGAAACCTGGTCAGAGGTTAAGGCTTATGCCGAAGAAGTGATCAAAGTTATTCGTAAAAATGATCCGAAGAATATTATTTTGGTAGGATCTCCACATTGGGATCAGGATGTTAATCTTCCGGCTGCAGATCCCATAAAAGGATTTGATAATATAATGTATACCATGCATTTTTATGCTGCAACACACGGCAAGGAATTAAGAGACAGAACAGATGATGCTATAAAAAAGGGCTTGCCAATTTTTGTTTCAGAATCTGCCGGTATGGAAGCTTCCGGTGACGGACCTTTGAATATGAAATCCTGGCAGGAATATATAGATTGGATGGAAGCTCGAAAATTGAGCTATATCACCTGGTCTGTATCTGACAAAGACGAAACCTGTTCTATCCTAAAAAAGTCAGCTAAATCTGAAGGAAAATGGAAAGACGAAGATCTTAAAGAATCCGGAATAAAAGTTCGTGAATTTTTACGAAAGTACAATACGCAGCAATAGTGATAGTTGTATAAAAGTTAGAAAAGCCTGTTTCGTTTTGAGCAGGTTTTTTTTTGCTTTAGTTAAAAAAATATAAATCGTTTCTTGAGAAGAGATTTGAAATTGAAGGTTGTTTTAGATTTTTTGAATGTGTTTTTTTTGTAGGAATTATCAGTGTCTGGTTTTATGGGTTCTATTCTTTTCCAGAGATGTTTTTTATTTTTTATTTTTTAGTGTTTTAATTTAATACCCCTATTTTTTATAGGGGTATTTATTTTTAAAGATGATTTTATGTTGATTTGTCTTTGTTTTTTATGGGTGTACGTGCTGTTTTGTTGTGTAAAATGTGCCAAAACCATGAAAATTGGTTATTGAATTTTCAAAAATAAATAAGTATAAATGTCAAATCACGATTATAGCCATGTTAATTTTTGTAATCCATAATTCTTTCCGGAAATGGGCAAAAAAACAGATATCGATTCTTCTACTCATACAAAAGTTAATAAATTCGCTAATGAAAATGAAGATGTTTTAGAGGCGAATAAGAGGTTTTAGAAATGACTTATACTATTAAGAATAGATATATAAAAGATTAACTAACCAGAATCAATTAATAACTAAAAACCAATTAACACATGAAAAAAGTATTTCACATTTTAGCCGCGATGTTAACAAGTTCTTTTGCTTTTGCCCAAGACGATACTGAATCTTCAGTTTCACCGGCAACCACTTGGGGAGGATCAGCAGACGCTTACTATAAATATGATTTTTCAAAACAAATGAATGGATTAACGAGCTTTACCAACTCACAAGATTCATTCGAATTAGGAATGGCTTCGATTGAAGCAAGCCACACGTTCGGGAAAGCTTCTGTTTTTGTAGATTTAGGTTTCGGAAAAAGAGCAGGAGAGTTCTCCTATAATGAAACAACAGATAAAGATATTGCAGCAAAATTTTTAATTAAACAATTATTTTTCACCTATCAAATAACAGACAAATTCAAAGTAGTGGCAGGTAGTTTTGGAACACATATAGGGTATGAAGTATTAGATGCCGTAGATAATAAAAACTACAGTATGTCTTATGCATTTTCTTATGGACCGTTCTTTAATACCGGAGTAAAAGCACAATATACTTCAGGGAAGTTTACGGCAATGTTTGGGATCACAAATCCTACTGATTTTAAATCGGCAATGGATGCCGGCTCAAGTCAAAAAACATACATCGCACAAGTAGGATATATTGGTGATACCGGAAGTGCTTATTTAAACTTTACTTCAGGTAGCAGTAACCCTGCATCTGATGAAAATAAAACGCAAATCGATTTTGTTGCATCAAAAACAATAACGGATGCATTTTCTTTAGGATTTAATGCTACTTATGCTAAAACTAAAAATGATTTTGATAGTGATTTAGATGGTGATTGGTTTGCATTGGTAGGATATGCTAATTATGCTTTCAAACCCTCTTTGAGCCTGGCATACAGAATGGAATATTTTGATGCCAAAGATGCTGCTGCAAGTTTAGGAACATTAACAGGATCAAATGTTTTTGCAAATACGGTTTCATTAAATTATAAAGTAGGAAAACTGACAATTATTCCTGAGCTAAGATACGATGCTGCATCAGAGGATATCTTTTTAGATAAAGATGCTGCTCCAACAGGAGGATCATTCTTTGGATTAATTGCTACAACATACTCTTTCTAGAGATAAAGATTGATATTTTTTTTTTTTTTTTGGAGCTGTCAAAATACACTAATGTTTTGGCAGCTTTTTTATTTGTATTTTTTTTGCTGATTAAAAGGATTTAAAGAGATTGGTTTGTTCTTTTGAAGATTTTTTTAGCCGCAAATTACACGAATTCCCACTAATTTTTAAATATTTTCAAGCAAAGGGAATTGTTGCTTGTTGAAGTAAATATTACAATCCAGTTTTAATTCTTTGTGCTAAAAGGATAAAAACAATCTTTTTAAATTCTTTTAATCTGTCTCACTGTTTTAATTTGTGCTAATTCGTGTAATTAGTGGCAAACTTTTACCAACCAACTACAAATACAAAGCGCGTTTCTAAATTTTTAGAAACGCGCTTTGTATTTTATAAGTTCTCTTATTATTGAATCTGTTTTTTGTAAATCGAATAGATGGTGTCTATTGTTTTTCGATCCAGAGTAGCAGTTACATCGGTTTGAATATAATGTAGTTTGAATGCCATAATTGCTGCCGAAAGATTTTTGGTATTATAACCAATAATTCTTAACGCCTGTTCGATTTTAAAATCAAAAGGAGCTTCTTCCAAAACTGGATCCGGCCAGATTCCAAATCCTTTTTCCGCAAGGGTTTTCCATGGGAATAAAGCACTCGGGTCTTGTTTTCTGCCTGGAGCAATATCTGCGTGACCTAATATATTTTGAGTTGGAATATTGTAGTCTTTTTTTAGTTTTGTCAAAAGAGCTACCAAACTGCTAATTTGTGCTTCTGTAAAAGGTTTAAAACCATTATTGTCCAGTTCTATACCGATAGAAGATGAATTTAAGTCTGTATTTTTTCCCCAAGTTGATGCTCCTGCATGCCATGCTCTTAAATAATCATTTAGCATCTGAACCACTTTTCCGTTTTCAGAAATTACATAATGAGCACTTACTTGTGTTTTAGTTTTAGTAAATGTCTTTATAGTTTGCTGAATAGAATCCTGTGCAGTATGATGAATAATAATGAAACTGGGTTTTCTTAAATTGAAGTTTACAGTTCCAATCCATTCTGTATTGATACCGTTTAGTAAATAAGTAGAGCCTGTTTTTGATAAAGTGTCTTTTACAATACCCAATTGCTGTGCATAAGTAGTGTCTATCACTACAGGGCTAACGGCAGGTATTGGTTGAGCTTCTTTATTGGTAATTTGATTTTCTAAAGTTTTAAGTTGCTGATCGTAAACCTTTTCTGTTGTTTTGTAAGGGTTTGTCGAGCAAGCAGTAATAATAAGTGCTAAAATCAGATAACAAAAATGTTTTTTTGCCATGGTTAAGTACATTTTAAGATGAGGTTGAAACAATTATTCTTCGATTTTTTTTGTTTCTGTGTCTTCTTTAACTTCTTTAGTGTCTTTGTCTTTAGAATCTTTTTTCTTTTTTGATTTAGAAGTTTTTTTAATTTCTTTAAAATCAGCCATAAAGGCAGTGTATTTTTCTACTTGATCCGGATTCAAAAAAGCAGTTGCCTTTTTAGTAGTACTTTCTCTTAGCGCTTTAATTTGCTCCATTTTTTCATCCTGGCTGCTGCTTTCGTTTTTCAAAAGAATACCTTGTTCTTTCATACTGTCTGTAAAAACATTCGTGATCGCAATTGCCTGAAGTTCATCAAGATTTAGTACCGGTTTCATTTGCTCAACAATTTTAGCTGCAGTTTCTTCCGGTGGTATTTCTTTAGGTTTGCTGGTGTTGCCTTGTGGGCCTCCCATCATACTTCTGTCCATACCCATCCCGCTACCTCTTCCGTAGCCATTGTTGCCATATCCGCCGCCGCCGCCGTAACCGCCATTATTGTATCCATTTCCGTATTGAGCCGAAACAGAATTGAAACAGAATACAGTAAAAGCCAAAAGAAATAAAGATTGTATAGGTTTCATAAAATTCTTTTTATCTAAAAATTGATAATTGTTTAGCGTAAATTTAAGCAGGTTCTCCGTATAAATCAAATTCTGTTGCCTCAATTATTCTTATATTAACAAATTCACCTGTTTTTACATAATGTTTAGAGGCGTCAATCAATACTTCATTGTCTACATCCGGGCTATCAAACTCTGTTCTTCCAACAAAATGAGCACCTTCTTTTCTGTCAATGATACATTTGAAAACCTGTCCCACTTTTTCCTGGTTCAAATCCCATGAAATTTGCGATTGCAATTCCATTATTTCATTTGCTCTTGCTTGTTTTACATCGTCCGGAACATCATCTTCCAGTAAATAAGCGTGTGTGTTTTCTTCATGAGAATACGCAAAACATCCCATTCTGTCAAATTTCATTTCCTGAACAAAATCTTTCAGGATTTCAAAATCTTCCTTCGTTTCTCCGGGATATCCAACAATTAGAGTCGTTCTGATTGCCATTCCTGGAACCGCAGCACGAAAGTCTTTCAACAATTGAGTCGTTTTTGCCTGAGTAGTACCACGGCGCATTGATTTTAAAATAGAATCTGAGATATGTTGTAACGGAATATCTATGTAATTACAAATTTTAGGTTCGCGTTTCATTAATTCCAGAACATCCATCGGGAAACCGGTAGGGTAGGCATAATGCAAACGAATCCATTCGATGCCTTCTACTTTTGCTAATTCTTCTAAAAGTTCAGCAAGATTTCTCTTTTTATAAATATCAAGACCATAATACGTTAAGTCTTGCGCTATTAAAATTAGTTCTTTAACCCCATTTTTGGCTAAGCCTTGTGCTTCTTTAACCAGTTTTTCAATTGGTTGCGAAATGTGAGAACCTCTCATTAACGGGATTGCACAAAAACTACAAGGTCTGTCGCAACCTTCGGCAATTTTCAGGTAAGCATAATTTTTAGGAGTAGTAGTCAAACGTTCTCCTAATAGTTCATGTTTATAATCGGCTCCCAAAGCTTTCAATAATTGAGGTAATTCAGTTGTACCAAAATATTGATCTACGTTTGGAATTTCTTTTTCTAAATCAGGTCTGTAACGCTCAGATAAACATCCTGTTACAAAAACTTTATCCACTAATCCTTTGTCTTTTTTGTCGGCATATTCCAAAATCATATTTACTGATTCGGCTTTAGCGTTATCAATAAAACCACAAGTGTTGATTACGATAATGTTTCCTTCCTCTGCTGCGGGCGCTTCATGAGTCACTTCTTTTCCGTTTGCACGAAGCTGTCCCATCAAGACTTCACTGTCATATACATTTTTCGAACACCCAAGAGTGATTACGTTAATTTTGTTCTTTTTTAAAGACTTGGTTCTCATAGTTTTATAAATTGGAGTGCAAAATTACACTTTTTTTATCCAAACACCACTTGTTTCGGTTTCTTTTAGTTGTTTTTTATGAAGCAATTCCTGCTGTCCGTTATATCTTTTCCTTGCTAAAGGAGCAAGAAAAAGGATATCACTCCCATCAGGGCTAAAAAAAAATCCGCCAGGTAACACCTGACGGAAATTTCAATTCCTCTATTTAGTCTTAATTTTTTATCAATGTCTTAGAAAAAGTTGAGTAGTCAACTTTTAAAAAATATATTCCCGATTGTAAACTCCAAGTATTAACTTCTATTAAGTTATCAGATTTTTGATTTTTATCTAGGTTTATTTTTTGCTCAAAAGAATCATATTAGATTTATAAGATTAATATCTACCAAACCTTCTATGAAAAAGTTATTGATGATTGGGTTAGGGTAAATAGATAAGCTGTTAATATGGAATGTATTTGTACTTGTCAAAGGTTTTGCTGTAATACTTTCCTTGCTATTGCAGAATTAAGACTTATCTCTACTCCTTGAAAACTAAATAAAATATTTAAATATGAGGTTGGTGATAAATCTGAAGCCTTTATTTTCAAATTTTTTAAAGTTAATATTCCATTAGTTACTATTGGAGTAACGTGTTCCGTTAAAGGTTTAATGGACATGTTGTCGGTTAATTGAATTTCTACACCCGAATAGTAGCCAGCAAGTTTTGATCCAAATGTACCACTCAAATCAAATGACAGATCAATTTCTCTCGTTCCAATTTCACCATCCTCAAAATCAGGAACAACTATTGTATTATTAAGTATTGGAGATCCATCGCTATAGGAAATGGTTCTTAAATTTACATTTCCGGTTGTTAGTGTTGATGATTTTTTTCCTGTTTTTGTGCCACCAATTATATTATAAGTATTTTTATTTAATACATCAATTGTTGGGTCTTCGCTTATGTGTTTAAATACAATAGTATTTCCAGTATTGTATAAAGTACTTCTTTTAAAATTTAATTTTTGACTATACGTCACCATATAGTAAGTATGTGCTAAAGATATCATTTTGACTTTTTGGTAAAGAGAGAACGGAGCAGCACCATTATTGTAATATTGAGCAGGTTCCGAGTGAATGTTTATCTCATAGAAGTAAGGCTTAAAAACATCTTCATCATAACCAATTCCGCTATAGGTTATTTTTACATCAAATTCTATTTCTAAATCTTCAACACCATTAAAACTGCTTGTATTATTTGGCAATAGCAATCCATTCGTTACAATATTTAATATTTCGGTATCTATTGTAGGATCAGGGGTGATTTTTGCATTATTGTTTGTTGCACATAAAGTGAAGCTAAATAGAAAAAATCCGATAAGATAGTTTTTTAATTCCATGATTTGCAATTTTATAATTAACTGCTAACATATATTAAAAAACCTACAAAAAATAACATTAATTGTTAAATGTGAGAAATGTTTTATTTTTAACAAAAAAAAATCCGCCAGGTAACACCTGACGGAAATTTCAATTCCTCTATTTAGTCTTAATTACAATTCAAATAATAAAGTCAAAGAAACATTGTTTAGTTTCGATGTGATGTTAGCGCCATCAGTAAAACCTGTTGCAAAAAATCCTTGATTCGATTTTCTTTCCAGGTATGAATATGCTAAATCTAATTTGGTTCCTCCAAAATCATAACCTAAACCTCCAGAGTAGCTGTTTAAGTCTCCAATTGTAGTTCCGTTTTTATAAGGACTTCCTTCATAACGATATCCTCCGCGTAAGCTTAATTGTTTTATTTTGTATTCTGCACCAACTCTTAATTCGCCGGTATTAGTCAATTGATTACTGATCTGGTTATTTATCCCGTTGAAATCATTTGTTGGTTTGAATTTAGTATTTCCGTAATCTTTGATAGCGTAATCAACGCTTATTAAACCGGATTTTCCAAAAATATAAGCAGCACTAAAAGTAGTTTTTCCGGGAGTTTGTAAGGTGTATGATTCGTAAACGTTTACAATATTCGGATTAACGGGATTGTTTATTGGTTGACCTCCGCTAGCTTGTGTTGTTGTATATAAACTTTGAGAAACTTCATCGTTTAATTCGTACCAGGTATTAGATTCGTAAGCCAAACCAAGACGGAAAGATTCTGTAACTTTGGCAATTGCACCTACTTGAAAAGAAAATCCATTTCCGTAAGTGTAAAGATTGTTGTTAAAACGTAAGTTAGAGATGGTTTCTGTTGGTTCAAGAGGATTGCTGTTGTCCTCGTAAAAAGTACTTGTTCTTCTAAAATCAGTAATATGTACATTTAAGTTGGCACCAAAATAAATTCTGTCCTTATATGAGGTTGCAAGGTTAAAACTTAATTTACTATTATATCCCGTAGTATAACTTTCGTTTTCCTGATAGTAATTTCCTCCGGCAGGTACGTTTGATGTATATTGAGTATTAGCATCATTATTTGCAACTGGGTTTATTACATAGCCTTTATATCCAAAGTAAGCTTGTTGTTCGTTGTAAAACTGATCTCTGTAAGGTATATTTTTTATGTCTCCCAACGGAATTCCGTTAGCATAAGCCAAAAAGTATTTATCTATAGAATTTGTTGGATTGGTTCCTACTGACACCGTATTGTTGTCGAAATTGTTTGTGTTTTCATAAGTAGCACCAATTGCAATTTTTTTCCAGTTATTGCTTGGGTTGTGATCATGAAAAACAAAAACAGCTCCTGCCTGATTCAATATAAAGGAGTTTTTTTTGTCGCTTGTCTGATTTCCAAAATAGTCAGAATTGTTCTTAATGTTTTGATTGCTAAGTGTAATTCCGGTTTGGTTGTTAGAGAAAATGGCAGATCCGGCAGGATTGACACTAATAGAAGATAAATCTCCACCAACAGCTCCAAAGGCACCACTCATTGCTCTAAATCGTGCAGTTCCGGTTAAGTTGTCTTGTGCATAGCGAACGGCATCTGAAACCTCTTGCGAATGTGAGACGCTAACAGTTAGTCCTGTAATCAGTAGGAATAATATTTTTTTCATTTGGATAAGTTTTTAATGTGAATTTTTGATTAGTACAAGAAGAAATTATCTTCTTCCGCCACCACCGCCACCGCCGGATGATCTTCCACCGCCACCGCCTCCGCCGCCGGATGATCTCATGCTTCCTCCGCCTCCGCCGCTATTCATTGAGCGTGATGGGCCAGGAGAGTAGCTTCTGGAGGAGTTGCCACCGCCGTCGTAACTTCTGGTTGTAGTGCTGCTTGATCTTCTGTTAGAATAGTCGTAACTATTGCTTTGACCCTGACTTGATCCTCTTCTGTCTGTAAAAGTCGGGTTAGACGAGTTGTATGTTCTTCCGCCTGTAGAAGAGCTTCTTCTAAAATCAGAAAAACCATTTTGTCTGTTTGTGGTATAATTGCCCCCTCTGTTTGTAGAAGTGTAATTTCTGTTTGAGTTGTAGTAACTATTTCTGTTTGAACTATAGTTTCTGTTAGAGTTATAGTTTCTGTCAGAGCCGTAGTTTCTGCCGCCATAATAAGCTGCAGAACCTCTTCTTCCGTAACTGTAAGAATAATTGTTGTATCCGTAATACGGTCTGTAGTATCCAGGATAGCCCCATCCGCCACCCCAATATCCACCAGGGTAGCCCCAGCTATATCCAGGATAGCCCCAATAGCCTCCTCCGTAACCATAACCATATCCATAATAAGGATATCCTAAACCAAATCCAAATCCTACTGACCATGAAGGATCAGAGTAAACATTTACTGAAACATCAGAATTGGCACTTCCCCATGCCGGGTAAGCTGTATTGGCAGTTTGTATACTGTCATTATCGGCATAATTACCGTAATTATCAACGTCTGTAAAAATTTCAGTTGGTTGATTATCATCTTGCAAAGATTTGAAATAATCTTTGTATTGATTGTTGGTATTTGTGGTATTTGTTTGAGCATACGTTCTTGGTGAACCACCATATACTCCGTCATTGTCATGATAAGAAGCGTTTTGGTAAGAACCACACGATGCTAGTAGAAAACTCAATAATCCAATTAAGTAAAAATGACTTGAGTTTTGGCGGAGAGAAATAGAAGTTTTCATATCTGTGGTGTTTTTTATTGTTGCACATTACAAAAATAGTTAGTTTTGTCAAACTATTTAGTTAAAATTAATAAAACAAAATTTGTGCCAAACTATTCAATATGAGTAAGAACCTCACTACAAGATCAGAAGATTATTCAAAATGGTATAACGAGCTGGTTGTAAAAGCAGATCTAGCCGAAAATTCAGGCGTTAGAGGATGTATGGTTATTAAGCCGTACGGATATGCTATTTGGGAAAAAATGCAGGCTGAGTTAGATAGAATGTTCAAAGAAACAGGACATCAAAATGCGTACTTTCCTTTATTTGTGCCTAAGAGCATGTTTGAGGCTGAAGAGAAAAACGCAGAAGGATTTGCAAAAGAGTGTGCTATCGTAACACATTACAGATTAAAAAATGACCCGGACAGACCCGGAAAGTTAATGGTGGATCCTAATGCAAAATTAGAAGAAGAACTAATTGTTCGTCCTACAAGTGAAGCAATTATTTGGTCTACCTATAAAGGATGGGTACAATCCTATAGAGATTTACCTTTATTAATAAACCAATGGGCAAATGTAGTGCGTTGGGAAATGCGCACCCGTTTGTTTTTGAGAACTGCAGAGTTTTTATGGCAGGAAGGACATACTGCACATGCTACAAAGGCAGAGGCTATAGAAGAATCTGAAAAAATGATGAATGTTTATGCTGATTTTGCTCAGGATTTTATGGCAATTCCGGTTGTAAAAGGTATAAAAACAGAAACAGAGCGTTTTGCCGGTGCAGATGAGACTTATTGTATTGAAGCTTTGATGCAGGATGGAAAAGCATTACAGGCAGGAACATCTCACTTTTTGGGACAAAACTTCGCCAAGGCTTTTGATGTTAAGTTTGCAAATGCCGAAGGAAAACAAGAACATGTTTGGGGAACTTCGTGGGGAGTTTCTACCCGTTTAATGGGAGCTTTGGTTATGACACACTCTGATGATCAGGGATTGGTGTTGCCTCCAAACTTAGCACCTATACAGGTTGTTATTGTTCCTATTTATAAAACAGACGAACAATTGGCTGAAATTACAACTGCAGTTAATGATCTAACGGCGAAACTTAAGAAATTAAGAATTTCAGTTAAATACGACGACAGAACAACTCAAAAACCAGGATTCAAATTTGCAGAATGGGAATTAAAAGGGGTGCCTGTTAGAATTGCTGTTGGTCCAAAAGATTTGGAAAATGGAACTTTTGAAGTTGCCAGACGTGATACACTGACAAAAGAGACAGTTTCGGGCGAAGGAATTGTAACTTATATAAATGACTTGTTAGAACAGATTCAGACTGATTTATTTAATAAAGCATTAACGTATCGTGATACGCATATTACTGAAGTAAATAGTTTTGAGGAGTTTAAAGATATTTTAGATGGTAAAGGAGGGTTTGTATCTGCTCATTGGGACGGTACGGCTGCTACCGAAGAGAAAATAAAAGACTTAACAAAAGCAACAATTCGTTGTATCCCTTTGGATAGTGTAGAAGAGGCGGGAACCTGTGTGTTTACTGGGAATCCTTCTTCAAGAAGAGTACTGTTTGCTAAGGCTTATTAATTTTTTTTATTTTTTTTTGCATCAGGTATTGTACATCTTAAAAATAGTTGTATTTTTGCATCCGCATTAGAGAAGCAGGCCCGTTCGTCTATCGGTTAGGACGCATGGTTTTCATCCATGTAAGAGCGGTTCGATTCCGCTACGGGCTACTACTTTTACTGCGAATTAAAGTCATTGAACTTGAAAATGGCCCGTTCGTCTATCGGTTAGGACGCATGGTTTTCATCCATGTAAGAGCGGTTCGATTCCGCTACGGGCTACAATAATACCTCTATTTAAATATAGAAAAACTTAGAACGATAATGGTCTGTTCGTCTAGGGGTTAGGACTCCAGGCTTTCGTCCTGGTAACAGGGGTTCGATTCCCTTACAGACTACTAAAATTAGTTGTGAATAAGTTTTATAAAATAAAAATTGGTGTCTCGATTTTTGTTTTATTAGTTAAAACCAAAGTGATTGTTTTGCAATTGTGGGAGGTTTTTCTTTTTTAACTAGTATCTATAATAATTATTACATCTAAAATTAAAAAAAAATGGCAAATCATAAGTCAGCATTAAAAAGAATCAGAAGTAACGAAAAAAGAAGAGTTCTTAACAGATATCAACACAAAACTACTCGTAATGCTATTAAAGCGTTAAGAATAGCTACTGATAAAACTGATGCAGCTTCAAAATTATCAACTGTAATCTCTATGATTGATAAATTGGCTAAAAAGAACATCATCCATGATAATAAAGCTTCTAACTTGAAGTCTAAATTAACTAAGCATGTTGCTAAATTGTAATTAATTACAATTTCCTAAATATATAAAAAAGTCCTCTTTTAGAGGACTTTTTTTGTTTGTACTAAAGTGAAAGTTTTAGTTTTCTAAAATTCCAAATTCCAATTTTTGCTGAGATTTTGTTACAGCTAATTGTAGTTTGGGATTTTTGTATTTAAATCCTATAACTCCAATTTTTTTGTATTAATCCGGGAAGTTCTGGTTTATTGCTTAAATGGCTTAGGGTTAGGAGGTGGTATTCTTTTGTGATAAAAAGAGTATTCTGGATTGGTGTGTAAAAAAAAAGGACCGGTACAGAAAATTTAACAGCAGTCTGACGGATATAGAGAAATTTTGGTATTATTTTAAAGATCCATTTTCTTTTTAAGATATTCTAACATTGGTTGTGTGATTGGTTTCGAAAGGAAATCGATGATAATAGGATATTTTTTTGCCTTGGCTAAGTCATCAGGATCAATTGTAGACGATAATACAATAACGCGTGCCGTATTAAATTCAGCATAGGCAGGAGAAGTAAAGTGGTCCAGAAATTCCCAGCCACCCATAACAGGCATGTTTAAATCTAAAAAAATTAATTCAGGTTTGCTTACTTTGTTTTTGTTGTATTTTAAGGTATTGAAATGATGTAATGCTTCTTCGCCATTTTGAGCAGTGATAATTTCTTTTGAAAATGATGATTTAGAAATTACTTTTTTGCATAGCATTAGTGTGATTGCATCGTCATCAATACATAAAATTTGATCGAGCATATAAAATTAATTTTTAAATGTTATTGTAAAAGTTGTTCCTTTATTGACTTCGCTGTCAATACTAATTGTTCCTCCCATTGTTTCGACTTGCGATTTTACCAGATACAAACCTAGTCCTTTGCTGTCAGGATAATTGTGAAATCTTTGATATAGTCCAAAGACCTTATCGCCATTTCTTTCCAGATCAATCCCAATTCCGTTGTCTTTAAAGGTTAAAATAGCTTTGTGGTCTATTTGTTCAGCAGTTATGGATATTTTTAGTTTTCTGTTTTCTGATTTGTATTTTATAGAATTCGTGAGCAAATTAAGCAATATACTTTCGATGTAAGCTTTATTGGTGTTAAGTAAAGGTACTTTTTCAAAATTGAGCTTAATTATGGGTTTGTGCAATTCTATTTGAAAAGATAATTGGCTAAAAACGTTCTCGAAAACTTCTTTTAGAGAAACTTCTTCTTTTTGCATCGAAGGATTATCTTTGATGATGATGACTTTTACAAGATCATTAATGGTTTCATTTAATAAATGAGTTGATTTTGTAAAGCCGGTTAAAATTTCCTGAAGTTCCGGGTCTTCGATAGGAGTATCTTCTATTAGGTTCAAAAGACCAATTAAGTTAGACAATGGTGCTCTCAGATTGTGAGATGTGATATAGGAGAATTGTTTTAGATCTTTATTGTTTTGAGTAAGTTCCCTGATCAGGTGTTCTTTTTCGGTTTCTAGTTTCTTTTCGTCTGTTATGTCTCTTTGTATAGAGATCCAGTGCGAAATTATGCCTTCATTGTTAAAGATCGGAATCATTGAAAAACGTACCCAATATTCTTCTTTTTTCTTTGTGTAGCTAATAGTTTCTATCAGGCATTCTTCTTTGTTTTTTATTGCTCGTAATACTTTTTTTAATTCTTCTGAATCTGATTTTGGTCCTTTGAAAATATTTGGTGATTTTCCTATTATTTCATGCGAAAGATATCCGGACATGTGCGAAAATGCAGGATTTACATATACTATTTTAGGAATTTTACGATCCGGTGCATTTGCTTCTGTGATTAAAATAGAATCTTTAGATTGTGTTATTACAGTTTCTAAGAGTTTTAGTCTTTGTTCTTCTTCTTTTTGTTTGGTAATATCCTGTATGGCTCCAATCATTCTGATGGCTCTTCCGCTTTCATCTTTTAATAAAAAGCCCCGGTCGAGAACATATTTATAAGTCCCGTCGGCACATCTAAAACGATATTGATCCTGCCATTTTTCGGTTTTTTGTTCAATAAACGAATATAATTTAATAGACATTCTAATGCTGTCTTCCGGATGTATTTTGTCAAACCACCATTTCGATGTTTTTCCCACTTCCTGCGGATTGTAGCCAAACACACTTTCTATTCCTTTGTTCCAGTGAATGCGATCTTCCTGAATTTTCCAGTCCCAAATGGTGTCACTTGTTGCTTTTGCAACAATGTCATATTTTTCGTTCGATTCTTTGATTTCTTCGTTTGTCTCTTTTAATTTTTCGAAAATAGAAATATTTCTATTTTCGTTTTTTGCAAGTATGTATTTAAAAATTAGACCTGTAGTCAGTATAAAAAAGATGTCTTTTATAAAGAATAAATAAAAATATTCGAGTTTAGAAAAGTAGGTAGTAAGTATTTTATGACAGACTGCTGCCATAATTAGCGATATGATAACGTAAATTAGAGTAATTTGGAGAGTTTTACTTTTCATTACTCAAATATAGTTAAATTAACAATAACTAAACAACAAGCAAAGTTCATTTTGGAGGTAAAATTTACGTTGTTTTAACGAACTAATTACTTGTCTATACGCAAACTATCGCAGAAACGTTTTTTATATCAAAATAAAGTGTACCTTTGCACCCATTAAAAATCTCAGATGGAATCTATTAGAAACATTGCAATTATTGCCCACGTCGATCACGGTAAAACCACTTTGGTTGATAAAATTATGTATCACTGTCAATTATTTCGTGACAACGAAAACACAGGTGATTTAATTCTTGATAATAACGATTTAGAGCGTGAGAGAGGTATTACTATTACTTCAAAAAACGTTTCAGTTCAATATAAAGGAACAAAAATCAATATTATCGATACTCCTGGCCACGCCGATTTTGGTGGTGAAGTAGAACGTGTATTAAACATGGCCGATGGTGTATGTTTGCTAGTTGATGCTTTTGAAGGTCCAATGCCACAAACGCGTTTTGTATTGCAAAAAGCGATTGACCTTGGTTTAAAACCTTGTGTAGTTATCAATAAAGTTGATAAGGAAAACTGTACTCCTGAAGAAGTTCATGAGAAAGTTTTTGACTTAATGTTTGAATTAGGTGCTGAAGAATGGCAGTTGGATTTTCCAACAGTTTATGGTTCTGCAAAAAATAACTGGATGTCTGATCATTGGGAAAACGTAACTGATAATGTTGAAGCATTATTGGATATGGTTGTTGAAAATGTACCGGCTCCTAAAGTTTCTGAAGGAACACCACAAATGCTGATTACCTCTTTAGATTTCTCTGCCTTTACAGGTCGTATCGCTATTGGTCGTCTTGAAAGAGGAGTTCTTAAAGAAGGTATGCCAATCTCATTAGTAAAAAGAGACGGTACGGTATCTAAATCCCGTATCAAAGAACTTCATACTTTTGAAGGACTTGGTCGTAAAAAAGTACAAGAGGTTATTGCAGGAGATATTTGTGCAATCATTGGAGTTGAAGGTTTTGAAATTGGTGATACTATTGCTGATTTTGAAAATCCGGAAGGTCTGAAAACGATTGATATCGATGAGCCTACAATGAGTATGTTGTTTACAATTAATGACTCTCCTTTCTTTGGTAAAGAGGGTAAATTTGTAACTTCTCGTCATATTAGAGAAAGATTGACAAAAGAATTAGAGAAAAACTTAGCAATGAAGTTAGGTGAAACTGATTCTGCTGATAAATTCATGGTTTTTGGTCGTGGAGTACTTCACTTATCTGTTCTTATTGAAACAATGAGAAGAGAAGGATATGAATTACAAATTGGTCAGCCACAAGTTATCATTAAAGAAATTGATGGTAAAAAATGTGAGCCAATTGAGGAATTAACAATCGATTTACCAGAATCACTTTCAGGTAGAGCGGTTGAGTTCGTTACGATGCGTAAAGGTGAAATGCTAAGCATGGAAACTAAAGGGGAGCGTATGATTGTAAAATTTAATATTCCATCACGTGGAATTATTGGATTGCGTAACCAATTGCTTACTGCAACAGCTGGTGAGGCTATTATGGCGCACCGTTTTATTGGATATGAGCCTTACAAAGGAGAAATTGCCGGTCGTAACAAAGGTTCATTGATCTCTATGGAAAAAGGAAAAGCGATTCCTTATTCTATCGATAAATTGCAAGATCGTGGTAAGTTTTTTGTTGAACCAAATGCTGAAATTTACGAAGGTCAGGTTATTGGAGAAAACTCTCGTGGTGATGATATGTGTGTAAACGTAACTAAAGAGAAAAAACAATCTAACGTTCGTTCTTCTGGAAATGATGAGAAAGCAAGAATCATCCCTCCAATTATTTTCTCATTAGAGGAAGCTTTAGAGTACATTCAAAAAGATGAATATGTAGAGGTAACTCCAAAATCTATTCGTTTGAGAAAAATTTATTTGACAGAAACTGATAGAAAAAGATTTAAAATCTAATTCTTTCAAGAAAATAAATACTAAAAAATCCCAAATTCCTTCCGGAGTTTGGGATTTTTTTTATGCCTTTTTAGAAATTAAAACTTCTCGATAGGATTAAAAGAAGTTAGTTTGTGTTGGAATTTAAAACGTAAAGAAGATTGTTTTATTGATTATCTTTTTAAGCTAAAATGACCTTTTACAGTTCTGCCATTTACAAATTGCAGCGTAAACCAATAATCATCTGCGGGTAATTGCTGACTGTTAAAAACACCATTCCATCCTGTGCTGTTCTGATCCATTTGTTTTAGTAATTTTCCGTAACGATCAAAAATAGAGACCTTATAATCCGGAAGTTGGTCAATGTTTTCAATAAACCATAAATCATTGAATCCATCTCCGTTAGGTGTAAAAAATCTAGGGTAATCTAAAACATATAAAAGAAAGGAATTAGATAATCCACAACCATTTTTATCTCTGGCAATTGCATTATATATTCCTGCTTTTACACCAGAAAATAAAGGATTGTCCTGAAATGTTTCTCCGTTTAGTGAAAATTCATAGTTTCCAACTCCGGAATATTTTATTAAAACCGAATTGTCTATTCCGGAAAAATCTTTTACAACAGCATCTGTTATCAAAGCAGGTTCAGATAAAACCACTTTAAATTTTTTCGTTTTTTCGCAGCCGTTTGCATCTTTTACCTTTACTGCATAATCTCCTGCTGAATTTACTGTTATAGCATTATCTGTACCTCCTGTATTCCATACATAACCTGCAAAACCCGTAGCAACACTTAAACTAATTTGATCACCTTTGCATAAATATTCTTGTTCGTCTTCGAAATTAGGAGGATCAAAAGTATTTACAACAAGAGTAATTGGTGTTATATCAAAACAATCAGCTCCATTGGTAGCTTTGGCATAAATAATTTGGCTAAAAGGGGTTGTGTTTTTAAAGATATTGGGTACTGCATTGGCATCATTCAAAGCGTCATTGGCATTTAGATAATACGTAAAAACCAGCCCGGCAGGTAATCCTGTTGCAAGTTGTGGAGATACTGCAGCACTTAGATCAAATTGATAAAAGCCATCCTGCTTATCGTCTCCATCACAAGTTGCAATTGGATTTTGGTCTGCAATTTTTGCATTTGAAACCTTTAAGGTTACTTCGACCGTTTTTACACATCCGTATTGATTTTCAATTCTGGCATAAACAATTTGCCCAGAAGTTTTATTAGTATATTTTTCAGGATTTAAAATAGGATTTGTTTTTGCTTGGGCATCAGTCAACGATTCATAATATCCTTTGTTTAATGTAGATGAAACATTGTTTTTTATAATATTATCTACTTTTGTCAAATTAAAAACTGTAATACCATCTGTATCATCATCACATTGTAATAAAGAAGTATTGGTAGAGAGGATTTCTCCGGCATATTCAATTTTAATTTGTCCTGTCGATACACACGTTGTACCAATTAATGTTGCTTCGACTTTATAATTTCCTGTCGCTGTAACATTATAAGTAGCGCCGGTTTGTAAAGGCGTTATTTCGACATAATTATTAGAGGCGTCCTGCTTAAACCATTTAAAACTATATTGCGCATTGCTTAATTGTGTATCCAGCGTTACGGTTTCTCCAAAACAGGCAGGATTATTATTAGCAATCGTTTTATCTGCCCCAAAATTTATTGTAGATACAAAACTTCCGGCTTCTATAAAAACAGCCGAGTTGTATTGCCCTGTTTGATCATCTGCAATGACCAATTTTAGATGATAGGTTTTATTTGGAATTACCTGAGTATGAGCGTTCATTACCACAGTTTGTCCTGCATAATTTATGGGGCTGTTCTTTGTATTATAACCCTCAAAAAATTCCTCATTTATAGCAGGGCATTGAATTGTAACGCCATTTACTATGACCGGACTAATCAGACTATGTACCGTAGTCGATGCAACAGGTGTATTTGTATTGGGTAAAACAGCTAAGTTTTTATACTCGTCTGTGGTATTTGCTTCTTTTATTAAAAAAGCAAATCCATCAGAGAAGTCACAAGGAAAATAAGTTTGATATTCATTAGAAGCAAAAATGTAGTTAAAACTAATAGAGTTTGTCAAGGCTACAAAATCAAACTCTAAAACAGTTGCCTGAGTACTTTCGCTATTATTTAATGCCTTATTTAAATCAGTATCGCCCAACCATTTGCTATTAGAATATCCTTCAGAGTTTGTTTGGTCATAAGGACCCTGAGCATGTTTGCTTGGGGCTGTACTTAAAACGATACCACCCGAAAACGGAAAACTACTTGTTCCGGAATTAAAATAAGCATAACTCTGTCCTGTATTAGCAGGGTTTCCAGATGCCTTAACAGTTCCTATGTCGATACAGGAACTGTTTATTAAAATGTTTTTGACTAACTCTTCGGGTGTTTTAGAGGCATCTACAGCAATATTTTGTGCCCTCATCTTTGCAGATACGGAACACATTAATATGACAAACAAAAAAACTTTACAATAATTCATAGTCCAACAAATATACTATAAATCTCTATTTTTTAATAGTTTGTAAGAAAAGTATATAAACAAAAATGTCCAGACTAAAACGATAAGAATAGACAGGTAATGTACACCATAATCTTTAGTGTTTTCAACGCCTATTTGAGTACCGATACTTTTTATAACCGATAGTCTTGTAAAAGGTTCAATGATTAAATTTGACATTGCCTCTAAAGGGAAAAATTGTGTAATATAACTGCCGGTATTGCTATTTGGAAAAATTTTAAAGACCAATATTCCTTTTAGAATGCCTTCAAAAATGCTCCATACCAAAAGAAATCCAAGTGCAAAAGCAGAACGTTTTACCAAAATGCCTAAAAATAAACAGAAAGAAAAGAACCCTGTTAATTTTATAAAAAATGCCAAAAGATAGTCGAGATCCATAAAGACAACATCGAGCTCTGTATAAGACGAAAAAGAGTAGCCTAAAAGTAAAGTCATTACAAAAACAAAAATAGTAGAGCATAAAGAGAACAGCACAACCGTTAAGAATTTGGACAGGATAAATTCTTTTTTGCTTAAGCCGTCTATTAAATTTTGTTTTAATGTGCCATAACTATATTCGTTTGCCATCATGGAAACGATTACTATTGCCAGAAAGAATTTAAGCCAGGCAGCAACATAAGTATTAAAATGCCAGATATAAGGGAAATTGAAAATACCCATTTCGGCGAGATGAAATTTAAATACTCCTACATCAAATTTTATCGAAGCAATTAATGCAATGAAAGAAAGTAAAATAAAGTAGGTTAAAGTAAGGACACGACTGGCTTTGTTTTTCCAGATTTTTTGCAATTCTATAGCTATAAGTCTGTTCATGGTTTAGTTGTTTTGGGTAGTGGCGTTTTTGGTTAATTCTAAAAATTGAGCTTCTAAACTGTTTTTACGTTTTACTAAATGACTTAACGTAATGTTCTTAGAAAATAAAAACTGATTTAGTTCTGATGCCGATAGATCTGATTTTAAGTAAACCAAAATTTTGCCATCTTCTTCAGAAATTCTTTCTATTGCCGAATGTCCTGCCAGAACATTTTTTAGTATTGCATTGTCATCTGCCATAACTTCAAAAAAGCCTTCATTTGCAGACATAGCATCTACTGAACCGGAATAAAGAATTTCGCCTTTGCGTAAAACAATGACATGCGAACAGACTTTTTCGACTTCATCTAACAGGTGCGATGCCAAAAGAATAGTCGTTCCCTGTGAAGCAATTTTTCTGATAATATCTCGAATTTGATGAATTCCCTGTGGATCTAAACCGTTGGTAGGCTCATCTAAAATTAAAATTTCAGGATCGTTTAAAAGTGCCGAAGCAATAGCCAAACGTTGTTTCATCCCTAATGAAAAAGTGCTGAACTTGCTGTCTTTTCTTTCGGTTAAGCCTACTAAATCAAGTTTTTCGTTGATTTTAGAATAATTGATGCTTTTTATTTTACACACCAGTTTCAGGTTTTCTTCAGCCGTCATGTACGGGTAAAAGTTAGGACGTTCTATGATTGCACCAACTTTTTTTAAGGCTTCATGAGTCTGAACTTTTCCTCCAAACCAGCTGTAGTTTCCTGATGTACGGTTTACAACATTGAGGACAATGCCTAAAGTAGTCGATTTTCCGCTTCCGTTAGGACCTAAAATGCCATAAACACGGCCTTTTTGTATTTCAAAAGAAACATTTTTTAAGGCTTGAATTCGCCCGTATCTTTTGTGAAGATTTTCAATAGTAAGTATGGTTTCCAAATTTATTCGGTTTTAGTTTTTAGTATGACGATTCAACTTGTTTATTGTTACGTTAAATTTTATTTAATGTAAATTTGTACTAAAGATATTCAAAATGAGCGAACCTTTAATGGTTTTAAAAAAACCATCGTACCCTTTATTACCCTCCCTTTTGAGCTATCTGGAGCGATATGAGCGTATCTCAAAAGTATCTGTGTTCTATGATGATTTATTACGGTTTTCAGGTTCTGTAAATGTATATGATAAAAATGAAACCGATACTTTATGGATTAGGGTTTATTATGGCGAATTTGAAAGGAATGAAATCGACCTAAACCTAAAAAAAATCTATTCGCTTTTGCACTCTGATGGAAATAGCGAGATTATTCAGTTTCTAAATGTTGATGCAATTGACTATTGTACTTTTGGAAACTCGAAACCTTTTCGAATCAAAGTCCGTAATATCCTCAATGATAACTACGTTCATTTTTATATTAAAAAAGCAGATGCTTCGCGAATCTACGGATTGGAATTGGAAGATATTCTTTCGCCGGATAAGATTAACTTTCTGGTCTATAAAGACACTTTGATCGAAGAACATATTATAGGGATTCCTGGTGATGTTTTTATGGATACTTTGTTGCATAATTGTACCGAGACAGAAAAATCTCAAATTGCAAAAGAGTTCGTAAAATTTAATGAGCGCTGCATGATCAGACTTTTGGGCGATATGCGCGCTTATAATTATGTAATTGTGCCTATTCATGATTTTGATCAGGTGGTTTATAAAATACGACCAATAGATTTTGACCAACAATGTTACGAAGGGAATTTTAAAGTTTATCGACCACAGTTTTTCAAAGAAAACTACCCGATGATTCAATTGATTAAGGAAAAATTAGAAGATAGGTCTATTATCCAGTATAAAGATGAAGAAAGGGCAATTTTGGCTAAGCGTATACATTCTGCCGAAAACAGAATTAAAAAGTTATTGAATATAATGTGTCATGATACCATTTCGACAGAAGAACATTTAAATCAACTAAAAATGGAATTGTACCGTTATACAAATGATATGAAGTTTAAAAATGCCAGATCGATGGGACATATCATGTTTGCGGCATTTGAATTTATAACACGCAACTTTAAAAACACAAATTTAATCTAGTTTTTAGCCACAGATTGCACAGATTAAAGAGATTTCTTTTTTAAGAATTTAACTTTGATAAAATCATTTTTAATCATTTAATGTGCGGCTAAAAAAATAAAAAAATAATCTTATGAAAAAGTTTTTTTTACTAGGCGTTTCTATTGCTTTATTGGCTTGTCAGGAACAATCAAATACTGATTTTAAGACTCTTTATTCACTTCCCAAAAAGTTAAAAGAGGTTTCCGGAATTACTTATTTTCCAGAAACCAACCTGATATATACTTTAGAAGACAGCGGAAACAAAAATGCAATTTATGCCATAAACGCACAAGGAAAACTGACCAAAACAATTACAATTACAAATGCTACAAACGTAGATTGGGAAGATATTACCAAGGATAAAAGTGGAAATATCTATATTGGGGATTTTGGAAACAACGATAATGAGCGTAAAGATTTGTGTATTTATAAGGTTAATAAAAACCAATTGAATAAAGATCTGGCTGTAGCCGAGTATAAAATATCATTTTCATATCCGGAACAAACAGAATTTCCACCCAAAAAAAAGGAATTGTTTTATGATGTAGAAGGTTTTTTTGAACACGGAAATTACTTTTACCTGTTTACGAAAAACAGAAGCAAAAACTTTGACGGCACAGCATTTATTTATAAAATATTAAATGCGCCCGGAACCCAAAAAGCAACTAAAATTGGAGAATTTAAAACCTGCAATAACTACAATCATTGTGTGCTAACCGGAGCAACGATAAGTCCGGATGGTAAAAAAGTAGTTTTACTAAGCCACGATAAAATAGTTTTGTTTAAAGGATATAAAGGCGATTTGTTTAATAAAGGCTCTCAAACCGAAATTATGTTAAATCACTTTTCTCAAAAAGAAGCCATCGTTTTTAAAGATAATAATACGTTACTAATTGCCGACGAAAAAACAAACAAAGCAATAGGAGGTAAGGTTTATGAGTTTAAACTAAAGTAAAAAAAGGTACTGAGTTGCTAAGTAACTAAGACTTCAAAAAAGGTTGCCACGAATTTCACAAATTTATACCAATTAATAATTCGTGTAAATTTGTGAAATTCGTGGCAAAAAAAACTTAGAATCTCAGGAACTTAGTACCTCGGGACCTTTTTCTAAAAACTATAAGCAGCTCCAAAAATTACCCTTCCTTCTTCATCAGGAGATTTAAAATAAGAGATTCTGGCTGTTAGAACATTGATAGCATTCAGCCAAAGTCCACCACCATAATCCTGATGCCATTTTTTAGAACTTTCGCCATCAAGCCAGATTCTGCCATAATCAAAACCACCTAAGATTCCGTAAGTCAAAGGAGCAATTGTTTTTTGTATTTTACCAATGGTTAAACGTAAATCACTGCTTTGAGAGAAGTACGAACTTCCCAGAAAACGCTCATTTCTATAACCACGCAAATCAGTATCGCCACCCAAAGTAGCACCTTGATAAAATTCGTAATTATTGTTCAGGATTGCTTTTCCTTTAAACAGAGTTGCTAATACCAATTTTCCGTTATGATCAATTTTATGAGTAAAACCCAGTAAACTTTCGATAGTCGGAAAGTTTTGTTTCGTGTCATTCAGGTTTGTCATCCAGGTTAGAGAAGCCATAAAAGCAATTCCTAATGTAGGTTTTGCGGCAAAATCTGCATTCTTAAAAAGATATTTAAGCTTAGCCCCACCATAAACCTGACTGTCAAAAACAGTAGGATTTATAATATTGGGTAAATCAATAAATCGATTGGCAGTTTCTTCGACCCTCATTTGTTGCAACATAGGCTGGAAACTAAATTCGCTCCCATAACGCCCTACATGCCTAATTGCTCCGGCAACATTAAATTTTTGAATACGAACACGGTTATAATCCATTCCAAACGCATCCGTATTATTTGCGGTTTCATTTCCGTACCCAAAATAATTTATGGCAAAATTTGGCGTCGTATATTGCGATTCTACATCAATAACCCATTTACCCAGTAACCCCGGAAAATGTGCCACATAGTTAAACTCTAAACCACCGGTCGCAAAGTAATAGAACGCATTTAAAACATGTCTTTGTGTATAAGGATTCTGTTTGAAATTGTTTACCGTATAGTTTAAATTAACACCTACTTTTACACCGTCATCAGGATTAAAACCTATGTTTGGGAGTCCTGATACAACATTGTATTTCGGTTTTTCATAATTATATAGGTTTACATCATAATCATCCGTTAATTCTGTTCTTGTTTTAGAATCCAGATTATAAGTATTTTCTTTTGATTTGAAATCGTAAACAATAACTCTTTTCCCGTTTTCGATGTTATAAGTGTCATTATTTTGACCACCAATAAGACGAATTTTTATTTTCGATTTCTGATTGCCTGTTACCTGAAAAACATCATTGTCATCTAGACCATAAATCCAGAGATTTTTAGTTTTCGAATCACTTATTTTTTTAGTGTAAACAAGTTCATCACCTTCTTTTTTAACTCTTAATACCTGAATTTCGATGCTTTTTTTCGCATTATGATTGATGATAAACTTATCTTTTTTATCTGTTCCTGCAATCATTACCGTATGGCTTAAAACATCAAAGTATCTTGAGGCATATTTTTGAAGTTCCTTTTTTCTGTTTTTTAATTTTCGCTTGATGTCTTCAATCGTTTCATCCTGCACTTCTTTTGGTAAGCCTTTAAAAGCATTATCAATATCTGTATCGGATAAATTTTCCTGTATGTATTTAGCCTGAGCCAACCAGTCTTTTTCTTCTGTCGTTTTTAAGAAAGCCAAATCCATTGGGTAAGGTTCTCTGTTGATCCATTTTACATTATCAATTTCATTTTTAAAACTACGCATGTGGCGCAATGCAGGAATATTCATCAAGAGCGAAAGTAATGTTCCGTCGTATTTCGAAAAAGCCTGATCGCGATCACGGGGAATAGGAATGTAAGTAACTTTGCCATCTTTTTTGTGTTCTGCCCAACGCCATTGATCGCTATGTCTGTCCCAGTCGCCAATAAGCATATCAAATAAACGTGCTTTTATATATTCATTTTGGTCAACAGCATATTTTTCGTCCTTATGAAGATTTTTCATCATGTCTTCGGTACTGATAATATTGGTTGGATTTCCAAAATTTTTGCCATCCAAATGATTATCAGCCGGCCTTTCTTCGACCATATACAATTGGTCTCCAAAATTTGAATTAAATTCTTTAAGACCATTTTGTTTCGGAATATAGTATAAAACAGGATTTGTGTGAGCAAGACCAATTTTGTCTGCCATATCTCCAATTACAAAAGGAGTATAAGGGTGCGAAGTGGTATAAAAGTCTAATAAAAAGTTTTCAGCATACGTATCTTCAAAATCATTTACAACATATTGATCTTTAAAAGCAACAGATTGCAAAAATACTGTGGCACTTTTTTTCAAGGCACGAAGTACATATTCTCTACCTTTAGGATCTGACATTCTTAACGATACAGATTGATGTCCGCCACCTTCACGAATAGGTTTTAGACCACCCATTAAGGTGTCTAAAGTTGCTGTCCTGGCTTCAATAGGCAAACTATAATATTTTCTGTAATGATTGCCAAATAAAAATTTATGAACCAAACTTTTCTGGGTCATTTTTTCAGAATAGATTGATGTAGTAACAGTTGCAGGGAATTTATTGTCTACAGTTGCAGCCCAGTTAATTTCTTTGGCTTTTATAATTTCATGCTCAAAAAGTAGTTTTTCCTTGTTATTTTCATTTCCAAAAAATGAAACTTTTGTATCCCCGCTTTTAAAAATTGTTAATGTTGCATACCCATTTCCTCCATACGAAAATTCGGTTGGATTAATTGCTCTGGCGGCTTCAGACTTTGATCCTGCACCACTTATAATTTGCTTGATATTCTCTTTATTCACGTATTGCAAATTATGGTCATGCCCGGAAACTACAATTACATTTTTCTGTTTTTGCAAAAGTGTTTTAATACGCTTTGCATAAATAGTATATTGTTTGTTTTGAATATCCTGCGGGCTTACGCCGGATGTTTTTCGCAATAAATTGATAAAAGAACCAATTACAGGCAAAGGTATTTTCTGTTCTAAAGGGAATAATTGTTTTTCCAACGAAAACTGTCCACCGTGAGTTCCGTTACTCATCAAAGGATGATGAATTGCAAGAATAACAGTTTTTTCCTGATTTTTATTTAAAAGATTTTCCAGTTCGTCAAAGAAATCTTCTCTCGTTTTAATGTCGCAATTGTCGTTTATGGTAGGGTGATTATCCCAGTCTTCCAGGAACCATTCGCTATCAACAGTAATTAGGGTTGTGGTACTGTCAATTTTCACATCTTCTATGGCACAACTTTTTCTGGGTAAAAAAGCTTTTTTATCATTAAGATATTTAGTGACAAAGTCAGCCTGACGTTCCAGACCTTTTATACCATTATACCAATCATGATTTCCGGGAATAACAATTGTTTTTCCTTTAAAACCTTTCGTTAATTTTAATTGATTCGTTAGTTTGGTTTCAGCCAAAGCTTTCTCTGCAGCATTGTCATCACTTGGATATCCCTTCGGATAAATATTATCTCCCAAAAAAAGTAAAGTTGCCTTTTTATTCGATTTCTTTAATTTTTGGTGTAATAATTCTAATGTTTGCTGTGCCTGTTCCTCATCTGCGTTTCCGGCATCACCAACTAAATAGATAGTGTGTGCAATTTTTATGGTATCTGTTGCGTTTTCCGTTTCGTTGGCACTAACATTTTTGCCATATTGCGCTTTGTGAGTGGCACAGGAATAAACCAGCAGCAAAATAACTATTGCTAAAGAGTACGTTTTAATTTTAGTAATAAAATGATTATCCAAAAACAATTTCATAATTTAGTGGTGTAAAAATATTCTCTATGAATTTAATAGAACAATCCGAAGATTTCGTCAGTAATTTACTCAAAGATAAACTTTCTAATTTATATTCTTATCATAATTTTAACCATACTTTAACGGTAGTAAATGCGGTAAAAGAGCTCTGTAAAAAGGAAGATGTTAAAGGAGATGATAAAGAACAGCTTATTGTTGCCGCTTGGTTTCATGATACGGGTTATATAGAAGGTTATGAAAATCACGAAGAAAAAAGTGTGAAAATTGCTACAGCTTTTTTAAAAGAAAAAGAACAATCAGACGAATTTATAGCAACTGTTTCAAGCTTGATTTTGGCTACCGTAAAAGAGTACATTCCTAAAACTCATTTAGAAAAAATTATTAAAGATGCTGATTTTGCTCACCTTATGGGAGCAGAATATACAACGACTTGCGAATTATTGCGTATCGAACTAAAGAACACCTGGAATTTGGATTTCTCGAACGCCGAATGGGCAAAGGAGAATTTGAACTTTTTAAGGAACAAACATCGATTTTATACAGATTATGCCCTTAAAAAATGGCAGCCGCTAAAAGAGAAAAACCTACTTGCTGTGCAAAAGAAAATCGATAAGCAACAAAAAAAAGAAGCCGATAAAATAGAGAAAGAAAATAAAAACAAAGATAAAATCGAAAAACCGGATCGTGGTGTCGATACTTTATTTCGTGTTACGTTAGGAAATCATACGCGCTTAAGCGGAATTGCGGATAGTAAAGCCAATATTTTATTGTCTGTAAATGCGATCATTATTTCGATTGCACTTTCGTCGATTATTCCCAAATTAGACAGTCCTAAAAATGCACATTTAGTAATCCCTACCTTTATAATGTTGATTTCTAGTGTTGTTACTATCATCTTTGCGATTCTTTCGACCAGACCAAAAGTGACTACAGGAGTTTTTACACGTGAAGATATAGAGGCAAAAAAAATAAATTTACTGTTTTTTGGAAATTTCTATAAAATGCCACTTGAAGAATATGATTGGGCAATGAACGAAATGATGAAGGATCGCGATTATCTGTACTCGACCATGATCAAAGATTTATACTATCTGGGTTTGGTTTTGCAACGTAAATACAACCTGTTACGAATTGCCTATAACTTTTTTATGATCGGAATTATCATTACGGTTATAGCGTTTGTAATTGCTTTTAAATCGATTTAAGCTCAACTAAAATTAGTTGAGCTCATCTAATAAATCCTGGTACGTAATTTTTTGTGCTACCGGATTCGCATTATTATTGATAACCTTAACACGAATCGCTCTTAAACCTGAAACACCCTGAAGATCTTCGACCTCAAATTGTTCAATCGAAGGTTCTAAGATTTTCTTGTGTTGCAAGTATTTGATGTATTTTAAATATTCAGCTTCTTCGCTGTTTTGAGAGTAGACGATCGTAATTTTTTCTTTCTCTGTAATTCTCTCTTTTGTACCTTTTATATTCGATTTGTCGATACGTTTTTTAACCACTTCATATCTGGCATTATAAGTGCCGTCAACATCAAAACGTTTTTCATCCATTCTAAAACGAATAGAAAGCGGCGAACTAAAGACCAAAATCAATGATGTTACATCCAGTTCATAAGGCAAAGATTCTTTAAGTTGATGGTGTTCCAGTTCCATCTCGCACAAGGTTTGCAATTGCCACAAACGCAAATTGTGCAAATACATACTATCAAAAGGTCTCGTTGGCGCAATAGATGCCCCTATATACAAATTATGCTCGACACCATCTGTTTTAAAACGCTCATAATAATGAGGATAAATTTGTTGGGCTTCGATTTGTTTTTTATCCAGTACAGAGGCTAATCGTTTATTGATAATAGACATTGCATTATCAAATTTCTTTCTTTCCTGATAAAAAGAGCCTGTTTTTTCGTCCAGACTTTCAAAATACAAACGTTCCAGTTTTTCATTCTTCTCACTTCCTTTTGTATTCTTTAAAAGAGGATGAATTTCTTCTTCGATATAACGCTGAATCTGCTGTTCTGTATCAGCTTTTAAAGGAGAATCCAACTCGTCACGAAACGATTCTAACTCAAATTTTCTTTGTTCTAACAGGACCAGATTAGTAGTTGTTTTCTGGGATTCGAAAATCTTTAAGATCGCCGTTAGTTGATTTTTAAGATCCCTTTTTACCGTTTCGTTTCGGTGCTCAGACGAACCTTTTATATCAATTTGTCCGTATAACGGATATACGTTTTTAAACACAATTTCTTTAAAAATATAATCCTTCGTATGACCGGAATTTTGGAAATAATTTTGCGATTCTTTCTTAAATTTCCAATATACACTTGGGTGAATTGTAGTGTATTCCCGCTGAATAATTGCGGCAATCTGGTGTTGCATATCTGTATTATAGCGATCAATTGTATCTGTAAGATACGGCAGAACCAGCTCAAGCTTAGTAGCATTCACACTATTCAGATCACGAGGATTTGTAGAAACTAACTCAACAACGCCCAATAAATGCCCGTCTTTAATAACAGGGGCAAAAACGCAACTTTGAATGCCTTGTTTTAGCAAATGTTCTCCAAGTCTTTTGTTGGACGATCCTTCAATGAATTTTTTTACATTCGAAATCACAAAAGGTTCTTTGTTATCCAGTAAATTTTCAAATGAACAGCCAAAAAAAGCATTTTTACAATCGACTTCCTGCTCTTTAGAAAGTAAGAAGCTTTGAAGTTGGTTATCAAATTTAACAGGTCTGATAAATTTTTCTTCTTCCGGATTATAAATGATAAAACCTACTTTTAGATCCGGAATCTTAAAGATTGATTTAAAAATGTTTGTTACAATATCATCCGTTGCAACTGTTTTTGCATCCGGTTTAAGCAAATTACTTTTTAAATTTGAAATGGCACTTTCTGTCGTTGCATCAAATAAAGAAACAATTCCAAAACCTTTTAATATCCAGCTCCCTTGAGGGAATTTTGATTTCCAAAGCTCTATATCACCGTAATTATCCATCAATAAATCAATGTCGTCCTGAGTAAGGTCTAAAGCGTTTTCTGTTGGAATTATTTCCATAAAATCAGCATTATACAAAATGCGATAATGTTTCTCGACTCCGTCTTCATCCGGAATATCATAGAAAAAAGGTTTATTAAAATCTATTTTCTGCTTATAATAAACCCCTAAAATAAGGCAACAGTTGTTGACATAGAACTGGTGATCATCAAAATCACGAATTTCCATATTAAATTCATCTCCTGCATTGCGCAAAATTTTCTTGAAACGATCTGTATAATTGAATGATATATTTTGAAAAGGAATCGTAACTGCTTTTATTTCATTTTGAGTTAATGCCGTAGGAAATAAATCAGCCAGTAAATTTTTGATTAAAGCTTCATTGTTTTTAATGATAGAGAAATCCTGGATACCAGTCCTGAATTCAGGAATTGGTTCTATTTGTTTTAATATGGCTTTGGCGTAGTTTGCCCGATAATCAACATTTGATAAAGCAATTTCTTCAAAAGATTCTATTAGTTTATGAAATGAGATGATAGTGGTAAAGGGACTTTCTTTGTATAAATGAATATCCATACTTTTTGTTTTTAAACCACAAAATTAAGCATAAATTAAGAATGTTTGCCATTTTATTATTTGTTTCGTTTATAGTCTTATAGATTTTAGTTGCTGTAAATCAGTGTTTTTAGGGGTAAATATCATTTTAACAAAATATTAACTTCAATAATAATGGAACGATCGTTCCGTTATTATATCTTTGTACCGTAATAAATGAATAATCAATAATTTTAAAAGAAATAAAAATGAAAAATTTAGAAAACAAAGTAGCAATTGTAACCGGTGGAAATAGCGGAATTGGTTATGCAGCAGCGGCTGAATTAACTGCAAAAGGAGCAAAAGTAATTGTAACAGGCAGAAACAAAGAAGCTTTGGCAAAAGCCGAAACGGAATTAAATGTTACCGGAATTGTAGCAGACCAATCTGATTTAAAATCGATCGATAACCTGGTAGACCAAGTTAAATCTCAATTTGGAAAAGTAGACATTCTGTTTTTAAATGCAGGAATTGCAGCTTTTGCTCCGGTAGAATCAGCTTCAGAAGAGCATTATGACAGTATTATGAATGTGAATGTAAAAGGAGTTTATTTTACAGTTCAAAAAGTATTACCAATTTTAAACGATGGTGGTTCAATCATCTTTAATACTTCTGTAAATGCACAATTAGGAATGCCCGGTTCAAGCGTATATGGAGCAAGTAAAGCAGCAGTTTTATCACTAAACAGAATATTTGCTGCAGAATTAGCACCAAGAAAGATCAGAGTAAATGCAGTTTCTCCTGGTCCAATTGAAACACCTTTGTATGGAAAAGTAGGTTTAGAAAAAGAAGAAGTAGAAGGTTTAGGAGCTGCTTTGGGACAAAAGATTTTATTGAAACGTTTTGGGCAAGCTGTAGAGGTTGCAAAAACAATTAGTTTCCTTGCTTCAGATGATGCTTCATTCATTACAGGATCAGAAATTGTTGTCGACGGTGGACTTACAGTAAATACAGTACTATAATTTTTTGCTAAAATTCAGGAACAAATGTTCCGTTTTAGTATCTTTGTAAAATAATTCAATATTGAAGTCATGGCTAGAACAAAAGAATTTAATGAAGATCAGGCTTTAGATAAAGCTATCGAAATTTTTTGGCACAAAGGTTACAACGGAACTTCGGCTCAGGATTTAGTAACACATTTAGGGTTGAGCCGTTCTAGTCTGTATGATACCTTTGGAGACAAACAAAAACTTTTTTCTCAGTCTTTGCAGCGGTACCAGAAGAATGCACAAAACCAGATTGTGGAACTTTTTGATCATTCTGAAAATATAAAGGAAACTTTACACAATATCTTTAAGCAAGCTGTTATAGAAAGTTTGGAAGACCGGATTACAAAAGGATGTTTTATGGTAAATTCTTCTATAGAACTGGCCATGCATGATGAAGAGATTGCAAAAATTGTAAAAAATAATGCCGTGATAATGGAAGAAGTTTTTACAAAAGCAGTACAAAAAGGACAGGATTCAGGACAGATTTCCAAAGCAAACAGTGCAAAAGTTTTAGCCCGGTTCCTTTTTAATAATTATTCCGGAATTCGCGTTTTGGCACGTGCGGGCGAAAGAGATAAACAAGTTTATGATGATATCCTAAAAGCATTGTTTTCATTATTATAATGATATTAAAGAGTAGTTTCTTAAAATAAAAAACGGCAATTACAGATGTAGTTGCCGTTTTTTGTTTTAAGTAAGTATAGAAAATGAATGACTTCTAGCTTTTTTCTTCTTTATTGAAATAAACCAGATAGTAATACATTTGTTTTTCTTCATCCCAGCCTTTTTCAACAAATTTTTCAGCACTTTCAGGATTGATAAAATCCATTTTAATCTGAATGTGAGTGTCCAGGTTTATCACGTTTTTAATCGATTTTCTAGCGTCAGAAACTGCTGCATTAGCAATAGGGAATGAGGTTACATCTTCGATGCTGTATTTTTCGCCCTTATCAACTTTATAATTTTTGAATTCAGGAATTAAGTCCGGATTGTCTAATACTTCGTTTAAGAAATTTTGCTCTTCAAACTGATCATTTTTAGCGAAATAGTTCACTGATCTGTTCATAAACATTACTTCTTCTTTTTTGTCTTCTGCCGGCAAAACAACATCTTTTGCGAAGTTCTGACAGAATTTTAAGTATTTTTTTGTGATGAAGTTTTCATCTTCAAAAGCATCTACAGATAAAAAGTGCTCTAACCAGTAACGGGCATCATAGCGGTTGCTGTCTACTGTTAGTATTTTGTACCCTTCATCTTTTTTATAATTAAAAATCAAACAACCTTTGTCTAATTTGCTCAGGTTGATACCTTGTTGCAGGATCATTTCCAGATTGCTGTTTTTTTCTTCAAATTGTAAAAAGTCAGCTTGTAACTCACTTTTAAAAATTCCGATTGCATCAACAACATTATTGTCAATACTCAGATTGGTTAAATAGGTTACATAAACCTCTCCGTTTTTGATGTGCGGATGATTCGATTGCTCGAATAAATGTGTGGTGATTCTTTTTGAAATCTCCTGTAAGTTACTTGGATTGTCAAAAATCTCCGTCGCATATTTAAACATGTCGTTATAATCCAAATCGACTTCGTGAGCAAACTGATAATAGTTTTCTTCTTTCTCTCTAAAAGGCTTAAAAAAGTATTCTTTTATCAAAGGCACAATTTCATCATTCAGATTAAAGGGTTGTTCCGATAAAAAAATAGCTTCGTTTCTACTTTTGTTTCCTACGCGGTGTATCGCAAGGGTCTCGATGTGGGTGTTGAAAAGGTTGATCATATATTTTAGGTTCAGAGTTGCAGAGACTCAAAGGAACAAAGGTTATTTTCTGTCTTTTATTTTTCTGATAAAAGAACTTAACATACGCTCTATTTCTCTGCTTTCTCCATTTATTTTATTAAATTGATTCTCGTTTAAATATTTTAAATTGAATGAGATTTCAAGTTGGGTTTGCATCTCGAATAATGATGATATTGAAATATTTAAAAATCTTAAATAATCATTATTTCCTTCCCTGCCATAACCTTCAGCAATATTACTGGGTATTGATACTGAACTTCTTCTGATTTGTGAAGATAATCCATAAATTTCTTCTTTTGGAAAAGAATGTGTTAATTGGTAAATTTCAGTTACCAGATTCATTGATTTTTGCCAGATTAAAAGGTCTCGAAAAGTGTTCATAATTTTGCATTTAAAAAAGTAAATACAAAAATAAGAATATTATTACATTTTTAAACCACAGGTTTTAAAGAAAAGCTTTGAACCTTTGCCACTCAGAACCTTTGAACCTTTCCTCTAATTCCAATTCTCTTCAAAACCAAAATCTTCAAAGCTGTCGTCTCCTTCAAACATATCAAGATCGTCTTCGTCAAGATCATCTTCAAATTCGCCGTAGATATCGTCATGCATATCTGCTTCAAAGCTTTTTTCGCTGGCTTCGTCGGGCATTTCTCCGTGAGAGAATAGAGTTTCCGGGTAAGGAACTCCTGCGATTTGATCTTCAATAGCAGCCAATTCTACTAAGAATGTCCACATATTGATAAAATCATACACATATATAATTTTAGTATTTTGTTCGTCTAAGAGATCCGATAATTTATAATCGCTCATGGTTCTTTGTTCTCCCGGAACGTCGCCAGTATCAAAAAGTGCAATTTCATCTTCCTGATTCCAAGTTTCATCGCAGGTATAAAACGAAGCTACTTCCATTCCGTCAAAACCAAAAGCGTTGAAGATCGCATTGTGTAAATCCTCAAGAGTATCGTCTTCAAGAATAGCAATGTCTCTAAAAATATCTTCTTCGGCGTCTAGAATTACTCTAAATTTATAAACCATAATCTTTGTTTTTATTGAGAGGTCAAAGGTAAAATATAAATAATGATTTACGAATTGTGAAGGGCGATTTGTTGAAAAGATTTTTTTGTCATTTTCCCACCAGTCGTTTTCTGATTTTGTGATAGTGTTTATGGTAGGTACTATGGCTTGGATAACTTCGACTTGAAGTCATATTATTGAAAATTACTGCTGTTACAAATAGAATCAATACACCATCTAAAACAGGAGAAAGCACATACATATATCCTAAATCTTTTATTTGAGCAGAACCTGTAACCGCTATTAGCGCCGTAGCTCCTCCGGGAGGATGAAGGGTTTTGGTAATTTGCATGAATATAATCGAAAGAGAAACAGCCAAAGGTGCGGACAGCCAAACAATATCCGGAATTAATTTGTTGATGGTAACACCAATAATGGCCGAAATTACGTGACCGCCAATTAAATTACGAGGTTGCGAGAACGGACTTTGAATGATTCCGTAAACTAATACGCTCGAGGCTCCAAAGGAACCTATTAAAAAAACAATATCGCTACCCGAAAAGCGGATGGATTCCAGATAAGACAAAATTCCAATACCAACAAACGATCCTGTAAACGACCAAAAATGTTCTTTGAAATCTATTAGAGTTTCTTTGTAAAGGATGTAACGCGTTTTTCTATAGCTTCTTTTTATTTTTTGAACTTGCATTTTTTTATTTTAACAAACTTGGCGAATAAGAGTAAACAGTATAAGGATAGATCATTTTTGCGGTATATTTTGAGATTAAGCAAACCACCAAAATGGGTAAAAACAAGGTATAATCATTGGTAAGTCCGCAAACTAAAAATATGGCTGTAAAAGGCGCATGAATACTGGCACTTAAAACAGCTGCCATCCCGATAATCATAAAGTTAACCGGAATTACATCTACATGAAAAAAGGTATTTAAAAATGAGGCCAACAATAATCCTAAAAAAGCACCAATAAAAAGGCTGGGTGCAAAAACACCACCATCGCCTCCAGAGGCTAATGTTATTGAGGTTACAATTGGTTTGAGAAGTAAAACCCCAATAAAAGTAAAAGCCAGTGTGAGCGTTAACGGAATTTGATTTTGACTACCAAAAATCCCTTTTATAGCATGATAACCTTCGCCATATAATTGCGGGAAAACAAATAAGGAAACGCTCAAAACTACTGAACCAATTAAGATTTTATAGTAATGTGTATCGATTTTACCAAATTGAGATTTAAAAAATAACACGCAACGTGTTAGATATACCGAGTTTATTCCTGCCAGGATACCCAAAAGAATAAAATACGGGATCGCCTTAAGATGCCAGGTTGTAATTGAAACGGCAAACAACGGTTCTTCTTTTAAAATAGTAAGTAAACCATAAGCAACAGAAACTGCAATTATATTCGAAATGACAAAAGCACGGGTAACTTTTCTGGAAATTACCTCGAGAGCAAATAAAACTCCTGCAATCGGGCTACTGAATAATGCTGTAACACCTGCTGCAACACCAGCACAAATAAGTTCGGTTTTGTATTTTCGAAATACATTTTCTTTTTGTTGCGCAACAGATCCAATGGTCGCGGTGGCAACAACGGTCGAAACCTCAATTCCTGTCGAACCTCCAAAAGCTACAGTCAATAAACCGTTTATAAAGTGTGATGGAATTTTGTATGAGGGTAAATTTTTTGAAGTTGATTTTGTGCTTTCAAAAACCTCTTTGATTCCTTTGTTTTCTTTTTTCTTAAAAAGGTATTGCCTTAGAAAGTAAATGACAGATAATCCGAAAGCCGGGAAAATGATATAAAAAATTGGATTTACGGAGACTTCATGAAAAAAGATTTCTTCGTAATATTCTGTTATTTTTTTGAGTGAGATTCCTAAAAAGGCAGAAAGAAAGCCAATTAAAACAGAAACAATAACTAATTTTTGAAGGACAATAAATTGATGATTTTTTTTGATTTTCGCCATTTTGTTCATCAGATGTGGATTTTTTGGAATTGCATTTTTTTTATGCGGATTACAAAATTAAGAATCAAATTCGGTTTTTTATAGAAAAAACGCAATATAATGTGTTAAAACTGATAAAAACAGGAAAATTCTTTCAGTTGGTTTTTGCCGCAAAGGCATTAAGTCGCGAAGGTTTTTCTCATTTTATGTCATTATGACAAATTGGACGTTTAATCATTTAGTTTAAAAAAAACTTGGCGTCTTAGTGCCTTCGTGGCAAACAATTATCGCTCATAAAACTCAATAGGCAACAAATCGGGATCAGCAATAAATGTAAATCGCTTTTGGGTAGTTTCATCAATTCTAATAGGTTCAGATTCAATTTTTTTTGTATTTAAAAAGGCTATTGTTTCTTCCAGATTAATTACTTCAAAAGCCAAATGACGCAAACCAACGGCTTCAGGTCTTGAAGGGCGCTGTGGCGGATTGGGGAACGAAAATAATTCGACGATGTAAGTACCGTTTAAAGCCAAATCTAGTTTATAGGACTGGCGTTCTTCCCGATAGATTTCCCTGATAATTGTTAGACCCAAAACTTCGGTATAAAAAGTTTTAGATTTTTGATAATCAGAGCATAAGATGGCAATATGATGAACTTTGTTTAAGGTAAGCATTGTTTATTTTGATTCAGGTTCCTGATTTAATTTTCGAATTACTTTTGCCGGATTTCCTACGGCTAATGAATTGTCCGGAATGTTTTTTGTTACAACAGATCCTGCGCCAATAACACACCCTTTTCCTATAGTTACACCGGGACAAATTACAGAATTTCCGCCAATCCAGCAATCGTCACCAATAGAAATTGGTAAGGCACTTTCGAGTGTTTTTCTTAATTCGGCATCAAGTGGATGAGTTGCGGTGTAAATTTGAACATTTGGAGCAAAAAAAACATTAGATCCAATATGTACAGGTGCGCAATCTAAAACCACACAATTTACATTAAAATAAACATTGTCACCGCAAGAAATATTATAACCATAATCGCAATGAAAGGGAGGTTCGATATAAAAACTCTTGCCTGTATTTGGAATTAATTCGGCCAAAATTTCTTTTGCTTTTTTTGTCAAACGATATTCAGTTACGTTCAAACGGTGTAATAAGTTTTTAGCTTTTCTGCGTTCTTTTACTAAAACGGCATCGCCCGCAAGATAATATTCTCCTGCAATCATCTTTTCTTTTTCGGTCTTCATAATTGTTTTTATGTTTTAGGCAATTTTTTATGCCTTAAAGTAATTTTTTCAAAATAACAATTTGCCCTAAATGATATACATCATGCTGAATGATTCCGTGAATATCTTCATAAAAATTATGATTATTGTTTTGATCTATTTTCTCGAAATCAGCATCATTAAAATCACTCAGACAGGCACTCCACAATTCCTGAGATTTTGCCAGACTTTGCAGAGATTGTTCCCATGCTGCTTCAGAGGAATCCAGAATGGGTACAAAATAATTATGATCCGGAGTAATTACAGTTTCTCCCAGAACACGTCTTAAAATATTTCTTCGCCATTGTATCAAATGATTGACAATCTCCCAAATCGTATTTAGATTTGGATTTATCTTTCGGTAAGCCTGCTCTGCACTTACATTTTCTAAGGTATGTGCCAAAGTAACCTCCAGCCACGGATTTCCATTATATATGGATTGATATAAATTTGAAACTCTTTTGCTTTCTGACATAATCGATAGTTTTTAAAACTTAAAAGCTAAGATACAAATAAGTCATTTACAACTCATCCTCGAAATTCTACAATTGGGTTATTTAATATTTTTTAACAAAAACTGTTAAAATATATTTGCAGTATCAAAATCGAAAACCATGACAACCAAATTACTTTTTACAATTACCTTTTTATTTTTTACCGCATTTATTTTTGCTCAAAATACCATTTCCGGCAAAGTTACAGATCAAAAAGGAAAACCGGTTCCGGGTGCTAATATTTATTTAGACGGAACTTATGACGGAGCGACAAGTTCTGAAACAGGAGATTTTTCTTTTGAAACTACCACAACAGGAAATCAGACTTTAGTAGTGAGTTTTTTATTGTTTGAAACTTTCAAAAAAGAAATTGATATTACGAATTTCAAAGACCAAACGATAAAACTAAGAGAAAACGTAAATGCGCTTGATGCTGTTGTTATTACCGCAGGAACATTAGAATCTGGTGACAAAGCGAGAGTTTCAGTTTTAAAACCTTTAGATATTGTTACAACTGCCGGATCTGCCGGAAATATTATTGCAGCTTTGCAAACTTTACCCGGTACACAAACTGTGGGCGAAGACGGACGTTTGTTTGTTCGTGGTGGTGAAGCCAGCGAAACTCAGACTTTTGTTGATGGGCTTCGTGTAGCGCAACCTTATGGAGCGACAACGAACAACTTGCCAACCCGAAGCAGATTTTCGCCTTTTTTGTTTAGCGGAATTGCTTTTTCGACCGGAGGATATTCAGCAGAATATGGCGAAGCTTTGTCTAGTGTTTTATTACTGAATACACAAGATGAACCAGACCAGAATAAAACAGATATTTCCTTAATGACTGTAGGTTTAGGAGTAGGGAATACGCAAAAATGGAAAAAAAGTTCTTTTAGCGTTAATACCAGTTATGTTAATCTGGCACCTTATCAGGCTGTAATTCCTCAAAATTTAGATTGGAATAATCCTTATCAATCTTTGGGTGGCGAGGCTGTTTATCGCTATCATTTTGAAAGAGGAACTTTTAAATTGTATGCTGCCTTTGATGCTGAAAAATTCGATTTAAACCAAAAAAATGTAAATTTCGTTGATCCGATACGAACAGATTTAAACAATAATAATTTTTATTTGAATGCCTCTTACAAAGGAGATTTCGGAACCGGCTGGCAACTTACCACAGGAATTAGTTACGGTTACAGCAACAACAAAATCAAATATGATATCAATGATATCGATAGTAACGAAAATGCAGCACAACTGAAATTGAAGTTAAGAAAAAATTTCTCTAATTATTTTAAATTGTCTTTTGGAGCCGATTATTTCATTACTAAATTCAATGAAAATTTTGATGATAATATTTCGATAAAAACAGCAAATGGTTACGATTCTAATATCGCAGCTTTTTATACAGAAGGTGATATCCTGTTCTCTAAAAATCTGGCAGCAAAAGTAGGTTTAAGACTTTCGAATAATAGTTTATTGAATGAAACTAATATTGCACCAAGAGCTTCACTTGCTTATAAGATTTCTAAAAGCAGTCAGTTTTCATTTGCGTATGGAGACTTTAGTCAGACTCCCGTGGTTGATTATATTAAATATTCTAAATACCATCAGTTTGAGAGTGAAAAAGCAAGACATTATATCCTGAATTATCAATTTACAAAACCAGGACAAACTTTTAGGGCAGAGGCTTATTATAAAGATTACAGCAATTTGGTTCAATACAATACAAGAGACATTCAATACAATTCGGTTTTTAATAATAACGGTTCAGGATATGCAAAAGGATTGGATTTATTTTGGAGAGACAACAATTTGTATAAAAACTTAGAATATTGGATTTCATACTCCTATATAGATTCTGAAAGACAATACAAGAATTTTCCAACCATGGCAACTCCTAATTTTGTCGCCAATCATAGTTTGTCGATCGTAACCAAGTATTTTATTACAGATTGGAAATCGCAAATAGGTTTTACCAACAGTTACAGTTCAGGACGCCCGTACAATGATCCAAACCAGACGCAATTCATGAATGGAAAAACAAAATCGTACAATAGTTTGAGTTTTAACTGGGCCTATTTATTAACGACACAAAAAATCTTGTATTTCTCTGTTTCAAATGTATTAGGTAGCCAAAATGTTTACGGATACGATTATGCAAAACTACCGGATGCAAACGGTGTTTATAACAGACAAGCCGTGGTACCAAACGCAGACAGATTTTTCTTCGTAGGTTTCTTCTGGACAATTAGTCAGAATAAAAAGGAGAATCAATTGAAGAACTTATAAGAGGTTCAAAGGGACAAAGGTTCAAAGGTTCAAAGGGACATAGCAACAAAGCAACAAAGGCTTCTATAGAATAGTAAGAAATATTATGTGCCACTAAAGGAAAACCTTTGAACCTTTGCCTCTCAAAACCTTTGTACCTAAAAAGAAACAATTCAGTCATCAAAATCAACAACTCAGTATCATTTAATTTTAAAACAATAAAAAGCAACATACTTTTGAAGTATAAATAATGAGCTACTAAGTTGTTAAGTCTCTCAGGCAATACGTTTAAAGACTTAAAACCTTAGCAACTCAGAACCTAAAAAAATTAACTTTTAAAAATAAAAACCATGACCAAAATTATTACAATAATCACATTATTTATTTGCAGTCTGATATCTGCTCAAAAAGTAAATCTTACTGTTTCAGTTTCAGGCTTAAAAAACAATACAGGAATTGTTAAAGTAGGCTTGTACAATTCAGATCAGACATTTCTTAACACTACTTATAAAAGTGTAGTGTCAGAGATTAAAAATAATCAAGCTACCGTTACATTTATTGGGATTCCTGCAGGAGAATATGCAATATCGACGTATCACGACGAAAACAATAACGGGAAACTGGATAAAAACATGATGGGAATACCTTCTGAAGATTATGCAGCTTCAAACAATGCAAAAGGATTTATGGGGCCTCCTGCTTATAAAGATGCTAAATTTGTTATTGACAAAGATTCAAAAATTGAAATTATATTATAATATCCCGTAGGATACAAGCATAAAAAATTAATTAAACACATAGCTATGTTTGTTAATGCAAGTGAAACGCCTTTTTGAGCTCACTAATTCGATGTTTCTATGTGTTAAAAAATAATTACGCTCAACAGTTATATAGTAACCAACAAATTAAAATAACCATTTAAATTATTTAAAAATGAAAAAAATTATCACTTTGATTGCATTATTTGTAGTAGTAATAAGCTCTGCACAAACACAATTTGAACAAGGAATGGGAAAAGCCTTCGGACTTTGGAAAGAAGGAAAAAACACTGAAGCTTCGGCATTGTTTGAAAGAATTGCTGCGGCAGAAAAAACAAGTTATTTGCCTAATTACTATGTAGCTTTAATCAACACTACATCTGCATTTAGTGAAAAAGACAAAACAAAAGTCGATTTGTTATTGACAAAAGCACAGGACGCTCTTGATGTTGAGTTGATAAAAGATCAAAACAATGCGGAGTTGTATGCAATGCAGGCTTTGATTTACACTGCCTGGGTAGTTGCAGACCCGATGACAAACGGAATGAAATATTCGGCTAAAGTGATGGAAGCTTACGCTAAAGGAAAAGCAGTTGATCCCAACAATCCAAGAATCGTTTTTGGTGAAGCAGATTATCAGATAGGCGGTGCCAAATGGTCTGGTGTCGACACAAAACCATTGTGCGCACAAGTTGATAAAGCTGTTGAACTTTTTGCTACTTTTAAACCGGCAACTCCTTTTTCGCCAAAATGGGGATTAGACAGGGCTCTGGAAATTCAAAAAAATTGCAAAAAATAATATATAAGCTAATAGTATAATGAAAGATCATAGAAACGAATTTGCCGATTTGAAAAGTGGAACTATTATATGTTTCAAGATTTCTATGGTCTTTACAGTAATATTCTCTGCTTTTTTAGGTGCGGATTTAAATGTAAAAAATGTTGTTCTTACGTTTCTTTTAAGCTGTCTTTATTCGTTTGGACTTGGTTTTGGAAATGGTTTTATCAGCGTTCTTCTGGATAAAAAATGGGATTGGCTGGAACACACTAACCTAAGAGTGTATTACGGGATTTTGGTGACTATTTTATATACAGTTCCGGCTGTTTTAGGAATTAACTATATCATTTTTGTAGTGGTACAGGATCTTCCTCTGGATAAGTTTTTTAGTAGCAGAATGATCTGGAATCATTTCTTTTATATTATTTTATCTCTTGGGGTTTCTACTTTCATGCAAGCCAGAAGTTTTATGGTAAAGTGGAAACAAGCTTCGAAATTTGAAATAACACAACAAAAGATTATTGCGGGAACGGCAAATGCTAAATTCGAAAGTTTAAAAAATCAAATAGATCCACATTTTCTTTTCAATAGTTTGAATGTTTTAAGCTCTTTAATTGAAGAAAATCCGGATAATGCGCAACGATTTACGACCTCATTATCTAAAATTTATCGGTACGTTTTAGAGCAAAAAGATAAAGAACTCGTTTCGGTTGAAGATGAATTATCGTTTGCAAAAACCTATATGAATTTGCTGAAAATGCGTTTCGAAAATAGTTTGTTTTACGAATTGCCAACAACCAATATCAACCCGGATGCAAAAGTGGTTCCGTTATCACTACAACTTTTGCTTGAGAATACAGTAAAACACAATGTAGTAAGTGAACAGAAACCATTGCATATCAGGATTTTTATTGATAAAGATTATCTGGCGATACAAAACGATTTTCAGAAAAAAGAAGTTTTGCAGGACAGGCAAGGGGTAGGTTTACAAAATATTGTAAATCGATACGGAATCATTACCAACAGAAAAGTACTGATCGAACAAAATGAGAAAAATTTTACTGTCAAAATTCCAATTTTAACCAAACAAGTTACAGTCATGGAAACAAGTGTAGAATATAGCGATGAAAATAAAGCCTATTTCAGAGCTAAAAAAAGAGTAGAAGAATTAAAAGGATTTTATGCTAATATAATATCGTATTGCTGTGTAATTCCGTTTTTAATATTTATTAATTTGAGATTCTCACCGGGATTTCAATGGTTTTGGTTTTCGGCTTTAGGCTGGGGATTTGGAATTACGATGCACGCTTTTAAAGTTTTTGGTTACAGCTCAGATTGGGAAGAACGAAAAATAAGAGAGATTCTGGAAAGAGATAAAAACAAGCAAACCTGGAAATAATTATGGAAACAAATTATAACAATGATCCGGAAGAATTTGAGTTGCAAAAAAGAGCAGGTAAAAAAGTAGTCAAACTTAAAGCGTTTTATACACACGCATTTATTTATGTTGCAGGATTGATTCTTTTTGTTGTGAAAGAATACGCAGGATTACATCTGAATTTCTTTCCGCTAAGATATTTAAATCCTTTTGTAATGGTAATCTGGACAACCGCATTTTTAGTTTCTGCGGTAGATTTATTCGCTTCTTTTAAAATTTTTGGAGAAGAATGGGAAGAAAGTAAGCTGAACAGCCTCTTGGAGAAAAAAACAAAAAAACAAAAATGGGAGTAATCATGGAAGTAAATTTAAATGAAGAGGATAAATATTACCTGGCAAAAAAGAAGGTAGAGAACATTAAAGGATTTTATGGAAATCTGACTTCTTTTTTATTAGTGAATGCAATTTTGATTTTTATCAATTTGTATACATCACCGGATCATTTATGGTTTTATTGGCCTTTGATGTGGTGGGGATTTGGAGTTGTATTTCATGGACTTAAGGTATTTGAAGTATTTCCGGTTTTAGGAAAAGACTGGGAAGAAAGAAAGATCAAAGAATTGATGGAAAAGGAAAAAGAAGGTAAAAATAAATGGCAATAAATTAAATAGAATTAATATGGGAAGATATAGAAGATATATGTACGAAGAGCAAGCGCAAAAGGTTAGTACAGACGAAAGTTATAATATTGCGTATAGAAAAGTAAAGAGAATTAAAGGTTTTTATTCGCATTTAAGAGTTTATCTTATTGTGAATGTAATTATCATTATTTCGAGTTTGAATAAAAACTTTGTGGGGAATCATTTTGAAGTGAGAGGTTTTCAGGATTTTGAAATCTATTCGACAGCATTTTATTGGGGAATAGCAGTGCTGATACATGCATTTTCAGTATTTGGACCTAATATTTTTTTTAGCAGAGATTGGGAACAAAAGAAAATTCAGCAATACATGGATAAAGATGCACAGAATAAAAATAAATGGGAGTAATTTAGACTAAATTTTTAAATTTTTGCATCGTATTAAATGACCACATTAATTATAGAAGACGAAAAACCAGCAGCGAGACTCTTACAACGAAAACTCGAAAAACTAGATATTGCTGTAGAAACCATGTTGCACTCTGTAGAAGAATCAATTCACTGGTTTACCAATAATCAACATCCGGATTTAATTTTTCTTGATATTCAGTTATCAGACGGTTTGTCGTTTGAAATTTTCGAAAAAATAAATATTCAGAGTGCTATTATTTTTACAACAGCTTATGACGAATATGCTTTAAAAGCCTTTAAACTAAATAGTATCGACTATCTTTTAAAACCTATTGATGAAGATGACTTAGAAATAGCGGTGACAAAATTTAAAGCCAGAATACCAAAAGCAGATTCCGTAAATCAAAACCTTCAGGTCGATTTTGAGCAAATACGCCAAATGCTGTCAAATCCTTTCGAGAAGAATTATAAAAAACGATTTACAGTTAAAATCGGACAACACTTAAAAGTAATTATGACTGATGAAATCGAATGTTTTTTTAGTGAAAACAAAGGGACCTACATTCATACTTTTGATAATCGAAACTATTTAATCGATTCGACTTTAGAAGTTCTCGAACAAGAATTAGATATGAAAGATTTCTTTAGGGTAAGCAGGAAATTTATTGTTCCGCTTACGGCAATAAAAGAAATTCAGGTTTATACCAATTCCCGCCTTAAAGTAATTTTACCTACTTATAAAGAAGATGAGGTAATTGTAAGCCGTGAAAAAGTACAAGATTTTAAAAATTGGTTAGGTTAAAAAATAAAAAAATCCTTCAAACGAAGGATTTTTTTATGGTATGATTTTTTATTACTTGCTCAATCGATGCAAGGTAAAAGTCATGGCGCTTAAAAGAAAGAAAGCCATAATTTGATGAATTAAACCTAAAGCCAAGGGAACACTGTATAAAAGTGTAAAAACACCTAATGCAAATTGGATAAATACAAAAAGAACTAAAGTTTTTACCCCATTTTTTTGAGTTCGGCTAAGAGAGAATTTTGTGCTTTTGTAATATAAAAACAATATGAAAGCAACTACCACATACGCAAAAGTACGATGTACGAACTGAACACCACTTTTGCCTTCGATTAAGTTTTTTACCAAAGTTGGTTGTTCTATAAAAACGGAATCATGTATAAATTGCCCGTCGCTCATTAAAGGCCAATGGTTGTGAATTAATCCGGCATTTAATCCCGCAACAAAACCACCATAAATGATCTGAATTAATAAAGCTACCAAGGCAAATCGCGCGATATTGCGAAGCGGAATTACTTTGGTAATTGTTTTTTCCGGATAAATTAAATCTAACGCTACCCACAAAGTATAAGCAAAAGTTATAAACGCAAAAGTAAGGTGCAAGGATAGTCTGAAATGACTAACATCAGGATTATCGATTAATCCGCTACGAACCATAAACCATCCTAAAAATCCCTGAAATGCACCCATTGCCAAAAGGATGATACACTTTTTGACAGTAGCACGATCCAGTTTTTTTCTTAGTAAAAAATAAACAAAAGGCACAAAGAAAACCAACCCGATGATACGACCAATAAAACGGTGAAACCATTCCCAGAAGTAAATAAATTTATAATCGGTTAATTGAAAATCGTTGTGGATGTTGATTTTTTGATACTCGGGAAACTTCTTGTATTGCTCAAAAGCTTCATTCCATTTTGCATCCGTCAAAGGAGGGAAGGTATCGGTTACCAAATGCCAGTCTGTCATTGATAAACCTGAATTGGTCAAACGGGTAATTCCGCCAACAACGACCATTAAAAACAATAAAACACAACCTGATAGTAACCAAACGATTACTGATTTATTCTCTTTTTTCATTTTATAATCTTCTTATTCTGTAACTTTTTTTAAACCCAGTTTTTCAGCTCTTTTGATTACAAAATCATAAGCAGCCTGATATTCATTTGGAATATCACCTTCTAGAATAGCCTCTTTTACGGCTTCTTTTAGAACTCCAATTTCGCGTGAAGGTTTTAAATCGAATATTTCCATAATTTCTTCACCGGAAATTGGTGGCTGAAAATTACGAACATGATCGCGTTCTTCTACTTCTACAATTTTCTTGCGGACAATTTCAAAATTCTTGTGATATTTTTTAAACTTCGAAGGATTTTTGGTTGTAATATCAGCTTCGCACAATGTCATTAAATTCTCTACATCTTCGCCGGCATCAAAAACCAAACGACGAACAGCGCTATCAGTCACAATATCCTCTGCCAGAACAATAGGACGGGAACTCATAATCACCATTTTTTGCACAAATTTCATTTTGTGGTTTAAGGGCATGTGCAAACGTTCGAATATTTTTTTTGCCATTTTACCACCCAAAAATTCATGCCCGTGAAACGTCCAGCCTTGTTTTTTATTGAAACGTTTTGTTGGAGCTTTTCCTATATCATGCAATAAGGCTGACCAGCGTAACCATACATCATCTGTATTTGGGCAAATATTATCGACCACTTCCAGAGTATGATAAAAATTATTTTTATGAGTATGACCTTCAATTTCTTCAACCTGATTTAGTGCCGTCAATTCGGGAAGAATAAGTTCTAAAAGTCCTGTTTGATATAAAAGTAAAAATCCCACAGATGGTTTATCCGTCGATAGAATTTTATTTAATTCATCGACAATACGTTCTCCTGAGATGATGTTAATTCTCTCAGCGTTTTTAGTAATTGCGTCAAGAGATTTTTTTTCGATTTCGAAACCTAACTGATTCGCAAAACGAATGGCACGCAACATTCGCAACGGATCATCAGAATAAGTAATACTTGGATCTAAAGGAGTTTTGATGGTTTTGTTTTGTAAATCTGTCAAACCATTAAACGGATCAGAAAGATCTCCAAATGTTTTTTCGTTCAACGATAAAGCCAAAGCATTGATGGTAAAATCACGACGATTTTGATCATCCTCGAGGGTTCCGTTTTCGACAACAGGATTTCTACTGTCAAAATTATAGGATTCTTTTCGGGCTCCAACAAATTCAATATCAGTGTCTTCAAATCGCAACATGGCTGTTCCGTAAGTTTTAAAAACCTGTACCTTAGGTTTTTTAGGAAGTAATTCAGAAACCTTAAGTGCCAATTCGATCCCGCTACCAACAGCAACAATATCAATGTCTTTTTTAGAACCGCGGTTTAAAAGTAAATCCCGTACAAAACCGCCAATAACATAACTGTCGACGTTGAGTTCCTGAGATGCTTTCGAAATAATTTCGAAGATTTTATGTTGTAAAGCTGTTTTATAGTTTGTTTGTATAGCCACGAATTCACTAATTTTAAATAATACATTTCTATTCTTGAAGAGAATGAAACGTCTGCAAATTTACAACATAGAAAATGCCTATTATAATCTATTGTTGACTTTTTTGAAGAAATTCACAGTTTTAGTATGCCAATTTTTATTAAAAGAGAAAAGGTTGCCACGAATTGCATGAATTTTCACGAATTGAATTTTTATGCAACAAAAAAAATAATGTAATGTGAGGAGAAAAAATATAGCCACAGATTAAAAGAATTAAAAGGATTAAAAATTCTGTTGAAATCTTTTTAATCTGTGGCAAAAAAAAAACTTTATAACGTCATAAAACAAATCAATTATGATAACTAATTTTTAGAAATTCAATTTGTATTTTTGAATTCTATAAAAACGCACACATGAAAATTGTTATATCGCCGGCGAAGTCTTTAAATTTCGAAAAAGAATTACCTACTACTCAATATACAGAACCAGGTTTTTTGAAAGAAGCACGTCAGGTTCACAAAATTTTAAAAGAAAAAAAGCCCTCAGAATTAGCTCATTTAATGTCAATATCAGATAAATTATCAGATCTGAACTGGAAGAGAAATCAGGATTGGAAAACACCTTTTACTCCCGAAAATGCACGTCCGGCAATTTATACTTTTGATGGAGATGTCTATACAGGTTTAGATGCATATTCGATTCCGTTAGAAAAATTAGAAGTTTTACAAAATAAACTACGTATTTTATCCGGACTTTACGGTGTTTTGAAACCATTGGATTTAATGCAGGCATATCGTTTAGAAATGGGAACAAAATTGCCTGTTGGCGAGTATAAAAATCTACACGAATTCTGGAAACCAACTGTTATGAAAGCTTTAAACAAAGAATTAGAAAAAGGAGAATTGTTCGTGAATCTGGCGAGTAACGAATACTTCTCGGCAGTAGATGTAAAAGCTTTAAAAGTTCCCGTTATTACTCCGGATTTTAAAGATTATAAAGATGGAAAACTAAAAATTATAAGCTTCTTTGCCAAAAAGGCGAGAGGGATGATGGTGCGTTATATTATTGATACTAATGCAGAAACTATCGATGACTTAAAAGGATTTAATTATGAAGGATATCATTTTGATGCTAATCTTTCAGAAGGAAATCATTTGGTTTTTACAAGGTAATTTTTAGGGACAAAGGTTTTTTAGGAAGGCTCAAAGGCTCAAAGGTTTTTTAGGAAGGTGCTAAGAGTCTAAGTTGCTAAGTCGCTAAGTTTTTGCCAGAGAGTCGGAGACTCGTGTTATATTGTAGGGAGGGATTTTAATCCCTTCAGGTTTGGATCATATTGTAGGGAGGGATTTTTAGGAAGGCTCAAAGGTTCAAAGGCTTAAAGGTTCAAAGGTTTTTAAGGAAGGTGCTAAGAGTCTAAGTTGCTAAGTCGCTAATTTTTAGCCGGAGAGTCGGAGACTCGTGTTATATTGTAGGGAGGGATTTTAATCCCTTCAGATTTGGGTCATATTGTAGGGAGGGATTTTTTAGGAAGGCTCAAAGGTTCAAAGTTACAAAGGTTTTTTAGGAAGGTGCTAAGAGTCTAAGTTGCTAAGGAACGAAGTTTTAGCCAGAGAGTCGAAGACTCGTGTTATATTGTAGGGAGGGATTTTAATCCCTTCAGGTTTGGTTTAAATGTAGGGAGGGATTTTAATCCCTTCAAATTACGTTAAGATAAATTAAAATAAAAAAGCCGAGTCTATATAAATAGCTCGGCTTTTTCGTATTATAAATCAATTATTATTAATGCATTGCATCAGCAGGGTTAATTTTGTTTTTTCCTTTTTTAATGAAAAGGATAATTGGTATACAACATAAAAACATTATTCCAAGATACATGAAAATATCCATGTATGACATTACTGTACTTTGTTTCATTACTGAATATTCCAGAGCCTGATACGCTTTTTTAAGAGCAACATCGGCGCTATATCCTTTAGACATAAAGGCTCTTTGCATTCCTGCGATACGTTGCTGAACATCAAAATTAGCAGGATCTAAGTTGGTCAATAAATTAACTCTGTGTTCCTGGCTCAAACGGGTGATAAAAGTGGTAATGATGGCAATACCAAATGAACCTCCTAATTGTCTCATCATTCCGGTAAAAGCAGCTCCTTCACCAATATGTTTACCTTTAAGGGTAGAAAGCGAAAGTGTTGTGATAGGTACAAAAAGTAACCCTAAACCAATTCCTCTTAAAATCAAAGGCCAATACATGTGTTCTACACCTGTATCTGGTGTCATACGGGTTTGCATCATGTAGGTAAAGAAAAAGAAAACTAAAAATCCTACTCCAACCATATATCCCTGAGGAACCCCTTTCTGGATCATGTTACCTACAAATGGCATCATTATCGCTGTTGTAATCGAACCTGGAATCAACAATAATCCGGCATCAGTTGCAGTCCATCCTAAAATAGATTGCGTATAGATAGGGATAATCAAAGTTGATCCGTATAGACCAAAACCTAGAATAAAACACATTACGGTTCCAATTCTTAAATTTCCATCTTTTAAAACACTTAAGTTTACAATTGGATGCTTATAGGTAAGTTCTCTCCAGATAAATAAAATTAATCCAAGAACGGTAACAACACTTAAAGTTACAATAAGCGAATCATTGAACCAGTCGTCTTGTTGCCCGTGTTCTAAAACGAACTGTAAAGATCCAATAAAGGCTGCTAATAATATAATTCCCCACCAGTCAACCTGATTTGCTTTTAATTTTTCTCCGTATTTAGGGCTTCTTACGAAAGTAATTGCCAAAATAGTTGCGATAATTCCTAACGGAATATTGATATAAAAGATATAAGGCCAAGAGTAGTTGTCTACCAGATATCCTCCTAAAGGCGGACCTAAAGTTGGACCAACAATTACACCCATTCCGTAAATTGCCTGCGCCATACCACGTTTTGCAATAGGATAACTCTCGGTAATAATAGTTTGGGCTGTTACAAGCAAGGCACCTCCACCCATACCTTGTACAAACCTAAAAGCGACTAGTTCCCATATATTACTGGCGTTACCGCATAAAAAGGAGCAAACTGTAAATAAGATGATAGAGGCCACAAAATAATTACGTCTTCCAAATTGCTGCGAAAGCCAACTCGTCATCGGTATTACAATTACATTCGCGATTGCGTATGCTGTAATTACCCAAGCCACATCAGTTAAAGTAGCACCAAGGCTACCTCGCATGTCTGTTAGTGCTACGTTTACAATCGTTGTATCTACAATTTCCAACAGTGCACAAAGTACTGCAGTAATCGTAATGATCACACGTCTATAACCGTATTCTACTAAATCGTCGTCTGCTTGTACTGCTGTTGCCATTATTTTATTTTAAATGTACGTCTACGTCAACATTCATTCCTGGTCTTAGTAATTTTACTTTTTCAGGATCATTAGATTGATCTAAACTAATTTTTACTGGTAATCTCTGGATTGTTTTTACGAAGTTACCTGTTGCATTGTCAGGAGGTAATAATGAAAAACGAGATCCTGTAGCAGGAGAAAATGAAGTCAAAGTTCCTTTAAATTCATAGTTTGGATAAGCGTCAACTTTTAAAGTAACTTTTTGTCCAATAATCATTTTATTTAATTGTGTTTCTTTGAAATTCGCTACAACCCAAGCTTCGGTATTATTGATGATATAAAACAAAGATTGTCCTGGTTGAACTAATTGTCCCGGTTGAATATCAACTTTAGAAACCTGTCCGTCGATTGCAGCAGTTACAACAGTATAACTAAGATTTAGATGCGCAACATCAAGCATTGTTTTTGCTTTTTTGATGTTTGCCGAAGCAACTTCTGTTTGTTTGTCTGAAACTTTAGATTTTGACTGAATTACAGATTTTTGGTAAGAACTTGCTCTTTGTTGTTGTTCTAAAACACGAACCTGATTTTCGGCTTCGTCTTTTGCAGATAAAGCTTGCTCATATTGTTGTTTTGTAATCGTGTGCGTTTTGTATAAGTTATCGTAACGGTTGTAATCGTTAGTAATTTGTCTTAATCTAATTTTAGCACTTTCGATAGAACCTGTTGCAGATCTCATATTTGCATCAGAAACTGAAATATTTGCATTTGCACTTCCAATATCAGCTTTTGCAGCTTCGTATTGTCCTTCTGCACCTAATAAAGCAGCATTAGCTTCATCAATTTTCAATTGGTAATCTCTTTTGTCGATAGTAAATAAAGTATCTCCTTTTTTTACAAAGTCATTATCTTTTACATAGACCTTACTAATATATCCCGAAACTCTTGGAATAATTGGATTCATTTTTTTCTCGATCTGAGCATCATCCGTTTCTTCGTGAGCCAAAGAGTGCATGTATTTTGTTATTCCGTAAGTTCCGCCCACTAAAACCAAAACGGTTAGTATAATGATGAATTTAGTATTTGTTTTTTTCTTTTCCATGAGAGCTATCGATTATATTTTAGAAAGATTGAATGATTGAGATAATTGTCCTGATACGGATAGTAATTCGTAATATTTTTGAATAATAGTTGCTTTAGACAAAGCTGTATTTATTTTGGCGCTTAATTGTTCTACATCCGCTTCAACTAAATCATTAGTGTCTGATAAACCGTTATCAAATTTATCTTTTACAAGTCTGTAGTTTTCAGATGCTTGTTGCAGTGCTTCGTCGTAAACTACGCTTTGATTAATTGCAAGGTCGTAATCTTCAATAGATTTTTGAACTTCTACTTTGATACGATCTGTCATTACAGCTTCTGTATTTTTAACTTCTAATGCTCTGCTTTCAGCAGCTTTTACAGAAGCACTATTTTTTAGAATTCCGGACAGGTCATAAGACAAACCAACTCCAAAATTCATGGCATACCTTACAGTAATAAAATCTTTAAGATCCAAAGCTGTGTAACCGCCTAATAATGAAAGAGAAGGGTAGTAACCTGATTTTGCTATTTTGATATTTGCTTCACTCGCTTTTTGTTGAAAACGAATTGCTTCCAAATCTTTTCTGCTTTCCAGTGCCAATGCATCAGATGTTGGTGCATTGCTGGTTTTTAGATTAAAGAAATCAGCTTCATTAACCTGAAGTTTTACACTAGGCTCCAATTTTAATAAAGTAGTTAGGTAAAAGTTAATGTTATTGATGTTGTTGTTTGCTTCATCAATTGATAATTGTGTTTTAGAAACTAACAATTGCGCTTTCAACAAATCATTTCTTGGGATAATTCCGTTTTTTTCTAATTCTGTAAAGTCAGTAACACGTTGTTTTGCTTGTTTCTGATTTTCGTTTAAAAGATCTAACGTTTTTTGTGCCTTGTATAAAGCAGTATAATAAGTCACTACATGCAAAGCAACATCTTCTTTTGTTTTAGCAGCATAAGAACTTTCGGCTTCGTATAAATTATCAGATGCTTTGATGCTGTTTTGAATTTTAAATCCTGCGAATATTGGTAAACTAAGATTTGCCATTCCCAACATTGCCTGATCCGGTGATGGAGTTGGTCCTGAACTTGCCTGATCGCCGCTATTGTGCATATCGATTGACGCTTTTGTCAATCGTTGGTATTGTCCGGAAATTTTAAGATTTGGATATTGATTATTTCTAACCTCCTGTAATTCGTATTTTTTTGAGTTTACCTTAGTGTTGGCAAGCGTAACTTCGTTACTTTTTTCCCAAGCCATTTTTACGGCTTCATCTAAGGTTAAACTTGTTTTTTCTTGTGCTTCTATTGATGAAATTCCGATAAAGAAAATACCAAAGAGCATTAATTGATTAATTTTCATAAACAAGTAGAGCTTTTATAGTTTGTTGAATGTGCTTTGTAAGACTGTTTTTAATATAATCGTTGTATAACGTTTCGGTGTTTAAATTTAATAATTCCTCAAAAAAAGGTTTGTTCATATGAAAATGAAAAAATGTACCCATTATTGTTGGTGTTATGAGCGGAATAATGACATCTTTTCTAAAAACCCCTTTCGATTGCCCTTCCTGAATGATAGTTTCAAGAGATTTTAAGTTCCCTTTTTTAAGTTCAGTAAAAGCAAGTAAGTTTTGTTCCCTCTTTTTTGAAGTAAGTTCAAAATGCAAAATTCTATAAATTCCTCTGTTACAATTGATTCTGTTAATGTAAATTTCGATTAATTTATTGACTTTATCAAGAGGTTCTAGTTTTTCCTGCAATAAATTTTCGAGTTGTATTTTAATATCAGAAGTTTTATACAGAATTAGAGCTTCAAGTAATCGTTCTTTTGAACCAAAATAATATGAAACCATTGCAATATTTATTTTTGCATGTTTTGATATATCCCGTATCGATGTACCTTCAAATCCTTTTTCAGAGAATAGCTTTTCGGCAACTTCTAAAATTTGGATTTTTTTATCGTTTAATTCGATGTTTGACATGGTATTGTTTCTAATCGGGTACAAAATTAAACAAGCGTTTAAATTAAACAGTTGTTTAATTTTATTTTAACACAATATTAACAGAAAACCGTGTAGTTGTTTTACAAAAATAAATTTGCCTTTCTGTCCAAAAAAATAGCCGAAAGCCCTCGTTTAATGAGACCTTTCGGCTAAGTTATTATTTTGTCAAATTTTATAAGGAGAACAAATCTTTATTCTTCGGTTACAAATTTCTTTTCATATTGATTCAAAATTTTCTCGATTGTAACCAGAAATTTGGGCTTGTTAAAACTTTTAGGTTTTTTATCTAAAAGATCAATATCATTAATTGCTTCTATGATAGTATCCTTAAGAACTTTAAATTGTTCTGCAACCGCCAGGTCTTTCAGCTTGTTGTAATCAAATTTCTTTACGAATAATAAATAATTAAACTTCTTTCCAAATCTTTTTAAATTAATCATCGGTTCCATAAAATTAGCATGGTCACGCGTAAAATCAAAAATCTCATACCCCAGATAAAAGTATTTTATAGAAGTACCAAAGGTTTGTCCTGCTAATTTAGTATTGATAAAACGCTGGATATCATTTAGATCATAGTAAATTTTATCATCTCTAACCCCTAAACTACTTGTGACTACAAATTTGAATCCGATAGGGTCAAATTGTTTTACAATAGTTTTATCATCGTGACGAATCAGGAATTTGTTTTTGGACAAATAAACTTTGTATTCTTTAAGGAAGATTTTAGACTGAAAAGTTCTTGGCATCGCCATTTTGGTGGCCAAATACTTTATCATTAATAATGAAGCATTTAGAAGCAACTTAATTTTTCCGTTTTCGTCAGAGTCTTCAAAGATTTTTTTATCAATATGAGCAGATAAATGTGCAAGCCCCATAAACAATGAATCCTTCTGGATTTCATAATTTACTTTGTTCTCTATATAGATATCAAATTGTAAAGAATTGATTTCTATACCATAATTTTTGTCTTCAATAAAATTAAGAAAGATGTCTGAGGCCTGTTTTTCAATTTCTTCAAATTTGCTTTTCCCTTTATTCGGGTTAATCAAAAAACAACATTTATACTTTTGGTTATTCATTTATAGGGTTTACAGAATTTTACTTAATTATCTAATTTCGCCAACAAATTTACTAATTTTTCCAGAACCGTCTTCGCTTAAATGTTTAATGAAAGCGCTGCCAATAATAGCTCCTTTAGCAAATTTGGTTGCCTGATTAAAAGTTTCTTTATTCGAAATTCCAAAACCTATGATTTGTGGATTTTTAAGATTCATGTTTGCAATTCTTTCAAAATAGCTTTCCTGAACGTTTCCAAAACCTGATTGAGAACCTGTAACACTTGCAGAACTTACCATATAGATAAAACCGTTTGAAACACTGTCGATAAAACGAATGCGCTCGTCCGAAGTTTGTGGTGTAATGAGGAACACATTTATTAATCCGTGTTTTTCGAAAATTGCTTTGTATTCATCTGCATAAACGTCAACCGGTAAATCAGGAATAATTAAACCGTCAATACCAATTTCGGCGCATTTTTTACAAAATTCTTCTACTCCGTATTGCAACATCGGGTTAAAATATCCCATAATAATCAACGGAATTTTTACGCTTTCGCGGATGTTCTTAAGTTGATCGAATAAAATTTGAGTAGTCATACCGTTATGAAGCGCCTGGGTCGAACTCGCCTGAATCGTTGGTCCATCGGCCAAAGGATCACTAAAAGGCAGACCAATTTCGATTAAATCAACACCATTTTTTTCTAAATCCTGTATGATTTGAACCGTATCATTTAAGTTAGGATATCCCGCCGAAAAATAAATAGAAAGGATCTTTTTATCCTCTTGTAATTTTTGAGTTATTCTGTTCATTATTTTTATTTTTTATCCTAACAGCTTTTCAAAACCTGTTAGGTATTTTATTAAGTTTTGCCACAGATTAAAAAGATTACAATGATTTTATTAATAATTTGATCTGTGACAATCTGCTGTCCATCCGGAAAAAATAGCGTATAAAATTATTTATTTTCGATATAAATCCACGCTACAATTCCGGACTTTAGTGTAACCTGAACTCTTTTGTAAGCATTAGATTCAAATAAATCTATTTTAGCCAAATCGTCATTAGAAATCTTAAAAACGGTACCTTTTATGCTATCGGCAGGATTTTCACTTGCAATTGCTACGTGATAGTCTGCCATTCCAAACTCTTCTTCGATTTTTAGATCTTTAAGTTTGTAGCTAATCAGATGATCGGGAGTTCCTGTTAATATTTTATTCAAAACTCGCATCTGAATTTCTTTTGATCGTAATGTTCCGTATGAAAAGAACTGTTCCATAATTACTATTTTTCTCGTTATTGGTTTGCGTTAGGGATGGTAGCGGCATCTCCCGATTTAGAAAAACAAGGCTTTTTTGCCGTAGTTTTTGTTAATTGGGAATATAGCGAACAGCCCGACCGCCTTTTTTGGCGGTAACGCCCAAATTACTCCTATAATTTAAAATAATCAATATAATTGTCTAAATCTTTATCGCCTCGGCCAGAAAGACTAATCACGACAATATCTGTAGGTTTAAATTTCTTTTGGTCTAAAACCGCAAAAGCATGTGCGCTTTCTATTGCCGGAATAATTCCTTCTAATTTGGTCAATTGCAAACCTGCATTCATAGCATCATCATCCGTCACCGAGAAAAATTCGCCACGACCGGTTTGGGCTAAATGGGCGTGCATTGGACCAACTCCCGGATAATCAAGACCTGCAGAAATAGAATATGGCTCTGTAATTTGTCCGTCTGGAGTTTGCATCAATAGGGTTTTGCATCCATGTATAACACCAACTTTACCTAATTTACTTGTTGCTGCACTATGACCGCTGTCAACGCCTTTTCCGGCAGCTTCTACGGCAATAATACCCACTTCAGGCTCGTGCAAAAAGTGATAATAAGTTCCGGCAGCATTACTTCCGCCACCAATACAAGCCACTACATAATCAGGATTTTCGCGCCCTTCTTTTTCTTTTAACTGCCATTTTATTTCTTCGGAAATTACGCTCTGGAAACGTGTTACCATATCCGGATAAGGATGCGGTCCAATTGCAGAACCAATGATATAATGGGTATCAACCGGATTATTGATCCAGTCTCTAATTGCTTCGTTTGTAGCATCTTTTAAGGTTCTTGAACCGGAGAGTGCGGGACGAACTTCGGCTCCTAACATTTTCATACGCGCCACGTTTGGTGCCTGACGCGCAATGTCAATTTCGCCCATATACACGATACATTGCAATCCCATAAGAGCGCAAACTGTTGCAGTTGCCACACCATGTTGTCCAGCTCCGGTTTCGGCAATGATGCGTTTTTTGCCCAGACGTTTTGCTACTAATATTTGCCCAATTGTATTGTTGACTTTATGGGCTCCGGTATGGTTTAAGTCTTCTCTTTTTAGATACACTTTTGTATTGTATTTTTCAGATAAACGTTTCGCAAAATAAAGCGGACTTGGGCGTCCAACGTAATCTTTTAGCAGTTGATCGAACTCAGCTTTAAAATCAGGCTCGCTTGTTATCTTTAGATAATTCTGACGTAATTCTTCTACATTTGGATATAACATTTCAGGAATGTAAGCTCCTCCAAATTCTCCGTAATATCCTTTTTCGTTGACATTAAAATTCATTTTATTACAATTTTAAAAGTTGGCAACATCAAATTTTCGTTTGAAATTGCTAAATAGATTTTTGTTTTTTAGCCCGGGTGCAATTTCAAATTTACTATTTATATCGACAGCATAAATAGGAAGATTTGTTTTTGAAATTTCTTCTATGGCTTTTAATTCATTGATTCCGATTCCGCCGCTCAAAAAGAAAGGCTTATCAGACTTGTATTTTTTTAATATTGTCCAGTCAAACGTAGTTCCGTTACCACCGGGTAATTTTCCTTTTGTATCAAATAGAAAATAATCGCAAACGGGTTCGAATGGTTTTATGGTTTCAAAATCAAAATCATTATCGGCAGAAAAGACTTTTATAATTTCGATTTTTTGTGGCAATTGTTTTTTTAATTCTGATAAAAATTCAACCGATTCATTTCCGTGAAGCTGAACAGCCTGCAAATTGTATTTTAAAACTTTTTCGAGAATTTCTTCCTGAGTTTGGTTTACAAATACCCCTGTTTTTTTTATTGTTTTGATCAATTCCGGAATAGTTCCGTCAAAGTATCGAGCGGACTTTTCCCAGAAAATAAATCCCATATAATCGGGTAGGAGTGCACCTACTTCGAGAATGTTTTCTGGATATTTCATGCCGCATATTTTGAGTTTCATTGTATTGTATTTTTTTACCGCAAAGGGTTTAATATTGTTTTGCCACGAAGGCTCTAAGACACAAAGTTTTTCTTTTGCCACGAATTTCACGAATTAGCACGAATTGAATTAGTGGAAATTTGTGTAATTCGTGGCAAACTTATATTATAGCTGAGTAATAAATTCTGTTGCGGCTTGTCCGGCGTTGTCAGTTTTCATGAAGTTCTCTCCAATTAAAAATCCTTTATAACCGTAAGGTTTAAGTTCAGAAATGGCTTCGATTGACGAAATGCCGCTTTCGGAAACTTTTACAAAATCATCCGGAATTTGTGCTGCCAGTTGTTTGCTGAAATCAAGACTTACTTCAAAAGTTTTCAGGTTTCTGTTGTTTACGCCAATCATATCTAAAGTAGGCATAATCGATTTTTCTAATTCTTCCTGATTGTGTACTTCCAACAATACTTCTAATCCTAATTTCTTTGCAAATTCTGATAGCGATTTGATTTCTTCGCGGGTTAAAACTGCTGCAATTAATAGAATCAAATCAGCACCATAAGCTTTGGCTTCCAGAATTTGGTATTCATCGACAATAAACTCTTTTCGCAATAGCGGAATGTTTACGCTCGCTCTTGCCAAAAGTAAGTCGTCAAGTGAACCGCCAAAGTATTTTCCATCTGTTAAAACAGAGATTCCGCAAGCTCCTGCATTTTCATAACCTTTTACGACTTCTTCAACCGTAAAACTATGATTGATAACAGATTTAGATGGAGAACGACGTTTGTGTTCTGCAATAATTCCGGTGGAACTTTGTCTTAATTTCTGGCTTAAAGAAATGGTTTCTCTATCAAAAAACACAGAACTTTCTAATTGCGAAACCGGTATGATCGATTTTTTAAGAACAACTTCTCGTTGTTTATCAAATATTATTTTATCGAGTATGTTCATTGTTTTTATAATTTAAAGATTGAAAAATTTAAAGATTGAAAAAGGCATCTGTAAATTAAGTATCTATTTTGGTATTTAAATATTTTATAAAGTTTGATAAGTTCTGAGATATTTCAATACTTAAATCATAACCTTTTTGAATTTCTAACTGATTGCAAAATGCTAGTTCTCGGGATAATATCAACATGCTTCTTACTTCTGCACAACTTCCTTTAGAAATTTTCAGATACCGTATTAATTGCTTGTTATTATTATATTCAGATCCTTCGGCGATATTATTTGTGATTGATACAACAGCTCTTTTTATTTGATCTTTGAATCCAAATTCTCTTTCAAAAGATGTATTCTTCATTAATGTAAAAATTAATTTAGCTAAGAGAGGATACCTTTTTTATAGACTTCAAATTCTTCAAAAGATTTCGTCATAATTTTTCAATTTTTAAATCGTTAAATCTTTCAATTTATTTAACGCTCTTAATCCTTTTCCGGAGAATAGACTTTCTTTTGCCAATTCAAATCCTTCCAGCGGAGAACATTTTGTAACCGTTGCGATTGCCATTGCAGCATTTGCACAAACTACATTATTCTGGGCTTCGTTTCCTTTTCCTGAAAGTATGTTGATAAACATATCAGCCGATTCTTCGATGGTTTTTCCGCCTTCGATTTCGCTTTGTGATAAAAGACGAACGCCAAAATCTTCCGGCTTCAACATTCCTTCCATATGATTCGAAATTGTTTTGGTAGGACCTGTCAAAGAGATTTCGTCATAACCGTCAAGCGAATGCAAAATGGTGAAATTTACATTGGTATTTTGATACAAATAAGCATAAATTCGAGCCAGTTCTAAATTAAAAACACCTACCAACTGATTTTGTGGAAACGACGGATTCACCATTGGTCCCAGCATATTAAAGAACGTTTTTACAGCTAATTCTTTACGGATTGGTCCAACGTTTTTCATTGCCGGGTGAAATAGGGGAGCGTGCAAAACGCAAATTCCGGCTTTGTCGATACATTTCTCTAAAAAAGAAGCATCATTGCTGAATTTGATTCCCATTTTTTCCATTACGTTGCTTGATCCTGAAATCGAAGAAACGCCATAGTTTCCGTGTTTCGCTACTTTTATTCCTGCTCCAGCTGATATAAAGGATGCCAAAGTCGAGATGTTGAAAGTATCTTTTCCGTCACCACCCGTTCCGCATAAATCGATTGTATTGTATGCAGATAAATCAACACGAATACATAATTCTAATAAAGCTTCACGAAAACCCGAAAGTTCATCGATTGTAATGCTTCGCATCATAAATACGGTTAGAAAAGCCGAAATCTGACTTGGATTGTATTGACCACTTGAAATATTAATCAAAACATCTTTTGCTTCTTGTTTAGAAAGCACTTCGTGGTTGATTAATTTATTTAATATATTTTTCATTTTTTTTAGGTTCTAAGTTGCTGAGTTTTTTACTGAGACTGTAAACTGAATACTAGCTCTTTATCCAATTCTCTAAAATCCTTTTTCCGTTTGGAGTCAAAACACTTTCCGGGTGAAACTGAACACCTCTTACATCAAAAGTTTTGTGCCTAAGTGACATAATTTGCCCATTTTCGTCTATAGAAGTTGCTTCCAGAACATCCGGTAAATTACTGTCTACAACCCATGAATGGTAACGCCCAACTTCGAATTCATTGCCTAAACCTTCAAACAAAATTTCGTCTGAAACTACTGTTTTTACATTGGTAGCAACACCGTGATATACTTTATCAAGGTTTGAAAGTGTACCTCCAAAAACTTCGCCAATCGCTTGTTGTCCTAAACAAACTCCAAGGATGCTTTTGGTTGGAGCATATTTTTCGATTACAGCTTTTAATAAACCTGCTTCATCCGGGATTCCGGGACCTGGCGAAAGTAAGATCTTATCAAAAGAAGCGATTTCGTCAAGTTCGAATTCATCGTTTCTGTACACCGTAACTTCGCAATTTAAATCTTCCAGATAGTGTACTAAATTATAAGTGAAACTATCGTAATTGTCTATAACTAATATTTTTTTCATTTTTTTGAGGTTCTAAGTTGCTAAGGTTTTGAGTTACTAAGTTTTATTACTCTGACTGTAAACCGCGACTGAATATTCTTTTTATTTTTCTCTACTGTATTTTTCGATACTAATTTGATCAACGTCTAATTTTAGATTTTCTCTGCCATTTCAAGTGCTGTATTCAAGGCTCTTAGTTTGTTGTAAACTTCCTGCATTTCGCTTTCTTCATCAGAACTTGCTACAATTCCGGCTCCGGCCTGACAATGTAATTGGTGGTTTTTGCTCAGGAAAGTCCGAATCATAATTGCGTGATTAAAGTTGCCGCTAAAATCCATGAAGCCAATGGCACCTCCGTAAAAGTTACGATTTGTTTTTTCATAATCTTCAATCAGTTGCATCGCTCTGTGTTTTGGTGCGCCGCTTAAAGTTCCTGCCGGAAAAGTATCTGCAACCACTTGCATTGTTGTGGCTTTTTCATGCAAATGTCCTGTAACTTTTGAAACCAGGTGAATAACGTGCGAGAAAAACTGAACTTCTCTATATTTCTCAACGTTTACATCATGTCCGTTTCGGCTTAAATCATTTCTGGCCAAATCGACTAACATTACATGCTCACTGTTTTCTTTTTTATCTTCAGAAAGTTGTTTTGCCAAAACGGCATCACGTTCATCATTTCCGGTTCTCTTGAACGTTCCTGCAATTGGATGAATCTCGGCTTTTCTGTTTTTTACGATAATTTGTGCTTCGGGTGAAGAACCAAAAATCTTGAAATCTCCATAATCAAAAAAGAATAAATAAGGAGACGGATTAATACTTCTTAAAGCTCTGTAAACATTGAATTCATCGCCTTTGAAACCTTGTGTAAAACGACGTGATAGTACCAATTGAAAAACGTCTCCGCGATAACAATGTTTTTTGGCTAAAGCTACATTATGCTTAAATTCATCATCGGTTAAGTTAGAGAAACCTTCGCCTTCTTTGGTGAATTTGTACGAAGCAATATTTCTGGATTGTAATAACTGCTCGATTTCAGCAATATTGTTTTTTCCGTCTACACTGTGACAGAAAATATACGCCTCATTTTTAAAGTGATTGATGGCGATTATATTTTGATAAACGGCATAAAATACATCCGGAATTGAGGTTGCATTGTCTTTTTTTGCAATCGAAACTTTCTCGAAATAACGAACAGCATCATAAGAAATATATCCGAATAAGCCATTATTGATAAATTTAAAATCATTTTTTTCTGATTTAAACTGACTTGAAAATTCCTGAATTACTTCTGGAATATTGGTCTTTGCATCAATGGTAATTTGCTCCGTTGTTCCGTCAGGAAAAGTTTTTGAGATAATTTCGTTTTCGATTTTAATGGTCGCAATAGGATTACAACAGATATAAGAGAAACTATTATCATTTCCGTGATAATCACTACTTTCCAGTAATAAGCTATTTGGGAATTTATCTCTTATTTTAAAATAAATACTAACCGGGGTAATAGTATCTGCCAGAATTTGTTTGTAGTGTGTGTTGAGTATAAAAGGTTTCAAAGTATTTCGTTTTTTAATTTTTAATATATTTTTTACTTGAGTTTTGACCAAAAAAAAAGGCTTGTCGTGATGACAAGCCTTTTATATTTATAGTTTTACAATACCATAGGAAGCTTTGTTCACGACGTTTGACGCAAATTCTTCCACCACCATGAATTGTTAATTATTGTTTTCATATCTTATATTGATTTGGCAAATATATAAATGTAATTTGAATTACGATACATAAATTTTCAAAAAAAACTTTTCTAATTTCTAAAATTTGTTAAATTTCACGAATGTTGCTTGTTTTTATTGTTTAATTTCCAATTGCAATGGTATTGTTTTGGTTCATTCTAAAGTCTGGGTTTCCTTTGATATTAGGCATTGTAAACAATTCGATGTTTTTGATTTTTGTAAATCCTATTTCGAAACTTGGATTGCTGTAGAATTTTTCGATTGTAGCATTAGCACCGCCGGCTTCGCTTGTAATTCCGCCATTGCAATTGTTAACGATTAAGTTTTTAAATGTAATTTTGGCTAAATTAACTTCTCCATTTCCAATATTACCTTCCAGTAAAGCAAAAGGAGTAAAGCCAGAAATAATACTATTGGTCAGGTTAAAGAAAGTATCTTCTCGTACATAAACCGACTCTCTAACAAGACCTTGATTGTTTTCTTCAAGATTAACCATAGTAATATTATTGGCATTTATTTTGGTTAATTTTTTAGACATATCCGTGTTTTGAATTTTATCATACGAATCTACTTCAAAACATCTTGAACCTGAAATATCAGATGAAAAGGGATGGCGAATCGCAATACTATTGCTAATATTAATTTGTGCCCCCTGTGTAAAATCGAAATCATCATCTGTAGTTCGGTACGAAACAAGATTGTTCATGTTTAAATCTCCTCCGTAACACTCGAATGAATCATCGTTTGAAAAACTAATCTGTATGTTATTTAAAATTGTTTTTCGACCAACACCTGCCAAAGAAAGTCCGTTAAGTTCCTTGGCAGCACTTAATTTTCTTCCTGAATATTCGATTCGAACATATTTTAAAATTCCTGAGTTATCTTCGGCATCCGGACCTCCATAATGATTCAGTAGAGGCTCTAAATCAAATGGTAATGTGTGAACGCCGCCAATGGTATTTATTGGAGCTTTTCCCAGTATAATAATTCCTCCCCAATCTCCTGGTTTTCTATCGCTAATTTCTTTATTCGAAGTAAAAACAATAGGATCTGTTTCTAAACCTTCGGCTACAATTTTTGCTCCATTGGTTATCACAAGTGTTCCGCAAGTTTTATCGTCTCCTCTTATTACTGTTCCGGGTTCTATGGTCAAAACTGCATTTTTGGTTACATAAACAACTCCAACCAATTGATACGTATTGCGTTTGTATAATTTAGTATCTTTGTCAATAGTTCCTGCAATGATGTTTGTAGCCTCGCTATATTCTGTATTGGCTGGTTTAAAATTAGTCCAGTTGCTCATCCAGTTTGTGTTGCCAATAATTCCTTTAGGTTGTTGTTGAGCTTGTATAAATAAAGTGCTTAGAAGTGTAAAAATTGCAATGCGTACTTTTGTTTTCATAGCTTTGATTTTGATTGCTGTATTTGATTTTTTTTGATAAGCCAAAATTAAAAGCCAAATGTTAATCAAAGACCTGTATGTTGTTATGAAAGCGTTATGTGTATGTTAAGGAGGTTATCTTTTTGAAAATATTATAAAAAGAAAACCCCAACAGTCATAGGACTATTGGGGTTTCTTATGGGGTAAGAATTACTTAAGTTTTAAAATATTAGAATTTTAAAGCTACAGTTAATTCGAAATCATCATTGATAGTTTTGTCTCCTAAGTTTTCGAAGAAGTTACCAGAGTTGTATTTGATGTCGTATTTAGTTCTGTCAACTTTGAAAGCAGTAGTTGCCGTATTTCCTGCTACAGTGATGTCAAAAGTTACAGGTTTAGTAATTCCTTTGATAGTTAAATCAGCAGTTACTGTATAAACATCAGTTGCTTTAGCACCAATAGTTTTGAAAACTAATTTTGCAGTTGGGAATTTATCAGTTCCAAAGAAATCTGGTGATTTCAAGTGACCGTTTAATTTTCCTTGGTATTCTCCACTTAAATCTGTAGAAGTTAAAGAAGTCATGTCAACAGTGAAACTACCACCAGTTAATTTTTTTCCTTTAAAAACTACAGAACCGTCTTTAAAGTTTACTGTTCCTGAGTGTTCTCCAGTTACTTTTTTTCCTACCCATTTGATAGTACTTGCTTTTACGTCGATTTTTTTAGTTTGTGCGTTTACTGAAACGCTGGCTACAGCTACGAATAATGCTATTGCAATTGTCTTTAAATTTTTCATGTTGTTAAAATTGATTTTGGATTAATAATAATTATATAGTGATAAATAATTCTTCGTGAGATTTTCTAACTTTTTTGTAATGCTGAGCGTCGTCCTCATCATGTCTGTATCCTACAGTTGCAATTACTGAAGCATTCAAACCTAATTTGTCGAAACCTAAGATTTCGTTGAATGCAGCAGGATTAAACCCTTCCATTGGAGTCGCGTCGATTTTTAATTCAGCAGCAGCAGCCAATAATGTTCCCAAAGCAATATAAGTTTGTTTTGCAGTCCAGATATTTTTAGCATCCTGTGATAAGTTTGAAATCACACCATTCATCATGTCTGCAAATCCACCCAAAGCCTCAGTAGGAACACCTCTTGTTTCGCTAATATTTTTAATATAAGCAGCTACAGATTCCGTGCCAGCATTTAAATCATTTGCAAAAATAAATAGTTGAGATGCATCTGTAACTTGAGTTTGTCCATAAGCAGCAGCTTTTAGTTGCTCTCTTATTTCCGGATTTTCTACGATAACAACTTTATAAGGTTGTAATCCGTATGATGAAGCAGCTAATCTAACAGCCTCTTTTAATGTATTTAAATCTGCTGAAGATATTTTTTTGCTTGCATCAAACTTTTTTGTTGCGTATCTCCAGTTTAAATTTTCTAATAATGTGCTCATAAAATTAATTTTGTTGGGTTCGGTATTTTTCTAATAATTGATTTAATAACTCTAATTCTTCAGGACTTATATTCTCAGCAAATGCACGTTCATGTTCATCTACTTTCGGATCTAACTCTTTTAGTACATCTAACCCCTTTTGGGTAATTAGTACTTCGATCTTACGTCGATTGCCAGGGCAAACATTTCGGGTAACAAAATCCTTTAATAATAATTTGTCGACCAATCTGGTTGTGTTACTTGTTTTGGCAAGCATACGTTCCTGGATCACACACATATTTGCAGGATTCCCTTTTTGTCCTCTTAATATACGTAACACATTATATTGCTCTCCGGATAAATCATACGGTTTTATCAACTCGTTGAAATGATCCTGAATCACGTTTTGCGTGTACATGATATTCAGAATAACTTTTTTCGCATTATCCATCTTAACTGTACTTTTTATAACCTCTTCAATTGTCATAGTCGTAAGTGTATAATTTGTATATACAAATGTATATCTTTTAATAGTTGTATATACAAATGTTGTGTTAATTTTTTGTTAATTGAATTAATGCGCAAAAGTGTGTTTTTAAGATATTTTAAAAACTAGAGTAAAAATACTATATTTTTAAATTTAAAATATTGATTGATTGAGATTTAACGATTGTTTAAAGTTGCAGATCGGTTGGAGGGTAAAAAAGCGAAACCCGACAGGTTTTAAGGGCTGTCGGGTTTAACAAAAAGATTTGATCGTTACAAAATAGAAGTTTTCTATTTTTTTTTAAGCAAAAAATTCAATTTTTAGAATAGAGAAACGCCAAGTTGCATACGCGTATATTTTTCAGCAGGATTCCACATAATACCGGCATAAACCGGAAGTTTGTATTGTAAAATCGTAATGTCTTTAGAGGCTTTTAGCCCTGTATTTACAACATTCAGGCTATTGTCCGGATTTGTAGTGTATAAATTTGATTTTCCGTCAAGCGAAAAACTAGTACCTACATAAGCGTCTAAAGTTATTTGCTCGTTTTTTAGTAACGGATAACCCAACTCTACATAAGTTGAATATCGATTTTTATAAACGAGATCAGAATTTAGCTCACGATCATTTCCATAAAGAATAATGTCAGCTTCGACCCGCAACGGGAATTGGGGAGAAAAACGATACGAACTTCTCAAATCAATTAGATGTGTTGTGGTGTTTTTGTCATAGTTAAAAACCTCGGGATGTATAACATTTGTAGTATTAAACAAGTCCCACAGACCTACAGTTAATCCTTTATGTTTGTACTGAACATAATAATCTACCTCTGTATATTTGCCATCGAAACCGTTACCGCCCCAAAATCCAACTGTAAAATTTTGTTTTTTGTCTAGTGCATAATGAATGTCTGCTGTAATGGTCATGCTTGGGTTAATGATTAATCCTCTCCAAAGATGACTTGTTTCAAGTCCTATATTAAAATTTAATCGGCTGGGTTCTTTACTGGTTTTTGTTTCCGGTGCTGTTTCTTGAGCATATCCAGTTAATCCTATGATTGCAACCATAGAAGAAAGAAATAGATTTTTCATAAAATTTTTAGATTAAATGAGCGGGATTAGTTAAGTGCGATATATAATAAAGCAGCTATCCCGGCTCCAATTACGGGACCTATTATAGGTATCCAGGCATATCCCCAGTTGCTGGTTCCTTTTATGGGTAAAATTGCGTGCATAATTCTGGGACCTAAATCTCTTGCCGGATTAATAGCATATCCGGTTGTGCCCCCTAGCGACAGGCCTATTGCCCATACGACTATTGCAACAGGAAGCGCGCCTATTGTTCCTAAACCTATAGTTGCATGAGTATCTGTTGCTATGCCTAAGCTGGGCCCTGCAATATAAAAAATAGAGAAAATCAAGACGAATGATGCAATTACTTCACTAATTATATTCGACAAATTGTTTTTGATCGCGGGTCCGGTAGAAAAACAAGATAGTTTGGCACCTTCGTCTTCTGTTGCGGCAAAATGATCTTTATAAGACAACCAGACTAAAAATGCTCCTAACATTGCTCCAATCATTTGGGCAGCAATATAAGTGGGGACCAATTGCCAGCTAAATTTTCCGATAAAAGCTAATCCAAGAGTTACGATAGGGTTTAAATGTGCTCCACTAATTGGTCCTGCAATAATTACACCTGCAAAAACTGCAAATGCCCAAGCGGTACTAATAACAATCCAACCGGAGTTATTGCCATTTGTACTTTTAAGATTAACGTTTGCAACAACGCCGTTGCCTAATAAAATCATCACCATAGTGCCTAAAATTTCTGCTGTAAAAGAAGTCATAATGTTTGTTTTTTTTTAGTCTTCAATCCAGTGAGATGTGCGTCCAATCGCTTTATTCCAATTTTTTACAAGAGTATCTACTTTTGTTTTTTCCATTTTTGGAGAAAACACCTTGTCTATAGACCATTGATCTTTTAGATCATCTAAACTTGTCCAATATCCTACAGCAAGTCCAGCCAGATATGCAGCTCCTAACGCTGTTGTTTCAAGTGTCTTTGGTCGTGTAACCGTAGATCCAAAAATGTCTGCCTGAAACTGCATCAATAAGTTATTTGTAGCAGCGCCACCATCAACTCTTAATTCTATTCCTTTATGTCCAAAATCAGCTTCCATCGCTTTTATTAAGTCATTTACCTGATACGCAATTCCTTCCAGAGTTGCTCTGGCAATATGTGCATTTGTTGTGCCTCTGGTAATACCAAATATTGCACCTCTTGCATATTGATCCCAATATGGTGCTCCTAAACCGGTTAGGGCAGGAACAAAATAAACACCACCATTGTCAGGAACTTTAGAAGCCAAAGCTTCGATTTCTTCTGATGAGTTAATCATTTTTGCTCCGTCTCTCAGCCATTGTACAGCTGCTCCTCCAACAAAAACACTTCCTTCTAAAGCATAAGTGGTTTTTCCGTTGATTTTCCAGGCTACAGTGGTTAACAAATTATTTTTGGAAAGAATTGGTTTTTCGCCCGTATTCATTAGCATAAAACATCCTGTGCCGTAAGTATTTTTTACCATTCCTGAGTTGGTACACAATTGACCAAAAAGAGCTGCTTGCTGATCTCCTGCCACACCGGCAATTGGAATTTTTGTTGCAAATAGGGTAGTGCAGGTTTCACCATAAACAGTACTGCTTTCTTTTACTTCGGGTAACATTGCCTTTGGAATGTTAAACAATTCCAGCAATTCATTGTCCCATTCTAAAGTATGAATGTTGAATAATAAAGTACGGCTAGCATTCGAAACATCTGTCATGAACAACTTGCTACGGGTTAATTTCCAGATTAACCACGTATCAACAGTTCCAAAACAAAGTTTTCCCTGCTCAGCTTTTTCACGTGCACCGGGTACATTATCCAGAATCCATTTTACTTTTGTTCCGGAGAAATAAGCGTCGAGAATTAGACCCGTTTTTTTCTGAATCATATCAGCATGTCCTTGTGCTTTTAGTTCATCACAAAATTTTGCTGTTCTGCGATCTTGCCAGACGATAGCATTATACACCGGTTCGCTTGTTTCTCTGTCCCAGACAATAGTAGTTTCGCGCTGATTGGTTATACCAATTGCTGCAATGTCTCTGCCTGAGATTCCAACTTTTGCAATTACTTCGGCAGCTGTACTTATTTGAGAAGACCAGATTTCGTTAGGGTCATGTTCTACCCATCCTGGTTTTGGAAAAATTTGTTTAAATGGTTTTTGAGAAAGACTTACAATTTCGCCTCCATGATTAAAGAGTATAGCTCTGGAAGAAGTTGTTCCCTGATCCAGTGCCAGTATTAATTTATTTTGCATTGTATGTATATTTTAATATTAAGAAAGTTTATTGAAATTCAGATAAAAGGAATCCTTTTGCAATTTTTTTGAAGTTTAAAATTTCTTTAATTACCCAGGTTTCATCATGTCCAAGTTCTTTTGCGAGTAATCGTGCTACTTTTTCAGAAGACTGTATTGCAGCTCTTGCGTCCAAAAACAACAAACGAACACGTCTGGCTAATATATCATCTACAGTTCTCGCCATTTCCTGTCGAATTGCCCAAGCCACTTCTGCCATTGTAAACTCATGATCAGGATGTACTTTTTCTTTTAATTCAGGCTCATTTTGTTGCAATTCGATTATTTTAGAAAGATCTGATCCATATATATATAAGTGGTTTTCTCTCTCTAAAGTTGTCGTTTCTTTATTTCCATGAATAGGCAAATGTTCTGTATTGCATCCTTTTGCAGGTAGTTTGCGTGTTTTAATCGCTTTGTCTATAATATCTTCGGCAATTTTTCTGTAAGTGGTCCATTTTCCTCCTGTAATGGTTATTAAACCGGTTTCAGAAACAATAATTTTATGACTTCTCGAAACTTCTTTGGTGCTTTTTCCTTCCTCTTCAGGAGCGGCTAAAGGACGCAAGCCAGCATAAACAGACAGCACATCGGCTCTTGTTGGTTTTTTTGCTAAAAAGCGTTGGGCTGTTTCAAGTACAAATTCAATTTCGCTTTCGAGTGCAATAGGTTCTAAACTGTGTTTTTTGATCAATGTGTCTGTTGTGCCTACTACAATGCGATTGTGCCAGGGCACGGCAAATAAAACTCTTCCATCGCTTGTTTTAGGAATCATTAAAGCGTGTTCACCCGGTAAAAAAGATTTATCAAACACAAGATGAATCCCCTGGCTTGGAACGATATATTTTTTATAAACAGTATCGTTTAGTTTCATTATGGCATTTGTAAAAACACCGGTTGCATTAATAATCGCAGATCCTTTAAGCTCGTGTATCTCTCCCGTTTCGTGATCTTGTACCTCTACACCAATAATTTGGTTTTTATCGTCTTTTAATAAATTGATAACTTTTGCGTAGTTTATAATACAGGCACCTTTTTCTACAGCTGTTTGAGCAATATTAATGGCCAGACGGGAATCATCAAACTGTCCGTCATGATAAATTACCCCACTTACCAAACCATTTTCTTCTACATTGGGTAACATTTCGATTGTTTTTTTCTTCGAAATATATTTGGAACGGCCCAGACTTAAACGTCCTGCCAATAAATCATAAATTGTTAAGCCAATGGTGTAGAATGAACCTCCCCACCAATTGTAATTAGGAATTACAAAAGATTGATTTTTGACTAAATGTCCGGCATTTTTCGCCATTAAACCTCTTTCTTTAAGAGCTTCCCGTACCAAATGCACATCTCCTTGTTCCAGATAACGCACACCACCGTGAACTAATTTTGTACTTCTGCTCGAAGTTCCTTTTGCAAAGTCAACCGCTTCGATTAAAATTGTTTTGTAACCTCTGCTTGCAGCATCAAGAGCTGTTCCAAGGCCGCTAGCTCCACCTCCTATTACAATTACATCCCACTTTTCAGTGTTTTTTAATTTTGATAACTGTTCTGAACGTTTCATATTGTGTTGTTTTCTTTTGTTTTTGTAAGAATTATTTTCTAATAACAAAATTAACGAAACAAAACGAAACAAAATGTTAAAGGAAGTTATTTTTTAAATTATTTTTTATCGTACATTTATACCTTGATAAAATCTAACTATTATAGGGTTACTATGGTTATTATAAATAAAAGACAAGAAGAGATATTAAAGGAACTGGATAAAAAAGGACATGTAAATGTGGCTGATTTATGCGAGATTCATAACGTTTCGACTGTAACGATAAGAAAAGATTTAAATTTTTTAGAAAATGAAAACTTGTTACATCGTACGCATGGAGGGGCAAGCAAACATCCTATTTATGCTTTTGAGAGAGATTTAAGTGATAAAGAAGGTTTGCAGGTTGAACAGAAAAAACAAATAGCAAGAGAAGCATTAAAATATATTAATAATTTTGATTATATCATACTGGGTTCCGGTTCTAACATTCAGTATCTAGCTCAAATTATTTCAGGATTTCAAAAATTAACGGTGATTACACCTTCTCTAAAAGTCTCTTTAGAGCTTAGTAAAGAAGCAAATGTAGACACGATACAGTTAGGAGGAGATGTTCGTAAAAGTTCGAATTCGGTTATAGGGCCAATCTCAGAAGCAATATTAAATCAATTTTCCTGCAATAAATTGTTTTTAGGGGCAGATGGGCTTCATTTAGATTTTGGTTTAAGTACATCAAATGCTTCCGAGGCACATCTTAATCAGGTAATGATTTCGCTTGCCGAAAAAGTGATCATTCTGGTAGATTCTACAAAAATGAATGTTCGGGGTTTTGGTAAAATCTGCAATTTAGATAAGATCGACGTTTTGATTACGGATGATGGTATTGATATCGAAACCAAAACGAAACTAGAAGAAATAGGAGTAGAGGTTATAATTGCTTCTAAATAGTATCTTTTATAAAAATTAGAAAAAAGAAACCCGACCTGTTGTAAAGCAGTTCGGGTTTTCTTTTTAATCCTGAGATTATATATTTTTAAACTAACTCTTTCTCGAAAGCTTTTCGTGCTGCCCCTCTAAAATATACTTCGCCACAATAAGTATACTCTAATCTGTCTAAGATTTTTAGCATTGGTATATTGTCAAAGTTGGTGTCTACTTTGATACTATGTATATTATTTTCGAGGCATAAACCTTCTATATTTTTAAAAAGCTTTGTTGCAATACCTTTGCCTTTTGCCAATTTTGATACGGCAACGCGATGTACAACCCCGTAATCTCCGTTGGTAAGCCATTTGCCTTCTATATCTTCGTAAGCAGGTTCTTTGTCGAATATAATAGCAGAATAAGATAAGATAGTTTCGTTTTCTGTAAGTACGTATCCGTAACCGTTATTTATATCGTTGGTAATACTCAGTTCGTTAGGGTAACCGTCCTGCCATTGCGAACTTCCTTCCTGACGTCTTTGTTCGATGGCATCTTGTAGGATGGTCCAGATCGCTGGCAAGTCTGTAATAGTTGCTTTTCTTAATTGTAGTTGTTCTGTTGTGTTGCTCATTTTTTTATATTAAATATTAATGAGGTAATTTGTCTTTGATTAAGCCGTAAAACCAGGTTCCTAGAATGGCACTTATTAAAGTAACCACAATTACAGTAACTCCGGTACCAATTTGAGCAAAAAGTGGTCCGGGACATGCTCCGGTGATAGCCCAGCCAAAACCAAATAATAGCCCACCGTAAATTTGTCCTTTACTGAAAACTTTAGGCTGAATTTCGATTTTTTCGCCTTGAATGGTTTTAATGTTGAATTTCTTAATCAGTTGAACAGATATCAGTCCTACTACAACTGCGCTACCAATTACACCATACATAAAGAACGATTGTAAGTGAAACATTTCCTGAATGCGAAACCAGCTGATGATTTCGGCTTTTACGAATACGATCCCAAAAAAGATTCCAACTACAAGGTATTTTAAGTTTGAGAATCCGGAATCTTTGATGTGGCTTCCGTTTATCCCTTCGGTGTCTGTATTTTTATTTTCTAAAGTACTCATTTTTGAATTTTTAAAGTGAAAGAATATAAGGCAAAATCAAAAGGGACATTATAAAACCGCCAATCATAAAACAGATCGTGGCTACTAATGAAGGTCCTTGTAAGTTTGAAATTCCCATAATAGCATGACCACTTGTACAACCGCCAGCGTAGCGTGTCCCGAAACCAACCAAAAATCCTCCAACAACGATCATGATAAATCCACGAAGTGTGAATAGACTTTCCCAGGAGAAAAGCTCTTTTGGTAATAAACCCGAATGATCGGTGATGCCATAAGTTGCTAATTGCTCAGAAAGTTGTGGCGCGATTTCAACCGGATTTGGATTTGCCAAGAAGTAAGCGGCGATAACTCCGCCAAGAAAAATTCCGAAAACGAAGAATAAATTCCAGCTTTCTTTTTTCCAATCGTATTTAAAAAACGAAATATTCGCCGGAATGCAAGCCGCGCAAATATGACGAAGCGAGGAGCTAATCCCGAAAGACTTGTTTCCAATAATTAATAAAAGAGGAACTGTTAACCCAATCAAAGGGCCTGCAACATACCAAGGCCAAGGTTCTTTTAAAATTTCTAGCATATTTTTTAGGTTCAAAGGTTCAAAGGGGCAGAGGTTCAAAGGGGAAAACTTTGTAGCTTTGCACCTTTGCCTCTCTGTACCTCAAATTTATTTCAATACTTTACTTTGACAAACAAAATCTGATTTTGGGATATTCGTTTTTGCGATTGCTCCAAAACCACCTTCAACTTCGGTAAAGTTTCTAAAACCGCGAGCTTGCAAAATCGAAGCCGCGATCATACTGCGATATCCTCCCGCACAATGCAAATAAAAATGTTCGTTTGGGTTAATGTCTTTTACCCAGTCATTGATAAATGCCAATGGTTTGTTGTAAGCATCATCTATATGTTCTGCGCTGTATTCAGTTTCTTTGCGAATATCGATTACTTTATCTTCTTCTATTTTAAATTCGTTGGCAAATTGCTCTGCCGAAATTCTATTAACCGTATCCACTTCAAAACCTGCTTTTTCCCAGGCTTCAAAGCCACCGTCAAGATGCCCGATTATCGAGTCGAAACCTACACGGCTTAAACGTGTTACAGTTTCTTCTTCCAGACCAACTTCGGTCACTAATATAATTGGTTGTTTGACATTTGCAATCAAAGTTCCTACCCACGGTGCAAAATCGCCGTTGATTCCGATATTGATAGATTGCGGAATAAACCCTTTATGAAAATCGGCGCTTTTTCTGGTGTCTAAAATCAATGCTCCGGTTTCTTCGGCAACAGCCTCAAATTCTTTTACATCAATAGCTTTCATTCCGTTATGCAATACAGATTCAAAGCTTTCGTAACCTTGTTTATTCATCGCTACATTCATACTAAAATAGGCTGGAGGAGGCAATAATCCGTCTGTAACTTCTTCGATAAATTCAGCTTCGGTCATGTTGGCACGCAAAGCATAATTAGTTGCTTTTTGATTGCCAATAGTCGAAACCGTTTCTTTGCTCATGTTTTTTCCGCAAGCGCTTCCTGCACCATGCGCCGGATAAACGATTACATCATCTGCCAGAGTCATGATTTTATCTCTTATCGAATGAAATAAAATACCTGCCAATTGATCTTGTGTCATTCCGGCTGCTTTTTGAGCTAAATCCGGACGACCCACATCGCCAATAAACAAAGTGTCTCCGGAGAAAATAGCATGATCTTTTCCGTTTTCGTCAATTAGTAAATAAGTTGTGCTTTCCATCGTGTGACCCGGAGTATGCAAGGCTTTGATAGTAATATTTCCTATTTTAAATTCTTGCCCGTCTTTGGCAGAAATACAATCAAATTCGCATGCTGCATTAGGTCCATAAACAATTGGAGCCTCAGTTTCTTTGCTTAAATCGATATGTCCGGAAACAAAATCAGCGTGGAAATGCGTTTCGAAAATGTACTTTAGTTTTACCTGATCGCGTTCTAAACGGTCTAAGTAAGGTTGAATTTCTCTAAGAGGGTCAATAATCGCTGCTTCGCCGTTTGAAGTAATATAATAAGCACCTTGCGCAAGGCATCCGGTGTAAATTTGTTCTATTTTCATGATACGTGTTCTAAAAATATGGGAATACAAAGGTAACCTACTTTTTGCTTAAAATAGGTGACTTATGTTACACAAATTTGATTTTTGTAAAAAAAAACGTTTGATGGTTTTACCATATAAAGCCCATAGGAAATTTAAAAACCTACCTATAAATTAAAGCTGAATGGACGGGTTTCACCATATAAGCGATATAAGAAAATTTAAGATTTTGCTTAAACTTACTTTTTGCTAAAATGAACTTATATCACTTATTTGGTTTAAAAATAAATCTACGTAATTTTACAACTGACGAAAATTATGGATATGAACACAGAAGATTTATTGCATCAAATCGCTTTTATTAAAGAGATTGATAAGGTTAAATACATTCAGCGGAAAACAAAATTGTTTAATAGCGATCGAAATGAAAATGATGCAGAACACAGCTGGCATCTGGCGTTGATGGCAATTGTTTTGGCGGAACATTCAAATCAACCAATTGATGTTCTAAAAGTGGTGAAAATGGTTTTGATACACGATATTGTAGAAATAGATGCCGGAGATATTTTTCTCTACGATACCCAAATAAATCATGATAATACGGATCAGGAACGATTGGCGGCAAATCGAATCTTTGGTTTACTTCCAGAAAAGCAAGCTCAGGATTTTATTGCCATTTGGGAAGAGTTTGAAGCAGGCGAAACCAGCGAAGCTAAGTTTGCAAGATCAATGGACAGATTAGAGCCTTTATTGCAAAACACATCTAATAACGGAGGAACCTGGAAAGAATTTGATGTGCCTTACAGTAAGGTTTATGAAAAAAAGAGTGTCATAAAAGAAGGTTCTGCAACTTTGTGGAATTACGCCGAAGGATTAATAAACGAAAGCGTCGAAAAAGGAATTTTGAAAAAGGAGTAATTTTTTAAACACACAGCTCAAATCCAATATATCTATGATATTGTCATTTCGACGAAGGAGAAATCTTAGCAAGTAACTCCGCAACGTAAACCCAATCTTTGTCGAGTTTCTCGTGAAGATTTCTCCTTCGTCGAAATGACAAACTTTGTGGGCATCAGAATTAAATATAAGTGTTTTTTATACATATTGAATTGTTGAAAAGTTTAACAAATATCAGGTGATAAACTTTTTTTAAAGGCAGGAATTTCGCGTTTTAATGGGTAAATTTGTGGGACTTCATAAATAAAATACCACTATGGAAGAAATGCTTTTTTATGACCGAATGCAATTTGCCTTCACAATTACTTTTCATTATCTTTTTCCGCAACTTACAATGGGTCTTTCCCTGATCATTGTTTATTTTAAATGGAAATATCTACGAACTAAAGACGATCAATACAATCACGCCACTCATTTCTGGATGAAAATCTTTGCTCTCAATTTTGCGATGGGTGTTGTAACCGGAATCCCAATGGAGTTTCAGTTTGGAACCAATTGGGCAAAGTTCTCTGAACTAACGGGCGGTATCATTGGGCAGACTCTTGCCATGGAAGGAATGTTCTCGTTTTTCTTAGAATCCTCATTTCTCGGGATCTTTTTATTTGGAGAGAAAATAATTGGACATAAATGGCATTTTGTAACCGGATTATTAATTATGATTGGTTCCTGGGCGAGCGGATATCTTATTATCGCCACACATTCCTGGATGCAAAACCCGGTAGGTTACGAAATTCTCGAAAATGGAAAATTTGTACTAACGAATTTTAAGGTTTTATTCCTGAATCCGTGGTTATGGCCTTCTTATTTACACAATCAGGCAGCATCTCTGGTTACAAGTTCGTTTGTTGTGGCCGGAATTGGAGCTTTTTATATTTTGAGTAAAAAGAATGTTTCTTTCGGGAAAATGTTCGTTAAAACAGGCGTAATCTTCGGACTGATTTCGAGTGTTATTGTAGCAGTTCCTACAGGTGATTTACTGGCTAAAAATGTCGTGAAATACCAACCTGTAACTTTTGCAGCAATGGAAGGAATTTTTCATACTGAAAAGAAAGGTTCTGAAATTGTTTTAATTGGTCAGCCTGATGTAAAAGACAAAAAACTAGACAATAAAATCGCCGTTCCTAACATCCTGAGTTTCCTGACTTACGGAAGCTGGCATGAAGAAATTAAAGGGTTAGATCAGTTTGAAGAAGATCTTCACCCAACCAATATTTCCGGATTATACTATGCGTATCATATTATGGTAGGGCTTGGAACCATATTTATAGGTTTGATGGCTTTTGCCCTTTTTCAATTGATCAGGAAAAAATTATTCGAAACCAAATGGGTTTTATGGTCGTTGATGTTCATGATGCCATTTCCGTATATCGCCAATACCACAGGTTGGTACACGGCAGAATTAGGAAGACAACCCTGGTTAGTTTATAATTTAATGAGAACTACGGCAGGCGCATCGCCAACTGTTTCGTCCGGAAATACCTTGTTTACTTTGCTTGGTTTTATAGGATTGTACCTTTTACTGGGAATGTTATTTTTGCTTTTGATTGGAAAAATCATCAATAAAGGACCTCATAATGTTGAACTGAATTCAGAAAAAATATAATTATGGAATTTTTTTGGTACGTTGTTTTAATGGGTATTCTCGCCGTTTATATTGTATTAGACGGTTACGATTTTGGAGCAGGAATTATTCATTTGTTTCTGGCTAAAAATGAGAAAGATAAAAAAGCAATTACAAGCGCAATTGGTCCGTTTTGGGATGCCAATGAAGTTTGGATCATTGCTGCCGGAGGAGTTTTGTTTTTCGCTTTCCCAACTTTATACGCTTCTTCTTTTAGTGGATTTTATTTGCCTCTAATCATGATTTTATGGCTTTTAATTTTTCGTGCGATAGGTTTAGAAATGCGCGGGCAAGTGCATCACCCCATGTGGGAAGCCATTTGGGATAAAGCTTTTGGGATCGCGAGTTTGCTTTTGGCATTATTCTTCGGGATTGCTTTAGGAAATATTGTTCGTGGTGTAAATCTGGGAATGGTAACCAATGGTGTTTCGACGCAAGAAGCGCATTATTTCTTTTTGCCGTTGTGGAATCCAACTTTTAGTCCGCAAGCAAATGAATTAGGAATTATAGATTGGTTTACACTTTTTCTGGGAGTTGTAAGTGTTGTCGCTCTAACGATTCATGGTGCGAACTGGATCATTTTTAAAACCAATTCGTCTTTGAATACCCAGCTTAAAAACCTGGTTTTTAAACTGAATATTGTTTTACTAGTTTTGGTTTTTATATCGTTGCAAATCTGGCATTTTATAGAACCGCAACCTTTTCATAATTTTATCGAGACTCCTATTCTTTGGTTTTTTCCGATAATGACTTTTGTTGGTATTTTAGGATTGTTCAAAGTACGTTCGTATAAAAAAGACGGTCAGGGATTTATATTTTCGACCTTATTTTTAGTGGGAGGATTTGCTTCTACAGCCGTTTCGATTTTCCCGAATGTTTTGCCTTCAACCAATAATGTCAATCCGTCATTAACGATTTACAACACCGCTGCTGGCGAATACGGATTAAATGCCGGAATGAGTTGGTTTTTTATCGCTTTGTTTTTGGTGATTGTTTATTTTATTATTCAATACCGCGTTTTTAATGGTAAAATGGATGATGTTGGATATGGGGAGCATTAAGAATTTTTAGCCACAACCCGCCGAGTGATAGCGAACAGGCGAAGCAATTGCACAAATTTTCACGAATTAATTATATCAATAGCCGTTGGTTTTAACCAACGGTTTTTTTGTTTAAAATAGGATAGCTTTAGCCATATACAAAATATATTTGCTTAAACCAGCAGACAATTTTAAGAGTACAAATTTGAAACAATATGGGCTCAAAATGAGCTCTGAAAGAGCCTAAACAATAGCATGGTGCGAAGCACAATGAATGAAAAACGATTATTAGTTTAAGCCCTGAAAGGGCGAAAGCCTACTCGTACAGAAAAAAGTTCTCCATGTGCTATATTTTGTTTTTAAGGTAGTTACAGATTGTTTTTGAATTTGTATTGTCATTTTGCTTTAGCCCTTTCAGGGCGATATTAATCGTTGCTTTAGTTCGTAGTGAGATGCACTACGTTGGTGATTTTGTGCTTTCAGCCCATTTTTTAAGATTCTCAAAATTTATAATCTTAAATCTCAACTATTTCTGAAGAAATAAAATTCTGTTATTAATAGCATAATTGTCATTTTAGATTTGTAATCAAAACCGATCCGGAAAATTGTATTTTTGTTTTATATAAAAACATGTAAAAGGTAGCTTACAAAAAAGAAGATGTATTTTACTGCACTACTAATTTTCTCCCGAATTTTAGAATAAATATGTATAACGAGTAAGGTACTCTAAAAAAACAACTTAAAATTTCATGGAAAACCTGACATCATTTATTGAAAACATAAATAAAAAAGTCATTTTGTTACCAGACGAAATGGATGCTTTATTGTCTGAGTTTAAAGTGCGAAAAATAAAGAAAAGACAATTTATTGTACAGCCGGAATTTGTAAACAAACAGAGAACTTATGTGCTTGAAGGAGCTTTTCGTTCGTATGTTGTAGATGAAAAAGGAGCTGAACATACGATTCAGTTTGCGATTGAAGATTGGTGGATAGCAGATTATAATAGTTATATCTATCAAACTCCGGCAACTATGTTTATTGTAGCACTAGAAGATAGTGTGATACTACAGATAAATCACGAAGCCGAACAAAAATTAAAATCCTCGACTCACAATCTTGAAACATTATTTCGATTAATGGCCGAAAAATCGGCAGCATTCTTTGCGCGTCGTATTGTTACAATGCTCACTCAAAATGCAGAACAGCGTTATAACGATTTTCTGGAGAAGTTTCCAAAAGTGGCGCAAAGGCTGCCACAATACGCACTTGCGTCTTACTTAAATATGACAACAGAGTTTTTATCTAAAATACGTAACGAGAAAGTAAAGAAAAAAGGTTGAACTAGTTCAACCTTTTTTCCTAAGATACTTCAACTTTTCAGCCTGACTTAATACCCAACTTTGCTTTATCAATTAACAACTTATAATTAATAAAATAAAGATGGAAAATTCAGGAAAATTAAACGGTAAAGTAGCATTAATAACAGGCGCATCAAAAGGTATTGGTGCCGGAATCGCTAAGGCTTATGCAAATCAGGGTGCGACTGTAATCGTAAATTATGCCAGTAATAAGAATGACGCAGATAAGGTTGTTCAGGAAATAACTGCCAATGGCGGAAAAGCGATTGCGATACAAGGTAACGTCGAAAAATCAGCAGATGTAAAACGTATTTTTGAAGAGATTGTAAACGCATTTGGGACACTTGATATATTGGTAAATAATGCCGGTATTTACAGTTTTGCCAGTATTGACGATATTACAGAAGAATCGTTTCATAATATGTTCAACATAAATGTATTGGGTAGCATACTTACAATTCAGCAAGCTCTAAAGATATTTGGAGACAAAGGTGGTGTTATCATTAACACCGGTTCTATAGTATCTACGCTTGATATGCCAACCGCATTGGTTTATACACAAACAAAATACGCAATTGATGCCATGACGCGTATTCTTGCCAAAGAACTTGGTCCTAAAAAAATACGTATCAACTCTATTAATCCAGGGCTCATCGAAACAGAAGGTTCTCATAGCTCTGGGGTTATGAATGGAGATGCAGAAAAATGGCATGTATCTGAAACTCCGCTAGGCCGAGTAGGAAAACCGGACGATATTGCAAAAGTTGCTGTATTTCTTGCTTCTGATGATTCGTATTGGATCACTGGCGAAACTATTGCCGTTTCTGGTGGGCAACGCTAATTGAACTTTTATTCGGATACAAAAAGTTATTAAATTCAATGATGGGATTATTCCTGTCATTGAATTTTTAGTTTTTTGTCGGAAAAATTGTATTTTTTAGCATTGAAATACAAAAGTGTAACTTATCGAAAGAATGTTGTATTTTACTATATTAATAATTCGTTTAAGAATTTTAAATATCTTTGAACTATGAGCACAGCAATAAAACCAAAACATATCGGACGAAACATAAGCCGAATCAGAGAACTTCGCGGTATTAAACAAGAGTTACTTGCAGAAGCTATGGGAATAAGTCAGCAATCTGTTTCGAATATTGAAGCAAAGGAGACAGTTGATAAAGAAACGCTTGTAGAAATTGCAAAAGCACTTGGAGTTACAGTAGAAGCTATTGAGAATTTTTCGGAAGAAGGGATTATTAATTATTTCAATACTTTTCATGAAGCAGTTTCAAATAGTTTTATAAGTCATAGCGTTTGTACTTTCAATCCTTTAGAAAAAGTAGTTGAACTTTACGAACGTTTGGTTTTGGCTGAAAAAGAATTAGTTCAGGCTGAGAAAGCAAAAGTAGAATATCTGGAAAAGCTTTTGAATAAATAAAGAATTTTAAGCTACGTGAGTTTGCGTTAGGGATAGAAGCGATATCCTTTTTGTCCGCCACGGCGGACTAAAAGATATAGCGGATAGCCCGTTCGCCGCAGCGAAAATGCTCAAAATATCATTATCTTAAAACAAAAATCTGCGTTATCTGCAAAATCTGCGTTAAAATTATTTTTATTTCAACAGAATAAATTCCGTTGCTACAAAATGAATCGTTCCTCCGGAACTTTCGCTCTGTAATGTATTTCAACGATTCGATAAATTTCAAGATCAACAAATCTGCATTATCTGCAAAATCTGCGAGAAAATTATTTTTATTTCAACGGAATAAATTCCGTTTCTACAAAATGAATCTTTCCTCCGGAACTTTCTCTCTGTAATGAATTTCAACCATTCGGTAAATTTCAAGATCAACAAATCTGCTTTATCTGCAAAATCTGCGTTAAAATTATTTTTATTTCAACAGAATAAATTCCGTTGCTACAAAATGAATCGTTTCTTCGAAACTTTCGCCCTGTAATGTATTTCAACCATTCGGTAAATTTCAAGATCAACAAATCTGCTTTATCTGCAAAATCTGCGTTAAAATTATTTTTATTTCAACAGAATAAATTCCGTTTCTACAAAATGAATCGTTCCTTCGGAACTTTCTCTCTGTAATGAATTTCAACGATTCGATAAATTTCAAGATCAACAAATCTGCTTTATCTGCAAAATCTGCGAAAAAATTATTTTTATTTCAAGGGAATAAATTCCGTTTCTACAAAATGAATCGTTCTTCCGGAACTTTCTCTCTGTAATGTATTTCAACGATTCGATAAACTTCAAGATCAACAAATCTGCGTTATCTGCGTTATCTGCGTTAAAATTATTCTTATTTCAACAGAATAAATTCCGTTGCTACAAAATGAATCGTTCCTCCGGAACTTTTGCTCTGTAATGTATTTCAACCATTCGATAAATTTCAAGATCAACAAATCTGCGTTATCTGCAAAATCTGCGAGAAGATTATTTTTATTTCAACAGAATAAATTCCGTTGCTACAAAATGGATCATTCCTCCGGAACTTTTGCTCTGTAATGTATTTCAACGATTCGGTAAATTTCAACATCAACAAATCTGCGTTATCTGCTGAATCTGCGTTAAAATTATTTTTATTTCAACGGAATAAATTCCGTTGCTACAAAATGAATCGTTCCTCCGGAACTTTCTCTCTGTAATGAATTTCAACCATTCGGTAAATTTCAACATCAACAAATTTGCGTTATCTGCAAAATCTGCGAGAAAAAAATATTTTAAAATAAAACTTCTTTTGTAATAATATAAAATCCCATTACGAGCACAAACCATCCAAAAATGGGTTTTAGTTTTGCACCGTCTATTTTTTTAGAAAGCTGACTCCCAATGATCATTCCAAAAAGGGCCATTGCTGAAACGCCTAATAAAAAGGTATAATCGATGGGAGTACCAATGTATAAATCGCCTCCAAAACCTATAGACGAATTAATAGAGATGATTAATAATGAAGTTCCCACGGCTTGTTTCATGGGCAAATTGGCGAAAAAAAGCAGGGCAGGAATTATCAGAAATCCTCCTCCGGCACCTAGAAATCCCGTTATGATTCCTACTATAAAACCTATTATACTTAATTGAATGTAATTGGTTTCGGTTGCTTTTATTTCGGGTTTATTTTTTCTAATCATAGAGATTGCTGCGGTAATCATTAAGATTGAAAAGATGATCATGATCAGAAAATCTTTGGAAACAGAATACGAAGCAATAGAGAATAGGGTAGAAGCAATTTGAGGAAAAATAACTTCACGAATAATCAAGATCGAAATTACGGAGGGAATGGCAAAATACAATGCCGATTTTAACTTCAGATTTCCCATTTTATAATGGCTATAACTCCCAAACATAGCAGTTAAACCCACAATAAATAAAGAATATGAGGTGGCCTGCTCCGGATTTACGTGAAACAAATACACTAAAATAGGAATGGTCAGGATCGATCCGCCTCCGCCAATTAAGCCAAGCGAAATCCCGATAATAATCGAAGCAAAATAACCTAAATATTCCATTGCATTTGTTTTGATGCAAAGGTGCTTGGATAAAAAGAAATCTACAGTAACATTTATCACATAAGGAATATTTTTGCTCGCAGATTTATTGCTCACGGATTTTACGGATGAAACGGGTTTACACAGGTTTTTTCTTTTGATTTTGAAATTCTTTTTTGTCAGTTTGAGCGGAGTCGAGAACCCGCAAAGCATTTCGACTACGCTCAATGTGACAAACCAAAAAAGAAAACCAGCGAAAATCTGTTTCATCCGTAAAATCCGCGGGCCAATAATTTTACTTTAATAACTCAATCTGGTTGCGGTTGAGTTTGACCAAACCTCGTTGTTCCATTTTTTTGAGTAATCTGGATACGACTTCTCTTGAGGTGTTCAATTCGGTTGCGATTTCCTGGTGCGATAAATTAACCTCAGAACAACCGCAGGCATCAGAATGTCTTTTTAGGTAAAATTCTAAACGCTCATCCATAGATCGGAACGCGATATTGTCGACTACTTCGAGAACTTCTTCAAAACGGCTTCTGTAGGTTTCGATTACAAATTCGTACCAGGTTCTGTGCTCCATCATCCATTTGTCCATCATTTGCAGCGGAATCATCATAACGGTAACATCTTCGACAACTTTTGCCATGATCTGGCTTTTTTCGCTTTTGGCGGTACAGATCATCGAAATGGCACAAGCTTGTCCGGGTTGCAAATAATACATTAAAAATTCGCCGCCATCTTCGCCTTCGCGATAGATTTTGATTTTTCCTTTGGTGATTAAAACCGTATTTTTTATGTATTGTCCCGTTCGCATTAAAATCGTTCCGGCTTCAAAATCTTGTAAGTTTCCGTTTTCTTCAATCGTTGAGATAAGTTCTGTAGAGAAATTAGGAAATATATTTTTTAATGAGTTTTGCATTACTAATTGATGGGGATTTGTAGCCCACGGATTTTACGGTTTGAACTGGTTTGTACAGATTTATTTTTTGAAATCAAATACTAAAATATTTTTAACACATAGAAACATAGCTTTTAGAAATCAAAAAAAGGCGTTTCACTTCGTATGAATACACATAGCTATGTGCAAATAATGGGTTATTTTATTTTGCTCTAAACTTAGAAAATAAACCTCTGCTTTCCTTTGAATAAATTTACTATTTTTTAAACTAATCCAAAGTAAAGGCTCGAGTCACGAATTACCAAGAATTACCAAGAATTAATTAGTGAAAATTGGTGAAATTCGCGGCGAAACTTTTCAATTCTTTAATCTTATCAAAAAATAAATTTGAGCATAGTAAATTAGTGTAATTCGTGGCAAACATTTTTAATCATCATAATCATTTAATCTGTGGCAAAAAAAATAATTTAAGCTTAATGAATTATCAAAAATTAGTGTAATTCGTGGCAAACAATTTTAATCATTCTAATCATTTTAATCTGTGGCAAAAAAATATTTGTGTCAAATTATTTTATCAAATTAAGATTAAAGTATACAATTTTATACAAAGATAATAGTTTGAAGTGGTATTAATTATCATAAAACTATATTTAAGATGCGTTTTATGAAAATGAAAATATCCTATTTTCTATCGATTTTATAGGGTGTATTTTTAAAAATAGTAAGTAAATTTGTGTTTCACTGATTATAATACTTTCTCTAAAACGTTTTCTGAGAATAATAATCGAAATCGCATTTGGCACGTTTTTAATTAATAGAAACGTCGTAATTTTACAAAAAACAGATACTATGAATTTATCACAAGAAGATTGGGTTAATCAGCTTGCTGCTGACGAGAATGCAGTTATACTGGACGTAAGAACTGAAGACGAATTTAATGACGGTTATATCGAGAGTGCCGTAAACATTGACATTAATAAAGGTCAGGGGTTTATTTACGAAATCGAAGAACTGGATAAAAATAAAAACTATTATGTGTATTGCCGTTCTGGGGCCAGAAGCGCTAAAGCATGTCAGATCATGAACGAATTAGGGATTAATAATGCCTATAATTTGCTTGGCGGAATCCTGGATTGGGAAGGTGAAACTATAAATCCATAAAAGAAAAAAGAGGCACAAAAGAGCCTCTTTTTTCTTTTAATACGCTATTAATAACCAAATATAAATTACGAGATTATGAGTTTAATACCCGAAGAATATCAGATTAAAACCCTTATAAATCAAGATACTTATCTTGTCAATGGCGAATTAAAACAATGGACAGGGCAAACTACACCTGTGTTTTCGTCAATTTCATCTACAGAAAAATATGCGCCAACTTTATTAGGATCGATTCCGTTTATGGCAGAGAAAGAAGCTGCCGAAGTTGTCGAAGCTGCCAATGCGGCTTATAATAAAGGACAAGGTTTATGGCCAACCATGAAGGTGGTTGATCGTATTAAGTGCATGGAAAATTTCGTAAAACAAATGAAGGAAACCCGTGAGGAAGTGGTGAAACTTTTGATGTGGGAAATTGGAAAAAATCTTGGCGATTCGCAAAAAGAATTTGACAGAACCGTAGAATACATTTATGATACAATCGATAGTTATAAAGAATTAAATAGCCGCAGTTCTTATTTCTCAAAAGTACAAGGCGTGAATGCTATGATTCGTCGCGGACCGCTTGGAGTTGTTTTATGCCTTGGACCATACAATTATCCTCTAAATGAAACTTTTGCTTTACTGATTCCTTCTTTAATTATGGGAAATACAGTAATTTTTAAACCTGCAAAACACGGTGTTTTATGTATTACGCCATTGTTGGAAGCGTTTAGAAGTAGTTTTCCTAAAGGTGTTATCAATATTGTTTATGGTAGAGGTCGTGAAGTTGCTTCGCCGATCATGAAATCAGGAAAAATTGATGTTTTGGCATTAATAGGAAACAGTAAATCTGCGATTGCATTGCAGGATCAACACCCAAACAAAAACAGATTACGCTTGATTCTTGGTTTAGAGGCTAAAAACCCGGCGATTATTTTACCTGATGCCGATTTAGATTTGGCAATTCAGGAATGTATTGCAGGAACTTTATCGTTCAACGGGCAACGTTGTACTGCTTTGAAAGTTTTATATGTACATGAATCTATTGCCGAAGAATTTAATAAACGTTTCTCTGAAAAAGTAGACAGTTTGGCGTTTGGAAATCCTTGGGAAAAAGGAGTTTCGTTAACGCCGCTTCCGGAAGCCGAAAAACCGGCTTATATTCAGGGATTAATTGATGATGCGACAAGCAAAGGTGCCAAAATACTGAACGAAAAAGGAGGTAAACATACAGAAAATTATATTTTTCCGGCTGTTTTATATCCTGTCGATAAAAGCATGCGTGTGTATCATGAGGAACAATTTGGACCTGTAGTTCCGGTTATTTCTTTTAAACATATTGATGAACCTCTTGATGATATGGCAGAGTCTAACTATGGTCAACAGGTAAGTTTATTTGGTAAAGACATTAAAACTTTGGCACCACTTATTGATGCTCTTGTAAATTTAGTATGTAGGGTAAATCTAAACAGTTCTTGCCAAAGAGGCCCGGATGCTTTCCCGTTTACAGGTCGTAAAGATTCGGCTGTAGGGACTTTGAGTATTCCGGATGCATTGCGCTCCTTTTCCATTCGTACGTTTGTAGCTTCAAAAGATATCGATTATAATAATGAAATTTTGCAGGAATTGCTAAACAGCAAAGAATCGAATTTTATTAATACCGATTATATTTTGTAGTGATCAAGGTTATATATTAATTGTAGATACCGTCTTTTTCTCTGAATTAGGCGGTTTTTATTTTTTAATATTATCTCCTGCAAAGTCGCAAAAGCGCAACGTTTATTTGAATAGCTACAGCTTTAGCTGGAGAGTAATTGAAATTTAAATAAAAAGAGGCTTTAACCAAACTAATTAGAGTTTGGCTAAAGCCTTTTTCGCTGTTACTATTTTTCAATCCAGCTCTAGCTGGACGTTATTCAATTTTAATGTTAAATATACTTTGCTTCAAGAAAAATTATAATTTTATAAAGAATTGTAACATTAATTGAGAAAACGCATCTAATATGATAATCAGTATTAAATAATCAAAATCAGAAATCATTTATGAAAAAACAATCACTCCAATTACTATTTGTAGCCTTTTTATTTTGGGCACAAAATAGTTTTGCTCAAGAGCTTTACATGCCAAGAAATATTAAAGAATCGTATGCCAATGGTGTTCGTTCTATGGATGGAAAACCAGGTAAGAATTATTGGCAAAATCATGGTAAATATACTATTGTGTTGAACGTTAATGCTGAGACCAAAATAATCAGTGGTACAGAAACGATTCTGTATGAGAACAATAGTAATGATACAATAAAAAATTTACGAATTAGATTTGTAAATAATATTCATAAAAAAACTTCGCCAAGAGCTGTATTAAATAGTGAAGATTTTTTTACTGATGGCTTAACCATTACTGCTTTAAAAATTGAAAACGAAGTTTATAAGGAAGATGCTAGAGATTGGGGAACAGTGGGAGTTGTAAAAATGAAAAAACCTTTGCCGCCACATAGTAAAATTACAATTGATATCGATTGGAATTACCCGTTATCAAAACTCAGCGGAAGAGAAGGACAAATTGATAACACTACATTTTTTGCCGCTTATAGTTATCCTCGTGTTTCTGTTTTTGATGATTATAACAAATGGGATCAACTGCCACATACTTCTGGTCAGGAATTTTATAATGATTTTAATGACTATACCTATTCTGTAAAAGCACCTAAAAATTATGTTGTTTACGGAACAGGAGACTTATTAAATCCAGATGAGGTTTTGCAACCTGAATTTGCTTCACGTCTAAAAAAATCATACACAACAGATGAAGTTTTGCATATTGCTAATGAACAGGAAATGAAAAACGGTCTTGTAACAAAACAAAACGACTGGAATGTATGGAAATTTGAAGCTAAAAATATTTCGGATGTTTGTTTTGGTTTAAGCGATCATTATTTATGGGATGCCGGAAGTGTTATTGTAGATAAAAAAACAAAACGACGTGCGAGTGTTCAGGCAGCTTATGATATAAAAGGAACTGATTTTGTAAATTCGATCAAAAACAATCAATATGCCTTAGATTGGTTTTCGAACAACTGGCCGGGAATACCGTACCCATATTCTAAAATGACTGCTTTTCAGGGTTTTGCTGATATGGAGTATCCTATGATGTGTAACGACTCTCAAATGAACGATCCAATTTTCGCACAATTAGTTCAGGATCATGAAGTAGCACATACTTATTTTCCTTTTTATATGGGAATCAACGAAACACGTTATGCTTTTATGGATGAAGGTTGGGCGACTACTTTCGAATATTTAATAGGAATTGCAGAACATGGTAAAGAAGCTGCGGATAAATTCTATAAAGAATTTAGAGTTAAGGATTATATTAAAGATTCGTCAACAGAAGAAGATCAACCTATTATTACAATGTCATCTCAGCTTTCAGATTCAGGTTATGGAAACAATTCATACGGAAAAGCCTCTCTTTCTTACTTAGCTTTAAAAGATTTGCTTGGCGATGATTTGTTCAAAAAGTCTCTTCATGCTTATATGGATAATTGGAATGGGAAACATCCAATTCCGTGGGATTATTTTAATTCGATCAATGCAGCTTCAGGAAAAAATTTGAACTGGTTCTTTAACAACTGGTTTTTTACGAATAATTACATTGACATTTCTATTAAAAATGTGGCTAAAAATGTTGTTTCAGTAGAAAATGTTGGAGGTTTTGCAATTCCGTTTGATGTAATTGTTACCTACACAGACCATACAACAGAAACTGTTCATCAAACACCAACGGTTTGGCAAACCAATCAAAAGCAAGCAACCATTGCTTTAAAAAATAAAAAAGAAATCAAACAAGTAACACTTGATGGTGGTATTTTTATGGATGCAACACCAGCAAATAATTCCTGGTCTGCTAAATAAAACTGAATTAATAAAAGTTGTAAAATGTCAGGAGAAAAAGATTTGCAGCAATTGCTTAAAAGTATGAAACCGGAACACAATGCCGGAGAGTATGTTTTTTGTAAAGTCGAAAAATTAGAAGATGTAAATGTTAATGAAGCTGAAATGTTTTTTAAAGAAAGAGAAGCGATTACATTAATTCTTAAAAAAGAAATTGCTGACCAGTTAAAACTGGATTATTCAGTTGTAATGTCCTGGATCACACTTACCGTACATTCTTCGTTAGAAGCAGTAGGTTTGACAGCAGCGTTTTCGAAAGCACTTTCAGAAAATCAAATTAGTTGCAATGTTGTAGCGGCTTTTTATCACGATCATATTTTTGTTAATAAAGAAGATGTAGAGAAAGCCATGAAAATTTTGAATTTATTTTCAATCTAAATTATAGTACAATTACTAGTGAATGTTCTATTAATAAAGGGAATCTAATACTTTAGATTCCCTTTATTAGTTTAATTAAAAGTAAGAATAATACTATTTTAAAACAAATTTGAGAAACGGTATTCAATTATCAGATTAAAAGATTACGTTTGCAAAATAATAAAAAACCAAAATTGTTAATGAAAAGAAAACTATTTTTTATTGTTTTATTAATCTCTTTTAAAACGTTAGCTCAAAATAATTCAAAAATTGCATTTCAAAAGAGCAGGTACGAATTGGCAATGGCCTCTTATAAAAAAGCAGAATTTAAAAAAGCTATTGATTTGTTTTATGTAGCTTCTAAAATTAAACCTGATAGTGAAATAGGTCTGGAGTCAATTAAAAAAGTGGATACTTTAAAGACTATTTTAAGAAAAAATATAATGATTCAGGCACTGGGTACCTGGAAAATGATAGGAGATAAACCTATTTGGGCAGCCAACCAAACGACCACTTATACAGGAAAAGATTTTGACGAATTAGTTGAAATTAAGCAAGACGAGATTTTATTTTTTGAGAAAAATAAAAAAACGCAAGCAAAGAAACTGGTAAAAACGGAGAAATTGGTTTACTANNTTGCATGATCAATGATGGTTCAAACGAGTTACATGTCATTAATGTAGGCAAGACCGGCGAAAATGGCATTGAAAAAATAAGTAATAATAACATAGAACGATTTTATGTTAAAGTAAAATAAGAAAAAGGGAATCAATATTTTTGATTCCCTTTTTTTATGTAAACAAATAATTCTTAGTTTAACCCGTTGGGTGTAAT
>NZ_MUGS01000060.1 GCF_002222055.1 Flavobacterium araucananum
AAGTATAAGTACAACGGAAAAGAACTGCAAGACGAGAGTATCGGGGGCTTTCAGCTGAATTGGTATGACATGGAAGCTCGAAATTATATGCCGGATATTGGGCGTTGGGGAAGTATAGATGAACTTGCAGAAAGTTTTTTTAATTTTTCGCCCTATGATTTCTCAAATAATAATCCTGTATTTTTCTCAGATCCGAGTGGTTTAGCTCCAGAAAATCCTAATACTAACTATCTGGCATCAACTGTTGTAAATAGTAGAGGAAAAGTACTAGATTATAAAAATGATGGAGATACAAATATTTATTTAGCTGATGATAATTGGAAAGTGGGAAGTTCTAGAACAGGATTGCCTATAATAGGACATGAGAAGGCAGGAGCTACATATTATCCAGGACAACAAATTAATATTAATTTTTTAACTGGAGTTGGGGAAGTTTCTAGGATAGCTAATGGCGCAGCAACTCCAATAGGTGGGGCTTTCGATATTTTAGGATTTTGGGATATGCTATCTCAAACAACTGAAGGTGATTCAGATTTACTGGCATTACTTTTCATAATGAGAGGTAAGGGAGTTAATTCAACAAATATAGGAATCAATAACTCACATCATTTAGTGCCTAAAGCTGTTTTTAAAGCACTTAAAAGAGATTTAAAAGCTTTAATGAAATTAGGCAGTAAGAAAAACTTAATTAATTTAACGACACCTTTTCATGGTAATCACCCACAATATAGTGCATATGTTAAAAATGTGCTTACGGAACTTAAAAATGCTGGTTCACTAAGTAAGGCATCAATCGAAGTTTTACAAAATGATTTAAGATCAATAATAAGTAATGCAGCAAAAGAATATGATAAAACAGGAAAAAATTTGAATGAATATTTTAGACAGTTAAATAAATAGAGAATATGAAATATTATCAAATAAGCCACTCTTCTGAACCTAAAGTTATTGGAGTTAAGAATGGGATTTACCAATTCGAAATTGATTATAATAACCTAACTAAGGATATTGAATCTCAATCTTTTTTAGATTTTTTTGATTACAGTAATAAGGATTTTTGGAGTGATCAAGAACGTATAAAAAACTTTAAAATTCCTGTAATTAAAGGAGAAATGTTAAAAAAAGCAACAGTGACAGACATTATGGGGTATGCGCCTATTATTAGCTATTTAAATGAAGCATTTAGTTATAAATATGTTAGTATTCTTAAAGAATATAATATAGATAATTATGGTACTTTTAAAATAGAAATACAAGATGTTTTAGAAAGATACTATTTGTTATTTAATAAAACAATTTGTCTTGATGAAATTGATTATAAAGAATCAACATTAGTGACAGGTCATGCAATGATGGATAATCTAAAATATTACAAGGTCGAAAATGAATTTGAATATATTGAATTCAAACAAAAAAATCCATTGGGTAAATTTGACAAAATTTCTATTTCAAAAGAATTTTTTGGAAAAGATATCATTTGTATTCAACCTTTAGCCAACCCATTTTATTCGGAAAAATTAATTAATGGATTAATAAATGAAGGTATAACTGGCTTGGAAATCAAATATGAAAATTCTACGAAACTTAGTTTTGTTTAATTAAAATTGTATTCTTTGAAAACACGAGATTTTACATTTATAATGGGTAATGTTTCAGAGTTAGTGATACGAGATTTTAGATTTCTAACATGTTGAAATAGAGTAAATTTTATCAATAAATAATTTAAAGATGAGCAGTAATGCTCATCTTTTTTGTTTTAATATTGCCTTAAAAGAACTAAAATTAGTAAAAATATTTCCTCGTGTTCCAGAGTTAGTGATGGTGTAAATTGTCCAAGATGTAAAGAGAAAGAAGTTGTTAAAAATGGGCGAACCAAAAATAAAAAACAGCAGTACTATTGTAAAATTTGTTGTTACCGTTTTATAAAAAATTATACTTATCAAGCTTACAACGCAAGCATAAATCAAAATATCATGCAATTAACAAAAGAAGGTTTAGGAATAAGAAGTACTGCAAGAATATTAAAAATTTCAACAACAACATTATTAAAAAGAATCGTTTCAAGTTACTGCGACAAGTATTAAGATTCGAACCAAACCGTGGTTACTACAAATTGGGTAGTGTTTCAAAGTTAGTGATATGAGATTTTAGATTTCTAACGTATTGAAATAGAATAAATATCAGTAAAAAATAATTTAAAGATGAGCAGTAATGCTCATCTTTTTTGTTTTAATATTGCCTTAAATAAGCTAAAATGAGTAAAAGTCCGACATGGTGTTCCAGAGTTAGTGATGATGTAAATTGCCCAAAATGTAATGAGGAAAAGGTTGTTAAAAATGGTAGAACAAAAAACAATAAACAGCAATACTATTGTAAAATCTGCAATCATCGTTTTATAGAAAATTACACTTATCAAGCTTACAATTCAGATATAAATAAAAGTATCATTCTATTAACCAAAGAAGGTTTAGGCATAAGAAGCACGGCAAGAATATTGAAAATTTCAACGACAACATTATTGAAAAGAATTGTGTCAATTGCCAGAAAAATTAATCAGCCCATTATAAGCAAAGGCAAAACTTATGAAGTTGATGAAATGTGCACGTATATCAGACACAAGAAAAATTATATATGGTTGGTTTATGCTCTGGAAAAGAACTCTAAAAATGTGGTGAGTTTTAATGTTGGGAAACGAACTAATAAAACTCTGAATCGTGTTTTGGAAACTCTCAAATTATCTGACGCTAAGAAGATATTTACGGACAGACTTAAAAACTATAGGTATCTGATTGATGAGAAAGTGCATTCTATCAAACGTTTCGGAACAAATCATATTGAAAGGAAGAATCTGACACTCAGAACTCATCTGAAAAGACTCAACCGCAGGACAATTTGCTTCAGTAAAAGTTTGGTTATTTTTACTGCTGTTTTGAAGATTTATTTTTGGATTTGAGCAATAAAACAGTAAGTTTATCCTTTAAAATCATGTTCTTAAAAAATTTATATTTAACAGGTAAAACCTTGTAAAAACAGTTGCAAACCCTTATAAGTATAAATACAATGGAAAAGAGCTCCAAGACGAGCTGGGGCTTAACTTTTATGACTATGGCTGGAGAAACTATGATCCCGCAATTGGACGCTGGATGAATATTGATCCCTTAGCAGATAAATATGCTATCTATTCGCCATATAATTACTGTATCAATAATCCTGTTAGAATCATTGATCCTGACGGAAAAAGAATTGTTTATGTAACAAATGAAGGAGATAATTATTATTATAAAAACGGTAATTTCTATAATTCCGAAACTCAGAAAAGATATATTCCAGGACAAAAGAATTCTGATGTAACTTTAAATGTTTTGCTTAAAGTTTATAGAACAATAGAAAAATCTGATGTAGAAATTTTAAAAAATCAATTACATACTTTAGAAGGCTCCGAGAGAGATCATATTGTTCAGGCTGTAGGTGGTAACAATGATAATAAAACAGAAATTGAGGGAGTTCCTAACGAAAAAGACCAACCTAATTCAACTCGTATGTATCTAAATTTTTCAAAAACAAAGATGCAAGGGCTTGCAAAAACTTCTGATGATGGGAAATATAGTTATCTAGAATTAGTATCACATGAAATGAGGCATCAGTACGATTATGAGATTGGTAATATGAAAGATGAAGGTACTGCTCAAAATGCTTCTGATCCTGAAGAAATTAGATCAGTTTATAATCAGAATTTAGCACGTAATATGGAAGATAGAATTCCTAAAACAGGCTATGGGGGACAAAAGGTCGATTCTCAAAAATTGAACAATCCTCCAAATAATAAAAATATAATTATAAAAAAATGAAAAAAAGAGTAGTGTTTATTTTAATAGTCTTATTGTTTTGTTTCTGTAATCAAAAAAAAGAATCGAAAACTATATTTTCTAGAGATTTAATTGATTCAATCGAAAAAGAAATAATTAAATATCATAGAGCTAAGGTAGAAGGTAAATATATAATTATAAATTTTGTTCGCTTACCAATTTTTGTTAGAGTAGAAAAATCTCAATATTTAAAAACTAATTCTTTTGAGTTGTATAAAATTTATATAAGAGATTATAACAAACAGTTCAAAAGATTCTCATTTTTTCTTGATGAAATAATAAATAATGGTTTGGAACTAAAAGAAAAAGATTTCATAAACAAATCTTTTAAATTAGATGAAATAATTAGTAAAAACTTTGAAAGCTTTAAAGACGAAGAGTTCTTAAAGTATTATTCTGAAAAAGATAATCTCACAAATAAAATTTATTTGGACAAAAAAATTAATAGTGAAAATAAATACTTGTCCATATCATATTTATTATTTACGAAATCATACTATCTAAGTGATGATGATTTAGAAGGTACAAGTTATATTCTTAAATATCCATGTAGTCGGTAATTACTAACTGCATATGCTAAGTAAACATGGCTTTCAAAGTTTATATGAAAAGAAAAATTGGATGTGCTAACAAAAGATGGAGACAAAGTTAAGGGTGTTTTTACACCCTTAACTTTTTTTTATATTCTTTGGAATCTTCTTTTCTTCTTTTTCTTAAAGTGTTTTGCTACATAATCTGAAGAATATTCGGCACGAGTGATCAGATCTAACAGCCTAACCAGATTTTGGATAGTAATTGTGTCCTTTTGGTATTGAAGATCTTCAATCAATAATTCTTTGGATGGAAGTTTTTCATAAATCTGATTTTTTGTTTCATTAGCAACCTTCAATCCGCATCGCTCTTCAATAGCTTTTGCACTGTATTCTTTTCCCAAGCTACTGCCATTAAAAACATTTTTGGTGATAAGGTCAATATAAGTAATACCATAAAGTAAGCCTTCACTACTTTTTCTAAAAACGGTTTGAATGCCTTCTCTTTCCAATAGTTTTGCAAGATGACTTATAGGCATTGCTCGCTCATTAAAGAGTGCCATATTAACAATGTTTTTTATCCGTAATTTGTCAGACATATTTCTTGCTTCATTTTCTTTAAATTTTTCTCCTAAGAATTTCAACGTTGGTTTAAAATAAAAATCACTTGCTTTTATTGGAACACCAATTGGGTTTCCTTTGTCATCTAGTATTCGGTAGACCAATCCATTTGCTAAAAAGATTTTTGAATTCTCACTACCACGATCAGCCAAAACATTATATTGTTTTAGCACTGCATTAAGTTCGGGAAGGCTCGAATATTTATACTCATTAATTATCTTATTTAAAACATTGGTTAGGGCTTTTTTAGATTCAATTTTTCCGTAGCTAACCTTGCCCATCGAAATGGGCTGTAAATTAAACTGCTCTTTTATTTTTCGTCCTTCCGCTTTTACCAGTCCAAAAATTTCTTCGATTTCCTTTCTCGCTGGTTCTGATTTTCGTATGCCTAGATGGTGCATGTCAATCCGCTTGCCGTATCTTTCAATGTTTACAGAAACTACATGCACGTGCGGGTGTCCCGCATCGTGATGCTGGTAAACCAAATAAGGCTGTTTTCCAAAACCTATTTTTTCCATATAAGTATTTACAATATCCATCAGTTTTTCTTTGGAATGATTTTCTGATGGATCAAAATTGAGCGAAATATGCACACTGTTTCGTTTGGTGTTTTCGTTTAATTCAAGCCGTTTTGTAAAGCGGTTCAGCTTTGCAAAATCATTTAATTTATCCACATCAGCGGTATAATTTCCCGCACCTATACATTCTGCCACACCCTGTTTGACCTTATTCTCGTTATAGTTAAGAACACTTCGGATTGAATGGCTTGTTTTTATGATTGTAACCATTTGTTCGAGATTTTATAAATATGATTTTGAATGTCATTTATTTTATTGGAAAGGATCATTCTTTCCAATTCGTAACGTGTAATCCATTCCCTGAATTCCGAAATTTGTTTTAAGGTGTGCATTTTTTTTACAACCTGATTTACATTGTTTCCAACAGCACTCAGCTCATTGCGAAGTAGTACTATTTCTTCAATAGAATCATCTATTGACTGACTTCTATAATGTGTTGTAATAGGTTTGTTAAATAGATGCTTACGAATATAATCGCTCAGCTTACGGCACGTACTGTTTTTGTATCGTTGCTCAATTTTTACATACTCTTGTGGCGTCAGGCGCAGTGTAATTCTGCGTGATCTGTTTGAATTTTCTCTTTCCATCTTCTTTCATTTTCATTGTTATCAAACTCTTTTTTCCTTTCAGTGTCACTGATCCCGAGTTCCGAGGATAGATCAGCCAGATAGGCGGTTGTCCGACAACCGTTCATCTGGCCGATTGCAGGAACGTGGCAATCTTTTAGACTTTTAAAAGTTAAATACTAAATTAAAAAGAATATTTGAAAGAAGACTAACATGGACATATTTTGCCCATGATACGAGTTCATTTGATTTGCGGAAATGCTATTTTTTTTGTTCCTATATGTAAATTCCGGTGATATTGATCACCCCATTCCAATTTAAAATTCTTTCGAAAGAAAAGTAAGTAGACAAAATTTGTACAATCTATCAAACTGATTTCTAATAAACTTTGGGATATAGTTTATATATTTAAATAATTAAGATTATATTTTAAAATGATAAATATGACTACAGAATTTTGGATAGAGAAAGGTTGGGGAGAATCAGTTGATAACGCAACAATTGAAGATACTAATGTTGCAATTGAAGAAATAATTAAAATTAGCAAAGAACACGGTACTTTCTGGGTTGGACATAATGATAAGGAGTATGTTCTTGAGATTCATAAAGATTTAGATTTGTTTCTTATTTACGGAAAAAATCAAGATAAAAAAATACAAACAAAATTTGTTAATTGGGATGAATGTCGACACTTTCTTGAGATGTACTTTTCTAAAGATTTTTTAGGACTTAAGGAGCAAATAAAATTAAAAGCATTTTCAAATAGCTAGATATCTAATCTATATTAATAAATTCTATATCCATCAATAAAAATTTTTCAAAAGAAAAAGGAGAAAAAGAAAGCAGTTAAAAATGGGACATTCAGGCAATGGAAGTGCTATAAATCCCGAAGGGTGACAGGGCGAGGAACGAGGCGTGTCATTATGCGCACTTCTCTTGCCGATGTCCAATAAATTAGCTTGCTTTTTATTCTTTTTTTAAGAATTTTTTAAAAGTGTATTCTTCTTAAAATCAAATGAAGAAATAATAAAAAAAGAAGTGTACTTTTTCAAACAATATTACTTTGATAATCCATAAAATTCTGAATGCTTTCAGGAAGATTTTTTTGGATGTTCTGAAAACATAAATGCAAACTGAAACTATCTTTTACAGCAAAGTAATTGTGTCATCTAGATTATTGGCCGAGATATACTCAATTACAAAATCTTCCGCTTCTTTTTTGTGCTCAATAGAAGTCGAAAATGAGTTGAGATAAAAGTCTTCATTTTCATCTGCGATATGAATAATTTCAGTGTAACCTTTTGTTATTAAAGAACCTTTTAATTTTAATACTTTAAGCTCATTACTTCTGTCAATTTCTTTTTTCACTCTAAGCTTTATAGTTTTATTCATGGTATTAGTTTTTGGTAATTTAGTAGAGCAAGAAATGTTCTAAAACAAAAAAGAGACTCGACAGTCTCTTTGTGGAATTAATATATCTTTTATAGAAGCTTATTTAGCTTCTAGTAATTTTTCCAAATATTCGACTTTATCTTTCTCAGCTTGAACCAAACGTTCGTAAAGTTTGATTTGTTGTTCATGGGCTTCAATTAGTTTATCAAGAGGATTGAATGAACAGTGATTTGAATGTGGTGCATTAACAATACCACCACTAATATCGTTGTCGTATATATTGTTAAAATAATTAATCACACCTTCATCAGAAAAGTTTTTAATAGCTTCTACACTTACTCCTAGAGCCTTTGCTACTTCGGCTAACTTTTCATCATCTATAGTCTCACTATTCTCTATTATTGAAACAGCCTGCTGGTTTGTTCCCATAGCTTGTGCTAATGCTTCCTGTTTCATGTCTTTTAGTTCACGAATACGGCTAATTTTTCGCCCTATGTGATTTGGTTTTGTTAATGTACTCATAGCTCAAAGATAATAATTACGAATAAAAAAGTAAGGTTTATGTATGATACATAATTTAGTCTTGTATGGTACGGGTTAATTTGATACCGTACCGTACAAGTAATTGCTTACTTGCCTGTGTATTAAACAAAAATACAAATTTTCAGACAAGTATTAACTAAATAATGTAAAATTATGAAAGCAATTGAGAACTCAGGATTACAGACAATTAGTAACATTATTGTTGAAAGTATCAGCACCAGCAGTATTTACTGTTTTGGAGAAAAGAAAAATATTCAGGCAGTTCAGAACCCCTTTCAAGAGTTTATTTCAGCAAAGAAAGAACATACTCATTTCTATCTTATGGTTTTGACAGATGAATATATAATTAATGCTGTTGCAGATATCAGCGATATTATAAAGACCAAAACCGAAGGTCGTTATACCGTAACGCTGTTCTTTTATAAAGCAAAATATGCTCATTATCTCACGCCAAATCAAATCTATTTTTATCATCAGGTTTTAACCAAAGGCTATAAAGTTTATGAACGTGAGAATATGCCCTTAAGTATTTCCTTTTATGGAACTCCCAAACGTAACATTGATTCTACACGTTCGTATTGGAAAAACAGAAATAAAGTTGCAGAAACTTTTTTAAGAAGTGAAAATCAAATTGACTATATGGATACGGGATTTGTTCAGGATTCTATGATGCATATTGCGGTAGAACAAATTTGTTTAGGTCTTATTAATGTCTTTTTAGGATATTATCCAGATCATTTTTCAATGGCATATCTGTTTGATATCTGTGAAATATTCACACCCCTTACCTCTGATGTATTTCCAAGAACTACCAGCGAAGATAAAAGACTGTTTGAATTATTAAAAACAAACCCAAGCTCACTTCGCTGGGCTAATATTAAAGAGTCATGTTTAATAGATACCGAACTTCTGGATAAAAGATGCAGTCTTTTTCATGAAAGAGCCTGTTCAATTGTAGAAGCTGAATTGGAGCGTTTAGAAAATTTAGAACCTAAGAAACAGAAATCATGATAAGTGAACTTAAAAACTCGGAAAGTTTTAGAAAATTAGTTGCCAGATATTTCAAAACAATAAAGCCTGTAAACAATAAAACGGATATTCACATTGCTGAAATCAGAGTGTTAGGTTACAGTGAACTTGCTTGTATTACCTCGAGCATGCTTAAATTATGTATTCTGGCATTAGAGCAGGATGCGCCTGAAGTTTCAAGAACAGTCAAGAACCCATCTATCGACGTTGCATTAATATTAGAAATTGTTGCTCAATTGCTTCCTGTGCATGAAATTGAGTTTTTGGATGAAATAAATCAAATGTACCTTGATGAAACTGAAAACGAGGAAGAATTACCCAACGATTAATAACATTAATATCTTTAATTATGGAAGAAAGTAGAATTAAAACCTTCGAAGAATTAAAACATTTAGCTTCTTATCATTTTAAGATGCTTAGACCAGCACAAAGTGTTTACGAAGGTAATATCCGAGAGATAAAATTTGATGGATATTCCGATATGATTGGTCTGGGGGTAAATCTGATCAGAATCTGCCTTCATATTGTCCAGACTGATGAATTGGATAATAGGGACATATACATCGGATCCGTACTAGAACTTGGCCTGCAATTAATTCCGAGTGCTGAATTGGAATTGCTGGACGAGATTTATAAATTGAAAATATCAGACTCTGAGAGCAAGGAATAAAACAGCGAAGATATCTCTGAAAAACAAAGCCCATAAAATCACATTTAGATCCTGTTTTCATGGACATATTATGACCATCATTATAATAAAAAAGCATATTATCTTTGTAAAAGACGGAACAAAACACTTTTTGATAGGTAAATTTTACTTATGATAATCAGTGTTTTAGATTCTATCTTTGTAAAAAAAAGTATAAACAAATGCTGTAATTTCTTAGAAAAACAATTTTTAACTTATGAAAAAAAGACCTGACTTCGGAAGGTATTTTCAGCTCCCGGCAGGGCAAGTTGTTTTGAGGCACTAATCGAATTTCGAGTGCCTCAAAACACAACTTGCCGTGTTCTGGTGGACACAAGAATCCGCCTTTTCATGCGGATTAAAGTTAAGAGAAAAAACAGCTTCAGGCTGTTTTATTTTTTGCCGGATTTTTAGAGGTCCGTTGATAGTAAAGCCATTTAAAAAAAAATAATTACAGTGTAAAAGCTGAATTAATTACACAAAAGATATTAGGTAACGATATTGAAGTTAAAGATGAAATTAAGTTCGATAAACTCAAAAATGACGAATCATGGGAGAAAATAACACAACAACGACACCAACTCAAAAGAAGATTATAGATGCAATGGATAAAGTTTATGAAAAATTAATTGATCTTAAAAAGAAAACTAACAGCGATCTAGTTGTCATGCAGGATGGTAAAATCGTAAGAATAAAAGCTAGTTTTTTATAAAATATTATTTCAATAACAATTGAAAGCCCTCAGAAAGGAGGGCTTTTTTATGGGCATAAATAAGTGGATTTTTTTATACGTCAATGCATTACGTAAAACTTCTAATTTGAAAAATTCCCAAAAGGATCGGTTTTGTAAATTACTATTTTTGGTTTTTCATCTCCCTGGTAGTAATTTTTACCATTAGCTCCTGCTATGACGTAGCCTCCATCCTCCGCAGCCAATATTGAATGACCAATCAAATATGTATACTGTATATAATAATTTTGTCTCCAGTCTTTTTTTCCGTTATTATCAAATTTGCATACAGACAAAGCATTAGAAAGCTGAGCGCCAATATAACCAGTTGTTACGTATCCACCATCTAAGGTTTCAGCAACTGACATTATATTATCATTTTCTTCAGTAGTAATATTCCAAATTTCATTCCCGTTTGAATCTATTTCAAAAACTCGTCCGTTACTTATATCATATGCGCCCCAACTATATCCCGCAAATACATAATTACCATTGCGTTTAATAATTAGCTGACTTGAAAAATCAAAACGTCCATCTCCAAAAGATTTATCCCATATAATCTCTCCTTCACTATTTGTTTTTAATACCCAAAAGTCGGTTTGGCCACGTTTAGTTCCGTCTTTCATTTCAGCGTAAGTAAATCCTGAAGTTTCTTTTGTGCCGAAAATTATTAATTCATTAGAAGAATTAATTTTTATATCATTAAAAAAATTTCTCGCTGTAGACCTATAGCTTTTTTCCCAAACAATATTTCCTAAATAATCTAATTTGGTTAGTACTGCTTCTTGTTCTACTTCTTCTTTAGGATCTGTTCTACTTCCAACTAGATAAATATTGTTATCTTTATCTTGAGCAACGGACTTTATTTCATTAGGTTGACGTGGCAATTCATAGCTATCTATTTTTCTGTGCCAAATCAAATTCCCATCATTGTCTAAACTCAAGACATGTTTGTCAGCAGCTAATAGTAATCCAGTTGCTGATTCAATTATTCTGCAATTAGTTGCATCACCGATTCTATAGTTATAGAATTTCTTCCAAATTTCATTCCCTTTATAATCTATTTTTAATACAAAGAATTGACTAGCATCACCATTTGGCCTTGTAGATTTTCCAGCAATTATATAGCTTTTGTCTTTAGTTTTTATTATATTGAAAAGTATTCCTCCTGCATATCCATTATAATTTCCTAGGCCATAATCATATGATTTGAAATATTTTAAATAATACTTCTCGGTTGTAAAAGACAAAGATTTAGATGTTTTATTTCCAAATGAATCTTGCGCAATTATTTGAACTGTGTAATTAGTTGATTCTGTAAGATTAGCTAGCTTGTATGTTAGTTCTGAAAGCCCTCCAATGATTGGAGATTGATTTAGCAATATACTGTAGGTAATTGGATCGTTTTCTGGATCAATAACCTGATCCCACGTTATAGTTGCACTGTTATGTGAAACCTCTTTAATTTTCATTTCAAAATCTTTAGGAGCTAAGTTTTTTACGTCTTCTTCTACATTAGGGTCATCTTTTGAACAACTCATTATAATAAATAAAAGAACAATTGCTAAATAAAGTTTTTTCATGGAAAATAAAGTTTTTGGGAAATTTGTTATCGGCGAATTTAAATAATTAATCTGTTGAAGTATTACGGGTTTCCATATTTTACATAATTTTTTTTAAATATGAATACAGGCTTAGCGTTCTCTATATAAGCATCTTTTTTAATATTAAATATATTCGAAATAATATTCACCGCCTGCATCGTGGCTCCAATTTTTTTAACTTTTAAAGGCGCATGAAAGAGCAGGTATCACTATTTGCTCTTTTTTATTTCATTTACAATGTTATGAAAGATTTAAAGTAATCGATGTGATGTTTTATTCGAAGGAAATAGTAGACTGGGTGCATCATTATCTTAATAAAATGTTTTTAAATAGTTTTATTTTTTATATAACAGACCCACTTTTCTACTTCATTTTTTATTTCAACTGCATTATGTTTTGGATAGTGTTTTTTTACATATTCAACGAATTCTGTTTTAGTATTACCCGTTTCCCATTCCATAACACTAAGATAAAGCATTGGCCATTTTTTAGTCTGCTGCATAAAATCATATAATGCAAAATAGGGAGGTCCGTAATACAATGAATTCTCAATAAATTCATCATAGAAAGATTTTGTAAAAGCCTTTTTCATGTCTCTGATAATCTCATAAGTGATACGGTGCCTGCTGCCTATACGAATTGCTACTGCAAGGGCAGGTATACTTTTGTCCTGAAAAAAGGTATAAAGATAATTACGAAATTCCTCTTCCATGATATCACAGAGATCCTGGCTGTAAAAAGCATATTCTTCTTTGAATAGTTCTAGCGAAAAATTACTTGAATGCTTGTTTTCGATGAATTCAATTACTTCCATTTCTAATGTAATGATTTTTTCAAGAGAAGGACTTCCTACGAGTCCCGCAACAGCTATAATATACTTTGGTTTGGAAAATAATTCGAAAAAATTGCTTTTAAAAAAGAGAGTTTTTCTTTCAAAAGTAACCTGCACATACAAAGGATGTGTCATGATTTTACCCAATGGAACTTGTTTCAGTTTTTCGTTGAAGTAGGTTTTATAGCTTATTTTAGATGGTTTGTTCATGCTGTTTTTGTTAAATTTTGCAGCTTTACTTTGTTTGTTTTTGAACTACAGCTGGTTATAGATTATTATAAATAATCAAAATCGGTACAAATATAGATAAAGTTTTTATAAAATATAAAATTATAAAAACAATTTTATTATCTTAGCATTGTGAAGCTTACTAGCGAATGAGAAAGGATGGTGAACGTTAAAGAAAGTTATATGGAAAATAAAGAAGTCAATGAAGAGGTAAATGAAAAAAGAAGAATCACTCCAGAGAAAGCCTTGGAGATGTTACGGGCTGAGGGACTGGATGTAACGCTTGAACAAGCCAAGAATGTTTTGGAATTTTTGCGTAAATTAGCTAATATTACAGTGAGTAAGTATTTAAAAAGAAGAGGATGAAAATGATAGCAGACCTATATGTACGAGTAAGTACCGATGAACAGGCAGATAGAGGATATTCCCAAAGGAATCAGGAAGAAGTGCTCCGTAAATATTGTGAAATCAATTCAATTGAAATAAGAGATGTGATTTATGAAGACCATTCGGCAAAGACCTTTAACAGACCGCAATGGAAAAAACTTTTACAGAATTTAAAAAAGTATAAGAATAAAGTCGATCTTGTATTATTTACTAAATGGGACAGATTCAGTCGTAATGCTGGAGATGCTTATCAAATGATAAATATCCTTAGGAAACTTGGTGTAGAGCCACAAGGTATTGAACAGCCACTTGATTTGACTATTCCTGAGAATAAAATGATGCTCGCTTTTTATCTTGCTGCTCCAGAGGTAGAGAATGATAGAAGGGCACTTAATACTTTTCATGGTATGCGTAGAGCAAGGAAAGAGGGAAGGTATATGGGATATGCTCCAGCGGGATATGTTAACAAGGTTAAAGAAGATGGGACTAAGTATATTGCATTTGACCAGCCTGAGGCATCTATTTTGAAATGGGCTTTTGAAGAACTTTCGAAAGGGATTTTTAATACTGAGCAGGTTCTTTGCATGGCAAAAGAAAAAGGGCTTAAAGCAAGTAAAAATAATTTTTGGAGAGCTATCCGTAATCCTCTTTATTGTGGTAAGATCGTCATTCCAAAATATAAAGATGAAGATCTGAGTTATGTAACAGGACAGCATGAGCCTCTAATATCTCAAATGCTATTTTATAAGGTACAAGATGTCCTTGATGGAAGATCAAAAACATATCTACCAAAAGCAATTACTACTAAACCGTTTCCATTGCGTGGATTTTTTACCTGTCCGGAATGTTCAAAGATATTAACGGCAAGTATTTCCAAAGGTCGTACTAAATATTATCCTTATTATCATTGTAGTGCAGGCTGTAAATACAGAATAAATTCTGATACAGCTAACGAGGTATTTATAAAGAATTTAAAACAGTATGTTCCCATACCGGAGATAAAAAATCTTTATATTTCTGTTTTATCAGAATGTTATAGAGAGCAGACCAAAGAAATATATGAAGAAAAGCTTAAAATAATAGCTCAGCTTAAAGATTATGAAAAAAGGCTTTCACATGCCAGGGATTTATTAGCAACACAACAAATCGATGCTTCAGATTATAGAGACATGAAATCTGATTATGGGGCAGTAATTAACAGACTGGAATTAAAATTAGCAGGTATCAATATAGAAGATCAAGATATTGATGAAATATTAAAAGTCGGTGTAGAAAACCTCTTGAAGCTCAATGAATACTATGATAGTGGGGATTGGTCTCAATCAAGAGATTTGATTGGTTCGATTTATCCTGAGAATTTCACGATTTCAGAAAATCAGTTTCGAACCACAAGAATTAATGAAGTTTTGCAAGTTATCTACTTGATTAATAGTAGGATATCAACAAATAAAAATGGGACAAAGAAGAATTTTTCTTCTTTGTCCCATGTAGTAGC
>NZ_MUGS01000061.1 GCF_002222055.1 Flavobacterium araucananum
CCCGTGCGCCGGTCTCTAGTCCCGAAGAACTATACCCCTCGACTTGCATGTGTTAAGCCTGCCGCTAGCGTTCATCCTGAGCCAGGATCAAACTCTTCATCGTATATTGTTTGTTCTAATTAAATCAGAACTAAGTATTATGCGATGCTTTCTCTATCGTTTCTTAATTCGAATCTCTCAATTCTATTACTCTTATTCTTTTGTTCCGATTTTCATCGAAACGGCTGTCAATTCAATATGTCTACGAACGTGTCTTCTTATTTTGTATATCGCTTGTTTCTCAAAGCGGGTGCAAAAGTAGAAATTTTATTTTCAACTGGCAAGTAAATTTTGAAGTTTTTTTTAGAAATTTTTATTTCCGTTTTCCTCTAATCTCCTAACCAATATCTCAATGAACTTCCCTTGTTTTGCGGGGTGCAAACTTAAAACTTTCTTTCAATTCTCACAAGCTTTTTTAAATCTTTTTTTAGAAATAAATTTCTATTTTGATTTGTGTGCTTGTCAGTATTTCAGTGATCGTCTATCGTTGTTGCGGGTGCAAAAATAGCCCCTTTATTTACATTTACAAGCTTTTATTTTACATTTTTTCAATGTTTTTCTTAAAATACTGGTTGCATGAGGTTTATATTTTTACTTTTTTATGGGTTTATGGGAATTTGGGTGGTTTGCTATGATTTTTGGCTGTTTTGGGTGGTTTTGCCACCAAGGCACTAAGACACCAAGGTTTTTTTTCTTGCTTTTTGTGGTTTGTACTGAATATTATATTAAGACACAAAGATGGGGTTTATAATTTCGCGCAAAGGCGCTAAGTTTTGATTTTAGGAATGGTTTTCTTCTGTAATAGTCTTTTATTACTACAAACTTCTTTTGAAAACTGCTGCCCTAGCCCCGATAGTAGTGGAAATCCTTTTGTGTCCGCCGCCGCGGACGCAAAAGATTGGAACGCATAGCGGGAAACAGCTCCTAATACTTAATTAAATTCCAAATCTGAAATTCCAAATTCCAAGGCAGGCTTCAAATTCGCTCAGCCAGACATAGTCACTCTTATATAGGTTCACAAAAACAAACCCGACAGGTTTTGAAAAACTGTCGGGTTGTGATACGAAATCTTACCTTATATATAGGAGAGAGAAAACTGTCCTTATATATTGTTTATATTATCTATTACTTCTTTTGTAATGTGGATGCTTTTTAGTTTGGCTTGATGATCGAAAATTGGGCTTGTTGCCATTAGCTCGTCTACGCGTGCATAGTCGATGAACTTTTTAAGATCGGTAATTAGTTGCTCTTTGTTTCCTGTAAAGGTACATGCGGTCATTTGATTAACATGAAACCGTTCTTCTTCGCTCATAATATCATCCAGAGAATCTACCGGTGGTTGCAAACCTTTACGATCGTTTCTAATTAAATTAAGAAACATTTGATACAGGCTTGTAGATAATTTTTCGGCTTCTTCATTTGTATCGGCTGCAACAATATTTACACATGCCATTGTTTTAGGCTTATCTAAAAATTCTGAAGGCTGGAAATTCTCCCTGTAAAACTCAAAAGCCTGAATCATTTGGCGTGGTGCAAAATGTCCGGCAAATGCATACGGTAATCCGTAAGCAGCAGCAAGGGCGGCACTTTCTGTGCTTGAGCCCAAAATCCAGATTGGAACATTTGTTCCTTCGGCAGGAAAAGCACGAACTTTTGCGGTTGCATTTTCGGTTGAAAAGTAATCCTGAAGTTTGGTTACGTTTTGAGGAAAGCGTTGTGCCTGTTCAAAAAAGTCTTTTCGGATGGCTTCGGCTGTTAGCTGATCTGTTCCCGGCGCTCTTCCTAATCCTAAATCAATTCTGTTTGGATAAAGTGTTTCTAATGTTCCAAATTGCTCGGCCACTATTAAGGGAGAGTGATTGGGTAGCATGATTCCTCCTGATCCCACCCTGATATTTTGAGTTTGACCAGCGATGTAACCAATTAATACTACTGTAGCTGAACTTGCAACATGTGCCATATTGTGATGTTCAGCAAGCCAAAAACGCTTGTATCCTAAAGTATCTGCCAGTTGCGCTATTTCTTTTGTTTTTTGAAAGGTTTCGGGTGCATTGCTATCTTGTGCGATGATAGCTAATTCTAATATTGAGATTGAAATTGGGTCTTTCATATATAATGTAGCTTTTATGCAAAATTAATTCATTTGACACAAAGCTTAAATTCTTTGGTGTTAATAGAATTATAATATTTGTAGGTACAAATATTATTTCAACTGAAGATTAATTAAGCTGTGTTTTACTTTTCCATCATTATAGATGCTAAAGTCATTTGAATTTGATTCGATTTCGAATTTTGAAAGTGTATCAATTTTTAATGAAATGGCCCGATATCTAAATGTTTCCGGAATTTCAGGAAGTTCAATTGTAACCAACACTTCTTTATCTTTTTGTTCGTAGTTTATTTTAATTCGATCCCGCAACCATATATATTCGTAGACTTCTTGCCATGGTGCCATCCAGATTGAATCATTTCCTTTTGAACCGTATTTATTCGAGATAGCTGTCATATAATATTTAAAGTCCGGGAAGCGCATACTCAACGACCATAAGTTTCCGTTTCCTACTCCATGTGTAAATTCGTTGTACCAAATTGGATCGGATAATTTTGCTACTGAATCAAACGTTGCCAAAAACCGATCCATGGTTTTAAAACCAATTGTATCTTTGGAGCTTTGCACAAAAGTTCTTGCATAAATCATTTTGTCCAGATTTACTTTTTGATCTACTTTAATGACAGGTCCCGCCCCTGCATAAGAAGCTACAGAAAAAGAACCATTGGCAAGTGCATCTCTTTCATATTCTAATTGATATCCCGGATCGCTTTCGCCACCAGGAACGACAAACTGCGACATGGTAAATCCGAGATTTTGTTTAATTGAACTTGTATTTTCTGTTACTTCGGTCAAAAAATCAGTTTCGTGTTTGGTAGCATGATGAAAACCGTGATTCAAAATATCCCAACCTGCATCATACATATCTTTTACCTCAGCCCATGAAAGATGCCCACGATAAGCCGAAAAATCTCCAATTGCTCCTCCGTTAATTGCTAAACCCAACTTAAACGGAATTTTATTACCTAATCCGTCAGAATAAAAAAGTCCATTTGAGTGTGATCCGTCGCCGCCCTGATCATTTTTCCATTCGTTTATCATTTTAGGACTTACTTTCCCTCCGTTCAACAAGGGAAACGCAGTTAAATAAGCAGATCTATATCCATCATCAAGTGTAAAACTGTAGGCTAAATGTTTATTGAATTTTAAAGCTGCTGCATGAATCTTCACTTTTTCGGCAGTTTTTAATTTTATTTTAAAAGAAATCGTTTTCAGATTTGGAGGATCTATTATTCTTTTTAAAGTATTTGATGAACACAGAGTTACTCCATTTATCATGAGCAGTATTGTGAATAAAATAGATTTTATCGGAGGTTGTATTATTTTCATTTGAAATAACAGATTTAGAATTCCTAAAGATACATCTCTTTGAAAACATCTATTTAAAAAAAATGATATTTCGATACTATACTTTTCTTTTTAACGAAATAAGAATAATCCTTTTCTTAAAAAATAAATCAAATTATTGACTATCAACACAATAACATCCAGGCATTGGTTTTGGTTATAGATTGAACTCATTCAATTAATTAAATTATCAAACACCTAAAATTATGAAATCAACTACCAACCAAAATGTTTGGCCAAAAATCACAAGAGTCTTTTTTTGCCTTCTAGCAATCACTTCTTTGACACTTACAGGCTGTAATAAAAAAGATGAAACTGCAAAAACTACTTCTCCGGAAGTAACTGGAATAAAAGACTCATCAGTAGTAAAACCTGCAAATCCGCCTGCTAATTTTAAACATCAAACTGCTTTTGTTAATGGTGTAAACATTCATTATGTAATTGGCGGAAAAGGCGAACCTCTTGTATTAGTACACGGTTTTGGCCAAAACTGGTATATGTGGAATCGTTTATTGCCAGAACTTTCTAAACACTTTACTGTTATCGCACCCGATTTAAGAGGTGTTGGAGAATCTGACAAACCGGAATCTGGCTACGACAAAAAAACTATGGCCACAGACATTCATGAGTTGGTCAAAAAATTAGGCTATAACAATGTTAATCTTGCGGGACATGATATTGGACTTATGGTAGCGTATGCTTATGCGGCTCAATACGGAACTGAGGTCAAAAAATTGGCTTTGATGGATGCCCTACTTCCGGGTATTGAACCAGTTTGGTCACAAGTTTCTGCATCTGCATGGTGGTTTGGTTTCTTTGCATGGCCAGCTTCCGGGGATATTGTTAAAGGAAAAGAGAAGGAATTTTTAACCAATTTCTGGCCAATGGTAGGACATGTAAAAGATCCTTTTACAGCCGAAGAAACAGCCGAATTTGTGAGGGCCTACTCCGTTAAAGATGCTGCGAAATCAAGTTTTAAATGGTTTGGGAATTTTCCTCAGGACGGAAAAGACAATCTTGTTTTTGCAAAAACAAAACTTAAAATGCCTTTACTGGCAATGGGCGGAGAATATTTTGCTGCGGCATTCCTTAAAGAGCATTCAAAATTAGTTGCTGAAAATGTAACCGAATCAAAAATTGCAGGTTCAGGCCACTGGTTGGTTCAGGAAAATACGGCTCAGGTTCAAAAAGACTTACTGGCATTTTTTCTCGCAAAATAAAACAGTAGTATAAAGAAACAGACCCATTAAATTTTAAAAAATGAAACGAATATTTGTAATACTACTATTTTTCTTTGGTCTGTTGATGCAGTCTCAGGAAAAAGCCGACTTAATTATTTACAATGGTAAAATTGCGACCATGCAAAAATCAGGTGAATTTGTTCAGGCTCTGGCACAAAAAGACGGAATTATTCTGGCAACCGGAACTTCTAAAAGCATTTTAGAAACCTACAAAACGGCAGCGACTAAAGTTATTGATGCAAAAGGAAAAACTGTTGTTCCGGGATTAAACGACAGCCATATTCATGTGATTCGTGAAGGGTTAAATTACAATTCTGAATTGCGTTGGGATGGTGTAAAGACTTTGAAAAAAGCAATGGCAATGCTGAAGGAACAAGCTGCCAGAACACCTCCCGGGGTTTGGATCAAAGTAATTGGTGGTTGGAATGAATTTGGATTTGAGGAAAAAAGACAACCTACCATTGACGAAATAAACGCGGCAGTTCCTGATAAACCTGTTTTTATAACTTATTTATATGGTAAAGCTTTTTTAAACAAAAAAGGAATCGAAGTTTTAGGGTATACTAAAGATACACATTATGAAGGAAGTGTTCTGGAACAAGATAAAAGCGGAAATTTAACCGGATTAATGTTTGCCAAAGAAACTCCAAAAGCCATTTATACTACTTTAGGATTAACGACAAAACTTACTTCTGAGGAAAGAATCAATAGCTCGCTTCAGTTCAATCGTGAGCTCAATCGATTTGGTTTAACTTCTGTCGTTGATGCAGCGGGAGGATCCCAAAACTTTCCTGCAGATTATGCTGCCTCTATGGAATTAGCGAAACAGGGTAAACTAAATCTTAGAATTTCTTATTACCTCTTTGCGCAACAAAAAGGACGAGAACTTCAGGATTATGAAAAATGGGTTGCTGAAACTGTTGTAAACAAAAATGATAATCTTTTGGTCGCAAATGGTTATACAGAAGAAGGCGCAGGAGAAAATATTGTGGCTTCGGCAGCAGATTTTGAAAACTTCTTAGAACCCAGAATTGTACTTTCTGATGAAATGGAAAAAGACCTGGAACCTATTATTCGTTTGCTTGCTAAAAACAAATGGCCGTTTCGATTGCATGCTACTTATGGCGAATCGATAGACAGAATGCTGAATGTTTTTGAAAAAGTAAACAAAGAAATCTCCTTTAATGGTTTACGATGGTTTTTTGACCATGCCGAAACTATTACGCCTCAGGAATTAGAAAGGGTTAAAAAACTAAACGGTGGAATTGCGGTTCAATTCAGAATGTATTTTCAGGGAGAATTGTATCAAAAAATGTACGGAACTCCAAAAACACAATTGCCCCCTATTAAAAAAATGCTGGAAATGGGTATTCCTGTTGGGATGGGAACAGATGCTACACGTATTTCAACTTATAATCCCTGGATGGCATTGCATTGGCTTATTACAGGAAAAACTTTGGGTGGAATGCAATTCTGGCCAAAGGATCAGGTTTTAGACCGATTTACAGCGCTTCAATTATATACTTCAGGAAGTGCCTGGTTTTCTGGTGAAGAAAAAGAAAAAGGAAAATTAATAAAAGGAATGTATGCCGATATGTCGATTTTATCTGAAGATTATTTTACAATTTCTGATGATAAAGTTCGAAACATAGAATCGGATCTAACGATTGTAAATGGAAAAATTGTTTATGGTGCCAGAGATTTTAAAGCGCTCGATCCTGCAATCGCTCCTGTAATTCCGGAATGGTCTCCTGTAAAATACTTTGGTGGTTATACTAAAAAACTTTAAGAATAAATAAAATTCAATGGGCGATAATTTTTTCAAACACATAGCAATGATTAGAAAGTCGCCACGAATTTCACGAATGTCCACGAATTATTTTTTTTATCGTCTAAGAAAAAAATTAAAGAAAATTGGTGCAATTGGTAGCAAAAAAGAAACATTATGTTCTACATAGCGATATGCTTAAATCAATTACATCCAACAGATTAAATCAAACAAAATCTATAAAATTCAGATCATGAAAATTAAAAAAATTATTTCCGGAATTGCGGTATTAGCTTTGTGTTTACTCACAAATACCGCTGTTTATGCTCAGTTTCCTATGCCGGATCATGTACCAATCTGGGATGCAAACAAAGTAACTTTAAAATTGCACAAAATTGCTGATAATGTCTATGCTGTTTCTCCAAGTACTACAGAAACCGAGACTACAAAAGGTATTGCACAAGCTACATCTGCAGGATTTATTATTGGGGACAAAGGTGTTTTGCTGATCGAAACCATGTTAAGTAAAGGATTATATGATCAGCTTTATAAACTGATACGATCTGTAACGCAAAAACCAATTGTTTATGCTATAAATACAAGTGATCACGGTGATCATTGTTTTGGAAATTACTTATTGCCAAAAGAAACTATCATTATTCAGAACGAATTTTGCAAAGAAAACCTTTCTAAAAATTATGACAATATCAAACAGTTTATGATTATGCTTTTTGGTAAAGGAAGGGGAATAGAAGAGAGTGTTTATCGTCCGGCTGACCTTACGATTGCCATTAATCAAAATCTGAAAATTGATATGGGAGGTGGTAATATTGTTGAAATCTTAAATGTTGGAACGGCACAATCACCGGCAGATCTTTTTGTTTATTTAAGATCTGCTTCCGGAAATGTTTTATGGGCAGGAAATCCTTTTATTGCCGAAAGTCCAACAATTCCGTGGTTATTTGACGGATATTTTTTGGAGCCTGTTAACAATCTTAATAAAATCTATAATATGATTGGAGATAAAGATGTTGTTGTTCCCGGGCACGGTCGTATAACGAATAAAGCCGGTATAAAATACACTATAGATTATGTCGAAGCTCTGAAAACGAATGTAGAAAATGCTGTAAAAAAGGGGCTCACATTAGAAGAAACAAAAAAAACGGTAACTATGAAAGAATTTGATAAAGGGTATGAACTTTTTAATTGGTTGCATTTCAATTTTAATGTTCCCAATGCTTATAAGGACATCAAACAAAATGGTACCAAGTAATTATTTAAACACATAGAAACATAGATTCTGTGCACTGAAACAGGTGTTTCACTTGCATTAATAAACATAGCTATATGTTAGAAACTAGTTTCTTTTTGTATTCTTTTTTTAAATGAAAATCTATGTTTCTATGTGTTAATTTTTTTTTTCATAACACTACGAATCGGCAATAATTAAATTGAATTATGAAAAACAAAATCTTTTTACTGGTTTTATTACTTTCATTATCGGGTATGGCACAGCAATATCCGGAATTTAAATCACTTCGGTTTGATGAAAATTACAGTGTCTTAAAAAATGATACTGTAAAAAATAATTGGTATAAAACAATTAAATTTCTACCACTTTCTCCTTCTGGAAATACTTATTTGAGTTTTGGGGGAAGTGTTCGATATCAATATTTTTATGCCAGAAACGAAAACTGGGGCGATGGTCCGCAGGATAACGATGGATATATCTTGAGCCGGTATTTGTTTCATGCAGATTTTCATGCGGGTAAATATTTGAGAGCCTTTATACAAACACAGAGTAGTCTGGCAGACGGCAGAATTGATCCAAGTCCGGTAGATCAAAACCCTCTTGAAGTTCATCAGGCTTTTGTCGATTTTAATATCCTAAACAAAGCGGGTAAAAAACTTATTTTACGGGCAGGAAGGCAAGAACTGTCATACGGATCGCAACGTTTGGTTGCCGTACGGGACGGACCAAACAATAGGCAGTCCTTTGATGGCATTAAACTTATAACTTCTACAGATAATATTTCGGCAGATTTTTTCTACAGCCAATATGTGGTATCGCATGACGGAATTTTTGATGATGATTCTAATAAAGACAAACAATTTTGGGGTAGCTATTTTGTTTTTAATAAAGTCTCATTTATCAAGAATATTGATTTTTATTATTTAGGGTATTCAAGGTCGAAAGCGACATTTAATGACGGCTCGGGAAAAGAAAACCGCCATTCAGTAGGAACCCGGATTTGGGGGAAATCCGGGAACTGGCGTTATGATGGTGAAACACTTTTTCAGTTTGGCACCTTTGCATCTAAAAACATCAGTGCCTGGACTGCTTCTCTAAATATGGGATATCGTATAAATACCATCAGATTTCGTCCTGAAATTGGTTTTAAGGCCGAAGTAATTAGTGGAGATGATAAAGTAGGCGATACTAAATTGCAAACTTTTAATCCGCTTTTTCCAAGAGGTGCTTACTTTGGGCTGGCATCTGTTATTGGACCTTCTAATCTTATTGATTTTCATCCTTCTGTAAGTTTTGAGATAACTAAGCAAGTTGATTGGGTTATTGACTATGATATGTTTTGGAGATACAGCAGTAATGACGGAATTTATGCGCCAAATACTACGTTAATTTATCCGGGAAATACAACTACTGAAAAGAAAATTGGAAATCAGCTCGAAAGCGAAATCGTCTGGCAACCCAATCAATATCTTTATTTTCGTCTGGAATCGACTTGGTTTAAGGCCGGAGATTATATAAAAGCGTCCGGTGCAGGCAAGAATATATTTTTTACCGGCATCACGATGCAACTTAATTTTTAGAAAAAGGGATTAAACAAAACGTTAGAAAATAATTTAAAAAATACAACATTATGAGTCTATCAAATACTAAAACAATTGTGTTTATTACGGGAGCATTTGTTAGTCATTCCTGCTGGGATGAATGGATCGTTTTTTTTGAAAGTAAAGGATATAAAACGGTTGCCCCACCCTGGTTGTACAAAAACGAATTGGCAGAAGTGTTAAGAAGCAGGCATCCGGATGAAAAAATAGCTTCCATAAGATTGCAGCATTTAATTGATTATTATACTGAAATAATCGAGAAACTTCCCAATAAACCAATTCTGATCGGGCATTCGTATGGAGGACTTTTAACACAATTGTTGCTTCAAAAAGATCTTGCTGTTGCCGGGATTGCCATACATTCTGTAGCACCGCAAGGATTAATAACCTTTAAGTTTTCGTTTTATAAAGGAACATGGGGCGCTTTAGGCTTTTTTACTTCTCTAAAAAAGACTTTTTTAATGCCTTTTAAACAATGGCAATATGCCTTTACGAACGGAATGTTATTTGAGGAACAAAAGGAAGCGTATGAAAAACTAGTTGTTCCGGAATCTAAATTAGCCCTGAGAGATGGTTTGACAAAACTTGCTAAAATCGATTTTAGTAAACCACATCCTCCACTGCTAATTATTGCAGGTTCTGAGGATCATATTGTGCCGGCTTCTTTAAACTATCTTAATTTTAAAAAATACAAAAACTTTAAATCTATAACGGTATTCAAAGAATTTAGAGGTCGCAACCATTATGTTTTGGGACAATCCAACTGGAAAGAGGTTGCCGCTTTTGCTACAGATTGGTTAGAGAAAATTGGTTAATTAAACTTCTTATGCTGTGACTCGTAAAAAGGATATTTTAACACATAGAAAAGTAGGTTTTTCTTGTAAAAACAAAGATTATTTTAAAGAAATAAATTTCTAACACATAGCGAGCTTATGTGAATTTAGATAAATGAAACGTCTTTTTTAAGTAAACAAAAAACTATCTCTCTATGTGTTAAAATAATTATGATCAACTAATTTAATTTAGTTCACGTTTAATTTCTAATTTCTTGATTTTCGAATTTAATGTGGATGGATGAATATCCAGAATTTCAGCAGCACCGCCAATTCCGGATATTTTTCCGTTGCATTTTTTCAGAATATATAAAATATAATCACGTTCGTTCTCTAAAATAGTTTTGATCGAAAAAGATTCACTTACTTGCTCAGGATGCATTTTTGAAGAGGGTGATATTTCTATATCCCTGATGGTATTTCCGTCCGTTAACAAAATAGCACGTTGCATACAATGTTCTAATTCCCTGATATTTCCAGGCCAATTGTAATTCATTATCTGCTGCAAGACATAATCAGAAAGCGTTGGTGCTTTTCGTCCCATTTTTTCACTATAGACTTTTATAAAATGGTTCGCCAATTCCGGAATATCTTCTTTTCGTTTTTTCAGTGACGGAACCATTATCGGAAAAACATGCAAACGATAATATAAATCCATTCTGAATCTTCCTGCTGCGACTTCTTCTTCTAAATTTTTATTGGTTGCTGCTACAATTCTCACATCAATTTTTATAGGAGACGTTCCACCAATACGCTCAATTTCACGCTCCTGCAAAACCCGTAATAATTTTACCTGAAGTTCTAATGGCATCTCTCCTATTTCATCTAAAAAAATAGTTCCGCCATTGGCCAATTCAAACTTCCCTATGCGTTTATCCAAAGCTCCTGTAAAAGCACCCTTTTCGTGCCCAAAAAGTAAAGATTCTGCCAGATTTTCAGGAATAGCCCCACAATTTATAATGATGAGCGGTTTCTCTTTTCTGGGTGATAAAGCATGAATACTTTGCGCAATTTTTTCTTTTCCGGTACCACTTTCTCCCAGTATCAATACAGAAGTATCTGATGGAGCAACTTTTCTTATGTAATCAAAAACAGTAATCATTTGATTACTATTGCCTATAATTCCTTCAAACCCAAAAGCAGAATTTTCGATGGGTAAATTCTTTTTTATAGTTTCTTTTATTTCTTTTTTATCTGTAATAAAACCTTCTTCTCTATATGTCTTATTTATAAACTGGATTAGATTATTTTCTAAAATCGAAAGCAAATTTAAATGCTCCGCCGTATAAACATTAAAACTTCTACTGTAAAAAGTAAAATGATAGGTCTGAATAGTTGCCATTGAAATAGGAAAAACCAAATAGGATTTAATCCCGAAATTATGTGCTATCAGACCTTTTATAGGAGCAACCTGAAAATTAATAATTAGAGACTCTTCGCTATAAATAACAGGTTCTAAGTCTAATTTTGATTTTTTATAAGTTTCATTTAATTCCTCTGGTGAAATATCTGATATTTTAGATAATTTCTCGGGAGCAATAACCTGATAATGATCTATATTTTTACGCATAATGCCTAAATTATCATAATGCGTTTTGGTTGTAAATCCTATTTCTAAATAATCAAACGAGATTAATGTTTGTATCATTTTTGCAAATTCTAACAAAACCTCATCTCTTTTTAAATTTGAATTTATAAGGGTTTCAATATCTTTTTTTAATTGCAATTGTTGCACTAATTGTGACTCTAAGCTATATTCCTGACGATAAAATGCGATTTCGAGTGTGGTTAAAACATCTTGTTCCCTAAAAGGTTTTACTATAAATCCGTAAGGCTGAGTGGTTTTTGCCTGATCTAAAATACTTTTGCTTGAATTTGCCGAAATAAATATAAATCCAATATGATTTTCTTTTAAAATTTTAGCCAGATCTATTCCGTTTTTACTTCCTTTCAAAAAGATATCTACAAAAACCAAATCCGGTTTTTCAAGTTCAATTTGTTCTAATGCCTGATCTACAGAACGGGCAATAGCGATTACCTCATAATTTGCTTTTTCAAGGATTAATTGCAAGTCATGTGCTTCAATAAACTGATCTTCAACAACTAAAATTCTCTTTTTTAATGTATTTGAAGATGAATTATCTATATCACCAGTCTCCGTTTTCATAAATGTGGTATTTTTTGTATTATAATATGGTTAATTGATTGGTATAAAATTAGTTAATTATTCTAATTAAAGCAGCAATTATTCAAAATTTAAAGCATAAAAAACATCTTTTCCGGGAATTTTACTGACATTATTCTAAAAAAGGTGATTGGTTTATTTCTATATTTGTTTAACCATAAAACCTACCCAAAATCTCCTAATAAATCTGTTATGAAACAACATTTTTGTTTTTACTTTCTGCTTTTTATTTCTCTTCAAATTTTTGCTCAAACTCCTGCTTCAACTGCAAATTATGATTTAAAAAAGAAGCGTTTATTATTTCAATTCTGTACTACTTTTTTGTATGCAACAAATCAAGGAAAAATTGATGAAGACAGTTCGGCTGTATTAACAACAAAAGCTTACAATTTACCTCTTTCGCTAAGTTATGATGAAGGCTATAATCTCAATGCAAGTGCGATAACAGGTAGCGATCTTATAGAAAAAGGAAATATCAATGCTGCCAAAAAACTTTTACCACAATCAAAAGGTACAGATAAAATAAAATTGTTACTTCAACTGGGAAGTTTTTACCTTTTTAAACCGGGAACAAAACCGGAAGATCTTCAAAATGCTTTTGCCAATATTAATGATGCATTACAAATAAGCAATCAGATCAAAATTGTACAGTGGCAACATCAAAGTTTATTATTACTCGGGAAATATTATAGTCAGGTACATAATTTTATTGAAAGTAAAAACTGTTTTTCTAAAGTTATAAACGAATGCCGAAAACAAAACGACAAAAAAGCACTTGCTGATGCTTTAGGAAATCAGGGTTCTGCGTTACCTTTTTCAGACCCTGAAAAAGAACAAGCATTAAACGAAGCCATAGAACTTTATAAGACATTAGGATTAGAAGAAAAAGCGATAGAGATACACCTAAAGCTTATTTTAATACATTACTTCAGCGGAAATATTGTTTTGGCCAATAAAGAATTTTATCAAAATTTATCTGATCAAAGAAAAATTGGATTTAAACATACACAGTTTACAGAATCGGCAATTTCATACATTGAGCTTAACCTGCACAATATGAAAAATTCTTTGTATTATGCTCAAAAAACGATACAAACCATACAAATGCTTCATGATTATAATTTTGCTGATACTTTTTATCTGCGCTTTGGAAACGTTTATCTTGTTTTGGGGCATTATGAAGAAGCGGCAGAAATGTATGAAAAAAGCGTACAATATGGGCAACATTACATCAGTGCGGGAAGTTGGTATAAAAGTTTTATGAGCCTTGTTGTGGCAATAGCCTCCAAAGGGAAAAATCAGGAAGCTATTGATTATATCAATTCTGTAACTGCAAAATATCCGCCACTTAATGTTTATGACAAAATGATTCTGAATTATACCAAAGCAAATTGCTATGATCAATTAAAAAATTATGCATTGGCCGAAAAATATTTTAAAGAAATGGATCTTTATGCCTCACAACTAACAGGATCTGAAACATTACTAGATGTATCTAATAGCTATTCGGCAATGTCTTATTTTTATGCCCGCAGACATCAGGCAATCAAAGCAAAGCTTTATTCTGATAAAATTTTGGCGCTATCAAAAGCAAATAATCAACATTATAATTCTAAAGAGCTTGAAATTTCGCGATCAATAACTGATTCCCTAAATGGCAATTATCTATTGGCATTAAAACATTACCAAATGTATAAAAAGATGAATGATTCTCTGATTGATTATTCAAAAAGCAAACAAATCGAAGAACTTAAAATTAAATATGAAACGCTTAGTAAAGAACAAAAAATCAAGTTCTTAAATGATCATTCGAAACTTCAGGAAAGCGAGTTGCAAAAATCGCATTTACTGAATAATGTTTCGATTGTGAGTTTGATTTTACTTTTGATAACGATTGGATTATTGTATAATCGATACCGTTTAAAACAACGAAATCATGCTAAATTAGAGCTTAAAGAAAAAGAAATCAACCAGAAAAATAGTAATCTAAAACATTTACTGGATGAAAAAGAATGGTTGCTGAAAGAGATTCACCATCGTGTAAAAAACAATCTTCAAACCGTAATAAGCCTGCTCAATTCGCAATCTGCTTATCTGGATAATGATATGGCTTTATCTGCCATAAAAAATAGTCAGCACAGGATTCACTCGATGTCTTTGATTCATCAAAAACTGTATAGTTCTGAAAATATTTCGACAATTAATATGCCTAATTATATCAAGGAACTGGTCGAATATCTTAGAGATTCTTTTTCGCTGGGACAAAGAATTCGATTTGAAATAAAAGTAGCTCCATTAGAATTAGATGTTGCTCAGGCAGTTCCGCTTGGACTCATTTTAAATGAAGCCATTACGAATTCGATCAAATATGCTTTTCCAGATGATCGAACCGGAATGATTTATGTAACTCTCGAAAAGATTTCAGAAAACAAGTACTTATTAACGATTTCAGATAACGGAATTGGAATTGATATGGATTTTAGTGCTAAAAGAATTAATTCCTTTGGGATGAGTTTAATAAAAGGTTTAAGTGATGATTTGGATGCTAAATTTGCTATAGAAAACAATAAGGGAACAATTTTGAAAATCGAATTTTCGCAAGAATTTCCTTTGAATCAAAAAAGAGAACTAATTTAAAACCTAAATTTGTATCTCAAAAATAAATTCCGATTCTAGACTTTTCCTCAAATGACACATAAAATTTTAATTATAGACGACGAAGAAAAACTTAGAAGTCTGTTGGCACGTATTATAAAATCTGAAGGATTTGAAGTTATCGAAGCCAAGGATTTAAAATCAGGTTTTAAGAAACTGGAACAAACTGATATTGATGTTGTTTTATGTGATGTAAAATTACCTGACGGAAATGGTGTTGATTTTCTTCAAAATATAAAAGGAAGTTTTCCTTTGATTGAAGTTATTCTATTAACCGCTTTCGGAAATATTCCTGATGGCATTCAGGCCATGAAAAATGGTGCTTTTGATTATATTGTAAAAGGGGATGATAACGACAAAATTATTCCGCTTTTATACAAAGCCGTCGAAAAAGCGCATTTGCAGAAAAAGGTAAAACAACTCGAGAAACGTATTGGAGACAAATATTCTTTTAATACCATCATTGGAAAATCAAAAGGAATTGAGCAAGTTATTGATCTTGCCAAAAGAGTAGCCAAAACTGATTCTACTGTTTTACTTACGGGCGAAACCGGGACCGGTAAAGAAGTTTTTGCACAAGCAATCCACGAGAACAGCAATCGTGTTGGTAAATCTTTTGTGGCATTAAACTGTAGTACGTTTAGCAAAGAAATTCTGGAAAGTGAACTTTTTGGTCACAAGCAAGGAGCTTTTACGGGAGCTCTAAAAGATAAAAAAGGTTTTATAGAAGAAGCCAACGGCGGAACTTTATTCCTGGATGAAATTGGAGAAATGCCAATAGAACTTCAAGCCAAATTATTACGTGTTTTAGAAACCAGCGAATATATTCCGGTTGGAGATACAACTCCCAAAAAATCAAATTTCAGGTTAATCGCTGCAACAAACAGAGATTTAAAAACCGAAAGTGATGAACACCGTTTTCGTTCTGACTTATATTTTCGTTTGAATATTTTCGAAATAAAACTTCCTCCGTTAAGAGAAAGAATAAAAGATATTGCACCAATTACTCATTATTTTGTCCAGCAATTCTCTGAAAAAACGAATAAAAAAAACTTGACTATTTCAGATGATTTTCTTCAGAAACTAGAAAATTATTCCTGGCCGGGAAATATTCGTGAACTTAAAAATGTTATCGAAAGATCGGTTATTTTAAGCAACGGCGATATTTTGACGGCTGATGTTCTGCCTTACGAAATGCAGCATCAACCGGAAAAAGCTACAAAATCAATGTCGGCTTTCTCGATGCAAAGTGTCGAGAAACTACATATTCAGAAAGTTTTAAATTATACAAAAGGTAATAAAGCCGAAACTGCTCGTTTACTAGAAATTGGAATTGCGACTTTGTATCGAAAACTAGAAGAATATAGTATTCAGTAGTGCTAAATTATTTAAACACATAGAAACATAGGTTTAAAATTTCAATCTGAAAGTAGTTTTTAGAAAACTAGTTTTTTCCCATAGCTATGTGTTTTATTTTAAATGAAATGCCTTTATTCACATTTTGAGCTATGTTTCTATGTGTTTAAATAATTTTAACTCAATATAATTATTCCTTTCATTTTAATAAAAGCTTATCATTTTGATAGGCTTTTTTTATGCCCTATTTTTGGCACGCAACGGCATTCCTTTTATTGACAATACTTTAGCAATAACCTAACTTTTTCGGAACAGCTTTTGGCATAAGTGGGAAGAACATAAAAATTCATTCTCATGAAAAATCAAGTCACTTCAATCTACAAACAAGCGGAACGTTTTGCCGATATCACCAAAAAATCTATTGTTTCTGGTAACATCGTCCGTGCAAAAAAATGTCTGGCACTTGCTGAACGCCTTTTTATTACAGGAAGTATCGAAACTAAAAATGCTATTTCTAATGTATACATTTTCTCGGTTTCTTCTTTTATGGAAGTTCGTCACTGCAACATTTCACATCTTTTTCCTCAAACGCTTAAAGCTGAATATATCAAACAAGTTAATACTTCTGGCGTATAAAAATATGTTGAATTGGTTAACTGTTTAATCGCTCAAACATAATCTAAATTCTACAATCTTAAATCTAAAATAATCTTATGATCACTTTTCTTTTACTCGCATTGGGCGTACTGCTATTTGCTATCTGTTTTAAATCAGTTGAATTTTTTGAAAAAATCTAAATCATGACTGCACTATTTATTGTTTCCATCGCCGTTTTTGGCTATTTGGTTTATGTATTAATTAAACCTGAAAAATTTTAGCAACGTAAAATGTTTTAAGTGAGAAGTAAAATATAAAAGACAAATACTAAACATCAATTTCTTTTACCTCTCACATTTTACAATTAACAAATCACATATTATGAACACAGAATTACTTGGCGTCATCAGTATTTTTATCATTTCGATAGTTTTAGCTATTCCATTAGGAAAATATATTGCTAAAGTTTATTTGGGAGATAAAACATTGCTTGACCCGATTTTCAATCCAATTGAAAAATTTATTTTTAAAATCAGCGGTATCAATTCTTCTGAACAAATGAACTGGAAGCAACACTTAAAAGCACTTTTAAGTATCAATATGATCTGGTTCTTTCTTTGCTTTTTTATTTTATTGTATCAGGGCTCTTTATTTTTAAATCCTGATCATAATCCATCGATGAGCCCTGATTTGGCTTTTAATACCGCCATTTCGTTTGTCGTAAACTGTAATTTACAGCATTATTCAGGCGAAAGTGGAGTTTCGTACCTATCACAAATGTTTTTGATGTTCTTGCAATTTGTTTCTGCTGGTGTTGGTATGGCCGCTGCAGCAATGATTTTTACTGCAATGAAAGAAAGAACTACAGATAAACTGGGTAATTTTTACGATTATTTCATCAAAAGCTGTACACGAATTTTATTGCCACTATCCGTTATTGTAGCTACTATTTTAGCTTTTAGCGGTACACCAATGGATTTTGACAGCAAAGATGCCATTACAACTTTACAAGGCGATCACGTAGAAGTTTCCCGTGGCCCTGCTGCTGCTTTTATTGCCATTAAACATTTAGGTACAAACGGTGGTGGATTTTTTGGAGCCAACTCGGCGCATCCTTTAGAGAATCCAACTTATTTTACCAATGCTGTCGAATTGTGGTCACAATTAATTATTCCGTTTGCCATGATTTTTGCTTTAGGTTTTTATCTAAAGAAAAAGAAATTATCCTACGTAATTTTTGGTGTTATGACTGTTGGATTCTTATTACTCGTTATCCCAACGGTTGTCAGTGAAATCAACGGGAATCCTGCTATCGAAAAAATGGGAATCTCGCAAGCAACCGGAGCGATGGAAGGAAAAGAAGTTCGGTTTGGTCCTGCTATTTCAGGTTTCTGGAGTATTGCAACAACCGTAATTTCTACAGGTTCTGTAAATAGTATGCACGATAGTTCAATGCCGGTTTCCGGAGCTATGGAATTGCTTGCCATGATGGTCAATGCGTTTTACGGTGGTTGTGGTGTTGGGATTCTAAACTTCTATATTTTCATAATTCTGGCTGTATTTATTTCCGGATTAATGGTGGGTCGAACTCCTGAATTTTTAGGAAAGAAAATCGAAGCACGGGAAGTTAAAATTGCTGCTTTTATTGCAATTCTTCACCCTTTATTAATATTATCAGGTACTGCTTTGGCTTCTTATTTTGCAGCACATGATACTGCAATGGGATATTGGTTTAATGGTAATGCAACAGGCTGGTTGAACAATCCGGGACATCACGGATTCTCTGAAATGTTATACGAATATACTTCTAGTGCTGCCAACAATGGTTCAGGTTTTGAAGGTTTAGGCGATAACAACCCATTCTGGAATATTACTACAGGAATTGTGTTGCTATTGAGTCGTTTCATTCCTATCGTTGGTCCATTGGCAATTGCAGGATTATTGGCGAATAAAAAATACATCCCGGAAAGTGCCGGAACTTTAAAAACCGATACTTCTATTTTTGGGATAATGGTTTTTGCCGTAATCGCAATTATTGCCGCTTTATCATTCTTCCCAGCGTTGGCCCTTGGACCTTTAGCGGAGTACTTCACATTAAAATAACAATTCATTTTCTAATGCTGAACATTTTTAAACACATAGGAACATAGAAATAAAATATACAGAAAGAATATCGTATTTCAATATAGCCCGTGGTTTCAACCATGGGAAACGATAGGGATTGTGTTAATATATTACGCTCCCATGGTTGAAACCACGGGCAATGTCTAAATAATAATTGCAATCTATGTCTCTATGTGTTTAAAAAAATTATCAGCTTAATAAATAAAATTCAAAAAATGACAACTAATAAATCCACATCGTTGTTTGAAAGTAAGCAAGTAAAAGAAGCCTTAGTGCAATCTTTTGTGAAGCTGAATCCAAAAATGATGATCAAAAATCCGGTAATGTTTACCGTAGAAATAGGAACTGCTATTATGTTCGCCGTTTGTGTTTCCATTTTAATGGGCGCAACAGATCAGGGTAGTTTTACTTATAATTTAATTGTGTTCTTAATTTTACTGGCAACGCTTTTGTTTGCCAATTTTGCAGAGGCTATTGCCGAAGCCAGAGGAAAAGCACAAGCGGATAGTTTAAGAAAAACACGTGAAGAAACTCCTGCAAGACAAATTTTGCCTAACGGAGAAATTAAAAACATCAGTTCATCTGAATTGAAAAAAGGAGATATTTTCGTTTGCGAATCAGGTGATTTAATTGCAACCGATGGTGAAATCATCGAAGGTCTGGCAACTATCGACGAAAGTGCTATTACAGGAGAAAGCGCTCCTGTAATTCGCGAAGCCGGTGGTGATAAATCATCCGTAACCGGAGGAACAAAAGTATTATCTGATAAAATTAAAGTAATCGTAACCTCTGAACCTGGCGAAAGCTTTCTGGATAAAATGATTGCCTTGGTTGAAGGTGCAAGCCGTCAGAAAACACCAAACGAAATTGCTTTAACGATTCTATTAGCTGCATTTACTTTAATCTTCGTGATTGTGTGCGTTACGCTAAAACCGTTTGCCGACTATGCAAATGCACCCATCACGATTGCGGCTTTTATTGCACTATTCGTTTGTTTGATTCCAACCACAATTGGAGGTTTGTTATCAGCAATTGGTATTGCGGGAATGGACAGAGCATTGCGTGCGAACGTAATTACAAAATCCGGAAAAGCGGTAGAAACTGCCGGAGATATTGATGTATTGCTTTTGGATAAAACCGGAACAATCACGATTGGAAACAGAAAAGCAACAAATTTTTATCCTGCAAAAGGTGTTACTGAAGAAGATTTTATAAAGTCTGCTGTGTTAAGTTCATTGGCAGATGACACTCCGGAAGGGAAAAGTATCGTGGAACTGGCAGGAGCCGAAACTGCCAATAAATTATCAATTGAAGGTGCTACTTTAATCAAATTTACCGCTGAAACCAGAACTTCCGGAGTTGTTTTAAGAGATGGAACCAATATTAGAAAAGGGGCACAGGATGCTGCAAAAAATATTGCAAAACAAGCCGGAAATAGTTTCCCTGAAGATACTGCTCAAAAAGTAATCGATATTTCGTCTAAAGGAGGAACGCCGTTGGTTGTAATAAAAAATGATCAGGTTCAAGGGGTTATCGAATTGCAGGATATCATTAAAACCGGAATGAAAGAACGTTTTGACCGATTGAGAAAAATGGGTGTAAAAACGGTGATGGTTACCGGAGATAATCCGCTTACGGCGAAATTTATTGCGGAAGCTGCCGGTGTTGATGATTTTATTGCCGAAGCGAAACCTGAGGATAAAATGAACTACATCAAAAACGAACAAAACCTGGGTAAACTTGTTGCCATGATGGGTGACGGAACGAACGATGCCCCTGCCCTAGCACAAGCGAATGTGGGTGTTGCGATGAACAGCGGAACGCAAGCTGCAAAAGAAGCCGGAAACATGGTCGATCTTGACAATGACCCAACTAAATTAATCGAGATTATCGAAATTGGTAAACAACTTTTAATGACTCGAGGAACTTTAACTACTTTTTCTATTGCAAATGACGTTGCGAAATATTTTGCTATTGTTCCTGCTCTTTTTATTACTGCGATTCCTGCGCTTGAAGGCTTAAATATCATGCGTTTGCATAGTCCTGAAAGTGCTATTTTATCAGCAGTAATCTTTAATGCGATCATTATTCCAATATTGATTCCATTAGCATTGAGAGGTGTTGATTATAAACCTATTGGTGCGAGTGCAATCCTAAAAAGAAATCTTTTGATTTATGGTTTAGGCGGATTGATTGTCCCTTTTATCGGAATTAAATTAATTGATTTGGTTGTTGCTTTATTTATGTAAGGTTCTGAGATGCTAAGATTCTAAGGTGCTAAGGTTTTTCTCTTAGAATCGTAAAATCCAGAAAACTTTAAAAACTCAAATTAAAAACATGACTTCGACTTACTAAGCTTCTAGAAAAAAAACTTAGAACCTTAGCAACTTAGTCCCTTAGAATCTCAAAAGAAATGAAAACTATATTCTCATTATTAAAACTTACGCTGCTTACCGTAATATTATTTGCAGTTATTTATCCTCTTGCGATTTACGGAATTGCACAATTTGCTCCTAACCACGGAAAAGGAGAAACTATTTTGGTCAACGGAAAAGTAGTTGGTTACCAAAAAATTGGTCAGAAATTCGATAAGTCGAATTATTTCTGGGGACGACCTTCGGCTGTTGATTATAATGCTGCCGGAAGTGCGGGAAGTAACAAAGGACCAAGCAATGCTGAATATCTGGCTTTGGTTCAAAAAAGAATTGATACGTTTTTAATCGTTCATCCTTATTTAAGAAAATCAGAAATCCCATCGGATATGGTTACGGCTTCAGGAAGTGGTTTAGATCCTAACATTTCTCCACAAGGTGCTTTGATTCAGGTAAAACGTGTTGCCAAAGAAAGAAAATTATCTGAAGATAAAGTAAAGGCTTTGGTTGAATCTAAAATTAATACTCCAAAAGTTATGGGAACTCCAACAGTGAATGTGTTGGAATTGAATGTGGCTTTGGATGAGCTTTCTAAAAAAGGTTCTTAGTTACTGAGTCACTATCCCGATAGCTATCGGGACTAAGTTTTTATCCTAACAGGTTTTAAAAACCTGTTAGGATAATGAACGCCCTTTTTTACCCCAAATGTCCTAGCCCCGATAGTAGTGGAAATCCTTTTGCGTCCGCCGCGGCGGACACAAAAGATTGAAACGGATTGCTTCGCCAGTTCGCACTTTCAGGCTCGGGTGCGGGAAATAGCTCCTAAAAAATCTACTAAAATAAATAACCTAATGAGGATGAGATTGCTTTCGCCACGGCGAACAGGTCTCTCCTCGCAATGACTAACAAAATGAAAAAAATAATACTTACCGCTTTAATTGCCTTTGGTTTTACGAATTTACATGCTCAGGAAGAAACAAAAAGCCCGTTTACGTTTTCGGGATATATAGATACTTATTACAGTTATGATTTTGGGAAACCGCAAGATCATACACGTCCGAGCTTTTTTTACAATTATAATAAAAGTAATGAAGTGAATATTAATTTAGGGTTGGCAAAAGTGAATTATTCGAAAGATAATATTCGTGGAAATTTTGCTTTGATGGCCGGAACTTACGCCGAATATAACATGGCGGCTGAACAAGGTTTATTGAAAAATATTTACGAAGCAAATGTTGGTGTGAAGATTTCGCAAAGCCATAATTTATGGATCGATGCGGGAATTATGCCGGCACATATAGGTTTTGAAAGTGCAATTGGAAAAGATTGCCAGACTTTGACCCGAAGCATTTTGGCCGAAAACTCTCCTTATTATGAAACGGGAGTTAAAATTGGTTATACATCTGAGTCCGGAAAATGGTATTTGGCCGGAATGTATCTAAATGGATGGCAGCGTATCGAGAAGGTTAAAGGGAATCAAACACCTGCTTTTGGAACGCAGATTACCTACAAACCATCAGACAAAGTGGTTTTGAACTGGAGTACTTATGTTGGAAATGAACAACCGGATATTGACAAGAAATGGCGTTATTTTAATAACTTTTACGGACAGTTTAAAGTAACGGATAAAACAAATGTTACGGCTGGTTTTGATATTGGATCACAGCAAGCGGCTAAAAACAGTAACAAATACGACACTTGGTTTTCGCCAGTTTTGATTCTGCAATACAAACCAACTGATAAAATTCAGCTTGCAGCCCGTGGCGAATATTATAGTGATGAAAAGGGAGTTATCATCCCGATAGCTATCGGGACGGAAACTCCAAATGGTTTTAAAACTTACGGATTTTCAGCTAACTTTGATTACTTAGTTACTGATAATGTAATGTTTAGATTAGAAGCAAGAAATCTTTCTAGTAAAGATGAAATATTTACAAAAGACAATCTCCCAACGAATACGAATGCGTTTATAACAACTTCGCTGGCGATTAGTTTCTAGAAGAATATCAGCCACAGATTGCACAGATTAAAAGGATTTTTTTTCGCCACGAATTACACAAATTATCACAAATTAGAGTAGTCAAATTAATGTCATTTTTTTAAAATAAAATTAGTGTAAATTAGTGTAATTCGTGGCAAATAAATCAACACAAAGCCATTCAATAATCATTTTAATCTGTGCAATCTGTGGCTAAAAAAAAATTGTGACTTAGCACCTTCACGGCAAACATATGGAACAGGAAAAAGAAAATAACGCACAGCACTTTCTTGATTTAATTCAGAAATCACGAAAAGGAAAGTTTAAAGTCTACATTGGGATGAGCGCCGGTGTGGGAAAAACGTACCGGATGCTGCAAGAAGCACATTCGTTGTTGAAAAACGGAATTGATGTAAAAATTGGTTACATCGAAACACACATGCGAAAAGAAACGCATGAGCTTTTATCTGGTTTGCCCGTAATTCCGCGGCGAACCATTTTCTATAAAGGCAAAGAGCTGGAAGAACTCGATGTTCAGGCGATTATCAACCTTAGACCTGAAGTTGTAATTGTCGATGAATTGGCGCACACGAATGTTGAAGGAAGCAAAAACGAAAAACGCTGGCAGGATGTTCTGGAAATTCTCGAAGCGGGAATCAATGTGATTTCGGCAGTCAATATTCAGCATATTGAGAGTCTGAATGAAGATGTAAAACGGATTACCGGAATTGATGTTCAGGAACGAATTCCGGATAATGTTTTGCGATTGGCAGACGAAGTCGTAAATATCGATTTGACGGCTGAGGATTTGATTGCACGTTTGAAGGAAGGGAAAATTTATACGCCGGATAAAATTCAAACCGCTTTAACGAATTTTTTTAAGTCTGATCAGATTTTACAATTGCGTGAATTGGCGTTGAAAGAAGTAGCAAGTCAGGTAGTTCGAAAAGTAGAAAGCGAGGTACCTCATCTTAATGCTTTAAGACACGAAAAATTGTTGGCCTGTATTAGCAGTAACGATAAAACAGCCAAAATTGTAATTAGAAAAGCAGCTCGTCTGGCAAGTTATTATAACGGATCGTGGTATGTTTTGTATGTAGAAACACCCAAAGAGAGCAGCACTAAAATTGCATTGGACAAACAACGCCATTTGATTAATAATTTTAAACTGGCGGTTCAGTTAGGCGCAGAAGTCATTAAATTAGAAAATAGAAATATTGCCGATGCAATTTTGATTGCGGTTGAAGAAAAACATATTACAACTGTTTGCATCGGAAAACCACATTTGAATTTATTTAAAGTAATTTTGTCTACAACGATTTTCAGACGGTTACTAAATAGCTTGTCTTTATCGAATGTAGACCTTGTTATTTTGTCGTAAATTTTCTAAACCATATAAGTTATATAAGTTCATCTAAATTAGTTTTTTTGGTCTGCCACGAAGGCACTAAGACACAAAGATTTTTTCGTTGGGATATATTTTAATATAATCTTAGCGCTCTTTGCGGTTAAAAAAAGTAATTCTGATATTTTCTTATAGTACTGATATGGTTCAAAAAACATAAAATGTTTTAAAACAAACATCATGAGAATTAAAACTAAATTGAATCTGGGAGTTGGATTATTATTTTTAATGATTATCATACTTTCATTAGTAAGTGGATATTCTGTTTTTTTGATAAAAGCAGATACCGAGAATATTTTAAAAGCGAATTATAATACGCTTGAATATTCCAGAAATATGATTTTGTCATTGGATGAAATTAAAATGAGTGATGACAATAAGATTCATGTTTTTAAAGAATATCTGGAGAAACAAACGCAAAATGTTACGGAACCAGGCGAAAAAGAAGCAACTGCTAATCTTGAAAAAAGTTTTGCTCTTTTAGAAAAAAATGGTTCTAATGAAGCTGTAAAAATGCAAATCAGACAGGATATTTTTGCAATCATGAAGCTTAATCTTGATGCTATTAAACAAAAAAGCGATATTGCCAGACATACCGCCGAAACGGCTAATTTATGGATTGCCATTGTGGGTACTTTATGCTTTTTAATCGCCTTTAATTTACTGGTGAATTTACCCAATAATATTGCGAACCCAATTAAGGAATTAACGCAGAGTATTAAGGAGATTGCCAATAAAAATTATTCAGAACGGGTACATTTTACGAATCATAACGAATATGGAGATCTCGCTAAATCGTTTAATACAATGGCACAGAAACTTCAGGAATATAACAATAGTAATTTGTACAAGCTGTTCTTTGAGAAAAAACGACTGGAAACCCTAATCAATAATATGCACGACCCTATTATTGGATTGGACAACGAAGGGATGATTTTGTTTGTGAATGATGAAGCCTTAAAAATCATAGGAATGAAGTCTGAAGATGTTATTGGTCAATCGGCTTCGACATTGGCGCTATCCAATGATTTAATTCGGTCGCTGATTTTGAAAGAATTAGCAACTGATTCTCAGAAAAAACAACCAATGAAGATTTTTGCCCACGGAAAAGAAAGTTATTTTGATAAAGAAACCATCAATATTACTATAACACCAACAGGAGAAGAAAAGGCAATTAATATTGGTGATGTTATTATTTTGCGAAATATTACCTTGTTTAAAGAACTTGATTTTGCAAAAACCAATTTTATTGCTACCGTTTCGCACGAATTAAAAACCCCCATTGCGTCTATAAAACTTAGTTTGCAATTGCTTCAAAATGCCAAAACCGGTGATATGAACGACGACCAAAAACAATTGGTAGAAAGCATTAAAGAAGATAGTCAGCGGTTATTGAAGATCACAGGCGAATTGCTCAATTTATCCCAATTAGAAACCGGAAATATTCAATTGAATATCGAAAAAAGTAATCCGTATGCTATTGTCAATTATGCTACCGAAGCTGTAAAAGTCCAGGCAGATCAAAAACAAATTAAATTGGTCATTGATGCCGATGAAAATCTTCAAAACGTAAAAGCCGACAGCGAAAAAACAGGCTGGGTTTTGATTAATTATTTATCGAATGCCATTACCTATTCTTCTGAAAAAAGTACAATTGTCATTAAATTAAAAGAAGAAAAAGATCAGATTGTTTTTGAGGTGATCGATACCGGAAAAGGAATTGATGCAAGATATAAAGACAAGGTTTTTGATAAATATTTTCAGATTCCGGGAAGTCAAAAATCAGGAACCGGATTGGGATTGGCAATCAGTAAAGAATTTATTGAAGCACAAAACGGAATTATTGGTGTTGAAAGCAATTTAGGTTTAGGAAGTACTTTCTGGTTTTCGTTAAAAGTATAAAAAAAAGCCGTAGGCTAGCCCATATTGTAGGGCTTGATTTTAATCCAGTTACGTTATAATGCAAAATCAATAATATGGATCGTCCCTTCGGGACTTTTGCATTGTGAATACATTTTTTAACCGGATTAAAATCCGGCCCTACAATATAAATCGTCCCTACGGGACTTTAAAATGTTGTAAAAACGGATTTTAATCCGTTGTTACCACATAAAGCATTCAATATTGAAATTCGATTGTCCGTTAGAATAAAGCAAAAATGTGTAGTCCCTACAGGACATTTTTACTGACCTTGGTTCTTTTTCTACCGACATTTAGCCCCTAGCGGGGTATCAATATTTAATTTCTATAAATATCTCGGAGAGATTATATGTTGGTAGAAAAAAATTATACACGGGTAAAAATGTCCCCTAGGGCAATGTCATTAAGTTAAGAGGAAATCTATAAAATTACTGAACAGTTTAATTAAGAAAGTAATTAGAAAAATCTGTTTTTATTTGCAATAATTTTTATTTTCTAAGCTTAACTTAATGACATTGCCCATAGGGACTACACTTTTCTTTAATTTTTTTATTTTTTAATATTGAAATTGTCATTGATATTGCAATTGTTATTGAATCTTTTGCCCTCTAATATTTAGCCAATCTTAATACAACTATCCCATTTAAAACCAACAAATTAATATTGACTTAAGGTTCAATTAAGTCAAAAATACTTTGATCGTACATTCGTTATTATTGCAACTTATAACGATAACGAAAGATGTTTTACAAAACGATTTCTCTGATGTTTTTATTCGGTTTTTTGGGTGCAAATGCGCAACAGAACGATTCTATAACTAAAATTGATAGTACTTCACAACAATTAAAGTTCAATTACAAACAGTTAATTATTCCAGGTGTATTGATTGGTTATGGTGCAATTGGAATTGGAAATGATCAACTCTTAAGTTTTAACCATCAAATCAAGAATGAGGTTACTGAAGATATCGATAATAAAATCACCATTGATGACTTCTCTCAATATGCACCTGCAGCATCTGTTTATGCTTTGAATGCTTTTGGTGTAAAAGGTAAAAATAATATGCAGGATCGATCTGTAATATTTGTGACTTCGTATGCTATTATGGCTACCACCGTTTTGGGTTTAAAATCGCTTGTTCATGAAGAGCGCCCAGACGGAAGTTCGAATAACTCTTTTCCTTCAGGACATACCGCAACTGCTTTTGCCGGAGCTGAGTTTTTATGGCAGGAATACAAAGACAAATCGATTTGGTACGGAATTGCCGGTTATGCCGTAGCAACCGGAACGGGATTGTTTAGAATTTACAACAATCGCCATTGGTTAACAGATGTTGCCGCCGGAGCAGGTATTGGAATTTTAAGCACGAAACTGGCGTATTGGATGAATCCATATATCAGCAGAAAAATATTCAAATCATCATCTGAAAGTAAATCAACTTCTATGATAATGCCTTTCTATAATGGGCAACAATATGGAGTGGGATTTGTGAAGGTTTTTTAGATTTCTTTTGCCATAAAGGCACTAAGGCGCAAAGTTTATTTATAGCCACAGATTAAAAGGATTTTTCTTGAATGGCTTTGCCAAGTTTTTCTGCCACGAATTACACAAATTTACACAAATTCCATTCAAAATATAATCAAAATAATTTGTGCAAATTTGTGTAATTCGTGGCAAAGAAAAAATCCTTTTAATCTGTGGCAAAAAACTTTTTACGTATTCGAAGTATTATTCTTAATCTCCATTACCTCTCTTTTTACCTCCAGAAGCAAATCTTTCATACTTTGAGATTCTGTCACTTCGTGTCGTTTGTCGCTTCGCCCAATGCTGCATTCATATTCCCAGATTTCTAAAATATCTGAGGCTTTGACCTCATAATTGGGATAAAAACGATTGTCTGATTCCAGAACTAAGGCATTTTTTTTGTTCTTGTTGAGACGTTTGTACACCATTCCTTCATTTTTGGTAATCAGGATATACGTCTTACCATCCATCACCTCTCCCAGCCTTTCTACATAACGACCAATAATAATAGAACCGTCTTCGTGTGGTGGCATTGAATCGCCTTCTACAGGAAATCCGCGGTGTTTTCCAGGTCCTAAAAACGGAAGAGAAACTTGTTGCAGACTTTCAATATATTCCGGATCGGCGTATCCGTTTAAGTAACCTGCCTTTGCTTTTTGAGATACAATTTCGATATAATTCTCCCCAAAACTATCTACCTGAATAGGTAAAATAAGTCGGTTACCTTCTAATTTTATCAAGTTTTCAATGTGTATCTTTCGTATATCGACAGACAATAATAAATCGATACTCATATGAAAATATAAAGCAATCTGCTTTAAAATATCATACGGCGCTTCGGAGGTTCCATCTTCGTATTTAACGTATCTTCCTCGGGTAATTCTAAGGTTTTCAGCTAATTTCTCCTGAGATATTTTATGCTTAACCCTCAATGCTCTGATATTATCTGAAAATAAGGACATAATTTAATTTGTTATAATTTGGAACAACAAATATACAAAAAAATGTTATCATCTGTACTAATTTTGTAATATACAAAAAACAAAATTTTGAAGTGATTATGAAATTGAGGAATATAAATACCACCAAATCAATAGAATTATATATTCCTGATATAGGTTCAGAAATAAAACTACCTTTTTTTGATGTTGGTATCAGCGCTGGCTTTCCTTCGCCTGCTGATGATTTTATCGAATTATCGATTGATCTCAACAAAGAATTCATCAAACATAAATATACTACTTATTTTGCCAGAGTAAAAGGGCATTCTATGAAAAATGCCGGAATCAATGATGGTGATTTATTGATTATTGATAAAAGTCTGGAACCGCAAAACAACAAAATTGCTGTTTGTCAAATTGATGGCGAATTTACTGTAAAGCGTATCAGAATAGAAAAAGACACAATATGGCTTATTGCCGAAAATGAAGATTATCAACCTCTAAAAGTAACTGCAGAAAATAATTTTGTGATTTGGGGAATTGTAATTCATAGTATCAAATCTTTTTAGAAACAAAAAATACGTTTAGAAATGTTTGCTTTAGTCGATTGTAACAATTTTTACGCTTCTTGTCAAAGAGTATTTGATCCACGTTTAAGAGAAAAACCTATCGTTATCCTCTCTAACAATGATGGTTGTGTAATTTCGCGTTCTGATGAAGCGAAAGCTTTGGGTATACCAATGGCTATTCCTGCTTTTAAGTATGAATCTATTTTTAAAGAAAAAAACATTTTTGTCTATTCTTCTAATTACCCGCTATATGGCGATATGAGTAATCGGGTAATGAACCTGCTTCGAACTTATACTCCCGAAATCGAAATTTACAGTATTGATGAAGCTTTCCTGAAATTTTCAGGTTACGACTTATTTGATCTGAATACGCTGGGGTTAAAAATGCGAAAAGAAGTGACACAAGGAACGGGTATTCCTGTCAGTATAGGTTTTGCTCCCACCAAAGCTTTATCTAAAATGGCGAATAAAATTGCTCGAAAATTTGCAGATCGTACTCAGGGTGTCTATTGTATTGACTCTGAAGAAAAAAGAATTAAAGCCTTAAAGTGGACTAAAATTGAAGATGTTTGGGGAATTGGAAGAAAACATGCCAAACGGCTTAAATTAAAAAAAATCAACACAGCTTATGAATTTACGGAGCTTCCGGATGCTTGGGTCAGAAAAGAAATGTCTGTCGTAGGACTTCGGTTAAAACATGAATTAGAAGGGAAACCAACTTTGGAATTAGAAGAAGTAGCAGACCGGAAAATGATTGCTACTACGAGATCTTTTGAAAAAAGATATACCACTTATGAAGAAATATCAGAACGAATCAGCACGTTTACAGCTTCTTGTGCTGAGAAATTAAGACGTCAGGATTGTCATTGTAATATGGTAACGGTTTTTATTCAAACTAGTTTTTTAAAGGAGGAGAAATCGCATTATTCGCGAAGCATTACAATAACTACTGATTTTCCCACCAATTCGACAATAGAGCTTAATGAGGCCGCACAAAAAGGATTTCAAGCTATTTTTAAAAAAGGGTATCGTTATAAAAAAGCAGGTGTAATTGTAATGGGATTGACACCAAATAATGAAACGCAGCTTAGTTTATTCGAAACTTCAAATCCTAAACATCAACCTTTAATGATTGCGATTGATAAAATGAATCGGAGTTATGGAAATAATAAAATTAAATTCGGCGTACAGTCTTTGGGACGGCAATGGAAAATGAGACAGAATAGATTATCTCCCAAGTTTTCTACTGTACTCAAAGATGTTATTACAATTAAAGTTTAAATGTTCTTAGATAAGAAACTATTACAGATTTAAATTTTAATAAACCAAATGAAAAACAATCGAAATTACGTTACATAAAGAAAGATGAAAAAGCAAGAATATGCCATAGTAGATATAGAAACCACCGGTGGTAACGCCAGTGGCAGCCGCATTACCGAAATTGCGATCATCATTCATGACGGAGAAAACGTGATTGATCGTTATGAAACGCTTGTAAATCCGGAAAAAGAAATACCTGTTTCTATTTTTGCCCTGACCGGTATTAATAACGAAATGGTTCGTGATGCACCCATTTTTGACGACATCTCAGAAAAGGTTTTAGAAATGCTTACGGATCGAATTTTCGTTGCTCATAATGTTAATTTCGATTATTCATTTGTACGTCACCAACTCGAACAAGCAGGTTTTAAATGGACAGCCAGAAAATTGTGTACGGTTCGGGCAACAAGAAAAATCAGACCCGGTTTAGGATCTTACAGTTTAGGAAATCTTTGCAATTCATTAGATATATCTTTAGAAAACAGACATCGTGCCGGCGGAGATGCAGATGCTACCGCTCTATTATTTTCGAAATTACTAAACTGGGACGATGAAGGTCATATTGAACAAATGATCAAAAATACGGCACAAGATCAGCGTTTACCACCTAACCTTCCGCCAGAAGATTTTAATAATTTACCCGAAAAACCAGGTGTATATTATTTTTATAATGAGGTAAAAAAAGTAATCTATGTGGGAAAAGCGGTTAATATAAAAAAACGCGTTGCTTCTCATTTTAGCGGACATAAAATCAATCCACAAAGGCAACACTTCTTGCGGGATATTTACTCGATTTCTTTTGAAGTTTGTGGCAACGAGTTAATGGCTCTTCTATTAGAATGTACCGAAATCAAGCACCTTTGGCCAACCTATAACAGAGCATTAAAACGATTTGAACCAAAATTTGGATTGTATCAATATGAAGCCCGGAACGGATATAAATATCTGGCAATCGGTAAACTCAATAAATTTCAGTCGTGCATTGAGCATTTCAGCAGTATACACGAAGCAACAAATATACTACGGAGTTTGGCAGAACAATTTGAAATTGATTATAGATATTGCAAATATTCAAGACCTGAAGAAGGAGAAATATTTCAAAATAACGATATAAAAGATTTGCCGGATGTTTTGCTCCACAATGAACAGGTAGACAATGCTATTGCTTTTTTATTAAACAACAGACCCACTTTTGCGATTATAGAAAAAGGGAGAACAGCGCAAGAACGAAGTTGCATCTGGATAGAAAATGGTCATTTTTATGGTATGGGATATATTCCAACAGATGTCTCGATTACTGATCCTTTAGAAATAAAAAATTATGCTACGCCTTATAAAAGCAATCAATACATTGTGCAATTGATTTTTGCTTATGCAGAGAAAAATCCCCGAAAAGTTTTTTTCAATAAAACCTTTTTAAAATAAGGATATGAAATTAATCTAATTTTTAAAAATAGAGCTATAAACTTAAAGTATTGACTTATGACACTCTTTAGCGATACCGAATTATTTGCAACGGGTTTAAAAGGAAAAAAAATATTTGACCTCCCTGATGCAGAACTTATTTTGATCGATAACTTCTTTACCAAAGAAGAATCTGATCGTTTTTATGAAAAATTACTTCATCAAACTAAATGGAGGGAATATGAAATGGAAATGTATGATAAAATTGTTACAGCTCCCCGAATGATTTCCTGGTATGAAGACAAAGATAATACCGGAGCAGATCAAAATGGGCCTGACTGGACTTATGAATTATTAACTATTAGAGGTCGGGTTGAAAGAGAAACTCAGCTTGATTTTAATAGTCTGTTGCTCAATTTATATCGAAACGGCAATGATGGTGTTTCCTGGCACAGCGATAAAGAACATAATTCCGGACCCAACCCAATTATTGCTTCTGTCACTTTTGGAGAAACCAGAATGTTCAGGCTTCGCCATAAATTTCGCAAAGAAATTCCGCAAGTAGAAATTCCTTTACACCATGGATCTTTTTTATTAATGGCAGGAACAACCAATAGTTTCTGGCAACATCAGGTTCCTAAGACAAGCCGAAATGTATTGCCAAGAATCAATTTGACTTTTAGAAGAACTAAAAGAAGCGAATAATTTATAAACAACTCTAAATGAGATTTTTTTGACCCGATAACGATGAGGAAAATTCCTCCTCTAAAAGTTAAAATACTCAGTACATGAACCTTTTATTAGGCAGACCCTATCTTTTTTACTACTTTTGCAACCTTTTTTTATATATACATTACCACAATGGCTTATTCAAACAATGATTTATTGCGTTTTTTAGATGCGCAAAACAAACTTTATCTTACTGCCTTTTCTGAAATCAAAAAAGGAAAAAAAGAGACACACTGGATGTGGTTCATTTTTCCTCAGATTAAAGGATTGGGTACAAGCGATACTGCAAATTATTACGCCATTAACGATCTCAAAGAAGCTACCGAATTTCTGGAGCATCCTATTTTAGGAAAACATCTTATAGAAATTTCTGAACTATTTTTGACTTTTAAGAGAAAATCAGCAGACGGAATTTTAGGTGATCTGGATGCTCGTAAATTACGTTCCTCTATGACACTATTTTCTTTAATCGAAAATACAAATCCCATTTTCCAGGAAGTGTTAGACGCTTTTTTCTCCGGAGAATCAGATCCCTTAACCTTGTCTATTATTAATTCATCTATAAAATCTTCTGTTGAGACTGAAATGGTGTAATTTACACTAACAGTTTTACAGATTATTTAAATTAAAAAGACACTACGTTTTTTGCTTTTGCAAATTGGTAGTGTTTTTTTTTGCCCGCGGGGTTTACGGATTAAACGGGTTTACACAGATTTATTTTTAAACTTTATATTTTTGTTTCTTCTTATATATAAAAAAATGCCTTGTTAAAAACAAGGCATTTTTTGTATTCAATTATTGAGTAATAAAAAATCAGCATTCATCTGTTTAATCCGTAAAACCCGAGGACAAATTTTTATCACATTTAAAAACTTAGAAACTTAGTATCTCAGCAACTTAGCACCTTTCCATTAAGACTCTTTAGGTTTCGTTAAGTAATATACCGGAATTCCCGTTAGCATAATCAAAACTCCCCAACCACAAGTTGAGAATTTTGTCAGTAATAACGAAATACAAACTGCTGCAGCAATTACAATATATAACATTGGTAAAAACGGATATCCAAAAGCCTTATAAGGTCGCTCTGCATCCGGCATTTTTTTTCGTAAAATAAAAATTCCATAGATTGTTAAAATGTAGAAAATCAAAACAATTATGATTACAAAATCTAATAAATCACCATATTTTCCTGTCAAACATAAAGCCGAAGCCCAAATACATTGTGCCCATAAAGCCCATGCAGGAACACTGGATTTGTTTAAAACAGCTGCTTTTTTAAAGAATAAACCATCTGTAGCCATTGTATAATATACCCTGGCTCCTGCCATGATTAAACCATTGTTGCAGGCAAAAGTCGAAATCATAATCATGATTGCAATAATCAACGTTCCGATATTCCCAAAAATATATTGCGAAGCGACTACCGCTACCCTATCTGATTTTGCTGTTGCAATTTCGTCTAGCGGAATAACCGCCAAATACATCAAATTGGTCAGGACATAAATAATCGTTACAATAAACGTCCCTAAAAACAAACTGAAACCTACATTTCGTTTTGGATTTTTAATTTCTCCTGCAATAAAAGTAACCCCGTTCCAGGCATCACTGGAAAATAAAGATCCAACCATTGCGGCCGAAATTCCGGTAATCAATGCCGTCCCGCTAATAGGCAACCATGAACCTGTATCTTTATTAAAAGAACGCGTTGTCCAGGCATCTGTCCAGTTTGCATCCCAAACAGAAGCTTTTGCAGCCAATGTCAATCCAAAAACAATTAAGCCCAACAATGATAAAATTTTGATAATCGTAAGAACCGTTTGCAAAATTTTTCCGTTTTTGACACCCCGGCTGTTAATGAACGTAAGCAAAACAATTGTTAGAATCGAAACAATCTGTGCTGCATTGAGTTTAAACGAACCTAACTCATACAATATATTTTCGTCGCTTAAAGGCTCATACAAATAAGCTGCAAATTTTGAGAAAGCTACACCAACGGCAGCAATCGTTCCGGTCTGAATTACAGCAAAAAAACTCCAGCCATACAAAAAGGCAATTAATTTATTGTACGCCTCTTTTAGATATACATATTGTCCTCCTGCTTTTGGGAACATTGCACTCAACTCGCCATAACTTACAGCAGCGATAATTGTAATTAATCCTGAGATAAGCCAAATCAATGTTAGCCATCCGGCTGAACCTACTTGTCTGGCGATATCGGCGCTTACGATAAATATTCCCGATCCAATCATAGAACCAACCACAAGCATGGTTCCGTCTAATAATCCGAGTTCTCTTTTAAAATGTTCTTGGTCGTTTTCTTCCATGGTTTTGTTTTTTGGGTTGGCTAAAGATATACTTTTTTCTCAAATTTTAGATTTTAGATTGTTGATTTTAGATTCTTATTTATATCCCTCAAATTCAGACAAGATGAGGCCTTTTTTAAACTAAAATTCCAATTCAGAATATAAATTTCAAGTACTATGGCGTGTCCCTTCGGGTCGGGCTTTCGGCTATATCTTTTGTTTCGTTTCTCTTCACAAAAGGATACCGCCTCTATCTCTCACGCAAATCACAATTTCATAAGAAGTTTCAGCTAACAATTATATTTACGGATTTCCATAGAATAATACTTTTTCATCTATATACATTTGCATACAATAAGACTATTTATCTAAGTAAATAAAAACTTTCTTTACTGTTTATCCCATTATATATAATACTAATCAAGCTCGTTCCAAATAAAACACACCATTACTAGTAATAATAAAAACAATTTAAAACAAACATTATTATGCCACTTATTAACTGTCCTGAATGTAATACAAAAGTATCAGATCAAGCTAACAAATGTCCACAATGTGCTTATCCCATTAAATCAAATAATGAAATTACGTCCAAAAATAATGAAGGTTGTTTTCTTCAAACATTAAATTTTGGATGCATGTTTTTTGTGGTCACAATTGGAGTTGTTTTCTTGTTCATATTTCTAGTAAGTATATTCTCTTAACCATACTAGAAAAAATGGTACATACGTCCAACCACATACGCGAAGTGCACCGAGAAGAAAATAATTCAAAAATCTTATATTCTAAATCTAAAAGAAATAAAATCAAATATGCTTTTTTTCCTTCTACTTCTCTCACTAAGTTGTAGACAAAACGAAGAACAAACATTAAACCAAATTCAAGAAAGAAATAAAGTTGATGAGAGTATTCTAAAAATCTTTACTTTTGAAGATGTTGCCAGATATACTATGGCATCTATTATGGAGCAACAACCAAAAATAGCTTTATTTACCAAATGTCTCAACAGGAAGAAATAATCAATCGAGTTGCACAAGATAAAATAGACTTTAATCTTGGCTTACAAATTTTATTAGAGCATGCTGAATACAATTTTCACGAACTTTTTATGACATTACAGAATTACATATTTAATTCTATTCCTGAAAAAACTGATTATAATACAGCTGCTTATCAAAATGCGATTAATACAATTCCTTTAAAACCGTCATATACTCCAGTTACGCTTCTTAAAACATTTTCTGCAAAAATTGCATTTAATAAATTAGCTGACCTTCCTGAAAATGAACAGACAAAAATAATATCCTCATTGCTTTGGATTTTTAAAGTGACGGATACCGAAAGAAGAAATACCGAATGTAAAAATGGGTGCGGACATTTTTGGCATGAGTTTAAATAAGATCACCTGCTTTTTTTTGAAAATAGTAAAAACTACAACCCTAAAATGTTGTAGTTTTTTTATGTCCAATTATAATGTTTTTCTTTTTAGACACATTAAAAATTGTTAAACAAAAAAAGACAATCCTAAGATTTTTTTTAATAAAACAGAATCCTTCAAATCTGTATTCTCCTGATTAATTGTGTTTCGAATTAATTTAACAAACGAAAGTCAGCATTTGAAAAGAAAATAAAAAAACTCAACAAAATCAATATATTTAAAGCACACACTATAATTAAAAACAATTTTAACAAGAAAAAATAAATGATTTGTAAAACTCTGTCGTTTTTTTATTAAATTTGATAGAGTTGATAATTAGTCATAAAACTCAAGAAATACATTAACAACTGTTTATTTTTTCAGATCAATAAAATAATCGATCCCAAACGATTATCACTACCACGTATTAACTTAAAAAAGGACTTTATAAGGCAGAGCACTAAACTATTAACCTACAAATTTGAAAATTATGTTTAAGAGTCCGTTTTTTAGAAACATACGTCTACCTAATGTTTTCATTCTTTTGTTAATTGTATTTATTTCATGTGCCTTATTAATTTGCATCAATTTTTTTACGATTAAAATCTTATCTGCCAACCGGGCTTATGTCAATGGAGAATCTCATTACTCTAAAGGACAAAAAGATGCTTCGAGACACCTTATAACCTATCTATACACAAAAGACCCCAACCAATGGAACTTGTATCTCGAAGAACTAAAAGTTCCTCAAGGTGATGGTATCGCCCGAAAAACACTTTTAAAAGCCGGCGACAATGAGGTTGCCCGTAGGGGGTTTTTAATTGGCCGAAATCACAAAGACGATTTAGACGATCTTGTCTGGTTGTTTGTAAATTTTCAACAAGTATCTTTTTTAGCTAAAGCAATTCATGAATGGGGACAAGGCGACGAATTAATATTTAAATTATTTGTTGTTGGAGAAAAAATTAATGCCGAAATAAAACACAATGTTCTAACACCCGCCAGTCAGCAAAGTTTTTTAAAACAAATTAGTACAATCAGCGATAAACTCACTATTAACGAACGCAATTTTTCGAATACTTTAGGCGAAGGGACACGAAAAATTAAAAACCTATTAATTATTACCAATATTGTTTTTATCTTAATTATTGTACTAAGCGTCTGCTCCTACTATTCGATAATGGTAAAACGATTACTGGTTTCTAAGAAAGAAATTGAAGTTAAAAATGAAAATCTGGTGATTGTTAATCGCGAATTAGATCGTTTTGTTTATAGTGCATCACATGATCTGAGGTCGCCTATAACATCCTTAAAAGGCTTAATTGAAATTACGCAACTGGAAGATGATATCGATCAGATAAAAGATTATTTAAAACTGATGCACCAAAGTTTAATCAAACAGGATCAATTTATCATAGACATCATAGATTACTCTAAAAACAAGCGAAAACAGGTTATTATGGAACCTGTTAGCCTACAGGAATTACTAGATGAATCGATCTCTCAATTAATGCATATTGAAAATGCTAACCGAATAATTTTTAAACAAGAATTATTAGTCGACCAAATCCAGAGTGACAGCTTACGACTGAAAATTATTATTTCTAATTTACTCTCTAACGCTATTAAATATGCCGATGTTACGAAACAAGAAATGTTTATCACTGTTAAAACCTACTTTGATGACGGCTATAATAAAATAGAGGTAAGCGATAACGGAATTGGAATTAAAGAGGAATTTAAAGACAATATTTTTGAAATGTATTTTGGAACAAACAAAAACAAAGGATCCGGATTGGGACTTTATATTGTAAAAGAAGCAGTTGAAAATATTCAGGGAAACATTTCTGTGTTTTCTGAAACTAATATCGGAAGTAAATTTATTGTAACAATACCTAACTAACATGGAAACGAAACCTGTATTTCTGATCATTGAAGACAATTTAATTGACCAGCTTGTTACAAAACAACTACTAAAGAAAATACTTGATACAGATCAAATTGTTATTACCAACAATGGCAAAGAAGCAATACAATGGCTTAGCACCCAAAAAAATATTCAATCGGTAATTATTTTATTAGATGTTCAAATGCCTGTAATGAATGGTTTTCAATTTTTAGGCGAATTTCATAATCTGGATAAAGCAATCAAAAAAGAAATTCAGATTTATATGCTTTCATCAACTCTGGACTCGGAAGAAATTGAGCATATCAATAATAATGACTACGTGACCGGTTTTCTAAACAAACCTTTTCCTATTGAAGAATTCAAAAACAAATTACAATTAATGGTTTAGAACTATTGTAAAATACGATTTACCTGCGAAAAGGTTCTTTGATAATATGGTTCTTTGGTCGAAGATATCATTACACCTCCGTGAGTTGAGGAATGAACAAATTTAATTTCTCCGCCAACCACTTCAACAACCATCCCAACGTGATTGATCTGACGTCGCCCATTGGTTTTAAAGAAAATCAAATCTCCTTTTTGAGCTTCCTCAGTATCTACTTTTGTTCCAATACGAGATTGCTCGATAGAGCTTCTTGGTAATTTAATATCGAAATTATTAAACGTACAAATCATTAATCCGGAGCAATCAAAACCAGCTTTTGTGGTTCCGCCTGATCGATAGCGAGTGCCAATATTATCAGTTGCATTCATAATTAATTGATTGACTAAATCTGAATGATTGCTTACTCGGAATACTGAGGTTGAATCTTTTTTAATTTCTGAATTTTCTACAACCTGAGATGGTGTTGCTAAAATGTCATTTGTTTCAGGAGTTACTTTTAAAGCCGCTATTGCATCAGCTTTTTCTTTTGTAGTATGAATTTTTAAAACATAACCCACCGGCAATTTACCTTTTATAAACGGATTTTGTTTTTCAAGCTCTTTAACCGTTATTCCGTATTTTTTAGCAATTGAGTATTTTGTTTCTTTTGGCAAAACCTCAACTACAACTTCAACATCTGTTGGAGTTTCTTCATTTTCTATTACTGGTGCAGGAACTTTTTCTGTTACTGTTGCAGAACTTGCAATTGTATTTGACGGAATATTAATTTGCTGTCCTATTTTTAACCCTTCGGTTTCTAAAAGCGGATTAGCCTTTTTTAAATCGTCAACAGATACATTGTATTTTTTTGATATTCCCCAAAGCGTTTCTTTAGCTAAAACTTCATGTGCACCTGGAGTAATAATTTGGGAGGGAGTTACATTTGCAACGGTTTCAGTAGATTTTGTTGCAACCGTTTTATTCTTATTCGGAATTAACAAAACCGAATTTAATTTTAAAATTTTTGGAGCATCAGGATTGGCTTCCTGAATATCTTTAGCCTTCACTCCATATTTTTTAGCAATTACAGTAAGGTTGTCTCCTTTTGAGATTTTGTGCTTGATAAATTTTTCCTGAGAAAATACACCAACACTAAAAAAAAACAATACTATAATTAATCTAACAACCATACCTATTAAAGTTTAATGAATACTTTTTTAAGTTAAGACAATATTTTAAACTCAAAAAAAGCAAATATATTACCTAAAAAGCGAATTTAACTTTTTAAACTAAAAGATGCACGTTTTTTAACAACTAATTTACTTCAAATTAACAGCCTCGGTGACGAAACTGAGTCAACACTCTGAAAATATGCTTTTTACACAAAAAAGGCGTTTTTTAAACAAAAACCAACCTTAAACAGGAAACTGTATGAAAAAATTAATCTTAATTTTAGTTTTCTGTCCTTTATTCTCAATGACATAAAATTATATTTACTACATAAAAAACGCCCTGTTTTCACAGAGCGTTCTTGTTATAATTAAATCTTCCAGATTAAGCTTTTCCGGCAGCGATTAAATTTAATGCTGAACCTGCAACGAACCAACCAATCTGACCTGCGTTGTAAGTATGATTTGCCAGGATAATATCTTTTGTACCATCTGCATGAACGAACTCTAACGTTAATGGTTTACCCGGAGCGAACTCTGTCAAATCAGTAAAGTTAATGGTGTCGTTCTCCTGAATTTTATCATAATCAGCTTCGTTAGCGAATGTCAATCCTAAAAGACCTTGTTTTTTAAGGTTTGTTTCGTGAATACGGGCAAAAGATTTTACCAATACCGCTTTAACACCTAAGAAACGTGGCTCCATTGCAGCATGCTCACGAGATGAACCTTCACCATAGTTGTGATCTCCCACAACGATAGATGGAACTCCGGCAGCTTTATAAGCACGAGCTACAGCAGGAACTGCATCGTAATCTCCTGTTAATTGATTTTTAACTGAGTTTGTTTTTTGGTTGAATGCATTTACTGCACCAATCAGCATATTGTTCGAAATATTATCTAAGTGTCCACGAAAACGCAACCATGGTCCAGCCATAGAGATATGATCTGTAGTACATTTTCCGAATGCTTTGATCAATAATTTAGCATCTGTAATATTTTTACCATCCCAGGCATCAAACGGAGCTAATAATTGCAAACGCTCTGATGTTGGGCTTACCACAACCTGAACTCCTGAACCGTCTAAAGCGGGAACCTGGAATCCCGGATCTTTTACATCAAATCCTCTAGGAGGCAATTCGTCTCCTGTTGGTGCTTCAAGTCTTACTTCTTCTCCATCTTCGTTGATCAACGTATCTGTTAAAGGATTAAAACCAAGATCTCCTGCAATAGCCATTGCGGTTACCAATTCCGGCGAACCTACAAAAGCTAAAGTATTTGGGTTACCATCTGCACGTTTAGAGAAGTTACGGTTGAAAGAGTGAACGATAGTATTTCTTTCTTCCTTTTCTGCTCCATCTCTGTCCCACATACCAATACATGGTCCGCAGGCATTAGCAAAAACAGTTGCTCCAATTTTTTCGAAAGTATCAATAAATCCGTCTCTTTCAATAGTATAACGAACAACTTCAGAACCTGGAGTAATGGTAAACTGAGATTTCGTTTTTAAATTTTTAGCACTTACTTGTCTTGCCAAAGATGCTGCACGCGAAATATCTTCGTAAGATGAGTTTGTACAGGAACCAATTAAACCAACCTGAATTTGTAATGGCCAGTTGTTTTTGATTGCTGTTTCTTTCATTTTAGAAATTGGAGTCGCTAAATCCGGCGTAAAAGGTCCGTTTAAGTGTGGCTCTAATTCAGTCAGGTTAATTTCGATAACCTGATCAAAATATTGTTCAGGATTAGCGTAAACTTCCGGATCTCCGGTTAAGTAAGAAGCTACTTTGTCTGCTGCATCAGCAACATCGGCTCTGTTTGTAGAACGCAGGTAACGACTCATAGAATCATCATATCCAAAAGTTGAAGTTGTAGCTCCAATTTCTGCTCCCATGTTACAAATAGTACCTTTTCCTGTACAAGACATAGAAGTTGCGCCTTCTCCAAAATATTCAACGATAGCACCTGTACCACCTTTTACAGTAAGAATACCGGCAACTTTAAGGATAACATCTTTAGGAGCCGTCCAACCTGATAATTTACCAGTCAATTTAACTCCAATTAATTTAGGAAATTTTAATTCCCAAGCCATACCGGACATAACGTCTACAGCATCTGCTCCACCAACACCAATAGCTACCATCCCTAAACCACCTGCATTTACAGTGTGAGAATCGGTACCAATCATCATTCCACCCGGGAAAGCATAATTTTCAAGTACTACCTGGTGAATAATTCCCGCTCCCGGTTTCCAGAAACCAATTCCGTATTTATTAGAAACTGACGACAGGAAGTCGAAAACTTCGTTACTTTGTGTTTTTGCTCTTGCCAAATCGGTTGCAGCATCTACTTTTGCCTGAATCAGGTGATCACAGTGAACCGTTGTAGGTACAGCCACTTTAGGTTTTCCGGCGTGCATAAATTGCAATAACGCCATTTGAGCAGTTGCATCCTGACATGCTACACGATCGGGTGCAAAATCAACATAATCAACACCTCTTCCAAACGCCTGAGTTGGATTTCCATCCCAAAGGTGATTGTATAAAATTTTCTCCGTTAAAGTAAGTGGACGACCAACAATCTCGCGTGCTTTATCAACACGACCCGGCATGTTCTCATACACTTTTTTAATCATTTCAATATCAAAAGCCATAAGTTTATAATTGTTTTTGTTTTTTTTATTTTGAACACGACAAGATACAAAAAATAGAAAAGCTATAAAAGAAAAAGCCTGAGTTTATCGACTCAGGCTTTTTATATATAATGATTATAACTAATAGTACGATTACATCACCAACAGTTTATGTGAAGGCGCAAATCTGGTCAAACTAATACCATCTACTGCAGCTGTATATTCAGCAAGTGTAGGAGTTCTACCCAAAATTGTAGACAAAACTACAACCGGTGTAGAAGAAAGTAATGACTCTCCTTTTTTACCTTCTGTATCTTCTACAACTCTTCCCTGGAAAAGACGGGTAGAAGTTGCCATTACAGTATCTCCTTTTGCAGCTTTTTCCTGGTTACCCATACAAAGATTACATCCAGGACGCTCTAAGTACAACATGTTTTCGTATTCTGTACGTGCTGCTCCTTTTGGTGCATTGTCGTTAAATTCGAAACCAGAATATTTTTGCAAAACTTCCCAATCTCCTTCAGCTTTAAGTTCGTCTACGATATTGTAAGTAGGCGGCGCTACTACAAGCGGCGCTTTGAACTCAACTTTACCGTGCTGCTCTTCTATATTTTTAAGCATTTGAGCCAAAATCTTCATATCGCCTTTGTGAACCATACAAGAACCGATAAATCCAAGATCTACTTTTTTCTCTCCTCCATAAAAAGAAAGAGGTCTAATGGTATCATGCGTATATCTTTTAGAAACATCAGCATTATTTACATCCGGATCGGCGATCATAGGCTCGATAATTTGATCAAGATCTACCACAACTTCAGCATAATACTTCGCATTTGCATCTGGTGTCAACGCTGGTTTTTCAGCTGATTTAATCTCTGTAATTCTCTTATCTGCTTTATTGATTAATCCCTGAAGAACTTGTTTATGATTATCCATTCCTTTGTCGATCATGATCTGGATTCTACCTTTTGCAATCTCAAGAGATTCAATTAAAGTATCATCTTCAGAAATACAGATAGAAGCTTTTGCTTTCATCTCTGCAGTCCAGTCTGTAAATGTAAATGCCTGATCAGCAGTAAGAGTCCCTAGATGAACCTCAATAATTCTACCTTGGAATACGTTTTCTCCACCAAACTTTTTAAGCATTTGAGCTTGTGTTGAGTGAACTACATCACGGAAGTCCATGTAATCTTTCATTTCTCCCTTAAACGTCACTTTTACAGATTCCGGAATTGGCATTGAAGCCTCTCCTGTAGCAAGAGCAAGCGCAACTGTTCCTGAGTCAGCACCAAAAGCAACCCCTTTAGACATTCTTGTATGAGAGTCTCCACCAATAATGATAGCCCACTCGTCAATAGTAATATCGTTAAGAACTTTATGAATTACATCTGTCATTGCATGATAAACTCCTTTCGGGTCACGAGCTGTGATTAGACCAAAATCGTTCATAAATTTCATTAATTTTGGAATATTTGCCTGAGCTTTTTTATCCCATACCGAAGCAGTGTGACAACCAGATTGGTAAGCACCATCAACAATTGGCGAAATAACTGTAGCTGCCATAGATTCTAATTCCTGCGCAGTCATAAGACCAGTCGTATCCTGAGAACCTACAATGTTTACTTCTACACGAACATCTGAACCTGCGTGTAAAACTTTACCCGGAGTGATTCCAACAGCGTTTTTGTTGAAGATTTTTTCTACTGCTGTAAGTCCTTGTCCTTCAAGAGAAATTTCTTTTGACGGAGCAAATACAAGAGGAGCTTCGATATCAAGAATTTTTGCTGCTAATGTTTGAAGCTTTTTACCAAATACAATTGCATAAGATCCTCCAGCTTTTATAAATTCCATTTTTTGAGGCGTAAATGCCTTCGAAATGTCAATTAATTCTTTGTCGCCATTGTAAAGTTTCTTAGTCTTTGTATTTATAGTAAGCACAGTACCAGTAGCAACAGAATATGTTTCCTCAAGAACAGGATCACCACTTTCGTTACGAATAATGTTACCATCCGCATCCAGTTTTTTAACCCAGTTTTTAAGGTCTAAACCAATACCACCTGTAACATCAACAGTTGTCAGGAAGATTGGAGAAATACCATTTGTACCTCCTACAATTGGAGCAATATTAACGAACGGAATGTATGGACTTGCTTGTTTACCACTCCAAAGTGCCACGTTGTTTACACCTGACATTCTTGAAGAACCTACACCCATTGTACCTTTTTCTGCGATCAACATCACGCTTTTGTCAGGATGTTGTGCTTGCAGCATTTTGATTTCGTCTTGTGCCTGAGGCGTAATCATACATTGACCATGAAGTTCACGATCAGAACGGGAGTGAGCCTGATTACCCGGAGACAATAAATCTGTCGAGATATCTCCTTCTCCGGCAATATAAGTAACAACTTTAATTTCTTCAACTACTTCTGGTAGTTTTGTGAAAAATTCTGCCTGCGCATAACTTTTAATAATTTCTATAGCGAATGGGTTACCATTTTTAAATGCTTCTTTTAAACGATCTGTATCTGCTTCGTAAAGATAAACTTGTGTTTTAAGTACATTTGCAGCTTCTTGTGCGATAGCAGCAGCATCACCTAAGGCTAAATCTAACAAAACTTCGATAGAAGGCCCACCTTTCATGTGTGATAATAACTCAAATGCAAAAGCAGGAGTTATCTCTTTTACCACAGATTCTCCAAGAATGATCTCCTTAAGAAACTTAGCTTTTTCTCCAGCAGCACTTGTAGTTCCCGGTATAGTATTATAAATAAAGTACTTAATCGAATCTTCTCGATATTCGTTATCTAAATCTTTAATTTGTGCAATAATTTCGCTTAATAATTCAGCGCCATCAATTGGTTTTGGGTGAAGTCCCAGATTTTTTCTTTCTTCAATCTCTTGGATATAATCCTTATAAATATTCATAATTAAGGCAGATTTATTTTTTTTACGCAAATTTAAACATTAATGCCGATAATTAAAAATAATATAATAGAAGTCGGCTTTTCAAAAATTATTATTGTTAAAAAACGATTTTGACTGCTCGTTTTTGTCAAAATATCAATTTTGTATTAAAAAAATGAATTATTGATATTTTAAGATCTTTTCTTTAACAAAGTCGGAATTTGATATTGTAAACGAAGTCAGATTTTACCTCGTTTTTAGCTAAGAATCTTTCTAAATAAGCAATTATAACGTTATAGTTGTCCTTTTAATCGCTATTTCCCCTACTTTTCGAGTTCTATAAATTATATTCTTAAGAAGAAATAAAAAAGCCGGACAAATTCAAAATTTGTCCGGCTTTTAAAACATTATTTATATTTCTTACATCAGCTTCTGGATAATAATCTCTTCGGTTATACCTTCTGCATCTGCTTTATAGTTTTTAATAATTCTGTGGCGTAATATTCCGGTTGCAACTGCTTTTACATCTTCAATATCCGGCGAAAATTTACCATTGAAAGCTGCATGTGCTTTTGCTGCCAAAATTAAATTTTGAGAAGCTCTTGGTCCTGCTCCCCAATCCAGATAATTTTTTACAAAATCATTTGACAAAGCATTATCAGGACGCGTTTTACTGACCAGAGTCACTGCATATTCGATCACATTATCAGCGACAGGAATTCTGCGAATCAAATGTTGAAAATCTATAATTTCCTCTGCTGTAAACAACGGGTTAATGGTAGTTTTGGCATCTGAAGTTGTACGCTTAACGACCTGAACTTCTTCTTCAAAAGTTGGATATTCTAATTTTACAGCAAACATAAAACGGTCTAATTGTGCTTCCGGCAAAGGATAAGTCCCTTCCTGCTCAATTGGGTTTTGAGTGGCTAATACAAAATAAGGTAAATCTAATTTATAATTTTGCCCTGCAATTGTAACGGAACGTTCCTGCATCGCTTCCAGCAAAGCTGCCTGTGTTTTGGGTGGCGTTCTATTAATCTCATCAGCCAAAATGATATTCGAAAAAATAGGCCCTTTGATAAATTTAAACTGCCTGTTTTCATCCAAAATCTCACTTCCTAAAATATCAGATGGCATTAAATCCGGCGTAAACTGAATTCTTTTAAAATCCAGGCCTAATGCCTGCGCCAAAGTATTTATCATTAATGTTTTTGCCAAACCGGGAACACCTATTAAAAGTGCATGTCCTCCAGAAAATATACAAAGTAAAATTTGATCTACAACTGCATCCTGGCCTACAATGATTTTTGCTATTTCTTTTTTTAGTTCATTTCTTTTTTGAACTAAATTGTGAATTGCTGCTACGTCAGACATTTAGATATGTTTTTAAAATTGAAAAGAGTTAGCATTATGAATTCATAAAACTAACCCTTTTTATTTATTTAATAAAAATTATTTTTTCAACCAATTGTATACAAAATTACAATCTCTGTATTCTCCAATAATCTTAATGTATGTATCTTTTATTTTTGTATCAAACCACTTCGAAATTGTTGTGATTTGTTTTTCTTTCAAGGCTAATTCTTTAATCTTAGTATAATCTTTAGCATAATCTGCCGTATGTGCATCAATTCTATTGGTAATCGTTATTAGCTTATACGTTTTTTTACCTTTATCATCTGTATTTAAGATAGGTTGCGAAACTTCATTATCTTTCAGATTAGAAACCTGACTGTATAAAGTCGGATCCATTTTGGTCAACTCAAAACGGGTATCTTGTGTATTAGGATTCACTAAAGTTCCTCCGTTTGCTCTTGTTTCTTTCTCGTCAGATTCTGTTCTGGCGGCTTCTGCAAAAGTAATTTCTTTGTTTACTATTTTATTTCTAACGTTAGTAATTCTTTCTTTAGCGTCTTTCAAAGCATCTTCAGAAACTGTTGGCGCAATTAAAATATGACGCAATTCTACTTCCTGACCTTTTATTTTTTCGACCATAATAATATGATAACCAAAAGTAGTTTTAAAAGGTTCTGATACTTCCCCTTCACCCAAACTAAAAGCCACATCTTTGAACTCTTTTACAAATGGTGTTTTTCTTGTCATTTTATAAAAACCTCCGTTGGGTGCTGATCCCGGATCTTGTGAGTACAAAACTGCTTTTGTAGCAAAACTTGAACCTTCGAGAACGTCTTTTCTAATCGAATTTAATCTGTCAATTACTCTTTGCTCATCGTCTTTAGAAACTTTAGGTTCTACAACAATTTGCGCTACTTCCATCTCTGCACCAAAAGTTGGCAATTCATCCTTTGGTATTTTTTTGAAGAAATTACGAACTTCTTCCGGAGTAATTTCTACTGCGTCTACAATTTTCTTGGTCATTTCTGACGCTAATTTCTGCTCTTTTAAGATGTCTGCAAAATACGTTTTAAACTCTTCTACTGAATTCTTTTTGTAATAAGCGACTACTTTATTGATATCTCCAACTTGTTGAACCATATAATTCAATCGTTCGTCCATCATACTTCTTACCTCGGCATCACTAACGACAATACTATCCTGAATCGCCTGATGTGCATATAATTTATCTTCTAAAAGTTTACCAAGCATTTGGCATCTTGTAATGTCTTTGGTAGAACCTCCCTGAGCCGAAATTTCTAAATATCCTTTATCAATATCCGAATCTAAAACAATATAATCTCCAACTGTAGCAATAATACCATCAATTTTTTGCTTTTGTCCGGAAGGAACCACTGTAACAGGCTTTTTAATCACAGTATCTTTAATAATTTCCTGAGCAGAAATGATTGAGTTGAAAAAAAATAAAAAACACATTGTCAACACTAATTTGTAATCAATTGTTTTTAGCAGTAATTTTTTTAATAACATTATTTTAAATTTAATTTGAATGTAAAGATCTTGCTTTTAGAAATTTTGTTTTAAACTAAAATCATTTTAAAATGTATTGCCAATGAATTAACTTGAAAATACTAAATAATTAAGATCTAGTTCTTTTTAACTTATAACGAACAAAAATAACAATTCAATTACATAATACAACTATCGTCTATACTATTAACAAAAAATTATAGAGATGATCCTTAAATTTCGTAAAAACAGTATGGTCTTAAGGGATTAACTTGTATCCAAACCTAAAAAACCAGTCTTAAAATTGGTGATTAAGCGACATTTAGGCAAATACTTTTAGAAAAAATCAAACCTCATATTTATAGCTAATAAAAAAAGTTATCAATACTACAACGTTTTCGTAGTATAACTATTTTCTTATAAAATTAGATCGAATCAAAAAACCGCTACTTTAGATGAATAATTGATAATTAATAATTAATAGGTGCTAAAATTACGAATAGTTCTTTTTTAACTTTAATTAATATCAAATTAAAAACTTTATTACTCTAACCTTAACCAAATCTACATTATGAAAAAACCTATTGTAAAGATTTATTTACTGGCAGCAATTACAACCTTCTTGTATTCATGCTCGCAAAATGAACCAAATGAACCAGATTTAAAAGCTGAAAGTCAGCAATTTGAGATCATTAATGTAACACATCATGATGGAAAACCTTTTAGTACAGGAATTCCTAATACATCTCAAACCGGAAAATATGTTGACAATCCCGGTGGTGGCGTTATGATGCAGGCTTTTTATTGGGATGTTCCCTCTGGTGGAAACTGGTGGAATACGATTAGTACGAAAGTAACGGATTGGTCGAATGCCGGAATTGGATCTATATGGTTACCTCCTGCTTCTAAGGCTCAAAACGGAGCTTTATCAATGGGATACGATCCTACAGATTATTTCGATTTTGGAGATTACAATCAGAACGGTTCTGTAGAAACTCGTTTTGGTTCTAAAACCGAATTGGTAAGCCTGATCACAAAAGCACATGCCGAGAACGTAAAAGTATATGCCGACATTGTAATCAATCATAATAGTGGCGGACAATCTGAAGCAAATCCGTTTACCGGAACCAATACCTGGACAAACTTTACCGGGGTAGCTTCAGGAAAATTCCCGCGTTCTTACAATGACTTTTACAAAAACAGTTATGGCAACAATGACGAAGGTGCTTTTGGAGGATTTCCGGACTTATGCCATGCAGCTCCTAATGTTCAAAATTGGTTGTGGCTAAGAGCAGACGGAGTTGGTAAATATTACAAAAATACCATGAAATTCGATGGTTGGAGATTTGATTACGTAAAAGGATTTGGTGCCTGGGTGGTAAATTCCTGGAATGCAAATGTAGGCGGCTTTTCGGTTGGTGAATTATGGGACTCGAATGTAAACGTATTAAACGACTGGGCTAATAATGCCAATAGCTCTGTTTTTGATTTTGCGTGTTATTATAAAATGAACGATGCCTTTGACGGAAATAACCTTGCCTTACTAAACGACGACATGATGTGGAAGAGAAATCCGTATAAAGCGGTGACTTTTGTAACGAACCATGATACGGACGAAATTTCGAATAAATTATTAGCTTATTCTTATATTTTAACTCATGAAGGATATCCAACCATATTTTACAGAGATTATGAAGAATGGCTGGATAAAAACAAATTAAACAATCTGATCTGGATTCATAACAATAAAGCTACGGGTACAACATCAATTTTATATTCGGATAATGATGAATATGTGGCAAGAAGAAACGGCTATAATGGAAATCCAGGATTGGTTGTTTACATTAACAACTCTGATTCCTGGCAAGAAAGATGGATTCAGACGAATTGGGCAAGTACTCAAATTAAGGATTTTACAGGAAATTCAACCTGGTTTCCTACCACACAAGCAGACAAATGGGTAAAAATTCAATGTCCGCCTAAAGGATATTCAGTTTGGTCCGTTAACCAATAATCTAAAATTAGTAATTCTAAGGCTGTTCTCATAAAACAGCCTTATTTTTTTGCCGATATTTTGAGTGTAATCAATTTTAACACATAGAAACATAGATTCTGTACGCTCAAAAAAGACGTTTCACTTCTTTAAAAGTCACAGAGTTCAGTTATGTGCAAGAAACATGTTTCTTTTTACGCTCTTTTACAGATCCAAAATCTATGTTTCTATGTGCTAAATGAAATTTATTAATTACACCCAACGAGTTACTTTAATAAAATAAAAGAGTTCCTAATTTAAGAAGTGAATATTTTTATTAAGCGGTAATTAATAGTACTTTTGCAACCTATTTATACGAAATATGAGCTTTTTAAAAGAAATACAACGCAGAAGAACTTTTGGAATTATATCGCATCCTGATGCCGGTAAAACAACTTTGACAGAGAAGTTATTGTTGTTTGGTGGTGCTATTCAGGAAGCAGGTGCGGTAAAAAACAATAAAATAAAAAAAGGAGCAACGAGTGATTTCATGGAAATCGAACGCCAAAGAGGTATTTCGGTTTCAACCTCTGTACTTGCTTTTAATTATAAAGAAAAAAAAATCAATATTCTTGATACTCCGGGACACAAGGATTTTGCCGAAGATACTTTTAGAACTTTAACAGCTGTTGATAGCGTTATTGTAGTAATTGACGTTGCAAAAGGAGTCGAGGAACAAACGGAAAAATTAGTTGCCGTTTGTAGAATGCGTAACATTCCGATGATTGTTTTTATCAACAAATTGGACCGTGAAGGAAAAGATGCTTTTGACTTAATGGACGAAGTGGAACAAAAATTGGGATTAAAAGTTACTCCTCTAAGTTTCCCGATTGGTATGGGTTATGACTTTCAGGGAATTTATAATTTATGGGAACAAAACATCAATATTTTTAGTGGCGACAGTCGTAAAAATATTGAAGAAACGATCGCTTTCTCTGATGTTCAAAGTCCTGAATTAGAAAAAATTATTGGTCCAAAACCTGCTGATAGATTGCGTGAGGAATTAGAATTAATCGACGAAGTTTATCCAAAATTTGATCGTCAGGATTATTTAGACGGAAAATTACAACCTGTATTCTTTGGTTCGGCTTTAAATAATTTTGGAGTACGCGAATTATTAGATTGTTTTGTAACGATCGCTCCGTCTCCCAGAGCAAAAGATTCTGAAACTCGTTTAGTAGATCCCACTGAAGAAAAAATGAGTGGTTTTGTTTTCAAAATCCACGCTAATATGGATCCTAAACACCGAGACCGTCTAGCTTTTATTAAAATTGTTTCAGGTACTTTTGAAAGAAATAAACCTTATTATCACGTTCGTCAAAAGAAAAATTTAAAATTCTCGAGTCCAAATGCCTTTTTTGCTGAGAAAAAAGAAATTGTCGACATTTCGTATCCCGGTGATATTGTAGGTTTGCATGATACCGGAAACTTTAAAATTGGTGATACTTTAACCGAAGGTGAAATTATGAGTTTCAAAGGAATTCCGAGTTTTTCTCCGGAACACTTTAGATACATCAATAATGCTGATCCTATGAAGGCCAAACAATTGGATAAAGGTATCGATCAGTTAATGGATGAAGGTGTTGCTCAATTGTTTACTTTAGAAATGAACAATCGAAAAGTGATCGGGACTGTTGGAGCACTTCAATATGAGGTTATTCAGTATCGTTTAGAGCATGAATATGGTGCTAAATGTACTTATGAGAATTTCCCGGTTCATAAAGCTTGTTGGGTAAAACCTGATGATGCAAAAAATAACGAATTCAAAGAATTCAAACGCATTAAGCAAAAATTCTTAGCGCATGATAAATATGGTCAATTGGTATTCTTAGCAGATTCTGACTTTACAATTCAGATGACTCAAAACAAATATCCAAGTGTGAAGTTATTTTTTACTTCAGAATTTGATTAATTTCTCCTGAAAAGAAAAACATAAAAAGGCTGTCTAAATTTACTTAGACAGCCTTTATTCTTTATGAAATTCCCAAATATTATTTGTCTTTAATATAGTTAATCCCTAATCCTCCGGCAATCATAACTTTAGTAAGTTCTCCCTCGGCAATACTTATATTTTGCACCAGGATATTATTTTTAACTGATTCTATACTAAAAGGTATTTCTTTTGAAAGGTAATAGTCATCTCCGGTAATCGTAACTAAAAGACTTTTACTGTTTTTTAAAACTTTTACAGGAATAGAAAATGCTCCTGTTTTAGAATTTATTCTAAACGTGCTTTCAGAACCCATAATTGAAAGCATCAGGTTTGAATACATTTTATGAGTAATGGGTTGATTTGTTTTAGCGTCTAATAGCTTTCCTTTTATTGTTATCAACAATTCTTCTTCAACAACTTGGTTATAAGCAACTTTACCCATCTTATGCGCATTTGGTTTTGGATAACTTATTTCTGTTTTAACTACTGTTTTTTCTTGTGCAACAACATTTGATGCCAATAGAATTGATGCCGCAACCGCTGCGTATTTCAGACTATTGATTTTAGAAATTTCATTATACTCAAATTCCTGCTCTAATTGTGTTACTCTCAGTCGCGCACAAATAGTTGTATCCTTAGTTTCTGCAATAAATTTAGCTACTTCAGAATTCGATTTTTTACTTAAATCAATGACATTTTTTGCACATGAATTACAAAATGAACCGTTTGCATTAGGAATCATTTTATTAAAATTTTCAGAGCATGGACTTGCTATTTCTAAGGTGAATTTCTTTTTCATTTGGTACTTTTTTAAAGTTAAAATCTTTTGCAGATACGTATTACTTATATAGAGTACATTTTTTGTAAAAAGGTTGGGACGAGCCTAAAATTAATTTTTATTTCAGGATTTAATTGTCATTTTAAAACCACACATATTACCATAAAAAAAGCGCTAATTTATAATTAGCGCTTTTTTTTAATTTGAATTAACCCAACCTTAATCAGTTATTATATTCCAAAAATTAACCCCTTTTTATTAGGAGAAACTAAATTAGAATAACAGATTGAAAGCAAAAAATTTAGTCGATGAAAGTTAACTAAATCGGTTAAACTACATTTTAGATGCATTTCTGTTGGTAATAAAAAAGCCCCATTTAAAAAAATGGGGCTTTAATACTTTATGCTTGTCCTGCCGGACCAAAATTAAGCGGTATTGGTGCTTGTTCTGTCTCTTTGATTTCGCCGTGAGCGACTTCAAAACGATGAATATTTTCTCCAATTGCTTTCAATAATCTTTTAGCATGTTGTGGTGTCAAGACAATTCTTGACTTTACTTTGGCTTTAGGAATACCAGGCATAATACTCACAAAATCTAAAACAAATTCTGATGATGAGTGGTTAATAATCGCAAGATTAGAATAAATTCCTTCTGCAATAGTTTCGTCTAACTCAATATTAATTTGCTCTTGTTGTTGGTTCGGATTACTCATAGTTCCCTAATTAATAGATATATTCTTCTTTATTAGCCATCATTTCATTGTAATCGTCTTTAGATCCTACGATAGTGTTATCATATTCTCTCATACCAGTTCCCGCAGGAATTCTGTGTCCAACAATTACATTTTCTTTCAATCCTTCTAAATCATCTACTTTACCAGCTACAGCAGCTTCGTTAAGTACTTTTGTTGTTTCCTGGAAAGAAGCAGCAGAGATGAATGATTTAGTTTGTAGCGAAGCTCTTGTAATACCTTGTAAAACTGGCGTTGCAGTTGCAGTAATTACCTCTCTGGCTACAACTAGATTTTTATCATTTCGTTTAAGCAATGAGTTTTCATCACGTAAATCACGAGGCGAAATAATCTGACCTGGTTTCAATACGGCAGAATCTCCAGCGTCTTCAACTACTTTCATACCGTATAATTTGTCATTTTGAACGATAAAGTCTTTAGTGTGAATTAATTGATCTTCCAGGAATAATGTATCTCCCGGATCCTGAACTCTTACTTTACGCATCATTTGACGAATAACTACCTCAAAGTGCTTGTCATTAATTTTTACCCCTTGTAAACGGTATACCTCTTGAATTTCATTTACCAAGTACTGTTGAACAGCTGCTGGTCCTTGAATTCTTAAGATGTCATCTGGTGTAATTGCACCGTCAGACAATGGTACTCCTGCTCTTACGAAGTCATTTTCCTGTACTAAGATTTGGCTAGAAAGTTTAACTAAATACTTTTTAATCTCACCAAATTTAGATTCGATAACAATTTCACGGTTACCTCTTTTGATTTTTCCAAAAGAAACAACACCGTCAATTTCAGAAACAACCGCCGGGTTAGAAGGGTTACGAGCCTCAAGCAACTCAGTAATTCTTGGTAAACCTCCTGTAATATCTCCTGCTTTAGAAGAACGACGTGGAATTTTTACTAATACTTTACCTGCTTTAATTTTCTCACCGTTCTCAACCATAAGGTGGGCTCCTACTGGTAAGTTATACGAACGAATCAATTCACCTTCTTTACCGTAAACCAATAAAGTTGGAATTAATTTTTTATTTCTAGCTTCAGAAATTACTTTTTCCTGGAATCCTGTTTGCTCATCGATTTCAACCATGAACGATTGTCCTTGCTCTAAATCCTCGTAAGCAATCTTACCAGTAAATTCAGAAACAATTACACCATTATATGGATCCCACTTACAGATCACAGATCCTTTAGTAACTACTTCACCATCCTTAACGAAAATACTAGATCCGTAAGGAATATTGTGTGTATTTAAGACGATTCCAGTTTTCTCATCAACTAATTTTAATTCAGTTGAACGTGATACTACGATATCTACCGCATTACCTTCACTATCTTCACCTTTTACAGTTTTTAAATCTTCAATCTCAAGTCTACCGTTGAATCTTGTAACAATACTAGATTCTTCAGAAATACCTCCGGCAACCCCTCCAACGTGGAACGTACGAAGTGTTAACTGTGTACCTGGTTCTCCAATAGATTGAGCTGCAATAACTCCTACTGCTTCACCTCTTTGTGTCATCTTACCAGTAGCTAAGTTTCTACCGTAACATTTAGCACAAATACCTTTTAAAGCTTCACAAGTTAATGGAGATCTAACTTCTACTCTTTCAATCGGAGAAGCTTCGATAACTCTCATGATTGCTTCTGTAATTTGGTGACCTGACTGAACTAAAACTTCATTAGTAAGAGGATTAATAACATCTTGCAATGCAACACGTCCTAAAATTCTTTCTCCTAAAGATTCAACAATTTCCTCATTTTTCTTCAAAGCAGAAACTTCAACACCTCTAAGAGTACCACAATCTTCAATGTTTACAATAACATCTTGCGATACGTCATGAAGCCTTCTTGTTAAGTATCCGGCATCGGCAGTTTTAAGAGCCGTATCCGCAAGTCCTTTACGAGCACCGTGAGTAGAAATAAAGTACTCAAGGATCGAAAGTCCTTCCTTAAAGTTAGAAAGAATCGGGTTTTCAATAATCTCACCACCACCGGCAGTAGATTTTTTAGGCTTAGCCATCAAACCACGCATACCAGTTAACTGACGAATCTGTTCCTTAGAACCCCTCGCCCCAGAGTCAAGCATCATATATACAGAGTTGAAACCTTGTTGGTCTTCTCTAATATTTTTCATTGCTAATTCTGTCAACTGCGCATTTGCTGAAGTCCATACGTCAATAACCTGGTTGTAACGTTCGTTATTGGTAATAAGACCCATATTATAATTCACAGAAATACCTTCAACTTGCTCTCTGGCATCTGCAATTAATTTTGTTTTTTGCTCTGGAATTCTAATATCACCAAGAGAGAATGATAAACCTCCTCTAAATGCGAATTTATACCCCATATCTTTCATATTGTCCAAGAAAGCAGCAGTAGTAGGTACATTAGTCACACTTAAAATGTGTCCAATAATATCTCTAAGGTTTTTCTTAGTCAATACATCATTGATATATCCAGCTGCTTCAGGTACTACTTCGTTAAATAATACACGTCCTGCAGTTGTTTGAATGATTTTATACACTAACTCTCCAGCTTCGTTAAAATCTTTTGCTCTGATTCTTACACGAGCATTCAATTCTAATCTTCCTTCGTTTAATGCAATATTTACTTCTTCAGCAGAATAAAATGTTAAGTCTTGACCTAAAATTATGTGTTCTGGTGTAGAGATACGTTCTTTGGTCATATAATATAGACCCAAGACCATATCCTGAGAAGGTACAGTAATTGGAGCACCATTTGCAGGATTCAGAATATTGTGAGAAGCCAACATTAATAATTGTGCCTCTAAAATAGCTTCTGGTCCTAATGGCAAGTGAACTGCCATCTGATCCCCATCAAAATCGGCGTTGAAAGCCGTACATACTAATGGGTGCAATTGGATCGCTTTTCCTTCAATTAATTTTGGCTGGAAAGCCTGAATACCAAGTCTGTGTAACGTAGGAGCACGGTTAAGTAATACTGGGTGTCCTTTAATTACATTTTCAAGGATATCCCAAACTACAGGCTCTTTTTTGTCTATAATTTTCTTTGCAGATTTTACTGTTTTAACAATACCTCTTTCGATCAATTTACGGATAACAAAAGGTTTGTATAATTCAGATGCCATATCTTTTGGCAATCCACATTCGAATAATTTTAATTCAGGACCAACAACAATTACCGAACGAGCAGAATAATCCACACGTTTTCCAAGTAAGTTTTGACGGAAACGTCCTTGCTTACCTTTTAAGGAATCTGATAATGATTTTAATGGTCTGTTAGATTCTGTTTTAACAGCAGAAGCTTTACGCGTGTTGTCAAATAATGAATCTACAGATTCCTGCAACATACGTTTCTCGTTTCTTAAGATAACTTCCGGAGCTTTAATCTCCATTAATCTTTTCAAACGGTTGTTACGGATGATTACACGACGGTATAAATCATTTAAATCTGAAGTTGCAAAACGACCTCCATCAAGTGGTACAAGCGGACGTAATTCTGGTGGAATAACAGGAACCACTTTCATGATCATCCACTCAGGACGATTTTCGCGGTTTAAGTTAGACTCACGGAAAGACTCAACAACTTGTAATCTTTTTAAAGCTTCCGTTTTACGTTGTTTAGATGTTTCGTTATTAGCGCTGTGTCTCAATTGGTAAGACAACTCATCTAAGTCGATACGTGCTAATAAATCCATAATACACTCTGCTCCCATTTTGGCAACAAATTTATTAGGATCCATATCATCTAAATATTGATTTTCTTGCGGAAGAGTATCTAAAATATTCAAATATTCTTCTTCAGTTAAGAAATCTAATCTTTGTAATGATTCTCCATCTGCATTTTTAGCAATACCAGCCTGAATTACTACATATCTTTCGTAGTAAATGATCATATCTAATTTCTTAGATGGAAGACCAAGGATATAACCAATTTTGTTTGGAAGAGAACGGAAGTACCAGATGTGAGCAATTGGCACAACAAGGTTGATGTGTCCTACTCTGTCACGACGTACTTTTTTCTCTGTAACTTCAACACCACAACGGTCACAGATGATCCCTTTGTAACGAATTCTTTTATATTTACCACAAGCACACTCAAAATCCTTAACAGGTCCGAAGATTCTTTCACAGAAAAGTCCGTCACGTTCTGGTTTGTGCGTTCTGTAGTTGATAGTTTCTGGTTTCAAAACCTCTCCTCTTGATTCTTTCAAGATAGATTCAGGTGAAGCCAATCCAATAGAGATTTTATTAAATCTTTTTACTGGATTTTTATCTTTATTATTATTTCTATTATTCATCATAGTTTTTACTATTGATTTATCTGCAATTAAAAAATTGATTTTAACTTATAACCTTCTCTTTAAAAAAGAGTAAAACCATCAAGTCACTACCACGGATTACTTCTCTAAACTTCAAACGTCAATTTTGAAGTGCTAATTACAAAACCTTAAGGTTGTAAGTAAAAAATCGGAACGGGTTACGGGTATAAATCCTAAAAACTTTATTTTAATAAACAGCTTCAGTCTCAGCTTTCAGTGTGAACTGAATACTGAGACTGTAACTGAAAACTTTATTTATTCTTCTAAACGAATGTCAAGTCCAAGACCTTTTAATTCATGCATTAATACATTGAATGATTCCGGTAATCCTGGTTCTGGCATAGACTCACCCTTAACGATAGCTTCGTAAGTTTTAGCTCTACCAATAACGTCATCCGACTTAACTGTTAAGATTTCACGTAGCGTACTTGATGCTCCATAAGCCTCAAGTGCCCAAACCTCCATCTCTCCAAAACGCTGACCTCCAAATTGAGCTTTACCTCCAAGTGGTTGTTGTGTAATCAACGAGTATGGACCGATAGAACGTGCGTGCATCTTATCATCAACCATGTGTCCTAATTTAAGCATGTAAATTACTCCCACAGTTGCAGCTTGATGGAAACGCTCTCCAGTACCACCATCATAAAGGTGTGTATGTCCAAAACGTGGAACTCCAGCTTCATCAGTTAATTCATTGATTTGATCTAAAGAAGCACCATCAAAAATTGGAGTAGCAAATTTTCTACCTAAATTTTGACCAGCCCATCCAAGAACAGTCTCATAAATCTGACCAATGTTCATACGTGAAGGTACCCCAAGTGGGTTCAATACGATATCAACCGGTGTTCCGTCTTCAAGGAAAGGCATATCTTCATGACGAACGATTCTTGCAACAATACCTTTGTTACCGTGACGTCCTGCCATTTTATCCCCTACTTTCAGTTTACGTTTTTTAGCGATATAAATTTTCGCTAATTTCAAGATTCCAGATGGTAATTCATCCCCAACTGTAATAGTGAATTTTTCTCTTCTTAAAGATCCTTGTAAGTCGTTCAGCTTAATTTTATAGTTATGAATTAAATCATTCACCATTTTATTTGTAGCATCATCAGCAACCCATTGACCTTTGCTTAAGTGAGCAAAATCTTCTACTGCATAAAGCATTTTTTGAGTATATTTTTTACCTTTTGGTAAAACTTCTTCACCCAAATCATTCATTACACCCTGAGATGTTTTTCCGTTAACGATCAGGAATAATTTCTCAACCAATCTGTCTTTTAGTTCAACAAATTTAGTTTCGAATTCCATTTCTAAAGCGCCTAAAGCATCTTTATCCTGAGTACGTTTGCGTTTATCTTTTACGGCTCTTGCAAATAATTTTTTGTCAAGAACTACACCATGTAAAGATGGAGAAGCTTTTAATGAAGCATCTTTTACATCTCCTGCTTTATCCCCGAAGATTGCACGAAGCAATTTCTCTTCCGGAGTAGGATCTGATTCTCCTTTTGGTGTAATTTTTCCGATCAAAATGTCGCCAGGTTTAACCTCTGCTCCAATTCTAATCATACCGTTTTCATCTAAATCTTTAGTAGCTTCTTCAGAAACGTTAGGAATATCGTTTGTTAACTCTTCATTTCCTAACTTAGTATCTCTAACCTCTAATGAATAATCATCAACGTGGATAGAAGTAAAAATATCATCACGAACTACTTTTTCAGAAATTACAATCGCATCCTCAAAGTTATACCCTTTCCATGGCATGAACGCAACTTTTAAGTTTCTACCTAAAGCTAATTCACCATTTTGAGTCGCATATCCTTCTGATAATACCTGTCCAAGAATAACTCTGTCCCCTTTTCTTACGATTGGTTTCAGGTTGATACTTGTTCCTTGATTGGTTTTTCTAAATTTAATTAAGTTGTATGTTTTTTCATCAGCATCAAAACTTACCATTCTTTCTTCTTCAGTACGGTCGTATTTGATAGTAATGATGTTAGCATCAACATATTCTACAGTTCCATCTCCTTCAGCATTAATCAATACTCTAGAATCTGAAGCTACCTGACGCTCTAAACCTGTACCAACAATTGGTGCTTCCGGACGGATCAAAGGAACCGCCTGACGCATCATGTTAGATCCCATCAAGGCTCTATTCGCATCATCATGTTCCAAGAAAGGAATCAATGAAGCCGAAATCGAAGCAATCTGGTTAGGAGCAACGTCTGTATAATGTACTGCAGAAGGTTCAACAACCGGGAAGTCACCTTCCTCACGGGCAATAACATTACTTGCCGTGATTTTACCTGTTGCATCCATTTCAATGTTTGCCTGAGCAATCATTTTTCCTTCTTCTTCTTCAGCACTTAAATAGATAGGTGTACTAACTAAATCAACAACACCATCTGTAACTTTACGGTAAGGAGTTTCGATGAAACCCATTCCGTTAACTTTGGCATAAACACCAAGAGATGAAATCAAACCAATGTTTGGTCCCTCTGGAGTTTCAATCGGACATAAACGACCATAGTGTGTATAGTGAACGTCACGAACCTCAAAACCAGCTCTTTCTCTCGAAAGTCCACCAGGTCCAAGTGCAGATAATCTTCTCTTGTGCGTAATCTCAGCTAATGGATTCGTTTGATCCATAAATTGAGATAACTGGTTCGTACCAAAGAAAGAGTTAATAACCGATGATAATGTTTTAGCATTAATCAAATCGATTGGTGTAAACACCTCGTTATCTCTAACGTTCATTCTCTCACGAATAGTTCTGGCCATACGCGCTAAACCAACACCAAATTGTTGAGACAATTGTTCACCAACTGTTCTAACACGACGGTTTGATAAGTGATCAATATCATCAATCTCTGCTTTAGAGTTGATCAATTCGATCAAATATTTTACAATGGTAATGATATCTTCTTTGGTAAGCACTTGCTTTTCCATTGGGATATCTAAACCAAGTTTTTTGTTCATTCTATAACGACCAACTTCACCTAAGTTATAACGTTGATCAGAGAAGAACAATTTATCTATAATACCACGAGCAGTTTCTTCATCAGGCGGTTCTGCATTACGCAATTGTCTGTAGATATGCTCAACAGCTTCTTTTTCAGAGTTTGTTGGATCTTTTTGTAATGTATTGTGGATAATAGCATAATCTGCTTGGTTATTATCCTCTTTATGTAACAAAATAGATTTAACGTTAGAATCGATGATTTCTTCAACATTATCTTTGTCGATAATAGTATCTCTATCAAGGATAATTTCGTTACGTTCGATAGAAACTACTTCACCAGTATCTTCATCAACGAAATCCTCGTGCCAAGTGTTCAATACACGTGCAGCAAGTCTTCTTCCAATATATTTTTTAATACCTGTTTTAGAAACTTTAATTTCTTCAGCAAGGTCGAAAATTTCAAGGATATCCTTATCTCTTTCGAATCCAATTGCACGGAATAAAGTTGTAACCGGTAATTTTTTCTTTCTGTCGATATAAGCATACATTACGCTGTTGATATCTGTAGAAAATTCTATCCAGGATCCTTTAAAAGGAATTACTCTGGCAGAATAAAGTTTTGTTCCATTTGCGTGGAATGATTGACCAAAGAAAACCCCTGGAGAACGGTGTAGTTGAGATACTACTACACGCTCAGCACCATTGATAACAAAAGTACCGCTTGGAGTCATATAAGGTATTGTTCCAAGATAAACATCCTGTACAATAGTTTCAAAATCTTCGTGTTCTGGATCTGTACAGTATAGTTTTAGCCTGGCTTTTAAAGGCACACTATAAGTAAGACCTCTCTCTATACATTCTTGAATTGTATAACGTGGCGGATCAACAAAATAATCTAGGAACTCCAATACAAAGTTGTTTCTTGTATCTGTAATTGGAAAGTTTTCCATGAAGGTATTGTACAATCCTTCGTTGCCTCTTTCGTCTGATTTAGTTTCTAATTGAAAAAAATCTTTAAAAGATTTAACCTGAACATCCAGGAAATCCGGATAGTCAGGAATATTTTTTGTAGAGGCAAAATTCAATCTTTCAGTCTGATTTGTTATCATCAATGGACAAAATTTTGATTAAAAAAAAGTAGTTTTTTGTGTAAACACACACTGTTTAATCTATACTTTCTTATTATAATCAATACATCTTTAAAAATAACCCGATAAATTTGGCTTAATTTTTTTTCTTCGTATTGATCAAAAACTTTTTCGTATTTTAAACTATTTGATAATAAAACTTGATATATTTTATTATACGAAAAATGGTTTAGGCCATTGAGTGTTAACTCAAGACCTAAACCTAGTTCTTAAAACCGAGTAAACTTATTTAAGTTCAACTACAGCTCCAGCTTCTTCTAATGATTTTTTAAGACCTTCAGCCTCTTCTTTAGAAACACCTTCTTTAACGTTACTTGGAGCACCGTCAACTACATCTTTAGCTTCTTTAAGTCCTAAACCTGTAAGTTCTTTTACTAATTTTACAACTGCTAATTTAGAAGCACCAGCTTCTTTTAATACAACTGTAAATTCAGTTTGTGCTTCTTCAGCAGCACCTTCTCCACCACCAGCAGCAACTACAACAGCTGCAGCAGCAGGCTCGATACCATACTCGTCTTTTAATATTGTTGCTAATTCGTTAACTTCTTTAACTGTTAAGTTAACTAATTGTTCTGCGAATTGTTTCAAATCTGCCATTTTTTCTATCGTTTAAAATGATTTGTAAAATATAATTTATTTATTGTGCGCTATTTAAGCAGCAAGGAAATTTAATTCCCTGCAATTGTTATTATGCTTCAGCCTCTTCTTCGCTATTAGCGAATTGGTTTTGTAAAGCAGAGATAACTCTTTGTGCTGGTGATTGCAATAATCCAATAAGTTCTCCAAGAAGTTCTTCTTTAGATTTAATAGTTGCTAATGCATCTAATTGATCATCTCCAATATAAATTTCAGAGTTAATATAAGCTCCTTTTAATAAAGGTTTAGCTGATTTTTTTCTGAAATCTTTAATTATTTTTCCAGGTGCATTTGCAACATCTGAAATAAATATAGCACTATTACCAGTCAATACTGAAGGTAAATCACCATAGTCATTAGCAGAAGCTTCCATTGCTTTTGCAAGCAAAGTATTTTTTACAACCTCTAATTTAATACCTGCTTTATAACAAGCTCTTCTCAAGTTTGAAGTCGTTTCTGCGTTTAATCCAGAAATATCAGATACATAAATAATATTTGTACCAGCTAACTGTGCAGTTAAATCTTCAATCGCGATTGATTTTTCTTCTCTAGTCATACTAAAAATTATTAACTACCAATTATACTGCTTTAGGGTCCAATGCAATTGCAGGACTCATAGTGCTTGTAAGGTGAATACCTTTAATATAGGTACCTTTAGCAGCAGTTGGTTTAAGTTTGATTAATGTTTGAATAATTTCGTGTGCATTGTCATAAATTTGCTCAGCTCCAAAAGAAACTTTACCAATTCCTGCATGTACGATACCAGTTTTATCAACTTTAAAGTCAATTTTACCAGCTTTAACCTCCGCAACAGCTTTTGCAACATCCATAGTTACAGTACCTGTTTTAGGGTTTGGCATTAAACCTCTAGGTCCTAAAATACGACCTAATGGACCTAATTTACCCATAACAGCTGGCATCGTGATGATAACATCAACATCTGTCCAACCATCTTTAATTTTTTGTAAATAATCGTCAAGACCTACATAATCAGCTCCAGCTTCTTTAGCCTCAGCTTCTTTATCCGGAGTAACCAATGCTAATACTTTAACGTCTTTACCTGTTCCGTGAGGTAATGTAACTACACCTCTAACCATTTGATTCGCTTTTCTTGGATCTACACCCAAACGAACTGCGATATCAACAGACTCATCAAATTTTGCAGAAGCTATAACTTTAATTAATGCAGCTGCATCTTTTAAAGAGTATAGTTTGTTCTTTTCAATTTTTGAAGCAGCCTCTTTTTGCTTTTTTGTTAATTTTGCCATTTCTTTCTCTTAATTAAAAAGGAGCATCTCCTGATACAGTTATACCCATAGATCTAGCAGTTCCAGCGATCATGCTCATTGCAGATTCGATTGTGAATGCATTTAAATCTACCATTTTATCTTCAGCGATTGCTTTGATAACGTCCCAAGTAACGCTAGCTACTTTTTTACGATTTGGTTCACCTGATCCAGACTTTAGCTTTGCAGCTTCCAATAATTGGACAGCAGCTGGAGGAGTTTTTACAACAAAATCAAATGATTTGTCTTTATACACAGTAATTTGTACTGGGCATATTTTGCCAGGTTTATCTTGTGTTCTAGCATTGAACTGCTTACAGAACTCCATGATATTAACCCCAGCAGCTCCTAAAGCAGGTCCAACCGGTGGCGACGGATTCGCAGCACCTCCCTTAACTTGTAGTTTAACTACCTTACTAATTTCTTTAGCCATTTTTTAAAAAATTTAACACCCTAATCATTGGAAGCGATTACGGTGGTTATTATAGATGTAACAAAAATTATACTTTTTCAACTTGCATAAAGCTTAATTCTAATGGAGTTTTTCTTCCGAAAATTTTCACCATTACCTCAAGTTTACGCTTTTCTTCATTGATTTTTTCAACCGTACCGTTAAACCCATTAAAAGGACCATCGATCACTTTAACAGTTTCACCTAAGTTGAAAGGAATAGCACGAGTATCTGTATTTACAGCCAACTCATCTACTTTACCTAACATTCTATTTACTTCAGAAAGCCTTAAAGGAACAGGTTCTCCACCTTTGATTTCCCCTAAAAATCCAATTACACTAGTAATAGACTTAATAATATGAGGTATCTCACCAACCAAGTTAGCTTCGATCATAACATATCCAGGGAAATAAACTTTATCCTTAGACATTTTCTTTCCTTCTTTTACAGTAACTACTTTTTCTGTAGGCACTAAAACTTGGGAAACATAATCACCCATACCTAGTCTGGCAATTTCAGTTTCGATATAAGCTTTGACTTTATTTTCTTGTCCGCTTACAGCTCTAACTACATACCATTTTTTCACATTATTATCTGCCATCACAAAAAAATTATCCTTTTAACCAGTTAAAAAATCCAGCCAAAGCTTTTGCAAAAAATTCGTCTACTCCCCATGTTGCCAAGGCGAATAAAACCGAAAATACAGCCACAACAATTGTCAATTTTTGAACCTCAGCCCAAGCAGGCCAAGTAACATTTGACTTTAACTCTTCGAAAGCCTCTGATAAATAATTAGTAACTTTTGTCATTTGATATATTTTTTTATTGCACGGGCGGAGGGATTCGAACCCCCATCAACGGTTTTGGAGACCGCTATTCTACCCTTGAACTACGCCCGTAATTAAAAGCCAGTGATCTCAGTTAAGGAGACCAACTGGCTTTTTATAATATTTATAGGATTATCCTACGATTTCAGTCACCTGACCTGCACCTACAGTTCTACCACCTTCACGGATAGCAAAACGTAAACCTACGCTCATTGCGATTGGGCTTAACAAAGCAACATTAATAGTCAAGTTATCTCCTGGCATTACCATCTCTACTCCTTCTGGTAAAGTAATAACTCCTGTTACGTCAGTTGTACGTACGTAAAACTGTGGACGGTAGTTATTATGGAATGGAGTATGACGTCCACCTTCTTCTTTTTTCAAGATATAAACCTCAGCTTTGAAAGTAGCGTGTGGTTTTACTGATCCTGGCTTAATGATAACCATTCCTCTTTTGATAGATTCTTTATCAACACCTCTTAACAATAAACCTACGTTATCTCCAGCTTCACCTCTATCAAGGATTTTACGGAACATCTCAACTCCTGTAATAGTAGAAGTTAATTTATCAGCTCCCATACCAATGATTTCAACAGCATCACCTGTATTAGCAATACCAGTTTCGATACGACCTGTAGCAACAGTTCCACGACCAGTAATTGTAAATACATCCTCAACTGGCATCAAGAATGGTTTTGCAGTATCACGAACTGGCTCTTCGATCCAAGAATCTACAGCTTCCATTAATTCAATAATTTTAGGAACCCAAGCAGGATCATTATTCAATCCTCCTAAAGCAGAACCTTGAACAACAGGACCATTATCTCCATCATATTCGTAGAAAGATAATAAATCTCTAATTTCCATTTCAACAAGCTCTAATAACTCAGCGTCATCAACCATGTCTACTTTGTTCATGAAAACTACCATTCTAGGAATACCAACCTGGCGACCTAAAAGGATATGCTCACGAGTTTGTGGCATTGGACCATCTGTAGCAGCAACTACTAAGATAGCTCCGTCCATTTGAGCAGCACCAGTAACCATGTTCTTTACGTAATCCGCGTGACCTGGACAGTCAACGTGAGCGTAGTGACGATTAGCTGTTTCATACTCTACGTGTGATGTATTAATAGTAATACCTCTTTCTTTCTCCTCTGGAGCGTTATCGATTTGATCAAACGATTTTGCTTGACAGTAACCAGCATCAGACAATACTTTTGTAATTGCTGCAGTTAATGTAGTTTTTCCGTGATCCACGTGTCCAATTGTACCTATGTTTAAGTGCGGTTTGGAACGATTAAAATTCTCCTTTGCCATTTTACTTAATTTTTAATCTTAGTTATATATTAATTTCAATTTCCTACTTACTTGAGCCAACTACGGGAATTGAACCCGTGACCTCTTCCTTACCAAGGAAGCACTCTACCTCTGAGCTAAGTCGGCAGAGAGTTCTGATTTAGATTGTAATCTATAGATCTTGGATTTAAAATCTGAAATCTACGCTCTAAAATCTTAACTTCTTTTTTGTGGGGAGAGCAGGATTCGAACCTGCGAAGTTCACACAGCAGATTTACAGTCTGCCCTCGTTGGCCGCTTGAGTATCTCCCCTTTTTTTATCAATAATTGCATGAACAATTTCAAATCGCATTTGAAACATTTTGAGCCGGCGGAGGGACTCGAACCCACGACCTGCTGATTACAAATCAGCTGCTCTAGCCAACTGAGCTACGCTGGCAATATCAATAAAAAAGTCCGCTATTTCTAACGGACTGCAAATGTAGCTATTTTATCTTTGAATCAAAACATTTTTTAAAAAAAATTTTCAATTATATGTGTGCTCTTGTTTTTTCTTTCCTTTTTACCAATACACGTTCTAAAGATTCTGCCGAAAGCTCGACAGCCTCTTCAAATGTCTTACACTGTTTTTTTACCAAAAAATCATCTCCAGGAACGTTAATCTTAATCTCTACTGCCTTATTTTCCTTATCACTTGTTCTTTCGACTTTTAAAAAAATGTCAGCCGAAACAACCCGATCGTAATATTTTTCTAATTTATCCATTCTTTCCTGAATAAAATCTACCAATTTTCTGTCAACAGTAAAGTTAACTGCATGAACATCTACCTTCATAATACAAATTTTAGGGTTAATAAACATTGAGAATTATTATTTATTTCTTGGATGCGCATCCCCGTATACTTTTTTAAGCTCTGCCAAACTATTATGAGTATAAACCTGGGTCGATGCCAAACTTGAATGTCCTAATAATTCTTTAACTGAATTTAAATCTGCTCCGTTATTTAGCAAGTGAGTCGCAAAAGTATGCCGAAGCACATGCGGACTTTTTTTTACCTTTTCAGAGACTTTACTAAAGTAAGAATTTATTAATCGATACACAAAAGATTCACTCAATTTTAACCCTTTCTTCGAAATAAAAAAATAATCATCATCGACTATATTTTCCACTAAAGCCCTTTCCTGAAGATACAAATTAAACTGCGCAATAACAATTGGCAAAACCGGAATAATACGTTCTTTATTTCGTTTCCCTAAAACTTTAACTACATTAGACGATAAATCAACATTATACTTCATTAAATGTATCAACTCCGCCCTCCTCATTCCTGTCGTGTAAAAAAGATCCACAATAAGTTTGTCACGCACTTCTTCAAAACCAGTAGAATTAGCAACTTCCCGCATTAGATCAGTCAACTCTTTTTCAGAAAATGGAATTTGCACAATTTTAGGAGTTTTCAACGCTTTATGTTTCAACATCGGACTTACCTCTATTTGCTTTGTTTTCAAAAGAAACTTATAAAAAGCTTTTAACGAAGACATTTTACGATTTACTGATACATTCGAAACACCCTCATCAACAAGTGAAACAATCCAACTACGAACCTGACTATAATTTGCCTGATCAACATTTTCTTGCTCAAAATGAGTTTTATTGAACATCTCAAAAAACAAAACATCATTTAAATAAGCATTAACAGTATGTGCAGAATATTTTTTCTCCAACTCAAGATAATCACGGAACGCCTCTTTATTTGATTTCATAAGACTCTACTCTTTTTCATTTACACAAACATATATCCTTAACTTATAAAAATATTACTTATCTCAAAATTAAGCATAAAAAAACCGTTAGTATCAAATTATGATAACTAACGGTAATTATTTTTGAAAAGCTAATACTAACTCTCTAAACCATCTCTCATGTTTTGGATGTAAGCAGCTTTTTGAATCTGTGCTCTTTTGATAACAGAAGGCTTAATAAAAGCAGTACGTGCTCTTAGTTGACGAACAGTTCCTGTTTTATCAAATTTTCTTTTATAGCGCTTTAATGCTCTATCGATATTTTCTCCGTCTTTAATTGGTATAATTAACATAATATTGACACCTCCTCTCGTTAAGGCTGCAAAAGTATATATTAATTATGAATTAAGAGTTATGAATTACGAATTATTTTTTAGGAAAGAGAAAAGAACATAGAATAAAGAGAATAGACTTAAAAAGCACGTCATGATTATAAGGCAGTTAGAATATTCTTTACTCTGTTATCTTTATTCTTTACTCTGTTATCTTTATTCTTTACTCTTTATTCTCTATTCTTTATTCTTTATTCTTTATTCTTTATTCTTTATTCTTTATTCTTTACTCTCTTAGCAAATTCCTTGAAATAACTACTTTCTGAATTTCGGTAGTTCCTTCGCCTATAGTACATAATTTAGAGTCTCTATAGAATTTCTCTACCGGATAGTCTTTTGTATACCCATAACCACCATGAATTTGAACGGCTTCGTTGGCAATTCTTACGCAAGCTTCTGAAGCGTACATTTTTGCCATTGCGCCAAGTGTTGTAACAGGTTTGTGTTGTTGTTTTAAGAATGCAGCTTTGTGTAACAACAATTCCGAAGCTTCGATTTCTGTTGCCATATCTGCCAATTTGAATGAAATTCCCTGAAAACTGCTAATAGGCTGCCCAAATTGATGTCTTTCTTTAGAATATTTAAGTGCTGCTTCATAAGCTCCTTTTGCAATACCCAATGATAGGGCTCCGATAGAAATACGACCTCCATCTAATATTTTCATAGCCTGAACAAAACCTTGCCCTACTTCTCCTAATCTATTTGCATCCGGAACGCGACAACCGTCAAAAACAAGTTCTGCAGTTTCACTGGCACGCATTCCTAGCTTATTTTCTTTTTTTCCTGAAGTAAATCCTTTCATTCCTTTTTCGAAAACAAAAGCCGTCATTCCTTTAGAATCTCCTTTTTCTCCGGTACGTACAATTACAACTGCAATATCTCCGGAGATCGCATGTGTAATAAAGTTTTTAGCTCCGTTTACAACCCACTCATCACCATCTTTAACTGCTGTTGTATTCATTCCTCCAGCATCAGAACCTGTATTATGCTCTGTTAATCCCCAAGCCCCTATAAATTCTGCAGTAGCTAATTTTGGTAACCATTTTTTCTTTTGTTCTTCATTTCCAAAAGTCAAAATATGATTGGTACATAATGAATTGTGCGCTGCAACCGAAAGACCAATTGAAGGATCTACTTTCGAAATTTCTTCGACAACGGTAATATATTCATGATAACCTAATCCTGATCCTCCATATTCTTCAGGAACTAAAACTCCCATAAATCCCATTTCTCCTAATTTTTTGAATAAAGGAACTGGAAAAATTTGAGCCTCATCCCATTCCATAATATTGGGTCTGATATTTTTCTCGGCAAAATCTTTTATAGATTGAGCAATCATTGACTGCGTTTCGTTATAATCAAAATTCATTGTACACTACTTTTATTTTAGAACTCCAAATATAAACTAATTATTTTTGCTTTATCAACAGGAAAACCTTTAATTTTTGACAAATCCTCAATATTCTTAATATTTCCATTCATACTTCTATAGGTTATTATTTGTTTTGCCAAGGTATACCTGAAATAGGAGAACTGAGATAATTCTTTTAAAGACGCTTCGTTTATCGCTATTTTTTTAAAGTCTGAAGGGATTTCAGCCTTAAAATGGGTATTTAATTCATTGATGACTTCCGGCGAAAGTCCCCAAATATCTTTCATTTGTTCCATCGAAACAAAGCAACCCAAAATTTCTTTCTGTTTCAATATTCGTGACGACAAGGCTTCTCCAATTCCATAGATTTTTATTAAATCCTCTTGTGTTGCCTGATTAATATCTAAAGCTACTATTTTTTCTTTTTTAGCAAATTCTTTCTTTACAAATTCTTTTCTTTCAGTTTTGAAAGCTGGTTTATTCTGAATCCAATCCGGAAATTTAAAGAATGGAGATATTACCCCTAATAGCGAATCTGATATTTTTGTCACTTCCTGAAATTCTTTGGCAGAACCCACATACTTATTTTCTTTGCGAAAAGCCAGCAAACGATCAATCTCCTGTACAGACATTCCTAATTTATATCCTTTATAGTCTGTAATAAAATTGGGATTAAAAGAATATACTTTCGGTTTTTCATTCGCCTTTGAGAGTTTGACAGAATCAATTTCTACTTGTAAAGACAGCCATTGCTCTTTTTGCGGGAATTTTTCCTGAGGTAAAGTAAAATCGACAAAAAAATAAATTGCTTGTAATATCATTATGATTACAAAAAGTAAAAAAATCCCTGTACGTTGCTGATTTGTAAACTTAAAATATATTGCAAATGCTTTAAAATTCATTATTTTAAAATTTTTCTATTTCTAATTGAAATATGATTTGTGCGAAAATAAATCATTTTATTAAGAAAAATATTAAAAAATTGAGTAATTTGCGAATTGATTAATCTGTTGTAAAACACTAATAATT
>NZ_MUGS01000062.1 GCF_002222055.1 Flavobacterium araucananum
AAAAAAGCTCCAGCGGAGCGTAATAATGTTTTTCTAACAGCTAAACATCTCACCCTAATGAGAGACTTTTGTGTGCTATTTTAATTAAAATATTTACATTAAAAAATAAAATAATGTTCCATTTTAGTTTATTTCTCCATAAGATATTTATATTTGCAACCAAGTTGCGTTAGTTATAAACTCAGAAAGTCCGCTACATACAAGCATTTCCAAAACAAGAATGAAAAAGAAAATTATCTTAATTAATCTTTTTATGTCTTTGACCGTATTGTTCGCAATGCTGTTTCAGACGGTGCATTCTTACGAGCATGTCTACAGGCAATTGACAGAAAAACAATGTGAGCATCAATATGTTGACGGGCAAAAGCAAATCACGCACCTTCATGCTGTAGATAGCAATTGTCCTGTTTGTCACTTTGCTTTTAGTACTTTTATTCCTAATTCATTTCAGGCTTTATCCTTTTATAAAGTCAGTTTCGAAACTGCTTATGTATTTTATGATACAAAAGTTGCTTCAACCTTTTTTAAAGGCAGTCTTTTTGCCCTTAGAGCACCACCTGTTTTAGTTTAGTTTATTACATTTTATTTTCGAAAAATTAAAGAGAGATCTCTAATGCAACATGCTTCAACAGATTAAACTGTTGGCTATGTCTCTGTTTTGTATCCTGATAAGGCTCAAATAAACCTCTTATTTTTCAAATCCTGATAGATATTCTTCTATCAAAATAGTTGTAAACTATCCCTTCCTCCTACTCAAATTCTAAAGTTGTCACCGCATCAAAGCAGCGACCAATAACTGGCACTGAGACTGAGACTGAGACTGAGATTGAGACTGAAAACTAAAAAAAATCCAAATACATACAAACCATGCTTATAGCTGAAAACCTGACGAAAAAATATGGCGATCATACCGCTTTAAACAAACTGAACTTAACGATTAAAGAAGGCGAAATTTTTGCGCTTTTGGGGCAAAATGGTGCCGGAAAAACGACTACTATAAATCTCTTTTTGGGTTTTATAACTCCTACAGACGGAGAACTCAAAATCAATGGTATCTCTGTGACAGAAAACGATCAGGAAACCAAAAAATATGTAGCCTATATCCCTGAAACGGTCCTGTTATATCCTAATCTTACGGGTTTAGAAAACTTAAAATTCTTCTCGTCTCTTGCCGGATTTAAATACTCTGTTGGCGAATTGACTTACTTCCTGACCAAAGCAGGTTTGCAGGTTGCAGCTCATGACCAGAATCTGGGCGGATATTCGAAAGGAATGCGACAAAAGGTAGGAATTGCTATTGCGATTGCCAAAAAAGCCAAAGTATTGTTATTAGATGAGCCTACAAGTGGTTTGGACCCTAAAGCATCGAATGAATTTTCGCAAATTCTAAAAGAACTTTCTACAGATGGAACAGCAATATTAATGGCGACCCATGATATTTTCAGGGCCAGAGAAGTGGCAACGCACATTGGGATCATGAAACAAGGAAATCTGGTAACGGTAATCGAAGCCAATAAAATCTCGGCAAACGAACTCGAAAATCTGTATTTACAAACCGTATAAAAGGAAATACAAATTTCCATCAGTAGCAAAATGAAACATTTAATTCCCTTTTTATTTTTAATAATTGGTACGCAACACGTACAATCCCAAACCATTGCTAAAAAAAGCAAAGACAGCATTGTTGCCGATTCTGTCAAAATAGCGAAAAACGAATTGCAAACCGTTGAAATCGTGGGTCGCTCCTCAAAAAAATACAATAGCGATTATTCTTTTGCAGCCACCAAAACGGCAGCACTCAACAAAGATATCCCGCAATCTATCTCGACAATTACCAAAGAATTAATAGCTGACAAAGGTGCTTTTTATCTTGCCGATGCCGTAAAAATGGCAAGTGGCGTGATTCCGGCAAGTTATTACAACCAATATACGATTCGTGGCATCAGTCAAAACGAAGAAGGTCAGATTATAAACGGAATGCGAACCCGACAATACTACTTTTTGCAGCCGTTGACCAATAATATCGAACGTGTAGAAGTGATCAAAGGTCCGTCGAGTGCTACATTTTCGTCTGTAGATCCGGGCGGAAGCATCAATTTGGTGACTAAAAAACCGCTGGCAATGGATCGCAAGGAAGTAAGTTTAAGCGTTGGGAGTTTTAGTACTTTTCGCGGAAGTCTGGACTTTACAGGACCTCTAAACGAATCAAAAACACTTTTGTACCGTGTAAACGGTGCCTATCAGGAAGCAAAATCATTTCGGGATCTCGTACGCAATAAATCATTTTTGATCTCTCCGTCGTTCAGTTATATCCCAAATGAAAAAACAGCGATTAATACGGAACTAATTTTAAGCGACATGACCGGAATCCTTGATCGTGGCCAGCCTGTTTTTGGAGCTGTTGCGGGCGTTACGAATTTAAATAAAACCCCAATAAGTTTAAATCTGGGTGCTCCAAGTGATTTTTTTAAATCAAAAGAAATGATTTTTACGACCAGTTTGGCACATAAATTTAGTTCTAAAATTGGTTTTAATGCACAATATATGAAGCAATCCTGGACCGAAAATCTTCAGGAACACAGAACCACCAATGCTTTTGCGGTCGATATGAACAATGCCCCTGTAACGAGTCTGGCGATGATGCAATTTGTGCAGCGCCAACAATATTGGAACATTGATAATTTGAGTACGTATTTTAATTTCGACTTAAAAACCGCAAAACTCAAACATAAAGTATTGGTGGGCTACGATTTAAGCAGCTGGAACAAAACCAAAGGAGGCGGGCAAAACGCAGCAAGAGGTTATTTGCTAAAAGACGGAACTGTAGCGAGTACTTTTGTTCCGGCAAATGCAGCCAATTATCAAACCACCACGGTTGAGGGAGTGGTTTTGCCAAAACCAAATGTAAACTACTTCAATCTCAACAATCCAACCTATACCCTGACCAGTCCGGATGATTATACCCTGAATGTGAGAACCGCATTGCCATCTGCCTTAACGACCACCAATGCCGTTTATATTCAGGATCAGATTCAGTGGGACAAGCTGAGTTTTTTGCTGGGTTTGCGACACGAATGGTTCGAAGATATTACGAATTATAAAGCCAACAATGAATTGACCGTCAAAAAAACCGCTTTATTGCCGCGTGTTGGTCTTACTTATGCCCTAAGCAATGCGATCAACGTTTATACGACATATCTCGAGGGTTATCAGCCCCAATCGAATACTGTGACTTTAATGCCACAAACAGGTTCTTTGCCTGCCGGAAGTTTGTATGATCCGCTAAAAAGTAATTTGAAAGAAGCAGGTCTAAAAGCTACTTTTTTCGACAATTCGATCAGTTTTAATGCTGCTGTTTACGAAATCAATCAGCGCAATATCCTGATGAATGCCAATGATCCTGCCAATCCGGATTTATTGGTAACCAGAGGTGCAGAGAGAAGTCGTGGTTTTGAGTGTGATATAGCGGGTTATATTACTGCTGATTGGCAAATAAATGCTTCATACAGTTATATCGATGCCCAAATTACGAACGATCGTGATGTGTCGTTAATTGGTGCCCGAAAACAAAATACACCAAAAAACAGCGCCAATTTATGGACACGCTACAATTTTAATTCAGATTCTGCCCTGAAAGATCTGGGTGTTGGTTTTGGGATGCAATATCAAAGCAGTAAAGTGCCTTGGTTTACGAGAGCTTTTATGCTTCCTGATTTTACTGTTTTTGATGCCGCTTTATATTACAAACCCAACAAAAGCAATATGCAAATTGCTCTCAATGCAGGCAATTTATTCAATAAAACCTATTGGTTGGGCGCCCAGAATTATTTGCGTTTATTTCCCGGAGCTCCCAGAAATTTTAACCTGACCGTAACCTATAAATTTTAGTTGTATGATGTCCTTACACATAGAAATTTTAATAGCCAAACATCTAAAGAATTCCGTTTTTAAAAATACGGCAGTTTTTATTATCACCCTTTTTATTGGGATTATTTTGCTTTATGCTGCATTAACAGGTTGGGAAAATTATACCGCTCAAAACGAAACCAGCGAAAAATACCAGCATGAATCCAGAGAAGACTGGCTTAAAAATCCGGACAAAAACCCACATCGAATGGCACATTACGGAAATTTTGCTTTTAGAAAAAGTACGCCTTTAAGTGTTTTTGAGTTTGGAATGGAGCCTTTTTTCGGGAATGCTATTTTTCTCGAAGCACACAAACAAAATACTGCCAATTTCTCTGAAGCAGGATTTTCAAACAGTATGCTTCGTTTTGGAGAAATAAGCATTGCAATGGTTTTACAGATTTTATTGCCGTTATTGATCTTTTTTCTGGGATTTAATGCCATCGCTGCCGAAAGAGAAGACGGAACCTTAAAACTACTTTTAAGTCAGGGAATAAGCTGGAAACAACTCTTGAGAGGTAAGATTCTGGGTATTGCAAGTGTTATCATGCTGCTTTTTATTCCAACAATTATAGCGCTTGTTTTGATCTGGTTGCTGCTTCAGGATTTTAGCATTTCGAGCGATGAAACCATAAAAATGCTGTTGTTTGTTCTCTTTCATTTTATCTATCTGCTCTTTTTTTGTGTTATCGCCGTTTTGATTTCTGCTGCGAGCAAAACATCCAAGAAAGCTTTGATTTCGCTCATTGGTATTTGGTTGGTTTTTACGATTATCCTGCCCAGAACTACGCAGGCAATTGGTGCTTACATTTATCAAGCGCCTTCTAAAATTGCGTTTCAGAGCGGGATCGAAAAAGACATTCTCAAACAAGGAGACAGCCATAACCCAAACGATTTGCATTATAAAGCGATCAAAGATTCCCTTTTAAGAGTTTACAAAGTCGATTCAGTACAAAAACTTCCCTTCAATTATTCCGGTTTCATCATGACCGAAGGCGAGAAAATAAGTTCCCGTATCTACAGTCAGCATTTAGAAAAATTGCTTCAGGTTTACGAAAAGCAAAACAGTTTTTCGAAAACAGTCTCTTTTATAAATCCGTACATCGCTATCAAAAATTTGTCGATGGGATTATCCAATACAGATTACGATTCGTATATCGATTTCCAGAAACAAGCCGAAAATTACCGGTATACTATGGCGCAAAAAATGAATGGTTTGCAGGTAAAATACATCTCTAACAAAAAACCAAAACCCAACGATAAACCCTTAACAATTAGCAAACAACATTGGGCAGATGTCGCTGAGTTTCATTATAAACCTAAAGGAATCAGGGATGTATTAAAATCTAAATTCGTCTCTGTAATTTCCGTTTTTTTATGGATCATCCTGTTGTTTATTTTGATACGGATTGCAGCCAAAAACCTTAAAGCCCTTTAATATGTTAGCACTATTATTTAAAAATTTTATACGATCCAAAGGAACCAAAATTGGACTGATTTTCCTTTTATTAATCTGTTTTATAAGCCTTTTAATTGGGCAGCAATTTCAGCAAAAACAACAGAAAAACATCTCTGAAGCCGCACTTTATCAAAAAGAACATATTGCCAGAAATGCTGCGTTTCATCAAGACGAAATAGGGCTTTTACTCTATTACATCAAATTTTCGCTGGTCAATAAAACAGTACCTGTCAACAGTCTGGCAATTGGTCAGAGAGATGTAAATCCGTCGATACAAAGTGTTACGATTCGTGGTTTAGAAGCCCAGAAATACGACTCGGAATTGAATAACCCCAATAATTTATTATCCGGAAATATCGATTTTAGCTTTGTGCTTATTTATCTTTTTCCACTTTTGATTATTGCCTTTTCTTATAATCTGGTTTCGGAAGAAAAAGAAAGCGGAACCTGGAAAATTGTCGCCACTCAAAGCACAAACACTTTTTTATACATCCTGAAATTATTCTATATCCGGATTTTAAGCCTGACAGCACTTTTATCAATCGTACTTTTTTGTGCTGTTTTGTTTCTGAATATCCCACTGGATGAATCTTTTTTTACTTTTTACGGAATAGCAATTCTTTATCTTTTGTTTTGGTTTGCAGTTTGCTTTTTTATCGTTTCCCTGCAAAAGCATTCGAACTTTAATGCTGTAATTTTATTAACGATCTGGTTGTTTCTTATTATCATTTTACCGGCAACAATAAACACTTATATTGTCAATAAATACCCTATTCCGGAGGCTTTAGAGTTAACCGTAAAACAAAGAAATGCATATCACGAAAAATGGGATATGGATAAAAAATTTACTATGGATAAATTCTATAGTCATTATCCGCAATTCAGGCATTACCCTTTGCCCAATACAGAGTTTAGCTGGCTTTGGTATTATGCCATGCAACAAGCGGGTGACGACGATTCTATAAAACAATCTCAGGAACTGGAACAGAAATTAGAGCAGCGAAACGCGACGAGTGCGTTTATAGCACAGTTTATTCCAACTTTGCATGCTCAGATCCAACTCAACGAAATTGCCAAAGCCGACTTAGGAAACCAGCTTTTGTTTTGGAAAGAAACCAAACATTTTCATGAAAAAATGCGTTTGTATTTCTATCCCAAAATCTTTGATAATGCAGCTGTTGCCAAACAAAACTGGTCTAAATTTAAAGTAGAAACCTTTGCAGATCCCACAGAAGTTGACTTTGCAAAAGCATTTTTGCCGTTGCTGCTTTTCAATTTGGTATTGGTAGGTTTAGGCTGGAGAAACTTTAGAATAAGAAAACAGACATTCTAATTTTTTTTAACCTTATAAGTGATATAAGTTCATAACCCGTTGGGTGTAATTAATTTGTCTGTTTGCTCTTGGGTCAAAAGATATATTTAACACATAGTAACATAGTTTTTTTTAGCTAAAAGAATGCAAAAAGAATTACATTTCTTTGACATAGCCAGGCTATGTGCATTTTAAATAAGTGAAAGCCTTTTTTAAAGGTTCAAAAGCTATGTTTCTATGTGTTAAAATTAATTACACTCAATGGGTTAAGTTCATAAAAAAGTAGTGCGTTAAGCTTAAATCACTTATATCTTTTCATTATTTAAAAGTTTAAGCAATGTAGCTTAAATTACTTATATCCCTTATATGGTTTAAAAATTTACTCCTATTCTGACTAATATTATTTGAAACCTTCTTTATTTTAATTTTATTTAGAATTAATATAAATAAACTTTTATATTTGCCGCTTTCTTGGCAAATCTGGGTAGTTTTTTATATTTACCGATATTGCTTTTCCTAAGTAAATTTCGTTTGATGAACAATAATAACAGTTTCGAATTAAATCTTTTTGAATCTTTCAAAGAAGGAGACGAAGCTGCTTTTACTTATTTTTACGACAAATACTTTCGCAGAATCACCTCTTTTAGCGTTCAGTTTATTTATGATCCTGAAGAAGCCGAAAATCTCGCTCAGGAAGCTTTTTTATATTTATGGCAAAACCGGGAAACGGTTGAATCTATAAATGGCATACAATCGTTCTTGTATACGTATGCCAAATCGAAATGCCTGAACATGATTCGCCACAACAAAGTAAAGGACAAATTCAAAAATGAGGTTTTAAACCAAAAAGAAAGAGAACTGGATATCGAAATCTTAAACTCGGTTCAGTTTGATACTTTAGAATTAACCGAATTAGAGCGTTTAATTCAGGAATCTATAAGCGATTTACCACCAAAAACCCGAGAAGTTTTTATAAAAAAACGTTTCGAGAATAAAAAAAATGCAGAAATAGCCGAAGAAATGCAAGTAACCTTAAAAGCTGTCGAAGCCCACATGACAAAGGCTTTGAAGATTTTGAAAACTAAATTATCCGACTATTTGTTCTTAATTTTTATTCTTATTTGTAATAATTAAAAATAAAGGTAGGGTATTTTATTTCTCAAGTGTACTTACTATAACCGGAAGTTTAAAGAACCAAAATATGAGTACCGAAATTATTTATAAATACCTTTCTAACGAAGCTTCAGAACAAGAAGTCCTAATACTTTTTGAATGGATTGCTGCTTCAGACGAAAACAAAAAACAGTTTATTGCTTTAAAGAAAACCTGGGCATTAGCGGCACTTACAACCAATATTTCCAGCGATTCTGTTTCGGTTATTTCGATCAGACCCAAAAAGAAAGCGTATCAGTATCTAAAATATGCAGCTGTATTTTTAGTCTTACTGGGATTAGGAAAACTGGCTTTTGACTGGAGCCAAAAAACAAAATCAGCCTCTAAAGAAATTGTTTTAGAAGGGGCAGATGGTCGTTCAGAATTTATCACCAAAAACAATAAGGGAACATTAGTCCTTAACGAGAATAAAAGTTTGATTGCCCGGAAATTTCCCAATCAAATTATCTATTTCGGAAAAGTTCAGGATCAAAAAGTGGTTTACAATACCCTAAAAGTTCCGTATGGCAAAACATTTAAGCTAATCCTTTCAGACGGAACGGTTGTGAGTTTAAATTCCGGTACGACATTGCGTTATCCGGAACAATTTGGCATCAACGGAAAAAGAAATGTATATCTCACCGGAGAAGCTTTTTTTGAGGTTGCAAAAGACAAACAACATCCGTTTATTGTCAATGCCAATGAGGTTGATATTGAGGTTTTAGGAACAAAATTCAATATTAGTGCTTATCCTGAAAACCCAACGGTTAACAGTACTCTGGTCGAAGGAAGCATTCAAATGTATGAAGTTGTAAACCAGCAAAATCTGGTTTTACTTACCCCAAACCAAATGGCAACCTGGAATAATAATTCTAAAAAAATTACAACAAAAGCAGTAGATCCAAGCTTTTATGCTGCCTGGACAAAAGGGGAACTTGCTTTTAAAGATACCCCGTTTTCTACAATCGCTAAAATAATTCAGCGTACCTACGACGTCGAAATTATCAATGAAAATGCTGTTTTGGCCAAACAGAGTTTTACCGGTACAATTAAAATTAGAGAATCGAGTGTCGAAAACATTTTAGAACTTCTAAAACGGGATACGCCTTTTAGTTATTCTATTAAAGAAAATACGATTACCATTACCAATCTTCCATAACTATATAAACATGACTTTTACGATAGCCAATTTAAGGAAAATTCTATTTTTCCTAGCCCTGTTCATATCTGGTTTTAAGGGTTTTTCTCAGAATAAAGGGATTACTTTACAGCTAAAAAGCAAACCTATAAGCTTGATTATTAAATCGATTGAAGAACAAAGCGATTTTAGAATCATTTATAATGCCCGAAAAATTAATGCCGATCAGTTGGCGGATATAAATGTTGTTAATGCAAGTTTAGAAACTACATTAACACAATTATTTTCAGGTAAAAATATTGACTTTTATATCCAAAACAAACAGGTTTTATTAACGAACTCTGCTCCTGCTTCGACCGCTACTGTAACCACTCCCGAAAAAGAACGATTGATAAGCGGAACGGTTTATAGTGTGAAGGAAAAACTACCGCTTGCCGGCGCAACAATTCGCATAAAAGGTACCGGAATGGGTGCTATAACAGACTTTAAAGGAAAATTTGTTTATGCTTTAAAAGGAAATAATATTAATAATACGATCCTTGAAGTTGGCTTTTTGGGCATGCAACCACAAACGATTAAAGCCGATAATAAAAAGGAATTTACGTTTTATCTTGACGAATTTACAGATGAACTAAGTCAGGTGATTATTACATCGTCTTACGGAACCAAAAAACTAAAAGAGGAAATTGTAGGGAGTATTTCGACTCTGAATGCTAAGGATATAGCGGTACAACAAGCATCTGAAAGTATCGATAAAATGGTCGAAGGGCAAATTGCAGGAGTTTTGGTCGAAAATGTTTCGGGAGTTGGCGGTCCGGTTAAGATCAACATTCGCGGGCAGGGAACCCTAAAATCATTGTCGAATTCTTTTCTGGGTACATCGACACAACCGTTAATCATTGTCGATGGCGTTATCATGAGCGAACAAGCCGGTATTGACAGCGAATATTTTGACGGAGGGCGATTAGCCGAAGGTTTATCGAATCCTCTGGCAATGATCTCACCGGATAATATCGAAGATTTTACAGTGCTAAAAGATGCCGCAGCTGTTGGTATTTATGGTGCTGACGGTGCAAACGGAGTCATTTTGATTACGACTAAAAAGGGAAAAGCAGGAAAAACTAAATTCGGATTTTCAAACCAACTTGGAGTTTCATCTGCCGTAAATCAAATTAAATATTTGAATGGTGCACAATATACTGAATTGAGAAATGATTACCTGAAGAATACTTCTACGGGATATGTTCCGGTTCCCTACAACGGAATCGACACCAATTGGTTCGATTTATTAAACAAAACAGGAATCTACAACAAATATAATTTTAGTGTTTCCGGAGGTGTTTCCAATTTTTCGTATCGCAGTACCTTAACCTATTTAAGCATCGACGAACCCCAATTGGGCAATACTACAAAACAACTTAACGGAGGATTAAATCTAGGATACCACCACTCAAAATGGGATGTTAATGTATCGTTGAACCCCAGTTATATCAAAAAAGATGCACCTAATATTTATTATGACTTTGCTTATTTGCCTACCCTGTCTCCTTATAATCCGGACGGTACTTATTCGACTCTTGGCGTGTCAGGCGGTAATACAGGAGGAAACCCCTTGGCGGCAATCGGGCAAAACAAGAATGAAACAGAGAGTCGCGGGATTTTAGGAAGTTTGAATCTAGGGTATGAACTGAATAAAAATATAAAATTTGGAACCTTGTTTGGTATCGATTATCTGGATAAAGCGCAGGATCGTTACTTTTCGGGAGAAAACGAAAGCGGACAAAATAATGGTACATTTCTCTTAAATGAAAAAACATATCCAAACTGGGGAAGACGCCTGATACATAACCGAAATTCTACCAAATGGAACTGGCAGGGACAAATGTTGTTTAACAAAAACATCAACCCAAACAATACTATAGACGGTGTTGCAGGTTTTGAACTTTCGGAAGAAAAAATCAATTTTGATTATGCATCAGCATCCGGTTTTGTAAACCCAAATGTCATTAATAAAATTGAAGATGCGATACAGGACGACAATCTTTTGACACCTTTGATCAACGAAACCAGAACCAGACAAGTAAGAGGTTCCGAGATTAGCAATAATTCGAGAGTGTCCTTATTCTCTCAGATCAATTACAATTATAAAAAGAAATACTATGTTTTGGCCAATTTTAGACGTGACGAAAGTTCTGTTTTTGGCGATGATACAAATGTGGCTTACAACAGTGGTGCAGGTTTAGCCTGGATTACGAGCAACGAAAATTTCCTGAAATCAAATTCCTGGATCGATCTCTTAAAGTTTAAAATCAGTTACGGTTCAACCGGTAATTCACGTATAGGTTCGTACCGATCCAAGGGGTTGTATACGGTTTCTCAAAACGGATATAATGGCGATACGAGTGCCACTTCGAGCGTTTCTCCTAACGGAAATTTAAGCTGGGAGAAAAATGTAAAATTCAATACCGGAATCGATTTTAATGTTTTCAATACGGTCGAACTTTCGTTAGAATACTATTACGACAGTTTATCTGATTTGATTGCTGCGCGCGACATTCCAACAGAAACAGGATATAGTTCTGTACAATTGAACGCTGCCGATATGTACAATAAAGGTTTTGAGTTTACGACCAGAATCAAATGGTTTAAAAAAGGAAAGTTCAAATGGACTTCGTCTTTCAATATCTCAACAGTCGAAAATAAAGTAACTGATCTGGTTGGTTTAGGCAGTGATTATTCGTTGTCTAATATTGCTCTGGAACAAAAAATTGGGTACAGTACCACCACTATCTGGGGCTTAAACTGGGTTGGTGTTGATCCGGCAACCGGAAGGGATTTAATTAAGAAAAATGGTCAGATTTATGACGCAGCCACTTACAACAGATTATTTACCAATGCCGATTGGGAACCTATTGGCGATTCGCAACCTAAAGCTTTTGGTGGTTTTAGCAATAAATTTACGCTAAACAACATTACTTTATCGATAACAGGTGCTTTTCAATGGGGCGGTGACAAACTAGTTTCAGATCAGATTATCTCAAAATACAGTACAACATCAAACCGAAACATGTCTGTAAATGCTTATGATTACTGGAGAAATCAGGGAGACATTGTTACACAACCTACACCTAGCAATAATACTTTGTTAGCGAATATGAGTAAATATGTTTATGATGCGACTTATATCAAAATCAACAATATAAACCTGAGTTATAATGTTCCTCTCAAAAATACTTTTCTGGATACTTTGACTGTTTTTGCAGATGTTTCGAATGCTTTGTATTGGTACAAAGAAAAAAGTCCGTCAGGAATGAATGGCATCAGAGAATTTAATTACACTTATCCGCAAGCAAGAACAATTTCGTGCGGAATTAATACTAAATTTTAAAAAGATGAAATATTTTAAATATAGAACCGGATTGCAATTCACGCTCCTTATGGTCTCGCTTTTTTTATGGCAAGGGTGTAGTGATTTTTTAGAACAAGAACCGGGTACACAAGTTTCTATTACAGAACAGCTGGATAGTAAAGCCGGTGTATTGCAAGCCTTAAACGGTATGTATCGTGGTGTTGAGTCTAATTTGCGTGCCGGAGTGTTTCCTGTTTATGCAGATGTACAAGGCGGAAATTTAAAATTTACCCCATCTGTTGCTTCCAGTACATCAGGATTAATTACGATCCCGTCGCCTATAGTAAACCTCTACTCTTTTGACGATCAATCTGATGCTTCAAATTTTTCGACCTTTTACAGCAGCAGTTACAGCATTATCAATCAGTGCAATTTGATTTTAGAATTTACAGATGCTTTACCCGATGCAACAGCTGCCGAAAAAAGTCAGATAAAAGCACAGGCATTGACTGTTAGGGCTTATGCTCATTTTTTATTAAGCGAAGTATACGCCCAAAACTACGGGTATACAGAAGATGCCTCGCATTTGGGAATTATTTACAATACGGCCTCATTGGTCAAAGGTCTTACCTATCCTGCCAGAGAAACTGTCGCCAATACCTATACTCTAATAATCAATGACATTACAACTGCCGTAAGCCTGTATTCTGATACTGTACTTTTGACCGGACCGTCTTATTCTTATTTTAATAAAAATAGCGCAAAAGCATTATTAGCCCGGGTTTATTTGTCTAAAAAAGACTGGAAAAATGCATACGAAACAGCCAATGATGTTATTTTAAATTCAGGCGTTACCCTTGTAAATTCAGCCAATTATGTTGCACAATGGGAACAACCTGATCTTCCGGTTTCTGAAATTTTATTAGAATTTTCGATTCCTAAAACTACAGACGGAACTGTAAGCGGGTCAATGTCTGTACCGTTTGGATATACTTCTAAAACCGTTTACGGAACTTATGTAGCATCGCAGGATCTGATAGACCTGTATGAAACGACAGATATCAGAAAACAATTATTTCTCGAAAAACCACTAGCTACTTTAGTAAACCTGCAACCGGCAGACCGCAATTACAGTTTTACCAAAAAATTTCAGGGAAATCCCGGATATGTTGCTTTCAGATTAAGCGAGCAATACTTAATTCGTGCCGAAGCCGCCTTGAAACTAAACAATCCGGATCAGGCAAAAACAGATATTAATACAATCAGAGCCAGAGCCAATGCAACTTTGCTAACCAATAACAACAACCTTGAAGAAGCTTTGTTTCTGGAAAGAAGAAAAGAGTTGTGTTTTGAGGGGCATTTACTTTTTGACATCGCCAGAAACAAAAAAAATATTTCGCGCAATGACGGCTGTATCTCCCTTACTTGTTCACTTACTTATCCGTCGCCTAAGTATGTTTTACCAATACCACGTTACAATCTTAATCTTAATCCAAACTTAAAACAAAATGAATCGTACTAAATTTATATCCGTATTAAGTCTCGTTATAACCTTATTTGCCTCTTGTTCTAAAGATGATTACAGATTAGATTCTAAAAATACAACGCCTTATATCAGGTTCAATTTTCTGGCAAACTCTGCTGGTGTTCCGCTTGAATACCCTGCTGTAAGTACCACAATAATTCCGGCAATCACGTATGATAATAAATCGATCAAAAAATTAAAAGTTCCTGTAACCTTGAGTTCTGCAACACTAAAATCGTCTGTTACGGCCCATTTTAGTGCCGTAACATCCGGAGATATCACGAGTTTTAGCGTAGAACCTGTAAACCAATTGTTGTTTGAAGGCAATAAACTTACCGATACCATTTATCTTTCTTTTGATAAAAGATGGAAAGACAAACAGACTATTACGCTAAAATTAGAGCATGTTTCAGATCCTGAAATCCATATTGGCAATCTCAATTCGTCCTCCTTAAACGATAGTTTTACCATAAATCTGGCAGAAATAAGTACCACCTATACCCTTCCTGAAAAACAAATTAATATAAAAGGAGCAGTGGGCGAAAAAGTAGATTTTAAAGTAAATTTTCCTAACGGATTTATTCCGTCAGAAATTGATAATCTTTCTATTTTTAAATTTACAAATGGTTTTGAATATGCACTAACACACGATGATTTTGGCGATAACCGAAGCTCCATAACCTATCATTTAACACTTCTGGAAGATATCCAGAACGACGATGTGCGCTTTGAATCTAAGATTACCTTAGTCAACGCTACCAACTATATTGCGACTGGCAATACTGGTTTGCAAATTGTAAAACCAATAAAATCACCTCGTGATATTCAGGCTAATCCCGCTTCTAAATTCTACGATTTATCGAATAAATTTTATCTTACCTACGGCGAAAACTGGTTTGATAAAAGCGGTACTTGCGCCTGGCAGGCTTACAATGCTTTTACGTTTCCGGTAGTGGTAACAAAAGATGCCGAAAACGCAATATTGTATAGCGATAACGGCACAACAAACCCCAATGATGATATTTATCACGATGCTTTTAAAATAGGATTTAATGTCGTTACAGGAACGTCTACCACAAACTCTTTTAACTTAAAAAGATGGTTTACCAACGAAAATGTAAATGCAGCAAATTCTCCGGGATTTAATATTACCTCAGCACTTGAATTTTTTCCGGAAAACGGAAACAGTAAAACTAACGGAAGCGTACTTGTAAATCCGCAGTCGATTACAATTGCCCCAACAGGCAAAGGCGCTGACGGAAAAGATAAACCGGGATATGTTATAGACATTTCTGGAGAAGGAACTTATAAAGAAATAAGCGCAGGTTTATTCGAAATTTCGTTTGAATTGAAACTTACCAACGAGCAACTTTTTGGAGGAACCGTTTCCTGCCAATACAGAATGTACAACAATAAAACCTATCCAAAGTTATCGCCTTTGACGGAATCGTGCCCTAAAGAAGTTACATTGCCTTAGGTTGCAGTTCTTAATGGAAGTTTTCAGTCGCAGTCGCAGTTCTTAATGGAAGTTTTCAGTCGCAGTCGCAGATTTCAGTCGCAGATTGCGGTAAAAACAGGAACCAAAACTTTGACAAACTTTTAAAACCAAGATCGAAACTGAGACTGAGACCGAGACTGAAAACTGAGACTGAAAACCGAGACTGTAAACCGAGACTGAAAACCGAGACTGAGACCGAGACTGAAAACTGAGACTGTAAACCGAGACTAAGACCGAAAACCGACATTCAAAAAAATATAAAATTGAAAAAACTACTAATCCCTCTCCTGTTCTTACTAAGCTTAACGGCTTACAAAAGCATCGAACAACCTGATTATATCGACATTCAGGAATTAAGAAAACTGTATTCGAGCGGCGATCCATCGTCCTGGCCCGAACCAGAATTAGATAAAAGTATAGACAAAAAAGCATTCCGGGATATCGGGGTGCTTTCTGCTGTTCCGTACCCGGAGTACAATCCATATTCGAAAGAAAAAGAAAGTTTGGGTAAACTATTATTTTTTGATCCCAGATTATCCACAAGCGGGCAAATTGCGTGTGCTTCATGCCATAATCCTGAATTGGGCTGGACAGATAATTTAACCCGTTCTTTTGGTCATGATCGCCAAACGGGCAAACGTAATTCAATGACGATTTTAAACTCGGCTTATGCCAAAACTTTATTTTGGGACGGTCGCGCTTCAAGTCTCGAAGATCAGGCAAAATTCCCGATTGGAGATCCGCTGGAAATGAATGAAAAGTTGACCATTGCTGTTGATAAAATTGCAAAAATTAAAGGCTATAATACACTTTTTGAAGCTGCTTTTGGAGACAAAAAAGTATCGCTGCAACGCATACAATATGCAATTGCTACTTTCGAAAGATCGATTAACAGCCCTAAAAGCAAATTTGATCAGTTTGTAAGCGGCAAATCTGATGCTTATACAGATTCGCAGGTAAAAGGTTTGCATTTGTTCCGGACCAAAGCACAATGCATCAATTGCCACAATACACCTTATTTTAGCGATAATGAGTTTCATAACGACGGGCAAACTTTATTTGGAACTAAAAACGAAGATTTTGGGCGTTATAATGTCACCAAAGATGTAAAAGATATCGGTAAATTCAGAACGCCTACACTGCGCGAAGTGGTCAATACAAAACCCTGGATGCATCACGGGCATTTTCCGTCCTTGCTGGATGTGGTCGAATTGTATAATGGAGGGAACCCCTCTCCGGTCCAGAAAAAATACCTGGGAACGGCAAGAGATTCATTGATTCCAAAAATAGATCCTATGCTTAAAAAATTAGATTTAAACAAAGACGAAATCAGCGATTTATTGGCCTTTATTGAAACGCTGAGTACGCCAACACGAAGAATTATGATACCTGCACTACCAAAATAAAACAGGCTCATTTTGTAAAATCATGTGAATTATCCCCAAGATTCACAGCTTTAAAAGTCTATTTCATTGATTTGAAATGGGCTTTTTTTATTTTAAACATCTAGAAACATAGTACAAATAAAATGTAGAAGATGTTTCGCTACAAATAAATCTCATAGCACTATGTAAAAAACGTGATTTTCTAACAATATCTAAATTGTAGTTTCAAATCTATGTCTCTATGTATTTAAAAAAATTACGTGTTATAATAATAGAAATTCTTATCATAATTTACTATTCATTCATTGAAGTATAAAATAGCTTCTCTATTATAATCTTTGAATCGTTTTTTAAATTTGTTTGAAACGAAAAAATTCTTTTATTCTTAAAAAAATACCATTATGAAATTAGAACACATCCAGATTCAGACCAATAACATTCAGGAAACTGCAACATTTTATACCCAAATATTAAACCTTTCTATAATCGAAAAAGAAACAGAATCGATTAGCATACAAGCCGGAAATTCTATTTTGAAATTTGTCGAAAATCCTGAATTTAATTCTGTCTATCATTTTGCTTTCAACATTCCGGAGAACAAACTCGAAGACGCTATTCGATGGTGTAAAGACAAAGTAGATTTAATTCTAATAGAAGATCAAAATGTGATTACCCGTTTTGAAAACTGGAATGCCAATGCTGTTTATTTTTATGACAACAATGGCAATTTATTGGAGTTTATTGCCAGACATGATCTTGACAATGCCCAGACCGAAAAATTTAGTTCTAATGCTATTTTGAATATCAGCGAGATTGGGATCGTAAACGAAAAACCATTGGAATTAGGAAATCAATTGATTGCAAAACACGGATTAGAATTGTTTGCTAAAAATGATAACAGCGAATTGTTTGCTGCTCTTGGAGATGACGAAGGTTTATTGATACTGGTAAAACCGGGTCGAAATTGGTATCCAACCCAAACTCCATCAGAAAGTAATGCAACCACTATTCGAATAGAGAATAAAAATAATCGCATTGAATTGTCTTTTTAAGAGTTCGAAAAAAACAACTGTAATTTCAGGCCTGATTCTAACAAATCAGGCTTTTTTTATGTTTCATTTTATAAAATGCAACATAAAAAACTATAAATCAATTCTTTAAAACAAATAACTTTACAAATCAAATTCGTTACGCTTTTTAATTTATCCCTTTTTAGCCCAATTCAATCATTTTAAACACATTTCCCATGAATTTATCAAAAAGATTACAACGGAATGAAATAACGATGAAGTTTGTGTTACTTATTTTATTGTTATTCGGATTTTTAACAACTGGTATCGCCCAAAACAACAAATCAAAGCCTAATATTCTAATCATTTTTGGAGATGATGTTGGCGTTACCAATGTAAGCGCTTATAGCCGCGGATTAATGGGTTTTACGACACCCAATATTGATAAAATAGGTAATGAAGGTGCTGTTTTTGTTCAATACTATGCACAGCAAAGTTGTACTGCCGGTCGTGCTGCCCTTATTACAGGACAATCTCCTTATCGTACCGGACTGACAAAAGTAGGTTTGCCGGGATCCCCGGTTGGTTTACAAAAAGAAGATCCAACTATTGCAGAGTTCTTAAAACCTCTGGGATATGTATGTGGCCAGTTTGGTAAAAACCATCTTGGCGATCAGGACAAATATTTGCCTACCGCACATGGATTTGATGAGTTTTTTGGCAATCTGTATCACTTAAATGCTGAAGAAGAGCCTGAAAATCCGGATTATCCAAAAGGCGAAGAATTTAAAAAAGCATTTGGTCCACGTGGTGTTCTAAAAGTAACTGCGGGTGGAAAAATCGAAGATACGGGACCATTGACCAAAAAAAGAATGGAAACGGTAGACGAAGAATTTTTGGCAGCTGCCAAAGATTTTATTACAAAATCAGCCAAAGCAGGAAAACCTTCTTTTACCTGGTTTAACAGTACGAGAATGCATGTTTTTACTCATTTAAAACCATCATCTTTAGGAAAAACAGGTCTGGGAACTCAAGCAGACGGAATGGTGGAACATGATGCAATGGTAGGAGAACTTTTAAAACTTTTAGACGATCTTAAAATTGCTGATAATACCATCGTAATCTGGTCTACAGATAATGGTGCGATGAAAAACCAATGGCCAGACGGAGGATCTTCGCCGTTTCGTTCAGAAAAAGATACCAACTGGGAGGGTGCTTATCGTGCTCCCGCTGTTATTCGCTGGCCCGGAGTTATTAAACCCGGAAGTAATTTGACCGGATTATTTTCGGCAGAAGACTGGTTGCCTACTTTGGTCGCTGCCGCCGGTGGTGATCAAAACCTGGTCGCAAGTGCACAAAATGGCGTTCAGGAAGGCAGTAAAAATTTTAAAGTACATCTGGACGGATACAATCAATTATCGTATCTAAAAGGTCAAAGCGGAAGTAATCGCCATGATTTTATTTATTTTGATGATGACGGAAACCTTGTTGCCTATCGTGATGACCGTTTTAAATATACTTTTGCGGCTCAATATGCAAAAGGAATGGAAATATGGCGTGATCCAATGGTCAAACTAAGAGGTCCGTTTATAATCGATTTATTAGCAGATCCATTCGAATATGCAGTAGATGGTTCTATTGGATATGAAAAATGGATGATAGACCGCGCCTTTTTGATTTTACCGGCAGTATCAAAAGTTGCCGCATATCTGGAAACCTATCGCAAATTTCCGCCACGTCAGGCGCCGGCATCATTCTCGATAGATGAAGTAATTGCCAAATTGCCAAAACCGCAGATCGAAAGATAATATCTTATAAAACAGAAACCCCGAAAATTATTTTCGGGGTTTTCTTTTTTATATGGTTCGTCTTTAAGAATGTGCTTATAATTAAAACTTCATTTTCTGGATTCTCACAGCATTTAATATCGCTAATAACGCGACACCAACATCGGCAAAAACAGCTTCCCACATTGTGGCAAGTCCGCCGGCACCAAGAATCAGTACAAAAGCTTTTACAACAAAAGCCAAAGTGATATTTTGCCACACGATTTTTTTGGTTTGTTTCCCTATATTGATTGCCATGGCAATTTTACTGGGTTTATCGTCCTGAATCACGATATCGGCAGTTTCTATTGTGGCATCGCTGCCTAAACCTCCCATAGCAATCCCCACTGTACTTAACGCAATCACGGGTGCATCATTTACACCATCGCCCACAAAAGCTACGGTTTCGTTCCTGGCTTTAATCTCGTTGAGTTTTGCTACTTTGCCTTCTGGAAGTAAATCTCCATAAGCATTGGTGATCCCCAACTTATCAGCCACAAATTGTACTACATTGCTTTTATCACCACTTAACATCGTAACTTTTACGCCTAATGCTTGGAGCCTGGTCACCGCTTCCTGCGCATCGGCTTTGATCTCATCGGCAATGGTTAGATATCCTGCAAACTTATTATCGTAGGCGATCGCAATGGTTGTATAAACAACTTCATTGGGATCTATATCATATTTTATATTGAATTTATCCATCAACTTAAAGTTCCCAACATGCAATTGTTTTCCGTTTATCTCGGCTTTTAAGCCATGTCCTGAAATTTCTTCTACGTTTTTTAATTCAACCGATGCATCTATTTGCCCCACATGATTATGAATTGCCGTTGCCACCGGATGTGTACTCTGACTTTCGAGAACATTAACCAATTTTAGAATCTCTGCTTTATCAAAATTATCCAAAATGATAACTTCCTGAACTTTAAAAACGCCTTCGGTCATGGTTCCGGTTTTGTCCATCACCACATTCTCAATCGTCGAGATACTATCCAGAAAGTTACTTCCTTTAAATAAGATTCCGTTTTTACTCGCCGCGCCAATTCCGCCAAAATATCCTAACGGAATACTAATAACCAATGCACAAGGACATGAAATTACCAGGAATACCAAAGCTCTGTACAACCATTGACTAAAAACATAATGGTCTACAAAAAGCATGGGCAACAAACAAATCGCAATGGCCAGATAAACGACGATTGGGGTATAAATCTTGGCAAATTTTCGAATAAACAATTCGGCAGGTGCTTTTTTAGTCGTGGCGTTTTGTACCATTTCCAGAATCTTAGACAACTTACTGTCTTTGTATGCCGTAGTAACTTTTACTAATGCAATCGTATTGCCATTGATCATTCCTGCCAATACCGTTTCGCCTTTTACTCTGGTATCAGGTTTACTTTCTCCGGTAAGTGCCGCGGTATTAAACGAAGCGGTATCTGATAACAATTCGCCATCTAAACCTAATTTTTCTCCCGCTTTAAGCTGAATTATCGATCCTATAGCTACATTTGCCGCTTTGACTTTGGTCGCAACATTATTTTCTAAAACGCTGACTTCATCAGGGCGTTGATCCAGTAAACTTTTAATATTCGATTTGGCACGACTAACCGCCAGTCCCTGAAAATTTTCGCCAATGGTATAAAATAACATTACTGCAACGCCTTCCGGGAATTCTCCTATTGCAAAAGCGCCAATTGTGGCAATACACATCAGGAAAAACTCTGAAAAAACATCTCCTTTTATAATGCTTTCATAAGCTTCTTTCAAAACCGGCAAACCAACAGGTAAATAAGCCACAATGTACCAGCCAATTCTAACATAACCCGTAAACCAGGCTTGCTTAAAATAGTTGTCTAAACCAATCCCTATAAGCAACAAAACAAACGATATTATTGCCGGTATGAACATTTTAAACAATCCGCCCTCGGCATTGTGCTCATGATCGTGATCGTGTCCGTCGTCGTCAGAATGATTGTGCTCCTGATGTGCAGAACAGCATCCGGATTGGTTTACTTTCTTTTTTATTACTTTTTCTTCTATAGGTGTATGTTCCATAAAATGCGTGTCAAGTTTTATTTATTTGAAGCCTAAAGTTCAAAATTTGTCGAAATAGCTTCTAAATTTACGGATTTTGTCGTAAATGCTTTTATGTTGAGCTATTTTAATCTCGCAAAGACCCAAAGTCACAAAGTTTTTTTAAGTTTCCTCTGATTTCATTACTATAATCGAATTGCCTCCCGCTTTAGCTGGAGGTCACATCAAATCAATGCCCGTGCTCGCCTCCGCCTTTCATTGCAGACAGCAAATAAAAAGCTCCTTTGGTAACAATTTTTGCTTTGTCAGGAACATGATCTACAAACTTTACCTCTGTAAAACCTAAATCTGTGGTTCCGGGAACAACTTCAATGGCTTTAAAATGAATTTCTTTTTCATGTGCTGTGCCTGCTTCCGGTTTCTTTTCCTGGTGTTCTTCTTCCTGAACGTATACAAAATACTTATCGGCGTTACGAACCACAGCATCTTTTGGTAATGCGGGTACAGTAGCATTTGTGATGTTGATATTTGCCGAAACATACATTCCGGGAATCAGTCCTTTTGCATCTGCCGATTCGATTTTGGCATGTACCGCAACCGTTTTGCTTTCGTTCGAAAATGATTTATTAATCCCGAAAATTTTTCCTTTAATCGATTTATTGGACTGATTTGTTAATACAAAATCAATTACCTGCCCTACTGAAATTGACCCTAAATCTTTCTCATAAACATTAAGGTCCAAATGCATCTGGCTGTTATCGACTACCTCAAACAAGGCAATTCCGGTTTGTGCATAAGCTCCTTTTGCTATTTTTATATTCCCTACATAACCACTTATAGGCGCCACAATTGGTACTAGCGAAGTACTGCCTTTGGTACTGACATGCAAGGCTTCTAATTTGTTCTTTGCTGCTTGTGCCCTTGCTCGTTCTGCTGCAAGTTTTGATTTTACTTCCTGAAAAACTTTCCTTGGGTTTACATTCTCATCACTCAGTGTTTTCTGGCGGTTGTATTCTAATTGCAAATATTCGATATTGGCTGTCGCCGAATGAAAATCTTCCTGCATTTCGATTACTTCTAAGTTCTGAATCGTAGCCAGCACTTTTCCTTTGGTGACAAAAGTACCTTCAAGTACAAAAATATCCTTTACTGTTCCTCCTATCAAAGTCGATACTTCGGCTGAGTTTTGTGGCGGAACTGTCGTATATCCGTTTGCTTTTATGACTTTATTCAGGTTTCTGTTCTCTACAAATCCGGTTTCGATCCCAACTGTTTTATACTGAGATTCGTTTAAGGCAACTTCTGTTTGCGATTTTTCTTCTTCAGGAGTTTCTTCTGCTTTTTTATTATTGCAGCTTATTAAGCTCACCACAAAGAGTATGAACATCCCGCAAAGAACACTATGTTTTATTCCTTTGCGAACCTGGCACTTTTCAATTGCGCGCTTTACGGTTAAATTTAAATGTATATTTTTCATTTTAATTGTTTTTGATGGTTGGAAATTGAAGTTCAATAGCACTTTGATTAAAAGTATGGGTTGCCTCTGTATATTGCTTTTTAATATCGATAGCCTGATTTAAAAAACTGATATACGACCAATAACTCATATCGCCGTTTGCATAACTTTTTTGCGCCGTATTGATGATCTGATCCGCATATTGCAAGCCTTCTTTCTGGTAATAGTCTAAGGCTTTTTGTTGTTTGGCATAATTGTTCTGCAATTCCTGTTTTTGCAAATTCAGCGTTAGTTTATTTTTATCCAAAGCCAGTTGCGATTGCGAAATACTAATGGCCGAAGCCTTTGCTTTTGCCGTATTGACACCACCAAACAACGGAATTTGCAATCCGGCAGTAAAACCCTGAAACAAGGACTCTGTATTGATCGTTTGTGCAAAATATCCCAATCCCAATTTAGGCGTTCGCATTGCTTTGTAAGTATTGGCTTCTTTTTGATAGACTGAAATTTGTTGCTGATAAAAATCAGTTACCAAACCTTCTGCTTTCGAATTTCCTTCTTCTTTTAAAACCATATATTGTAAAGACGTTTTATCGTCAGGAACAATATTTTCGTCCGTCTGAACAAAAAACTGCAGTTGCTTTTGGTATATCGCCAGATCATATTCTAATTGCGCCTTTTGCGTTTCGATTTCCTTGACCTTTGCTTTAGCACTAATGACTTCGATGTTCCCACTTTCTCCGGTTTGAAAACGCAACTCGGCGTTCTTTAGGAATTTGGTATAAATATCATTTAGTTCTGCGTTTAATCTCTGAATCGAAATACCATACAAATATTGGTAGTAAGAAAGTGTTACCGCCTTTTCTATTTCGTAAGAGGATAATGCTTTTCGTTTCTCGGCAAGTTTCACTAATTCTTCCTGCAATTGTCGATTGGCTTTTGTAATATTCCCTATCGGAAAAAATTGCTGGATCGAAACGTTATGATCATAATCAACGCTATTAAACTGTCCGCCCTGATATTGTACCTGAAGGGGTTCCGGCTGAAATGCGGTCTTTTTGAGAACCGTTTGTTTCTCTATTTCTTTATCGGCAATTTTTAAATCTATGTTGTTTGTTTTAGCAAGTTCGATTGCTTTTTCAAGACTGATTTTTTCTTGTGCTTGCGATAACATGGCGGTCAATAGAAATGTAATTAACCACAATCCCGATAGCCATCTGGAGCAAAGCTTTTTCGATTGATCTTTATATATTGAATTTTTCATTTTTATATTTTTTATCTCTCGCAGATTGAGCAGATTTTTTTTGATTCTTTTGAATTAATCTGCCAGATCTGCATAATCTGCGAGAGAAATTATTTTACGCTCAGTGATAAATTTTCTAATTATCTCATTTTCTAATTACCTCATCTCGATTAAACTTTCGCTCCAACAACAAATACAAGATCGGTAAAACGATTAGCGTTAATAATGTTGCCGAGAATAAACCGCCAATCACTACTGTTGCCAGAGGTTTTTGTACCTCAGCTCCGCCACTGGTTGATAATGCCATTGGCAAAAATCCTAAAGAAGCTACAGCTGCAGTCATTAAAACGGGACGTAATCTGGTTTTGGTCCCTATTAAAACTCTTTGCAACGGATCCAGAATACCTTCGGTTTTTAATTGATTGAAATACGAAATCAATACGATTCCGTTTAAGACTGCGATTCCAAATAAAGCAATAAAACCAATTCCTGCCGAAATACTAAACGGCATTCCGCGCATCCAGAGGGCAAAAACGCCTCCAATGGCTGACAACGGAATTGCTGTAAAAATTAAACCGGCTTGTTTGAAACTTTTAAAAGTAAAATAAAGCAACACCAGAATTAATCCCAAAGCAATTGGCAACGCTACCGAAAGTCGTTTCGTGGCTTCGATTAAATTCTCGAACTGACCGCCATAGGTTACGTAATAGCCTGCGGGAAGCTTGAAGTTTTTATCGAGCTTTTGCTGAATCTCTTCGACAACACTTTTTATATCACGTCCGCGAACGTTTAACCCAACCGTGATTCTGCGTTTTCCATCTTCGCGGGTTACTTGTACCGGACCTTGCTCATACTCTACCGTCGCCACTTGCGAAAGCGGTACTTGCTGCCCGTTTGGCAACGGAATAAACAAATTACTGACATCTGTAATATCTGCACGATTGTTTTCGTTCATGCGAACCACAACATCAAATCTTTTGCTTTCGTCATAGATTTTTCCGGCACTTTCTCCGGCAAACGAAGAACGGATAATCTGGTTGATGTCTGAAATATTCAAACCATATAAAGCAATTTTATTATAATCGTATTTAATCGTGATTTGAGGTAATCCGGTTACTTTATCGGCTTTTAGATCACCAATACCTTCAATCCCTTTTATCTTCGAGATGAGCTCAGTCGCTTTGGCATCAAGAATCTCCAGATCATCACCAAAAATTTTAATGGCAATATCGCTACGGCTTCCGGTCATTAACTCGTTAAAACGCATCTGAATAGGCTGCGAAATCTCAATATTGGCTCCGGGAATCACTTCCATCTCTTCTTTCATGGCATTTGCCAACTCTTCCCAATTATGGTATTTTTGTCCCCATTCTTTCTTGTCTTTTAATACAATAATCAAATCGCCACTTTCTATAGGCATTGGGTCTGTTGGTATTTCTCCGCTTCCTATTTTGGTTACTATGGTTTTTATTTCAGGAAATTTAGCCTTTAGAATTTGCTCATACTTTGTGGTAGTTTCTACCATTTGGGTCAGGGAACTTCCGGTCATAATAGTTGCATTTATAGCCAAATCACCCTCTTCGATGGTGGGGATAAATTCTCCTCCCATACTATTAAAAACAAGAACTCCAAGGGCAAATAAACCAAGGGATATCCCTAAAACAATCTTTTTAAATTGCAGGGCTTTCTGTAAAAAAGGCGTATAAACACCTTCTAACCAAGCCATCATTCTATCGCTAAAGTTTTGTTTGTGCACTGTTTTTTTAGATAAAAACAAAGCACTCATCATAGGCACATACGTCAGCGAAAGGATAAAAGCTCCGGCAACGGCAAAACCTACTGTCATTGCCATGGGTTTAAACATTTTTCCTTCGGTTCCTATCAAAGCCAGAATGGGCAGATAAACGATCAGGATAATGATTTCTCCAAAGGCTGCACTATTTCTAATTTTCGAAGCCGAATTATAGACTTCAACATCCATTTCGCCTTGCGATAATTCTTTTTTGTTTTTGAGTTTTTGCAAATGGTGCATCGTTGCTTCGACAATAATCACGGCTCCGTCGACAATGATTCCAAAATCAATGGCTCCTAAACTCATTAAATTGCCGCTTACGCCAAAGGCATTCATTAAAATAATGGCAAAAAGCATCGCCAGCGGTATCACAGAGGCAACGATTAATCCTGCACGAAGATTGCCCAGAAACAAGATCAGTACAAAAATCACGATCAAAGCCCCTTCGAGTAAGTTTTTGGTAACAGTCCCTATGGCATTATCAACGAGTTTTCCTCTGTCGATAAAAGCTTCGGCAACAACACCTTCGGGCAAACTTTTATTGATCTGAACCATTCTTTCTTTGATCCTGTTGACAACAGCGCTTGAATTTTCGCCTTTAAGCATCAAAACCATTCCGGAAACGATCTCTCCTTTTCCGTCTTTGGTCGAAGCCCCGTAACGCAATGCTACGCCTTCGCGAACTTCGGCAACGTCACGTACTAAAACGGGTGAACCATTTCTATTTTTAACCACCACATTTCCCAGATCTTTGGTCCCTTTTGCCATTCCTACTCCACGAATAAAGTAAGCATATTGATCTTTTTCGATATAGGCACCACCGGTATTTTGATTGTTTTTTTCGAGCGCATCAAAAATTTCGGTAATCGTAACGCCCAAACTGTTAAGTGTATTGGGGTTTACAGCAATTTCGTATTGTTTTAGTTTTCCGCCCCAGGTGCTCACATCTGCAACACCCTTAACACCTTGCAATTGCGGGATAATAATCCAATCCTGAATGGTTCTTAGTTTTATGGCGTCGTATTTGTTTTCATAGCCTTTTTTGGCATAAACATCATATTGGTAAATTTCTCCTAATCCTGTCGAAATAGGTGCTAATCCGGGCGTACCTGCATAGGCCGGAATATTTTCTTCGGCTTGTTTTAAGCGTTGAAAAATTTGTTCTCTGGCCCAATAAATATCGACATTGTCTTCAAAAACAACAGTAACGACAGATAATCCAAAACGCGAAATACTGCGAAGCTCTATAACATCCGGAACCGTTTTTACGGCTTGTTCGAGCGGATAAGTTATTAATTGCTCGACTTCCTGACTTGCCAAAGTTGGCGCTGTCGTAATTATTTGCACCTGATTATTGGTAATATCAGGTAAAGCATCTAAGGGTAATTGTTTTAGCGAATAGCTTCCCCAGGCTATTAAAACAAGGGTAAATAGTAGTATAACGAACTTATTCTTTATACTAAATTGTATGATTTTATCTAACATTTTTATGGTATAATGATGTGAGAAATTAGACAAAGCTTGTCTATTATTTCTGTGGAAAATCCACAACACTCTAACCCGTATCCCGATATTTACCGGGCGGGCATCATTATGCTATTTGAGGGGGTTGCCAAATACTTCCGTAGAAATTGGAAGCAAAAACAGAATTATAACTGGGTAATGCAATCGAAATTAAAGAATAAGCAACAGGAAAATCAAAAAATGGAGTGGTTTGATAACTTAAAACCTGTGCCCCGCAACAGTTACAAGCACAAAACGGCGAACATAAATCGTTCTGTTTGTCATGCGAATGATTGGTTTCTGATGTAAATTGGGCTGTTTTATGAACAACGCTATTGATCTCCATATCTGCACAAGGCATATTGGAAAGCGCCATTAAATAAACCGACAATATAATTGTTATCCATTTCACGATGCAAAAATACTATTTATTTCTTTTCTAAAATCTAAATTATTGAAAATGATCGTAATCAATACGCATAACACTACTTAAAATACAAGTAAGATCATTATTATTCTAAAGCATACTTTCTTAAAAAATATTGTTACTGATACGTTTTTTTAGTTAACTTTAACAATAATTACCACATAAATCTAGTTTTCAGATTATACGCCAGAATCGCTACTTCATTCTATACCAAAAAGATACACATACATTCCTCCCTAAGAATACATTAGTACCTATTTATTTTTCGCAGTTCTATTAATTAACAATTAAAAAACTAAAGTCTATGAAATATAATACATTACTATCAGCCCTTTTATTATTCTTTAGCATGCAAATTTTCGGACAGGTCTACACCGATAAAATCGTAGGAGAAAAAAATCAACAATTAAAAGACAGTTTAAAAGATGTCGATTATCCTTATGCCTTACCTATTTGGGGCGAAAAAGTAGCCAAAAAGGGGTATAACTTACCTTATTCAGAAGGACTTTCTATTAACTATTTCTGGCAGGACTCAGATATCACAATAAAGAATCTGGAGGTAGGTTTTAATAATGGTCCTTTATATAATTTAGATGAGATTGTTCGTTTTGATAAATCTTCTGTCGAAGTTGGAGCCATAACCATAAGACCTGACATTTGGCTTTTGCCATTTTTGAATGTTTACGGGATTTTTGGAAAATCAAAACCAACTACTAAAATCAATGCGGGGATCTGGATTCCTGATGCAGATAATAATTGGTCGCAGATTGCCAGTTTTAGTACAAAAGCCAATTTTGATGCTACGACTGTTGGTTTTGGATTAACGCCTACTATTGGTATTGGTGGTGGCTGGTTGGCTCTTGACATGAATATGTCCTGGAGCGATGTTAGCGCGCTGGACAAACCTGCTTTTTCTTATATTTTTGGCCCACGATTGGGTAAAACGTTTAAACTTCGCAAACCCGAAAGAAATATCGCATTCTGGGTGGGCGGTTTCAGGGTTCATATTAAGGGAGATACTCAGGGAAATATAGCTTTGTCTGATGTTTTGAACTTAGAAAACGCTCAGGAAAAAGTAGATACGGGAATTGGAAAAGTAGCCGAAAATCAAACAAAAGTCGATACCTGGTGGGACGGATTAACGGCAGCACAACAAAAAAACCCAGCCAACGTTGCCAAATACAATACGGCAAACAGAGCCCTGGTTGCAGCGGGAAATTTTCTAACTACGCTGGACGGTGCTTTGAGCACAGCAGGAACATCGTCGATACAATATTCCTTGCAGAAAGCCCCCAAAGATATGTGGAATTTTATTGTAGGATCTCAGTTTCAATACAATAAACATATCATGTTTAGGGTCGAAGCAGGTTTTTTAGGAAGTCGTACACAGGTTTTAACCGGGTTGCAGTATCGTTTTGGACTTTAATTCTCTCTTTATGAAAAAAGGTTTATTAGTACTTATCGCATTGTTTTGCATTGCTCCGGCACGATCTCAAGTTTTAATTTCCTTAATTTTTGGAGACAAACTTAATTCTCCTTTTCTTGAATTTGGTCTGGATGGCGGTGTCAATTTCTCTACTATTTCTGATCTTGAATCTTCGGGAACGAATCCAGGTTTTAATCTTGGGTTTTATTTTGATATTCGTTCCAGAAAAAATCCAGCCTGGATGATCAATACGGGAGTTATTGTAAAATCGCCAATGGGCGCACACGGGATTCCGGTTTACTCCTTAAATGATGTAAATCTTGATAACACTTTTGCAGGCGGAAGTGTCAATCGTGAAATCCGGTATTTTAATGTTCCCATCCTGATCAAATATCAGTTTAAAAATAATATTTACTTAAAAACCGGTCCTCAATTTGGACTTTTAGCCAAGGCTTTTGACGAATTTAAAAAGGAAGTTGATAAAGACGATGTAATTTATAAAAAGAATATACGGGATCAGATCCGGGTTATCGATGCCGGTGTAGCATTTGGTGCAGGGTATCATCTGAATGTGGGCAATGGTCTTAATATTACGGTGCAATATTATTATGGTTTGGTTCCGGTTATGAAAGGTGACGGCCCAAATGTATACAACAGATCTTTGTATGTAACGGCAGGAATCCCTATTGGAAAAGGAAAAGCGGCTCAAAAAAGAGCAGCAAAAGAAGCTGAACTTAACAAGATTGTCCTTCCGGAAGACGAAATAGTAAAACCTAAAAAGTAGTTTTTAAGAATTAAGAGCCATTAAAAACGTTACTATTTCCTGATTGTCTAAAACAAAATCCGGATTGGTGTTTAAGATCGCATTGTGAGGCATAAAAGGCATCTCTGCAACTGTTGGGTTCTGTACGACAATTGTTCCTCCGGCAGCTTTAATGGCTTTTAGACCATAAGTTCCGTCTGTATTTGAACCGGATAACAAAATCCCTACCAATGCCCCTCCATAAATTTCAGACGCAGACTCAAACGAAACGTCTATGCTTGGACGGCTGTAGTTTATTTTCTCTGAGATATCGAGAGAAAGTGTCTCATTTTTTTCGAATAATAAATGATAATTAGAGGGCGCAATATAAATAAACCCGGGTAAAATGGGCACTTTGTCCTCAACGGGTTTTACTGCAACAGTCGATTTTAAAGCAATCAGTTCTTCTAAGGTCTGATCGTCTGTGCTCTTTCTGTGTAAAGTAATTACAATAGCAAAATCCTTTAATTGAGGCAAATCAGGCAAAATTTGCATGAGAGCATTTAAGCTTCCTGCAGATCCGCCTATGACAACCACTTTGCAGCCCGATATTATTTTACTTTCCTCCATATTTTTTCTTTATCCAGCTGTTTGTATTTATTCATAGGTATAGAGTATTTTATGGTTTCCTTGGTCCCTAAGGCCAAAAAACCTAAAACAGCCAGACTTTCATCGAATAAATTTATGACTCTTTTTTGAAGGTTGTTATCAAAATAAATTAAAACATTACGGCATAATATCATATCAAACTCATTAAATGAGGTATCTGATACTAAATTATGTTGCGAGAAAACCATTTTCTCGGCAAGTTCTTCGTTGAACTTGGCAATACCATAATTGGCAATATAATAACTCGAGAAATCTTCCTGACCACCGGCATCGCGATAATTTTCTGAGTATTCTTTCATCATCCGCAAAGGAAAAATTCCTTTTTTGGCTGTTTCCAATACGGTCGCATTGATATCTGTGGCATAAATTAAGGATTTATGAAGCAACCCTGCTTCCTTAAGCATTATTGCCATCGAATATACCTCTTCGCCGGTAGAACAACCGGCATGCCATAATCTAATAAAAGGTTTTGTCCCTAACAAGGGTAATATTTCATTTCTAACCACTGCATAAAAAGCCGGATCACGAAACATCTCGGTAACGTTTACAGTAATTTCGTCTATCATTCTTTTGTAATACTCTGTATCGTATCGAACTTTAGACAGAAATTCATGAAAATGAGTAAAGCCGTCCAGATGCATTACTCTGTTGACACGCCTTTTTAATGAAGCTCTGGAATAACTGCTAAAGTCAAAACCATAATATTCATAAACATCATTAATAAGCGTTTCAAGTTCAATATCTTCAATCATACTCCCCTCAAATTTTGCTCAGAATAAGCAGTAATTTATCTACATCTACAGGTTTAGAGATATAGGCATCTGCCCCAGCCTCTAAACATTTTTCTTTATCGCCTACCATTGCCTGCGCGGTTACTGCCACAACAAAAGTAGACCTTCTGTTGGGTAATGCTTTTATTAACGGGATGGCATCATAACCATCCATTTCGGGCATCATCATATCAATTAAGACTGCATCGATGTGTTGTTCTGTACTTAATAATTTCAACGCTTCTTCGGCACTTAAGCAAGACATGCAATCAAATGATTTAGCTCGTAAAGTATGCTCTAAAGCAAAAATATTTCTAGAATCATCATCGATAATTAAGAGTCTTTTTTTATTCATTTCGTCTACTTTTTAATTTGGTTTTTTTGCCACAAATTCCACAAATTTGCACGAATTATTTTTTTAATGTTTGTGTAGTTTTTTTCTTTTGCCACAGATTTCAAAGATTCAAAAGGATTTTTAAAATTTAATCTCTAGCCAAACTTCTATACTCTTTCCTCTTTCTTCTATACTCTTTCCTCTCTACTCTTTCCTCTCTACTCTTTCTTCTCTAAATCTTATCATACAACCACACTCTCAATAACGAAAGCAACTGATCGATATCTACCGGTTTGGTAATATAATCTGAGGCGCCTGCTTTGATGCATTTTTCTCTGTCGCCTGTCATGGCTTTGGCTGTTACGGCAATAAGAGGCAAGTTTAGAAATTTAGGGTTAGAACGAATTTTTTCGGCCGTTTCGTAACCATCCATATTAGGCATCATCATATCCAGCAATACAACATCAGTATCTGTGTTTTCTTCTAAAATTTTGATAGCTTCTTTACCATCAAAAGCAGTAATAACATTCATTTTAAAAACTTCCAGGGCTTTTGTCAACGAATAGATATTACGCACATCATCATCTACAATCAGTACTTTTTTCTCGTGCAGGATATTGTTCAGTAAATTTAGTTTTTTATGGCTTTCTTTATTGTCTTTTCCCTCTTTTTTATCTTCTACCAAGTGAAGGAACAATGAAACCTCGTCGAGCATCCTTTGGTACGAATGCGCTGTTTTTACAATAATAGAATCGGCATATTTTTTTATTTTAACCTCCTCTTTCATCGATAAACTTTTTCCTGTAAAAACAATTACGGGTAAGTTCTCTAATCCCGGAGATTTCTTGACACCGTCCAGAATTTGATACGCCTGTTTGTCCGGAATTCCCATATCCAGAATCACACAATCAACTTCGGTTTTGCTTAAGGCTTCTAATCCTTGCGAAACTTCGCTTTTAATTTCTGAATTGATGTTATAGGTTTCCAGAAAATAAGCCAGTGCTTTGGCATGTTTAGGGTTATCCTCGATAATGAGAACTTTTTGCGCTTCTTTATTAATGATATGTTCGATTCGTAAAAATACATCCGGAATTTTATCAAAAGCAACTGGTTTGTCTAAAAAGTCTACGGCTCCTTTTAGTAAACTTTCCTGTTTTAGTTTGTGCGATGACATGATATGAACCGGAATATGTTTGGTTGCCGAATGATTTTTTAATTCTTCGAGTACTTCCCAACCACTTTTTACAGGTAATTCGATATCTAATAAAACACCAACGGGATGATACAATAATGCAAAATTTAATGCATAATCGCCTCGAACGGAGACAATACCTTTATATCCTTTTTGTCTGGTAAACGATAATAAGGATTTGGCAAAATTAATATCATCCTCGACAATCAAGATTACTTTATCGCCGGCAGTAACTGAATCTCTGTCATCTTCGATTTCGTCAGGAATATTGGCGCTTATGTATTTTTTCTTTGGTGTTACATTCTCCTCCGGTGTTACTTCTGTAAATTCTGTTGGAGGTATTTTCTCTACATTAATTTTATGAATTGCAGATCCAAAAACAGGCAAGCATAACGTAAACGAGCTTCCTTCATTGACCTTACTGTGTAATATAATCTCGCCACGAAGCAATTTTGCCAGTTCTCTACTAATCGATAATCCTAAACCGGTACCGCCATATTTACGTTTTGTAGAGCCATCGGCTTGTTGAAAAGCTTCGAAAATCAGTGGTTGCTTCTCTAACGGAATTCCTATTCCGGTATCTTTTACAATAAAACAAATGATTTTATCGTCGTCTGTATTTATTTTTATTTCTAAACTTACGGTTCCTTTTTCTGTAAATTTTATAGCATTCGAAATCAGGTTTTTTAGAATTTGTTCTAAACGCATTTTGTCTGTTTTAATGACAATTGGGGCATCTTTAGAAATAATCTCGAATTGTATGTTTTTTTGTTTCGCAACCTGATTGAATAAATTCCATAAAGTATCTGTGATTTCTTTGGTAGAAACTTCCAGAAATTCAAGTTCCATCTTTCCGGCTTCGATTTTAGAAAGATCCAGAATTTCATCGATTAGTCCTAATAAGCTGTTTCCGGAACTCTGGATTACTTTGGCAAACTCAATTTCTTCGTCGACCATGCTTTTATTATTGTTTTCAGACAATAAACGGCTTAAGAGTAAGATCGAGTTCAAAGGTGTTCTTAACTCGTGCGACATATTTGCCAAAAATTCAGACTTATAACGCGTAGTTAGTTCCAGTGCTTCTGATTTTTTCTGAATTTCATTGTTTTTTTCTTCCAACAAAACACTTCTTTCAGACAACTCTTCATTGGTTTGTTCCAACTCTTCCTGTTGTACCCTAAGTTCTTCTTCTGATGCTTGTAGTTTTTCTGTTTGAGCTTCTAACTCTGCATTTATAGCCTCCAATTCGCTGTGTTGTACCTGTAGTTCTTCAGACTGGGCTTTGGTTTCTTCCAGCAACTCCATTACTCGTTTTCTATTTTGAGTAGATTTTATTGCGATTCCGATATTGCTGGCAACCGCTTTTAAAAATTCCAGATGTAATGCCGAAAATCCGTAGATGCTTGCCAATTCTAAAGCACCCTCCGTTCTGGTGTCTAATAATGGAACGGCTACAATATGAGTTGGTTTTATTTGTCCCAAAGCATAATTGATCTGAATATCATCTGACGACAGGTCTTTTAATTCCAGTATTCTTCCTGAAATAATCGCCTGACCAATAAGCCCCTCACCTTTCTGGATGCGTTCGCGATTTTTGCTTGGTATATAACTGTATCCACCAGCCACAAAAAGTTCATCATCTTCAAGAATATACAAAACTCCTGCGCTGCTATTGGTATATTGACATACAAATTCGATAACATCTTTTGCTAATTTTTGCATTGCCTTGTCTCCCAGCATCACATTATTAAGACTTGCAATACCGGTTTGCAACCATTCTTTTTGAGATAACAGATCAAAAGAACTTTTAAGGGAAATTCCCATGCTGTTCAATGATTCGCCCACACTACCCAATGCATCGGCTTTAGTATCGTCTACACGAATATCATAATTCCCGTTCGAAATATTACTGGCAATCGTGCTGATAGCTACAATTCTTTCTGCCGTTTCGCGATCTTTTTTCTCTAATTCGTTCTGCAATAACGCGCGCTCATTAAAATCTCTTAAAATTCGGAGTAAAAAAACAATCGAAATGATAAAGGCAATAATAAAAGCAACCAAAATTAAAATAGTACTGTAATTGCTGTAACGTTCAGATCTATCACTTCTAATCTTTAAGAGAGCTTGTTCATTATTTTCAAGACGTTTGAAATAACTACGCAATTCATCCATCATTTTTTTTCCTTCGCGTAAATCAAATGTGGCTGACTTTCCTGCTAATCGTTTTTTTACAATTTGATTGTTCAAATATTTAAAAAAGTTAGTACGTAGCGGTTTTAAATCCTGTAATATTTTTTGTTGATTGGGGTTATCAACCGTTAAATCTTCAATTTTATCAAAATAGAAATTTGATTCCTTTTCTGCTTCAGTATAGGTCTTGATAAAACCCTCATCTCCAGCAATCAGATACCCGCGCATACTTGTTTGCGCTTCTGTAATTATTGATGATCCATTGTTTAAATTATAGATAACCTCCTGCGTATGATTGACCCAGGAATTACTGTCTAATAAACTTCTGATACTAAGAAATGAAGCCGTCGAACTAATCGTTAGAACCAGTAACGAAACTGACGAACTTATTAATAAATTTCTTCTAAAATTACTCTTCATATTTTTTTTGTTTCAGTTTTTCTTTGTTTGCTTCGCCAATTTGGCTTTCGGCCTCGGGTCAGGTTTTAAACTTTTATCTGTTTTTTGAAAATATCAAATCCTGCTTATTTTTTTCCCACAGATTAAAAGGATTTAAAACAATTTCTTTATAAAAACCCTTTAATCTGTGGTATAATTTTTACTCGTATTTTAAAGGCATAATAATAATAAAGCTTGCGCCCTTGCCTACTTCGCTTTTTGCGGTGATTAAACCATTGTGTTTTTCGATGATTTTTTTTGCAATTGCCAGTCCAATTCCGGTTCCTTCATAAGACTGACGGTCGTTTAAGCTCTGGAAAATAATAAAAATACGATCCAGATAAATTTCATCAAAACCAATTCCGTTGTCTTTAACCGTGATTCGGCAAAATTTTCCTTGTGCAGAAACCGGACTGTCAAACGATTTGTCCCGAATAATTTCTGCTGTAATTTCGATTAATGGCTTTTGATCATTTCCGGAAAACTTTAAGGCATTTCCGATCAGGTTCTGGAATACCTGTCTCAACTGACTAGGAATACTGTCTATCGTGGGAAGTTCGTTGGATTTTATGGTAGCATTTTTGCGTTCGATCAAATAATCAAAGTCAGAAAGTACCTCTTGCAGAACCACATTTAGATCTGTCATTTCTGGTTTTACCTGCGACGATAATCTCGAATAGGCTAATAAATCGGTGATTAAAGTCTGCATTCTTTCTGCCGATTTAATCGTGCGATCTACATAATCAATTGCCTTGGCATCATCTGCCAGATAAAGCTCTTTGATTATTTTTATAAAGATTTGGATTTTGCGGATTGGCTCATTTAAATCGTGCGAAACTACCCAGGAAAATTGTTGCAGTTCGTGGTTTTTCATCTCTAATTCTTCGTTTTTCAGAACCAGTTCTTTCGTTCTTTCCGCAATTTTTATTTCGAGATTATCCTGTGCTTCTTTCCTGATTTTTATCTCCTTCGAAAGTAATTCTTTTATGCCTTTTAATTCGTTTTGCTGTTCGTAAAGCTTCAGGAAAGTCTTTACTTTTAAGATCAGTAAATCGCTGTCTACGGGTTTTGTGATGTATTCGACAGCACCAGTTTCATAACCCTTAAAAATATATTTTTTCTCGATATTAAGTGCCGAGAGAAAAATAACCGGAATGTCTTTGGTGCGTTTATTGCCAGAAAGGATTTTTACGACTTCGAAACCATCAAGTCCCGGCATCTGAACGTCCATAATAATCAGGCAATAATTGGTTTTCAGGATTTTCTTTAGCGCTTCTTCACCGGACTCCGCAGTATCTACGTCGATATCATGCAGCTCTAATGTTTTTTTTAAGGCAATAATATTTGCCTTTATATCGTCTACGATCAATACCATACCATTTTGGGGGAGTAAAGTTTATGAATAAAATTTGTTTTTGGTTTGAAAATCTTTAAAAAATGCCTTTAAACGCAGCTGATCCTACTTTTAAACAACATTGGCAAAACCCTCAAATTTATAAAAAAAAAGAACAAAGCAATTTTATCAAAACTGAAATTCGTTACATAATTCCCATGTTTTACATGGGAATTATGTAACCTTTAGTACCTCAAAGATCTAAAATATAAAATGGTCCTGATTTATTTTAAAAATAAAAACAGCTCTAAAGAAGAGCTGTTTTCGCAAAAGTCGAAGTGTATGTATTGCTATTTAGCTAGCTAATTTTTGGTTGTAAGGCTTGTACAATAAATGATATTTTTCTTTAAAAAATCTTGGCAAATAGTGTCTGCTTGCTAATCCTGCAGCATTAAGTACTTCGGCAATATTCATTTGTGAAATCCTTCTGATTTCATTAATTTGTTTGGTTGCGATAGTTACAATTGGATCAAATGCAGTACTGTAATTGTAACTATGTTGAGCTATCTCCATTTGAACAATTTCCTTCAGAATAAGCTTTTTAAGCAAATTTCGAACAATTCCTTGTTGCGGAAGTGTTTCTAGTTCCTGCCATTTTTGGGCTATTTTTAAACTGGTTGCTCCTGTATAAATATAATTTCCGGATTCGTTCAAAAATCTTTTTTTCAATTGGGTTGTCATCTCATAATTCTCATTTTCAACAGAAACCATTGTTGGCATTCCAATCAATGAAAACTGAATATGTTGATGACTTGCCAGATACAAAACACTATTAATAACCGATGTATTACTCAAAATACCGGATTGATTTTTTTTAAGTCTTTTTTGATCACCATTGGCACCAAAGCTATGTGCTACCTTTCCGTTTTGGCAATAGGCAAAAAATACACGCGCAGACTGAAATGATTCTATACTTAAACTCACGTCCTGATTTAATACAAGATCAAAAGTCAAATGCGACATTTTGTTGTCTAAACAAATTCCGCTAATCGTTCCTTTTGCCCATTTTGACTTGATTGTCAAATTGTATTCTGTGTTATTAATGGCTAATTCACCATTAAAACTATCTTTAAGATCCTTAAAAATAGCATCAAATCCTCCTGTATTTAAGTATAGTTTTTTCATTTTGGTATGGCTTTAATAAATTGACTTGTATCTATTTACGTACAAATGCGAACTTTGGTTTTTATCTTATTTTGATATTTCAAATTTCGTACATATTGCTAATCAATTTATTATACAATTACAGAGAGATATTTCATAATTATTATACTACAAAGAATTGTGAATTGTGAATTAAGAACTTAACCGGAATTTCGAGTTTATCTATTTCCCAGAAAGTAACTTTCTAATCACTTTGTTCTACTCTGAACCCTTGCACCTCTGAACCTTTGTACCTTTGTACCTTTGTACCTTTGAGCCCTTTAAACTAAAAAAAAGCAGCTGCTCCAGATAAATCTGAAACAACTGCTCCCCAGCAAAATAAAAAATACTCTCTATTTTATTTTATGTAAGTTCACTGATATCGGCATTTTTAGAATAATTTGCCTTTGGGATATCTTTAAAAAATTCAGCTTCTTCGAGATCTGCCGTTGGACCGTATCCTAATAAATGGGTTCCTTTTTTTTGATCTTTTGTTTCGATTATATACAAAATCGACATATCATCAGGATCGCTCATACCTTCGTATCGATGATGAGCAACAATAAAAATATCTTCGGGCGCATACGTTGCTTTTGTTTCAGAGTCTAACAGGTTTTTGCCATCAAACAAATAATTGGTTGTATAACCTTCGTTCTGATATCGTTTTATATAATCGGTTTCGTGTTTTTGCTCTTTTTTCATGATATTGTGGTATTAAGATTTTTTTGAAATCTATTGGTAATTCAAATTTCATCAATGATTATTGATAAAATTAACTCAATAGAATTAAAAATTACCTCATTCAAAAAAATCAAAATTATATCAATATTTATTTTACTAATTTTAACAATTATCTAAGACCACTATAGAAATTATTATATTTATCGAATATGTTTTATTGTTTTAACCAAAGACAAAATATCTTTTAATGAGTACTGTAAATCACTATTTTCTCGCTAATGGAGGCGAAATGGGTGCGTTGACACGTGCTAAAGACTGGAGTAAAACACCTGTGGGTGCTGTCGAATCGTGGCCACAAAGTTTGCGTACTACTTTAGGAATCCTCTTGAACTCAAAGTTTCCTATGTTTTTATTTTGGGGACCGGACCATATTTGTTTTTATAATGATGCCTATCGCCCAAGCCTTGGTAACGATGGTAAACACCCTGCTATATTAGGACAAAAAGGGGCTGAATACTGGCCGGAGATCTGGGAATTTATAAAACCATTAATCGATCAGGTTCTTACTACAGGCGAAGCAACATGGCATGAAGACCAACTTTTGCCTATTTACAGAAACGGAAAAATGGAGGATGTGTACTGGACTTTTAGCTATAGTCCGGTTAATAACGATGAAGGAAAAATAGATGGTGTTCTTGTAATTTGCGATGAGACAACAAGTAAAGTCAATAATCGTAAAAATCTTGAAAACAGTAACGAACGATATCTCAATAACATCCTGCAAACCCCTACTGCCATGTGCATTTTTAGAGGAAAAAACTATGTGGTAGAAATTGCAAACGAATTAATGCTGGAAATTTGGGAACGAAAAATAGAGGATGTACTCAACAGACCTGTTTTTGAAGCCTTGCCAGAAGTTAATGGTCAGGGGTTAGATGCTATTTTACTAAAAGTATATCAAACAGGGGAAAGATTTACGGCGTATGAACTTCCGGTAAAACTAAACCGCAATGGCAAAGTCGAAAACACTTATATTAATGTGGTTTATGAAGCACTAAAAGAACCCGACGGAACAATTTCAGGTATTGTAGCGATTGCCAACGACGTTACCTATTCTGTTAAGGCACGCTACCTTTTGGCACAAAGCGAAAAAGCTTTCCGTAATTTGGTGATCGACTCTCCTATCGCAATGGCAATATTTAGAGGGAAAGATCATATTATCGAGATGGCCAATAATGCTATGATGAAAACCATCTGGCAAAAAAAGAAAAAAGAAACCATTGGAAAAACAATACTGGAAGTATTTCCGGAATTATTAGAACAAAAATATCCGGAATTGCTGGATCAGGTTATTCTAAATAAAAAAGTGGTTCGGGAGATCGAGTCGCTGGCTTATGTAAAAGTCAATGGAGAACTTAAAAAGTTTTATCTCGATTATCAATATACGCCCATTCTGGAAAAAGAGGGAGAAGCATCCGGGGTAATGGTTACGGTAAATGATGTAACCTCAAAAGTTGAAGCCCGAAAAAAGGTCGAAGATGCCGAAGAAAGAGCCCGATTAGCAGTAGAAATAGCCGAGATTGCAACCTGGGATGTCAATATTGCTACACAGGAATTAATTTACTCTGAAAACCTGGCGACTATTTTTGGACATGACAAAACATCAAAAATAACACGACCACAAATTAGAAATCAGGTACATCCAGACGATCAGCAAATCCTGGAACAAGCTTATAAAGTAGCCCTGAAAACGAGTATCTATAAGTATGAAGCCCGCGTTGTTAAACCTGATCTTTCGATAAGCTGGATCAAAGCGCACGGTAAAATATTTTTTGACGAAAAGAAACAACCCATAAAAATGCTGGGGACGATAATGGATATTACAGACGAAAAAAACAATCAGCAAACGTTGATGGAAAGTGAACAAAAATTCAGGCTCCTTGCCGATTCTATGCCACAACATATCTGGACCAGTGATCCAATGGGAAATCTTAATTATTTTAATCAATCTGTGTATACCTATTCCGGGATACCGGTTGAAGAAATCGATAAAAAAGGCTGGTTGCAAATTGTACATCCTGAAGATCGCGAAGAAAATGTAAATGCCTGGATGGAAGCTGTAAAAACAGGAAATGATTTTTTATTGCAGCATCGTTTTCGTCGTTTTGATGGCGAATACAGGTGGCAGTTAAGCAGGGCGATAGCACAAAAAGACAGTGAAGGAAAGATCCAGATGTGGGTAGGTACAAGTACTGATATTCAGGATCAAAAAGATTTTACATCGAAACTCGAAAAAGAAGTTCAGGAACGTACCGCACAGCTTGAACTTAAAAATAAGGATCTTATTAATATGAATATTGAGTTGCAATCGTTCGCTTATATTTCGAGCCATGATTTGCAGGAACCGCTTCGAAAAATTCAAACTTTTGCAAGCCGATTATCGGATTTGGATGAGCAAAATATATCAGCAAATGCCAAAACTTATTTAAGCCGAATTGAAGTTGCAGCCAAAAGAATGCAAACTTTAATCCAGGATCTTCTGGAATATTCCAGAACAAATTCTGCCGAAAGAATCTTTGTCAAATCCAATCTGGATGATATTGCCGAAGAGATCAAAAGTGACTTTCTGGAACGAATTGAGGAAAAAAATGCTCAGGTTATTTTTCATCCTTTAGGCGAAGCTACTATCATTTCTTTTCAGTTTAGGCAATTGTTGCATAATCTGATCGGAAATGCATTAAAATTCTCCAGAAAGGATTCTACCCCCATAATCGAAATAAAAGCCAAAAGAATCAAAGGAAACCGCATTAAACACGAAGTAAATTATCCGGATAAGATGTATTACCACCTTAAAATTTCGGATAACGGGATTGGCTTTGATGCGGAATATAAAGATCGGATCTTTGAAGTCTTTAAACGTTTGAATACAGAAGCTGAGTTCGCAGGAACCGGAATTGGTCTTGCAATCGTAAAAAAGATTGTAGAAAACCATAAAGGAATTATCACGGCAAGTGGCGAAAAAAACAAAGGCGCCACTTTTGATATTTATATTCCGGAGCTACACTAAATTATTTATGATTTATAGACAAAATCTTTATCGGTTGGATTAAATTTTTTCCAATCGATTTCAAGCGCATGTTCAATTGATTTTAAAATGTCTTTCATTAAAATAGGCTTTGTAATAAAATAGTTGGCTCCCAGGTTGCGGCATTTTTCGATAATACTTGGCTCATTTGAAGTCGAGAAAATAATTACCGGAATATTATTTTTTTCTTCAGAATTTTTAAGTTCGGTCAAAACATCAAATCCATTTTTGCCCGGCATATTAAGATCCAAAAATACTACGTATGGTGTTGGTGGCGGATTATATATAGCATTGAGTAATTTCTCTCCTCCTGAGTATGTCTTAAGCTGTATTTTTTTTGGCAATGATTCTACCGCATCTGTAAAAATGCTCAAATCATCTTCGTCATCATCTGTATAAAATATAGTTAAGTCAGTCATTTTTTATCTTGTAATTTCAGTGTTTTTGTTTTTCAAAGATAACCAAATTTATAGATTAATCTTCCCTTTTTAGCACAGCAATCCAAAAAATTAATACTTGAAATCTCATAATTTAAAAAGCAAATTATGTAAGCCTTAAAAGCATAAAATCGGGAACTTTACAATCATGAAGTTTTTGATGAAATTCTATATTTTAGGAGTCACTAAATGAGAATTTTACAAAATAATATAACCTAATTTAAAACGTATAAAGCCATGGGAGATCATAAAGACCTTACAAACGAATTTGCAGTAGATAAAATTAAAGATCTGGCAGAAAATATTAAGACCTGTATGTTTTGTACATACGACGAATACAGATTACAATCGCGCCCAATGTCTGTCCAGAAAATTGACGATTTAGGTCAGCTCTGGTTTTTATCTGACCGAAACAGCACCCACAATGCCGAAATTACATTAAACCCGCAAGTGGAGCTTTTTTTTGCTGAACCGCACGATAAATTCCTAACGCTGCACGGAACCGCAAGTATATCCTACGACAGGGAAACGATCAAAGAATTATACGATCCAATTGTAAAGATCTGGATGCCTGGAGGCGAAGACGACCCCAATTTAAGTGTTATAAAAGTAGTTCCGGAAGATGGCTATTACTGGAATAATAAAAACGGGAAAATGGTCGCTATTGCTAAAATGGCAACTGCTCTGGTAACCGGAAAAACAATGGATGACGGGATCGAAGGTAACTTGACTTTGTAGTTTTAGGTTTAGCCATAAAACGCTAAGATTTACACAAAGTTCCTAAAAAAATAAAATTTAGCCACAGCTTAAAATGATGACAGGGATTTTAAAATCTTTTTTAATCATTTTGAGCTGTGGCTAAAAAAATTTGCAGCCCTTGAACTTCCATTATTCCATTATCTTCTTGAGTTCTAAAGCGTTCAGGATTCCTGCTTCGCTTGCTGTATTATTAAAATACACAAATGCTGATTTTAAACGTATTGCATCTTTTATTTCAAGTAATTCTTTAGCCGAATAACTAGAGTAAAACATTTTGGGAACTCCGTGTAACCGAATGTAAATAAGTGGAGAATCTTTAAAAATTGTACGGGGCAATTGCGGGTGACTCACACTGCAAAACGTAATTTTGTTGTCCTGAAAAGCATCGAATACATCTTGATTCCACCAACTTTCGTGACGAAATTCGATTACATTTCTGAACTTTAGGTCTAAATTCCCTATAATTTGATGCAATCTTTCGATACTATACTGATAACTGGGTGGAAACTGAAATAAAACACAGCCTAATTTATCTTTTAAGCCTGTTTCGCATACTTTATAAAATTCATTTATGAGATATTCGCAGTCGACAAATTTCTTAAAATGTGTGATCTCTTTTGGTGCTTTTACAGAAAAAATAAAACTTTCGGGCGTTTTTTTATACCAATTTTCAAATACTTTTACGGTCGGAAACTTATAAAAGCTTCCATTGAACTCATAGGTGCTAAAATACTGGCAATAAAACTCAAACCACCTCGAACCTGACAAATTGTCTGGGTAGAAAATTCCCTTCCAAAAGCGATTATTGAAGCTCGAACAGCCTATTGATTGTTTCTTTTTCATTTGTGCAGTTTTTGACAATTGGTACAATAAAAACTTCTGCGCTTTCTCTTCCCTGTTTGCTTTTTATGCATGGGAAGATCGCAACGAACACAAACACTTTTTGTGTAAGCAAGCCAGTGTTTTTTTAATTCATCATTTTTCTTCCAATCCAGAAATTCAAAACTATAAATGGAACATTCGTTGATGATGTTTTTTAAATCCTTTGGCGAAATTTTTCCAACCAGAGATTCCGGGTGAATCCGGCATCGATACAAAACTTCATTTTTGATTATATTCCCTACTCCCGAAAAAATATTCTGATCTAAAACAGCATCACAAATCATTACGTCCGGAATTTTATCAAGACTTTGTTTTGCCTTTTTCGCATCCCATTTTTTATTCATTACGTCCTCGCTCCAATCGTAATATTGATTTATATTTCCTTCTAATATTTTTACGGAGCAGGTATAAAAATTGAGTTCTCCTTTGGCAAAAATCATACTCAGTTTGGGTATAGATTCTTTTTGTTCGTTTATTCGATAGGTACCAAACATGAGCAAATGAATTTTGACGGTAAAATCATCAAAACAAATTAAAAAGTGTTTTCCCCAGGTTTTAAATTCAAGAATTATTTTGCCTTGCAGACGCTCGATATCGATCGCACAACTACCGGAAACTTCTCTTATTTTTTGTTGCTCAAATTGCTGTACTTGTTCTTTCAAAATTATTATTGACGGACCTTCTGGCATAATAGCTATTTTAGAATTATAAACTAAAAAAGTGCAACTTAGAGTTGCACTTTTTATACTACTGTTTTTAGAATTACTCTAATTCTGCAGCCTCAAGATTTACAGCATTTACTGCAACCTCTGTTAGTTTTTTGTCTGCTCCTTTTTCTTCGTCCAATGTTAGTTCCAGAATACTGGCAGCCTCAGTTAAACCAAGTGTTTCTGCAAATTGTCGTAAAGTACCGTAGGTCGCAATTTCGTAGTGTTCTATTTTTTGTGCTGCTGCGATAATACCGGCATCACGTACAACCCCAACTTCAGTTTCTTCAATAATGCCTTTCCCCTCTTCGATTAAGCCCGCCATTGCGTCGCATTTTTTTGCCGAAGCCTTTTTACCAATTAACTCAAAAACTTGCTCTAATCGCGTTACATGCTCTTCAGTCTCGGTCAAATGACTGTTTAGCGCTTCGATTAAATCTGCCGATGTAGCATTTTTTGTCATCACAGGTATTGCTTTTGTCAAAGCTTTCTCTGCCCAGTAAATGTCTTTTAGTCCATCTTCAAACAATTCCGACAGTCCTGATGCTGCATCCGATTTTGGTTTTGTTACTCCTTTTTTGACTTCTTGTTTTGTAGTCGTCTCTTTTTTATTGTCTGCACTTTTCATGGTAATAGTTTTTTATGATTAATTATTTCAAAATTACTACCTTGATTACCAGACTAGTTATATTATTATTCATTTTGGTTGTATTCTAAACACCTGTTTATTATACAATTACATTTTAGAATTCTGTAAGACACATTTATCCTCTGGAAGATAGATTTGTAGTATCAAATTTTAAAAAATATACTATAATGGAAACTTATATAGATCATACCTATCAGGAAGCAGAACTTTATTTTCAGCAAAAATATCAAAAGGGACATCTGGATATTGATACCGCAATATTAATCGATAAAGCTATAGACAAACTGCTTAAAAAAGACCATATCATCCGGAACGAAAATATCCCAAACGAGGAACAAGTTACCAACGAGGATGACCATATTACCAATACAGAGCAGGAAGAAGATGATTTTATCGAATCTGACGATCTCGACCAGGAACAACACATAGAAGATGATGATCACTTTGATGATGATGATCTGGAACGTAACGACAACTAGAGAAATCAAAGTAAAATGCTGATATTCAAAAAAAAACTAAAACACCAAAAAAGACCGTTAGTTATGATAACGGTCTTTTTGGTAAATGAAAACCAAAATAGTATAAACAGCTGTTAATTATACAATTACATTTTACAATTCTATAATACAAAATGCTGGTTTAGGGAGTAACTTTGAATATACTAAACTATTAAACTACACTATCATGAATACTACAGATCAAAAATACAGTCTGACTAAAGGAAATAAAGACCCTCGAAATCAAAACAATAACGATAAAAGCAAGCTAAACAGCGACCAATCGTATAATATCGATGATAGCAAAGAAAGCGATACTGATAATCGTGAGATAGCAGAACGTGGTTATACCGTGAGAAATGGTTACGATCCACATAAGCCAAATCCGGATCAGCTTATAGATGATGAGGAAGATTTGAACGATGATTTTCATAATCAGAATGATCTAAAGCCTAATAACGATGATCTGTATGAAGAAGAATTGGACCTCAACGGCAAAAATGTAGACGATATAAACGACGAACTCGATAATCCGTCTGATGTGCTCGAAGATGATTTTAATGAAACCGAAGAAGACCTCGAAGATATCGATGATCAGGAAGAAGATGATGAATATATCGAAGACGATGTTCAGGAAGAAGAAGATGTAAAATATCCCGATAATGATCCAAGAAAATTTTAAAAAACAAGGCAAAGGTTTTGAGGAAAGGTTCAATCAAAGGTTCAAAGGTTCAGAGAGGCAAAGGAACAGAGTTTATAGACTTTGCCGGTTTGGTTCTTTGAACCTTTTTTCTTAATCCTATTTTACACAAAATTTTTATGCGCCCTTGCAAATTTTACCATATTAATCTCCTAAAACAGAATATCTCGCAGAGATTATATAGTGACAGAAAAAAGATAAAATAATTGCTGATTTTTGAGTAACGCTTTTTGATTTTAGATCTTTGGAACCTAGAAAAATAGCTGCTATTAGTATTTAACAACACACAATTAGAAATCTTTAATCTTTAATCGTTAATCTTCAATCTAAAATCTAAAATCTCCTAGCCTATCGACATTACCGCAGGCGTTAGATTTGTTTTATGCCGTAAATTATAATTATTTATCAAATTATCTGCATACCTACAACGACCTTTTTCGCTCTGAACCAAAAAAAGACGCACTGCTGTGCGCCTCTACAACAACCTTTGTCGCTTTGAACCTTTGAACCTTCGAACTTTTGAACCTTTAAAACTTTCCTCAAAACCCTAATCTCCAATAATTTCCAAAACCGGAATATCGTCCATTTTTTCCAGGCGTTCTGCAAGTCCTGCTCTAGCTTCTTTGAGTTCTTCTTCGGCTTTGATAAGATCTTCTAATAAGGCTTCTTTTCCTGAAGACACTTTTTCTATTTTACGCATAATTTCGTAAATCTCACCTTCGGCCTCCATCACTTTCAATCTTTTGTAGTAGGTCAGGCTCTCGGTCATGTGCGCCAATGCGATCATAGCCGTTAGAAACGGATGATTATTGGTTACGTTTACATCCTTAATTTTCCCGTGTTCGAGTTCTACTTTCAAGGCAAAAGCAAATTCCTCCATATTAAAAGCTTCATATTTGCTCTTTGGATTCAGATAAGCCTTAATCGACTCAACGTTGTTCATGGTCGAAAGATCTACATCAGTCTCTTTTTTATCGTTTAAATCCTTAAAAACTACGTTTCCAATTGCTCTTGCTTCGGCAACGGTTGGATTATTCTTAGGATTTTCGAAATCACGAATCGACCAATCCCAATTTTCCGGATGTACAGGTTTTATATATTTTTTGCAAAAATCTGTTACATCATTCTTTAAGCTCACCATTTCATTCTCTCTCTTAATGTAGACATCCTGATAAGCACCGCTCTTAGTTCCCATAATTAAATTTTTTATTGTTAAAAATGCAAACGACACATTTACCGAAATATATGTGTCGTTTTTTTGATTGTTATTTATTTGCTGACTAAATACTTTTTCTTCCGCTAATTAGAGATATAACGAATAAGACTAAAAATATGAAGAATAAAACTTTAGCAATACTTGCGGCTCCGGCGGCAATTCCTCCAAAACCAAATATTCCGGCTATGATAGCAAGAATAATAAAAATGACTGTATAACGTAACATAAGCTTGTGTTTTTTAGTTGATAATGATTTTGTTTGTTACTCAAATTTCATACTTTTTACAGAGATGTATTAACTCTAAAGATTGTAATATTAACACGATCAATCGTGATTTATAATAAATTGATCTGATAGTTTTGAATCAATTCCGAAAAGGCAATTTCGCTATGCGAAAAATGCTCTTTATTACTCCTGCATTTTTTGGCTCTCTCAAAATACTGCTCAATCGAACCATCTTCGTAAGTCGAAACCAACAAAGGGTGAACATAATAATTCCTGCATACATTTCTCGTATTTCCCAAAGCTTGAGCCGTGGTATCAAAAGCAGACAAAATGTTCTTTTTAATGTCTTTTTCGTCTGTTGAAGTTCCAATTTCCATCAAAGTTTCAAAAAATATAATCGATGCTGCCCAGGTTCTAAAATCTTTGGCGCTAAAATATTCGCCAGAAATCTCATGCAAATATTCATTGACCATGTGGCTGTCGAGAACCTTTCGTTCGCCATTTTTATCATAATATTTAAAAACCTCCCAACCCGGAATTTCCTCACATCGACTTACCAATTTTACCAATTTTTTGTTTCGGGTCGTAATCGTATGCAGCACCCCTTTTTTGCCTACAAATTCAAATCTCAGCGCATTTTTATTGATATTGATATGGCGTTTTCTTAAAGTCGAAAGTCCATAGGATTTATTATCCTTGGCATATTTTTCATTTCCAATCCTAATATGCGTTTCCTCCATTAGTCTAATCACAAGGGCGACCACTTTTTCTTTCGACCATTCTTTTTTTTCCAGATCCTCGTCGACTTGTTTTCTTATCAACGGCAATTTGGTTCCAAACTCGGCTATTTTGTAAAATTTGGTCTGATTGCGAATCAAATTCCAACGTGGGTGATATCTATATTGTTTTCTATTTTTATCGTCTAACCCAACCGCTTGTAAATGCCCGTTTGGCAAATCTGAAATCTGAACATTTACCCAAGCGGGCGGAAGAACCAGACTGCTAAAACGTTTCAACTCGCTTTTTTGCTTAATACAACGTCCGTTCTTTTTATAAATAAAACCGTCTTCGCCTTTGCATCGCTCAATAGGCAGCTTTTGATTGTTGATGTAAACTAAATCTAATTTTTCGATCACCAAATGAGGTGTTTTGATCAATTGATTCATTAGTTTTTCGGTTTTTGCTGCTGCATTCATCATCGTTGAGTTTATTATTTTGTCACACATTAAGATTAAAAAAGATTATTTCCGATATTCTATTATTCTCTACAACATGTGGCATATATGGTTTTAAAACGCTATTAATTATTGCGCAGCGATTGAATAAGATTTTTTTTGCTCATATACGACCGTCCTGCAATACCTACCTTTCTTGCCTGTTGATACAATTCGGCTTTCGTCCACTCATCATAAGGTTTTGCTCTTCCGCCCTTTTCGGCAGCATCTGGTGTATTGGCAATTCGTGCCGCTTTTTCTTTGCTGTAACCTATTTCTAAAAGTGCCTGGTATTGTTTTTCGTTTTTAATTCTTGCATCTGGCATGGCTAAAAAATTTTGAAGTTAATATTAGAAATCCATTACATCAAAATTCCTCAAAAAGCAGGAATTCTCTGTTATATAATTTTATGATATATTTTCATAATTAACTCTATTTTAGCAGGTTTATAAATATTAGAACCATTAAATTTTTTTGGAGCTATTCCTGCTGTCCTTCCAAATCTTTTGTGTCCGCTGCCGCTCACACAAAAGGATTTTCCCTCCCATCAGGGCTAGGCATTTGGTTTTATAAGAAACATTGATAAAAATTGATTTACACAAATTATTTTTATTAATATTATTTTTCTTACTATATAGCTATTGTTTTTTGGTTACATTTACGGTTCTTAAACTACAACATTAAGAACGAAATAAGATTTGCCCTTGTATTATGTGTGCGGTATCGGAAACGACCGCAAGCGCTGTTGTAGGCGTTAGAAACACTAATTTACGAGGGTTTTTTACATCTAAAACTACAACATTATGAGTAAAAGCACCCTTTCGAAAGAAGCTGAAATCAGGCTACTTAATTTTTTTAATACCACAATTGATCCAAAAGGAATGGCAAAAGCACTAAGGCAAGTAAATTTTGTACTCGCTTTAGGTCTCGTGAGAGAACACCAAACCCTTCATCAGGAAATAACCAGATTAGAAAGTAGTTCTTATTGGCTCAACAAACTAGCCGAAATCTTAAATCCTTATCTCGATGCAGAGTAAATTTCTATCCTTTTAATACCAAAAAACCTAGACCTAAAAAGTCGAGGTTTTTTTATTGTATTGAACGTTCCTTTACCGATAAGCTTTTGCCCTTTCAGGGCTCAAACAAAAATTATCCTTTATTCATGGCGCTACGCACCATGCTATTGCCAAGGCTCTTTCAGAGCAGCTTTCGAACAGAACAGTTAGAATCTCGTGAGCACAAAGATTAAAAACGGTCTAAAAATCTAACTCCTATTATATATCGTCATAATTGTTCGAAATATTCAAAAAATGGGCTGAAAGTCCAAAACCACTAGCGTAGTGCAACGCACTACGAAATAAATTAAACGCGATTTTTGCCCTTTCGTTCATGGCGCTACGCACCATGCTCTTGCTAGAGCTCTTTCAGAGCAGTTTTCGAATAGTTAGAATTTCGTGAGCATAAAGATTGAAAACAGTCTAAAAATGTAACTCCTATTATATATCGTCATAATTGTTCGAAATATTTAAAAATGGGCTGAAAGCCCAAGACCACTAGCGTAGTGCAACGCACTACGAAATAAATTAAGCGCAATTATTGCCCTGAAAGGGCTATAGCAAGAGCATGGTGCAAAGCACTATAAAAACAAATTACCCGAGTTTTTTGCCCTGAAAGGGCTTTAGCAAGAGCATGGTGCAAAGCACTATAAAACAAATTACGTGGGATTTTGCCCTGAAAGGGCTCCAGCAAATCTATTCGAATTGTTGTCTTTCTAAACAATTACAATATTGAACGGTTCCTTTACAGATAGGCTTTCGCCCTTTCAGGGCTTAAAACAAAAATTGCCCTTTCGTTCATGGCGCTATGCACCATGCTCTTGCCAAGGCTCTTTCAGAGCAGTTTTCGAATAGTTAGAATTTCGTGAGCATAAAGATTGAAAACAGTCTAAAATCTAACTCCTATTATATATCGTCATAATTGTTCGAAATATTTAAAAAAGGGCTGAAAGCCCAAAAGCACAAGCGTAGTGCAACGCATTCCGAACCAAATTAAGCCCGATTTTTGCCCTGAAAGGGCTTTAGCAAGAGCATGGTGCAAAGCACTATGAAATAAATTACGTCGGATTTTTGCCCTTTCGTTCATGGCGCTACGCACCATGCTTTTGCCAAGGCTCTTTCAGAGCAGTTTTCGAATAGTTAGAATTTCGTGAGCATAAAGATTGAAAACAATCTAAAAATGTAACTCCTATTTATATATCGTCATAATTGTTCGAAATATTTAAAAATAGGCTGAAATCCCAAAACCACTAGCGTAGTGCAACGCACTACGAAATAAATTAAGCGCAATTATTGCCCTTTCGTTCATGGCGCTACGCACCATGCTTTTGCCAAGGCTCTTTCAGAGCAGTTTTCGAATAGTTAGAATTTCGTGAGCATAAAGATTGAAAACAGTCTAAAATCTAACTCCTATTATATATCGTCATAATTGTTCGAAACATTTAAAATGGGCTGAAAGTCCAAAACCACTAGCGTAGTGCAACGCACTACAAACCTAAATTAAGCCCGATTTTTGCCCTGAAAGGGCTCAAGCAAATAGTAATTTTAAAAACTATAGTCATTACGGAAAACCATATTTCGCTTATTTTTTTAGACAAGCATAAAAATCAACTATCAGTTAGAAATATTCGTTTATATAACCGCAATATCCAAATCATATAAAATTATTCAAAAATACTGTAAGACAATCATCTCACAATCTGAATAATTTTACACTATAACATTTAAACTATTAAAATCATGAAAAAAATACTCTTAACCGGAAAAGCAATTTTAGGAGCGGGATTACTAATCATAGCCCTTAATTCTTGTAAAAATGAAACAAAACAAGAAGATCCAAAAGAAGTTGCCGAAGATACAAACGAAGCTAAATTTGACTCTGTTGCAGATAAAAAAGATGATTCTGAATTTTTGGTAGATATCGCAGAAGTGAATCTTGCTGAAATCGAAATCGGAAAATTGGCTCAAACTAAAAGTACCAATCCTGAGGTTAAGAAATTTGGAAAAATGCTCGTTGATGAGCATACCAAATCGGCTTCTGAAGTAAGCGCTTTGGCTAAAGCAAAAAACTTCACTTTACCTACTTCGATTACCGAAGACGGAAAAGAGGAATACAACAAACTAAATGAAAAATCTGGTCTTGACTTCGATAAAAAATTCGCTGACCTGATGATCGACGGACATCAAAAAGCAATTGATAAATTGCAAAAAGCAACTGAGGATGCAAAAGATCAAGATGTAAAACTTTGGGCATCGAATAATATTGCACCGCTTACAGCTCATTTAGAGCATGCTAAATTGCTAAAACAAGACTTAGACAAAAAGAAATAAATTTAACTGGTTATTATTTATTTTCAAAAACCCCTTCAAGAGTTGAATTGCTTGAAGGGGTTGTTTTTTTTAAGCCTCTGAGTTTTTTTCTAAATTCTAAAAAGGGACAAGGGTTTTTTCTAAAAAGGTACAAAAGAGTAAAGGTTCAGAGGATCAAAGGTTTTCTGTAGAAGCGCACAGTTTGGAAACCTTTTTTAGGTTTGAACATGACGCATCCTATCTTGTCCCTTTACTCCTTTGTTCCTCTGAACCTTTTCAACTATGAACCTATAACCCCACCAATCTTTCTTCCTTTATAAAAAACTCCTTCTCTTTTAGGCAAACGTGCTACGGCTTCGGCGGAGCAACTAGCGTTTACCAAAATAAAATTAGCTTCATTATCTACAGCAGGCCATACTCGGGTTCCTGAATCGTTAAGTGGCAAAATCTCATCTTTTGTAGCAATATGAAGGGCACGGCTTAAATTAAACTCATCTGTCCAGCCATAAAGTTGGGCACATAGTTTTGCTTTTTCAAGCATATCACAAGTCCCAAAAGGCTGCCAGTGATCGACAATACTATCGGTTCCGGTCATTAGTTTTACACCGTATTTTTTCAGGGTGGGGATTGGCATTATCGTTTTCCCAATCGGGATTGTCGAGACCACTCCTATTCCGAGATTTCCCATTTGTTCGGCTATTTTTTCCAGATCTTTTGGGTCCATTCTCGCAAGGGCAAAACCGTGACTTATATAGGTTTTTCCTTGTAGTTCCTTATTTTCTTCGGTCTTTTTTATGATATATTCAATAGCAGCTTTGCCGGATGGTGGCGATTCGTGTAAATGTATGTCGATCCCTTTATTGGTATCCAGCGCTATCTGAAACATGGCGTCAAGGGATTTCTCCATATTGCCATCGACATTGGTTGGATCAAGTCCGCCTATAAAATCAATTCCCATCGCAGCGGCTTCTCTTAATAAAGGTTCTGATTGTGAATATAAAATTCCGTGTTGCGGAAAAGCAACAATTTCCCACCCAAAACTATCTTTATTTTTATCTAATGCCGCCAGTAAATGTTCTAAACTTTTTAATCCGCTTACAGGATCAATATTACATTGGCAACGGGCAAAATAGCTGCCCTGACTTTGCATGAGTTTTATTGCTTCTTGAGCTTTATGCTGAGAATCCGGTAATAATTGCGGAATAAGTTTTTGCTCCAGCGTAATCATATCTTTTACGGTATATCCTTTTCTTGGTGCTGCATTCCAGGTACCGCTGCCATAATAGGTTTTATCAATATGAATGTGCATATCCCGCAATCCCGGAAGCATTAAAAGTCCTTTGGCATCAACTGTTTTTAATTTCAAAACCGGCTTTCCTGTCGTGATACTTTTTATTTTTCCATTGGCAATATGTATCGTATACAAAGCCGTTTTGGTAGCAACGACTTCATTTTTATCATTGTATTCAAAACCATCTTCCAGCCTTACATTGGTCAAAAGATACTCGTTTAAAACTGTTTTATTATCCTCAGGCAATACTTGCGCAATTGCATTGCCTCCAATTCCCGAAAACAGTGCAGCTCCTGTTGCTGCAGCTCCTAAGCCTAAGAATTTTTTTCGGCTTATTTTATGCTCTTCCATAAATTATATTTTACCTTTTATGCATTTGTTATCTCTTTTTGCAATAACACTTTGCTAAAAAATAGCATTTATTGCTTTGCAAAAATCGTGAGAAACTAAAAACGATAACGGTAATATTACGGATAAGGATGGTAAAAATTATAACTTTGCTTAAAATCACCCGGAGTTTTTCCGGTATATTTTTTAAATACTTTGGTAAAATAACCGTTGTCGTTAAAACCAAGTTGGTAGGCTATTTCTTTGATCGACAAATCAGTGCTGGTCAATAAACGTTTTGCTTCAAGAATAGTTCGTTGTTTTATGACATCGCCTGCCGGCATTTTTAAATATTTCTGGCAAAGAATATTGAGGTAGTTGGGTGTAATATTTAATTTATCAGCATAAAAATTCACCGAAGATTCTTCGTTAAAATGAGCGTCAATTAAGGTATTAAATCTTTTGATTACCTTCTCGGGTTTGGTAGATGAATCGTGTTCCGGAAATTGGTTTAGGTAATCCATTTGCAATAATTTTAGCAGTAAATGCAAGCGTAGCAAAACTATCTCCTTAATAAGTAATTCATTATCAGACACTATTAATTCTATATCGTGCAAATGATTTTTAAACTGCTCAAACTCTTTTTGGGTCAGAGAAAGACAAGACGGAACACTTTGCTCAAAAAACGGAAATGGTGCTAAATTCGAAAAAACAGTAATTACATCTGCCGAAAGCATCAACTGAAAACCGGCAGTATCAACATCCAGCGACCAGTTATGCACCTGTCCCGGCCTGATAAAATAAACCTGATAATCGCTTACTGTATATTGTGTAAAATCGACATTGTGAACTCCTGATCCTTTTTCTACAAAAAACACTAGGTAAAAATCATGTTTATGAGGTTGCTCAAATTCGTTTCTTCCCTTGACACTATGGCGAAATAAGGTAATCCCCAAAGTTTCTTCTCCAAGTATACTGCCAACAGATAAAGTAGGAATCGAATGTTTTTGCAACAGAAAGTGATTTGTTAGTGAATTTCAAAATTAATAATTAAATAGTATAAGTTATTTTAAAAGAATAAAAAAAGGCCGGACTTTATATAAGTCGGACCTTTTTTAGAATTTATTTAGCTGCAAAGAAACCGCTGTACCTTTGTCTCTCTGTAACTATGTACCTTACTTTAAAAACATAGCAATTTAGAAACTTAGACTATTTTCCAAAACTCAAATACTCTTCGTCGGTTACGCTATCTAACCAGATCCCTTTGCCTTTATCGATTTCTGTAATGATATTGATATGCGAAAATCGGCTAAAAGGTGTTGCGCCATACCAGTGTTCTACACCAGGTAAAATTGTAATTACCTCATCTTTGTGAAGCAAACGAATGGCAGAACCTTTTTCCTGAAAATAGCCAATTCCGTCTGTTGCGATAAACAATTGTAAACTTGCGTTAATATGCCATTTGCATCTCGATCCTGGTTCAAAAGAAATTTCTTTGATAACCGTATTATCCGGATGAATATTGCTGGTTTGTTTTTTATAAGAAACATCACCAGTCATAAATGTATTGGGGATTTTTCCCTCTTCAATAGCAGAAGTATAAAGTGTTGACATAAAATTGATTTTTTGAGATTGATTTTTATTTTAAATAAGATCTAACAAAACCGTTACTTATCATTAGAGCATCAAACAACACTTTTACTTTAATTATCTAAAGCCATTATATTGTTCGTTTGTTACTGGTTCAAGCCAGTCTACAATACCTTTTTCGGTATTGGTACTAATAGCAATGTGGGTAAATTGGCCATCCGGAGAGGCTCCGTGCCAATGTTTTACTTCGGGCTTAATGTTTACAACATCCCCTTCCTGAAGTAACTCAATTGGTTTTCCTTCCTCCTGATAATATCCTGTTCCTTGTGTAACTATTAGTATTTGCCCGCCGGGATGTGTATGCCAATTGTTTCTTGCACCTGCTTCGAAAACTACATTGCCAACGGCAGTATTTAAAACCGGATCATTGGGAACCAACATTTTCACCCATGCTTTTCCTGTAAAATAATCCGCAGAAGCTAAATCTCCTTTTGGGAAAATAGATTCATTTAATTGATTTTCTGATTCTTTCATAATTATTTTGTTTTTGTATATCAGTGCTGGAAACTAAATTAGAAAGCTAGAATGTGCTTTATTGAAGTTATATTTAGTCAGCAAAAAACCGATAGGGGTTCATACTAATTATTTCTGGGCAAAAGTAGTTTAGTACTGTGGATCTGAAATAACAATATTCAAACAAAAAATTAAGAATATGAAACAATTTATACTCGTAACGATTTCGGGATCGTTCCGGTAAGTCTTTTAAAGTAGTTATTAAAATAGCTTGGATATTCAAATCCGAGCGAATATCCAATATCCGAAATGCTCCAATCTGTGTGTTGCAACAATGCCTTTGCTTCGCCAATGATTCTTTCGGTAATATGCGCTGTTGTTGGTTTTCCCGTTACTTCTTTTACAGAGCGGTTTAAGTGGTTCACGTGTACCGCCAGGCTTTGTGCATAATCCTGAGGTGTTTTTAATGCCAAAGGTTCATTTTTTGTTTCGATAGGAAATTGTCGTTCCAGCAATTCTAAAAATAAAGACGTAATTCTTGAAGAGGCATTTTTATGTTTAAAGAAATTTTCTGTAGGTTGCATTTTCATCGATTCATGCAAAATCAGATTGATATAATTACGAATTAAATCATCCTTAAAAACATAATCGGTTTCCTGCTCTTCGATCATTTTTTTAAACAATGAATCTATAAAGACTTTTTGCTCAGGAGATAAGAAAAAAATAGGAGTTCCGCCAATTTTAAACAAAGGCGATTCATGAAGACTTTCAGAACGATCGTTGGCCCTTAGAAACTCTTCGGTAAAAACACAGGCATATCCGTGATAAACAGGCGAAATAATTTCCCATGAATACGGAATATGAGGATTGCCAAAAAACAAAATTGTTCCGTTGGTTTCTATACCGCGATCTGCATAATGAATTAGGCTCTCGCTTGTATTTATACAAATTTTGTAAAAATCCCTGCGATTATAGGTCGGAATTTTACTAACATCATCACTTACTTCGTATACTTTAAACCCTTTTAGCTTTAAATCGCTAATACCAAGTTCTGAAGCCTGAAAATCTAAGTTATCTTTCATGCTGCAAAGTTATGAAAATCAAACAAAATGAAAAAAGTTTTTTTTGCAAGTAAGACTTTGTATAATCACAATGTTTACAAAACTTTGTGTCCTTTGCATTTGTCAACAGAATCGGGTATAAAAATCTTTGTATAATTTACTGTAAAAGTTCATTCTCATTTCAACCTGAAACTTCTAACTTATAACCTGAAATTAAATTAATTCAATAAAATATTGCATAATTATACCAATCGGTATATATTTGTGCTGTTATTTTTTGCATCATGAGTAAAGCCGAGAAAACCAAGCAATATATTATAGAAAAAACTGCACCTCTTTTTAATATGAAAGGATACAGCGGAACTTCGATGAGTGATATTACTGAGGCGACGGGACTTACAAAAGGAAGTATTTATGGTAACTTCGAGAATAAAGACGAGGTTGCGATTGCAGCATTTAAGTTTAATGTACAAAAACTCCAGGATACTTTCTCGAGAGAAGTCGAAAAGCAAACGACATATAAAGACAAATTATTGGTTTATCCGCGGTTGTATTCTGATTATTATGATTTAAGGATAACCAAAGGTGGTTGTCCTATTATTAATACTGCCACAGAAGCTGACGACACCCATCCTGTTTTAAGAAAAAAAGTCGAAAATGTGATTCTTTCCTGGAAAGACAAATTAGTCTATTTGATTGAGCAGGGAATTAGTGCCGGAGAATTTAAAGCAAAAGCCATTGATCCCGAAAAAACAGCCTTAACCATAATCGCAATTATCGAAGGTGCTGTGATGATTACCAAAATCACCGGAAATCTATCAAACTTATCCGATATTATGCTTTCGCTAAATAAAATTATAGAAGACTTAGAATAATTGACAGGATTATTTTTTTGAATAAAAATATACCAATCGGTATTTAAAAAAACTAAATAGCATAACCTAATGGAAACAAAAACAAGATTACAAGTATTACAAGACCACATCGACAGAGAATTTACAGCATCGCCATCGCCTTTTATGCTCTGGATGAAACCAATTGTTGTTGCGGCCCAGGAAGGAACAGTAACCTTTAGATATGTAGTACGCGAAGAAATGTCAAACCCGATCAAAAGCCTTCACGGAGGCGTGACGGCAGCAATTGCAGATGATTGTATTGGCGCTACAATGTTCTCTCTTCATGAAGACACTTTTTATACCACAATTAATCTTGTTGTCGATTACTTTTCTCCTGCTTTTGTTGGAGATACTATTATTGCAAAAACAGCCATTATTAGAAAAGGAAAACAAATTGTAAACGCACAATGCGAAATCTGGAACAAAGACCAAACACGTTTAATTGCCAGAGCAACCTCTAACCTTCTTAAAACAAATATTGTAAAGAAAGAATTGTAACGCATTCCTACTATTTTATAACACATAGAAACATAGAAATCCTATGTTTCTATGTGTGTTTTTTTTCTCTCAGGAACTACATTTCACAAATACAAAGTCCTTTTTTTTAACCAAAAATATACCAATCGGTATAAAATAATTTTATGACACCATTACATAGAAAACTCCTCATTTTTACAGTGATTCTGGCTGCAATTATGGAATTGATTGATATATCGATTGTAAATGTAGCGCTTTCGCACATGAGCGGAAACCTTGGCGCAACCCTCGAAGACACTTCATGGGTCATTACTGCTTATGCTATTGCAAACGTAATTATTATACCCATAACCAGCTTTTTGAGTGCCAATCTTGGGCGACGAAATTATTATATTGGTTCTGTTATTTTATTTACATTTTGCTCTTTCATGTGCGGACATTCTTCTACTATCTGGATGCTGGTCTTTTTCAGGTTTTTTCAGGGAATTGGCGGCGGTGCATTATTATCGATTTCTCAGGTAGTTGTTTTCGAACTTTTCCCCAAGGACAAACAATCAACTGCAGGTGCTTTGTTTGGTGCAGGAATTTTTATAGGCCCAACCATTGGTCCTACTCTTGGTGGTTATATTACCGAAAATTATGATTGGCCCTGGATTTTTCTAATTAATGTGCCAATTGGAATTCTGGTCATGATTTCCTGCTATTTTTTGCTACGGGAACCATCTGTTAAACCTGAAATTACCAAAGTCGACTGGAGCGGAATTGCTTTATTAGCGATTGGTGTTGGCGCCTTGCAAACTGTACTCGAAAGAGGCGAAGTCGAAGATTGGTTCGAAACCAGATATATTATTATTTTAACTGTGATTGCTGTTAGTACTTTACTAATGTTTATTTATTGGGAATTAAAAATCGAAAAGCCCGTTGTAAATCTTCGGGTCCTTAAAAGCAAATCGCTGAGTATCGCGGCAATTCTAACTTTTGTGACCGGATTTGGGATGTTTATTTCGATCTACATCACGCCTGTTGTGGCACAACGCCTTTTGAGTTTTTCTCCTTATCAAACCGGATTACTTTTGCTTCCGGGAGCTTTATTTGCTTTGCTTGCCCTGAAAACCTGCGGAACGCTTTTGCAAAAAGGCGTTTCGCCTGTAATTATTATTGCCACCGGATTTCTTTTGTTTATCTATTTTAATTGGCGAATGTCCGGAATGACTTTAAATACAAGTGCTGCCGAAGTCGCCACTTCTCTTATTTTTCGTGCCTTAGGAATGGCTTTACTCACTGTACCGCTTACGATGCTGGCGGTTTCATCTCTCGACGATAAAGACGTTGGTCAGGGAGCTGCACTCAATAATATGATGCGACAATTGGGCGGCTCTTTTGGTGTATCGATTATAAATACCTACGTCGCTCACCGATTTGCAGCACATCGAAACGAGCTCGTATCAAATGTTAACCAATACAATATACTGGCAATGGACCGAATAAATGCTTACGTAAAATATTTTCAAAGCAAAGGTTTTGCCTATAACGAAGCAAAATTTAAGGCATTCAAACTTATGGAAAATATTGTATTACGACAATCGTCGCTCTTAAGTTATCGCGATGCTTTTTTTCTGGTCGGATTGTTTTTTGTGGTAACATTGCCGTTACTTTTATTTGTAATGAACAAATCCAAAAAACCAAAAACAAATATGATTATATCAGATCATTAAGAATAAAGTTTAACGCAGATTTAAAATGATTTATTTCGATCAATTTTATAAGTGATCTAAAGAAAAAATCATTTTAAATCTTTTAGTGTCTATTTTTTCTTCTCACCAATATTTAAAACACCTGCCTTTAATCCTTTGGCGGAAGCCGACAAAATAACCTCACTTCCGCTTTCATCCTTTTGAATAATAAGCTGTGCGTAACCATTAAATAATTTGCGTTTCCAGGATTCTGATGGCGTTATTATCCTTACAATTCCGGGATCTGTATTCATAACGTCCCAATCTTTTACTTTTTGCAAAGGCGAGGCTCTTATCGTAATAATATTAGTTCCTTCTTTCAAAACAGTTCTGTCAAGATGGTACTTTTGAGAATCCTCTTTGCTTGCATTAATTAAATTTCCGTTTACAAACACAGATTCGTTTACCCCAATTTTTTTATAAAAGAAATCAACAATATTAGATTGTAAATTATTTTTTAACTCAAATCTTCCTCTATAAATATATGCCGAAGCCTGATTTTTATAATCTCTGTCTTTAAAAGCTGCTGTCCAGGCATTCGCATCATCTAAAACTGATTGATTTGCAACGGCATTAGAGACCTGCTTTCTTTCTTCAAAATTAGTAATCGCAACAAGATTAATATCATCTATAAAAATATCTTTTTCTAATGATGTTGGATCACCGTTTCCTACGCCTAAAATTTTCCCGCCTTTTATCGCAAATTCAATTTCATTATTTGCAGTCGGGACATGCAATCCTTTTTTATCTGTAACCTCAACTGTTACCACAGAAACGTTTGAATTCAAAGGGTTTTCCGGATCTCTGGAAAGTTGAATCGTTTCAGGATCTCCGGTTGTTTGCTGAACTTCGGTTAAGATCTTTTTACCGTTTTTATACCCAATCGCTTCCAGAGTTCCCGGCTTGTATTGTACCTTCCATTCCAGATGTCCGTATTGTTCCATTTTCTTTCTCCCTAAACTTTTTTTGTTCAGGAAAAGTTCTACTTCATCACAATTGGATTGTACCCAAACATCAATCTCTTTACCCTCCATTCCGCTCCAGTTCCAGTGTGGCATAAGATGCAAAACCGGTGCAGTTCCCCACCATGATTTTAAGTAAAACACATTGTCTTTTGGGAAACCACACACATCCATCATTCCAAAATAAGACGTAACCGATGGCCATCCGTATGGTGTTGGTTCGCCACGATAATCAAAACCGGTCCAGATAAACATTCCTGCCAGATAGGGGCGTGTTGCATAAAACTTCCAGCCTTCTTCGATGCTGTAAAAAGTTGGGCGAGGTTTTTTGTCATACGCACTTTGATACTGTTTAGCATCATCTGTAAAATAAATTCCGCGGGTTGCAAAAGTCGACCCCTCCTCTGTTCCCATTCCGGGTTGGGTTTTAAACTCATTTCTATGCGCGTCAATATCTCCGTTTCCTATATAATTGTAGCCCATTATTTCGACCACAGACGATATTCCGCTTTTAAAACCACTGCTTATACCAACCGTTACCGGCCTTGTAGGATCAATACTCTTGCTAAATCCCTGCATTACATTTGTAATGCGTTCGCCAACGATTCCGCCTTCAATATTCCATTCTTCGTTACCAACAGACCAGCAAAAAATACTCGGATGGTTGCGATCGCGCTCTATTAAACGTTTTAAATTGTTTAGATGATACGCGTTAATTCCCATTAGACGCGTTTCATCAATCACCAGCATTCCTAATTTATCACAAGCCTCCAGCAATTCCGGAGTTGGCGGATTATGCGAACAACGATAGGCATTCGACCCCATTTCTTTGAGTTTTTTTATGCGGTAATATTGCAATTCATCCGGCAGCGCTGTTCCTATTCCGGCATGATCCTGATGATTGTTGGTGCCTTTTAGTTTTACCGCTTTTCCGTTTAGGAAAAAACCTTTTTCGGGATCGAATTCAATCGTTCTAATTCCGAAATTAGTTTCATAACGATCTATAATTTTACCTTCTTGCCTGATCTGGGTAATTAAACGGTATAAATTGGGAGAATCAATATCCCATAATAAAGGATTTTGAATTTTTAGTTTTGAAGTATATTTTGCCATTTTATAAAAATCGGGTGCTGTTGCATTTTCACTACTATTAGCAACTTCTTTTCCGGCAGCATCTACAATAGTTTGCAAAATTTCGATTGTGCCTGTATAGGATCCTTTGTTCTCGATGGTAACCTGTGCAGTAATCCGGGCATTATCTGCTGTAATTTCCGAAGTCACATACGTTCCGTTTTGGATCACGTGCAACAGATTCGTTTTTTGCAGATAAACATGTCTGTAAATCCCTGCTCCTTCATAAAACCAACCCTCTTCCATAGATGCATCTGCACGAACTACAATTGTGTTTTCTGCACCATAATTTACATAAGCGGTAACATCGTATTCGAAACCATTGTATCCGCTTTCTTCTGTGCCGAGAAAATAACCGTTAAAAAAAACTTTGGAATTTCTAAAAACACCATCAAATTTTAGAGATATAATTTTACCCTTATCGCTTTCGGGGATTGTAATTTTCTTTCTGTACCAGCCAATACTTTTTTCAGGAAAACCTTTTCCGGCAGCTTTAAACCCGTGACTAAAACTTGCCTTATTGCTAAAGGATTGTTCTACAGCCCAATCGTGTGGCAAATCCAGTTTTCGCCATGCACGATCATCAAATCCTGGTGCTGCCGGGCCATCTGCAAAACCTGTTTTAGATAAATAAGAAAAATAACCCTCTGCGTGTCCAAAATCTTTTTGAGTATCGTATAGATGACCAAACGAAAAACGCCAGTCTTTATCTATTACAAGCTGTTCTCTGTCTGATTTATGCTGGGCAAATGAACTTATCGAAATTAAAAATATACAGTACAGGAGAATTTCTTTGTGAGAAATAGTTTTCATAAATGGTGTGGTTAGCTAGTGTGATAAAAATATAGATTTTAAACGGAATAAATTAATAGTATTTTATCAAAATATGATCGCTGATCGTACTAATATTAAGTGCTTTAATACAATCAAAAATATTTTAGAACATTTCTTACGCTGTTTTAAAAATGGCTTCATAAAGTCTACTGTTAAAATTTAGAATGATTCTATTGCCTCTCTTTTATCAATTTATTTTGTTTTGATGTAATTTTATATTGAAATTAAACTAAATCAAAAAAAGGAGTTATTACTATGGCTGTTCTAAAAGATGAAACTAAACTTATTAGCACCATTAAACGTGTCGATCAAAAAATCGATAAACTTAATGATCAAAAGATCATTGCCTTTTTTGAAGCGCTTGGATTAACAGAAAGAGAAGATGTACCAAAGAACTTTCTGGAATGGGAAACAATACTGGTTGTAGTCCCAAACAGACATATATCGCACGAATTAAAATATTATAAATATTCTATTGCAAGGCTTTCGTTTGTTACAAACCCAAATGCTAAAGAAATACATATTTTTGATTTTAAGGAATGGGATAATATTACCCGAAATAAAACTCAATTTCAGGTAAGAGAATTATTGAGAAATAATTATGGCGGAGTGAGAAATCATGAAGAGAGATTGAACTAATCGTTTCAGGATTACGAACTAAATAAAAGATCTTTTTTAAATTCTAATACACAAATTAGTTTATTATCCCGAAGTTTTGACTGAGGAATTAATTCTTGATCTCAAAAATCCGGACAAAAGTTCGCTCTAATTTTTTCCACTTTCTTTCTTCTTTCCATCTCGAATAAAAAATTAGAACAAGCAAAAACAAACTAACAATTGTAGTTGCTTTTCTAAGACCCCTGCCAAAAAAAAGAAAAAATACATTAATTGCAATCAAACAAACTACCGGAAAAAATCTTACCCAAAGCAGCTGAAATTTACTGTTAGGTTCGATAATGTAAGTTACTTTAAGCACATTATTAACATTTTTGTAAGTGCCTCTTATTATAAAATAGGTTGGTCATGTGGTTGAATTGATCGTTAAACGGAAGCTTTTATCATTAAAAAGTCCATAAAAAGGTTTATTCCCGCTAAATCTGGGAAATATTCTAAAAAGACTTGGATTTACTTTTAGAGAACCTATTTCAGTATTGTTTTCTAATCTTTTGCGAAATTCAGATAAACTGAGTTTTGATTCCATTTGATCAATTCTTTACAACAATTTTATATTCGTTTGATAAGTTCTCTTACTCTGGCGAAAACATAATTTGCTTTTTCGTCAAAAACAACCATATCAAAATCACTGCTTCCTTCTGCAAAATGACCTTCTTTTTTGGTATCCGAATATACTTTTTCAAAATATAAATCTCGTTTTTTGATCCAGTCTAATTGTTCTTTTTTTAGTTTCGATTGCTCTTTAGAACTTAATTTCAATTTTAGATTCCTGTACGCAACATTCAGTAAACTATCAGATTGATTGTAATAATCAATCGAACAATTTTTCATACCATTCCCGCTATCCAAACAATGCTGATAGGACGTTTTTAATTTATTAACTGTTTCTATTGTTTGTGCTTTACAATTGAATGAAAACAGAATAAAAAATAATAGTATCGACTTTTGTATCATAGTTTAAATTGAGATTTTGTATTATTTCTTTTATTTTGAAATAGCAATATACTCAAAGTTTTTATTACTTTCGATTTTTACTGTGGTGTGAGTAAACTTTTAACCATTTCGTTCAATGCATTGCCATGAATGTTTTTGGCCACGATAATTCCGTTTTTGTCAATTAAAAAGTTCAATGGTACTGCTTGCAACATATAATCGCCAATAACGGGAGATTTCCAGTATTTTAAATCGCTTACTTGTGTCCATGGCAATTTTTGTTTTGCAATTGCTGCCAGCCAAAGCGGTTTTTTGGTATCCATAGAAACGCTGTAAATAGAGAATTTATCAGGATATGTATTGTATAATTTTATCAATTGCGGTTGTTCCTTAATGCAAGGTCCGCACCAGGATGCCCAGAAATCAACTAATACCAACTCTCCTCTTAAAGAAGATAACACGACGTTATTGCCTTTTGGATCCGGAAGATCAATTTCTGGTGCAATATCGCCTATATCAGTTCCTACAACCTGAGCTTTTGAACTTGTTATGATGCAACATAAAAATCCTAAAATGAGTAAAGTTTTTTTCATGGTTTTGATTACGTTTATTTATTGGGGCTTTTTTAATCTCGCAAATATAAATTTTCTTTATTAAATCTTCCTTTATTTTAGGTTCCCTATCTTAAATTTTTGCTAAATATTATTTCCTTAATTGGTATATCGGGAAAAGTCGATATATTTGCGCCATGGAAAATATAGAAATCTTTAAAGCATTATCTAATAAGTCCAGATTGCAAATGCTGGAATGGCTAAAAGAACCTGAAATAAACTTTCCGGATCAACTCCAGCATGCAGGATTTGAGCACGGGGTTTGCGTGGGTCAAATTCAGGCAAAAGCCGGTTTAACGCAATCGACAGTTTCTGAATATCTTTCTATTTTGCAACGTGCCGGATTTATAGAATCTAAGCGTGTTGGACAATGGACTTACTATAAACGTAACGAAGGTGCCTTTGAAGCACTCAGTAAATTAATCCAATCTAATTTGTAAATTACTATGAGTACAAACAACCTGTTTTCGCCATTTAACTTAAAAACGTTAAATCTTAGAAATCGAATCGTAATGGCGCCAATGACGCGCTCTTTTTCTCCAAACGGAGTACCAACTGATGAAGTAGCTGCTTACTATCAAAAAAGAGCCGAAGGCGAAGTTGGTTTAATACTATCTGAAGGAACTGTTATCGACAGACCTTCGTCATCAAATGATGGAAATGTACCTCACTTTTATGGAGATGAATCTCTAAAAGGATGGAAAAAAGTGATTGAGGAAGTTCATGCTGCCGGAGGTCAAATGGGACCACAAATCTGGCACATGGGTATCATGGACAATCACCACTCAGGATGGGTTCCGCCGGTACCTTTTGAAGGTCCGTCAGGATTAAACCGACCAGATTTTAGTAACGGAAATACAATGTCTGAAAAAGATATTGAAGATACTATTCTTGCTTTTGGAAAAGCTGCTGCCGATGCTAAAAGACTAGGTTTTGATACCATCGAAATTCACGGTGCTCATGGTTACCTTATCGACCAGTTCTTTAGAGCCGAAACTAATTTACGTACGGATAGCTATGGCGGAAAAACGCTTCCGGAACGTAATCGTTTTGCTATCGAAGTGGTAAAAGAAATTAGACGACAAGTGGGGAATGATTTTGCTGTAATCATGCGTTTTTCTCAATTTAAACCTTCTGATTATAATTATAAACTGGCCAAAAATCCGCAAGAATTAGAAGCCTGGCTTACACCTCTTGTTGCTGCCGGAGTTGATATTTTGCACTGTTCGCAACGTAGATTCTGGGAACCTGAATTTGAAGAATCTGACCTGAATTTTGCCGGATGGGCTAAAAAAGTTACGGGAGCACCAACTATTACAGTAGGTTCTGTTGGACTTTCTGGTGATTTCTTTGGAGCTTTTGCCGGAGAAAGTTCTCAACCAACTTCTTTAGAAGAATTAAACAGACGTTTCGACAGAGGCGATTTTGATTTGGTTGCAGTTGGAAGACCTCTTTTATCTGACCCTAATTGGGTGGCCAAAATCAAAGCTGGTAAAACAGATGAATTAAAAGGTTTTAGTAAAGAAGCTTTGGGTGCATTGGTTTTAGAATAAGTTTTTTTTTAAAAGGTACAAAGATGCAAAGGTTCAGAGGGACAAAGGTTTCCTTGATTGAACTAAATATAAAAGGGATGAAACCATAAGGTTTCATCCCTTTTTTTAGGCTCAGACGTCAAATCTCAAAGAGACAAAGTTCGCTCTCTGATCCTTTGCTACTTTGAGCCTTTGCACCTTTGCACCTTTTCTATACCACTTTGCTCCTTTTTTGAAACTTATTCTGAAGCCAATTGCGTACAGGTTCATCGTATAATTTCAAAGACAAAAAGGCAATTAGAATACTGGCAGCCAAAACTCCGATTCCTGTAAGGTAACCGTCTTTTAAGCTCACTTTATTATCAATTACCCAAGCGGTATACCAGTAAATAAGGGGATAATGTATGATATAAATTGGATATGAAATATTTCCTAAGGCTTTGCATATTTTAACCGAAAGTAAATTTTTGATTTCACCTCCAGCTCCTATAGCAACAATTAGCGGAAATAAAAGAATTATAGAAAATGATTCGTACAAACCATTCATCCATAAACTATTTTCGTCGCCTATTCTTGGTATCGCAAAAATAACGATGATCATGATACTGCAAATCCAGAATGCTCCTTTTACATGGATTAACTTGCCTAAACGGGACAATAAAACTCCTGCAAAAAAGGGATATAATAAACGGGTAAAACCAACATTTAATTGCTCTAAGTTTAAAGACCAACCTCCTATCACATCTCCTTTGGGTCCAAAAACGGTATAATTAATGAGCATTGCGGCAAATAGCAAAACAAAGAATCCCAAAACTTTATTAGAGAATTTACGAAATAATACTGCATAAAGTATATTGGCAATATATTCGAAAAAAAGGGACCATGCGGGACCGTTAAGCGGGTGCATTTCGCCCCAGCCTCTTATCTCTAATGATGGCGGAATGGGTAATAATGTAAACCCTATTACCATTGTTAAAATCACTTTCCAAACGGCCATTCCGGCAATTTGAGGAAATACTCCCGAGGCTTGAAAATAGTAGAATATGGCTCCTATAATCATACCCATAATTACCATGGGTTGCAAACGAATTAAACGGCGTTTGTAAAATTCCCATTGCGTCATTTTTGCCCAGCGATCGTCGTAAGCATAAGCGACTACAAATCCTGATAACAGAAAAAAGAAATCTACGGCAAGATAACCGTGATTGATGATTTGTTTGAAACGGCTTCCTTCGTTATGTGCTTCCAGAATGTGAAAAATAACAACTAAAATTGCGGCTACTCCGCGCAGTCCATCAAGAATTTCATAATGTTTTTTGGGTTGAATATCAGTAGAAGTTGAACTCATAAAAATATTTTTTTGGTGGTTAAATGGTTAGTTTTCTTTGTTGGTTAGTCTTTTTAAAAGCAAAGCTGCAACTTTTTACACTTGCAGCTTTACAACCAACCAATTTAGAAATAATGAAATTATTGAAGTGAGAAGCCCACTTTTGATTTTATATCTGTAGACGATGCCCCAACAATTGCTTCAAAAGCTCCCGGTTCTGCAACCCAGTCGTGTTTTTTATCATCAAAAAAGCTTAAAGCTGTTTTGTCTACCGTAAAAGTTACCGTTTTTTCTTCTCCTGCTTTTAGCACAATTTTCTCGAATCCTTTTAATTCTTTTATCGGACGTGGCAATGAAGATTTTAAATCGCTGATATAAAGCTGAACTACTTCTGAACCTTCTCTTGTTCCTGTATTTTTTACTTTAACAGAGAATGTAATTTGATCTCCGGCAGCTATTTGTTTTTTATCTGCTGTTACTTTTCCGTACTCAAAAGTTGTGTAACTTAAACCATGACCAAAAGAGAATAACGGTTTTACTTTTTGTTTGTCTGCCCAACGGTAACCTACAAAAATGCTTTCTTTGTACGTAACATCTGCTCCTCCCGGAAATTCTCCTAAAGCATGTGCTCCATTATCTGATAATTTTACAGGGAAAGTAAATGTTAGTTTTCCGGAAGGATTTACATCTCCAACCAAAACAGCTGCCAAAGCATTTCCTGCTTCTGTACCTAAAAACCATCCTTGTACGATTCCCGGAACTTCTTTTACCCACGGCATTGCCACAGCATTTCCTGAAACATTTACAAAAACTACATTTTTATTTACTTTAACTAAATCTGTTATTAATTTATCCTGATTGTAAGGAAGTCCCAATTCTTTGCGATCGTGTCCTTCGTCATCCTGATTTTCGCTTTTGTTTAAACCTCCAATAAAAATAACAATATCAGCATCTTTGGCAATTTTCAAAGCTTCGGCAGTCAATTCTGCAGCAGAGCGTTTTTCTTCTAAACTTACTTTTGCTACAACTCCGTTATAATTACTGGTAGGATCTCCTACATAACCACGAGCATAAACGATTTCGGCCTCATTTCCAATTCTCTTTTTTAATCCTTCAAGAGGTGTAATTTCATATCTTGCTTTAAGCGAAGAGCTTCCTCCGCCTACTGTCATCATTTTGATTGCATTTTCGCCAATAACAGCAATTTTCTTTGTTTTAGAAAGGTTAATTGGTAAAATATTGTTGTTATTTTGTAGCAATACAATTCCTTCTTCGGCAATTTTAAGACCTGCTTTAGCATGCTCCTCTGTACCAAAAGATCCAAAAGGTCTGTTTCTGTCCATAGTGGTTAAAAACGATAAACGTAAAATACGACGTACTTTTTCGTCTAACTCTTTTGTTCCAATCTCTCCTTTTCTAATCATTTCAGAGTAAGGTTTGGCTAGAAAGTAGTTGTCATAAGCATTACTTGTTCCCCATGAAAGTCCGTTTGTCCAGGAACCAAACTCCATATCAAGACCGTTATGAATGGCTTGTTTTGTGTCGTTTACTCCTCCCCAATCTGATACTACAACACCTTTAAAACCCCATTCTCCGCGAAGAATATCATTAAGCAAAAATTCGTTATGACAACATTGCTGACCTTTATATTTATTGTATGATCCCATGATTGCCCAAGCGTCACCTTCCTGAACAGCTGCTTTAAAAGCCGGAAGATAAATCTCGTACAAGGCACGATCATCAACAATTACATTTACAGAGTTACGGTTTGTTTCCTGATTGTTTAATGCAAAGTGTTTAACGCACGCAGCAACTCCATTAGACTGAACTCCTTTTATATAAGGAACCACCATTTTTGAAGTCAAAAAAGGATCTTCGCCCATATACTCGAAGTTACGACCGTTTAATGGTGTTCTGTAGATATTAACTCCGGGTCCTAATAATACATTTTTGTTACGGTAACGTGCCTCTTCTCCAATAGATTTTCCGTATAAAGAAGATAATTCTTTGTTCCAGGTTGCAGCAAGTGCTGTTAAAGCCGGAAAGGCGATACAAGAATCGTTTGTCCAGCCAGCCTGATCCCATTCGTCCCATAAAACTTCCGTACGAATTCCGTGAGGTCCGTCAGTCATCCAGTTTTCAGGAATTCCTAAACGTTTTACACCCGGTGAACTAAATTTAGATTGCGCATGAATCATCGCAATTTTCTCCTCTGTTGTCATTCTTTTAAGCGCATCTTCGACACGCTCATTCATAGGCTTTTTATCATCAAGATAAACCGGAACTTTATTCTGTGCATTCACACCAATCGAGCTCAACAAAAGTAAAACAACAATTGTTTTAACGTTTTTAAACATAACTATTAATTTATTAAAGCATTTAATTTATAATCTAAAGATCGCATAAAGTCTTTACAACCTTTTTAATAATACTGTAAAGCTAAAACGTTATAGTTCGTTTTGAATTTTTAAACGAAAAAAAGTAGTGAAATAAAAAACCAAATGTTTGATTATCAATTTATTAACAAAAATTAAACCTCAAAAAAAGTAGTGATTTTAAAATAAATAATTAGACTTTCAAGGAAATTAAACCAATTTTTAGGATCATTTCTTCAAAATCATTTCGAGAAACTGCGGCTTTATTTCGTGCTCTGGTTCGATAATTATAGATCGTGCTTAAAGAGTACCGCAAAAAGGCAGCAATTTTTACACTGTCATTAATTCCTAAACGAATCAAAGCAAAAATTCGAAGTTCCGTATTTAGCAATTCTCCCTGTTTTAAAACAACTTGTTCTTCTTTGATCAAAAGTGCATTAAAATCTTTTACAAAAGTGGGGTATAAATTAAGAAAGATAATATCAAAATTCTTATACAATTCTTCGAGTTCATTATCTACCAAAGTGGTTGATTTTAGCATTTTATAAATTTCATCAAACTGTTTTGCAGTGGCTTTTTTGTTTAAAATAATACGATAATTTTCCAGCTTATTGATGTAGGTCGAACAAAGACTGAAAAAATGTGCTATATATTCTTCTTTAATATGATTGGATTCAGACAATTGTGCGTTACGTTCCTGCAACTGATTGTTCGTTTCTGTAATGTCTTTATTTAACTCTGCCAGTTTTTGACTTGTTATAAAAAGTTCTCCCCGTATTCTGGATACCTTTTTCATTTGTTTGTATACATAAATAATGGCTACAAGCAAAAATGCCGAAAGTAAGCTGATGCATAACAGATAAAGTTGTAATTCGGTTTTTCGTTGCGCTTCTCTCTCGAGATAAACGGTATTGATAATCGAATAAACCTCAGACATTAATAAGGTACGAAACTGAACGTTGCAATACAAGGCATCTTCAATTGCCGACTGTGTCAATTTGTACGCCATATCGACATCGCCAATCTGGTAAAAAACCAAGGCTAATTCCTGTAACGATGCATTGTCTTTATTGGCATTTTTAATGTCTGAAGTTGCAGAAAGCGCATAGTATTTTTTTCTGGATTCTAATTGATGGCCCGCTTCATAGATACTACCCAAAAGATAAGTTACCATAGCATATTGCGCATTGTCCTCTTTAATGTTTGCAAATAATTCTAATAACTGTTTCTCAGCAATTTTAAATTTTTTCTGAGACATTATCTGCTGGATTTTAGTGACCTGATAGATTAGCGTATTAGGTTCTAAAACGGTCAGTAAAGAATCGCGGTACATTTGTATTTGCTCAATGTATTTTATGTCGTAACTATTGGCGGCATAGTGCTCAAAAAATTCCCGATAAGCAATGTAATAATTTTGAAGCAATGGTTTTGACAATGTTTTTTTGTCGATGTTTTTTAAAAGAGCTTCGGATTCCCTGTATTTTCCTGAAGACGAATATAAGGTTACCAATTGTAGATTGGCTAAGTTTAGTAACTCTTTATTTTGAAGATCCGTAGCAATTTTCAGATTCTTTTTTACATAAAAAATAGCCGAATCTGAATTGAATTTCTGATACTCTGTATATAGGGTTTTGTTGTAATTGTATTCTTGTTCTTTAGACAAATTATCTGACTTTATCTTTTTAAAGTTCAAAATACGCTCTTCTTTAAGCCTCACATACTGCCCTTTATTTCGAAGCGCATCGTTAAGCTTTGATAAAATAGTATCTGTACTGTCTGATGGATAAACAGGAATACTTAAAAAAACAAACAAAAAAAGCAATAGATAATTTTTCAAAACAAATTTACAGCTATAATGAGACTTACAAATATAAGAAAGTGTGCCTATAAAAATGAATTATTTATGAGTGGTAAATTTTGAATTTCGTAAATTTGAGAGAACTCAATTTCTAAACTCTAAAACGCTGTACAAATGCCTCACTTTATTATTGATTGCTCTGAGAATGTTATACGTTTAAAATCTGCAGATGATATTATGCAGGAAGTTTTTGATGCCGCATTATCTACCGGACTCTTTGTTGCATCTGAAATTAAGGTGCGTATTAATCCTTTTACATATTATAATAACGGAAATTCTCTGGATGATTTCATTCACGTTTTTAGTTATATCATGGAAGGTCGTGATACAGATCAAAAAAGCAAACTATCAAAAGTAATTGTAAACCAACTGAATAGAATTTTACCCGAAGTTCCAGTAATTTCGATCAATATAAAAGACTTCGAAAAAGCGACTTATTTTAATAAAACGATGATTTAACACGCTTCGTGATATAATAAAAGTAATGACAGTTGTTGTTTGTTGTTAAAAATAGCTCATTTTTTTGCCACAGGTTAGAAGGATTAGAAAGAATTTTTTCTTGTTTAAANNTTTAAACAAGAAAAAATTCTATTCTCTATTTTCTTCCCTCTTTCATCTTCCCTCTTTATTCTTCCCTCTTTATTCTTTCCTCTTTCCTCTTTATTCTTCCCTCTTCCCCTCTCAAAACCCCACAGCAATTGGCGCAGCAAGACAACTCTCCGGAATATCAAAAGCATTGACTAATGAAACGGCATCAGGTCGAATATCCCAACAAAGCTGATTGACCATTTTACGGATAGCTTTGGTTTTTACGGCTTCCATATAACCATCTTCGAGATACCAGGCTTTGTTTTTTTCTATTTGCGAAAGCGCGTAAAGATGATTGAGTTTTATCAATATTTCTTTTGATTTAATATCCTCTACTGCTTTTATTGCCAATTGAAATTGTTCCAGCACTACTCTTTCTAAATACGCCTGAGCAACATCGATCATTTGATGCTGCACGACATTAAAAGCGTCATAAGGTTCTAAACCGCCATCGACTAATTTTTTAATTCGTCGTGCTGCTGATGCCAATATTGTTTTTTCTCTGTGAACAAAAGCCTGCAAATGAAACTCTTCGTCTAATAAATGTTCATCATCTGTTTTGCGGGTTGCAATTGGATTTTTTTCGGTAAGGGCTGTTTTAGCATTTTCGTACACATAATTAATGATTCCGGCAGCCCCCATTTCTCCAAACGATTTTCTAAATTCCGACAAACGATTTTTAGCAACCAATTGCATTAAAACAGTATTATCCCCTTCGAAAGTCGTGTATATTTCGGTATCATTTTTTAAAGCATCGATTCGGTTTTCAGACAAATATCCTTTTCCGCCACAGGCTTCGCGGCATTCCTGCAGGATGTCTCTTGTACTCCAGGTCGAATAGGATTTCATTCCTGCTGCCAGGGCTTCAATTTCCTGCATTTCGGCTTCGGTTTTATTCAGGAAACGATTTGTCAGATATTGCAAAGCAAAATGAACGGCATAGGTTTTAGCCAAAGGCGGAATCAAGCGACGCTGGTGCATTCTGTAATTTAAAATTGGCACTTCAGATCCTCCTTCGGGACCAAATTGTCTTCGCTGATCACTGTATCGAATGGCAATTGTTAACCCGGATTTTGCTGCTGCCAATGCTGACCGCGGAATCCCGATTCGTCCTCCAACCAAAGTTCCTAACATCGTAAAAAATCGCCTGTTGTCACTCGGGATCGGGCTTTGAAATTCGCCTTTCTCATTTACAGAAGCAAAACGATCGAGCATATTTTCTTTAGGAATCACTACGTGATCAAAACTAATGGTTCCGTTATCCACCCCGTTTAATCCCATTTTATGTCCGCAATCGCCAATCGTAACGCCGCTTAAAGTGTTTCCGTTTGTATCTCGCAACGGAACCACAAAGGCATTCACACCATAATCATGATCGTCGATAATCAGTTTTGCAAAAACAGTTGCCATTTGTCCATGAACCGCAGCGTTGCCAATATATTCTTTCTGGGCATTTTTATTAGGGGTATGAATTGTAAAAGTTTGATTGCTATGATTATATGTAGCTGTAGTTTCTAATCCCTTTACGTTTGAACCATGATGTGTTTCGGTCATGGCGAAACAACCCGGAATTTTTAAGGATCCAATATCTTTTAAGTATTTGGCATAATGTTTCTCTGTTCCCAGCGATTGAACGCTCATACCCCAAAGTCCAAACTGAACACCAAATTTTATTACCAGACTTAAATCATGATAACTTAAGGTTTCCATAATTGCAAAATAATCGGCTATGTTTTCTCCTCCTCCATATTGTTTTGGATATGCCATATTTCCGAGATTTTCTTCGGCCAGAATTTTACACCAATTGTATACCGTTTGGCGGTAAACGTTTATATCTGTCGAAGTTTCGTAAGCAAATTCAGGTCTCGAAATAACCAATTTTACTTTGTTGATGATAGCAGCTTCTTTACCATTTAAAATAGCTGTTATTTTTTGAATATCAAAATCAGCGTTTGTTTGAGAATTTGCTGTAAAAGAATTGGCTTTTGTTTTAAAATTCTGAAGCGCTTCTTCGCCCAAAATTCCGAGGTCATTTTCGAGCTTTATAAAATCTGATTGTAAGGTCGAGATGTCTACATCTTTTTCTGACAGGGCTTCTGCAATATCAAATATCGATTTTATATCTGTTTTATTCTGAATGCTGTTTTCAATATCCAGTTTCCATTGTGCAAGTTCATTACGCGAAGGCGGATTCGAAATATCTACTCTTGCAAGCAATTGTTGCTTTTCTTCGGGCGAAAGCCAGGTCAGATCATTGATAAATTTCTGAATGGTTGTAAACTCTTTTTGAGTCAGTAAATCATCAGACCATACTAAATAAAATAACGGAGTAAAGGCTTGTAATTTGGTATTTTTCATATAAATAGTTGTTCAGTTTGTATATTTTTTTTTGCCACAGATTATTATTTTTTGCCACGAATTTCACGAATTTTCACTAATTAATTGTTCTCTACTATTGCTTATCACATCGTAAAAAAGTTCACGCAGATTGAGCAGATTGAGCAGATTAAAAAATTCGCGAAAATTCGTGAAAATTCGTGAAATTTGTGGCGAAAAAAGATCGCATAAAAAAACAGGAATGAAAATACTCATTCCTGTTTAAACATCCTGTTAAGATTCTGGTAATTTATATTTTAAACCAATAAAAATATATAACAAACCATTAATTACTTAGAATCTTTGGATATTGTGACAAACCTTTGCTTAAGCGCAAAAATATGATGTGAATTAAAAACTAAGACTGCCAGAAAAACAATTCCGTAAGCGATAACCTGTACAAGTCCAAATGGTTCTTTATAAAGAAACATCGCCAATAGAAAAGCAATCATTGGATTAATATTTAAAAGCATTCCCACGGTTGATGAATTAATACCTGAAAGGGCATATAAATTAAGAAACAGCGGGAAAATGGTAAACAAAATGGCAATGGTTTCGATACAGAAATAAAACTTAAATTCTGTTGGAACCGGACCACTATAAACCGGATAAAATGGCAGTAAAACCAAAGCTGCCAAGGTAATATGAAAGGTCAGGATTATAAACTTGTCAAAACCTTTATTAACCCGCTGACTTACAAGATAAGATGCATAAGTAGACCCTATAATGATACTAAAAAACATGTCCATTATGTTGGCATACGATAAAAGCATACAGCCTGAAATGCTTAATCCAACTGCGATCCATTGTGTTTTGCTTAGTTTTTCGTGCAAAATAAAATAAGCGAGTAATGTGGTCAAAATTGGGCAAACTAAATAGGCTAACGAAGTTGCTTTTACGCTAACATGATTCATTACATAAATAAATGTAAACCAATTTGCCATTAAAAAAACGCTCCCTCCAATATTCAATAAAACTGTTTTTCGTTTCTCGAAAGTTGGTAATGCTTTAAAGGTTTTTATGGCTTCTTTTATACTTTTTCTTTTAAAGGTAAAAGCAATAAGCAACATTAGAATACTACAACTAAAAACGCGGTAGAATAATATATCCAATGAAGCATAATCATGTATTGGTCTTAAAACCAAACTAAAAAAGCCCCAGATCACAAAACAGGTAATGGCAGCTATGTAGTATTTTGTTGTTTTCACGAAATTTTAGTTTTGGTTCGTTTTCTATAAAACAAATTTCTAAAAAATAAAATAGCAATACAGATACAGTTTTTGTAAATTGCACCATAACAGTTTTTTTTTATGAAAAATTCAAATTACTTATATCTGCAATTTGCTGACAGGATCGAAAAGCAAATAAAATCGGGGGTTTTAAGCGTTGGCGATAAGCTGCCGTCTATACGGGAGGTCTGTGCCAAAACAGGATACAGCATGAGTACGGTAAGCAAAGCTTATTATGAGATCGAAAGCAGATCGCTGGTGGAATCCAGACCACAATCCGGTTATTATGTTAGTAATATTTCGGCAAGAACGATTCCTGAACCTTCGCCAAGCAGTCCAATTTTAAAAAGTGCAAATGTTGATCGGGAGGACTTAATCGATCAGGTTTACGGCAATATGACGGATCCTGATATTACAATGCTTTCTTTGGGGTTTCCTTCTAATGAACTTCTTCCTATTGCTAAATTAAACAAGGGAATGATTCAGGCGATGCGACAACTCCCAAATAGCGGAACGAGTTATGAACAGGTAAAAGGCAATGTAAATTTGAGAAGAGAAATTGCCAAATGGTCTTTTACCTGGGGAGGATCACTAACAGAGGAAGATATTATTACGACGCCAGGTTGTACCAGCGCGATATCGCATTGCCTGATGACGCTCACACAACCCGGAGATACTATTATTACTGAAAGTCCCGCTTATTTTGGTGTCTTGCAATTGGCTAAATCTTTGGGATTATATATCATGGAATTGCCTACGAATATGACAACAGGAATAGAATTGGAGGCGTTGAAAAAAGCACTTTCGTCTAAAAAAGTAAAGCTTTGTTTGCTCATGAGTAACTTTAGTAATCCGTCCGGAAGTATGATGCCGGCAGAGCATAAAATAGAAGTGGTAAGGTTAATGGAGTTCTACAACATTCCGCTAATTGAGGATGATATTCACGGTGATTTGTACTTTGGCTCAAGCAGACCAACGAATTGTAAAACGTATGACGAAAGCGGAATTGTGCTTTGTTGCAGTTCTGTATCAAAAACTCTGGCACCGGGTTATCGTGTAGGCTGGGTTTCGCCGGGAAAGTTTAAAAAGCAAATATTGCGTAATAAAATTTATCACTCCCTCTCCTCTCCTACTATTACGCATGAGGTTGTAGGCGATTTTCTAAAAAATGGACGTTATGAAAATCATCTTCGAAAAATACGCCAGATCCTCAATCATAATTGCAATAATTATATCAATACGATTTTAGAATCTTTCCCAAAAGGTACAAAAGTGAGTCAGCCTCAGGGTGGTTTTTTTCTTTGGATCGAGCTGGACAAAAATGTCGATACGGCTGCGTTTTATCATTTGGCAATGCAACACAATATTAGTATTGCACCGGGAAGAATTTTTTCTTTTCAGGATCAATTTTCAAATTGCATGCGATTGAGTTTTGGTTTGCCATGGACAAATGAACTAAGGCAATCGATACAAATATTAGGAAAACTGCTTCATCGTTACTAAAAAAAAAGCCGGACAACGTTATGGAAGTCGTTGTCCAGCTAACAAATTGAGAAACCAAAATCAATTTAAATTATAAAACAAAGTAAGCGTTGTTTTCCGCTTTTTTAAGTTCAGGTTTAAGATCAAATTCTTTGATGATGTCAAATTCACTTTGATACTCGTTTAACATCTGCATTAAATTCTTTTCGATCGTATTCGCAATAGCGGTTACAGGTGTATCTGTTGGTCTGTTTTCGAAAGGATCCTGCAAATGAATCGCCATTTTTTCGATCAGAAAGAACATTCCTCCTACAATTGTAATTAACGGAATGGCAAACCAGCTCAATAAACTAATTAAGCCAAATGGCAATAACAGAATAAACAAACACAACGTCATTCTGATATACATACTGTATGTCGTTGGAAAAATGGTGTTTTTAATACGCTCACATTTTCCCATTGCATCACATAATCTCGACAGTGTATTATCGATTTCTACTTGTTGGTACGTATTAAGTCGTTTGTCTTTTTTGGCAATTCTAAGATCTCTGGCATGCAGCAATAATATTGCATTTGGAATATTCTGATGATTTTTTACAAAATTCAATTCTTCTTCACTAATAAAATCCCTGATGGGTTTTATAGCATCTTTGTTTCGTAAAGCCTGTCCAAGACTATAACACCATGCAATTTGCCTTTTGGTAAAATTTTCTTTAAACTCATTTGCTTCTACAGAAAAACTGGGATCTTTATAAAAAGTAAGCATTTGCCTTACGAGGGTTCTGGATTCGTTTACGATTGATCCCCAAATGATACGGGCTTCCCACCATCTGTCGTAAGCCTGATTGGATTTGAAAGCTAATAATAACGATATAATTGTACCTACCATTGTAGGTATTGCAATTGGAATATCTACGGAAACATTGATGAAATAATGGTGAAAAATTTCAAACAATATAGTATAAGCCATAACAAGACCTAACTCTACTTTAATTTTTCCGAGAACATACTTCATTGGGATTCTTTTCTTTAATAACATAATTTTCGGTTTAAATTAAACTTATCTTTTTTGAAAAAACTTGGTATTATGCCAATTCTTCGTAAAGCGATAAAACCGGAAGTCCAAGTTTATCGTTTAAATTTTCTTTTTTATTTTTTTTAAATTTTATCTTTTCTCCTTTACGGGTTTCTACCAGCAAATCGATATCGTATTTTGAGATCGCTTCTGATAAATAAGGCGCAAAATTTTCGTAGTTATCATCGAAGTTGGCGGTTTGACTTACAATTTCGAATGAAAAATTCTCGTTCAAAAATTGTTGAACATCCTTAACATGCATATTTGCACTTGCATTTTCGATATAAAGGGCTTTATTAAAATCATCTTTAATCTGTTCTAAACCTAAATGTAAGATTGGGCATTTTTGGTTTGCTGCCAATTGAACAAGGTATTGGTGAATTCTTTTTGTTTCTTGTTTATAAGAGTGTGTAAGAATTACTAATTTTACAGAGAAAACGTCAATTATACGTTTAAAGATTGGAGATGAAAGTCCGTATTGATTGTGTACTTTTATTTTGCAATTGGGTGTGTGCTCGATTATATAACGGCACGTTTCCAGAACGAGTTCCTGACTATTGGTTAGTCCTGTACGCATTTCGCGCAAATAACCTGAAGATGAAAAAGTATCTGGAGCATCAGAAACCATCATTAAAATGATTTCACAACCTGATGATTTTGCCTGATTTACTGCTGATTTTACAGCAAAAATAGTATCATCTTTTAAAGTGGTAGGTATAAGGAAATTTTTCATGTGTATAATCGTTTAGTTTATACATACAAAATAACTACCTCAAAATTAGAAGGGTCTTAATTTAAAATTAGAACTTTCTAAGATTCAACATTAGAATTTTTAATGTCAATTTTCTTTATTTTTGATTTCTTGAAAACAATAGTTACAATAGTTCCTTTATTTTGCTCGGATTGCACTTGTATTTCGCCATCGTGCATGCGGATAATTTTTGACGCCAACGGAAGCCCTAAACCGTAACCAATATATTTAGTTGCAATTTTTCCTCTAAAGAAAGGTTCATACAAATGCGGAATATCTTCTGGCGGAATACCAATACCAATATCATTTATAGCAATTTTAATCATTTCCTGATTGGCAGAAAGCGTTACAAATACTTCGTTGTTGTCTGAATATTTTACACCATTTGTAACAATATTATTAATAGCAAGCTCTAAAAGTGGTTTGTTGCAGGGAATCAGTAACAGATTAGAATCTTTGGGAGCAAAATTAAATTTCATACTAACACGGTTATCAGGATAAATTTTATCAAGATCTGATTTTACATCCATTAATAACTCGTCGATTCTGGCAATGTCTAATACTTGTTTTTTGCCATCGTAACCTGTTTGTGTTAGTTTTAATAAACTTTCTGTCAGGTTTCCTAATTTGGATGCCTGACTATAAATATTCTCTAAAGACTGGATATATTCTGAAACGTCTCTTTCTTTAAGAAGCATAATTTCAGACTCGGCAATAATGGTTGTTATTGGCGTTTTTAATTCGTGCGAAGCATTATTGATAAAATTAGCCTGAATTTCAAAAGAGGTTTCTAAACGATCCAACATATCATTGAAGGTCTCGGTAAGATCTGAAATTTCATCTGAATTTTTGACTGCTGGTAATCTGTTATGCAGGTTCGAAGCACTAATTCTATTTACTTCCTTTGTAATTCTTGCTACCGGATTAATGACACGTTTTGCCAGGAAGCGCCCTAAAAAGAAGGCTAAAAGGATGAAGCCAAAACCTCCAAAAACTAATATTTTGGCAATAAAAATAGCTGTAGTTTTTCCTCTGCGGTCTCTTGCCCCTACTATTACAATGTATTTTTGATTGTTTTCTTTAAAAACCTGTCCTAGATAATACTTACTGTTAATTTCATAATAATCTTCGCCGGTTCTGAGAACATTGGTATAAAACTCGTTAGGCAAATTAAGATTGGTATTGTAGTCGAAACTATTGGCACTGTTTATCTTAAGAACAAATTCTTCTTCTTCGATAAGTTCTTCAAGACCGTTTTTTTTTAATTCGCGATAGTATTTGCTTTTTTCAGGATCATTTTGAAAATGAATTGACGCCACAATTTTAGCTCTGTCTTCTAATCGTTTCAGGAAATGGTATCTGTTGTTTTCCCGAAACAAGACAAAAACGATAATACACAATAAAAGTGTACTAAAGGTTGAAAGTGCTACATAAGTATAAGTAATTTTTTTTCTTATATCCATTTTATGGCTTTATGACATAACCTAAACCTTTCATGGTATGAATAAGTTTGGTTTCAAAAGGTTTATCTATTTTTTTTCTTAAATAGGTAATATAAACATCTACAACATTAGTGTTCATATCAAAATTAATATCCCAGACATTGTCCAGAATTTGATCTCGTGATACTATTCGTCCGGAATTTTTGGCTAAATAATAGAGTAATTTAAACTCTTTTGCGGTTAAAATTATCGATTCTCCGTCTCTTTTTACCGTTTTTGCTCGTCCGTTTATCTCTAAATCACCAACTGTTATTGTATCAATTTTTTCGGTTTCCTGATGTGCTCTTCTGTTTAAAGCGTTTACACGTGCATCAAGTTCTCCAAATTTAAACGGTTTTACCAAATAATCATCGGCACCGGCATTAAGTCCCGTTACAATATTTTCTGAAGTTCCAAGGGCTGTTAAAAGCAAAACAGGAACAAAATTCTTGCTGGCACGCAGACGTCTGCAAATTTCTATTCCGTTAATATCCGGAAGCATTACATCTAAAATTACAACATCAAAATTATAGTTATGAAGCATTTCCAGAGCCGTTGTGCCATCCATAGCCACACTAACTTCGTTATTGTTTTCGGCAAATCCTTTGCGTAAAATCGATAAAAGATTTGGTTCGTCTTCGACTATTAGTAATTTCATGTTGATTAAAGTATGAATAACAAAAATAAGGATTGCCATCAAAAATTTAAATCACAATAGTTATAAATTATGATTTAATTATGAACAATAACTTTCAGTAACAAAAAAAAGCATTCGCTAGTGTTGGATGCTTTTGCCTTTTTAAGAATCATTTATCCTTTTAAAAAGTTTCTCCTGCATTTAGATAAAATCCTTTTGAATTATTTCCCCACGCATAATCTAAAATTAAATTGGTCCTTGTTTTTTTATCGATCAAAATACGCAAACCAATTCCGGCAGTAGGCTGAACTGATTTAAAAAGAGCCGTATTGTTATCGCCATTACTTTCAGTTACAAAATTGGTAAAAACGGTACCACTAAACATTTGATTGCAGGTAATTGGGAACCTGAATTCTGTCGATAAATAGATCAATCCATTTCCTCTAAATAATCCCTGAGTATACCCTTCTCCGCTTCGGCTGCGTTGATCCCAGCCTATTGCAGGTAAATTTAAATACGGAACCTTTCCGCGCGTTACAAATTGCCCATACGTCCAAAATGCCAAAATATATCGAGCATCCTTGCTGGAAACTGGTATAAAATGGCGATACTCTGCATACAGAACGTTACTGTAATCCTGATTGTTAAACAAAACCGGATTAAAACGATAGTTGATATTAGCAAACCAACCGCGTGTAGAATTTACCTGATTGTCTCTGGAATCATAAACTAAATTGAAACTTACCCCATTTAAAAAATATTCTAAATCACTAAATCCGTGCTTTTGGCTGTAGTCATAGTGATAAGTGTATTGGCCATTTTCTACATCGAGATCTTTATCTTTTATGCTCGAATACCAATCGAGATTTATTCCTCCGCCAACATAAAAATTTTTATAAACTTCAAAAGATACAGTCTGGTGAAATTTAAAATAATCATAATCCATAGGCTGAGCAATAGAATCGATGCTAAAGTTATTTTTTTTGCTGTGATTTGGAATAATATCAGTTCCTAATCCATAATTGGGCTGCGAGAAAATATATAATCGATAATCACCACTTAAAAATATTCTATTGTTTTTGAGCAGAATATTATTTTTGACATTTACCAGTAATTGTTTTTTTGTGGTATAGGTAATACCTAGATTGGCGATAGAATATTTATCTGATTCCTGTTTTCCTTTGAAAGTATATTGCGCTACTCCGCCAAAAAAAAAGCCCGTTGCAGGCTGTGAACCAATTGCCGGAATAACTAAGAAGAAATTATTTTTTGTGGGTTTAACAACATAAACTGAATCTTTCTTTTTAAAGATTTCCAAGATTGTTTTGGGCGTACATGATTCAGGATTGGATGTTTGGGTTTGTGCTATAGAACTGAACGCCATAAAAAAGAGTACCCCTAAGATTTTATACTGATGATGAAAATAATTATTTTTTAAAAATTTTACCATTTGCAAGTTTTAATTTTTCATAAATAATATTCAATCGTTATGTAAATATATGCCTTATTTTCAATATTTTACAGAATATATTTACTAAAAAAAACACTAATACGATGTAAAAAAAAGCCACCAATAAAAAATTGATGGCTTGTATAAACTAATCTGATAAAATTTTCTATTTTGTGATAAACTTAGGATTGATTAAGTTGTCTAATGAATAAATTTCATCCCATTTTTCTTGTGTAATCAATTGCCTTTCGACCACTACAATTTCATGTACGCTTTTATTCATTTTTAAAGCTTCTCCGGCAATACTGGCACTTACTTCATACCCTAAAATTGGATTAAGCTGCGTTACAATTCCAATACTATTCATAACCATATTGTAGCAATGATCTACATTTGCCGTAATCCCTATGATACATTTATCAATTAAAGTCTGAATAGCGTTTGAAAGGTAATCTAACGATGTAAACATGGCGAAAGCAATAACAGGTTCCATTACATTCAACTGCAATTGTCCTGCTTCGGCGGCCATAGTAACGGTTAAATCCTGACCTATTACATAAAAACAAGTCTGATTTACTACTTCTGGAATTACAGGATTTACTTTTCCGGGCATAATAGAAGATCCAGGCTGACGTGCCGGCAAATTGATTTCGTTAAAACCTGTTCTTGGTCCTGAACTCAATAATCTTAAATCGTTGCATATTTTAGAAATTTTTACAGCAGTCCTTTTCAAGGTTCCCATAATTTGAACGTAAGCTCCTGTATCAACAGTTGCCTCAATTAAATCCGGAGAAAGTGTTAACGGAATTCCTACTTCTTTGGCTAAGTAATTAACGCAAATTTCAGGGTATCCTTCTGGTGCGTTTACTCTTGTACCAATTGCTGTGGCTCCCATATTAATTTCCAGAACCAAACTTTGGGCATCTTTTAATCTTTTTACATCTTCGCCTATTGTTGTTGCATACGCTTTAAATTCTTGTCCTAAAGTCATTGGTACAGCATCCTGCAATTGGGTTCTTCCCATTTTTAAAACGCTTTTAAACTCTTCTCCTTTTGCAGCAAAAGCAACTTCTAAACCTTCTAATGTTTTAATAAAACGCTCCATTTTCATGTAAAGTGCAATTCTAAAAGCCGATGGATAAGCATCATTTGTAGATTGAGAACAGTTGACATGGTTGTTGGGATGCAAAAAGTTGTAATCTCCTTTTTTATGCCCTAAATATTCCAGACCAATATTGGCAATTACCTCATTGGCATTCATATTTACAGATGTTCCTGCTCCACCCTGAATCAAATCACTCACAAATTCCTGATCAAATTTACCTGCAATTACCTGATCGCTTCCGTAACAAATAGCTTCGGCAATTTTAGGATCAAGTGCACCACAATCTTTATTGGCCAGGGCTGCTGCTTTTTTTACATATCCTAAAGCTTTGATAAACAAAGGTTCTTTTGAAATTGGAATTCCTGTAATGTTAAAATTCTCTACTGCTCTAAAGGTTTGGATACCATAATACAGATGATTTGGGATGTCTAATTCACCTAAAAAATCATGCTCTTTTCTTGTTGATTCCATATAATATAAATTGTTACGTTTTAGCTTTAAAAAAAACACTGTAAAGCTACACCAAAGTACTAGTATAATAAAGGATTTCAAATCAAAATATCACAAAGTTTTTCTAAAAATCAGGTCTTAAAATTAAACACTTATCAGTTTAGGATTAAAATAATACCAAATCCATAAAAAACCAACATCCAAAACAATTTTAAATTCTTCTGGTAGAAAGTTTTTATTGTTGGTTTTCTTCTAAATAAAAGCAACAAAAAAACTTATAATTAACTACTTTTGTCCTCCATAAATACTCATATAAGTAGTATCTTTTTAATCTAAAATAATCCTTAAGAATAATCTTGAAAAAAGCATCTGAATATTTCCTTGATAAAGAATATGATACCATTACTTATGGTAGAGATGATGCTAATTTTAAGGATTTTGAAGGTTGTATTTTCAATAATTGTAATTTTACCGCCTGTACTTTCTTAGCAGTAACTTTTATCGATTGCATTTTTAATGATTGTATTTTTAACGAAGCAAAAATTAATTATGTAGCTTTTAGAACCGCAACTTTTAATCGCTGCGAAATTAAAGAAGTGAATTTTGCTATGTGTGATAAACTTATTTTCGAAGTTCATTTTTATGACTGTACTTTAGATTTTTCGAAGTTTTATACGCTAAAAATAAAAGGAACTACATTTACCAATTGCAGTTTGATTGCAGTAGATTTTATGGCAACAGATCTTACGAGTGTTCTTTTTGAAAATTGCGACTTATACCGATCAGAATTTGATAAAGCAATCGCCAATAAAGCCGATTTTAAAACAAGCTACAATTATACCATCGATCCATCAAAAACAAAACTAAAGAAAGCTGTTTTTGCTTTAAAAGAATTAAAAGGATTATTGTTTAAGCATGATGTGATTGTGAGTTAAGCACATAAAAAAAGCCAGTATGATACTGGCTCTTGATTACTATATTTTTATTTTGGGAATTTACCCTACTATAACATCTCTTTTCATAATAAATAATTTAGATTAATTTATATACAATATTATCAAATAATTACGTAATAGACTAATTATTAGTGTTAATTGTTAGCCAACTCCAAGATCATCTCCAGACTTAAATTTTCTGGTAGTAATGACATCTTTAGAATAAAAATCTTTTACAAATATATCTGTAAAACCAGACAATGAATGTCTTGCAATTACGGTAAGTCTAATATAGGACGAATTATCGCTCCAACTAGATTCAATATCTTCTATTGTTCTTACTCTCATCGCATGCAGGCTATTTGTATCACTCTTTTTTCTGCAGGGAATGTATGAGATAAAATTATCTTTTAGAACTATATCTTTTCCCTGAATATTCATTCCTCCAACACCTCCAACTTGTTTATAAAAAGTAGGTTCAATTCTAATATCAAATATTTCTGAATTTGTTTTATTAATAAATTTAAAAAAGTAGTTTGTCTCTCCTTCAAAAGAAATTTTACTGATGTATGATGATATTTCTATTTTTACTCTTTTCCGATTTAGAAAATACATTAAAAACAGATAAGATGAAATTACTCCTGTAACAATACTTACAATTATTCCTAAAACTATCTCCATCAATTTAATTTGCTTATTCAAACAAATATATGTTTTAATTTTAACAAGTAAAATATTATTTTAAAGAAACGTTTTTTTCATTACATAATCTTCCATTAAATAACCGTTTCCTATTTCGATGTTTACTTCATCAACAACTTCAAAACCTATTTTTTTGTAAAATCCTAAAGCTGCATTGAACCGGTTTACGTTTAGGGATAATGCTTTTGAATTGTTTTCTAAGGCTAGTTTTTGAATTTCGTCAATCACTCTTTTGCCAATTCCTTTTCCTTGTGTTTCGGGTAAAAGATATATTTTATGAATTCTTGTTACTGCTTCGTCTTTATAGTTATGTTCAATCCCTATAAATCCTAAGTTGGTATTATCCTGATAAATTAAATAAAATAATTGTTCTTTTTTATTGTATTGGTTTGTTAAGGCTTCATCAGAATAAATTAGATCCAACATATAGTCTAATTGCTCTTTAGACAAAATTTCACCGTATGTAATTGGCCAGGTTGTATGTGCTATTTCCTGAATTCGTTTAATATCGTTTAGTGTCGCTTCTGTAATCGTAATCATATTCTATTTTAAATGGTTTATGTTAACCCGTTGGGTGTAATTACTTCATCTGTTCGCTTCGCTTGAGTCGAAAAAAATATATTTAACACATAGAAACATAGATTTTTTTAGCTAAAAAGAATGCAAAAACAAATATATTTCTTTCACATAGCTAAGCTATGTATATTTTAAATAAGTGAAACGCCTTTTTTGAAGGTCCAAAAGCTATATTTCTATGTGTTAAAATTAATTACACCCAACGGTTTTATGTTAATTTGTAAATACTTGATTTTCCTGTTCGCTTACTCTTATAAAGGTAGTACGTTTGGTAAGTTCTTTTAATCGTGAAGCCCCAACATAGGAACAAGTACTTCGCAAACCGCCCAGAATATCCAAAACGGTATTGATAACCTGCCCTTTAAAGGGTATATGAACTGTTTTGCCTTCACTTGCTCTGTATTCGGCAACACCACCATCATGTTTGTCCATTGCGGTTGTTGAGCTCATTCCGTAAAATTGTTTGAATTTTTCGCCGTCTATTTCGATCAGTTCACCTCCGCTTTCTGTATGACCGGCCAGCATGCCGCCCAACATTACAAAATCTGATCCCGCTCCAAAAGCTTTAGCTATATCTCCGGGACTACTGCAGCCACCATCGCTAATAATATGTCCGCCTAAACCGTGAGCAGCATCTGCACATTCTATAATAGCCGAAAGTTGCGGATATCCAACACCTGTTTTTACCCGAGTGGTGCAAACAGAACCGGGACCAATGCCAACTTTTACAATATCTGCTCCAACTAATAATAGTTCTTCTACCATTTCGCCAGTAACTACATTTCCGGCAATGATAACTTTATCAGGATATTGTTGTCGTATTTGCTTTAAAAACTGAACAAAGTGTTCTGAATATCCGTTGGCAACATCAATACAAATAAATTTAATTAGTGGATTTGCGGTCATAATTCGACCAATTTTCACAAAATCTTCTGCTCCTGTTCCTGTACTAATCGCAATAAAGTTGTAAAAATCCTGGGTTACATTTTTTAAAAAAGCATTCCACTGCTGAAGCGTATAATGTTTATGAATAGCTGTAAAAAGTTTTTCTTTGGCCAAAATTGTTGCCATCTCAAAGGTACCAACAGTATCCATATTGGCAGCCATTATAGGAATTCCTGTCCAAATTGCTGTACTATGCAAAAATTTAAAATTTCGTTCTAATGAGACTTCAGACCTACTTTTTAGTGTAGATCTTTTAGGTCGTATCATTACATCTTTAAATCCTAGTTTTAGATCAGTTTCTATTCTCATGGCTCTAAATTTTCGTTACTCTCAAATATAAGAAATTTTAGATTGCCTATTTTAGATTTTAGATTATTAAAACTTTGTGGTTAATTTTTGCACACGGATGACACGGATTCGCTATCGCGAAAATGCGGATTTAAACGTTTTTTTTTAATTGAAAATATTCTTATCGCAACGCGTTTCGACTGCGCTCAACGTGACAACCGCAAACTGAAACTGAAAACTGAGACTAAAACCTATCCGTGAATTGTTTCTCCTTTTCCGTAATTGGTAATAATAGATTCTTCAAAAGCGAGCCACTCTCTCCAACGTTTTTCGACGTCGATTCCTACACCATATTTTCTGGCGTATGTAATAAATGTGGTATAATGCCCTGCTTCACTCTCCATTAAATCTCTATAGAAAATGGCTAATTCTTCGTCCTGAATATTCTCAGACAATACTTTAAAGCGCTCGCAACTTCTGGCTTCAATCATAGCCGAAAAAAGTAATCTTTCTACCAGACCGGAAACGCGACTTCCGTCACCGCTTTTTTTCATGTATAAATAAAGTTCATTTACATAATCGTCTTTGCGCTCGCGTCCTAATTTTAATCCTCTTTTGATAATAATATTGTGAACCTGCTCAAAATGATCAATTTCTTCTTTGGCTAAGGCTAATAAATCTTTTACCAAATCCTGATGTTCAGAGTTATTAGTAATAATTGTAATCGCATTTGTTGCCGCTTTTTGCTCGCACCAGGCGTGATCGGTCAAGATTTCTTCAATATTTTTCTCTACAATATTTACCCATCTTGGATCTGTTGGTAATTGTAATCTTAATACACCCATTTTATAAGTCTTAAAGTTAGAAAGTCATAAAGTTCTAAAGTCAAAAAAAGTCGAAGATCAGAACTAAAACAGAATTTACATTCAATTTCAAGACTTTCGACCTTCGACTTTAAGACTTTATGACTAATTTTTAATAAACGAAAATTGGTCTTTCGCTCATCATTTCATTTACTTCGTTTGCTACTTCTTCGATAATAGCTTCATTTGTATGATCTGCTAATACTCTATCGATTAAAGCTACGATAGTTTCCATGTCTTCTTCTACTAAACCACGTGTTGTGATTGCAGCTGTTCCTACACGAATTCCTGAAGTTACAAATGGTGATTTATCATCAAATGGAACCATATTTTTATTTACAGTGATTTCTGCTTTTACTAATGCATTTTCAGCTTCTTTACCAGAAATATTTTTGTTTCTTAAGTCAATAAGCATCATGTGATTATCTGTTCCGCCAGAAATAATTTTGTATCCTCTTTTTACAAAAGCATCTGCCATAGCATTTGCATTTTTTTGCAACTGCATTGCATAAGTAAAGAACTCATCTTTTAGGGCTTCACCAAAAGCAACAGCTTTAGCAGCAATGATATGCATTAAAGGTCCGCCTTGATTTCCTGGAAAAACAGCAAGATCTAATAATGATGACATCATTCTGATATCTCCTTTTGGAGTTTTTAAACCTTGTGGGTTTTCAAAATCTTTACCCATTAAGATCAAACCTCCACGTGGTCCACGCAAGGTTTTGTGGGTTGTTGTAGAAACTATATGACAATGAGGGATTGGATCATTCATTAATCCTTTTGCAATAAGACCAGCAGGGTGAGAAATATCTGCAAACAAGATTGCTCCTACGCTGTCAGCGATTACTCTAAAACGCTCAAAATCCATATCACGAGAATAAGCAGATGCTCCGGCGATAATTAATTTTGGTTGCTCTTTTGTTGCAATTTCCTGAATTTTATCATAGTCTAAACGACCTGTTTCAGGATCTACTCCGTAAAAAACAGGTTTGTATAAACGACCTGAAAAGTTTACAGGAGAACCATGAGTTAAGTGACCACCGTGAGATAAATCGAAACCTAAAATAGTATCACCAGGATTTAAACAGGCATGGTAAACTGCTGTATTTGCCTGAGATCCTGAGTGTGGCTGAACGTTTGCATACTCAGCACCAAATAATTCTTTGGCTCTGTCAATTGCAATTTGCTCAATAACGTCAACTACTTCACAACCGCCGTAGTATCTTTTGCCAGGATATCCCTCAGCATATTTATTAGTTAAAACAGATCCGGCTGCTTCCATTACTTCATCACTTACAAAATTCTCTGAAGCGATAAGTTCTAATCCGTGAATTTGTCTGTCTTGTTCCTCTAGTATAAGGTCAAAAATTTGTTCGTCGCGTTGCATTTTTTCGTTTTTCGTTAATTTCCTGCAAAAATACAAAAAAACGTTTGTCAAACTGCTAGATTATGATATATTTGACATAGAATTTTTCAACAAATAATTAACATTCACATGCCAATAACCGCTAACGATACCAAAAGAAAATCATGGTTAGAAGTGCCAGAAAATAGCGACTTCCCTATTCAAAATATTCCTTTCGGTGTATTTCTTACTAAAGAAAATGTCGTTACAGTAGGAACACGAATTGGCGATTACGCTATAGATTTAGGGGCTCTACAACAATTAAACTATTTTGCCGGAATAGATTTAACAGATGATATGTTCATGCAAGACACGCTTAATGATTTTATTTCTGATGGAAAAAAAACATGGCGTTTAGTTCGAAATCGAATTGCTGATATTTTCGACGAAACCAACCCACAACTAAGAGATTCAACAAAAGATCGAGATATTGTTATTTTTAAAATCGACGATGTAGAGATGCAATTACCGGTTTTAATTGGGGATTATACTGACTTTTACTCGAGTAAAGAGCACGCTACAAACGTTGGAAAAATGTTTCGTGATCCTGAAAACGCTTTATTACCAAACTGGTTACACATACCTGTAGGGTATCACGGAAGAAGTTCTACTATTGTTCCGTCCGGGATTCCGGTTCACCGACCAATGGGACAAACTTTACCGGCTGGCGAAAAATATCCCGTTTTTGGTCCGTCTCGTTTAGTAGATTTCGAATTGGAAACTGCTTTTATTACTACGGATGTAAATATAATGGGAGAAAATATTCCAACGTATGAAGCCGAAGATTATATTTTTGGGATGGTTTTATTGAATGACTGGAGTGCACGTGACATCCAGAAATGGGAATATGTGCCACTAGGGCCATTCTTAGCCAAAAACTTTGCTACATCAATTTCTCCATGGATTGTAACTATGGATGCCTTAGAACCTTTTAGAACCAAAGGTCCTAAACAAGATCCATCGCCATTGCCTTATTTACAAACTAAAGGTAAAAAAGCATTTGATATTCATCTTGAGGTTTCTATAAAACCTGAGGAAGCAGAAGAAACGATAGTATCAAAATCAAACTTTAAATATTTGTACTGGTCGATGAGCCAACAATTAGCACATCATACTTCTAACGGTTGTCGTGTAAATTCTGGCGATATGATGGGTTCAGGAACAATTTCCGGCCCTACTCCTGATAGTTTTGGTTCTATGCTGGAATTGACTTGGGGAGGACAAAATCCTCTGAAATTAAACGATGGCAGCGAGCGTAAATTTATCGAAGATAATGATACGGTAATTATAAGAGGTTTCTGCGAAAATGCCGAGGTAAGACTTGGTTTTGGAGAGGTTTCCAGTCAATTATTACCTCCGTTTATCAGACCATGAAGAGCAGATAAAATATCGGAATAAATACAAAACCTCGAAAGTGATTTCGAGGTTTTTTGTTTTTATGCTTTTTGCCTCATATTAAAATGATTTTTCTCATTTTATTATTTCATTATTTAAAATTTAGAGGTTTTTTTTTGTTTTTGTTTGAATTGCCTCCTGCTTTAGCTGGAGAATAATTTTTAAGGTATAAAAAAGGGCTTTAGCCAAAATAGCAATTTGGCTAAAGCCTTAATATATTGACTTTATATTCCCTCCAGTTGAAACTGGAGGCTATGCAATAAAATTATTTAACTTAAAAAACTTGGCGACTTGGCGAGATTAAAAAAATTCCTAATGAAGGATAAAACCCGCGAAAATCCGTTTAATCTGTGAAATCCAGGGCTAATATTAAGCAGGAATCTGTTGACTCAAACAATGTAAAGTACCAAATCCCCAAATGAAATCGATACAGCTTATCCCGATTACTTCACGATCCGGGAAACACTCAGAAAGTATATTTAGCGCCACTCTGTCATTACTGTCATTAAAAGTAGGAACCAAGACACAATTATTCAAAATCAAAAAGTTTGCATAACTCGCCGGCAATCTCAGCGTTTCAAAATCGACACGTTTAGGCATTGGCAAAGCAACAATTGTTGGTGATTTTCCGTCTTCTAATTTTGCATTTTGCAAACGTTTCAGGTTATCTTGCAACGGTTTGTAATTGGCATCATTTTTATCTGTTTCTACAATTGTTACAATCGTATCTTCATTTACAAATCGGCATAAATCATCAATATGTCCGTGTGTATCATCCCCTTCTATTCCGTCTCCAAGCCAAATTACGTTTGTAACTCCAAGATATTCCTTAAAAACAGCTTCGTAATCTTCTTTGGTAAAGTTTTTATTTCGAACCTGAATTGATGGATGCATCAAACATTCTTCAGAGGTTAATAGCGTTCCTCTTCCGTTTACATCAATTGCGCCACCTTCTACTATTACAGGTTTTCCTTTGTATATGACTTGCGTAAGGGGAACATCGATAAAATCGGCTATTTTAGAAGGAACAAATTTATCCAGTTGATAATTTTTATATTTTGCCCAACCGTTAAAATTAAAATTTAACGCTTCTCTTTTTGAACCATTTTTTACAACAATTGGTCCCGAATCACGCATCCAGCTTCTGTTGGTTTTATGGATGATAAAAGATACGTTGGCAATATTTACACGTGCTCTTTCTAACATTTCGGCTACTTTTTCTTTTAGCTTTTCATCGGCTACGACCAAAAAAACGGTTTCAAAAGTGGCTACTTTTTTAATAAATTCTACAAAAGCCCATTGAACGGCTTCATATTTTCCCGGCCAATCGTTACCATTATGCGGAAAACACAATACAATTCCTTGTTGCTTCTCCCATTCTGCTGGAAATCTTCTATTATTTGTTGACATAAAGAGGTTCTAAATTTAAAAGTGTACAAAGATAATCATTCAGAAGGATTATAAAATAGCAGAACTAAAATCATCTCTGATTTAGATAAAATATCTGATAAAAATTAAGTTAAAGATTAAATAATGAAACCTTAATATGTGCGCAGGATTGGCGAATTACTTTTGAAAAAAACTAAAACACACAAAAATGAAAAAACTAACGCTTTCACTATTAGCAACTTTATCTCTTTTGGTAAGTTGTAATAATGATGAAAATTCAAGCAATGGAACACCTGAAGTTGTTATCAATGAGAATCCGGGAACTTTTAAAGAAATAGGTTCTATAACTATTGGTGGCGAAGGTGCGGCAGAAATCACGGCTTATGACGAAAAAACAAAAAAACTTTTTACCGTAAATAATAGTGGAACAAATCAGATTGATGTAATAGATTTAACGGATCCGACTAAACCATCCAAAATTGGTAAAATAGATTTAACTCCTTATGAAGGCGCTTCGAATAGTGTTGCTGTCTATGATGGGAAATTGGCTGTTGCCTTAGAATCGACCGTAAACAAACAAGGAAACGGTAAAGTAGTTGTTTTTAATACCACTGATTACAGCTTAATTAAACAAATTACGGTAGGTGCTTTGCCGGATATGATTACTTTTTCGCCAGACGGAAAATATATTATGACGGCTAATGAGGGTGAACCAAATACTGATTATTCTCAAGATCCTAACGGAACAATTTCTATCATCGAAGTAAGTAATTATGCCGTTACAACGTTAGATTTTAGTTCTTTTAGCAGTCAGGCAGAAGTTTTGAAGAAAGACGGATTCAGGGTTTCGAAATTTGCAAAAAGTTTTGCTCAGGATATCGAACCTGAATATATAACCATTTCTGACGATTCTAAAACAGCCTGGGTAACACTACAAGAAAATAATGGTGTTGCAAAAGTAGATTTGACTTCTAAAACTATTACTGCAATTTATCCTTTAGGATTTAAAGATTTTAATACTGCCGAAAATGCAATTGATGTAAGTGATAAAGATGATAAAGTAGCTTTTAATCCCTGGAAAGTAAAAGGCATGTTTATGCCGGATGGAATTAGTCATTTTTCTGCCAATAACATTCCTTATTTTGTCACGGCAAACGAAGGTGATGCGAGAGAATATACCGCTTATTCGGATATTAAAAGAATGAAAGATATGAAGTTAGACGCAACTGTTTTTCCTGATGCTGCAACTTTAAAACTTGAAACTAATTTAGGACGACTGAATCTTATTGCTGATATGGGTGATACGGATGGAGACGGTGATCTTGATGAACTGATAGCATTTGGAGCGCGCTCTTTCTCTATCTGGAACGGAAACACAGGAAAAATTGTTTTTGACAGTAAAAATGATGTAGATAAAAAAACGAATGAATTAGGAACTTATGACGACAAACGTAGCGATGACAAGGGTTCTGAACCTGAAGCTGTCGTTGCTGCTAAGATGGGAAATCAAAATATTTTATTTGTAGGCCTTGAAAGATCTGATGCTTTTATGACTTATGATGTAACGAATCCTGCCTCTCCTCAATATTTGCAAACAGTAAAAACGGGCGATGCTCCTGAAGGAATTTTATTTATTCCAGCCTCCAAAAGTCCAACCAAAAGAAGTTTACTAATCGTGAGCAGTGAGGGTGATGGAACGATCAAAATATACCAACCAGATTTAAAATAACTTTCACATTTACAATTCAAAAAAGGGCTAAATTTTAAATTTAGTCCTTTTTTTTGCTCAAAATTTTGGTTTTATTTAACTGATTTACATAAATATAAGCCAATAGATGGGAATTATGTAAGACCAAATAGAACACATTCTGAAACTCGAAGTATAATTTTGTCCAGAGTTTAAAACGAAAAACTCTTATTAATCATAATTAAAATTTGGATAACATGAAAAAGAAATTAGCTTCAGTATCACTTTTATTACTAACATTCGCTGCAGGTGCACAAAATATGGCAACGACATCAGCTCAACCTACAATTGACAAGCCTGCTTACAATAAATGGTCTATCGAATTAAATGGTGGATTAAACAAACCAATGAGAACAATAACTCCGGGATACTCTACTGAATCTCTTAGTCCGTTTCACGCAGATTTAGGAGTAAGATACATGTTTAATCCTAAATTTGGTTTGAAATTAGATGTTGGATACGATCAATTTCAAGAACGAAATGACACTCCGGAATTTGACAGTAAATATTACAGAGCAAGTTTACAAGGGGTTATTAACCTTGGTCGTGCTTTAAACTTTGAAACCTGGACCAATACTTTTGGTTTATTAGCTCATGGTGGATTTGGTGTTTCTCAATTGAGTTCAGACAAAGGTTTTGACGGAAAAGATTACATGGCTCATGGAATTGCGGGATTAACAGGACAAATTAGATTAAGTAACAGAGTTGCTTTGACTGGAGATCTTACTGGTATCGTTAACGGTAGACAAAACCATAATTTTGACGGAAAAGGTGTTCCAACCACAGGTTCATTAGATGGTGTATTGCTAAATGCATCTGTTGGTTTGACGTTCTACTTAGGTAAAAACGAAAAACATGCTGATTGGTTTTCTGAAGAAAATGAAAGATTAAACAAATTAGAAGACAGAGTTACTACAATTGAAACTAATCTTATTGATACTGACAAAGATGGTGTTGCTGATTTGTATGACTTAGAACCTAATACTGTTTCCGGAGTAGCTGTAAATACTAAAGGACAATCTATTGATAACAATCAAAACGGTGTACCGGATGAATTAGAAAGCTATTTAGAGAAAACTTACGTTCAAAAAGGCAAAGAAACTGCTGCAACAAACAATACGGTTGAAGAATTGATTAACGGAGGTTATGTTAATGTATATTTTGACTTTAACTCTTCTAAACCAACAAATGCTTCTTTATCAGGTGTTGATTTCTTAGTAAAATATTTGAAAAACAATCCAGGAAAATCTGCAGATATTGTAGGATATGCTGACGAAATTGGAAGTTCAAGTTATAACACTGAGTTATCAAGAAAAAGAGCCGAAGCAGTGAAAAAAGTTGCTGAAAATGCAGGAATTGATGCTTCAAGATTAAATGTAGTTGCAAATGGTGAAGATACTTCTGTGAACAAAAGTTCTAAAGAAGCGCGTCAAATCGTGAGAAGAGTTACTTTTCAGGTAAAATAATCTTATTATATATTTTAAGAATCCGCTTCGGAATGAATATTCTGAAGCGGATTTTTTTTTGCTTTGATAAAATAAAAAAAGGACAAAATTTATGTTTTGTCCTTTTTTGTATTTATAAATTAACCATTAGTCAATGGCTCTTTTTGTAATATCTCCAAAAGCATCAATTCTTCTGTCTCTGAAAAATGGCCAGTTCTGGCGTACATTTTCCTGTAAGTCTAAATCAACTTCGGCAATTAGAATTTCTTCCTGATCGTGAGAAGCCTGTGCCAAAATTTCGCCTTGAGGTCCTGCAATAAATGATGCTCCCCAAAACTGAATTCCTTCAGTTCCTTCTATATATTTTTCTAAACCAATTCTGTTTGCAGCAGCAACAAAAACTCCATTTGCAACCGCATGACCTTTCATTACGTTCATCCAGGCTCCGTATTGGTTTTCGCCATATTGCTCTTTTTCTTTTGGATGCCATCCAATTGCAGTTGGATAAAATAAGACTTCGGCACCTTTTAAAGCTGTAATACGAGCTGCTTCAGGATACCATTGATCCCAACAAATAAGGGTACCAATTTTTCCTTTTTTAGTTTCAATTGCCTGAAATCCTAAATCTCCCGGCGTAAAATAAAATTTCTCGTAAAAATGAGGATCGTCCGGAATGTGCATTTTACGGTATAAACCAGCTTCTGTCCCATCAGTATCGATAATATAGGCACTATTGTGATAGATTCCCGCCATTCTTTTTTCGAAGAAAGGAACAATAATCACGACTCCTAATTCTTTTGCCAGTTCACTAAAAGCAATAAATGAAGTGCTGTAAAGTGGTTCTGCTAATGCAAAATTGTCTACATCTTCGCTTTGGCAAAAATAATGACTGCTATATAATTCCGGTAACAAGATTACTTCTGCACCTTTATGGGCAGCATCTTTTACCCAGCTGATACATTTTTTAAGATTATTCTCGGCAACGTCATTTAGATTTAACTGAATAACGGCGATTTTATATTTTCTTTTCGGCATGACATAAAATTTAGAGTGCAAAAATAGTAATTTTTAGAGGAACGGCAAAGGATGTAATTTCATTATAAAAATGAAAAAAGAGCCATATTAGCTCCTTTATAATTGTGAAGTAAAATCTCGTTTAATAGAAATTACTTTAATAATATAAACAATCAAATCTTCCTCCCTATACAAGATCTTATAATTTCTAATAATAATTTTCCTGTATTCTGGTTCGATTTCATCCTTTTGATATTGTTCCCTAAAATGAACTTTTCCAGTTACCTCTAAAATATCATTTTTTAAATTATTTGCTCCTTGAACTGATCTTTCTTTGTAGTAATTAAAAATTGTTTTTAATTGATTTTTTGCTTCACTTGTCCAAATTATTTTTTTGACTTCGCTCATTACCAGTTTTCAGATTCTTTTTCTAAATCTTCCTGCGAAATCACATTCCCTTTTTTAATATCTAATTCTGCTTTCGCTATTTCTTCTTTATAGATAGCTCTTGTAATCGGTTTTCCATCAGCCGAAAAGGCAATAATTTCTTCTTCCTGATAGCTTTCAATGACTGCTTTAACAACCTTTAAAAGACGTTCATCTGCAGTATTTATATATTGTAAAACACTATCTCTTAATTCTAAAGCTCCCATAACTATATTCTTTTGATTCTTCAAAGATAGTTATTTTCGATCTTAGTTATAATACACTATTGACAAAACAACTTAAGCAATTTAAAATCTAAGAAAAAACCATTCTACATCAATTTAAAAAAATTAAATATTTGTAAAATGGTTTCCTAACCTACCTTTTGTCGATCTGAAATCGAATTATTCTATAACTACTTTTGTGGTTATAAACTCAGTTTCTGATTTTTTGAATTTTATTTCGAATGTTCCTTTTGTCGTTGATTTAAATTTGTAAACTGTTTTTTTAGGATCCGGAACTTGTTGCGTGCAAACTTCAGACGGATATTTTGCCTGAACTTGCAATCCTTTTACCGTCCCAATCGTTACATCAGTAATTTTATTAAATTCTCCACAGGCATTATCGACTATAAAAGTTACATCATAGCTCAATTCTTCATTTACTTTGCCAGTTGCTGGTCCTTTTACTTCTGTTACTAAAGAATTCTTTGTAGTTGGTTCCGGAGTATTTGGTTTATCATCATCATTACTGCATGAAATAATACCAATTGATAAAAATAATACTACTAAAACTAATTTTAAGCTAAAATTTTTCATATAAAATAATAATTAATTGTTAATTACTATGAAGATGTTCCTGCGTTGCTTTGGTTGCTTTACACAATTGTTAAATAATTCAATAAAAAGATTAAACACTTATAAATCAAAAACTTAATCAAATAAAAAAAATTACGTAATAACAGTTATTTCTTATGAAAATTATTTTTTTCTGGTATAGCCCCGATAGAAACGATATCCTTTTTAGCCGTTTTTTTACGGATAAAAAGATATAGTGAATAGCGGGACTAATGGTCTTTTGTAAATGATTGTTTTGCTGCAAAAAAAAACATCATTCGCCGCGGCGAATAATGTTTTAATATTTTTATGTTTAGTAGCTATTGTGCTATTTCTTTCTTTTTAAATACTTTTTTGAACAGGTTTACAAATCCTAAAACTACCAATCCTAATAGTAATCCTATTACAAATTCTTTTATAATAGAAGGAATATTAATTTTAGGGACTAAATGATGGAAGAACGGGATATAATGTACAAAGATCCCACCTGCTACCAGAATTAAAGCTATTGTACCTATTACGGTTAAACTTTTAATTACGATAGGAAGTGCTTTTACTAATACATTTCCGATAAATTTTGACAGGCTTTTTTCTTTTTTACTAAACTTAATCAGTTTATAACCTACTTCATCCATTCTAACAATGATGGCAACGATACCATAAACACCAACGGTTGCAATTACTGCGATTATTGAAACTACAATTATTTGCTGTAAAATAGGCTTTCCTATTACAGTTCCCAGTGCTATAATTACGATTTCGACAGATAAGATAAAATCAGTTACGATTGCAGATTTTACTTTTCCTTTTTCGGCTTCAAGAATTTCTTCTTCAGTAAAATTTTGTGCTGTTATCCCTTCTGATTCTTCATGACTGTGCGGAAAAATATATTCGTAAATTTTCTCCGCTCCTTCATAGGCTAAAAAAAGTCCGCCAAGTACAAGAATTACTATAATTGCAACGGGCAAAAACGCACTTAATAAAAAAGCTATCGGTAAAATAATTATCTTATTTAGCAAAGAACCTTTACTGATTGCCCACAAAACCGGAAGTTCTCTGGAGGACGCAAACCCTGAAGCTTTCTCTGCATTAACTGCCAAATCATCGCCTAAAATTCCAGCTGTTTTTTTTGCTGCAACTTTACTCATTACTGCAACATCGTCCATAATTGCTGCGATATCATCTAATAGTACGAAAAAACCTGATGCCATTATATTTTATTTGTTTTTTAAACTACGTAATTCATTGGATTTTAGTCTCCAATTAAATTTACAAGTCTGATTATTTATCTGCGCTAATCTAAGACTTTTTTACTAATTTTTTTACTTAAAAATTAGCTGCATTGCCCTAAAAGCACCCAAATTATTACAAATACGAAGATCGTACCAAAACATCCTCCGCCTAATTTTTTTGCACCGTAACCTGCCAATAATCCTCTAAAAATATTATTCATAATGTTTATTTTATAGTGTTGTCAATAAATTATAAGTAAAAAATATACTTATGTAAATTTGGGAAACTAAATCTGAAATGTTTTTATATTACTTCAAAAAAAAGTTTCATCATTTACGGGTTTTAAAAGATCAAAAAAAACACCATTCGCCGCGGCAAATGGTGTTTTATAAAGCTATAGAACAAGCTAGCTACTAATTTATAAGTTAATCAGTTGTAACATTATTACCTGAATTTACTAAAGTTGTTTTACTCACAATTCCTTGTCCAGTAGGAGGAGCTGGTGGAGTTTGACCTCCAACATTAATATATTTGCCTGAAACAGGAGAAATATTTAATATACGGCTTAAAATCAAATTAACCTGAGAACTTGGCAAGGCATTTTTATCAAAATAAAGACTTGCCTCACCATCATAAACGGTAGATAATACAGGTAAATCAATCGAACTAAGGATTTTATTATTTCTAAAAAAAATACTTTTAGCTTTAGTTAACGCAGGAAAAGAAATAGATTGTAAGGATGGATTATTGATGATATCAGAATCAAATCCATAAATACTTTTCAGAGCAGGAAATAAAATTGAACTTAATTTTTCGTTATTTCCTATGCGTATTTCATTATAAATTTCAGTAAGGGCATTTAAATTTATAGTGACTAATTTTAAATTTTCGCTTATATTTAAGTTTATTACCTTTTTTACTGCACTTAAATCTAAAGTTGTCAAATTTGTTGTGTTCAAAACATAAACATTTTCAGTTTGAGGGCCATACTCAGCTGCTACTTGTGCTGCTGCCTGTGCATCTGTAACATCACCGGTAATTATGATGCTTGGTTTTCCTTGGGTCTGGCTACTTCCTGCGTATAAGGCATAAGGCACACTTAAAAGCTGGCTTGTACCACTAATAGTATAATTGCTTCCTCCTGTTGGGTCAATTTCGGTTTTAATAAAGTGTGATCCTGCGCCCCAATTTATAGCAGCAAAAGTTCCGGTAACGGGTGTTCCGCCACCTATTTCTATGGTTGCCAATCCGTTACTATTTGTTGTTACGGTTTGTGTTTCGACATAGCTGGCTGTACCAGTTGCTGAACCTAATAAAATACTACTTTTTATGCTTACCAATGTAGTTGCAACCAATGTACCATCGGCTTTACGAATAACAGACTGATAACTCATTTTTTGAGGTGCCTGTGCAAATAAAATGGTAAATGAGCTTAATAATAGGAATACGAGAGTAATTTTTTTCATATATTTTTCTACGGTTTGATTGTTATTTTTTAATGATTTTAAAAGTTTTTATTGTTTTGTTGTTCTCTTTTATAGCCAGAAAATAAATGCCCTGATTTAATTCCTGCAGAGACACTTTTGTTTCAGATGTTGTTATTTTCGAATTTCTGGATACTAGTTTTCCATTTATGTCAAATATATTATAGGATAAATTATCTAACTTATCATTAACAACTACTAAATTTAGAATGTCGATAGTAGGATTTGGGTAGGCAGTCATTTCAAGATTAATTTCTTTAAACTCATCGTTTCCCAGGGTAATAATCTCATACGGTTGTTGAACGCCTTGCAAAATATAGTTATTTGCTCCTGGCAAACTTGTATAAACCACCTGACCAACAGAGTAACTCGATGAGCCTCCGGTTCCTGTTGCATTTCCTCCTGAAACTACTACACTTTCTTGCGAATAAGCTGTGGTAATAAATGAGATGCTGGTGATCCATAAAATTAAAAAAGTTTGTTGGTTTCTTCTCATATAATAAATTTAGTGGTTACTTGTTTTATTGGATCAAAAAGCAATGTAAGTCTGCCTTTTTAATTAATTATTCAAATATATACTAATTCTTACACAATTTTAGTAATTGAAAAGAAGGAATCATAAAAAAATAAGCAAAAAAAACACCAACATTTCTGCTGGTGTTTTTATGGAAAGGCATCTTGTAAGGCTACCGTGTGGACGCAAATATTATAAATCAATTTTGAACACGAATTCCACTAATTCGCACAAATTTTAATAGGTTAACCTTGTTTGTGAAATTAATTTCACAAACAAATTAGTGACACTTAGTGCTATCCGTGTTATTTTTTATACTTGTGTCCACACAGTAGTCTTAAAAATAAATTATTTACCGATATGGGTTTGATTTCTAAAAACCAATTGCCCATCAAAAGCATCTAGTAAAATAATGCTGTCTGTAGCGATGTTTCCTGCCAAAATTTCTTTCGACAATTGATTCAATACTTCTCTTTGAACGACACGTTTTACTGGTCTTGCACCAAATTGCGGATCATAGCCTTTGTCTGACAAATATTTAATAGCTTCTGGTGTTGCATCCATCGCAATCCCTTGTAAGGCAAGCATTTTTGTAACGCTTTTAAGCTGTAAACTAACAATTTTAGAAATATTCTCTACTGTCAACGGTGTAAACATTACAATTTCGTCGATACGGTTTATAAATTCCGGACGAACGGTTTGCTTTAATAATCCTAAAACTTCAGTTTTTGCTGCTTCTGTAGCTGCCTCAACACTTCCTTTTAAGTTCTCGAATTTATCTTGTATAATCTGACTTCCCATGTTGGATGTCATGATGATAATTGTATTTTTAAAATCGGCGAGGCGACCTTTGTTATCAGTCAAACGCCCTTCGTCTAGTACCTGCAATAAAATATTGAATGTATCGGGATGTGCTTTTTCGATCTCATCCAACAAAATTACCGAATAGGGTTTTCTACGCACGGCTTCCGTCAATTGTCCACCTTCATCATATCCAACATATCCCGGAGGTGCACCAACCAAACGGCTCACACTGTGGCGTTCCTGATACTCACTCATATCGATACGGGTCATAGCATTTTCGTCATCAAAAAGATACTCTGCCAGCGCTTTAGCAAGTTCTGTTTTACCTACTCCCGTTGTTCCTAAAAACAAGAAAGTACCAACTGGTTTTTTCATATCCTGCAATCCGGCACGACTTCTACGAACGGCATCACTCACAGCTTCGATCGCTTCTTCCTGACCTACAACACGTTTGTGTAATTCGTCTTCTAGATGCAGGAGTTTTTCACGTTCTGTCTGAAGCATTTTCATAACAGGAATTCCTGTCCATTTTGCTACAACTTCGGCAATATCTTCACGGGTTACTTCTTCTTTTATCAAAGAGTTACCGGATTGGTATTCTTGCAATTGTTTTTGTAGAACATCAAGACGTTCTTGTGCTTCTTTTATTTTGCCATAACGAATCTCGGCTACTTTTCCATAATCACCTTCACGTTCTGCACGTTCTGCTTCGTATTTAAAATCTTCAATCTCTAATTTTACTGCCTGAATTCCGTCAACAACATCTTTTTCAGATTTCCATTTTGCATAAATTTCATTGCGTTCTTCTTTAAGATTTGCCAAATCCATGCGTAAGATTTTCAGTTTACTTTCTTCTTTTTCGCGTTTTATGGCTTCGATTTCAATTTCGAGCTGCATGATTTTACGATCCAGAACATCTAATTCTTCTGGCTTCGAATTGATTTCCATGCGCAGTTTAGATGCTGCTTCATCCATTAAATCGATGGCTTTATCCGGCAAAAAACGATTCGTAATATAACGTTGCGAAAGTTCTACTGCTGCAATAATTGCTTCATCTTTAATTTGAACTTTATGATGTGTTTCGTACTTCTCTTTGATTCCGCGCAAAATCGAAATCGCACTTTCAGTATCCGGTTCATCGATTAAGATCTTTTGAAAACGACGTTCTAAGGCTTTGTCTTTCTCAAAATATTTTTGATATTCATCTAAAGTTGTAGCTCCAATAGCTCTTAGCTCTCCACGGGCCAAAGCTGGTTTCAGGATATTTGCCGCATCCATGGCTCCTTCTCCTCCACCTGCACCTACAAGTGTATGAATCTCGTCTATAAATAATACAATATCCCCTTCGGCAGCTGTAACTTCTTTTACTACTGATTTTAAACGTTCTTCAAATTCTCCTTTAAATTTTGCTCCTGCAATCAGCGCTCCCATATCAAGCGAGAAAACGATCTTATCCTTTAAGTTTTCAGGCACATCGCCATCAACAATTCTATGTGCTAAGCCTTCGGCGATGGCCGTTTTACCAACTCCGGGCTCTCCCACTAACATTGGGTTATTTTTTGTTCTACGGGTTAAAATCTGCAATACACGACGAATTTCTTCATCACGGCCAATTACAGGGTCCAGTTTTCCGTTTCTGGCTAATTCGTTTAGATTTTTAGCATATTTGTTTAATGCGTTATACGTTTCTTCGGCTGAGGCTGATGTTACTCTTTCTCCTTTACGAAGTTCTTCAATAGCAGCTTTAAGCCCTTTTCCGGTAACGCCCTGGTCTTTTAAAATTTGAGAAACTTTACTTTTCGAATCAAAAATTGCTAAGATCAAGTGTTCGATAGAAACATATTCATCATTCATTTTCTGAGCGATAATTTCTGCTTCATTCAATGCTTTATTGGCATCTCTTGAAAGTATAATATCGCCTCCTGAAACTTTTGGAAAGCTTTGTATTGTACTGTCTAATATTTGTAAAAACAATGGCACATTTACATTGAGTTTTTTCAGAATAAATGGTGCTACATTTTCATCTACTTCAAAAATAGCTTTAAAAATGTGTTCGTTTTCTATTTGTTGTTGTCCGTTGCGTTGTGCCAATTGCTGTGACAACTGAATGGCTTCCTGCGACTTTATTGTAAATTTATTTATGTTCATAGATATACGATTTAGGTTTAACTTTTAGTTGTAAAGTTCGATACCATTAAAATTAGAACTTATTGCATTACATTTTAATTTTAAATGATATAACTTTGCAGGAGAACATTCAAATTATATTCCACACTAAAAATACAGACAAATTGACATTAAAAAACTGATTTTTATCATTTTTAAACGTCAAAAAGTCATAAAACAAGTCAAATATGAGTTTTTTAAATTCAATCTTCGGAAATTCAGATAATACAGAATCTCCAAAAAGTAATGTTAATTGGACAGAATTAACGGATGTAGCGCAATTATTAGAAATTGTAGCGATCTCGAACGAAAAGCCTGTTGTTATTTTTAAACACAGTACAAGATGCAGTATTAGCCGAATGGCTCTGAAGCAATTTGAACGCGAATTTGATCTAAACGAGACGGTAGATGCTTATTTTTTAGATCTTATTGCGCATAGAGATATCTCTAACGAAATTGCAAGCAGATTTAATGTATATCATGAATCTCCACAACTCATTTTAATTAGAAACGGAAAAGCTGTTTATGATGTTTCGCACAGCGATATTGATGCTGTAGCTTTAAAAGAGAAAGTTTAATTTTTTTGCCACAGATTAAAATGATTTCATAGCTTTTTTAATCCTTATAATCCTTTAATCTGTGGCAACTTTAATTTAAAAAGTTCCTTCTGATCCTCCTCCACTAAATCCTCCACCTCCAAAATCCATTGGAGAACCTGAAGTTTTTGCTTCTGGTTTTAAACCAAATGTTGAGGCAACTATCAACGCTTCGGCGTTTAAAATAGCATTCGAACTATTCATTCGGTCCGGTTTGAATGTTAAACCAACTTCATTATCTTTTAGTTTCCTGATCGAAAAATAAGCTATTGCAAACAAAACCAATCCTCCAAGGGTCAATGCTACTTCTATTGGCAAAACGGAATAATAAAACCGAACGGTATAGATAGAAAATCCAATGGCCAGAAAGCTTATCCAAAGCATGATTCTGTCTTTCGTTTTTAAAGCCTGAACCAAATAAACAAAAGGAACGATAAAAGTAAAAGCATAGAAAAAAACAGCAAACGGAATGTCATGCCCGGGAAGTATTTCGTTTCCTAAAAGTGCTACAGAAAGTTCTCTTACAACCAAATAATTACACGAAAGATAAAATAAAACCAGACAAAAACTATTGGCTAATAAAAGCCCGTAATAATAATAACTTTCTTTAAGATTATTGATGGTTCTTTTTGTAAAAAAATAAAATCCCGCAGCAAATAACATCGTAACAAAGGGAAGAATTGTTTTACCGATGGCACCAAATTCGAACATTCCGTAAAATAAAACTGCCGAAGCTGCTATACAAAAAACAAGTAAAGACAGTAAATGCAGATATCTTCTATACATTAAAAAAGAGGCTACTGCTACAAATATTGCAATGTTTAGCTCGTAACCTTCTGTTGTAATGGCAATAGCTATTCCTAAGTTTAAAAGCGCTCCTAAAATAAAAGCATCGTCTAAACCGTGTCCGTAATATTTTTGATTGGCAAAAAATTCTGCTCCTGCAAAACCAACTGCAGCAAAAAGATAACAAGCAATATTCATAAAAGAATCACTCGCAGCAGAAAATCCCATCAATGAAATAACGCCACATACGGATACATACAAAAAAGCCCCTAAAAGAAAAAATCCCAACCGAACCAAAAGATTACTTTGTCTGGTAAAAGCCGGTAATTCTTTTTTAATCAAATCTTTTTGTTCTTTACTAATAAAACCTGCTGACTGTAAAGATTTTGCTTCGTCTGCTAAAGTCAAATTGTCTAATAATTTTTTATCATGTACGATCATGCTGCGATTTCTTTATTGAAGTTTTTAATTAGTTTGATAAACAGTACTATTGAGCCTATAAAATATGCCGGAAGCAACAAAATAAACAGTTCCCAAACATCTGAAAAATTTACATTCTCGAAGATTTTAAACAAGAATATATTGAAGCCAATGTAGCCGTAGATAATCGTAAAAACATACAACGACATTGCTTTTACTTCGTGGCTAATTTTATAAAAATAAAAGGATGAAGCTCCTAAAACAATCACAAAAAGAAACCAGATCGCATCATCATAATGATCTATCATACTGCTTATTGCTGCAATACTTATAATGTGCAACGCAAATGTTAGATAGATAACATTAAAATGTGTTTTGAGCTGATTTTTTGTGCTGTAAATTGTCCATAAAATTAGTAAGCCTCCCAAAGCTATTGCTGAATAACTCAAAGTCTGATCTTCGTAAAAATTACTGTTATTTAATAAATCCTGGGGTGTTACCGAAAGGCCAACGTATGCTGCCAAACCGGTTATTGCAATGGTCAGAACACTTTTATTATCAAAATAATAAGCACAAAAGAAACTCACAAGGGTTGGTATTAATGTTGCTAATCCATAATGGGTTCCGAATGGTTTGTACTGAAATTGAAGATATCCTATAAAAATACAGGTAAGTATATTGCCTGCTAAAACGAGATATTCTAATACCGGATTTTCGAATGTAGTTTCTTGTTTTTGAAATCCTTTCGAATTTTTAAAACAATAATAAAAGCAAACTCCTATCACAACCAGCAATAGGGACAAAATTGCAATGTGGCCTATTGTATCAATATTGTTGTAAATTAAAATCCCGATTCCTGAAGTAAACGATAAAACAGACAAATAGAGAAACAACTTTAACTCTGCATTTAGCGAGAAAATATTCAAATTGCGATAGGTAGCAACTTCCTGATATTGATTTTCTGTAATTAGATTTCTCTCCAGAAGTGCCTTAGTGGCTTGGTCGTCGAACTTATTCATATTTTATTTTTATAAACATACAAATCAAAAATAGTCTTTTTTTTGTCATCAATAATTTTAATTTGTAAATAAAAACTTTCCTGAACTGACCTAAGAAAAAGTTTTATTACCTATTAATTTTATAAGTAATATCTGTTAAATTTTAAAAATCTTTTATAAAAAGAGCAAAAATTTATTAAAAATATTTAGAATTAAATTTTATTAATTACATTCGAGTAATCGATTACATTAACCCTTAAATCACTCCTATTAACCTAAATTAATTTTCTTAAAAATGAAAAGAAATCTGTTTCTTCTACTCTTTTTTCTAAGTTTATCTACTCTTTCTTCGCAAAATTATTATATGACCACACCTGAAGGGTTTGGCGCTGCTGCTACGGGTGGCGGTAATACAACTCCGGTAACAGTTTCTACTTATGCTGATCTGACAGCAAGGCTAAAATTAGCTTCTGCTCAGGTAATCCTGATCTCGGGAGCTATAAATTGTAGCTACACCAGTTTATTGGTCAATGACAAAACGATTATTGGATTGCCCGGAGCAAGACTAATAAATACGGATCAAACTGCTACCGGATCCGGGATTCTTAATTTAAAACCCGGTTCTAATAATATCATTATCAGAAACCTGATTTTTGAAGGTCCCGGTGCTTATGATGTCGATGGGCATGATAATTTTACATCCGAAGCTACGAATATTTGGGTAGATCATTGTGAATTTCAGGATGGGATGGATGGTAACTTTGACAATAAAGGTTCTGCAGATAATGTTACTATTTCATGGTGTAAATTCACGTATTTAAAAGCTCCCAAAGCCGGAGGTTCCGGGGGTGCTGATGATCATAGATTTTCGGATTTGGTAGGTTCTTCGAAAACTGATTTTCCTGCTGACGGTCATTACAGTATAACTTTTAAAAACTGTTATTGGGCCGAAGGTTGCAGGGAACGTATGCCACGTGCCAGAAATGCAGAACTTCACATTCTTAATTGTTACTATAACACAACTGTATCAGGCTCATTGGCAGTTGGTTTAGGAGGAGGCAATAACAATACTACTTGTTATGTCGAGGGTACTGATTTTGCTAAAATTGGCACCGTTTTCAAAGATTATATCAGTACGGATGGAGGAAAAGTTGGCGCTACTTTTTTTAGCTGCCTTAAAGCTCCTGAAGGTTATGGAGATCCGGTTACCAAACCGTCTTATTTATATACTAGTTTTGCTGTTGCAGATGTTGCAAATTATGTAGCCAATACTTCATGCGGTGCAGGTGCAACACTTCAGGTTACTGCAGATGGTAAATTAAGCTCAGCTTGTACTACTTTAGAGATTAATGACAAAACGGTCGATTTAGATCTTAAATATTACCCAACTATTATAGATAGTATCCTGAATATCAAGTTTTCGAACAGTGAAAACGGTACTGCTTTTATAAGTGTGTTTTCGTCGAATGGTTCTAAAGTTTACTCGAGTAAAAACAGTATATCCGACGAAAATTTAGAATTGAATGTCGGAAATCTTGCCCGAGGAACTTATATCTGTAAAATTCAAATTGAAAACAGAGTAAAAACATTTAAGGTTATAAAAAACTAAAATTGAAATAAAAAACCGATTTGCATGAAATACAAATCGGTTTTTTTTATGGAAATAAACTTTATTAATAAGCCGCTTTCATTTTATCTTTAATAGCATCCAGACATAAATTATTGATACTGCCTTCATGGGTATGTTTTGTTTCTTTTGGCGATTGATAGGTTCCGGCTTCCAATTGTTCTGCAACTGCTTTGTAGGCATCTCTAAACGGCATTCCGGCAACAACCATTTCGTTTAACGTATCTACTGTAAACAAGTAATCGTATTTTTTATCTTTCAGTATATTGTCTTTTACCGTAATATCTTTTACAGAGAAAATAGCGATATCTAAACACGCTTTTAAGTTTTGTAGTGCAGGAAACAAACCTTCTTTTAAAAGCTGTAAATCTCTGTGGTAACCACTTGGGAGATTATTTGTAATTAAAGTAATTTCGTACGGAAGTGCCTGAATCTTATTGCATTTTCCTCTGATTAATTCAAATACATCCGGATTTTTCTTGTGTGGCATTATACTTGAACCTGTTGTAAGATGTGCCGGTAAACCAATAAAATCAAAGTTTTGACTCATATACAAACAAACATCCATTGCCAATTTTGATAAAGTTCCGGCAACACTTGCCATTGCAAATGCAACCGTTTTCTCTGCTTTTCCGCGGCTCATTTGTGCTGCAACGGCATTAAATTTTAAGGTTTCAAAACCTAATTCCTGAGTGGTAAATGTTCTGTTAATTGGGAACGAACTTCCGTAACCTGCCGCAGAACCTAACGGGTTTTGATCTACAATTTTTAACGCTGCATTCAGCATTGTAACATCATCAATAAAACTTTCGGCATAAGCAGAAAACCACATCCCGAATGACGATGGCATGGCAATTTGCAAATGTGTATATCCTGGTAATAAAACATTTTGGTGTTTTTCTGCCGATTCCATCAACAAGTCAAACAATGTTTTTACTTGTTCTTTTAAGGCTTTCAATTCGTCTTTTAGATACAAATGAACGTCTACTAAAACCTGATCGTTACGAGAACGTGCAGTATGGATTTTCTTTCCGGCATCGCCTAGTTTTACGGTTAGTAAATATTCTATTTTAGAATGTACGTCTTCAAAACTGTCTTCGATTACAAAGTTTCCTTTTGCAACATCTGCAATAATTTCGTTTAAGGCATCAACCAGAGAAGTTGTTTCTTCCTGCGTTAACAACCCAATTTGACCAAGCATTTTGGCATGTGCAATAGAACCTAATGCATCGTATTTTGCAAGAACCAAATCTAGTTCACGATCGTTTCCTACTGTGAAATGTTCGATTTGTTTATCTGTTGGTATTCCTTTTTCCCAAAGTTTCATAACTTAGATTGTTAGACTTTTTAGATCGTTAGATTTTTAGACTGCTTAGATTTTTAGATTTCTTTCTTTGCTGTTTATTTTCTAATTTATTCTAATGTTGTCGTTTATACTGTTGGTGTTTCTAGCCCCGATAGCAGTGGAAATCCTTTTATTTTTTTTCTTTAAAAAAATAAAAGATTGGAACGGATAGCGGGAAATAGCTCCTAATTAATATTATAATTTAAAGAAATCGGTTAGTATTTTGATATACAAGTCGACTCCTTCGACGATTTCGTTGATGAAAATAAATTCGTCTGCTGAGTGTGAACGCAAGGTTTCGCCTGGTCCTAGTTTTAGAGACTGGCAGCTTAAAACAGATTGATCTGAGAGGGTTGGCGAGCCATACGTTGTTCGTCCTAAAGCGATTCCGGCTTGTACCAAACCATGCTCAACCGGAATAGACGACGCATTTAAATGCATCGATCTTGGCGTTACTTCGGCATTTACGTTTGCTTTTACGACTTCCAGGATTTCGGTATTCGAATAACAATCTGTTACGCGAATATCAACCACCAAATCACATTCTGATGGGACCACATTATGCTGTTTTCCTGCGCTGATTTGCGTTACGGTCATTTTTACAGGACCTAGAACATCAGATATTTTGTCGAATTTATAGTTTTTAAACCATTCCATTACGGGAATTGATTTATAAAGCGAGTTATCATCATTTTGATGTGCGGCGTGACTTGCGGTTCCTTTTACTTTTACATCCAGAACCAACAAACCTTTCTCAGCTACAGCCAGTTGCATTAAAGTTGGTTCGCCAACAATCGCACAATCCAACTCTGGTAAATGCTTTAAAACACTGTTTAAACCGTTTTTCCCGCTGCTTTCTTCTTCTGCCGATCCCACAATTACAATATTATGAGACAAGTTTTCATTGGCATAAAAGTGGACAAAAGTCGCTAATAAGGAAACGAGACATCCACCGGCATCATTGCTTCCTAGTCCGAATAATTTACCGTCTTTTTCGATTGCTTTAAAAGGATCGTTGGTATATGCCTGATTGGGCTTTACGGTATCGTGGTGTGAATTTAGTAAAAGTGTAGGTTTATTTTCGTCGAAATATTTGTTGAAAGCCCACACATTATTATTTTCTCTTTTAAAAGGAATTTCGTTTTGATTGAACCAATTTTCTATTAAAAGTGCTGTCTGATCTTCTTCACTTGAAAATGAAGGGGTTTCAATTAAATTTTTTAATAGTGATATGGCTTCTTGGGTAAGCGTTTCTATATTTTTCATAGTTGTGTTCTTGCCACAAAGGCGCTAAGTCGCTAAGTTTTTTTTTAAGATTTTACTTTCTTAACTAAATAATATGCGACATTTTTAATTTGCGCAAATTTCTTAAATTAATATTTAAAAGTACTGCGCAGTTCTGTTTTTTTGCCACTAATTGCACTAATTTTCACAAATTATCTTTTTGTGAAAGATTTAAAATCAAAATAAACTTTTTTATGTACGTCTAAAATTATTTTCTCTTTAAACAGAAAAAATTAGTGTCAATTCGTGTAATTCGTGGCTATATCTTTTATAACGTAATGGTGGTGTGCAGAACATCTGGATTTTGTAGCATTTTATGATGCCCAATTTTGATTTTCTGAACGCCACGAGATAAACTATTAAAGCAATTGTCCAGTTTTGGAATCATTCCGGAATGGATTACTTTTTCTTCTTTTAGTTTATTATATAATGCCTCGTTGATTTCTGTTATTACAGATGAATCGTCTTCTGAATCTTGCAAAACTCCTTGTTTTTCGAAACAATATGTCAATGTAACATCAAAAACTTCCGACAATGCAATTGATAATTCGCTTGCAATTGTATCTGCATTTGTATTTAATAATTGTCCGTTTTTATCGTGTGTAATGGCGCAAAAAACAGGAACAATTCCGGCTTCAAGCAACGTTTTTAGTAAACTTGTATTGACTTGTTTTACATCGCCAACAAACCCGTAATCGATCGTAGGATGATTTCGTTTTGTCGATTGAATTAAATTTCCGTCAGCGCCCGAAAAACCAATTGCATTATTATCCTTCGCTTGCAATTGCGCTACGATATGTTTGTTGATTTGTCCTGCATAAATCATTACCACAACATCAAGCATTGGAGCATCGGTGATTCGACGTCCGTCAATCATCTGCGGAACCAAACCAATACTCTGCGCCATTTTTGTAGCCGATTTTCCACCACCGTGAACTAAAACTTTATAGCCTTCGATCTTAGAAAAATCGGTTAAGAATTGTTCTAATTCGGTTGGATTGTCGATTATATTTCCGCCAATTTTTATTAAGGTAACTTTTTTCATGAGGTTCAAAGGTTCAGAGGAACAAAGGGACACAGTTTAGATTCAGTAGGTAAAAACCTCTGAACCTTTGCAACTTTGTGCCTTTGTACCTTTATTTACATTTTCTTCAAAATCTTTTGTAAAACTAACTGTGCTGAGTAGGTTCTGTTATTCGCTTGCTGAATTACAATTGAATTTGCGCTGTCCAGAACTTCATCGCTTACAATCACGTTACGACGAACGGGAAGACAATGCATGAATTTTCCGTTATTGGTCAATGCCATTTTTTCGGCGGTAACCGTCCAGTTTGGGTCTATATTGGTTACTTGTCCGTAATCGTTGAAGTTACTCCAGTTTTTCACGTAAACAAAATCGGCGTTTTCGAAAGCTTTATCCTGATCGTATTCGATTTTGCAGTCTTTTGTGATGTCCGGACTCAATTCGTAACCTTCCGGATGTGTGATTACAAAATCCATATCTTTTTGCATTTGCATCATTTCTACAAATGAATTTGCAACGGCTTGTGGCAAAGCTTTTGGATGTGGCGCCCACGAAAGCACTACCTTTGGTTTGTGTTTCGTTTTGTATTCTTGCATCGTAATGGCGTCTGCCAAAGACTGCATCGGGTGACGAACGGCACTTTCCATATTAACAATTGGCACTGTTGCATATTTTAGAAATCCTGAAATAACGGTCTCTGTATAATCTTTTTCTTTATCTACCAAACCTGCAAAGGCACGAATAGCGATAATATCACAATATTGAGACACTACTTCGGCAGCTTCTTTAATATGTTCTGAAGCTCCTGAATTCATAATGGCTCCATCTTCGAACTCTAATGTCCATCCTTCGTTGGTAAAGTTCATTACCATAACGTTCATCCCTAAATTTATTGCCGCTTTTTGAGTACTCAAACGCGTTCTTAAACTTGGGTTAAAGAATAACATTCCTAAGGTTTTATTTTTTCCTAAGGCTTGATTTTTAAGTGGGTTCTTTTTGATTTTTAACGCACTTTTTACCCATTTTGATAATGAGTCGATATCTTTTATTGAAATATAATTCATGTCTTTTTCTTGTTTAATCGGTTAATCGTTAATTTGTTTACGTTGATTAACTAAATTAACTTTTATACTGTTTTTTTTCTTATTTAATTATCTAAAAAATTTGACGCGGATTTAACTGATTCGCTATCGCGAAGACGCGGATTTACACGGATTTTTATAATCTTAGTTTTCTACTATTTTCAAAAACCTTCCGTTTAAATTCTGGTTTTGTTCCAAAATTTAAAAGTAAACCTACTTCGCAATTTGTTCCTTTTAAATAATTCAAAATTTGATTTTCAAATTCTACTATTATGCAATTAGCTGCTTTTAATTCTAATATTATTAAATCTTCTACAATTAAATCGGCATAATATTCTCCGACTTCGATTCCTTTATAATAAACTTTAATCTTGCTTTGTGCTTCAACTTTAAGGCCTTTGTATTTCAATTCTAAATACAAGGAATTTTGATAAACTTTTTCTAAAAACCCATACCCTAACTCATTATAAACCTCATAAAAAGTTTTAATAATAACATCCGTCAATTCCTCATGTAATAATTTCATTTTGCTAATTTTGAATGAAATATACTACATTAAGTTGAGTCAAATATAAAAATCCGTGTAAATCCGCGTTTTCGCTTTAGCGAATCCGTTTCATCCGCGTTCAACATCACACAATCTTAGTAAACGGAATTTCATCTTTTAATGCCCGCAGAATAAAATTATCATTTAATCCGTTGACGATCCAGGTTTCTATGTTGGCTGCTTTTGCGATTCCGGCTGCTTCGATTTTTGATTGCATTCCGCCTGTTCCGTGTGAGGATTTTGATTCGCCGATTTCTTTTTCCAATACTTTTAAATCATTTACCAAACCAATCGTTTCCGGTTTTTCATCGTGAATGGAATCTTTTTTATAGATTCCGTTTGTATTAGTGGCGATTATCAGAATATCAACATTTAACAGCACCGCGGTTAACGCTGCTAATTTATCGTTATCTCCAAACCTAATTTCGTCTGTTGCAACGGTATCATTTTCATTAATAATCGGAATGTAATTGTTCTCGACCAAAACGTTTATCGTATTGACAATATTTACTTTAGACTGCTCTTTTTCGAAATCAGAATACGACAATAAACATTGTGATGTCAATAACCCTAAATCGCTGAAATTCTCATGGAAAATCCGCATTAAATGGGGTTGACCAATTGAGGCTAATGCTTGTTTTAATGCAATTTCTTTGCCTTTACTCTCTAGTTTTACGAATTGTTTGGCGGCGGCAATGGCTCCTGAACTTACAATTACAAATTCGTAATCTTTGTTGAGAGCGGCAATTTGCATTCCGATATCTTCGATCTTTCCCCGCGAAATATGATTGGTTTCTTTGGTTAAAGTATTACTTCCTATTTTTAATAAAATCCTTTTTTTCATTGTTACTGTTTTTGCCACGAAGACGCTAAGACACAAAGTTTTTTTATATTGTAAATGTTTTTTACCGCAAAGGGCGCAAGGTTTTTTATTTTGATTGTGTTTACAAACGCTAAGTTCGCAAGGTTTTGTCTTTAATAAATTACAACAATCTGAAATCAGCAATCGTTAATCATCAATCTAAAATCTAAAATCTGAACTCTAAAATCACCTAATCTGTCCTTCTCCGTAAACGTACCATTTATTGGTAACCAAATGTTGTAAACCAATTGGGCCTCTTTGATGCAATTTATCGGTACTTATGGCTAATTCGCCTCCTAAACCAAATTGTCCTCCGTCTGTGAAACGTGTTGAGGCATTTTGATAAACGGCTGCGGTATCTACGGCATCCATAAATTCTTGCGCTGCTTTGTCGTCTTTGGTTATAATTACTGCGGAATGTCCGCCGCAATATTTATTAATTTTCTCGATTGCATTTTCTTCTGAATCAATGGTTCCAATTACAATTTTATAATCCAAAAATTCCTCGTACCAGATATCTTCGTTTTGAAGTGTTTCTGTATCTTCAAAACTCTCTAAAGATTTATCAACGATAACTTCTACATTAGATTCTTTTAAAGTCTCTATTAAAATAGCTGTAAAACCTTCAAAATTGGGCAATTTAGAATCTATTAAAACTTTATCAACTGCATTACAAGCCGAAATCTTAGAGGTCTTGGCATTCAAAATTATTTTTAAAGCCAAATCTGTATCTGCTTTTTCATGAACGTAAACAAAATTATTTCCTCGGCCGCTTACAATAACGGGACAAGTAGCATGTGCTTTTACAAACTCAATTAATTTCTCTCCTCCTCTTGGAACTATTAGATCAACTTTTTGAGTTGGTTTTTCTAAGAAAGCCTGAGTTTCTGTTCGATTATAATTCAGATACTCTACCCAATTCTTAGAAACTCCATTTTCTTCGAGTGCCTGATGCCATAAATCAACAATTTTCAAATTTGATTTTAAGGCTTCTTTTCCTCCTTTTAATAAAATCTTATTTCCGGATTTAAAGGCAATTCCGCCTGCTTCGATGGTAACATCAGGACGAGATTCATAAATGATTAATATTGTACCAAAAGCGGCAGTTTTATTAATGACTTTGATTCCATTATCATGAACAAAATGAAAACGCTCTACTCCAACCGGATCTTCCTGAGAAGCCAATTGGCTTAAGGATAAAATCATCTCGTCGACTTTTTTATCATCTACTTTCAGGCGTTCTTCCATTGCCAAATCTGAGCCATCGTAATCAGCAAGATCTTCCTGATTGGTCAAAATAATCTGAATCCGCTCCTGCTCGACCAGCTTTGCCATAGATCGCAAAACGAGATTGCGTTTTTCAATTGATAATGGATTCATTTTTTTGGTTTAATGGTTAATCGTTAATTCGTTTAATCGATTAACCAGTTAAACGATTAAACGAATTAGCAGTATATGGTAAACTTATTTTTGAAGTTCTTCTAAACTTTCTTTTAAAGCTACGATAAATGTATCAATATCAGCTTTTTTTACTGTAAGTGGTGGCAAAATTCTTAATAGATTTTTGTTGTTGGCACTTCCTGTAAAAATATGTTTCTCTATAATTAGCTTTTTTCTTAAAGCTGCTACATCAAAATCAAATTCTACTCCAAGCATTAAACCTTTTCCTTTTACTTGTTTGATTCCGGGAACTTCCTTGATTTTTTCTAAGAAATATTCATAAACTTCGTTTACATTCTTTTGTAAATCCAGTTTTTCAATTACATCAAGAACCGCAATTCCTGCTGCACAAGATAAATGGCTTCCGCCGAAAGTGGTTCCTAATAATCCGAAACTTGCTTCAAATTTTGGAGAGATTAAAATGGCTCCAACCGGAAATCCGTTGCCCATTCCTTTTGCTACCGAAATGATATCAGCGCTGATTCCGTGATGTTGGAACGCAAAGAATTTTCCGCTTCTTCCGTATCCTGATTGTACTTCGTCTAAAATCAAAACTACATCATGTTTTTTACACGCTTTTTCTAAAGCCTGAAAAAATTCTGTTGTTCCCTGATCTAAACCTCCAACTCCTTGAATTCCTTCGATAATTACTGCTGTAACATCTCCTTTTGCCAATTCAGCTTCGACTAATTCGATTTGGTTAAGCGGTAAAAAAGTTACGACTTGTTGTGCATTAATTGGTGCTACTATTTTTTTATTGTCTGTAACGGCAACAGCTGCAGAAGTTCTTCCGTGAAAAGAATTATCAAAAGCTACAACTCTGGATTTTCCGTTATGAAAAGAGGCTAATTTCAATGCATTTTCGTTTGCTTCAGCTCCTGAACTGCATAAAAACAATTCATAATCTTCTAAGCCGGAAAGTTTCCCTAATTTCTGAGCCAATTCTACCTGCAAAGGATTCTGAATGGCATTTGAGTAAAATCCTAAATGATCTAATTGATTCTTTAGTTTTTCTACATAATCAGGTTGCGTATGGCCAATCGAGATTACACCATGTCCGCTATATAAGTCTAAATATTCCACTCCGTTATGGTCTGTAATGGTGCAATCTAGTGCTTTTACAGGAGTAATATCATAAAGTGGGTATACGTTAAATAAATTCATTTTTCTTGTTGTTTAATTGTTTAACCTTTGATTTGTTTAATCGATTAACCGAATAACCGATTAACCGTTTTGACAACAATTTAAAATCCGCTTGGTTTCAAATGTAAACCGGTGGTTTCTTCTAATCCAAACATTAAATTCATGTTTTGAACCGCCTGTCCTGAAGCCCCTTTGGTTAGATTGTCAATGATAGAAGTGATTAAAATCCGGTTTCCTTTTTTTAATAAACTAATGATACATTTGTTGGTTTGAACGACTTGTTTCATATTGATGTTTGTCGTTGTTACGGTTACAAAAGGCTCATTTTTATAGAAATCCTGGTATTTGACAACTAAATCTTCTAAGCTTTCTTCAGAAGTTGTGTATAATGTTGCAAAAATTCCTCTGGTGAAATCGCCTCTATTCGGAACAAAAATCAATTCATCTGAATAATCAGCTTGCAATTGATTCACGCTTTGGTTGATTTCTCCCAAATGTTGATGTTCAAAAGCTTTGTAATGCGACATATTATTGTTTCTCCAACTAAAATGCGAAGTTTCGGCAAGACTTACTCCTGCGCCTGTACTTCCGGTTGTTGCATTAATATGAACATCGGATTTCAATAAATTATTTTTAGCCAAAGGCAATAAAGCCAATTGAATCGCTGTAGCAAAACAACCCGGATTTGCAATATAATTTGCTTTTTTAATTTCCGCTTTATTCAATTCCGGCAAACCATAAACAAATTCTTTTCCTTCGAAAATCGCATCCTTGGTTAATCTGAAATCGTTTCCTAAATCAATGATTTTGGTGTGACTTGCAAACTTGTTTTCTTCAAGAAATGAAATAGATTTTCCGTGACCTAAGCACAAGAAAACTACATTTACATCAGGATTTACAACATCTGTAAAATTCATTTCAATATCTCCCATCAAATCATGGTGCGCCACCGAAAGTGGTTTCCCGGAATTGGTTGTGCTGTAAACAAAATCGATGTTTACATTGGGGTGATACATCAAGATTCTGATAAGTTCTCCGGCTGTATAGCCCGAACCACCAATTATTCCGATATTAATCATGAGTTAAATGGTTTACGGATGAAAATATATTTTGTGCATTTCCAAGAATTTTGATAAATCCTTTTGCATCGTCAGATGTCCAGGCATTGTTCATTTCTCCATATTGACCAAAACCGGTATTCATCAAATCGTTTTTAGATTCGATTCCGTCAAGCGAAAAATGATATGGTTTTAATGAAACCGTTACAGTTCCGTTTACTGTTTTTTGTGTGTCTTGCAGGAAAGTTTCGATGTTTCTCATTACAGGATCTAAAAACTGACCTTCGTGAAATAACATTCCGTACCAGTTTCCTAATTGTTCTTTCCAGTATTGCTGCCATTTACCAAGTGTATGTTTCTCTAACAAATGGTGCGCTTTTATGATAATTAATGGTGCAGCAGCTTCAAAACCAACTCTTCCTTTAATTCCTATAATGGTATCTCCAACGTGAATATCTCTACCAATTGCATACGCATTTGCCAGTTTTTCAAGTTTTACAATATTATTTTCAGGTGCATCTTTTTTACCATTTAATGCTACTAATTCTCCTTGTTCAAAATGCAAAGTCACTTTTTCTTCTCCTTCTTTTTGCAATTGAGACGGATATGCTTCACTTGGTAGCGGCTGGCTAGAAGTTAAGGTTTCTTTTCCTCCAACGCTTGTTCCCCAAAGTCCTTTATTGATCGAATATTGTGCTTTTTCCCAAGAATAGTGTACGCCGTTTTGCGCCAAATAATCGACTTCTTCCTGTCTTGAAAGTTTTAAGTCTCTAATTGGAGTAATAATTTCGATTTCCGGAGCGATGGTCTGGAAAATCAAATCAAAACGAATCTGATCATTTCCTGCACCTGTGCTTCCGTGTGCAATAGCACTTGCGCCTACTTTTTTAGCATATTTTATGGCTTCAATTGCCTGAAAAACACGCTCTGCACTTACTGATAATGGATAGGTATTGTTTTTTAATACGTTTCCAAAAATCAAATATTTTATCGCTTTATCATAATATTTATCAATAATAGTCAAATTAGCGTGCTGTGCGCTTCCTAATTCGTAAGCTCTTTTTTCGATTGCTGATAATTCTTCGGCATCAAATCCTCCTGTATCTACAAGTACGGTGTGAACTTCGTATCCTTTTTCGTTTTTTAAATATTTCAAACAATACGAGGTATCTAATCCTCCACTATAAGCTAATACAACTTTTTTCATTTTTTATAATTTAGGCTAATACTTTCGTATGTAGCAAGTTTGAGATTTCTTTTTAATTTTTATTCTTAAGATAAAAAGCCAAAAGCCAATATTTTATTTAAGAATAAAGCTTGTTTTATTTTTTTTAATCTGCTCAAAACAGCTTCGTTAAAAGGGTGTCTTGGCGGATCTTTTTGTTTTTCTTTCGGGTCATACAACATTCCGGTACAAAGACACATTTTGTTTTCTTTGCTTTTTAGAATTTCATAATTGGTACAGGTTTTACAGCCTGCCCAAAAGCTTGGATCTGTTGTAAGCTCAGAGAAAGGAACTGGTTTATATCCCAAATCAGAGTTGATTTTCATTACAGCCAAACCGGTTGTTATTCCAAATATTTTAGCATCCGGGTATCTTTTTAGGGAGTAATCAAAAACTTTTGATTTGATTTTTTTTGCCAGACCTAAACTTCTGTAATCCGGATGTACAATTAAACCGGAATGTGCCACGAACTTGCCGTGTTGCCAACTTTCGATATAACAAAAACCTGCAAATTTTCCGTCTGCCAGAGCAATCATCGCATCACCGTTCGACATTTTTTTCTGAATGTATTCAGGAGTTCTTTTAGCAATCCCTGTACCTCTTAATAAGGCAGATGATTCTATTGTATCGCAAATTTCCTGTGCGAATTTGAAGTGTTCTTCCTGAGTAACAACAATAGAGATTTTCATTTCAATAGTTGAAGTTAGAGTTAAAAATTAAAACGTCTTGTTTAGTTTGAAATCCGGAAATCAATCCAATAAAAATAGACAAAATAGAAGTAACATTCTCAAAATCAAAAACTTGATTAAGAAAACTTAGAAAATAATATATACTTTTAGGATATGTTTGTCCAATGGACAAATGATGTGATTTCAAAATGAAAAATGAATATAAATAAATACGCGGCGAAAAACTCGGTGAATACTATAGAGATAGTATCCGTACTTCGGGAGAAGTAACAGGTGAGTTTGTCCGTGACAAAGAAGTTATATGTAAACTTATTTTATTCATTGGTGCAAAAGTACACTATTTTTTTATTTTCAAAACAAAAAATTAAAATTCTAACATTTTTTTAATGAAATGTTATTTTTTTAAGGTACTGAGATTCTGAGGCTCTGAGGTTTTGAGTTTTTTTTTAAAACCTGAAATTTGAAAATTGAAACAAAAAGAAAACCCGATAGTTAGTTATAGCTATCGGGTCTTAAACACTTTGTTGTTTTATATTTTTATTTTTTAGTAAACGGTATTGTTTCTCCGTTACCTAAAATGATCATATCAAAACCACTTTTTGCTTCGTTAAATTTAAATTTTAATCCTGCACTTGTAGATTGAAATGTATCTTTTTCGTTTTCTACAGGCACTACAGTAAATTTAGGAAAGTTCGTAATTTCGACATTTAAAGTACCATTTTTTTCTGTAAAATCTATTTTCAATGGTGCTCTTGTAGTTGAGTATGACCCCAGATACCCATCTAAAATTATATCTTTTTCTATTTTACCTTTCGCAGCTGTCCAAACATTGTTTGCTTCATTATTATCCGGGAAAAGATGCTCCGGGTCGAGTGTTATACTTTCGATTTCTTCAGTCGAATCGTGTTTAAATGTCCAAACATTATTACGTTGCCAAACTTCTACCGGTAAATTAATCCTTGATACTTTCCCGCTTTTTGTTTTTACATCCAAAATAACTGGCATAGGCATTTTATCAAAATTTTCGATTGTAATTGCTACTCCTTTTGATGGATCGTTTTTGATGTATTTAATCGAATTAATTCCCTGGTCAAAACGCCAGTTGTTTACAAACCAGCTTCTCCAGAACCAGCTTAAATCTTCGCCTGCAACATTTTCCATCGATCTGAAAAAATCATCTGGTTGTGGGTGTTTGTATGCCCAACGTTCGATATAAGTACGGAAAGCGGTATCAAAACGTTCTTTTCCTAATACTTGTTCTCTTAAAATTATCAAAGCCGAACTTGGTTTAAAATAACACAACATACCAATATTAGCTTCTTTCATATTGTCAGGAGAACTCATTACAGTCTCTAAATCAGGTCTTGTAAAAGACTCTGCTCCTTTATGAAAATCTGTTGGTGCTTCTACATATTCTCCTTTGTTAAATTCTGCTGTACTTAGTGAATTAATAAAAGTATTGAAACCTTCATCCATCCATCCAAACAATCTCTCGTTTGAACCTACAATCATAGGAAACCAAATATGTCCAAATTCATGGTCTGTAACTCCCCATAGATCTTGTCCTTTAGATTCCCATCCACAAAAAACAATACCGGGATATTCCATTCCGCCCTCATTTCCTGCTACGTTTGTTGCTACGGGATAAGGATATTCGAACCATCTTTTAGAATAATTTTCTATCGATGCTTTTACATATTCAGTAGAACGTCCGTAAGCTCCTTGTCCTGCACTCTCTACCGGATAAGCAGATAATGCCAATGCTTTTTTACCACTTGGCAAATTAATTTTAGCTCCGTCCAGAATAAAGGCAGGAGATGATGCCCAAGAAAAATCACGAGCATTTTTTATTTGATAATGCCAGGTTTTTTCTCCTGTTGCATTTGTATTTGCTGTTGCAGCAACTTCTTCGGCAGAGCGAATCGAAACTGTTTTATCACTCAAAGAGGCTTCTTTATAACGCTTAAATTGGTCTGCCGGCAATACTTCGGCTCCATTTAATAATTCTCCTGAACCTACAACAAAATGATTTGCCGGCACAGTAAGTTTTACATCAAAATTACCATACTCTAAATAAAACTCAGAAGCTCCCAAATAAGGTGCGGTATTCCAGCCTCTTACATCATCATAAACACACATACGAGGATACCATTGGGCAATAGTAAAAATTTTACCGTTTTTAGTTTCTAAAACTCCCATTCTGTCTGATCCTTCAAAAGGTGCAGTAAACGAAAATTCGATTCTGATTTTTACAGCTCCTCCTTTTGAGGCTAATTCTTCCGGAAGAAAAATTTGCATTCTGGTGTCTGTAATTACATATTTTGCTTCAATTTCAGTTTTTTTCTTTCCTACCGAAATTACTTTTACTGCTTTTATTTTATTCCCTCCGTCAAAAACCTGTCCTTGGGCACCATTACGACTACCTGTCAGAGGGACAACGGAATTTCCTCTGGAATCTTCTTTAAATAGGTTCTGGTCTACGTTTAACCAAACAAATGACATTTTATCCGGACTGTTATTAGTATACGTGATTTCATCTGTAGCAATGATTTCATTTGTAGTACCGTTTAATTTTGCCGTTATCTGATAATCAGCTCTGTTTTGCCAATATTCAGCTCCAGGCTGACCACTTGCAGACCGAGTGGATGTTCCGTTTTTTGTGTAAAAATGAGGTCCAAAGGCATCATGATAATTGTAATTATTAACTGGATTTACTGCTGTTGTTGCAGGCGTTTGTTGTGCCCAAACAGAAGAAATTCCAACAAACAAAGCCATGGCTAATAAGGCTTTTGAAGATTGTATTTTCATATTTTTTAGCTGTTTATGTAGCAAATTAATGAAAAAAAAAGCTATCTACAGAGAAAACAAGAATCATAAATTGAATTTTAGCAAAAATTTATCAAAAAAATAATTTGAAGCATTTTCTTAAAAAACTAAAATTTATAAAATATATTTACATCACTATAAAATTAACTCATTTCAATCTTAAGCACTTTGAATACAACTATTTCAAATTCAACACTAACTGCCAGTATAAATCATTCGGGAGCCGAATTGTTTTCCTTAAAAGACAACCAAAACAAAGAATATATCTGGGAAGGTAACCCTGATTTTTGGGGCAAGCATTCTCCTATACTTTTTCCAATTGTGGGAACTTTAAAAAACAACACTTATACAATTGACGGAAAAGAATATCAACTGCCAAGACATGGTTTTGCTCGTGATATGGAGTTTCAATTGATTGATAAAACCGAAAAAAGGGCTGTCTTTTCTTTACAATCTACACCAGAAACAGTTAAGAAATATCCTTTTGAATTTGAATTGCAACTTATTTATACACTTAAAGATACTTCTTTAAATATCGAATATAAAGTATTTAATAAAGGGGATATAAAAATGCCTTTTTCTATAGGAGCCCATCCTGCAATAGCTTTACCGGAAAATTTTGAAAATTATGCTCTTAAATTTGAAAAAGAAGAAGTTTTAAAATATTATCTTTTAGAGAATGATTTGATTTCTGACCGTACCAAGATTTTAGAAACTACTAATAATCAGGTTGCTTTAAATTATCAATTATTCGAAAATGACGCTTTAATTTTTAAAACTTTAGAATCAAATTCTCTCACTATTCTCGAAAATTCGAAACCTTATATAAAAGTCACTTTTGATGATTTTCCGAGCTTAGGGATCTGGACCAAAGAACAAGCGCAATTTGTTTGTATTGAACCCTGGTTAGGTTACTCTGATACTGCCAAAAACTCTGGAGATCTATATGAAAAAGAAGGAATTTTAATTTTAGAGGCACATCAGACTTTCAATTCTAAATTTACAATCAACATATTATAACTAAGAAAAATGCCAGAATTTAATTTTACTCCATTTCCTGTAATAGAAACAGAGCGTTTACTTTTAAGAAGAGTTACAATTGATGATGCAAATGATATTTTTATATTGCGTTCAAATCCTGAAACGATGAAATTCATTCCAAGACCATTGTTGAAAAGTGCTGAAGATGCTCTTGTACTTATCGCCGAGATTGAAAGCAAAATAAATACAAATGTTGGGATCAATTGGGCAATTACTCTAAAAGACAACCCTAAACTTCTTGGTATTATTGGATACTACAGAATGCAACCTGAAAATTATCGTGCAGAAATTGGATATATTTTACTACCTGAATTTCATGGAAAAGGAATTATTCCTGAAGCTGTAAACAGATTAATTACTTACGGATTTGAAGATCTAAAATTGCATTCGATCGAAGCTGTAATAGATCCCGAAAATTATGCCTCAGAAAAGGTATTACAGAAATGCGGATTTGTTAAAGAAGCACATTTTAAAGAATCTGAATTTTATGATGGTCGCTTTTTAGACAAGGTAATCTACTCATTATTAGAACCTAAATAATTTTGCCTGTTAATCGCAAAAATAAATCCTGTTAAATTAAAGTATTTGCATAATAGTAATTAATGGTTTACGTTATATTTGCACGCAAAATAAGCGATGAAGCATTATTTAATACCACGAAAATCTATTTTTATGAAAAAATACTTAATCCTGATTGTTCTTTTCTTTTCGATTCATTCTCAAAGCCAAACTTTTATTAAGTTTAATGCTGCAACTGCTTTGCTTGCAATACCAAATGTTGGTATTGAAACCAGTGTAGGCAAAAATTTAACTTTTAGCGTGGATGTAATGGCTTCTTTCTGGCAGTCTTTTAACGGGCATAGTCCTATGGAATTTTACACACTGACACCAGAACTTCGTTACCATTTTAAAGAAAAATATAATGGATTTTATGTGGGTGGTAATGCAGGTCCTGATTTATACAAAATACAAAAATGGAATTACTGGGATACTAACAAATACGAGCATGGTTTTGGATACCGTTTAGGGGTTACTGTTGGATATAATGTTAAGATTAACGATAAGTTTTTAATTGATATTTTTGCAGGAGGTGGCTGGCACCAGGGATTCTATCACGGATACTATAATGATGGAACTCCTGGAAGATATGAAAAAGCTCCAAACTGGAACAAAAGTGGAGAATGGCTTCCTTATCGTGGTGGTGTAATGCTTTCTTACAAACTATAATTACTTCGCCAATTTAGGCAGGGATTTTACATATAAATCTTCTACTTTTTTGCGAGCCCAATCGGTTTTTCTTAAAAAAGTCAAACTCGATTTTATACTTGGATTTGATGTAAAACATTTTACCGGAATTAATTCTGATAATGTATCAAAACCATAATGAGCAACCAATGCCTCGATTATTTTTTGAAGTGTTATTCCGTGTAAAGGATCTTTTAATTGATTTTGCATTTTATATCTTCTGTTATATACTATTAAAAAGACCGTACCAAAAAAGTACGGTCTTTCTTTTTTTTACAAAATTAGTAAATTGAAACGTAAATCAATCTACAAGTATTTAGAATATGAATTTAAATCCAACAGCAAGTGGACTTGTTAAATTTGAGCCTCCTACTAAATAAGCAGAATCAACATTTGCCATATGTGCTAATCCAAAATTAGTTACTGTCGTTTTTTCGCCTTTTTTAGGGTCAATTGTAGTTGATGTAAAATTAGCTAAATCATAAGAAAACTCAACAGAGAAATATTTCGTTACAAAATAATCAAAACCTCCTGATACAGACAGACCAAACTGGTTTATTTTTGTACCACTTTCTTTTTGTTTACCTGTAATAACTGGCAGAGCTGCCTGCCCAAAGAAATAAAGAGAACCTGCAACATTCCAATACTTTCTTGCTAATGGCTGAATTACAAATAAATCCATTTTTTCTCCAACTCCTACCCCTGGATCTGATTTCATATTAATATAACCCAGCCCAGCACCAACAGCCACTGATGGCGTAATGAATGTACCTACAATTGGTATTACTGATAAATTTGTGTTTTTAATATCTCCTGTTTTTGTTTGCTGATAACCAAATTGAGATGTTACAAACCATGCCCCTTTTAAACCTTGATTAGTATCTTGAGCTTTTGCAGTTAAACCCAATAATACAATGCTAACGAATGTTAAAAATTTTTTCATTTTCAGTTTATTTTTTAAATTTTTTAACAAACTTACCAGTAAGGTTTTCCTTCAAAAATGATTAAAATCATAGGTTAAAAAAAATCTTTAATTATCTTTGACTGCACCAAAGTTTTTTAATTTTGATTACATTTGCATTATGTTAAAAACAGTCAATATACTTAATAAAAGAGCTCGATTTGATTATGAGATAATCGATACTTATACTGCCGGAATTGTTTTATCAGGTACTGAAATCAAATCAATACGATTAGGAAAAGCCAATATCACTGAAAGTTTTTGTGAATTTAGCAATCTTGAACTTTTTGCCATTAATACTTATATTGAAGAATATACGTTTGGAAATCAGTTTAATCATAAATCAAGAAGCGAAAGAAAATTGCTTTTGAACAAGAAGGAATTAAAAAGCCTGCATAAAAGTGTTCAGGCAAAAGGTCTTACAATTGTACCCTTAAAATTATTTACCAATGAAAAGGGACTTGCAAAATTGCAAATAGGTCTTTGCAAAGGAAAGAAAAACTACGATAAGCGTGAATCTCTAAAAGAACAGGATACCAAACGCGATTTAGACCGAATAAAAAAGGCTTATAATTAAAGTTATTTTTTAAAGCAAGACACATTTCTTTAAATTTTATACGTATTTTTACTACAATAATTATAAAAAATTGTAATATGAAGAAATATTTAATTTTGCTAATTGCTGTTCTTGCATTTTCAAGTTGTGGCACCAATACTTCTATTGTTAATAGTTGGAGAGATCCTAAAATAACTGTTGCACAGGAAAATTTCAAAAAAGTCCTGGTTGTCGCTTTGGTCAAAGACGAAGCTTCAAGAAGGATAACTGAAAATAGAATTGCTGCCAGCAATGAGATTTTCAAGACTTCTTATCAATACCTGAACGAAACAACCAAAAGTCTGACTCAGGATCAAAAATTAAAAATACTTAAAGACGAGAATTTTGACGGAGTTATTACCTTACGTTTGGTAAGTACCGAAAAAGAAACTGACTATGTGCCAGGAACTTATACCGGTATGTATTATGGTGGTTTCGATGGTTTATATACAGGCATGTATGGTTATGGTTTTGGAAATTGGTACGGAATGTACTCTCCTAATTTTTATGATCCGGGATACTATCAGGAAACAACTTCGTATATGGTCGAAACCAATGTTTTTTCATTAAAAGAAAATAAATTAATTTGGACAGGAACTACAAAATCAGATTACGTTACTGATCTGGGTCAAACAGTCGATGCAATTATGCAAACTGTAGTTGAAGAAATGAGAAAAGATGGCTCTCTTCCTCCAAAGAGTAAAATATAATTTTAAAAAAGCAATATTTTAGATATTGCTTTTTTAATCCGGAAAAAAATGACTAAATTTGTCTTGACAATATAAAACATAAGATAAGTGAAAACGCTTCTAAAAAATGCAAGAGAAAAAAAAGGATTAAAGACTCGTGAAGTAGCTCAAATGCTGGGTATTGATCAGGCATTAATAAGTAAATTTGAATCAGGAACAAGAAAGCCTACTAAAGATCAGATTACTAAACTTGCTCAACTTTTAGAAATCGATTACGAAACCCTGATGATTGCCTGGCTTAAGGAAAAAATTCTTTATGAAATTGGAGATGATGAATTTGCCTTAAAAGCTTTAATGGTCGCAGAACAGGAAATTAAATATAATAGAACTGTTTCAAAATTAAAAATCTCTTCTACTCTGGAAAAACTTTTAAAAGAGATCGATCTTCTAAAAGAAAAATTAGATAGTTATCGTCAATATGACAGCTATAGAATCACTCAGGCATTAGAGTTAGAATATACTTTTGAAAGTAATCGAATTGAAGGCAATACAATGACACTTCGTGAAACAGATTTAGTTATCAATGAAGGACTAACTATTTCCGGCAAAAGCATGCGGGAACATTTAGAAGCTATAAATCATCAGGAAGCTATTGGATTTATTAAAGATTTGATGCAAAGAAATGTCTCCTTAAATGAACGTGATCTTTTATCAATTCATAATTTAATTTTACGCGGGATAATTCCAGAAGACGCAGGCCGTTATAGAAAAGTTCAGGTTATGATTAAAGGAAGTACACATATGCCACCACAACCCTTTATGGTTGCGAAGGAAATGGAAGACTATTTTATTTGGTACGAAATCAATAAAAACAAATTACACCCTGTTATTCTTGCTGCCGAAATGCATGAAAGATTAGTTACAATTCATCCATTTATTGATGGAAACGGGCGAACATCCCGTCTGGTCATGAACTTAATTTTATTGCAAAAAGGATATATAATTGCTAATATAAAGGGGGACTATGATAGTCGTATGCAATATTATCAAACTTTAGAAACTGCTCAGACCAAAAATAATAAAGAAGACTTCCTGCTCTTTGTTGCTCAAATTGAAAAAGAAAATCTCGAGCGATATATTGGTATTATTGGTCAATAAAACAAACACGAATTTCACGAATTACCACTAATTTTCCCTCATGAAATTAATTTTATAAAGGAATTTGATCCGCAACATTTGTGCAAATCAGTGAAATTCGTGTTTAAATTAATTTTTATCTTCTAATAAAGGAACAAATCGAAATTCTCCAAACTCATGTTTTTCAAACTGTGTTTCGTTCTTACGTATTAACAAAGTCATTATCTGAACATCTTCGCCAAGCGGAATAACCAACCTTCCTCCTATTTTTAATTGTGCCATTAAAGGCTGAGGAATAAATGGCGCACCTGCTGTAACGATAATACTATCAAACGGTGCGTAACTAGGTAATCCCTTATAACCATCACCAAAAGACAAATGTTTAGGACGAATATTTAATTTAGGAAACAAATTTGAAGTTGTTTTAAACAATTCATTTTGTCTCTCTACACTAAAAACCTTAGCACCAAGCATACATAATACTGCAGTTTGATAGCCCGAACCAGTACCGATTTCAAGAATTTTGTGCTCTTTTTTTACTTCTAATAGTTGCGATTGAAAAGCAACAGTATACGGTTGAGATATAGTTTGCCCCGCTCCTATAGGAAATGCCTTATCCTGATATGCATAATCTTCAAAACTTGAATTTAAAAAAAGGTGTCTTGGGATTTTTTTTATAGCATCCAAAACTGCTCTGTCAGTAATTCCTTTTTGTTCTAAAGTACTTACTAATTGATTACGGAGTCCTTGATGTTTGGCAGTATCTTTCAAAATGGGTAGGTTTTATTTTGGCAAAAATAAGAAACTAAATAGGAAATTAAATATTGATTTTTAATTATTAAATCGCTAAATCTTTATTGCATTCACTTTTACTTTCAACAAATAAATTATATTTTTGTTTAAAATACATTCTCATGTTAAAAGTAGGAGTTTTAGGTGCGGGTCATCTTGGTAAAATACATTTACGCTTATTACAACAATCTGACAAATACGAATTAGTTGGATTTTACGACGAAAATCAAGAAAATGCCGAAAGAATTTCAAAAGAATTTGGGTATAAAAACTTCAGCACTATTGCAAAATTAATCCACGCTGTGGATGTCATCGATATTGTAACTCCAACACTTTCTCACTACAAGTGTGCTAAAGTAGCTATTAAATCCGGAAAACATATCTTTATAGAAAAACCAATTGCCAATACTGTTGCCGAAGCTGAAGAGATTATAGCTTTAGCAAAAGAACACAACGTAAAAGGTCAGGTTGGTCATGTCGAGCGCTTTAATCCAGCGTTTATTGCTACAAAAAACATGATTGAAAATCCAATGTTTATAGAAACGCATCGATTGGCTGAATTTAATCCGCGTGGTACAGATGTTCCTGTAGTTCTCGATTTAATGATACATGATATTGATGCTATTTTGAGTGTTGTTCATTCAAAAGTAAAAGATATTCATGCCAGTGGTGTTTCTGTAATTAGTGATACTCCTGATATTGCAAATGCCAGAATCGAATTCGAGAATGGCTGCGTAGCCAATTTAACTGCCAGCAGAATTTCGATGAAAAACATGCGTAAAACCCGTTTTTTTCAAAAAGATGCTTATATTTCTGTTGACTTTCTGGAGAAAAAATGTGAAGTAGTCCGTATGAAAGATGCTCCGGAAATTCCCGGAGATTTTGATATGATTTTACAAAATGCCGAAGGCGTAAAAAAACAAATCTATTTTACCAATCCTGATGTCGAGCAAAATAATGCTATTCTGGATGAATTAGAGTCATTTGCAAATGCAATAAAAACGGATACTACGCCAGTTGTTACTCTAGAACAAGCTACAGACGCTTTGCGAGTAGCGTATCAAATTATAGATTGTTTCGATAAATAATTGAAAGATTAAAAAAAATAAAATTAGCCACGAATTCACGAATCAATTGGTGAATTCGTGGCTAAATCATAAATATAATATCTAATATAAAATGAAAACTATAGCTGTAATTGGTGCAGGAACAATGGGTAACGGAATTGCTCATACATTTGCACAAAGTGGTTTTACTGTAAAACTTATTGATGTTTCTGAGAAATCTTTAGATAAAGGAATGGCTACCATTGCTGCCAATTTAGACCGAATGCTTTCTAAAGGAACAATTACTCCCGAAGATGTTGCAAAAACTATCACCAATATTATTACGTATACTGATATAAAGGACGGTGTTGTAGGTGTTGATTTAGTAGTCGAAGCTGCTACAGAAAATGTTGAGCTAAAACTAAATATCTTCAAACAATTAAACGAAGCCTGTTCTCACAATACAATTTTGGCAACCAATACTTCTTCGATTTCGATTACGCAAATAGGAGCTGTAGTGTCACATCCGGAACGTGTTATAGGAATGCACTTTATGAATCCTGTACCCATCATGAAATTAGTTGAAATCATTCGCGGATATAATACCAGCGATGAAGTAACTAAAACTATCATGGATTTATCTGAAAAACTAGGTAAAACTCCTGTAGAAGTCAATGATTATCCTGGGTTTGTGGCAAACAGAATTTTGATGCCTATGCTAAATGAAGCTATCGAAACGTTATACAATAAAGTAGCTGGTGTTTATGAGATTGACACCGTGATGAAACTAGGAATGGGACATCCGATGGGACCACTTCAACTGGCAGATTTTATTGGTCTTGATGTTTGTCTTGCTATTTTGAACGTTATGTACGAAGGTTTCAAAAACCCTAAGTATGCGCCTTGCCCTCTATTGGTTAATATGGTCAGAGCCGGAAAATTAGGGGTAAAATCCGGAGAAGGTTTTTATGATTATAGTGAAAGCAAAAAGGCTGAGAAAATCTCCAAGCAATTTATTCTTTCCTAAAAAAAGAAATACCATGTCGATACAATCGAATCTAAATACAATAAAAACGAGTTTACCGGAACATGTAACTTTGGTTGCCGTTTCTAAAACGAAACCCGTTCCCGATTTGATGGAAGCTTATAATGCCGGTCAACGTATTTTTGGAGAAAACAAAATCCAGGAAATGGTTGATAAGTATGATGAGATGCCAAAAGATATTCAATGGCACATGATTGGTCATGTGCAATCGAATAAAGTAAAATTTATGGCTCCATTTGTGACCTTAATTCATGGTGTCGATAGTTTAAAATTATTGGAGCAAATTAATAAACATGCTTTAAAAAACAATAGAAGCATCGATTGTTTGCTTCAAATATATATTGCAGAAGAAGAATCTAAGTTTGGTTTGGATGAAAATGAATTAAATGAATTATTATCTTCACCAGAATTCAAAGAGATGAAAAATATTCGTATCTTAGGATTGATGGGAATGGCAACTTTTACGGAAGACCAAAACCAGATTAAAAAAGAATTTACACATTTAAAATCTATTTTTGATTCATTAAAACATATTAACGGATATGGTAAAAACGCACTGGAGTGCGTCTCTACAATTTCCATGGGAATGTCCGGAGATTATAAACTAGCCATAGAATGCGGAAGTACAATGGTTCGCATTGGAAGCAGCATTTTTGGAGGTCGTTGATTTTCAAGACCACATACCGTAAGACGCACTACTGTGCACCTCTACAGAAAACTGAATACTAAAAACTGAGACTGAATACTGAATTTGTACGCAATACTAGACATAGAAACCACTGGAGGACAGTTTAACGAAGAAGGAATTACCGAAATCGCCATTTATAAATTTGATGGCCGTGAGGTAGTTGACCAATTCATTAGCCTTGTTAATCCTGAAATTCCGATTCAGCCTTTCGTGGTAAAATTAACCGGGATCAATAATGCTATGTTGCGTTCTGCTCCAAAGTTTTTTGAAGTTGCCAAACGAATTATCGAAATCACATCTGATTGTATCATAGTAGCGCATAATGCCTCTTTTGATTACCGAATTCTGCGTACTGAATTTAGACGTTTAGGCTACGATTTTGAAGCCAGAACACTTTGTACTGTTGAACTTGCCAAAAAACTGATTCCTGAACAACCCTCTTATAGTTTAGGAAAATTGGTTCGTGCACTTGGAATTCCAATGGCAGACAGACATCGTGCCAGCGGTGATGCTATGGCAACGACCAAGTTGTTTAAAATGCTTCTGGAAAAAGATCTGGAAAAAACTATTGTAAAAGATTTTATAAAACTAGAAGTTGAAAAAGGAATTGCACCTAAATTTCTGGATCTTTTGGCTCAAATGCCTGCCAAAACCGGTATCTACTATATTTATAACGAAAGTGGCACGCTAATTTATATTGGTAAAAGTCAAAATATCAAGAAAAGAGTTAATCAGCATTTTACAGGAATTACAACCAAAAGCAAAAAAATTCAAGCCGAAGTTTTTACCATTACTTATGATGAAACAGGAAGTGAGTTGATTGCCTTGCTGAAAGAAAGCGAAGAAATAAAGATTAACCGTCCAAGATATAATCGATCTCAACGAAAAACAATCTTCCAGTATGCCTTGTATCCTGAAAAAGATTCAAATGGTTATGTAAATCTAAAGCTAGAAAAAGCAGATGGGCGAAAAAAAGAAATTACATCCTTTGCGACTTTACAAGAAGGAAAAAATGCCCTTTTTAAATTCACTGCAAAATACCATTTGTGCCAAAAACTGACCGGATTATATCAATCGAAAAAAGAATGTTTTCAATATAAAATAAAAGAATGTGATGGTGCTTGTATAGGAGAAATTACTCCTGAGGTTTACAACGCAAGGGTACAACAATTTATATCTGAAAATAGCTTCGATAATAAAAGTATGATCCTTATTGACAGAGGACGCAATGTAAACGAAAGAAGTGCTGTCTTGATCGAAAATGGAATCTATCAGGGATATGCCTTTTATGATTTAAATTATCAAATTACGAATATCGAAATTCTAAAAAATATTTTAATTCCGATGCAACACAATCGCGATGTCAAAAATATTATTCAAAATTACATCCGTAAAAGCAAAACGCTTAAAATACTGCATTTTTAATCCATCAAAACTTTCATTAGCTTTGTGGATATGAAAAAAATGAAATCAAAATACGAAATCTTCAGGGAGCAAATCAAAATCATTCTATATGGTACAAATACCATTTTAGGCCGAATGTTTGATCTAGTTTTACTTGGATTAATATTACTAAGTGTTATTTTGATCATGATGGAAACGGTTGAGGGAATTAATCAAAAATATCATTCTCAACTTATTATTTTCGAATGGATTATTACTGGTTTTTTTACTCTCGAATATATATTAAGGATTATTTCGATTCAAAAGCCCGTTAGATATATTTTTAGCTTTTATGGCATCATCGATTTACTGGCTGTTTTACCCATGTATTTATCAATTTTTTTTCCAGGAGCAAGTATATTATCCATCGTACGAGCCTTACGTTTTTTTCGATTATTCAAAATTCTTCACATCCCTCAAATATCACATCAATCGATACAACTTCGTGAAGCTATAGAAGCCAGCAAAGAAAAAATTCTGGTTTTTATTTATTTTGTCCTTATAAGTACGATAATAATAGGTTCGATAATGTATTTAGTCGAGGGCAAAGAATCAGGATTTACAAGTATCCCAATGAGTATTTATTGGACAATTGTAACCCTAACGACTGTTGGGTATGGTGATATTTCGCCACAAACCCCATTAGGTCAATTCATTGCCGCCTTAGTCATGATTTTAGGTTACGGGATTATTGCAGTACCTACAGGAATCGTAACAGCCGAGTTTGCAAAAAGTAGTCTGAAAAATAGCGCATTGAATACCAGAAAAACATGCAAAAAATGCAATGCTCCTATACATTTTGACAGCGATAAATTTTGCTACGAATGTGGCACTAAATTATAAAAAAACTAACCAACATAAGTTCGGGGTTTTCACCCGCATCCGGGCTAAGAAATATGAAACATTTAATTACCATTGTCGGACCAACAGCTATAGGCAAAACAGCTTTGAGTATTGCCTTGGCTCAACATTTTAAATGCGAGATAATATCTTGCGACAGCCGTCAGTTCTTTAAAGAAATGACCATTGGTACAGCAGTTCCAAACCAAGAAGAATTGCAGGCAGCAAAACATCATTTTATTCAAAATAAATCAATATTAGAAAATTACACGGTTGGCGATTACGAAAAAGAAGCTCTTACAAAACTACAAGAGCTATTTCTAAACAATGATTTTGCGATCCTTATTGGTGGTTCAGGATTATATGTTGATGCTGTTTTAAAGGGGTTCGATGAATTTCCGGAGATTAATCCCGATGTGCGTTCTGAAGTAAATTTAAATTACGAAAAACTAGGAATTGAGTATCTGCAAGAACAGTTGCTACAGTTAGATCCTGATTATTATCAAAAAATAACGGTAGAAAATCCACAAACACTTCAAAACCCACAACGAATGATGCGTTTTGTAGAAGTATGTATGGGAAGTAAAAAACCATATTCTTCTTTTTTAAATCAGAAGAAAAACAACAGAGACTTCACCTCAATTTTAATAGGTCTGGAAGCTGACAGACCCATCATCTACAACAGAATCAACCAACGCGTCGATATTATGATGTCTGAAGGTTTATTGCAAGAAGCAGAAGCATTATATCCTAATAAAGCGTTAAATGCGCTACAAACGGTGGGTTATAGAGAATTATTTAGTTATTTTGACGGAGAATTCACGTTGCCATTTGCAATCGAAGAAATCAAAAAAAATACCCGCCGTTTTTCCAAAAGACAACTTACGTGGTTCAAAAGAAATGAAGCCACAAAATGGTTTGATTACGCTACACCAAAAAGCGAAATTATTTCCTTTATTGAGTCTAAAATCTAAAATCAACAATTTAAAATTCAACAATGCCAATATCACCAAATTTCACTTCAGTTTTAAGCAAAGACTGGGAGATAAATTTTACACAATGCACGCCAACGGGCTTTTTAAAATATGCGGACTTATGTAATATTTTACAATTAACTGCTGCAGCTCATTCTGAAGTTGGCGGTATTAGCTTTTTTGACATGCAGAAATTTCATCAGGCTTGGGTTTTAAGTCGCATGCGCGTTGAAGTTACGGCTTTACCCAAATGGCAGGATATTGTTACTGTAAAAACGTGGATCAATAGTTTAGAGAACTCTCGTTCTGTTCGTGCGCTTGAAATGTATGTAAATGGTAAAAAAATAGTGGGTTGCGAAACCTATTGGGCTGTTTTTAATACACAATCGCGACGTCCTGAACCTTTGGCCCTGCCGTATGAACATTTTGAATTATTTCCTGACAACAGAGCAACTCAGGAAGGATTTTCTAAAATAAATATCAATCATGAAAAAGGAGCCGTTTTTGAAAAAACAGTTTATTTATCAGATTTAGATATTGTAAATCACGTAAACAATGTCAAATATCTAGAATGGTGCCTGGATCACGTCGATGAAAAAAGAATTCTAAAACAAGAAGTAAAAAGTTTTGAAATGAATTTTATGAAAGAATTGTCACTGAAAGATCAGGTTGTAATTCACGAAAGCGAAGATGATGATCACACTACTGCAACATTTAGTATTACAAAAGCTGATAAAACATGTTTTGCATTAGAGTTGCATTGGAAATAGCATCTATTTCCTTGTGTCGTACAGTCATTTTAATTCATGAACTCGTAGCCAATTATTATTAGAATCCAATAAAATAAAAACGATACTATTCAAAATTTGAATAGCATCGTTTTTCTATTTTTAAGCAAAATTAATTTGATTTTTTTCTGGAATATTTTTTCGATTTTTCAGGCTTCTTTTTCTTTTGTACCAAATCTATCTTATCTTTTATGCTTTTCTCTACTACAGTAAGTACTATCAAAATCAAATTGCAAAGTGTAGAGCTTCGTATTCTTAATTTCTATTAACGGTCCATCCTAACAATTTTTGGTGTAAAAGTACCCAGAACTTCCACCAGATCAGTTTGATTTCCCATTACTTTTACAATGTCTTTATAAGCCATAGGAGCTTCATCAATATTGCCGCCAATCAAGGTTACATCATTTGCTTTTAATGCCTTTTTAATATCACTTTGGGTAAAAGTACTTTTACATTTAGCTCTTGAAAATAAACGTCCCGCTCCGTGTGAAGCCGAATTTAAACTCTCAGCATTTCCTTTTCCTTTCACAATATATCCCGGAGCTGTCATTGAACCCGGAATTATTCCTAACTGACCTTCGGCAGCAGGAGTTGCTCCTTTTCTGTGCACAATACATTCCTGACCATTCACAATTTCTTTCCAGGCAAAATTGTGATGATTTTCAATCGTTACTACTACTCTTTTCCCGATCGCTTTGGCAATTCTTCTATGAATATCATCATGACAGGCTTTAGCATATTCACCTGCTAAGTTCATTGCTAGCCAATATTCCTGTCCATCGTGTGTATTCAAATCCAACCATGCCAGATGTTGCACATTTTTTGGCAACGGACATTGTTTGGTTGCTAAGTAGGTATAATGTTTTGCTATGTTGGCACCTAAACCCCGGGAACCACTGTGTGATAAAACGGCAAAATATTCTCCAACGCCTAACTTCCACTCATTTTCAGGGTTGTCAATTTTTGCAATACCAAACTCTACAAAATGATTTCCTCCGCCAGAACTGCCTAGCTGTTTGTAGGCTTTTGGTAAAAGATTTTTTAATAAAGGAATATCCTGAAACTCACTTTTATAAAATACTTCATGATCTGCTTTTATTGCATGCGTTTCATTCATTCCAAATTTGGTATTATCTTTCAAAATAGCCTGCAATTGATGTTCTTTTCCCTTAAAGTGTGAAGCAGGTAAATCAAAGATCGACAAGCTCATTCTACAACCAATATCAACTCCTACTCCGTACGGAATAACCGCATTATCTGTTGCTAAAACCCCGCCTATCGGCAGTCCATAACCTGAATGGGCATCTGGCATTAAAGCTCCGGCAACTGAAATTGGTAATTTTAAAGAGTCATACAATTGAAACTTAGCCTGATCATCAATTTCATTTTCTCCAAAAATGGTAAAAGGGACTCTTGTGGTTTTCAGCTGATGCATTCTTACCTGAATCGGTTTTATTAAACCTTCGGCTACTTTTCCCCAGGTTCCGTGACCTTCAAATTTTTCAGGATGCAACAATACCTCTTTGGCTTCTGTTAGAATAGATTCTTTTTTCTCTCTTTTTCTATATCTGTTTATTTGCCCTAAGGCGATGTTTATTGAATTGTTTTTTGGAAAACCTAATTTAATAAGGTCTTTTCCTGATAATTTATTTCCCATGATCTATATTGTTTCGTCTACATACTGTTGATACAATACATATAGACTTTTATTTTTAATTGGGTTTCTCTCTCGCGGATTTTCATTTTGATAATACCTGTTACGATAAGAAAAACCATCTACTAATTTGTTTATTTTATATCTTAAATTAAGATTAGTAATGTAATTGTCAAGAAGCTGAATTTCACTTTCCAAAACTGTATCAATCATTTTAGTATGCGTTATCATATTAGGTCTAACTTGAAATACATAACGCCAGGGTTCCCTAAATACATAATGAATTTTATACCGTTTACAGTTCGGACACCATCGTTCCCTCTTATAAAAATGAATTTTCTCTTTTTCTGTCAACTCTAATTTTGGACTCCTCCATTCTGATTCTGAAAACTCTTTTAAAGACTGAAGCTTTTCAACATAAACGTGTTTTCTTTTTCTCTTTTTCTTTTTCTTAAAAGATTTTTCAGAAGAAAATTGAACTGTATTTATCTTTTCCAGTAATACTGTGTAAAAAGAAGAATCATTTGATCTTGTTATATCTTCTCTTAGTACAAAGCTACGTTGCCACCCTTTTTGATATGGTGTTGTTAAAGGAACTAATGGTAAATCTTGTCGTTTCTTCCAGAGTTCTACTTCAAGCTTTCTTAACTGGATTAATTGTTTTTCAAAATCTTCTTTTACTACTCTTTTCTTTATTCTTTTACTCTTAAAACGAGAGCATAAAGCATACTCGTTTACCGTATAATTTTCCATTAAAAAATTATATGCATTAAATTAATAGCCAAAACGGGCTATAACATTTTATCTGTTAGGATAAATAATAAATCGATTATTCGGGAAAATTTGAAGTGTCTAGAATAAAAAAAGCCCGAAACTAAATGTCTTCGGGCTCTTTTATATATCTAAAATTGAATTTCTAAGATTGAAATAGGCCACGAAGAAGTGCTGCACCAAACTTGTTTGATGTGAAGCTCTGAAATGATAATGTAAATACAGACATTTTTCTTCGTTATTAAAGGTTTATTATTTTTTTCGTCTGCAAATATTCATAATACTTTTTCAATTTTCCAAATTAATTTAAAGAAAAATCGTGTAAAAAAAGAAAAGGCATTATTACATGTCTATAAGTATAGGATTATCTACCTGAAAACTAAAGCCATAGCCTTAGACTCCTTAAAATTTTAATATTTAAAATTAGTGCATAAAAAAAGCCCTGATTTCTCAGGGCTTATATTTCTTTCAGGTGATTTTTTTGTTATTCAGAAACTTTGCTTTTAACAACTAATCTAAAACCTTCTCCGTGAATGTTAAGTATTTCAACATCTTCGTCTGCTTTTAGATATTTTCTAAGTTTAGCGATGTAAACGTCCATACTTCTTGAAGTAAAGTAGTTATCATCTCTCCAGATTTTTGTTAACGCTAATTCTCTTGGCATCAAATCATTTTCATGAAGAATTAACATTTTAAGTAATTCATTTTCTTTTGGAGACAGCTTTATTGGCTCATCCGTTTCAAAAGTCAAAAATCTAAGCTTAGAATTTAAATGGAATTTACCAATATTAAACTCAAATTGTACTTGTTCTGCTTTTGTATCGGCAGATTTTCTTTGAATAATGGCTTTAATTTTCATTAATAAAACTTCTGAATCAAAAGGTTTATTCAAGTAATCATCAGCACCGGCTTTGTATCCTTTTAACACATCCTCTTTCATAGATTTTGCTGTTAAGAATATAATTGGCACTTCGCTATTCTTCTCTCTAATTTCTTTGGCTAAAGTATAACCATCTTTATAAGGCATCATTACGTCAAGAATACATAAATCATATACATCTTTCTTGAACTTCTCGAAACCTTCCATACCGTTTTTAGCTAAAGTAACTTCAAAGTCATTTAACATTAGATAATCTTTAAGAACTGCCCCAAAATTAAGGTCATCTTCTACTAAAAGTATTCTTTTGTTATTATTTTCCATATTTTAATTTATTAATGGTATTTTTATTATAAAGGTGCTACCTTTTCCTTTTTCGCTTTCAACATATACTTGACCATTGTGGTCTTCTACTATTCTTTTTACATAAGCCAGGCCTAAACCGTGCCCTTTTACATTGTGCAAATCTCCTGTATGCTCTCTGTAAAATTTCTCAAAAACTCTTTTTTGAGCTATCTTACTCATACCAAGACCATTATCTTTTACTTTTATCAGAATCATATCTTTGACATTTTCTGTAAAAATTTCAATTTCAGGAACATCCGGTGAATATTTAATGGCATTTTCCAAAATATTAACCAATACATTTGTAAAATGCACTTCGTTGATTAAACTAGTTGTTCTTGCTGCGTTATAATGCTTTACAACTGTTCCTTGCCTGTCTTCTAAAATTAAATTTACATGTTCAATTGCATCATCGATTATATCGTGTATTGCAGTTGGTTCTTTTGTAATGTCTAATTCTCTTTTTTCTAATTTAGAAATACGAAGAACATTCTCAACCTGAGCATGCATTCTTTTATTCTCATCCCGAATCATTTGCAGATATCGAAATACTTTTTCTTTATCTTCAATAATTTTAGGATTTTTAATGGCATCAAGTGCCAAATTTATGGTCGCAATAGGAGTTTTAAACTCATGTGTCATGTTATTAATAAAATCTGTTTTGATTTCAGAAATATGTTTTTGACGCAATAATTGATTTAAAGCACTCGTGTATGCTACTATTATAATTAGTGTAAAAATTATTGATAATATGGTAATACTCAATAATTCTGACAATAAGAATTTCTTTTTATGCGGAAAAGTAATGTATAATTCATACTTGCTATTTCCTTCATTATCTGTGTAAATCGGTACATGATAACTGGCATCTTTATCATAATGAAATCCATCAGACTTTACTTTCGTCGCCAAACCACTGTTAAGAACACCATATTCAAATTTGGTTTTTACACCATATTCTTCTAATTCTTTCTTTAAAAGTTTTTGAAGTTTATCCTTTGTAATTCTGCCTTCTATAGGTGTCAAAGAAGCAATATCCTTATATTGAATTTGCTGTTGCACTTTATTTAAGATATCTAAACTACCTGATTTTTCAATTTTAAGATCCGGAATAATACTTTGCCCTAAACCATTATTATCGATTCCGTTATTATTATTGTAAACTTCAGTTACTCTTTTTGAACTAAAATTTTTAAATCGCTCACTACTGAATTTCTTATTGAATAGTGATCCATTTATATCGTAATCTTCAGATGTAAGGGTATTAGAATATACAATAGTTTTATTTGTTTTTGTATTTCTCTGAACATACAGAACTTCAAGCAGATCTTCTTTTTTTGGAGTTTTACCTGTACTATCTTTAATACGATTGTACTTGTCATAAAAACTATATTCTTCTTGTTGTTCGAGTTTATCAGCTACATTACCTATTACTTGCGTAACGTGATATTTAAATTGTTCGTCATTATTTTTAAACGAAGAATTGAACCAATATACCTGTACCAGAATAATCCCTATTAAGGACAAACTCATCAGTAAAACAAGTATTCTAAAAAATAATTTATTCATCGAAACAAAATTAATATTTTAACAATATACTAAATAATACATTAACCAAATATTAACATTTAAGACTGATTTTGTTTTATATTCAAAATTTTAAGGATTTTAACAACTTCTTCTCTGGCAATTTTAAGATTACTGTTATTAATTACAAAATTACTTCTGGAAATACGTTTTTCGTCATCCCATTGCATTTTCATCCTGTTTAAAACTTGCTCTCGTGTGGTATTATCTCGCTTTAAGACTCTTTCTATTCTAATTTCTTCCGGGACAGTAACTGTTATGATAACATCACAATCTTTATAACGCCCGCTTTCAAACAAAATTGCAGCTTCATAAACTACATGACTATGGTTTTTATTTTCTTGCAACCATAACTCAAAATCCTGTTTTACCGCTGGGTGTACAATGGCATTTAATTGTGCTAATTTATCGGCATCCTTAAAAACAATTTCGGCTAATTTTGCTCTGTTTAAAATTTCACCTTCAAAAAGAGAATTTCCAAAAGTTGTTTTTATTTGCTGTACAATACTTTCAGACTTCATTACTTTTTTAGCTTCATCGTCAGCAATGTACACTGGCACCCCCATTTCTGCAAAAAAGTTTGCAATGGTTGTTTTCCCGCTTCCTATTCCGCCTGTTAAGCCAATAACTTTTGTCATATTATACTTTAAAAAACATACGAGGAAAAGCTTCTTGTGGTTTTTTCTTTAAGAGGATTATTTTTATAAACGATTTTAAAAATCCTGTTCCGTAACCATAAAACTGTTTCCATACTGCTATTACAGATAAGTATCCAATTTTAATGCTTTTATTTTGAATACTTGCTGTAAGAAAAATAATAACGAAATATACAAAATATAATTGTAATAAAATATCAATATTAAAAATTAATAGTAAAAAAGCTAATAATAAACCTAAGATAAAAACAGTAGGAAAAAAGAAAGTCAGCTTATTATGTTCTGGATACCAACTGTTTAAAATAGGTCTTGCTATCCCGAATTTATTCACCTGAACAGAAAACTTTTCCCAGTCAATTCTTCGTTTATGATACACATACGCTTCTGTAAACAACCTGGTTTCAAATCCTAAGTTCCATAAACGAATCGAAAGATCCGGATCTTCGCCAGGATGAATATTTCCAAAGCCTTTTGATGCTTCAAATGCCTTTTTTGAAATCCCCATATTAAAGCTTCTGGGCTGAAATTTATTAATTTTTTCAGATCCTCCACGAATTCCTCCTGTTGTAAGAAAAGAAGTCATGGCAAAATTAATAGCCTTTTGAACGTTCGAGAAACTATCTAATGCTTTATCGGGACCACCAAAACAATCTACATAACCTTCATTTAATGCTTTTCGAACCTCGGTCAAATAATTAGACGGAATGATGCAATCTGAGTCAAAAATGATAAAATAATCACCACGTGCTTTTTGCATTCCAAAATTTCTCGAATCTCCAGGTCCTGAATTCTCTTTAAAATAGTATGAAATATTCAATTTTCCCTGATAGGTCATTACCACATCTTTGCATGGTATCGATGATCCGTCTTCAACAAGAACAATTTCAAAGGCTTCATTATAGTCAGATTTTGATAGACTTTCTAAAAGTTCATCAACTTCATCTGGGCGATTATACACGGGTATAATTAAAGAAAAAATCATAACGGGATGTGCGGTATTAGAGTGGCAATTTTTTAAACTTCAAAATTTTAACAAAGATATGTTTTATTCATAAAAAAACCACCAACTTTTGGTTGATGGTTTTTCATTTATGATAATTTCTTTATCTACTTGATACTTTCAATTTCAACAACTTCATTTGTATCTGCATTATAATCTACTCCTGCAAATTCAAATCCAAAAAGATTTAAGAAATCGTTTCTATATCCTGCCAGATCTCCAATTGAAGGCAATGTTTCAGTTGTAGCTTCTAACCAAAGTTTAGCCACTTTTGCCTGAACATCATCACGCATTTCCCAATCGTCGATTCTGATTCTGCCTTTCTCGTCTACAGGAACCTCAGAACCGGAGTACAATCTGTCTTTAAACAAACGTTGAATTTGCTCGATACAGCCCTCATGAATACCTTCTTCTTTCATAATTTTATATAAAAGAGAAATATACAACGGAATTACCGGAATTGCAGAACTTGCTTGTGTTACTAATGCTTTGTTTACAGAAACATACGCTTTTCCCCCTATTTCTTTCAAACTGTCAGTGATCGAGAATGCTGTAGCTTCCAGATGGTCTTTGGCACGACCAATTGTACCTTTACGGTAAACTGCTTCTGTCAATGACGGCCCTATATAAGAATAAGCAACTGTTGTAGCTCCTTCTGCTAATAAGTTTTCCGCTTTGAGAGCATCAATCCACATTGTCCAGTCTTCACCGCCCATTACAGCTACAGTATTTGTAATATCTTCATCATTTGCCGGAGCGATAGAAACCTCTGTAACGTTTCCTGTATGAAAATCTACTGTTTTATTCGTAAAAGTTTGCCCGATAGGTTTTAAAACAGAACGGTGCAAAACTCCTGTTACCGGATGTTGACGAACTGGTGAAGCTAAACTGTAAATAATTAAATCAACTTGCCCTAAATCGGCTTTGATTAAATCTAAAGTTTGTCTTTTTATTTCATTTGAAAAAGCATCTCCATTGATACTTTTTGCATATAAACCTGCTTTATGAGCTTCTGTTTCAAATGCAGCAGAATTATACCAACCTGGCGAAGCTGTTTTGCCTTCTACGGGTGGTTTTTCAAAAAATACTCCAATAGTTGCAGCATCAGATCCAAAAGCACTTGTAATTCTTGAAGCTAATCCAAAACCTGTTGAAGCACCAATAACTAATACTTTTTTTGCACCTGCAATTGGTCCTTTTGATTTTATAAATTCTATTTGATTTTTAACATTTTGCTCGCTACCTTTTGGGTGTGCAGTCAAGCAAATAAATCCTCTCATTCTAGGTTCTATAATCATATTTTTCTATTTATTCGCAAATTCCGTTAATCTATCCTGAAATAAATGACTAACTTATTTACGTTTGTTTAATTAGCTTTGAGTTGACAAATATAAATTATTTCTTTAGTTCAACAAGGCTTTAGCATGATTTAAAGCCGAATCTGAAACAACTGCGCCTGATAACATTTGAGCAATTTCTATAACTCTTTCGTCCTGAGACAATAGCTTTAATTCTGACTGTGTATCATCGTCTACTGTAGATTTGAAAACTTTAAAGTGCGAATCTCCTTTTGCAGCAATTTGAGGTAAGTGAGTAATGGCAAAAATTTGCATCGTAGCACTCATTTCTTTCATGATCTCACCCATTCGAATGGCAATTTCTCCGGAAACTCCTGTATCGATCTCATCAAAAATTAAAGTAGGTAATTTTGAATATTGTGCCAAAATTGCTTTAACTGCCAGCATAATACGAGACATTTCTCCTCCGGAAGCTACTTTTTTCAGTAATCCAAAATCAGTTCCTTTATTGGCCGAAAATAAAAATTGTAATTCCTCTTTTCCATTTTGAAAATAGGTTTCTGATGGCAAAAGTTCCATATTAAAACGAACATTTGGCATCCCTAATGTCTCTAAAATCGAAATCAATTTTTGTGACAAAACCGGAATTGCAGTGGTTCTGTTCTTATGAATTGTCGCTGAAAAGGTATCTAATTCTATTATTTTTTGGTCTATTGCTTTTGACAAAACAGCAATTTCTTCTTCGATATTATCAAGCTCCAACAGCGTATTTCCTAAAGTTGCCTGAATTTCGATCAATTCATCAACTGTAGTAACCTGATGCTTTTTTTGCAAGTTATAAATCAATTGCAATTTTTGACTTACTAATTCTAATTGTGCCGGATCATTTAATAATTTTTCAGAAGAATTTTGAAGTTCTTTTGAAACATCATCAAATTCAATCGCCAAACTTGTCATTCTTTCAAATATATTTTGATATTCAGGAGAGAATGTCGCAATTTTTTGCAAAGAAGCTTTGATTTCATTTAGGTTATGAAAAACGCCAAATTGTTCTTCGTTGGCAATAACAAGTGACTTATCTAATGCCTCTTTTATAATCTCAACGTTATTTAATTTTTCGTAATCGGCTTCTAATTCTTCCTGTTCGCCTGATTTTAGCTTGGCCGTAACTAGTTCGTTCAGTAAAAAAGTATTGTATTCCTGCTCTTTTCCTGAATCACTTTGTTTTTTTAATAAAGCGTTCAATTTAGATTTATCTGCTTTATAAGCTTTTAATACTTTTTGATAGGATTGAATGGTATCAAAATTATTTGCTATGGCATCAATAATTTTGAACTGAACACTTTCGTCTGAAAGTTCTTGTGTTTGTTGTTGTGAATGGATATCAATTAAAAACAAACTTAAATCCTGCAATTCCTGAAGATTTACGGGACTATCGTTTATAAAAGCACGAGATTTTCCCGAAGGTAAAATTTCTCTTCTTATAATAGTCTCTTCTTCGTAATCAAGATCATTTGCTTCAAAAAATTCTTTCAGCTTGTATTTAGAGATTTCAAAATGTGCTTCGATAACACATTTTTCTTCTTTATTTTTTAATGAAGTTAAGTCAGCTCGTTTTCCTAAAACCAATCCTATCGCTCCTAATATAATAGATTTACCCGCACCTGTTTCTCCTGTAATTATAGAAAAACCTCTTGAAAAATCGATTGTGAGTTTTTCAATCAGAGCATAGTTTTTAATCGACAAGGACGTTATCATAAGGAAATTGTGTAAATATAAAATTTATTAAAGAAAGTAAATTGAAATAAAAATCAATTAGAATTTAATTTGTGACCATTTGGTCGAATTCAAAGGAGATACTTTGTTGAGCATATCCGTCAGGTCTCCAACGGGAATACTTGGTCCTCCTGAAAATATAGAAACGATTTCGTCTGATTTTGCATCAAAAAATACTCTTGTCAAAAAGGCATTTGGTTTTACTGAATTTAATTTCAGAAGATTCAATAATGCTGCTTTTATCTTTTCTTTTGATGCTTTTAAATCCACATTCATACCGTCTAAGCCTGTATGATACCCATAAACGGTCTGACGTAAATCGCTGTACATTGGCGAAACCATATCATTTATTAAAAAATAACGGTTTTGAACTCCATCAGACTGGCTCCAGCCTTTAGAACCACCTTGTTGTGCAACATTAGCAATGTTTTGAGCGGTTTCAAAATATTGATTTCCTCCCCCCATTTGAAACGTATCAGCATCCATTCCTAAAATCATATAACTATAGAACGAAACTACAGATACTAAATTGGAGTCGAAGGTAGTCGGGTTAAACAACAAAGGTTCGTACTCTGTATATCTAAAGTTAAAATCTTTATCGTTGTAATTTAAAACTGGTGAAGAATAGGTCGAATTAAAAATTAATCGAGAAGATTGTACCTGAATAGTCCCTGTAAACTGATCGGAACTGTTTGATGACAATGTAATATACATCGAGCAATTGATTCGCTCGTTTTGTTTTAAAACTGAACCTGTCCAATCTGTTTTATTTACAAATTCGGATAATGAGGTTTGAAGTGTTTTAAAAACTTGCTGATTTGGATTTGGTAATCTTTCAGTATTAATAGTTACAGTACAATTTAACTGTTGTGCTTGTGTAAAGCCAAAGATAAAAAAAGCGAAAAAGACAACTATTTTATTCATTTCAAAGATAATATTTGTGATTTAGCAGCTAATAGAATTTACTATTCTGCTTTTAATTTATATTCTAAATCATTACGATTTCGAAAAATGTGAAATCACTTTATTTAAAATATCAACGGCAACGGATTCTTTTGTTTTTAATTCCATAGGTTCAATTCTAAAATCACTATCAATAAATGTTACTTTATTGGTTTCTTTTTTAAAACCGGCGCCCTCATCTTGTAAGGAATTTAAAACAATCAAATCTAAGTTTTTTTTCTGAATTTTCAACTTAGCATTGTCAATTTCATTTTCGGTCTCTAAAGCGAACCCAATTAAAAACTGATTTTTTTTGATTTCGCCAAGCGATGCTAAAATATCTTTTGTCTTTTCGAGCTCTATCGTAAAATCATCTGATGCTTTTTTAATCTTTTGCAAAGCTACTACTTTTGGTCTGTAATCTGCTACAGCCGCTGCTGCAATAGCAACATCAGCATCATTAAAATACAAATGACAAGCATCATACATTTCCTGAGCCGAGATTACATTAATAACTTTAACTAAATTATTTTTTGCCTTATAATGCGTTGGCCCCGAAACTAAAATAACCTCTGCCCCCAAACTTGCTGCCTGATGCGCAATATCAAACCCCATTTTTCCTGAAGAATGATTTCCTATAAAACGTACAGGATCTATTGCTTCGTATGTTGGTCCGGCAGTAATTAGTATTTTTTTTCCTTTTAGGGGTAATTTACTTTCTAAGTCTGCTTCAAGAAAAGCAATAATATTTTCCGGTTCAGCCATACGTCCTTCGCCGGATAAACCACTTGCCAACTCTCCATTTTCAGCAGGAATCATTACATTTCCAAACTTTTTTAAAGCTGCAAAACTAGATAAGGTAGAGGGATGTTTATACATATCCAAATCCATTGCCGGAGCAAAATAAACAGGACATTTGGCCGATAAATAAGTAGCAATTAAAAGATTATCGCAGTTTCCTGTTGTCATCTTAGATAATGTATTGGCTGTTGCCGGAGCAATTAACATTAAATCAGCCCAAAGAGCCAATTCGACATGATTGTTCCAGACAGCATCTTCATCATCCTGATTAAAGAAACTGGAATGTACCGGATTTTTTGATAACGTAGATAACGTAAGTGGGGTTACAAAATCCTTAGAAGCAGGTGTCATTATCACTTGGACATGTGCACCTGCTTTTATAAAAAGTCGTACTAATGAGGCTGTTTTATACGCTGCAATTCCACCAGAAACTCCCAGCAAAATTTTCTTCCCGTTTAAAACTGACATTATACTATATATTATTTATTTGAACTTCTGTGGTAAGTTTTACCATCTAACCATTCTTGAACCGCTAATGCGTGTGGTTTAGGCAATTTTTCGTAAAATTTAGAAACTTCAATTTGTTCTTTATTTTCAAAAACTTCTTCAAGACTGTCATTATAAGTAGCAAACTCTTCTAATTTCTCAGTTAATTCTTTTTTAATTTCAGAATTAATTTGATTTGCTCTTTTAGCCATAATGGTAATCGCTTCATACACATTTCCTGTTGGCTCTTCAATAACTGTTTTATTGTAAGTTATTGTATTTACAGGAGCATTCGTCTTTTTTAAATCCATGACTTTATTTTATTTTAGTAAATTTTTGTAAATCAGTTTCAACCCTAGCATTCATCTCGTCTGCCTCTTTTTTATATTTTGTAGCGCTGTTAAACTTAATTAAGTTGTTGTAAGCTACTTTTGCAACATTTAAACGTTCTTCCATTTTTGCAGGAACACTATTTATTGCTAATTTATATGCCGAATCGTATTTGTAAAACAATGCATCTTCTTTGAAAGGTGTTCCCGGAAAATCTGCGATAAAATTATCAAAAGCAATCAATGCTGATTTATAATCTGAAATCGTATTGTATCCTTTGGCATTTTCGTATGCTTTTTTCTCCAATTTGCCATTTAAAACTTTTACAGCTTCGTTAGCCTGAACTATATATTCTGAATTTGGATAATTATCTATAAAAGCTTGCAATTTCTCTAAAGCTTTTTGTGTATCTGTTTGATCAAGACTATAAACGGGAGCTAGTTTCGAATAACTGTAAGCGCCTAAAAAAGCAGCTTCCTGTACTTTCTCGCTTCGGGGATAACCTGAAACAAAACTTTCGAATTGATAACCGGCCAAATAGTATTGTTTTGATTTATAATAAGATTGCGAAAACATATAAAAAAGTTTCTCTGCCTGTGGCTTTCCTCTGTAAGAAGGTGCTAATTGCTCAAAAAGACGAATGGCTTTAGAATATTTTCCAGCATCATACATTTTTGTTGCCACATCAAATTTGGCTGCAACATCTTCGTTTTTTAATGCTTTTTGGTATTCACTACAAGAACAAAAAAGGACAACAACAATTAATAGAGATACTATTTTTTTCATTTTCTTACTTTTATTATGATTTCTTAGACAATTATGCCAAAGCAAAATCACACCGAAGTTCCGGTGGCAAATTTAGTTATTAATTTAGCTACTACAAAATATTTTTTGGTATAATAAAATACCGGCAATCTCACTGTTATTTTATGCTGTTTTTTACAAATTCATTCAATCTGTTTGCTAATGATTCATCGACACTTACCAACGGCAAACGTACCACGTTCTCAGCAATACCAAGGGCTTGAAAGACTTGTTTGATTCCGGCAGGATTTCCCTGTTCAAAAATCATATCAATACAATCTGATAAAAAGTATTGGGTTTTAAACGCTTCATTTACTTTTTTATTGAGTCCTAAACGAATCATTTCTGTAAATTCTTTTGGAAAACCTTGTCCAATAACCGAAATTACTCCTGCTCCGCCGGCTAAAACAATTGGCAATGCGATCATATCATCTCCTGAGATTACAAGAAAATCTTTTGGCGCATTTTTTATCAGTTGCAGTGCCTGAGCCATATCGCCTGCTGCTTCTTTTATTGCAACGATATTACTAAAATCATTTGCCAGACGAATAACTGTTGCCGGCAACATATTACTCGCTGTTCTTCCGGGAACATTATATAAAATAACCGGTAAAGGCGATGCCTCGGCAATAGCTTTAAAATGCTGATAAATTCCTTCTTGTGTAGGTTTATTATAATAAGGAGAAACAGAAAGTATGGCTTCGAAAGCCGAAAAATCTCCTGTTTTTAATTCCTCGACTATTTGTAGCGTGTTATTACCTCCAACTCCAAGTACCAAAGGCAATCTTCCTTTATTGGTGTTGATTACAGTAGTAATAACCAATTCTTTTTCGGCTTGTGATAAGGTAGCATTTTCTGCTGTTGTTCCCATAACCACAAGATATTCAACTCCTCCGTCTATCGAAAAATTTACGATACGCTGCAAAGCTTCGATATCTATTGAAAAGTCTTTTTTAAATGGCGTTACAAGGGCAACACCAGTTCCTATTAATGATTGCATATTCTAATTTATAATTTTACTTTATACTCTTTAAATACTTGAACAATTCGAAAACGAAAAGTTTATAATTCTGCATAGCGGTATTAATCATCCATCGATTTAGATTTTTATCTACAGATGCAAATCCTACTTTAAATTTAGCCTTTGATTTATGGGTTATCATCATCAAAACTGCCGTTTCGGTATCATAATAACTAATCAAGAGGTCAAATTCTGTCTCCATAAATTCATTCAAAAAAACTGCTGTAATTTCTCCGTTCCAACTGATGTCTTTTTTACCAAATGTAGGCAGAGAATACGTTTCCTTATCCTTGAATTTACTTCTATACGCAACAATTTTTATGTTGTGAGGAGCTATCCCTTTCAACAAAAGTTCGTTTACTATATCTTGCGAATGGCGAAAATCGCTTTCATCAATCAGTAAACCAATTGTTTGTATATTACTTGTAAAGACTTCGTTTTTGACATTATGCAAGTGATTTTTTAATGATTTTTTTACAAAAAATTCCTTTATATAATTTAAAAACATAGTACTTTTACCAGATTACAAAATTAATTATTTAAGTCGCATTTAAGATGGTAAAACTAAAAAAGTATAACGGATTTTTAAAACTTTTTGTTATATTCTTAACACTTTTTTTTATATTTTCTTGCAGTCAAAAAAACTATAATTTGACGAAGATAGAAGGAAAACAACTTCCGATCAATGAAAAAGGTACTGAAACTCCTGAAATTGAAAAATTTATTAAGCCTTATCGGGATCATATCAATAAGGATTTAGACAGTGTTCTGGCTTATTCTCCTGAAACACTTGATAAAAGTACCGGAAAATGGCAAACAAGCATCGGGAATTTATTAGCCGATGTGTGTGTGGAGCGCGGGAATCTTGTTTTTAAAGCTCGTGAGAAAAAAAGTATTGATTTATGTTTATTAAATCATGGTGGAATTCGTGCGATCCTTCCTAAAGGTAATGTAACGACAAGAACTGCTTTTGAAATTATGCCTTTTGAAAACAATCTGGTTGTTGTCGCTTTAAAAGGACAACAAATTCTAGAAATAGCTGCTTATATTATTAAGGAGAAAAAACCTCAGCCTCTATCAGGTATGACTTTTACAATCGCAAAAGATAATACTGCCAAAAACATTTTGGTTCAGGGAAAACCTCTTGACCTTAATACCGTTTATTATGTAGCTACAAATGATTATCTGGCAAATGGTGGCGATAGCATGAATTTCTTTGCGAAGGGTGTTCAGAAATTTGATTTGAATTATAAACTTCGAAATGTATTGATTGATTATTTTAAACAAGTCGATACAATTCCGGTAGCAAAAGATATCCGAATTACAGAAGAATAAAAAAGTTCGCCACGAATTACACCAATTTACACGAATTCCAATTGTAAAAATTCAATACGAATTTGAGCGAATTCAAAAAAAATCAATTCATGCAAATTCGTGAAATTCGTGGCAAAGAAAAAAAACATTAGCAAATTACAGTTTTCGTAAAAAATATACAAAATGAAAAGAAGAGAATTTATCGAAAAAACAGCTGCAAGTACTGCCTTATTAAGTTTAGGTTTGTCCTTGAGTAGTTTTGAAACTAACGATATCAAACACTTAACGATTTTACATACTAATGATGTTCACAGTCATATTGACCCTTTTCCGGCTGATGATCCTCGTAATGCAAATAAAGGTGGTGTATCTCGCAGAGCTGCACTTATAGAAACTATTCGTCAGGAAAATCCAAATGTACTTTTGTTAGACGCAGGAGATATTTTTCAGGGTACTCCTTATTTTAATTATTACGGTGGAGAACTGGAGTTTAAGTTGATGAGTATGATGAAATATGATGCATCGACGATTGGAAATCACGATTTCGACAATGGTCTTGACGGTCTTTATGCACAAATGCCACATGCAACTTTTGAATTTATCAATTCTAACTATGACTTTAAAAATACGGTGATGAACGGTCTTGTAAAACCGTACAAAATCTTTAATAAAAGCGGAATTAAAGTTGGTGTCTTTGGTGTAGGAATTGAGCTTGCCGGCTTGGTAGACAAACAAATGTATAAGGAAACTGTTTATAATGATCCGGTCGAAATTGCCCAGGATATGACGCAATTATTAAAAAAACAAGAAAAATGCGATTTGGTAATTTGTCTTTCGCACTTAGGTTATAAATATAAGGACGACGAATCTAAAATCTCTGATTTAAAATTTGCTGCACAAACTCAGGATATCGATTTAATTATTGGTGGTCACACGCATACTTTTTTAGACAAACCTACTATTGTAAAAAATAAAGCAGGACAAGATGTATTGGTGAATCAGGTAGGTTGTTATGGTATTAATCTTGGGAGAATAGATTTTTATTTTGATAAGGATAAAGCGCACAGCAATCAGGGAAGATCAATTGTTGTATAAAAGTTTTTTATGAATTTTGACTTTTTCAAGAAAGTATTCTACCATAAAGAAATAAGCCAGAATTTGTGTTACATCCCGAATTAAAACGAGTACCACTGAATAAGAAAAGTATTCGTTGAAGATGTAGAATATATCCGAAAAAATATAACTAATGGCCATTAATGACATTAGTAATGTAATGTGTGTTCCTTTTGTAATGTAACTTACAAATGAAAAGTAGCTTAAAACGCCAAGCACAATTCCGTAAAAAGTATAAATTATATTAAACTTTTTCATATTGTCGGATTGCAAACTTAGCACTGAAATGAGCAGATAAACGATAAATATAATTACTATAGAAACTGGCAAAATATCTTTTTTTGCCAGTTTTATTTTTTCATGTTCTCTTATAAAAAGTTTTACGATCAAAAGGTACACTACGAGAAAACTTAGTACTGCACCAATTTCTGAAATTTCGATATCCATTAGATCAAAGACCTGACCTACAAAACAGAAGAGAAAAATCAAACCTTCGGTTTTTTTTATTTTAAACTCGTTACTTATCAAAAAATAGATAAAAATTGCAGGGAGCACAATCGCTTTAGCATAAAGTGCAAAAAAATCCTGCTCTGTCCAATCAAAAATAATTGTGCACAGTAACGCTACAAAAAATAAAATCAACGATGGTTTATTCGCTTTCATTTAATTTATTTATAAAATCTTCTTCTGATAATATTGGAATATTCAGTTTACTGGCTTTTTCTAATTTTGCTGGTCCCATATTATCTCCGGCTACTACAAAATCAGTTTTCGCAGAAATTGAACTTCCAACTTTCCCTCCGTTATCTTCGATTGTTTTCTTTAATTCGTCTCTTGAAAATTGTGCAAAAACACCTGAAACTACAAATGTTTTACCCATGAATTTTTCGGTAGCATTCGGATTTATTTTTTCGACGATTTCAAATTGAATACCATAGCTTTTTAAGCGGTCGATAATTTTTTGATTTTCTTCGTTTTCAAAAAACTCAATCACGCTTTTGGCAATTCTTTCTCCAATTTCATCTACTAAAATTAAATCCATTAGTGTAGCCTGACTTAGTGCCTCAATATTTTTATAATGTTTGGCTAGTTTTTTAGCTACAGTTTCTCCAACAAATCGAATTCCGAGCGCAAAAAGCACACTTTCGAACGGAATTTCTTTTGATTTCTCTACACCGTTTACCAGATTCTCGGCAGATTTTTTTGCCATTCTTTCGAGATGCAAAATATCATCTACTTTTAGCTCATACAGATCAGCATAATTATGAACCAGACCATTCTTAAATAGCAGGGCTACTGTTTCGCCGCCAAGACCTTCAATATCCATGGCTTTTCTTGATATATAATGCTGTATTCTGCCTATAATTTGCGGAGGACATCCGTAAAAATTAGGACAATAATGGTTGGCTTCTCCTTCGTTTCTTACTAACTGGGTCTGACATTCGGGACAATGTGTGATGTATTGCGTTACTTCTGAGTTCTCTGGTCGTTTTTCTAAATCTACTGCAATAATTTTTGGAATGATCTCACCTCCTTTTTCTACAAAAACGGTATCATTTATTCTGATATCCAGTTTTTCGATTTGATCTGCATTGTGCAGCGAAGCTCGTTTTACGATAGTTCCTGCCAATTGTACCGGTGCTAAATTTGCTACCGGCGTTATGGCTCCGGTACGACCAACCTGATAGGTAATCGAATTTAATTGGGTAGAAACTTGTTCTGATTTAAATTTATATGCAATTGCCCAACGAGGTGATTTTGCGGTATATCCTAACTCTTCCTGATGCTGAATGCTGTTTACTTTTATAACTACACCATCTGTTTCATAAGGTAAATTATGGCGGTGAACATCCCAATAATCAATAAAGTCAAAAACTTCCTGCAGGTTATTGACTAATTTTGCTTCGCCCGGCACTTTAAATCCCCATCTTCTGGCAGATTCCAATCCTTCGAACTGAGAGGAAAAAGGCAAATTATTACCGGTTACAAAATACAGTAAACATTCTAACGGACGTTTGGCAACCTCAGCGCTATCTTGCAATTTTAAACTCCCTGAAGCTGTATTTCTTGGGTTTGAATAGGGTGTTTCTCCTATTTCTATCAATTCCTGATTCATTTTTTCGAAACCGGCAAAAGGCAAAATAATTTCTCCCCTAATATCGAATTTCTCCGGATAGTTCCCTTTTAGTTGTAAAGGAATTGATTTTATGGTTTTGATATTATTGGTAACCTCATCTCCCTGAAAACCATCTCCACGGGTTAAAGCCTGTACCAGCTTTCCGTTTTCGTAAGTTATGCTTATCGAGGCTCCGTCATATTTTAATTCGCAGGTATATTGCAAATCAACATTTCCTAAAACTTTCTGAATTCGGGTTTCCCAATCCAGTAAATCTTCTTTAGAATAAGAATTGTCTAAAGAATACATGCGGTATTGATGGGCAATGGTTTTAAAATTTTTCGTCACAGTACCTCCCACTCGTTGTGTTGGCGACTGTGCGTCGAAAAATTCCGGATTTTTATTTTCTAAATCCTGAAGCTCTTTTAGTTTTATATCAAAATCATAATCAGAAATTGTGGCATTATCTAATACATAATAATTGTAATTATGCTGATTTAGTTCGTCTCTTAATGTCTGAATTGTTTCTTGAATACTCATAAAATATTATAATACTGCTGGTTGTGTTTTTGAATAACTGAATCTCAAAATTAGGATTATTTTTGTTCAAAAACAGCAAAAAGCAAAAGTTTTATAAATCAAAAATCAAGCTGCAAAAAGATGCAACTTGATTTTCTTCTTGCCCATTATTCTTAAAAAGAATTAAACAAAACCAACTTCCAAATGGTCTCTTCGTTTTATATTTTTATTCTAATAATCAAATTATTAGTCTATCAACATAAAACTATTTCTGAATAATGATAAAGTCTGAACGTCTGTTCAATAAATGTTCTGCCTCTGTACATTTTACTCCGTTTTTACATTTATTTATTAATCGGGTTTCGCCGTAACCTATTGCGCTTTCTATTCTTGAAGCGTCGATACCCTGGGAAACGATATAATCCCGTGTCGATTTGGCTCTGTTATCAGAAAGTTTCAGGTTATACGAATCTTTTCCCCGAGAATCTGTATGCGATTCTATTTTGATACGAATATTAGGAAATTTTCGCATGATAAAAACTACTTTGGCCAATTCATCGACCGCCAAAGGTGTAATATCGTATTTGTCATAATCAAAATAAATTGGGTTAACAGCTACTTTTTCTACTCCTTGTTTTTTTACTACTAAGTCATCATAATTGCTCAACTCAAAATTAACGTTGGTAATTTCGCCTTCATTTTCTTTTGTGGTTTCAACTGTTTTTTCGTCGCTGCTATAGTTTGTTTTTGTAGCTACTAATCGAACTGTTTTATTACAAGGAACTGTCACGGCATAATTACCCTCGTAGTTGGTTTTTGTTTCTGCCAAAATCTCGTTGTACGAATTGTAAGCAACAATAGTAACATCTGTAATTGGCAATTTTGATTTTCTATCGGTTGCTTTACCAGATATGTTCTGGTTGCAAACCGGTTCTCCTTTTACAAAAGAATAAATATCATCGTCTCCTTTACCTTCTGCCCTGTTTGAAGAAACATAACCATAACTTCCACTTTTGTCGATTATAAAAGTAAAATCGTCTTTATTACTGTTTATTGGCGTTCCAAGATTTCTTGGTGTAGAAAAACTTCCGTCTGGCAAAAATTTACTTTCGTATACATCCAGATCTCCTAAGCCATAATGTCCGTCTGAAGAGAAATATAGGATTCCGTTACGAAAAAATGGAAAAAGATCATTACCAATTGTATTGATTTGTGGTCCTAAATTTTTAGGAGAACTCATCGTGCCATCAGCTTCAATTTTTACCACATACAAATCTGTTTCACCGTAACCACCAGGCATATCTGAGGCAAAAAACAACCATTGTCCGTCATCGCTTAAACAAGGATGCCCTACAGAATAATCGTCATTATCGAATAAAACTTTTTCTGGATTTTCGACTTTTCCATTGACAATTGATCCTTTTAGGATTTGAAAATTATTGACTTTATTTTCATCAATTACCAGCCTCTTTTTTTTAATGATATTCGAAGCATAATAAATTGTTTTTCCGCTGGCATCAAAACTTGCCGTTGCTTCATGATATTTGGTCATAACATTGGGCATAAACAGGCTTTCGTTAAACAAACTTCCATCTGCAGGATTTCTTTCTGCTACATACAGATTCAGAAAAGGCTGGTTGTTCCAGGTATACAGTTTATCACTAAAATTTGTTGTATCTCTTGCTGATGTAAATACAATCCGGTCCTGATAGAAAGTGGCTCCAAAATCTGATTTACTGGTATTAATATCTAAATTTTTTATTTGATAAAGAGACTTTGCTTTCGATAAACTATCCAATTGCTTTTTTTGAGCAACATAGTGATTGATCTCTTTTTGATCTCCTTTTTTGTTTAGATACTCTTTTGTTATTTTATCAGCATTATTGTAATCCATAACTGCTTTCATAGACTGAATGTAACGCAGGTAATAGATATCTGTTAGATTATTGCCCTGAGCTTCATACAATCTTTTGTACCATTTAAGAGCATTCTTTGCATCTGAAATAAAATAATACGAGTCTGCAGCATTTTTTAATGTTTGTGTTGATGGATTCTCTATATTTTGCAAACACTCTTCGTAGGCTTTAGAAGCATCGGCATAAGAGTAATTTTTAAAGAGAGCATCGGCCTTTTTTAAATTAGTCTGAGCAAAACTAAACGCAAAACTCAATACTAAACTAAGGATATATAATTTTTTCATAAGTTTTATATTTAGAAGAATCGAGGAGATTTAATTTTACTTTGGTTTTTAGTAAATTGATAACGCAAGATGATTTCGTGTGTTCCATCGTTGTATTTATTCAAATCACTTACGGTATAATCAAAAGCATATCCAACATAAAAACTTTTGGATATTTGAAAACCTGCCAATATACTCACAGAATCATCTGTTCGATAGGATCCACCAATTACAAATTTCTCTGCAATCATAAAATTTGCCGATATATCTGCCGTAAGTGGTGCTCCGCTTACTGCTTTTACTAAAAATGCCGGCTTAAACTTTAAATTTGGATTCAGATCAAACACATAACCTCCCATAAAATAATAATGTAAACGATCGTAGTTTATCGATTCCTGAACATCATCATAATAATCACTTTGGATAAAACTTGGGATCGAGGCTCCTAAATACCATTTGTCTGTGTAATAGTAAATCCCTGCTCCCACGGCTAATTTCATCTGATTATCAATATTCTGATTCAGCAAAACATCATTATTATTGTAGTATCTCCCTTTTGTCCAGTCAATGTTGAGCATTCGCATACCGGCTTTAAGACCAAACGCGAGTCTTTTTTCATATCCAAGCGGAATTGAATAAGCGAAGTTTCCGTCAAGATACAATTCGTTCGACGGACCAATTTTGTCGTTTACGACGCTTAATCCCAGACCAATATTCTCGTTTAAAAGCGGTGAATGAACAGAAAACGATTGTGTCTCCGGTGCTCCGGAAATTCCAACCCATTGAGAACGGTGCAAAAGTGTTGCTTCTAATGATCCCGTAGATCCAGCATAAGCTGGATTTACGGACATTGTGTTGTACATGTATTGGGTGTACTCCGGATCTTGTTGTGCACTGGCACAAAATGTAATTAAAGAACATATTAAAATAAAATACGTTTCTAATGATTTTATATATAGTTTCATAACGATACTTATTAAGTTTAATTAATTAGATGATTAATCCGGCTGATTATCTCATGATAGATAACCATCCTTTTCTAGCCGTTCCATCTCCTATGGTTATCACATAAAAATAAGTACCTGTTGGCAACATATCTCCTCTACTAATAACTCCGGATACATTGGCAGTACCGTCCCAATCATTTTCATAATGTTGTTTACTATATACTAATGAACCGTATCTGTTATATACTTTCAACTCGTTATTTGGATATGATTCTATACAATCAATTCTGAAAAGATCATTAGCTCCATCATTATTTGGAGTGAACTCATTGTAAACAGTCAAACAAATTGGTTCAACAGAAGCTGAAGCCGAGTTATTTGACGGATCAACATCTAACGGAGTCGAAATTTCGACAGTTGCAACATTCAGGTAATTACCGCTTGACAATACTTCTGCCACAATTGTAAGTACAACACTTTGTCCCGCATTTAAGGTTGGAATTGTCCAAAGTGATGTTAGCAAATCATACGTTCCTGCTGTTGTACCGGCACTTACCAAATTATATCCGCTTGGTAGTAAATCACTAACTATTGTGTTAATAAAGTTTCCTTGTCCAACATTATTCACCGTTACCGTAAATGTTACCTGATCACCAAAATTAGGTGTCGGATTGCTCACTGTGTTGGTTATCGTTAGATCAGAACAAGTTGCAACAGTAACATTTAGCGTTTTAGTTGTGGTCTCGTTACAGGTATTGGTATACGTAACCGTAACTTTACCCGGTCCTATATCCGACCATGAAACAGTTACCGATCCATCTGCGTTTCCGCCACCAGAAGTAATTGTACCATTGGTAATTGACCAAACATAATCTGATTTTCCGTTAACAATTGAATAAGTAATTCCCTGAAAAACACATGGTGTATCATCTGTTGCCGTAATAGGAACTAATGCATCGTTTTCAAAAGAAACTGTTATCGCTAATCTTGTAGCACTTTGGCAACCATTTGTTGCATTGCTAAGCGCTGCAGCATAGTATGTTGTAGCAGTCAGAGGTGTATTTACAGCCAATGGTGTCCCGCCTGTTGCAGTACTGTACCAAACTACATTAGTCTCATTAACAAGGATACTTGCTATTGTTGGAACTGCTGATAAACAGAATGTTTGTGTTGGTTTTGGTGTCGTGATGATACCCGGGGTATTTACATTAACGACAACTGCCAATCTTACCGGATTTTCGCAACCTGAACCACTAGAGATAACACCGTAATAAGTAGCGGTAGTTAAAGCTGTTGTTGCCGGTATTGGAGTTCCGCCTGTTGGCGTGCTGTACCAAATAACATTTGATTCGTTTACCTGAATGTTCGCCACCGTGGCTGCGCTTACAGAACAGAAGTTTTGAGTTGCTGAATCTGTCGTAGGTGTTGGCATTGGATTTACAATGGTAATGGTAACCAGCAAACGAGTAGCACTTTTACATCCTGTTATCGGATTTGTAATTTCTCCATAATATGTACCGGAAGTCAATGCAGTTGTTAACGGAATTGCTGTTCCGCCAGAAGGGCTGTTAAACCAACTTACATTACTTTCGTTTACCTGAATACTCGCAAATGTTGGAGCACCTGTTGAACAGAAGTTTTGAGCTACATTGTTTGTTGTAGGAGTAACTCCGTTACCAATTGTGATTGTTATTTTCAATCTAATACTACTTTCACAACCTGTTATTGCATCTTTTAAGGCTGCAAAATAATCTCCGCTTACCAAAGGTGTTGTTGGGGCAAGGGCTGTTCCGCCACTTGATGCACTATACCACAACACATTAGTCTGATCTACCTGAATATTGGCAACAGTTGGATTATTTTCTGAACAAAAAGCCTGAGTAAGCAATGTGCTTGTAGGAGTACCAGGATCTGTTACGCTAATCGCTACTTGTAATCTCTCTACACTTTCGCATCCAGATACCGCATCTTTTAGTACTGCAAAGTATGTTCCGCTTGTCAATGCTGTAGTAGACGGGATTACTGTTCCGCCTGTTACAGCGGTGTACCAAACGATATTGGTTTGATTAAACTGAACACTTGCAAAAGTTGGTGCATTTACCAAACAGAAGTTTTGTGTGCCTGGTGTTACCAAAGTTGGTGTACCCGGATCGATAAGATTAATCGTTACAGATAATCTGGTAGTGCTTTCGCATCCTGATACCGGATCTTTTATCACCGCAAAGAAAGTTCCGTTTGTCAATGGTGTATTCGATGGTATCAGTATTCCGCCTGTTAAAGCTGTGTACCAAACAATATTAGTCTGATTAAACTGAACACTTGCAAAGGTTGGCAAGTTTGCCATACAAAAGTTTTGTGTACCTGCTGTTACTAAGGTAGGCGTTCCAGGATCAGATACATTGATTGTTACGGATAATCTGGTTGCACTCTCGCAATTTGTAGTAGCATCTTTTAAGGCTGCAAAATAGGTTCCGCTTGTCAATGGTGTAGTAGACAAGATTGCTGTTCCGCCTGTTAATGCGGTATACCAAACAATATTAGTCTGATTGAACTGAACGCTCGCAAAAGTTGGTGCATCGATCAAACAGAAGTTTTGAGTTCCTGCGGTTACTAATGTTGGTGTACCCGGATCTGTAACGCTTATGGTTACGGATAATCTGGTAGCACTCTCACAATTTGTAGTGGCATCTTTTAAGGCTGCAAAATACGTTCCGCTTGTCAATGGTGTAGTAGACAAGATTGCTGTTCCGCCTGTTAATGCGGTATACCAAACGATATTAGTCTGATTAAACTGAACGCTTGCAAAAGTTGGTGCATTTACCAAACAAAAGTTTTGAGTTCCTGCTGTTACCAAAGTTGGTGTTCCGGGATCTGTAACGCTTATGGTTACGGATAATCTGGTAGCACTCTCACAATTTGTAGTAGCATCTTTTAAGGCTGCAAAATACGTTCCGCTTGTCAATGGTGCAGTAGACAAAATTGCTGTTCCGCCTGTCAAAGCGGTGTACCAGACAATATTAGTCTGATTAAACTGAACACTTGCAAAAGTTGGTGCATCTGCCAAACAGAAGTTTTGTGTGCCGGCTGTTACCAAAGTTGGTGTACCCGGATCTGTAACGCTTATGGTTACGGATAATCTGGTAGCGCTCTCACAATTTGTAGTGGCATCTTTTAAGGCTGCAAAATACGTTCCGCTTGTCAATGGTGTAGTAGATAAGATTGCTGTTCCGCCTGTTAACGCGGTATACCAAATAATATTAGTCTGATTGAACTGAACGCTCGCAAAAGTGGGTGCATCGATCAAACAGAAGTTTTGTGTGCCTGCTGTTACCAAGGTTGGTGTTCCAGGATCTGTAACGCTTATGGTTACGGATAATCTGGTAGCGCTCTCACAATTTGTAGTGGCATCTTTTAAGGCTGCAAAATAGGTTCCGCTTGTCAATGGTGTAGTAGACAAAATTGCTGTACCACCTGTTAAGGCTGTATACCAAACGATATTGGTTTGATTGAACTGAACGCTGGCAAAAGTAGGTGCATCAATCAAACAGAAGTTTTGAGTTCCTGCTGTTACCAAGGTTGGTGTTCCGGGATCTGAAACAATTACTGTTACAACAGATCGAACTGAGCTCTCACAACCTGTTGGATCTTTTATAGCTCCATAGTAAGTTCCGTCTACCAATGCAGTTGTAGGATCTAATGCAGTTCCTCCTGTAGCTGCTGTGTACCAAACTACATTGGCTTCATTTGCCTGAAGATCTGCAACTGTTGGTGCATTTACTAAACAGAAATTCTGAGTATAAAGTATCGATGTTGGAGTTGCAGGGTCGTTAACCATTACAGTTACAACTTTAAGTTCTCCATTTTTATTAGGACATGTATTATCACTGCTAACAGCTACATAATACGAAATAGGACTCATGGCTGTTGTTAAGCCAGAAACTGTTAGAACTCCGGCAGGACTAACGGCATAAGTTACTCCGGCAACTGTACCATTTGTAACAGGTTGCGTTTTATTGGCATCTAAATACCAAAAGAAAACCGGATTTACCAGACTGCTTGTTGGTGTTAACACCGCATTTGTATCATGACAAATAGAAGCATTGTTTACTGTAATATCTGTTGCCAAAGAAGTAGGCAAAATAGTAAATGTTACCTGTTTTCTGTCTGCTGCCAAAGTTTCACAAAATTCATCTGAACTAACTCCTACAGAATAAGTATAAGTACCTGGAAGTAAACCGGTAAGTACCAATTTAGGAGTTGTTTCCCCTGCAATTAACTGGCTTGTTGTTCCATCAAAGCTATACCAGTGATATACAGGATTTACAAGCACTGGTGTAGCACTCAGGATTGCGTCAAGAGTTACTTTGCCATCTTCGGCACAAATTACAGTACTGTTTCCACCGTTTATTGTTACGCTTGCTATGGCACCTGCAGGAGTAGTTGCAGTAACAACCACTGTTACTTCTCCTCTTTCAAGAGCCGGACAACCATAACGAATTGGTTGAATATAATATTTATAAGTACCTGCAGCCAATGTAGCCGGAAGTGTATACGTTTGACCACTAGCCAGAACATTGCCTCCGGTTGGAGAATCATACCAGGCATAATTCGCACAAGATTTAGGCGGTACCTGGAGTGTAATAGCAGCTCCCGGACAGACTGTGAGTTTATTGTCGAGATCACCTCCTATAACCTTGGTATTAGTTACACGATCAATCGTATGAACTCTAAGTTGATCTAAAACACTCGCAACACCTCCAAAAGTAATTACTACTTTATCATAAGGTTGTGTTTGTGGAGCAACAATTGTCATTGCCATTGTATCTCCGGAAAGTAGTTTTAAAGTCAATAAACTACTTGTATTTTGTATTGGTGCACCAACAGCAATATTTCCTGAATAAAGCTGAATAGTGAATCCGGTAAGTAAATTAAGATTTAAAATTGTTCCCGGTTTCGAGATTGTAATTCTTAAACTGTCGCCCACCATAGAAGGTGTTCTAAAAGTTGTGGTTAGCTCTGCAGCAGCAAGTACTCCTGCCCCGCTAAACATTGTAGCATAAGTAGCAATATCGCCATCGGCAACGTTCCACGGATTAGAAACTCCTACCGTAGCTGTCAATGCCCCAACTCCCATATCTTTTACACCAGAGAAAATATCTTCGATATCACCCTGACCACAAGCAATTTGAGTTACTTGTTTTTTATAGTAAGCATCATATACATTAACATTTTGTGCCACACTCAAAATAGATCCCAACTGAACTCTGATTCCATCAAAATCCTGAAGACCTGAAACATTAGAAGGAACAAATGTATATTCGAATGAATTTTGACCCGGTAACAAATTTAACAAAGAACCTGATACAGATTGTAAAGTTCCAATATCGATTGGATTGTTAGATCCGTCACGTTTTGTACCAATCACCGAGATACTTTGTCCTACTGCAATTAGACTATTTTCTAAACCTAATTTTACTGTTATAGGAGTTCCTTTAGGGATAGTTGTAGGCCATTGCAAATTTTGCCATGTAGTACCAATACCTAAAAGTCCTAAACCTGTAGTTATTGTCGAGAAAGTACCAGGGTCATTATCTACAGCCAAAGGTCCGTTTGTAACTGATCCTGTAATAATTGATCCTGATAATTGAGAATTAGCATAAACCCTTTCTAATAAAGAATCACAAGCCGCAGGATCAATCACACTAATCGTTACCGTTTGGCTGGTAGTACAATTTCCGTTACTCGCAATAACTGTGTAAGTAAAAACACCAACAGTATTAAGAGGTCCTGTGCTATTTGATGCCAAAACATTTCCTTGAGGATTATACCAGGTAATTGTTCCGTTTGATGTTGCAGTTAAGGCAACCGAAGATCCTACATTTACAGCGATCGAACTTGTCACCCCTGTTAATGTTGGCAACGGGTTTATTGTTACCGCTACCGGTAGTTTAACTGACGGACAAGCAACTCCTGTTGTTTGAGCCTGAATATAATACGTACCACTTGCAACAATATTTGCCGCAACCTGATCTGTAATTGGATTATTTGATGCATCAAAGAAAGTATAAGTTGTATTTCCTGAGGTATCAAAATTTGTAATGGCATCTTTCAGGTTTACTTTTGCACAGCCCGCAAACGGAGTTGTCACTGCCAAAACTGAAGCTGCCGGATAATTGACAACAACTTGTTTTAATGTCCCATTAATATTTTCGCAAGTACCGCCGTTAAGTACAGATACATAATAATTGTATGGCGCATTTGCAGCAATAAGACCACTAATAGTAAGTGCTCCCGTTGCAGGATCTTTTACGTAAGTTACTCCTGCAAGAGTTCCTGTTGTAATTTCCTGTGTTTTATTTTGATCTGTATAATATTTAAAAGTTGCTCCCGCTAAGGCAGATGTTGGAGTCAATACAATACCTCCCGCACAAGTAGCGGTAACCGGGCTTGTAATTGCAATATCTGCCGCTGTTGGTATAGGCAATACTGTAATCGTAACCGGTTGGCGAACACTATTAATACAAGTACCTGCACGAGTAGCTTCAAGATAATAAGTGGTTGTAGCACTTAACGGACCCGTAGGATTAACTGTTACTAAATTCCCTCCAGTTGGAGCATCGTACCAGGTAAAAGTTTCTGTACCTGTAGAAGATGCTGTTAGCGTAGTAGTTCCTCCTGCACAAACTGGTGCTGTTGCTCCGGTTATTGTTGCATTTGGAAATCTGTACGAAGCTTCATAAATATTCAAAGTAGTCAATAAAGTAGCTACTCCGCCTCCAATACGAATTTCAAGTTTATCGAATGCCGCTGTCGCAATAAAACTCGCTTTAAATTTATTTCCTGATAATAACTGCAAGCTCAATAAATTATTAGTAAGCAAAAATCTGTCGTTATTATAGGTTGCTCCATTATAGGTTGCCAAACTTATTCCGCCCCCTAATAATGAAACATCTGCAAGTCCTGCCGGCAATTCTAATTCAACATCGATAATATCTCCTGCCTGACCTGGTGTAGGAAAAGTTAATTGTTGTTGTATATAGGCACCAGCTGCTGCAACAGGAGTAAAAAGTGTGGCAGCTGTATTTATGTTTCCGTCTACAGAATCATTTGGATTAGTAGCATTACACAAACCACATAATATAGGATCTTTTGAAGTTACCTGCGCATTTGGCTGCAAACAGCTATTAACTGTATTAATCACCATAACAGTAATTACAGCTCTTGTACTACTGGTACAATCTGAAGATAAATCAGTAGCTTCAACATAAAATGTTTTATTTGCTGTTAAAGCCGGACTTGGAGTATAGGTACTGCTGTTATTTACTAAAAAAGTACCACCTGTAGGAACATCATACCAGGCGTATGAAAATCCTGCGGTAGCTGTAACTGCTAATGTTACCGTCTGACCAGACTGGATCACTACATTTGAAGATACAGGAACAGGTGCCGCAGGTCGTGGACTTACAGTAACAGTAACCGGTGTACGGGTCGCGCTTAGACACGTTCCAATTCCTGCTTCGACATAATAGGTTGTAGTAGCCGTTAAATTGGGTGTTGCATACGATGTACCTGTAAATAATAAAGTCCCGCCTGTAGCTGCATCATACCATTGGTAGGTTGTTCCTGCAACAGGCGAATTAACGGTTATTGTTGTTACTGATCCGCTACATAAATTTGTTGGACTTGCAGCAACTGTTGGCGCTATAGGATTATTTACGGTAACAAGTACAGGGAATCTTTCGCTATTGACACAACCATTGCGGGTAACCTCTACATAATAAGTTGTATTGGCAGTCAAAGGCAAAGTTGTATAAGCAGCTGTACTACTTAATAAAGTTCCTCCCGTTAAGGCACTGTACCATTTGATCGTTTCTCCCAAAGCTGCACTGGAAACCAAAGCAGCAGTTTGCCCACTACAAATAGTTGTATTTCCTGAAATTGTTGGCGCTTTGTATCTGTACGTTGCCTGATAAATATCTAAATTAGTTAGCGCAGTTACCACACCGCCTAATCTAATTTCGACACGATCAAAATTTGCACCCGCAACGATACTTGCTTTAAACTGATTACCGGATAATACTTGTAAAGTAACCAGAGGATTATTGATAAATACCCTGTCACCATTATAAGTTGCACCATTATAAGTTGCTAAGCTCACAGCTCCCAATAAGGACAAATCAGCAATTCCTCCCGGCAATGCAAGTTGTACATCTACGATATCCCCTGCTTTACCGGGATTATTAAACTGTAAGGTTTGTTGAATCCATCCGTTTAACAAACCTACCGGTAGCGATATTCTGGCTGCTGTAGCACTATTGCCATCAACAGAATTATTTGGTGTTGTAGAAGAACAAAGTAAACAAAGTCCGTTTTGAGTAGTTTGTTGACTATTAGCTTCCAGACATCCACCCAATGCAGCAGGCAAAACCGTTACCGTTACCGGAACTCTGGTTGTACTAACACATCCTCCCGCACTATTGCGTGACTCTACATAATAAGTTTTGGTTGCTGTTAAAATTGGAGTTGTAAATGTATTTGAATCTCCTAATAATTTAGTTCCTCCTGTAGCCGCATCATACCAATCTAAAGCAACACCTGCCTCACTTGTTGACGCGGTTAAAGTTGCATTTTGACCTGACAATATCGATACACTTTGTGTTAATACCGTTGCAAGTCCGGGAACTGGAGTAGATGTAACATTAACGGCAGTTCGTGTTGGTGTTTTACAAGCGCCAATCGAAGCCTCTACATAAAAAGTAGTGACACCTGTTGGTACAGTTGGACTATAGGTATTGCCTGTACTTAAAGCAACCCCTCCTGTTGCAACATTGTACCAGGAATAAGTGGTACCCAATACCGGATTTATAACAGATAATGTGGTAGCCTGAGTTGCTCCGCTGGAACAAATTGATGTTCCGGTAGTGCTAATAGTAGGCAATACAGGCTCTATAACATTTATTGTTACCGGTAATCGCTGATCACTCTCGCACCCTCCAATTCTTGAAGTACTTATATAATAAGTAGTTGTTGCTGTCAATGCTGGTGTAGTATAAGTACTAACATTAGAAAGAGCTGTGGCAGATGTCGCTGAATCATACCAGGCTATTGTTGTTCCCGGTGCTGCTGTCGCAGAAAGGGCTACTGACTGACCTGTACATACAGATTGTGTTTCGCCATTGGCAACAGTAGGTTTTGCAAATTGCAAACGTACATCATACACTCTTAAATTAGATAATAAACTAACCAGTCCTCCTACTTGTATTGTAAGTTGGTTAGCATCTGCGGTAAGCGTATACTTTATAACCGCCACTGTATTCCCCGGCAAAACCTGAATGTTTAGCAAAGGATTATTTAGTGCCAGGACAGGACCACTAGTTCCTGCGACTGAATTTTTTGCCTGAATACTTGCATTAGATAATAAACCAACATCTAATAAAGCCGAATTCGAGCCATAATAAATAACAATCTGATCACCAGCTTTTGCTGTCTGACCAAATGTTACCGTTTCCTGCGCGAAACAAAGTACACCAAGCGCATTTGTTAATGTCGCATAAGTACTTAAACTCGAATCGTAAGCAAAAGTTGGATTAATAATCTCTGTAGTACCAAGGCACACTCCACCAATACCAGAAGTATGGGAAGCGGGTCTACAAAAGGTTTGTGCAAAGTTTTTATTGCACAGAAGCAATAAAAACAATAAACCTAACAATCTCGTCTTTACGATGAGATCATAAAAAGTAAAATTTTTTTTCATAATTTGGAAGATTAGAAAATGGACAATAAAATACCTGTTGCGATAAGCATACATGCTTAGGCAATTTTAAAAAACGTTAATAATCAGCTAGTTAAAATGAAATTTAAATTACTAGAATACTAAGAATGTAAACTCCACTTCAGTAAAAAAATCATATTGTAATCTGTATAATAATGCATACTTATGAGTACTTATTATTTTAAAAATAAAAAGTAATTCAATTTTTTTGAGGAATATTGATCAATATCAATCTTCCGGAAGGAGTGATTTGTTATAGTATTAATTTTCTAAAAGAAAATTATAGTTGATCTAGAATCGGGGGGATTCTATAAATATATAGTTGATTCAATGTTTATAGAAAGTTGATTAGGCCATCTATACTTTTTTATGTTTTAGAAACTCAATCTAAAAATTGAATCCTTTATTATAATTTAGAAGCATTATTGCATTTAGAAAAATTTAAACACAACAATACTTCTCATCTACAAAGTCGGCATTGGGAGACTTTGAAAATAAAAAATTGGCATAACCGGAAAATTGATTTGAAAAATTTGCACCAGCACGAAAATCAAAGTTGATAATAAATTTGATTATTGGTAAACCGATAAAAAATAAGGCTAAAATAATATTAACACCTAATGCAAACTTGATAAAGAAAGTAATTGTCAATTCCATACGCAAACTAATTAAGTTATTATTAAAAGCTCCAATTTCAAATTCCGGTAAGTGACATAATAAGTCTAATCTGTTTCGATTAAAAATAGCAATCAAAAATTACTGTTTAATTATGTTACTTTAAAAAGTACAAAAAACTACTTTGTTTAACTTTTCTATACTAAAGTTATAAAAAACAAAAATGTAAAACAAGAATAAAATTCTTATTTTTTTAGAAATTGGAGAATTAAAGAATTGGAAAAATGATGTAAATATCAGAAAAACCTACACTTTTAGGTTAAAAAAAACTGTTACAAAAATCACAAAAAAAAAGAATGGGATATGTTAAAACTTAAAAAAGTAAGTTAAATATTACTTTTAAAATTGATTAAT
>NZ_MUGS01000063.1 GCF_002222055.1 Flavobacterium araucananum
TCTATCCTCTTTATTCTATTCTCTAAATACCTTTAAAATAGTCATAAATAAGTATTCTATCAGAAAAAAAACATTTGTAAGTTTGTAATACATTAACTAATAACCACTTAAAAAAAAACAAACCCATGAAAAAAGCAAAAATTATTTTTTGGATTACGACCATTATTATTTTTCTGTTTGAAGGCGTTATGCCGGCACTAACCTCACAAACTGAACTTGCCAAAGAAGGCATCAAACATTTAGGTTATCCTGAATATTTTGGCAATGCTTTAGTTGTTTTCAAAATTCTGGGAGTTTTGGCATTAGTGATCCCAAAAATCCCTAAAAATATAAAAGAATGGGCTTATGCAGGATTTGGTTTCGATTTTATATTTGCCACAATAAGTCATTTTGCGGTTGATGGCGTTAATTTTCAATCTTTTTTTCCGTTGTTATTTTTAGTAATTCTGGCAATTTCCTATACGTACTATCATAAAATTGAGCGATATAAAAATATTGCTTTATAAATATAGGAAAAAGATCATCGAAGTTTTTTAAAACAAAACCTAAAACTTATCTCTATGAAATCAAAATCGGGAACTATTTTTCTATCGGGTTTAATTGCAGGTACGCTCGATATTCTTGGTGCTACCTTTGTTTATGCCGTAGTACTTGAAAAAACAACTGCTATCAAAATCCTTCAGTCCATTGCAAGTGGTATTTTTAAAAAAGAAGCTTATACCGGCGGATCTCAAATGGCGTGGTACGGTCTTGGACTTCATTATTTGATTGCGTTTATTTTTGCGACATTTTATTTTACTATTTACCCGTATTTGCCTTTTCTTAAAAAGAATACCATCATTTCAGGGTTTCTATACGGAATCTTCGTTTGGATTGTTATGAACCTGATTGTTTTGCCAATTGTGTTTCCCGTTTTACCGGAAAAACATTTAAATCTTCCGTTAATCTTATCTATTATAATATTGATGTTCTGCATCGGGCTCCCAATTGCCTTTATTACCAAAAAGTATTATTCTTCGGTACAATAAGTATTCAGTCCCGGTTTTCAGTCTTCAGGCTCAGTTTTCAACTTGAAACCTGAAACTTTAAAAATGAAACAAAAAAAACTCAGTTTTCAATTTACAGCAAAAAACTGTAAACTGAAAACCGAGACTGTAAACTTATATTGACTAAACTTTTGTTCTTCCTGTAATTAATGAAATTACGAATAATACCAAAAATATAAAGAATAAAACTTTTGCAATACTAGCTGCTCCAGCGGCAATTCCGCCAAAACCAAAAATTCCTGCTATTATAGCCAGAATTATAAATGTGACTGTCCAACGTAACATAAGCGTGATTTTTTAATTTATAAATATGACTTTATCAAGTCTGATTTGTTTGTTATTCAAAGTTCTTCAATACTTACAAAATCATTTAACTCAAAACGTTAATTTTTTATCGCAATCGACTATAAATCAATTTTTTGAGGTACTTTTATAATTCCCCCTTTTCATTACAAAATTCCCACATAAATGCTTTTGAGTTAATTTTTTGATCGATTGGATCAATCCTGGCTTCATAGGTAAAGTAATTTTAGATAAAATTTTCAGAGAGCTAGTAAAGAGCCTTAAAAAAGGAATGATTATAACTCTTTTATTGAACCAAAACGACTTATTAACTGATATAAACAGAACCCCATGAAAACGATCTCAAATAAATCAAAAATAGTTTTTCTATCTACATTTCCTCCTACTCAATGCGGAATTGCAACTTATACCCAAGATACCATTAAAGGAATTACAGCTGTTTTTGGTAAATCCATTACGTGTCAGATTTGCGAATTGGTCGACAAACCAACAGAAAATCCAACACAGGCTTATACCTTAAATACAAAAGATAAAGAAGATTATACTAAAGTTGCTCAGGCAATTAACAAAGACAAATCGGTAAAATTGGTTCATATTCAACACGAGTTTGGTTTATTTGGAGGTAATTATGGGGACTACCTTTTAGATTTTCTAAATGAGATCAAAAAACCATTGACCTATACGTTTCATAGTGTCATTCAGAATCCGAATAATGAGCTAAAAACATTTGTAAAATTGTTGCTTTCTTACAGCAATTCGGTTTTTGTGATGACCAATCAGTCAAAAGAAATTTTGATGCGGGATTACGATATCAAAGAAGATGTTATTACCTGTGTACCTCACGGAACTCATATTGTTATTTATGAAGCTCCGCAACAGGCCAAAGAAAAATTCAATATTCAGGACAGAAAAGTATTAGCTACTTTTGGACTTTTAGGAGAAGGAAAAAATATCGAAACCGGTTTACAGGCATTACCAAAAATTATCGAAAACACGCCAAATGCTCTTTATTTAATCATTGGCAAAACTCATCCAAACCTAATAATTGATGGTGTAGATGCATATCGAGATAAACTCGAAGGTATGGTTGCCGACTTAAATCTAAAAGATCATGTTCGTTTTATAAATGAATATCTGGATACAAATGAACTTTTAGAATATCTAAAAGCCGCAGATATTTATCTGTTTACCTCAAAAGATCCTAATCAGGCCGTGAGCGGTACTTTTTCTTATGCTATGAGTTGTGCCTGCCCTATTGTAGCATCAAAAATTCCGCATACTTTAGAAGTTTTAACTCCGGATTCCGGAATATTGGTCGATATCGGGAACGCAGATCAATTTGCCCAGGCCGCCATTAAATTACTTTCAGATGATACTTTAAGAGAAGAAATGGGTATTAATGCTTTTAGAAAAACGCGTGCATCTTCTTGGGAAAATGCCGCAATAACACACATGAACACCTACAAAGAACTGTTTGAAAGCGAAGCCGAAGTAAAATTTACTTACCCTTCAATCCAGTTGGCACATATAAAAAGAATGACTACCGATTTGGGAATTATTCAATTCAGTAAAATTTCAATTCCCGATCTTGATTCAGGTTATACTTTAGATGATAATGCACGAGCGCTAATTGCGATTTGCATGCATTATAAACTAACACAGGATAAAGATGATTTAGCGTATATCCTGGTTTATCTAGACTTTATACTTCGTTGTCAGCAGCCAAAAGGAAACTTTATCAACTATGTAGATCAGGAAAATCGGGAACATGTAGCGCAAAATGCCGAAGTAAATCTGGAAGATTCAAATGCAAGAGCGATTTGGGCTTTGGGAACCGTAGTTTCAAACGCCGATATTTTGCCTGAAGCCATTGTTAAAAAAGCATCCGGATGTATTTTAAATGCTTTAAAATGGGCCGAAAATATTCAGTCGCCACGATCTATAGGTTTTGCAACAAAAGGTTTGTATTTGTATCATACCGCCGTACCTAACTTATATGTAGCTGCAATTATCAATAAACTGAATGCAAAATTGCTTTCTAATTATGAAATTCATGCTTCTGAAGACTGGAAATGGTTTGAAAATTATCTGACATACGGAAACGGAATTTTGCCGGAATCTATGCTTTTCGCCTATTTAACGACCAACAAACCAATTTATAAAAAAGTAGCCTTAGATTCTCTGGACTTTTTAATGTCGAAAATGTTTAAAGATAACGATTTTAAAGTTATTTCTAATAACGGATGGTTACACAGACACTCTCAAACAGAAGTAAATGAATACGGAGAACAGCCTATTGATGTTGCCTATACCATTCATACCTTAAATTCATTTTATAGTGCTTTTGGTACACCGGAATACAAGCAAAAAATGAAAATTGCCTTTAATTGGTTTTTAGGCAAAAATCATTTGGGTCAAATTATGTACAACCCAATTAGTGGTGGTGGTTATGACGGACTTGAAAAAGAGAACGTAAATCTAAATCAGGGCGCAGAATCGACTGTATGTTTTTTAACCGCCAGATTATTAATGGAAAATCTTAAATTATCTGAAATAAAAGTAATTCCGATCACAAAACCTAAAACCGGAATTGCTATTAATTTATAAGCACTATACGAAATAATTATACTGACTAAATATATTTATTGAACCCTAAAAATCCCTTTATCTAAAGGGATTTTTTGTTTTGTAATCTCATCAGGAACAACCAACTGTCATTTCGTTTTTTGAATCGATTTTTAAAGCAGTCCAAAAATAAATCACAATTAATTTGCCTATCTATTAATAGGTAGTATATTTGTTGAAAAAAATAATGCCATGACAACACGAGAAACAATTATAGACAAAGCAGATCAGTTGATTAGAAACAAAGGTTATAATGCATTTAGTTTCAAAGACATTTCTAATGATATTGGTATAAAAACGGCTTCGATACATTATCATTTTCCAACAAAATCAGATTTGGGTGTGGCGACCATCAAAGAGCATATCGAGCGATATGAAAATCTAAAGAAAAAAGTTGCCAACGAAAGTCCCTTAGTAAAACTCGAAGCTTTCCTGGCAGTTCACACACAAATAAAACTAGAAAACAAGGTTTGTATCGTAGGCTCATTGGCAACAGACTTAAACACGCTGGATGATGCTATAAAAACAGAACTTCAAACATTTGCCAAACTGGTAATCGAATGGATAACAGAGTTTTTGACGGAAGGAAAAGAGCTCAAAGTATTTGATTTTGAAACTGCACCCAGAACAAAAGCCCTAATGATTATTACCAATATGGTCGCCATTGTGCAACTATCAAGACTTACAGGGCAAAGCGATTTTGAAACTGTAAAAGAAACTATATTAACAGAATTAAGACCTAAGAAATAATGAAAAGAGTTGTAATAACTGGATTGGGAGCAGTAACACCTATAGGAAATAATGTATCAGAATACTGGCACTCTTTAATAAATGGAGTTAGCGGAGCAGCTGAGATAACGAAATTTGACACCTCACAATTCAAAACAAAATTTGCGTGCGAAGTCAAAAATTTTGATCCTCAGCACATTTTTGAAAAAAACGAAATAAGAAAGTACGACCTATTTACGCAATATGCATTATATGTAGCAGATGAAGCGATAAAAAATGCCAATATCGATTTTGATTCTTTAAACAAAAACAGGATTGGCGTTATTTGGGGTTCCGGTGATGGTGGAGTTTCTACTTTTGAAGAACAAATAAGCGAATATAAATTAGGTAACGGCGTACCAAGATTCAGCCCGTTTTTTATTCCTAAAAGAATCATTAATATCGCATCTGGCGCAATTTCTATTAAATACGGACTTCGCGGAATTAATTATACTACGGCTTCTGCCTGTTCTGCAAGTAATACGGCAATTATTGACGCTTTTAACTACATTCGTTGGGGCAAAGCCGATATGATTATTAGTGGTGGCTCTGAAGCCTCTATTACAGAATCGTCTATTGGTGGTTTTAATGCTTCGAAAGCATTGTCTACCTTAAATGATGATTATACCAGAGCATCACGCCCTTTTGATGCTACCAGAGATGGTTTTGTATTAGGTGAAGGTGCCGGAGCGATCATCCTGGAAAGCTACGAACACGCCGTAAAACGAAATGCTGTTATCCTTGCAGAAATTGTTGGGGGCGGTTTAGCCGGCGACGCCTATCACCTGACAGGAACACATCCTGATGGCGAAGGCGCAATATTAGGAATGGAACTTGCACTTGAAGAAGCTCAAATTACACCGGACCAAATCGATTATATTAATGCACACGCAACCTCTACCCCAACAGGAGATTTAAGCGAACTAAAAGCGATGGAAAAAGTTTTTGGAATAAACCCTAAGGCAAATATTAGCGCAACAAAATCCATGACCGGACATTTACTGGGTGGCGCCGGAGCAATCGAAGCCATTGCTTGTATCAAAGCTGTTCAGGAAAACATAGTGCCGCCTACGATAAATACACAAACAATAGAACCGGAGTTTTTAAACAAGTTTAATCTAACACTCAAAAAAGCACAACCAAGAATCGTAAATTATGCCATGAGCAATACTTTTGGGTTTGGTGGGCATATTGCCAGTTCGATCTTTAAAAAATTTACGGAGTGATATAGCAATCCTGCTAAATATTTGAAAAAAAAGGCTGTCTGAAAAATTACTTTTCGGGCAGCCTTTTTTTTAACATTTCACCCCTAACGCTACTTTATTCTAATTATTGTATGCGTAATGTTAATTATATAAACTTCTGAAAAAGTTATGTAAGATTTTTTCTGTACTTCTAAGGTAATTTTAATCTACGATAAGCAACGGATATATTACCGTATTAAACATCTGGTTTTAAAGCATTCGATTTAACTTAAAAACATAGTATTTTGATTCTTACTTTAAAAAATACATTCACCGAAATAGGAAATGCAACCGTGTTTGCAAAGCAGTTTTTTAAGGAGGTTTTTGTACCACCTTATGAAACAAAAGAGTTCTTGAAACAATGTTATGTTATTGGCTATAAATCATTACCGCTCGTAGCGATAACAGGTTTTATTATGGGTTTGGTACTTACGTTGCAATCAAGACCAACTCTGGTAAAATTTGGTGCCGAATCATGGTTACCCGGAATGGTCGCACTATCCTTAATTAGAGAAATTGCTCCGGTAATTACAGCCTTAATTTGTGCCGGAAAAATTTCGTCAGGAATTGGTGCCGAGCTAGGCTCCATGAAAGTGACGGAACAAATTGATGCCATGGAAGTTTCGGCAATTAATCCCTTTAATTATTTGGTTGTAACAAGAATTCTTGCCTGTACTTTGATGGTGCCAATATTAGTATTTTTTGCTGATGCCATTGGGATTGTAGGCGGATATGTGGGAATCAATATACACGGAGATGTAAATTTTTACCGATACCTGACACAAATTCTTCAATCTTTGAGTTTTTTAGACGTTTTTCCGGCAACAATCAAAACATTTTTCTTCGGGTTTTTTATCGGAATGATTGGATGTTACAAAGGTTTTAATGCCTCAAACGGAACCGAAAGTGTTGGTAAAGCAGCAAACTCTGCTGTTGTTACTGCTTCGTTAACCATTTTTATTATTGATATGGTCGCTGTTCAAATAACCGATTTATTTTTTTAAGATGATTAAAGAAAAAGAAAATACAGAACCCTTTTCAAAAACTAAAAAGCAAGAGCCAATCATTGTGATCAAAGACTTGCACAAAACTTTTGGTCAGGACAATAAAATCCTGCAAGGTGTAAATCTTACCGTAAACAAAGGCGAAGATTTAGTAATTCTGGGACGCTCCGGATCCGGAAAATCCGTTACGATAAAATGTATCGTGGGATTAATCGAACCTGATAAAGGAGAGATTAGAGTTTTTAATGAAAATGTACTTAACCTGTCTAAACCGGAACTGAATGAGATAAGAGTCAGAATTGGCTTTTTGTTTCAAAGTGGGGCATTATACGACTCCATGTCGGTTAGAGAGAATTTGGCATTTACACTAAAAAAACACAAGAAAGACCTAAGCGCAGAAGAAGTTGAAAGTGAAATTATGGAGGCTTTGGATAATGTGGGATTAAGTGATGCAATCGACAAAATGCCGTCTGAATTATCGGGCGGAATGCAAAAAAGAATTGGCTTAGCCCGAACTTTAATTCTTAAACCGGAAATCATTTTGTACGATGAACCAACCACAGGATTAGATACGATTACTTCTCGTGAAATAAGCGAATTAATTCTTGATATCAAACACAAACGCAAAACAACGTCGATCATTATTACACATGATATGGCTTGTGCAAAGCTTACCGCTGACCGAATAATGGTTTTGAAAGACGGAGCAATACACGCAGAAGGAACATACGAAGAACTAGAAAAAGACGAAGACGAATGGGTTCGCTCTTTTTTTCAATAATATAAAAATAAATAATTAGAAATCATGGATAAGCAATCTGGATATACTTGGAAATTAGGAATGTTTGTAACAATAGGTTTATTGCTTTTTATAATGGCAATTTATTTTATTGGAAAACAAAAAAACCTATTTGGTTCAACATTCAACATCACATCGCAGTTTAAAACCGTGAGTGGTTTAGAGGTGGGAAACAATGTTCGTTTTTCAGGAATTAATATCGGTACCGTCGAAGAAATCAGACTTATAAATGATTCTTCGGTAGTGGTTTCAATGGTTATAAAAGATGAAGTTCGCGAATTTATTAAAACTGATGCGCGTGCCAGTATTGGCTCAGACGGATTGATGGGTGATAAAGTACTTACTATTTCTCCTGGAGTTAAATCTCAAAAAGTAATCGAAAATGGTGGTGCAATTGCTTCTGTAAACGGAATAGAAATGCAGGATTTAATGAAAAGCGTGAAGAAAAGTGTTGATAATGCTGCCGTAATAACAGATGAACTTGCCATTTTTAGCCACAGTATGAATAACGGAAACGGAGCCTTGGCACGATTGGTTCGTGATGATAAAATGGCCAGCAGCGTTTCGAATACCCTTTCTAATCTTGAATCCGGAACCAAAGGTTTCAGCGAAAATATGGAAGCTGCCAAAAGCAATTTTTTACTTAAAGGCTACTTCAAGAAAAAAGAGAAAGAAAAAGAAAAGAAAAAAGAAGAACAACAGGAAAAAGCAGAAAAAGCGAAAGAGGAAAAAGAAAAACAAGCGAAACAAAAAGAAGAGGACGCTAAAAAAGCCAAAGAAGAAAAGGAAAAAGCCGACAAAGAAAAAGCAGAAAAGGCTAAAGAAGAAAAAGAAAAACAAGCCAAACAAAAAGAAGAAGACGCTAAAAAAGCTCAGTCTGAAAAAGGAAAGCAATAAAAGGAAACTACTTGCAAAATTAGAATCTGCATAATCTTAACTTATTATGAAAAATTCATATAAAAATATAAGCCTGAAAATCCTAAAAGTAACAGGAATAGTAATAGCAAGTATCTTGCTATTATTGTTTTTGATACCCCTGCTGTTTCCCGGAACCGTTGCTACTGAAGTTAAGAAAATTGCCAACGAACGATTGGATACTAAATTGGATTTCTCTAAATCGAGATTGTCATTTTTTACACATTTTCCTTCGCTTACCGTTTCGCTTGACGATTTAACACTTACCGGATCAGCGCCATTTCGCAATGATACCTTACTAAAAGCAGAACAGGTAGCATTTGGTATCAACCTGAAGAGATTAATTTTCGACAACGAAGTAAAAATTAATAAACTGTATGTTTCAAAAGCTCTGATCAACATTATGGTCAACCAAAAAGGACAAGCCAATTATAATATTTATGTTGCTCCCGAAGATCGCGACAAAAAACCGGATGATCCCAATGCGCCAGAAGAAGGAACTGCGATCCGATTGGAGCGAATTGATCTTGAAGACTGCCATATAAAATACAACGATCGCTCTGCCAAAATTCTGGTCGATGCAAAAGGTTTTAATTACATTGGAAAAGGAAACTTAAGCGAAGATATTTTTGATTTGAATACGGATGCCCGAATTGACAATGTCGATTTTTATTACGACAGAACCGCTTATCTTAGAAAAAAAGAAGTCCGTGCAGATTTGATTACCAGAATCAATACACACGCTCTTTCGTTTATTCTTCAGAAAAATGAATTAAAAATCAACAAATTACCTCTAAAATTTACCGGTTTATTTACCATTTTAAGAGAGGGCTATAAAATTAATATCAAAGCTGCTTCTGAAAATACAACTTTGAAAGATCTGTTTTCGGTCATGCCTCCGGAATATCTAACCTGGATGGATGAAACTGAAATCTCCGGAAAAAGTGATTTGCTTTTTACATTTAGGGGAAATTATAATGTTGCCAAAAAACAAAAACCGGATCTCGCATTTAATTTAAAAATTGATAAAGGTGCAATAAACTATCAAAATGCCCCTGCTCCGCTAACTGATTTTCAGATGAATGTAAATGCTGTTTTGCCATCACTGGACATCGAAAAACTTTTAATAAATCTGGAAACCTTTAAATTTAAAGTAGGCGAAAAAGATTATTTTACCGCTTATTTGCGCAGTAAAGGTTTTAACGAAATGACTGTCGATGCAAGCGTAAAAGGCGCATTAGACTTAGCAACTGTCGATGCTGCATTAGGTTTAAGTACAATAGATCTAAAAGGGATTTTAAAAACAAATATTCAGGCAAAAGGAATTTTTAGCACTTCAAAAAAATTATTTCCTAAAACCATTGGTGGAGTTGCGCTACACAATGGCTGGCTAAAAACAGACTCCTATCCTAACCCTATCAAAGACATTACTTTTGTTGCCAATGTATTGAACAAAGCCGGAACATTTCAGGACCTGATTGTTGCTGTTGCGCCCGCCTCTTTTGTTTTTGAAGGAAACCCAATGTATGTAAACGCTACTTTATCAGATTTTAGCGATTTAGCTTATAATGCCAAAATAAAAGGAGAACTAAACGTAGGCAAAATATATCAGGTGTTTTCCAGAAAAGGACTTGATGTAACAGGTTATGCAAAAGCAGATCTCTCGCTAAAAGGCAAACAAAGTTATGCCACAAAAGGACAATATGATAAACTGGATAATCGCGGAACAATTGTATTGAAAAATATCAAAGCAACCTCAGAACTTTTTCCGAAATCATTTTTTATCCAGCAAGGAAATTTCCGTTTCCAGAATGAAAAAATGTGGTTCGAAAAATTTAATGCTACTTATGGAAAATCAGATTTTGACATTAATGGATATTTGCTCAATACAATTAATTACTTTCTGGAATCGCACGGAACCTTAAGCGGAAATTTTAACATGAAATCAAAACTGATTAATGTAGATGAATTTATGGCGCTTAAAAAAGGTGAAAATACAAATCGAAATATCGAAGTAGAATATGCCAAAGAAGACCATCCTAAAATGAGCGGTGTAGTCATTGTGCCTAAAAACCTTAATGTTGCACTTACCGCAAATGCCAATAAAGTCGAATATAATGGCTTGGTTCTAAACAAGCTCAACGGTAAAGTTGGGATCACAAAAGAAGGGTTTTATTTGCAGAATGCCACTTTTGATATCATCGATTGTGTACTGGGAATTGATGCTACTTATAAAGATGAGTCTCCAACCACAGCCCATTTTAATGCGCATTTTACGGCAAAAGACTTTAGTGTACAAAGAGCTTACAAAGAGATCCCCATGTTTCATGATATGGTTACAGTTGCTGAAAAAGCGCAGGGAATTATTTCTGTAGATTATAAAATCAAAGGAGATTTGGACGGAAATATGAGTCCAATTTATGAATCGCTTGAAGGTGGCGGAAAACTGAATTTGAGAGATGTAAAAGTAAAAGGATTAAAATTATTTGATGGTATTAGTTCGCAAACCGGACAAAAAGGCCTGGACGATCCTAACCTGAAAGGAATCGAAATTAATTCAACCATCGACAATAATTTAATTCATATCGAAGATTTTACCTTTAGTGTAGCCAGTTTTAGACCAACGATCAAAGGGACAACAAGTTTTGACGGACTTTTAGACTTACGAATGCGATTAGGATTACCGCCATTTGGTATTATAGGATTCCCAATTGTTATTACAGGAACACATCAGGCTCCTAAAATTAAAATATTTAGTAAAACAGGTCAAAAAATCAATGATGCTGTTTACGACGAAAAACACAATAAAGTGATTCGGGAAGAAAAAGTAAGTAAACAAAAAAGCTAAAATCAAATGAAAACAAAGAAAAAAAAGGGCAACGGTGCATTCGAAAAATTTGCGACCAATGTCTCTAAAGCTGCCGGAAGTACAACAGCTTTTATTGGTGCATTTTTAATTGTTGTAGCGTGGGCGATTTCAGGACCCATTTTCAATTACTCAGAAACCTGGCAATTGGTTATCAATACCGGAACTACTATTATTACTTTTTTGATGGTTTTCCTGATTCAGAAAGCACAAAATAAAGATTCGCTTGCGATTCAGTTAAAGTTAAACGAATTAGTTGCTTCAAACGAATACTCCAGTAATAGCTTAGTAGATATCGAAAGTATGACGGAGGACGAAATGATTATCGTGCAAAAATATTATCGCAGGCTCAGTGAACTTGCCAAAGAAGACGAAAGCATCAGAAACTCCCATTCCTATGCAGAAGCCTCTGAGCAACACGAACGTAAAGATAAAAACAGAACTAAATCACGCACTCGAAATATCACCAAAAAATGAAACTACGCTCTACTGAAACTTTCTGGCCCTTAAAGAGTGCCATGAAATACAGTTATCCATCTATAGATACGGATCTCACTACAGAAATTTTAATTATTGGCGGAGGAATAACAGGAGCTTTAATCGCTTACAAGTTAATTACTGAAGGCAAAAAAGTAATACTAACAGATCGCCGTGACGTAGCCAACGGAAGCACTGCCGCCAGCACTGCTTTACTACAGTACGAAATTGACGTATCGTTGCATGAACTCATCAAAATACGAGGTTTAGAATGTGCTGTGGATAGCTATAGTAGTGGTAAAAAAGCCATTTTTGACCTGCGAAATATTATCGACACCATAAAAAGTGACTGCCATTTTGAGTTCAAAAAAAGCATCTATTATTGCTCCCTAAAAAAAGATATTCCGTTTTTAAGAAATGAATTTAAATGTAGAAAAGAAAACGGATTTGATGTAAACTGGCTGGAAAGATGGCATCTCGAAAAAATGGGTTTAAATGCTATTGCGGCAATCGAATCGCAAACAGCAGCTGTTATGGATCCGTATAAATTGGCAAACGACCTCTTGCATTATTGCAAAAAAAAGGGAATGCAAATTTATGACCGGACCAATATAACAGCTGTACAGAATCAAAAAGCAAAATCAGTAGCCCACACCGAAAATAAATTTACGATTACAGCAAATCACGTTATTCATTGTAGCGGTTACGAAAGTATCGAAACACTGTCTGAGAAAGTCGTAGACTTAAAAAGCACTTTTGTAATTGCATCAGAAAGTTTAGAGGTTTTACCAACAGCTTTCAAAAATGCTATTTTTTGGGATACCTCTTCTCCCTATTTATATTTTAGGGTAACGGCAGATAACCGAATTATTATGGGTGGAGGCGACGAAGATTTTAAAGACGCTAAAAAACGCGATAAATTATTGCCTAAAAAAGAGCAATATCTATTGAGACATTTTAAGAGAAAATTTCCTAAAATCGACTTTAAAATAGATTATTCCTGGGCAGGGACTTTTGGAGAAACAAAAGATGGCTTGCCTTACTTTGGAAAACCAAATCCGGACAAAAACGAACATTATGTTCTGGGCTTTGGAGGAAACGGAATCACTTTTAGCGTGATAGGAATGAATTCTATTTTAGACTCTATCCATAATAAAAAAAATCAGGATTTAGAATATTATCGATTTGGACGTTAAAAAAGCTTTTTGCTTTTTTAGGGACAAAGTTACAAAGGTTCAGAGGTACAAAGTTCAAACCTCTGAACCTTTGTTGCTTTGCAACTTTGCATCTTTGTTCCTCTGAACCTCTGCACCTTTTCACCTCTACACCTTTGAACCTTTTTTACAAATAATCCTCTCTAATTGGCGTAAAAACATCTACAACCTCTCCTGCTTCGATGATTTCTATCGAATGTTCAATATTGGCAGGAATCGAATAGGTGTCTCCTTGTGTCAAAGCAAACTCTTCGCTACCAAACTTCAAGTTATATTTTCCCGAAATTACATAACCACTTTGCTCATTGGGATGTTTGTGAAACGGTACGTTATCTGTCGATTTGTACAACATTTTTGTCACCATAGAATCTTTCCCTATCGAAAGTACTACAAAATCAACTCCTAAAAACTGTCTTGAAACAGCGTTTTCTTTTTTTACAATGTTTTTCATTTTTTTCTTTTTTTGAGGAACAAAGCTCCAAAGGTTCAGAGATACAAAGTTCAAACCTCTGAACCTTTGTTCCTTTGCAACTTTGTTCCTTTGAACCTAGATCTTTAACTCCATCTGAATATTACAACGTTTATAAGGTGTTGCTAAACCATATACTTTTTGAAAACCCAGCTTATAGTACAAATTAATTGCAGGTTTTAAGATTGTATTACTTTCGAGATAAATCTTGGCAGCACCTAATTCTCCGGCACTTTTTATGATTGCCTGTCCCAGCAAAAAACCAATATTCTTGCCTTGTGCTTTTGGTGAAACCGCCATTTTTGCCATTTCGAAATCATAATTGGAATCTTTCATTTTTATAAGCGCACAAACGCCAACGGGTTCATTGCGATACAAAGCCACGAAAATTTTCCCGCCTTTGTTCAGGATATATTCCTGAGGATTGTCCAAAGCCTTATAGTCCGCTTCTTCCATTTCGAAATAAGTCGAAATCCATTCTACGTTTAATGCCTTAAATGCGTCAAGATATTGAAGTTCGAAATCTACAATTTGTACATCCTGGCTTTCACGCTTTTTCTTTTCTTCATTTACCCTTTTAAACAAGGTTTTTTGTTCCAACAGAAATTCCCATTCTTCGAGAGCTGCCCAAAGATTATGCGTCGATTGGGATATTAAACCATCAACAGCAGCTTCTACATCTTTTAATTGTAGTTTTAATTCTTTCGAAAACTCGAGGCCCTGTGCTGTTAAACCCACAATATTTCGGCGTTTATCATTGCTTTTCAAGCTTTCTTCGATTAGTCCGGCGGTAATCATTTCCTGAATGATCTTACTAACCGATGGTTGCGAATGACCAATTTCGTTCGCGATCTCCGTAATAGTAACCTCTCTTTCCTGCATTAACGTATAAAAGACCGGAAACCACTTAGGCAAAAAATTCATGCCATAAGACTCATATATTTTTGCAGCATCATCCGTAATAATGGCTGTCATTAAACGTAAGCGACTTCCCAAAGCCACTTTACCTACTTTATTAAAAAATTCCATATATAATTAATTACATAACTAGTTATGCAAATGTAGTTAAAAAATATTTGTTACCAAATTTTTTTTTAGGTGCAGAGAAACAAAGATTCAAAGAAACAAAGGTTTCCTATTGATACGAATAGTTATTATCGCAAATAGTATTAATATAGTTACGGAGATTTCTTGCGGAGATTCCTCGTTTCTCGGGATGACAAGATTGCGAATATTAAACACAAAAAAAAGACGCACAAATGTACGTCTATACGAGAAACCTTTGCCCCTCTGAACCTTTGCAACTTTGAACCTTTGCAACTTTGAACCTTTGTAACTCAGAAAATCAAAAACTTTGCAACTTTGAACCTAGCTCATTACGCAGTAATCGCCAATGGGTTCAAATTGAATTTATATTCTTTTGGGCTACAGTTAAATTTTTCTTTAAAGATTTTAGAGAAGTAACTTCTGCTGGTAAAACCAATGCAGTATACAATTTCGGAGATATTTAAATCGGAAGTTCGAATTAGAATTTCGGCTTTTAAAACCCGCATGTGGGTAATATAGTCGTTTACGGTTCTGTTATGGATCAATTTAAAACCTTCCTGCAATTTGTTTGGTGACAATCCTGATTTTTTGCTCAACGATTTTATCGTAAAAGCTTCTTCAGGATTGGCTTTTATAGCTTCAGAAAGTTCTTTAATTTCTTCCATTTCTCTTAGGGTAAGGCAATTGGTATCTTTAGCAAAAGAACATACATCATCTGTATGTTGTTGGATTTCCATTGCCAGGATAATTCTTAAGATTCCTTCTTTCAGTAAATTTCTAACGATTCCGGTTTGTGTAATGGCATTTAATTGCTCGATTTTTTCAGCAATTTTCAAATTATAAGAACCTACATAAAAGAAATCCTGAACCGTATTATTTTCAAAGAAAGTCTCTTTTACTTTTTGGTTCAGTGAATTTACGTGATTTTGATTAGTATTTTGAGTTCCTACAATTATTAAAGTAAATTTTGTTTTTTTATCCTTTTCAAAAAACAAAACATTATCCTGATTTTCCTTTGACGTTACAATTGCAGTCTGAAAAGTTTTAAACGTTCTCTCCTCGCCCGTAACCCCAAAACTATGAGACAGATTTCCTTTAGAACAATACGCAAAATAAACCGGCGATTCTATAGGATTTATGATATCCATGCGAACATCGACAGAAAAAGTCATGTCGAACTGAACGTACGAGATATTATCATTAAAAGTTGCACCAATAATAGATCCCTTTGCAAAACTATTACTCGTTTCCAGCGTATATTCATCTAAATCAAAAGTTACTTTACCACCAAAGTTGCTTTTTAACTCTTCAAAAAGATTCTGATTTTTTTCTGTATTGATAGTAACTATTTTCATTTTGCAAGGATTTAAATTCTACTTTATTTTATATAGATTTACAAAAATCAAAAAGCCATTCGGCACAAATCAATTTCTAAAAATCTAAGAATCAAAGTTCGCTCAATGATGAAGGAAAAATGTTATATAATTTTTCAAAATTGTTTTATAATTACTTCTGGATGATTCTTTTAAGGTTTAAAATCTTTATCTTTAAAAAGTACAAACTCCATACTTCATGAAAAGCTTTTCATTCTCGCCCATCTCCAATAATGACGCTAACATTTTGATTTTAGGCACAATGCCCGGAACAAAATCTTTAGAACTGAATCAATATTATGGTCATAATCAAAATAATTTCTGGAAATTTATGTTCGTTATTTTTAAGGAAGATTTCTCGAATGACTATGAAACGCGAAAAGCACTTTTGCAAAAAAATAAAATTGCGCTTTGGGATGTTCTGCAATTTTGCGACAGGATTGGGAGTTTAGACAGCGCGATAAAAAATGAAATTGCCAATGATTTTGAGACCTTTTTAAAACAACATCCAAACATTACCACTATACTTTTTAACGGACAAAAAGCCGCAGCTTTCTTCAGGAAGTATGTTGCGTTAAAAAAAACGTATGAACTTATTACGCTCCCTTCTACAAGTCCTGCAAATGCTAGTAAAACCTATCAGTCTAAATTGCAAGAATGGCAGATTATTTCTTCGCTTTACTAATAAAGATGTTACAGATTAAGAAGATTAGAAAAGATAAATTCTTGTATTTTTTTAATCTGTGATAAAAAAAAATATTGAAATCCTATAACATTTCTGTTTTAAAAT
>NZ_MUGS01000064.1 GCF_002222055.1 Flavobacterium araucananum
TCTTTGTCCCATGTAGTAGCCCTAACGGGATATAAACCAGATTTGACTTTTTTAGAAAAAATGGGAATTGAATTGTCTGATGATGAACTAAAAACACCTACTTATAACCCGGAAACTATGGAAACCAATGTTGAAGGCTTATTTTTGGCAGGAGTCGTTTGTGGCGGGATGCACACGCATAAGTGGTTTATCGAGAATTCCCGTATTCATGCTACTATGATTGTAGATTATATTACTTCAAAGTAAAAAAGGTTGCCACTAATTTTACGAATTTACACAAATTAATTTTGAGCGTATTTAAAATTAAAAATTAGCGAAAATTCGTGAAATTAGTGGCAAAAAAAACTTTTATGAGCTACAGGAAAGCATCGAACACCCCACTTTAGATCGGGCCCAATCTGGTCGTTTTGCAAACCATTTTTGATATTCCGGTTGTTCATCATACGGTTTTTGCAACAGCGTATACAATTCGTCAATCAAGGAGTAATCTCCCTGATCTGCCGCATCAATTGCTAATTGTGACATATAATTGCGAAGCACATATTTAGGATTTATGGTATTCATCTTTTTAGAACGATCTTGATCTGAGAGTTTTTCAATACCTAATCTTTCTAAGTAAACAGTAAACCATTTTTTCCAGGAATCCAAAATAGCACCAGAAATTTCTTCAGGGATATAAAAAGAATCCTGAATTTTTGCTATTGCTTTTTCTGCCGAATCCGTTTTTTGAATTTTACTCAAATTTCTAAAAAACAGTGTCATATCAGTTTCAGACAATTGTAAAACGGTCTCTAAAGCTTCAATCAATTTATTGTCACTTTCAGTTAAAGTAAAGACCCCTAATTTACTTAAAAACATTACTTTATAGTCCGTATCAAAATCTGTAATAAACGATTCCAATATTTTTTCTAAAGGTTCAGCTTCATTAATTAAAGGATAGAGTGCATTTGCCAATTGGTACAAATTCCACTGTGCAATTTGGGGTTGATTCCCAAAACGGTATCTTCTGTTTTGGCTGTCTGTTGTATTAGGTGTCCAGTTTGGGTCATAGTTTTCTAACCACCCATAAGGACCATAGTCGATCGTGATTCCATGCACGGACATATTATCAGTGTTCATAACGCCGTGTACAAAACCAACGCGTTGCCAATGCAAAATCATTTCACGAGTTTTGTCTGCAACTGTTTGAAAGAATTGCAAGTACTGCTCCTTTGGTTCGCCTTTGATTTCCGGGAAGTAGTACTTGATAGTATACTCTACAAATTGTTTTAAGTTTTTGAGTTCATTTCGTGCCGTAAGCATTTCGAAACTTCCAAAACGAATAAACGATGGCGCTACACGACCAACAATAGCCCCTTTTTCGTAAGCAGGATTACCATTGTACAAAATATCACGTAAAACCTGGTCACCGGATAACATCAAAGAAAGCGATCGGGTAGTGGGAACGCCTAAGTGATACATCGCCTCGGCACATAAATATTCTCGTACCGAAGAACGTAAAACAGCCAAACCATCAGCAGTTCTGGAGTAAGGTGTTTTTCCGGCACCTTTTAGCTGAAGCATAAAAGATTGATTATTATGTTCCAGCTCTGTTAAATTAATGGCGCGACCATCGCCCAATTGTCCAGCCCAATTGCCAAATTGATGTCCTGCATAACACATGGCATAGGGACGGGTTTCAGGAAGAATCTCTTTTCCTGAAAAAACATTCAAAAATGATTCCGACTGAATTTCATTAACCGAAATTCCAATCAATTCAGCAACTTCTTTCGAAGCATGAATAAGTGCAGGTTTTGAGGGTACAGTAGGATTTACATAAGAGAAAACCGCATTAGAAACCTGACGGGTTTCATTTGCTTCATTCTCATCTGCGGGAAGTTCAGCCGTAAATCTGTTTTTTATTTTTATATTTTTCATTTGTGTGGTATTTATCTGCCACAGATTACACAGATCAAAATGATGATTAAAAATCTCTGTGAGATTTAAGAGTAAACCATAAAAAATCTTTTTTAATCCTTTTTGTGTGTGGCAAAACTTTTATTTAGTCAACTAGTTTATCTGCATACATTTTTTTCAATTTATGCACTTTAGGATCGATTACAATCTGGCAATAACGTGCATCCTGATTGTTGTTATAATAATTTTGATGGTCTTCTTCGGCGTTATAAAACACTTCAAAAGCAGTTAACTGCGTTACAATCGGATCATCATAAAAAGGTTTTACTTCTTCAAAAACCTGCTCTGCAATTTCTTTTTGTGCTGCATCATGATACAAAACAATAGAACGATATTGTGTTCCTGCATCTGCTCCCTGACGGTTTAAGGTCGTAGGATCATGACTTGTCATAAATATATAAATAAGGTCATGATATGAAATTATGTCAGGATCGAAGGTTACTTGTATCACTTCGGCATGACCGGTTCTGCCGGTGCAGACTTCGCGATACGGAGGATTTTTGATAAAACCTCCTGAAAATCCTGATTTTAAAGACTCTATTCCCTTTAAACGCTGAATTACAGCTTCAATACACCAAAAACATCCACCACCAAAAGTGGCTACTGATAAATTTTTCATTAAATAGTATTGTTTAAGTTTACTTGCCCTATTAATCTGATAGAATATGATGCTAAATTATTAAAAAAATGATAGTTTAACTAAAGATACACAACAGTTATGGAATGTTTGAAGTTTGCAATTGATAAATTCGCAATTATATAAAAAAGCAATATATTTGCAATCAAACTTAGGCACACCAATGAACAGCAAAAATAGTACCATCACATTAGAGACATATTTTCAGGATTTTAGGCAACATATTGTTGGTATCGAGCAGGAATTTACTTCTCCGTATGGCAAAAAAAAGATCATTTATACAGATTGGACTGCCAGCGGCAGATTATATCGCCCTATAGAGGAGAAACTTCTTAATGATTTTGGACCTTTTGTAGCCAATACTCATACAGAAACTACCGTGTCAGGTACTGCCATGACAAAAGCGTACCATCATGCCAGAAATATTATCAAACGTCATACAAATGCAAGTAATGATGATGTCCTGATCACTGATGGAACGGGAATGACTGGTGTTGTCAATAAATTTCAACGTATTTTAGGGCTTAAAATCCCTGAAAACCTAAAAGATTTTATTACTGTTCCTGCCGAAAAAAAACCAATTGTTTTTATTTCGCACATGGAGCATCATTCTAACCAAACCTCATGGTTAGAGACAATTGCCGATGTTGAAATTATTCCGTCTTGCGAAAAAGGACTTTTTTGCCTGGATAATTTAGCTTTATTATTAGAAAAATATGCAGACAGAACAATCAAAATTGCTTCTATAACATCATGTTCGAATGTTACAGGATTAAAAACTCCTTTTCATGAAGCTGCAAAATTAATGCACCAGCATCATGGAGTTTGTTTTGTAGATTTTGCCTGTTCAGGACCTTATGTAGAAATTGATATGCATCCTGAAGATCCGGAAGCTTATCTTGATGCTATTTTCTTCTCACCGCATAAATTCTTAGGCGGACCCGGAACTTCCGGAGTTTTGATCTTTAATAAAAAATTATACCATAATATGATTCCTGATTGTCCCGGCGGAGGAACCGTAAGCTGGACAAATCCTTGGGGAGAACATAAATATATAGACAATATCGAGGATCGTGAAGATGGCGGAACTCCAGGTTTTTTGCAGGTTATAAAAACGGCGTTGGCAATTGAGCTAAAAGAAGAAATGGGAATTGAAAACATTTTGCAACGCGAGCATGAAATTGTTGATTATGTTTTTGATGTATTGGGTACGGTTGAAAATATTAAAATTTTAGCAGGACAACATACAAATCGTTTGGGTGTAATATCCTTTTTTATCGAAGATCTTCATTTTAATCTTGGGGTTAAATTACTGAATGATAAATTTGGAATCCAGACTAGAGGAGGATGCAGTTGCGCGGGAACATACGGGCACTTTTTATTGCACGTAGATCAGGAAACTTCGAATAAACTGGTAAACGAAATCACGATTGGTGATTTGATAAAAAAACCGGGATGGATTAGAATGTCGATTCACCCAACTACAACAGATGCAGAAATTGCTTTTGTTTGTCAAAGTATTAAAGATATGGCTCAAAACCACCAAACCTGGGCTCTAGATTATTCTTATAATAAAAACACAAACGAATTTATCCATAAAAACGCAAATTCATTTGAAGATGAACTGGTTTCGGGCTGGTTTAAGTCTTAAGAATTGAATCAAGTTGATATTAGTAAACCCTACAAATTATAAAAATCTGTAGGGTTTGTTTTTTAGCTTGTACAGTTTCGATCGTTATTTCCTGAAAATTATAAATTTTTGATTTGCTCCCGACAGAGCTGGTATCTATTAATTTAAAAAATTATTTGGTTTCCTGAAATTTTCTAAGCGACAATAAGGCTTGCTCCTGGATTTTTTTATGAAAAAAACCAGTCCATCCTAATAAATATCCTGTAGGACCAAAAGCTTGTTTCGACCATTTCCAAACATCAAAACTATCCGTGTGTTTGATAATTAATCCGTCCTGAAAAGCAAATTCAGCCGAAATTCTATTGATTACCTTTCTATTGGTTTTACTAAAATTATAGGTAGCAACCCATTTTGCAGAACCAGAAAAGTCATCTGCTTTTATCTCCGAAAATTCAATTTTAAGATTGCCTTTGCTTTTTAAAATCAGCATTTGCCACATTTTAGAAACCTGATCTTCTTTTAGTAAGCCAAATGCAGGATCGATAAAATGAATTTTTGGATGGTAACATTCGCTCATTGTTTGAGCATCAGCATTTGCAAAAGCAGTATAGAATTTTGTAATTAAGGCTTCGTTAGCATTCATAGGAAAATAAAATTAGAGTATAAATATAAGATTTATTAGATAAATAATTTATTTATAAAGCACTAATTGCTGCTGCAGTATTAAATGTTTTTTTTGATTTATCGAAAGCTGTCGAAAAATATGAAGTTTTGCTTGAGGCGGTAAAATATCCTGTTTGATCGCCAAAAGCACTTGAGTTTCCTTTTACTATAAACCTAACGGCTTTAATATCAGTCTTTTTTAGCTTGTTCATTTCAGCTGGAGTAAAATAATAATAAGTAGATGTCTTGCCTGCAACACTCTCGTTACTGTTTTTATCTGTACAAGGAATAACATCTCCGTTTACCAGATCGACATAAAGACCACCCGAAATTCTGGTTTTGTCATTTGTTGTCTGGATTGTCAATTTTAAAACGCCTCCTTTTTCTGTCTTTGCAATTTGAACATTTGCTTCGCCGGTGTAAACATATTTTTCGCAAATAAAAGTATAGTTTTCTGTTGCGGGATAAGGCTTTGAATCCTTTATACTCATTGTTTCCTGAGCATTTGCAAATGTTGAAATTAACAGTACGATAAAAAGAGGCATTTTCAAATTCATAATTTTACTTTATTGATCAGTTAGTTTTGCGTCAAATTTTTCATCCCAATCCATTGATTTTATGGCTGAGATTAAATTATCCTCATTGACAAAAATGCGCAATTCTTTATTGGCTACTTTTTTTGTGTACAAGGCGTGATAGCGATACACAACTTCTTGTTTGGTTTTGTAAACGCCATCTAGTTTCAAGTCTATAAAACTTCCGTAATATTGTCTAAACCTCTGACACGTTTTGGTCAATCGTTCCTCGGTCGTATTTTCTCTCACTGATGGAGTGACTTCGGTTTCATTAAAAGGTTTAAATTTAGACGTATTGCAAGTTTCTAAAACTCGTTTTCCTAATTCGTAAGCTTTTTGTTGCTGATTAGCATTAATTTCTGCACTAGAAATTTTCTTGATCTTCAAATCTTCAGTATCTCTACTGATGTTTTTCGATTTACATCCAATTAACAACAACAAACATATAATCAATCCTGCTTTCTTCATAACTATTTAAGTAATTTTTAATAATAAGTTCGGGTCAGGACAATTTTCTATATAAAAGTTCAAATCATTTGTATTGCAAACTCCGGGATAATCACCAAAATACTCTTCAATATTTTTTATAATCTGAAAATGTACATGTGGTGCATAATCACCATTAACAGCTGAGTTTCCTAAAGTTCCAATTTTTTCACCTTTATTAAAAAACGTCCCAACGCTTAGGTTTTCTATACTTTCTAACGATAAATGTCCGTATAAAGTATAAAAAATTTCATTTTGAACAATATGCTCTAAAATAATTGTTGGTCCATAGTCTCCTAAACCCACATTATTTCTAAAACTGTGAACTTTTCCATCTAATGGCGCCAAAACTGCTGTATCGACTTTTGTCCATAAATCTAAACCTATATGTATGTTTCTTTCCGGAATTGATTCGTTTTTGAAAATAGTACTCCTTTGGTATAAGGTACGACCTTCTATATACCCGCCAAACGCAACCCTGGCATTATTGCGTTTTAAATAATCTGAAATGAAAGCTTCAAATTCTACCGCATTTTCAGGTTTACTATCGACCAATTCCTGATTGGTTACAGATAAATCTAAAGTAATATATTTTGAAAAATCGATATCAGAATCAATAATTTTAGTAGGTGGTAAGGCTTTTAGGATAGAGACAAGAGGTTTCATAAAATATAAAATTTAGGCGACTTTTTCAATAATTATCAATTCGTTATGTACTTCTACACGAGGCAGCATTTTTGAGGCAAACAATTCAGAATTTATTTCAGAAATATATTTTCGATTTCGAACATTATGCGCTTCATCCAAAATCATGGTATTGAACAAAACAAAACCATTACTTTTTAACAGAGAACAAATACGCCCGCTAAAAAAACTTTCGAATAAAAAATTAGGCATTTTTATATCTTCAAATATATCAATGATAATAAGATCATATTTATTCTTTGTTTTTAGAACAAATTCAAAAGCATCATCAATAACAATTTCCAGTTGTTTAATCTGATTGAGATTAAAATACTGATTTGCGATCTGAATCATATCAGGATCAATTTCGACACCGGTAATTTTTCCTTTATATTCGATTTCGTCTACCAGTGTTTTGATAACACTTCCGCCGGCAACTCCCAATACCAAAATATGATCCATATTACGGATTGTATCGTAACCTATATTTCGAAGTCCGTACCTTAATATACGTTGCAAACTTCCGTATGAATAATTGGTATTTTCAGAATCCAGCACTAATTCGCCATTTGCCCATGTTACTTCGATAATTTTACTTCTCTCTGATTTTTTCTTAAATATTTTTATTGGAATAATATAACTGAATAACTTTTGAATCATTTTTAAATGCTTTTACTCAAATTTACCACTTTAAATCTTTTATTTTGCAACAAAAAATAAATTTTAATGAAGAAACAGTTGTACAAATTCATCTTTTTTAAGCTAATGGGCTGGAAAATAGTAGGAATTGAAAATGCGGAGGTTAAAAAATGTGTGATGATGGTGATGCCTCATACAAGTAATCATGATTTTTATTTAGGAATTTTTACAAGAGGAATCTCCGGACTGGAAATGAACTGGGTTGGAAAGAAGGAATTATTTAAATTTCCGTTTGGTTATTACTTTAGAAGTGTAGGCGGTGAGCCTATTGATCGCACCGGTGGACTAAACAAAGTAGACTCTATAGCGGCTATATTCGAGCGAAAAGAAGTTTTTCGTCTGGCTGTTGCTCCGGAAGGAACCCGTACCGGGGTTACCGAAATCAAGAGTGGATTTTACTACATAGCCCTTAAAGCAAATGTGCCCATTGTTCCTGTTGCTTTTGACTGGGGCAAAAAAGAAGTAAATTTAGGTAAGCCATTTTTTCCTACAGGAGATTATGAAACTGACTTGTTGGTTTTGAAAAAGCATTATGAAGGTGTTTTAGGCAAAATTCCTCAAAATGGATTTCAGCTCTAAATTTTGGATCATTTTTAAGTTCCGCGAGAATCGCTTAAAAGAAAATAAAATTTAAAATTTTTCAAATATCCGATTTTTTCAAATTACGGGACATAAGCCTTAAAGGTTCCGTTTTTATAAAAAATAACTATTTTCTCAATTTCACTTTCTTCAGAATTTAAAATTTGACTTTTAATTTCTGGAGAAGTCTTGATTGTTGCTTTTGCTGTTTCTTTATAATAGGTTTCAGAAAATAAATCTTCTGCAACCAGATTCTCATTCACTAAAGTAGGAGTAGGAGTTTTTACTTTTTCTATAACTACGTCTTCATTTTTAGGAAAACTTCCTTTTCCGTTTAAGATCCAATATAGATCTACATCTGGAAAAACCTCCATAATTTTCATTACAAAATCTAAGCTGGGTTTGTTTCTGCCAGAAAGGAGGTGAGACATACTGGAACGCTGAACACCAATTCGATCCGCAAAAGAAGAGGCGTTTAAGGCATAATAATCCAATATAATTTCAAGACGTTTTACAAAATCATCGATGTTTACCATTGTAAATTATAGTTATTTAATCGGTTGTTTACAAATGTAATTAAAAGAAGCTAATAAACCTATTTTACACTTGTAAATTATGAATTATAAATAGTTTATAACAAACTCTTACTTTATATAATAAATCATAAATACTTAATAAGTAGCATATTAGTGTTTTCTATTTAAAGTAATAACATTTGTTAACTCAGATGGTTACTAATGTCTTAATAAACTTCAAAATACTGTTTACAATTATAAATTATAGCTTTTTTTAATTGTTTACAATTGTAAAAATAAAGATGTTTACTTTTGTAAACTAATCAAAACACAATGAATTTAGAAGAATTATTTACCCAATACAAAGAACAATCCATACAGGGACGTTACCTGACTTTAGATCATATCGAACCTTTATTAGAGAAACTAAATACGGATAATCAGGTACAAATAATTGGCAGATCTGTTTTAGATAAACCTATATATAGTTATCAAATTGGGACGGGAGCAACCCGTATTTATTTATGGTCCCAAATGCACGGAAACGAAAGCACTACTACTAAGGCACTATTTGATTATATTAATGTCTTAAACAGCGGATCTGAGTATGCTGAGAAAATGCTTAAAACATTTACTTTTTTGGCGATTCCGATTTTAAATCCCGATGGAGCTAAGTTATATACCCGAGAAAATGCCAATAAAGTAGACTTAAACAGAGACTCTCAAAATCTTACTCAGCCAGAAAGCAAGGTATTGAGATCTGTTTTTGAATCTTTTAAACCTCATTTTTGTTTTAATCTTCATGATCAGCGTACTATTTTTGGTGCAGGAACAACCGGTAAACCCGCAACTGTTTCATTTTTAGCACCTTCTTACAATGAAGAAAGAGAGGTAAATGAGAACCGATTAAAAGCTATAAATGTTATTGCGGGCATCAATGATGTCTTGCAAAAATACATTCCGGGACAAGTTGGTCGTTTTGATGATTCGTTTAATATCAATTGTATAGGAGATACATTTCAGTTTTTAGGAGTGCCTACAATTTTGTTCGAAGCAGGTCATTTTGCCAATGATTATGACCGCGAAATCACCCGAAAGCTCCTATTTTTCTCACTTTTTTCAAGTTTCGAACTGATTTGCGAAAACGATTTAGTTGATAATAGAATTAATGATTATTTGAATATTTCACAAAATAAAGTCGTTTTTTATGATTTTATGTATAAAAATATCAAAATAAATTATGATGGTATCGAAATTATTACGAATTTTGTCGCACAATACAAAGAAGAATTGATTGAAAATAAGATTCATTTTAACGCTTATATAGTTGAAGTGGGCGAATTGGAAAATTATTTTGGACATTTTGAATATGATGCAAAAGAAGCAATTTATTCTGATGACTTTAGTGGTTTTCCGAAATTGAATCAAAAAGCAGATTTTTATTTAAATAAAAATGTTAAATTTGTTAACGGATTGATAAAAAGTTAATTTTTATGTGAATTTGTTGTTTTTTATATATATTTTTATACTTTGTAATAGCAATTAGTAATATTAATTAAAGAATTATGAGTAAATTTCGTTTAGATGAAGTAGATCACCAGATTTTAGATATGTTAATAGACAATACGAGAGTTCCGTTTACTGACATTGCAAAAAAACTATTGATATCTGCTGGTACAGTGCATGTTAGGGTTAAGAAAATGGAAGACGCAGGGATAATAATGGGTTCTTCATTAGCTTTGGATTACGATAAATTAGGGTATTCATTTATTGCTTACGTAGGGGTGTTCCTTAATAATACGTCTCAAACCAAATTTGTATTAGAGCGAATCAATCAAATTCCGTTCGTAACAGTAGCTTCTGTAACGACAGGTAAATTCAATATTTTTTGCAAAATTAGAGCAAAAGATACTAAACACGCAAAAGAAGTTATCTTCATGATTGATGATATCGAAGGTGTTTACAGAACAGAAACTATGATTTCATTAGAAGAAAGTATAAACGATAAGAAGCGTTTGATGCATACTATTTTTAAAAATATGTAATACTTTCTTGAATGCTATATTAAAATATAACCTCAAGTTTATTCTTGGGGTTTTTTTATGACTAATTAACCAACCAACTACAACAGATTATGTACACGTTGCCTAAAATAGAACGTTTTAATCAAGATGTTCTCTCAAAATACCACATTTATAATAGTGTATTTATAACCCTGCCTTTTGATTCTATAGATAATACAGGTGTTTTACTACCTTTATTTACAGAGACTTGCGAAACAGGATTTAAAAAACAAGAAACACCAAAAGAAATTTTTGATTTTTTCTCGAACAGGTATTTAAACAATGCTTCTGAAACGGAGAAAATCGATTTAATGTTTCGATTTATTCAATATATCGAACGTCAGATTGTATTATTTGATGCAATAGAAGATGCGGCTTTTCCTGAAGTTAATAATATGGAAGGACGCGGATCTTTGCGAGATATTAAAGAGAAATCAGATGCTAAGGAAAAAGATGATGAATTGATCGAATTCTTAGAAAATTTTAATGTTAGAACAGTTTTAACTGCGCATCCAACTCAATTTTATCCAGGTCCTGTTTTAGGAATTATAAATGATTTGACGGATGCAATTCGTTCAAACGATTTATTACAAATAAAACAGCTTTTGGCACAATTAGGAAAAACACCTTTTATCCAGAACGAAAAACCCAATCCTTATGATGAAGCGGTTAGTTTGATCTGGTATCTGGAAAATGTGTTTTATGCTACATCCGGAGAAATTGTTCATTATTTACAAAAAAATATTCTTCAGGGAACTGCCATTCAAAATCAATTAATCAAACTTGGATTCTGGCCGGGAGGAGATCGTGATGGAAATCCTTTTGTAACTACAGAAATAACTTTGAAAGTTGCAGACCGTTTGCGTACTTCGATTTTAAAGTGTTATTATGTCGAAATGAGAAATCTAAAACGAAAGTTAACATTCTCAGGAGTAGATACTTTGGTTACAGAACTTGAACATAAACTTTATCGTTCCGTGTTTTATTCTAAAGGAGAAATTTACATTACTTTAGACGAATTACTGACACAGTTGAATTTGATTCGAGATATAATTATCGAAAAACATCAGTCTTTATATTTAGATGAATTAGAAGCTTTCCTGGTTAAAATAAACCTTTTTGGTTTTCATTTTGCTACATTAGATATTCGTCAAAACAGCAAAATTCATAATGTTGTATTCAAAGATGTTGTCAATTACTATTTGAATTCAGGTTCGAATATATTCCCAAAAAATTATTTTGAATTATCGGAGGGAGAAAAATTAGTGGTTTTATCTAAAGTCAAAGGAGATTTAAATCCGGCTCACTTTGAGGATGAAATAACAAAATCTACTTTAGAATCAGTTCAGGCTATAAAAACCATTCAGGAAGCTAATGGCGAATTTGGAGCAAATCGTTATATTATTAGTAATAACGAAAGCGCACTAAATGTAATGGAGACTTTTGCGATGATAAGATTAAACAATTGGGAGAATCCAACTGTTGATATAATTCCGCTTTTTGAGTCTGTAGATGATTTGCAAAATGCACATCAAATTATGGAGCAATTGTATACGAATCCGGAATATTCGAAACACCTGCAAGCAAGAGGAAATAAGCAAACGATCATGTTAGGTTTCTCTGACGGGACTAAAGATGGTGGTTATTTGATGGCGAACTGGAGTATTTATCAGGCAAAAATTGCTTTGACAGAAATCTCGAGAAAATACGGCATTAAAGCTATTTTCTTTGATGGTCGCGGTGGACCTCCGGCTCGTGGTGGTGGAAAAACACATAAATTTTATGCTTCTTTAGGTCCTAAAATTGAAAATAACGAAATTCAGATTACGGTTCAGGGACAAACGATTAGTTCTAATTTTGGAACTTTAGATTCTTGCCGTTATAATATCGAAAACTTATTAAGTGCCGGTGTTACGAATCAGGTATTTAGCAAAGGAAAAAATGAATTGAGTGACGAAGAAACTCAGATTTTAACGCAATTAGCCGGTTTAGGATATGATAAGTACTTAAGTTTTAAAAATCATCCGAAGTTTATTCCTTATTTAGAAAAAATGAGTACGTTAAAATACTATTCTAAAACTAATATTGGAAGTCGTCCGTCTAAACGCAGTAAATCTGAATCCTTAGATTTTGCAGATTTAAGAGCAATTCCTTTCGTGGGTTCATGGAGTCAACTGAAACAGAATGTTCCCGGATTTTTTGGTGTAGGATCTGCTTTAAAATATTTTGAAGAAAGTGGGCAATGGGACAAAGTTCAGGATTTATATCACAACTCTTTATTCTTTAAAACGCTTTTGGAAAATAGTATGATGTCATTGGCGAAATCATTTTTACCGTTGACGGCTTATATGAGAAATGATGCAGAGTTTGGCGAATTCTGGCAAATTATTTACGATGAGTTTTCAGAAACAAAACGTCTTTTGTTGAAAATAGCAGGTCATAAAACCCTGATGGAAAATTATCCTGATGGTATAGCATCAATTCAGGTAAGAGAACGTATTGTATTGCCATTGTTAACAATACAACAATATGCATTACTAAAAATAAACGAATTGAATAAAGAAAATAATGGTAATGAAGAGTTGATAAAAGTATACGAAAAAATCGTAACGAGATCACTTTTCGGAAACACGAATGCAAGTAGAAACTCAGCTTAATTAAGATTTTAACAACTACTGAAATATGAATTCAAGTCAATTATTAGAAACAGAATATTCCGGGCCTTTTGCCAATTATGTTCGCGAAGCCGGAGAAGGGAATCTGATCGAAGAATTAGAAATTTCGCTTCATGATTTTATAAGGTTTGTACAAAACATTCCGTTAGATAAATTTGATTATCGTTATGCCGAAGGGAAATGGACAATCAAAGATATCATTCAGCATTTGATAGATTGTGAGCGTATTTTTGCCTATAGGGCTTTGCGTTTCTCGAGAAATGATAAAACTCCATTGCCAGGATTTGAAGAAAATGATTATGTAGACAATACAAATGCAAATGGCAGAAGTATTCAGGATTTACTAACAGAATATTCAGCCTTAAGACATTCGACTTTATTATTTTATAAAAGCTTATCCCAGGAACAACTTAAGAGAACAGGAGTAGCTTCGACATTTGAAATTTCTGCCGGAGCTTTAGGTTTTGTAATCATTGGACATCAAAAGCATCATCAAAAAGTTTTTGAAGAAAGATATTTATAAGTTTTCCTTTTTAAAATAAAAAAATCCTAAATTCTACCAAACCTTTGGAATTAGAATTTAGGATTTTTTGTTTAGTAAACTTGACTCGTTTTTAAAACCTGTCAAGTTTGTCAGTTTTACAAGGATTCTCTTAAAGTCTGTCATTTCGAGAGACGAGACTCGAGCGGTAGCGAACAGAAGAAGTAAATCTTCGTAAAAAGCTCGACAAAGATTAGCACTTTTCTTTACGGAGTTACTTGCGAAGATTTCTCGTCTCTCGCAATGACATTACTTATTCCTTTCAACAATAGCAAGACCAAACCTTATCTTATCATAAGACATTTTTTCTTCAAAATAATCATAATAAGGTTTTAGAGCTGTTGGATATTCTAATTCTATTTGTGCCTTGTGAAGGGATTTAACATCATCATCAGAAACGAATTGGCTTAAATTAATATCATGACCATCAATATACAATTTCGCTAAATGCGAAACAATAGTGGTTTGTCCGAGCTTTCGTTTTCCGGAAATTTCTTCGACAGTATTGCCATTTTGAAACATTTCTAATGTTGTCTTATAAGTACTGCCTTCTTTTTTGGACTTCGCTTTCGTTTTTTTTGCATTTTCAAAATAAACAATTGCATCTATAAATTCCTGACCGTATTTTTCGAGTTTTGCTTTACCAACACCGTCGATAGCAAGAAATTCTTCGTCGCTCATTGGGCGCAAAGTTTCCATTTGTCTTAGTGCTGCATCACTAAAAATTACATAAGCCGGAACTTCTTCGTCCTGAGTAATTTCGTAACGCAATTTGCGCAGGATTTCAAAAAGAGTAATTTTGGTAGTTTTAGTTTTTGCTTCCTGGATTTCGTTTTTATCTGTTACTTTTTTAACAACGGTTGTCAATTGAACTTTTTCGCCATCAAACAAAACTTTTTTTGCAAAAGGAGTCAGTAATATTTTGTTGTGCTGATGAAAGGCAATTTCGCAATATCCTAAATTTATTAGCTGGATTAAGTACTGGTTCCAATCATACCATGAAATGTCAGTGCTAATTCCGTACGTTTTTAAGCTTTGATAATTTTTTTCGTAGATATACGCGTTTCTCGAGCCTCTTAAAAAATCTACAATTACTGCCAATGGCTCAGATTCCTGCAAACGACTAATAGCAGACAATGCTTTTTGCGCGAGAATCGTACCATCGAAAAATGTTGGAGGATTTTTGCAAATATCGCAATTACCGCAATTCTCTTTTACGAGTTCTCCAAAGTAGGAAAGCAGAATTTTTCGCCTGCAACTCAATGCATCGGCATATTGTTTCATTCTTTCTAATTTTGCCAGCTGGACATCTGAATTCAATCCTTCTGATGCAAATTTTTGCAGCTGTATCACATCGGCATAACTCTCAAACAAAACCGTTTCGGCAGGTAATCCGTCACGACCGGCACGGCCAATTTCCTGATAATAGCCCTCGATATTTTTAGGCAAATTATAATGAATTACCCAGCGCACGTTTGATTTGTCAATTCCCATTCCAAAAGCAATGGTTGCACAAACCACCTGACAATCATCGTTTATAAATTCGTCCTGTGTTTTTGCACGAAGTTTATTTTCTAAACCTGCGTGATATGCTTTGGCTTTTACACCATTTTTTTGCAATTTGAGTGCCAATTCTTCTGTTGTTTTTCTGCTCAGACAATAAATAATTCCTGATTCATTGGGTTTATTGTCTACAAAATCTATAATTTGCTTGACACGGTCTAATGCCGGACGAACTTCCAGACTAAGATTTTTTCGATCAAATGAAGCTACAAAAGTTTTAGGATTTCTTAACTTCAATTGTTTTGTGATGTCGGTTCGGGTTGCTTTATCGGCAGTTGCGGTCAAAGCAAGAACCGGAGTAGAAGGGAAGCGGCTTTTTAAATATCCCAAATTGGTATATGCCGGACGAAAATCATGTCCCCATGACGAAATACAATGTGCTTCGTCTATCGCAATCAAACTGATTGTCAGTTCATTAAAAACGACATCTAAATAGGATAAACTCTCGGGAGCTATATAAACAAGCTTGAATTTATTTGATTTTAAATTGTCGATATAAAATTGTTGTTCTTCGCTGGATTGACTGCTATTGATATAACAAGCATTAATTCCGTTGGTTTTCAGGCTATCGACCTGATCTTTCATCAAAGCAATTAATGGCGAAATAACAATTGTTATTCCGGGTAAAACCAAAGCAGGCAATTGAAAACATATTGATTTTCCGCCACCTGTAGGCATAATGGCTAAGGTATCCTGACCTGACAAAATCGTATTGATAATGGTTTCCTGATTGGGTCTGAATTTTTCGAATCCGAAATTTTCTTTTAGTTTGGCATGTAAAATTTCTGAAGTCATGGCATGATATTTTTAGAACCTTAAATATAGATCAAAAAGAATTAAAATATAGTATTTTTCTTATATTTAAAAATAATGTTTGTGTAGTTCATAAAAAAAGGAACCCGAATAGAGTTCCTTTAGTTTATTTTGAAAGAGATGAATTAATCTTCATCATCTTCATCGTCATCGTCACCACCATCAACATCCGGTTTGTCCAGATTATCATCGTCATCGTCATCATCAATATCATCATCAAGATCAAGACCTTTTACCGGTTCGATTGTATCAACATCTACGTCGATATCATCGTCTTCATCGTAATTTTCGATTCTGTCAGCAAGTTTAGTACTAATTTTTACTAAATAAATAGTGTCTTCAGTACGAACTTCAACAGCTTCGATCAATTCGTTTTTAGCATTTCTAAAACGGATTACATCCGAATCATCATAACCATCAGGAAATTTCTCTACCAAAAGGTTCAAAATTTCATTGGTAAGTTTAGCGTAGTCTACTATAACTCTTTTCATAAATATCCTATAAATCTAATAAGTAAGCAAAAATTAACGGAGCAACAATTGTCGCATCCGACTCAATAATAAATTTAGGGGTTTTAATATCTAATTTACCCCAAGTGATTTTCTCGTTTGGAACAGCTCCGGAATAAGATCCGTAACTAGTTGTTGAATCTGAAATCTGGCAAAAATAACTCCAAAACGGAATATCATGCATTTCCATATCCTGGTACAACATTGGCACCACACAAATAGGGAAATCTCCTGCAATACCACCACCAATTTGAAAAAATCCAATTCCGTTAGTGCTATTTTTAGGATACCAGTCTGAAAGGAAAACCATATATTCGATTCCTGACTTCATGGTAGAAGCTTTTAAATCTCCTTTGATTACGTACGAAGCAAAGATATTTCCCATTGTACTATCTTCCCATCCCGGTACAATAATAGGCAAGTTTTTCTCAGCAGCGGCATACATCCAGCTATCTTTTAAATCTATTTCATAATATTCTTCTAAAACGCCGGATAGCAACATTTTATACATAAATTCATGCGGAAAATAACGCTCACCTTTGTCATCAGCATCTTTCCAGATTTTGTAAATATGTTTTTGCAAACGACGGAATGCTTCATGCTCAGGAATACAAGTGTCTGTAACACGGTTTAATCCTCTTTCAAGCAAAGCCCATTCGTCTTCTGGTGTCAAATCACGGTAGTTAGGGACTCTTTCGTAATGAGAGTGTGCTACCAGGTTCATGATATCTTCTTCTAGATTGGCTCCAGTACATGAAATAATTTGTACTTTATCTTGTCTGATTATTTCGGCAAAAATTTTACCAATTTCTGCTGTACTCATAGCGCCAGCCATACTAACCATCATTTTAGCACCATTTGCCAATTGTTGTTCGTATGCTTTTGCAGCATCAACCAAAGAAGCAGAGTTAAAGTGTAAATAATGTTTTTCAATAAACTGACTGATTGGTCCTTTCATTTTGTTTTTGTTTTTTTGTTTTTTTTTGAATTAAAAGTTTAACCTTTTGGATGATACTGCAAATTAATAATTTTATATTTATTAACTTTTATTTTGCAGGTTTTTTTTTATACTTTTTTAGTATATCCTAAAATCTTTAATACATCGTCAGAAGTTTGTTGTTCTGAGAAAACTTCGGTCGCTAGAATCCCGTTTTCGTCACGATCTATTAAAATATGTTTAGGCTGCGGAATCAAACAGTGGTGCAAACCACCGTAACCTCCAATAGTTTCCTGATACGCACCAGTATTAAAGAAACCAATATAGAGTGGCTTTTCTTTGCTGTATTTAGGCAAATAAATAGCGTTCATATTTTGCTCTGAATTGTAATAATCGTCACTATCACAAGTCAAACCTCCTAATAAAACCCGCTCGTAAGTATCATTCCAGCGGTTTACTGCCAGCATAATAAAACGTTTATTTATAGCCCAGGTATCCGGCAAAGTGGTAATGAAAGAAGAATCAATCATATTCCATTTTTCTCTGTCATTTTGTTGTTTTTGGTACAAAATCTGATAGATTGCGCCACCGCTTTCACCTACTGTAAATGATCCAAATTCTGTAAAGATATTAGGAACATCAACTTCGGCTTCATCGCATGCTATTTTGATCTGATTGATAATTTCATCAATCATATATTGGTAATCATATTCGAATGCAAGAGAGTTTTTGATCGGGAAACCTCCTCCAATGTTTAATCCGTCAAGGGTAGGGCATTCCTTTTTTAGTGCAATATATACTTTTATACATTTTACTAACTCATTCCAGTAATAAGAAGTATCGTTTATTCCGGTATTGATAAAAAAGTGAAGCATTTTAAGCTCTAATCTATCATTTTCCTGAATTTGTTTTTTATAAAACGAAACAATGTTTTTATATCCAATACCTAATCTTGAAGTATAAAACTCAAATTTAGGTTCTTCTTCGGCGGCAATACGAATCCCGATTTTAAATTTCCCTTTAATTTCAGCCTGAAGCAAATCAAGTTCTTCATAATTATCAATAATCGGAATGGTGTTTTTATGTCCGCTATTGATTAATCGTGCGATATTAGTAATGTATTCGTCTCTTTTAAAACCGTTGCAAATAACATAAGTACTTTTGTTGATTTTACCATTTTCAAGTAAATTCTCTACGATATTAACGTCAAAAGCTGATGATGTTTCTATGTGAATGTTATTCTTGAAAGCTTCATTCATAATATATTCAAAATGAGAGCTTTTTGTACAATAGCAATAATAGTATTTTGCATCATACTTATTCTTTTCCATCGACTTTCTAAACCAGGCTTTAGCCTTATTAATGTTTTCGGAAATCTGAGGTAAATAAGTAAATTTTAGTGGCGTACCGTATTGTTCAACCAATTTCATCAAATCGATATTATGAAATTGTAAGTTGTCTTTGTTTAATTTAAATTCCGTTTGAGGAAAGTAGTATGTTTGATTTATTAAGTCAGAATATTTTGTATTCATTTAGTTTTCGATATTTAAGATTGTAATTTTTAATTTAGGAAACGGTACTAAACCTAAAATTCAAACCCTAATATTCGCAAATACAATTTGCAGTTTTTCGTGTTCTGCTTTTGAGTATAAAAAAACATCACAATTAAACGGACTTTTACTAGCATAAAAACGATTCAACATCCTTAGTAAGGAACTATTGAGCCGATTTCTGTAAGAACTAAATTGTCTTTGTTTATTGTTTGTTTTCATCGTGGCAAATGTAAAAAATAATATATACCTAAAGCAAAGCTTTTTATTAAAAAAAGTTTAAGATTTATAATCTTGAAACGCGTCTAGAATCAATTTATTTTCAACGGATTGATTAATTTTTATTTTCCCTATTCCTTCAATTAAGGCAAATTGAATTAAACCGTATTCATTTTTTTTGTCGTGAATTAACAATTCTAAGATCGGATCGATGTCATTTTCATCGATTTTAACATCATCATAAATTCCTTTTATTGCGGTCTTAATTTGAGCATATTCTGCCTCGTTAATTAAGTTTTTATGCAAAGAGATATAACTTTCTAAAATCATTCCAATTGCAATTGCTTCTCCGTGCAATAATGTTGTTTTAGTTTCACTTTCCAGAAAGTAGCTTTCGATGGCGTGTCCCAGAGTATGTCCAAAATTTAATGCTTTACGAATATTTTTTTCTGTTGGATCCTGAATTACAATATCATTTTTAATTTCTACAGAACGATAAATTAAGGCATCAAAATCAGCAAAATCAATGGCTTTCAGGTCTAAAAACTGTTTCCAGTATGCAGCATCATAGATCAGGCCATGTTTTAGCATTTCGGCAAGACCGGAACGCATCTCGCTTTGTGGCAAAGTTTCAAGATAATCAGTGTCAATTAATACCATTTGAGGTACGTTAATAACGCCTATCTGGTTTTTAAGATTTCCTAAATCTACCCCTGTTTTTCCTCCAACAGAAGCATCTACCATAGATAATAAGGTTGTTGGAATGTTTATAAAATCAACGCCGCGTTTGAAAGTCGAAGCTACAAATCCGCCTAAATCAGTCACAACACCACCACCCAGATTAATAACAAGCGATTTTCTATCAGCACCAAGTTCGGTAAGTACTTTCCAGATTTCGATACAGGTTTCTATATTTTTATTGATTTCTCCGGCTTCAAATTCAATTATTTCAATGGTTAAATCCGTTTCAAGTAAGGGCAAAAACTTAGGCAAGCAATGTTCATTTGTCTCATTATCAACTATAATAAACAAATTAGAGTATTTATTTTCTTTTAAATGATTATTTAGGGCTTCGTATGCATTTTGGTTGAAATGAACGAGATAATTATTAGCTTGAATTGATTGCATATTTCTGTAGTTAATTGAAACCGCAAAATAAGGCATTTTTAAGGAAATAATATTCAAACTTTTGCTCTAATTTGTTTTAAAACGAATGATTCTAATTAACGTTTTGGGTATTTATTTTATTTTTTTGATCCTAAATTTTCATATCGAAGTAAAGTCTTACTTATTCATTTAGTGGTTTTGATAATCTTATTACTGATATTAAAAATTATGATACCTTTTGGTGAATAATATTCAAAACTCTATCTATATTTGCATAAAAAACTGACCTTAATGGAAAAAATATTCGATAACACTCAGGTTGCATTTTCGCTAAAAAGCGATACAGAACTTGATAGAGCTTATTTTCTTTTTAAAATGATCGACAGCCAACCCTTAGTAAGGATAGGAACTGCTGTTACCAATTTTGCTCTTAAAGCAAATCTTCCGGTAGAAGGATTAATTCGTGCAACTGTTTTTGACCATTTTTGTGGTGGTGTAAACGAAGACGATTGTATTACAGTAGTAGACAAAATGTTTACCAAAGGGGTTTCGTCTGTATTAGATTATTCAGTTGAAGGAAAAGAAGAAGAAGAGCAGTTTGATGCTGCTTTAGAAATGACTTTAAAAACAATCGAATTTGCCAAAGAACGTTTAGCGATTCCGTTTGCTGTTTTTAAACCTACAGGTTTTGGTCGTTTTGAATTGTATGAAAAATTAGGAGAAAAACAAGCACTGACCCTGGCTGAACAAGCAGAGTGGGATAGAGTAGTAGCCCGTTTTGATCATGTTTGTGGTGAAGCGCACAAAAAAGATGTGGCTTTGTTAATTGATGGTGAAGAAAGCTGGATGCAGGATGCTGCTGATGATTTGGTTACCAATATGATGCGCAAATACAACAAAGAAAAAGCAATCGTTTTTAATACTTTACAAATGTACCGCTGGGACCGTTTGGATTATTTAAAAAAATTGCATGAAGTTGCCAAAAATGAAGGCTTTTTTATTGGAATGAAGCTGGTTCGTGGTGCTTATATGGAAAAAGAAAACAAAAGAGCGGAAGAAAAAAATTATGTTTCGCCAATTTGTGTTTCTAAAGAAGCTACAGATATTAATTATGATGCTGCTGTACATTATATGTTGGAGCATTTGGATATTATGTCAATTTTTGCAGGGACTCACAATGAATTGAGTTCTTATAAATTGATGGAAATGATGCAGGAAAAAGGAATTGCCAAAAACGATAACAAAATCTGGTTTGGACAATTGTACGGAATGAGTGATAATATTAGTTACAATCTTGCCGAAAACGGTTATAATGTTGCTAAGTATTTACCATTTGGACCTGTAAAAGATGTTATGCCGTACCTGATTCGTCGTGCCGAAGAGAATACTTCTGTAGCGGGACAAACAAGTCGCGAATTATCGATGATCAAAGCCGAACGCAAACGTAGAAAAGGGAAATAGTCCTCAGTCACAGTTACGGTTTACAGTATAAAAAAATCCAAATTCCAATCATAACAATTGGAATTTGGATTTTTTTTATTGAAACTTTTAAGTCTTTTTAGAAAGAAACCTGACACTGTAAAACGACCATTCCTAAACGATCTGATTGGGTGTATTTAGGATTTAAAAGTGTTTTGTCGTAAACGGCTCTGTTTTGGTAGTTTAAACTAAATTTTGGACCAAAAGTTCCCGTTGTGTAATAGTTGGCTCCAATTTCATACATCGACATCGGGGTATTTAAAGCTTCAAGATCTGCAATTTGCGCAGCTAAATAAGGCTGAAAACGTCCTTTCTTTGTTGTGTTATCTGAGTTTTTAAATAAATATCCTACTTGTGCATAGTAGATATTTCCTGTACCAACACCAATAAATCCGCTTCCTGAACCATTTATCAAAGCAGGATCAGCAATTGCGGGATTTGGGATCGAGATAAACTGGGTATAATTTTTTCCGTACTGTGCATTATTATAGGCCGCATAAGCGGTAATTGCAGCACCTTTGTCACCAATTGGACTATCATAGAAAACATCTAATCCAAGAACTTTCATATCATCATGATGTACCAAACCTGAACCATCAGTATCCAGACGCCACATGGCATTGGCTTGTGTCATATAACCCAATCCAAGATTAAAAACTTTTTTAGTTCCTAAATAAGTCCCTCTGTTGTATGCTTCCAGATTTTGTTCTTTTTCTAAAAAATGATACGTTAAAATCCCTGCAAATTGTGCTTTTGGAGTTTCAGGGCTTACAGTAGCATTAAAACCGATGTTATTGGTCGTGTTTCTGTATGGGTTTGTAACGGCAACTCTATAACTTAAATTTTCTAAATAACCTTTGGCATAAATACTTAAATTACGATTGCCAAATGTAGAGGAGATATTAGCAATTTGTTGGTACATTGGTGTGTCCAGAGTCAATTGTGTTGCAGAACTGTTGGAAGAATAACGAGTTGTTCCGGATCCCCAACTGGTCAAACCACCACCAATGTGCAGTTTCTCACTAAAATGATATTCTCCCAAAGCATCCATCACAGAAAGTGGCGCATTTGACGGCCCGTTGTTTTGTGTAAAATTAATGTTGTTCTGCCCCAATTGAAGATGAAAAAAGATATTATCTGTTAGCATACCCATTGCCTGCAAGCGCAAACGCCTGATGACAACATCAAAAGTTTCATAAACTTCATTTATCCCTACTTTACTATTCGGATTTAATTCGGAGTATCGTCCCCAAACCTGAAGATTCATTCCAAATCTGATGTATTTTGTACCATCTGGAGAAATATTGACTACATTAAAAGGTTTATCCTGAGCAAAAGTACTTATCGTGTTTAGAAGTATAAATAATAAAATTAAAATGATTCTGATGTGTGGCATTTCTATTTATTTAAAATTAGCTAATGGTAGTTTTGTTTTAGTAGTTGCTAAACTGAAGGTTGCTTAGGTTTTTATAAGTCCCGTTTTCAAGATTTATCAATTCCTGATGTGTACCTTCTTCAGTTATTTTTCCGTTGTCTAAAACTAAAATTTTATCAGCACTTCTAATAGTCGATAATCGGTGTGCAATAATAATACTTGTTCTTCCTTCCATCAATACTTCCAGAGCTTCCTGCACTAATTTTTCGCTTTCACTGTCTAATGATGATGTTGCTTCATCTAATATTAAGATACTTGGGTTTTTAAGCAATGCTCTTGCTATAGCAATACGCTGGCGTTGTCCTCCGGAGAGTTTTACACCGCGTTCTCCAACAACTGTCTCAAATTTTTCAGGAAATCCTTCGACAAAATTAAAAGCATTGGCTTGTTTTGCAGCCAGGACAATTTCGTCGTCAGTAGCATTTGGTTTTCCGTAAGCGATATTTTCTTTGATGGTTCCTCCAAATAAAATTACGTCTTGCGGAACAATGCTCATGTTACCACGAAGATTTTCGAGATCATAATCGTAAATATTTTTTCCGTCAACGGTGATTTCTCCCGAAGTAATATCGTAAAAACGCAATAATAAAGAGGATATCGTTGATTTTCCGGCTCCACTTGGTCCTACGATAGCAATTTTTTGTCCAAATTCGGCCGTAAAATTTACTTCTTTTAATACCTGAACTTCTTTTCTTGAAGGATAACTAAAAGCTACATTTTTGAAAGAAACGTTTCCTTTAATTTTTTCTAATGGCGCTGTGTGCTCTAAAGCATTAATTTGCTCCGGAGTTTCTTCTAATAGTTCAAAAACTCTTTCGGTAGCACCAATTGCTTTCTGGATTTGAGCATATAACTCGGCAATTCCACCAAAAGAAGCTCCAACAAATGTAGAGTACAATACAAATGAAATTAATTGACCCACGCTCATTTCTCCGGCAATACTTAAACGTACACCATACCAAACTACGGCAACGATTGCACCAAATAAGCAAAAGATAATAAAGGATGCAAAGTAACCACGGTATTTACCGCCTTTTATCGCTAGTTTGACTACTTCGCTTATTTTGCCTTTATAACGGGCAACTTCGTACCATTCGTTTGCAAAAGCTTTTACAATACTAATTCCCTGCATGGTTTCTTCGACAATAACCTGACTTTCGGCAACCTGATCTTGTACTTGTTTAGAATATTTTCTAATAAAACGACCAAATATTACAGCAGCAACAGCTACAAGAGGAACTACTGCCAACATTAACAGCGTTAATTTAAAGCTTTCTGTAGCCAATAAAATAACTCCACCTATAATAAGTATGAATTGACGCAAAAACTCGGCAATTGTAGAGGTTAAGGTATCCTGGATTTGTGTAATATCTGCGCTGATGCGGCTGTTTAACTCTCCAACTCTTTTTTGTGAAAAGAAGGTCATAGGTAGCTTTACCAAATTAGTATATAAAGCCAAACGCAGGTTTGCTAATGTGTTTTCTGTAAAATTCACAAAAAGTGATAATCTAAAAAAAGAACAAAAGGACTGAAGGAACAAAATCACAATTAATCCCAGTGCAATTTGATTAGCCTGATCATTATTTTTGTTTTTGACACAATCGATCAGCATTCCCATCAATTTAGGAAAGGCCAGGGCAGTGGCTCCGGTTAATAGCAGGAAAACCAAACCAACATAAAATTTCCATTGGTGTTTTCCGGCGTATTTGAATATTATAGTTGCTTTGTTAAGTGAAGTAGCGGTAATTTTTGATTTTGGTAAATCATTTTCTTTAAATCTTGCCATTTGAGTATACAATTAAGGTATACAAATGTATGATTATAGCATCTCAATACAAAGTAATATTCTAAATTAGGCTTTGGTATTTGATTTTTTAACTAAATGCGCAGAAATGGTAATTTTTATTTATTTTTAAGAGTCTGAAAAATAGATTAGTAAATAAAAATACTGAAATTTATTTCATTTTTTTTCTAAAAAGGCTTGCAAATACAAAATCTAGCTGTATATTTGCACTCGCAATCACGAAATGATAGCGACCTAGTAAAATAGGGCGATTAGCTCAGCTGGTTCAGAGCACCTCGTTTACACCGAGGGGGTCGGGGGTTCGAACCCCTCATCGCCCACTTTGAGGGATAACGGAATGTTATCCCTCTTTTTTTTGTATAAAAGATATCCTTTTTCCTCCATTTTACTGGCATTATGAGAAAATATCTCCATCATTGTAGGTGTTCGATATATACCCTCTTGATAGTATAAGTTGCCATCGAACACCATGTTCACAAACTCTCGTTTCTGCAAAGTACCTGATTTGGTGTAGATATGTCTTATGTCTCCCAATAGATCCAGATTACTTTCTAAAATCTCAAAAGCTTTACCTTGATTTATGTTGAGTCTTTCTATCGATGCAGTAAGAGTCAAAATATGATCACTATATGTAGAATACCATCTTTCGTAAGTATCTTTATTTATTTCGTCTCTGAACCATTTTTCTTCTACAGCATTTAATCTCTGCTGTATTTCTTCAAGTTCATGCTTTTTGTCTAATGCTTTTTTCTTGTTTGTTTTTGCTTCCTGCTCAATTGAAGCATAACTGCCATCTCTTATATCCTTAATCTGTTTCTCTGAAACACTCATTAAGTCGCAGGCATTTAAAAACTGCTCATGTGCTTTGACAGCACTTATATTGTTATGTTTGGAATGCTTACATTTATAATAGTAGAAGTATTTTCCAGATTTGCCACGGGAAGGAGCACCTGTAAGAGGTGTACCGCAATGACATTTTACAACGCCTCTTAATGGTATCTCATCATCAACGGTTACCTTTACCTTATCTTCCTTTTTCATTTTGGACTGCACCATTGTCCATGTTATCTTATCCACTATTGGCTCATGAATGGCTGGAAAAAGACCACCGGGCAGATCCTTGAACGGCTCAACCTTTACGAGTCCTGCATAAACAGGATTTGCCAGCACACGGTCAATAGCCATATTGCCTTTTCTATCAAAACCTGACTGGTAAGCTATTTCCTTAATTTTATATAATGGCACATTACGAAGGAACATATCATAAATTAAACGTACAGTTTTAGCTTCCATCTCATTTACTTCGAGATGTCGCTGTTTTCCTTCCCCAACTTTAGTATAGCCGAAAGGTTTTTCTCTGGTAAGAAAACGACCTTCTTTAGCACGGGCTGTGTAGAGTCCACCACGTACTTTAATACTCCTGTTGATATTATCTTCTTCGGCAAGCAATAATTGTAAACCTGCCCTAAAAAAGCTTCCGGGCGTATCATAATCAAAGACTATCCCTTCGGTCACACTTATAATCTGAATACTATATTTTTTTTGGAACTGCTTGACCATGTTCATCGCTTCGCCAGCATCTCTGCTAAAGCGGTCAAGCTGGTCTACAAGAAGATAATCAACCGATTTATAATGTTTGACTATAAATGCCTGCAGTTTTATAAAATCTGGACGGTCAAAACTTTTTGCACTTTTCCCTCTGTCAATGAAAGAATCAACTAGCTGTATATTATTATACTGCAGGTACTGGTCAGTGTACAATTCCTGTCTTTCAATCGAGCCATTGCTCTGACCCAATTGACTAAATCTTAAATATCTAATCGCTCTCTTCATATAATTCTTTCAATGTTAATGAAACAATAATTTCAATCATCAGATTTACTAATTTCTGTTCTTTTTCCTTTTCTAAATCTTCATAATTTTTTGATACAATATCATCATTTTCAAACTGTTCATCTTTTAAATTTTCCATATCAATATCATTAAATTTAATTAAGACGCCGTGTATCTCACGGAACCAAAACTAATTTAAAATACAATTTTGCAGTTTTAATTATTTTGCTTTTAATGGAACAATGTGACTGCATTTGGCTTAAAACACTGTAAAAGATACTGTTCTTCAAATTCCCCCATAAGCTTTACAATCTTTTGATAAAATGCTAATTATAAGATCTCCTTTTCCAATTTTATACAGGTATACCTAGGATGTAATTTGTACTAACCAGCAATTAAAAAAAACAAAATAATGTATCCTATCAATTCTTTATATACGGTACACTCAAAATCATGTTACATACATTTAACGTGAGTCAATACTATTGCAGACCAGCTGTTCTTGGAATTTTTGCTGTCATATCAAGACTCCTTTTTCAGATGCTTTTCCTCAAATTCCTCTGTGAGCTGTATGATTTTTTTGGACAGAACAGCAAATTCCGCAGTTTGTTTTTCCAATTTGTATAGATACGCTGCAGCTTTCTTTTCGGAAAATTTTTGATATAAAATCTTTACAACCTGATTGTAATTTACCCCAACAACCCGAAACTGGCTGTAAAAGGAGGTCAGGCGCATATAATAATCCATTGTAGCTTTATCGATCTTAACTGTTTTTATTCCTTTTTGAAAAACACAGGCCGTAATAAAGTGCGCCATTACATGCATCCCTGAGGTTTCAAAAAGAGTCAGGAAGTGGGCATTTTCTTCTGCAGTAAGACTGATGGAATAGCGGTGGACGGCGGGATCTATTTTGGAAGGTCTTCCTCCTTTATTCCGATTCTTTTTTTCTTCATTTTCCATGATTTCAATTAATAGTATTACTTAAAGCCAATATATTTTATAGTCAGCATTAGTGATCTAATGTGTGAGTACTTGGAAGTGTCTGGTAGCATTTGGCTTATTTGTTACTAACACCCTTAAACCTTTAATATTTGACATCCGATGCCAAGTAAAGCCATCATAAGTCAATTTAAAAGAGCAGGCCTTTTTCAGAATTAATTTTCTGAAAACTTGAAAAATATGCTCTACAAAGAAACCGTTACTCCGCAGATGTGGGAACTTCTGCAAAGGCTTATGAAAGATGAAAAACTGAAGGATTTTAATCTCGTCGGAGGAACTGCCTTAAGCCTGATGATAGGGCATCGATTAAGTGTGGATTTAGACTTGTTCTCTACACAAGATTTTAATGTTCAGACTATGCTTGCTCATTTAAGCAGTGAACATCCTGTTACAATTAGGGATCTATTTGACAATACAATGCTTTTAAATATTGGTAAGGTTAAAGTAGATATTCTTGCCCATAAGTACCCATGGCAAGAACCTATTCAAACACAACAAGGAGTCAGGCTTGTATCTTTACGTGACATAGGTGCTATGAAGATACATGCTATATTTCAAAACGGTACAAGAATAAAAGATTTTGTAGATATGTATTTTCTTTTGGAACATAATCCACTTAAGACTTATCTGGATGCTTATCAAAACAAATACAACGGAAGTCCCGGACTGGCTCTCCTTTCATTACTGCACCATAAAAATATAGACAGAGAAGAAAAAGTTAAACTGCTGAAAGGAAAAGAAACCAGCTGGGCAAAAATGACTCAGCGTCTAAAAAAAGCAGTTTTAAACCCTTCTTTTGATTTTTCTGAACCAAAAAATCAAATCTCACCGCCTAATAAAAAGCGCGGATTAGGGAGATGAAAATTTGAATAATAAGCTTAAAAACCGTATTTTTACTACATGGCAGTAGTTAAAAAAAATAACAGAGTTCCTAATTTGGATCGGGTCTTTTTTTGGGATTTCGATATAGATGCTATGGACTTTGAGAAAGCCTACAAAACTATTATCGCACGTATCATAGAGCGTGGAGGGCAGGGTGAAATGGATGAAATCGTACGCTTTTATGGACATGAAAAAGTTATAAAAGCTATTCGTGACGAAATCTATTTCCTTCCCAATTATGCCATTGACCGTGCTTTAAAATTCTTTCCCGAACTCAACAAAGAAGAAATGTACTGCTATATCAACCGAAAGGATAAACCATACCACTGGATTTAGTCCTTCCTCTCAAATTTATTAAACACGAGATTCTATTTACTAGATATTTTTTATAATAGAAATAAAAAAAAGAAAACGAAGGTATGACGGGAAAGCTAAGCCTGTCCAAAAGACTACGGCATAATGTTTTGCTCGTTCCTCACAAAACACCCTTCGGGACTTATTCCGTTTCCTTTTGGCCTGTCTACATCCCGTCCTATGAAATAGCTTTCTTTTTCTTTTTTCCGTTTTTTCTGTTTCTTTGAAAAAATATTTTTCTTCTCAATATCTTCCAAATTGTAATCTGGCATATAATTATCTTAAATTTATTTTATCAAATTCTTCTATTGTCTTATAGCCTAAATACGAATGCCTTCTCTTTTTATTATACCAATTTTCAATGTATTCATATACTTCGATTCTCATCTGTTTCCTTGGTAAGAGTTTATTCCCATGAATTAATTCACCTTTAAAAGAATGGAAAAAACTTTCGGAAACGGCATTGTCATTATGATTCTGCTTACGACTCATACTACGCCTAACACACTTATAAGAGTCTAATGTTTTACTAAAAAGTTTATTAGCATATTGAACACCTCTATCAGAATGAAAGATCAAATCTTTACTGATTTTCCTGTTATTTATTGCCATTTCCCAAGCGGGCAACGTAGTTGCTTTTGTACTCATTGTGTCGCTTAAACTCCATCCAATAATTTTCCTGTCAAATAAGTCCATAATAATTGTAAGATACAAAAAGCCTCTCATGGTTTGTATATATGTAATGTCTGAAACCCAAGCTGTGGCAGGCTCACTAACTGTAAATTTTCTATTTAAAACATTTGGACATACATAATGATTATGAATTGAATCAGTTGTCGCCTTAAATTTTCTTTTAACTTTGATACGCAGACCTAGTATCCTCATATAGGCAGATACATGTCCACATGATATTTTAAATCCTCTCCTTTGAAGCTCTTTACTAATTTCGATGTATCCATATCTTCCCTCAAATTCATAAAATATAGATGTAATTTCCTCTTTTAATAAAATTATTCGAATTTCTGTATCTGAAAGCTCCTGTTTTTTTCTTGTATAATATGTAGTTCTCGATACTTCTAATACTTGGCACATTTTCAAAATTGAAAATTCAGATTTATTGTTTTCAATAAATTGCTTAATCATTACTTTTCCTTGAGAAACATATTTGGTTCCTTTTTTTAAAATTTTCAGCGTAATATGTGAATTTCTAATTTTCTTTTCAAGGTTTGCTATTACAGCCTGTTCAGGAGTTAATTTTAAGTAACCAGTTCCACAAAAACTTCCTTTTCCAAATTTTTCAAAGTCTTGTCGCCATTTGTTCAAACAACTTGGAGTTATTCCCAGCTCTCGTTCTATATTTATAATTTGCCCTTTACCTCGTTCATAACTTAATTTAACTGCATACTCTTTGAAAGTTCGTTCATATTTTTTCATATTCTGAAGTTTATTAATTTATAGCGGAATGTCGTTTTAATGGGGATTTTCAAGATATTCAAATATTTTTTCTTCCACTTGTTTTTTAGTTAGAAGCATATTTAAATTAACTATTTCAGATTTAATAGAAGTAAAAAAGCTTTCACAGATAGAATTGTCAGCATGATTTCCTTTTCGATTCATACTTCTTATAATATACTTATAAGAGTCTAATTTACGGTTAAACATCTTATTTGCATATTGAATTCCTCTATCAGAATGAAATATTAAACCCGTTTTTATTTTACGATTTTGAACAGCCATTTCCCAAGCAGGCATTGTAGTCTCTTTAACGGTTAATCCATTGCTAAGGCTCCACCCGACAATTTTTCTATCAAATAAATCCATAATAATGGTTAAAAATAAAAGTCTTTTAGCTGTTTGGATTCGAGTTATCCCTGACACCCAAGTTTTAGAAGGTTCTTCAACCGTGAATTGTTGATTTAAAATATTAGGAAAAAGACAAGGATTGTAACGCGAAACATTTTTGACCTTATAATTTTCTCTTAGTTTGCTAACTAGACCTAGTTCTCTCATATGACTACAAACTTGCCGTTGTGATATCGTAAAGCCTCGACTTTGTAATTCTGCAGCAATTCTCCTGCTACCATATATTTTTTTGTATTCAAAAAAGATTGAAGTTATTTCTTGCTTTAATAAATTTGTTTGACTTTGTGTCGGAGAAATTATCTGATTTTTCCATTTAATATATGCGTCTCTACTTACTCCAAAAACTTTGCATATTTTTTTAAGTGTATACTTTTCTACATTATTTTCAATAAAATGATAAGTCATCAGCCTCCCTTGAGAAACATATTTATGCCCATTTTTAAAAATCTCAATTTTAAGTAATGATTCTTTAAGCTCTCTTTTTAATTTTCTTTGTTGTTTGGAAAATATTTGTTCTTCGGGTGTAAGTCTAGACTTTCCAGTTCCGCAAAAACTTGCCTCTCCATATTTAAGAAACTCTTTTCGCCATCTACTTATATTTGATGACCATATACCAAGTTCTCTTGAAGCTTTTCTCACGCCCATTTCAGAACCCAATTGAATTGCTTTCTCTTTGAAATTTCTATCGTAAATTTTACATTTCATTTCTTAAATTTCAGGTACTATTCTCATGTGAATTTAAGAAATATAATTTACGCATACATAAACAATAAAAGATAATGAAACAGCTTAGTACATAATCCTCTTTATATTAAATTAACTTCCTCTGTTATATTTAAAAAATTAAATAGGTAACCTGGGCATATTGTTAACACTTTTTCTGATTAGTAATGGATTGGCTGAACCCTTACAGATCTGGGTTCATACTTACAGACTTGATTTCATGCTTGCTTGCAGGCGTGCAGGCAGGAATGCACAACTGCCTACATGGTTATATGAAAACATGAATGAATGAATGAATGAATGAATGAATGAATGCCGGAATGCTTGAATACTCGAAGACATTTCTGCCTGCATACATAAGCAATAATATATAAGTTAAGTGTACGCCAATGCCTTTGCCAACTTTATTGAAAACCTGCCATGTGCTAAGGCTGTACTGTATAGTCCGTCATTCTATGCATACCTAAAATAAATTAATGATAACCATTCCAATAAAAAAAGGGCATCAAGCCCTTTCAATTAAATTCATTCCTAAAAAAGTTGTCGCGGGACAACGGCAAGTTGTGTTTTGAGATGCTTGAAATGAATTCAGCATCTCAAAACAACTTGCCCTGCGGGGCTGGAAAACGCCTCCGAAGTCGGCGTTTTATTAGAATTATGAATGGACATAGATTAGTTCGTAGTACTCTTTTTATTTTCTTTTAAATATTTTCTGTAAAGCATGTCCAGTAAATCTGCCTCTTCCAATGGGATCAGCATTTCTATTATCCTCAGCAGACTGTAAACGTATCTTTCAACATGCCTCGGACTATTATTTGTACTGACTTCCATTCCGTCTAATGCAAGCATTCCTGCCTTAAGTAAATCCATAATCATACAAAACAAGTCTGAATATCCCTGAACATTTATTTCGAGATTGTGTATATCGTTCCGCATTTTTGATGCAGGTTTAAGCATTATAAAGTAATGCTCCGGATTTTCAACCAGATCATTTAATTTGATTTTATTTTTTTTCATATCAATATATTTTTTAGTTAATCAAGCATCTCTGAAATTATACAGTAACTTCAGCATTCTGCATTCTCTTTAGATTCATTAACTTTTTTTATTTTTTCAAGCCCTCTTTCACGCATAAGCTCTCCTGCATCAAGCATCTTTATTAAATGAATATACGGAGTAGTAAGATCAATATCACCATCTCCTTTGTATGGCGACAATGAAAGACTCACTATTTCAGAAAGGAAAAATTCAAACTCCTTAAGGCTTTTCTCTGCAAATGCCTTTCGAAATACTGTGAAAGGATTGTCATATTCCTGCTTTGTCAGTGAAGTGAGATGAAATACATCTTCGGTGCGGACTGACTCTTTCACTCTCCATTTACTGCTTTTTTTATGCAGGCAATAGTATGTTTTCAAAAATGAGCATATTGCTTTATAGAATATAAAAATCTCGCTTGGTTTATCATTACTGCAGATTTCTTCCTTAAAGCTGTACAGTAATGCCTGTGTTAAATTTCGCTTGTAGTAGTCAAGATGCGCAAAATCAAAAAGGGCATCAGATGCTTCAAATGGATTTTCCGCCTCAAATCCAGCCCAGAACTTGGTTTCAAAGTTTTTTTTCTTCTTTTTCATGATTTAAAAAATTAGTTATCCATTTGTTCATTTTTATTTTCACTATTAATCTCTAAATAAAGCTTATGCAGTTTATCAAGCCCTTCCGCTTCACTGCACGGCAGTAGCTGGATTGCAATTTCCAAAATACTCGTAAGATGAAAAGCAGGATCTTCGATCTGGCTGGAATTTTCAAGATCGGAATTCTCCAGCGTGTGAAGTGCTATTTTGAGCAGATCCTGTAATGTAAAAATCAGCTTTATGTAGCTCGTAAATTTTATATCTACATGATAAATGCCTTCTTTATTTGTCTGTGGGGTCAAGGTTCTGAAAAAGAAACTGTCTTTGAGTTCCTTAATAAAATCATCAGCCCTTTTATTTTCATTAGTTTCCATAATTTCTACTATTTTGTTTGCTCTGGTTCCTTTTCAGTTTCATTTAGCCTGTCGATTTCATTCTCGATTAGAATTTTTGCATGTTTGATAAATTTTCCGCATCTTTCTTCTACAATCTCATAAAAAAGATAATCAACATCGTTAGCCTTACTGAAACGAAGTGTGCTTGGCTGTTGCTTAAGCAGTTTAAAAATAAATTTATCTTCATTTGTGTGGCGGGGAAAGAAATCTGCAGTAATGCTGGTAAAGTATTCGCAGAGCGTAAATAAATACTGTAATCCGAAATAATTCGGTGTGTAGCCTGTAAAAACGCGGATTAAAGACAAGCAGGTCTGCTCAACTATTTGATGAAGAGCGGACATTTTTACCTCATCTGAACTTGATCCATCGTCATTATATACCCAGTTCCATATTGTATATATGTTATTTTTCCTCTGTTCTGTATAATTTAATGCGGATTTTAAATTTCTTTTAGGGGTTTCATCAATATTTAAATATGGAGGATTGTTAATGTCCTGAAATAAAAGCTCTGCGTTATGCATGATCTGCCAGAAGAAAAATTTCTGGTCTTGTCCAAGGTTTTTCAAGCTATGTACATGGTGCAAAAGAATAGTAGTAGTCAAAGTACCTTGGTTCTTTGTCTTTATCTTATCACTTATGTCATTACTTGCATTCTCTATAGTTTCAGATACAAAAACTAAAAGGTACAAATGAATATGTTCTTTAGATGTCCCATGTTCAGGATAAACTTTTCTGCTTAAGCTCTTCACTGTAACATTACTGCCGAAACAATACACAGCCGATGTCTTGATGTGGTTTGTAATTACTTCAAGAATTTCATTTTGTTGTGAAATTTCAATTGCTTTCATAATTTTAAATTTTTAGTTAATACTTGTGTGAAAAATTGTATTTTTGTCTAACACACAAGCAAGTAAGTGATTAGTCGTACTGTACCGTATCAATTTGTATTGTACCATACAAGACTATTTTCTATATCATACAGGAGACTTACTTTTTTATTCTTAATTATTATCTTTGAGCTATGAGTACAGTAACAAAACCAAATCACATAGGACGAAAAATCAGTCGTATTCGTGAATTAAAAGACATGAAGCAGGAAGCATTGGCACAGGCTATGGGAACAAATCAGCAGGCTATTTCAATTATGGAAAACAGCGAAACGATAGAAGAAGAAAAACTTATAGAAGTAGCAAAAGCTTTGGGAGTAAGCGTAGAAGCAATTAAGAATTTTTCAGAAGAAGGCGTGTTTAACTATTTCAACAATTTTTACGATAATAGTCAGGGAACTGTAGGGAATTATCATTGCACGTTTAATCCATTAGACAAACTAATGGAATCTGTAGAAGAGAATAGAAAACTTTACGAAAGATTATTGAAAGCCGAGCAAGATAAAGTTGAATATTTGGAAAAATTGCTAAAAGCAAAATAACACTTTTGTAAAAGATATATTAATTACAAAAAGAGACTTTCGAGTCTCTTTTTTGTTGTCAAATATTTGAATACTTTAATATAAAACGAACGAACCACTACATTGAATCCTCAAGATGATTTTTCGTGGATGTTCAAAACAGGCTTATCAATCATTCGTAGATTTAAAAACATATAAGCCTTTGTTAATCATTATCTAAATTTCTTTATTTTAGCATAAATGAACTCTCACAAAGATTTATTATTGAAATAGATGAGAACAGTTCTATAGCAAATTAAGCCCTTAAATATAGAAATGGATAATTCTACACTAGATATACTGTCGACAAGGCTTAAAAAAGTTGCGAGTCCTCTTTGTCAGTCATTGTGTGAATTAAGGAGTTTTAGTTCCCTTTTTTAAAACTCCATACCAAAAAATTAATAAAGCTAAAATGATTAGAAGAAATACATTTCCCCAATTTGCGCCTTGAAGTGTAACATATTCTCCAACGTCTTCCATTCCGTCTCTTGTTTGAATTTGTTGTGTGTTTCCTATATGTGTAGTTGAAATTCCTTCAAAATATGCAAAAACAAATAAGGCAATGCAGATTATTCCTGAGAGAATTCGTTCTAATATAATTTCCGATTTGATATTCGGTTGCCAACGATTCCATATCCAATTTAGTACTAACCATATGATAAGTGGTATAAGAATAAGATATCCCGCTCTTATTGCAAACCAAAATTGTTTAGAATGTTCAATTGGCCCCCAAATTAATAATATCCAAAAAATCGTTCCAGCTAAATAACTCTTAAAATTCATAGTTTGTTTATTATTTCGGTGTTTTAACAGTTTACCTATAATATATTATTTACCGTAACTAATAGCGAATTTGGAATTGAATTAATTCCTATACTCGTATTTGACAAATCATTAAAATACAAAATCAAATTTTCATTAATCCTCAATATCCAAATCGATAGGAGTAGCTGTTGTGTGGAGTATTTTATTTAAGTAACTCAATGATTTTTGGTAACTCATTTTTACTTTCAGTATACCTTTCTTTTAATGTGTTAAAGTTTTCTGTTAAGTAATAATGCTCCATTTTAATAGCTTTAATGTCGTTAACACAATTTTTTGCATATTCCATCATTTTTTGTGTTTTTAAATCTAATCTTAATTCACTTAATATTTTTATTAATGGAATATAGAAACTGTTTTCGAGTTTAAATATATCATACTTTCCATCTTGCAAATAGGGTAAAATCTCTGATTTAAATAAATCATATATAGGCTTATATCTATGATTATTAATTGGATCACTATTTAATTCTTTTTCCAATTCGATACCATATGTTACAAACTCCCTTTGTAAAATAATTAAATTTTTCGATAGATTATCTGTAATTGCGTTAACATTATTTTTAAATAAATCAAATTGAATTCTGTAGTTTTCATTATGGTTTTTTAAAACAGTAATAAATCCATTTATCATATTTGAATGTTTAATAGCAATTTCATCTTTATTTTTTTTAAAGTATTCCAAATATTCAATTAATTCAGTTTTATCTAGCGAATTAAATACGTCACAATCTAAAGTTGTAAATAGACTAGGACTGTGAATTGCAAAAAAGCCGTTGTTTTGGTTTGCCAAAAAACTATCAATGTTAATGATTTGTTTTTCTATTGGATCATTAAGTATTCTTAATTCAGCCAACCATCTTTTTCCTGTTTTTTTAGTTTTTTTCCTTTTGTTCAAATAGTCGATAGATTTATTTAAGGCGATACCTAATAGCAAAGTTATGATTGGAAAAATATATTTAAAATTATCTGAATTTTGAGAGTTTACTAACTTTATTACTATGGGTTCTTTCCTGTTTAGAATTAATGAATCCTTTAGAGTTAAAGTGTATTTTTTAGGATTTATTTTTTCAGTGACTTTTAGATTATTACTATTTATGTTTTTTTGTGAAAAACATAAATTAGTATTAATAATGAACAAAAAAATTAGAATTCGTATTTTCATTTTCTCCGTTTTTTTAATATTGCACATAAAGTTCTGGTATGTTCGGATTTGCCAAATCATCCCAAATACAAATCCATTTTCCTATTAAACCTTTGCCCAAATCCGCTGTAAAAGCTATTATAGCCTGTTACCTTTTTTTAAAAAGGAATTCAATAATTCCGCGATTGCTTCAGAAGAAAAATTTGATTCGTTTAAATTAACTGCATATTCTATTTTTTTAGCAGTACTAATTTCCGAAAAAACAATACATTTCCAAGCTTCTGGATTTGATGCTTGCAGTTTTTCATACAATTTATCACCTCCACCTTGTTCACTGTATTGCTTAATATTTCTGGGAATTTTTGGTTTTCGCCTTTCCATATCAGGAATGAAGCTAATAGTCAAATTGTCTTTTTCTAAGTCAGCTTGAGAACATTTTAAATAAAATGAATTTATATTACCAAATTCATTTTTGGAATATTTTAATTGATTGCTTTTTAGAATATTTTTTAACTCGATGTTAGCAATTTCAGAAGCAGATTCTAATGTAATAATGTTCATGTTTTATGGTTCTGTTTTTTTCGTAATAGTCAATAACATTCTGGCGTTTGGCGTAGATTGGGGATTAAAGACGCGGGGTTTTTCGGTTAAACACAAATTTACCAAATCCAAAACCATGTTTAAATTCAGCCTAAAAACCCAATCTCGCCAAACAGCTGTTAGCGGTAGGTATTTTGAGGTATTTCTCCAGTCGTAATTAAATTGCGAAATTCTTCTGCACTTAATGATATAACATTTTGTTCTTCTGCTTTTTTCATTTTAGATGGTCCAGCATTTTCTCCACAACATAAAAAATTTAAATTAACTGTTATGCTTTTTGCAATATGAAAATTATTTTCTTCTGCTAATTTAGTTAATAGAATTTTTTCGGTCGGCGAAAATCCTGTAAAACAGATTTCGATTTTAAGTTCAGCTTTAGGCTTTAATCTATAAACGATATCCCAACCTTGCCTTTCTGATAAATCATTTAATTCTAATTCTGATAAAATAGTATTAGAGCGTAATATTCGTATTAGTTTTTCTGATAATGCCATTTATTTAATGATTTTGAAAGAAGACTTCAACTGTTTCATTTTGTGTAATATTTTTGATTTCGCAATGTCCTAAAGGTTCATATTCTTCCCAGGAAAGAACATCTTCAATTTCAAAATTGTCGTCAGATAACATTTCAAACATAGAAGTGTTGTTATCTTCAGTCGAAACATATACAAACCCTTTTTGGTAATCAATCTTTTTTACAATTGCTCTCATTTTTTATGTTATTTTTTTTGGTTACACTTACCGCTAAACGTCTTGGCACTACAGTGGGTTTAGGTCTAAATTAAGCCCTATTTTCGGATTTGCCAAATCATCTCAAATACAAAACCATCTTTCCATTCAACCCAATGCCCAAATCCGTTGTAGTGACTGTTATAACTCGTGGAGATTATGGTCTTATTGAGTATTCTTGCTCACTCCAACGATTGGAGATAAATTCGCAAAAATTTCCAACAATTCCTCTTCTTGCACCTCTAGATGGTGATCGCAAATATTTCAAAGTTATTTGAGGATTTAAATTAAGGTACTCGAATAAATCTGAAAAACACTCTTTCCAAAAATCTGGTAAGTGTTGCCTTGTAATGCAAATTTGTTTTATTGATTTATGTTTTTCAAGAATTTTGGGAATGTTGTTAATTATAACATCAAAGTTTACAAGTTTATCGTCTTTAAATTTACAAATAACTTCACGATGGTCATTATCATTTTGATTTGCGTCCAAAAGATTTTCCAATATATCAGTAATTGCAATGTCATTTCTACGACAGAAATCAATCCATATTTCTCTGTTTCCTGCAATAAGGGAAGCTTCATTATGTATTCTTGGTAAAATGCACCAAAAATCGTTTCGTTGAGTTCTTCCGTAAAACCAATCGGCATTATTATTTGGGCATTCTAACCAACTTGGATTAAATGTTCCAATAAATAATGTTTTAGGTTTCCAATTGACATAATCAAGTTGTAAATCTTCGATAAATTTATGTTCGCACGGCATATTTTATTTTTTAGCGGATTACATATTTGATTATTAGCAGGAGTTTCTGCGTGAAAGTCCATGAGCTAGAACTCATTTATATGTGTTATAAAAACCACTCAAAGCCATCCAAATTTGGATAGATATGTGTGATAAATTTCATACATTATTTATTTTCAAATATATATATATTTTTCACTACAAATTATCCAAAGGCCTTATAATTTGATTGATGCTTTTTTGGCATTATATAAGTGGCGATGAAAACAAGTTTAAAAATTAAGATGCGAATCTAAAATATTATAATAATCCAAGATAATCTGGTTAGATACTTGAATGCTTCACGCTAATAATTAAATACTTCACAAAGTGTTGTGTTGTTCTAAAAAAGATACTTTACAATAACATATAATATCGTAGTAGCCTTTGAATTTTGTATAGTGAGGACAGGACTCCAGTCAAATTTAGTATAATCCAAAAAGTCAGTGCTAGACAAACAAAGCTAATCATGAAAATTGTTTTACTATGATTAGAATTCGAATGATCAATGGTATGTTTTAAGGTATCAAAAAATGTCAAAACAACTATTAAGTGTTCGACTAAAGTCGCTGAAACTCCACAGGAAGACAGATAACGCTAAGGATTGAATGGCGTTTTTTTTGTTAACATATTCACATTTACTTACTTAATTTTTGATTGTCTTTAAAATAATTTTTAATTTATCAAAAAACATCAATCGTAGTATTCTGTTTTTCTGTATTATTGTAATACCTGTGCTTGATTTAGCGCATATAAACTAATTAATAAGATAGTTATCTGCAATGTTATTACAGAAAGTATGGAAAATAAATTTAAAATTAGACATGCAATATTAAAGTCCCTTCAGGAGAAAAGGTCAGAAGGAACTAGTCCAGATACTATACACGTTTCAGAAATTGCTCGAACTTGGTCAGACTTGGTAGAAACCGTTGATTCTTCAGAAAATAAAATCGTTGAGCAAATTCAGTATCTAGAAAATCAAAAAGAGATATATAAACAGGAAGAAGAGTATTATATATTTTATTACGCAATTACGGATATTGGCATTGCTTCTTTTTATGATCAAAAATATCTTGATGAAGGAAAAAAAAAATCCAGAGAAAAATACCATGATATAATTAGAAATTGGTCAGTCACAATACTTTTGATATTAGCTATCCTGACCTTCACAATTAACGCATATGTAACTATCAAAAGAAATTCAGAAATTGAAAATTTAGAAAGTAAATTGAAAATCATTTCAAATCAAATTAATCGTAAGTAAAAAGCACTGCAGGTAACAACTGTTTGGCAAGATTGGGGTTTTAGGCTTAATGGAAAGTTGGTTTTGTATTGGAAAATTTGTGTTTAACCGAAAAATATCGCATGTTTAATACCCAACCTCGCCAAGCGCAAGAATGATATGTGCTATAAAATAGCTTTTATATAATTTACTCAACTGTTCGAGAATTGAACTGCAAATATGACAACAACTATGGACGAAAGTACAGACAAAGAACAATTAATTCAATTTACTTATCATTATCACTTTGATTACATTTCCCTTGAGTTAAAAGACATTGAAGCTTTTATTAAATCCACAGACAAATTTTTAGCAGATAATTTAGAAAACAATAAAAAACTCCCTGACGAACCTGAGTATAATAACTCAAGACTTCATCCTGAGATTCAATTTGGAAGCATTTTTCCTGACATACTTTGGCGAACAACTTTTCTTCATTCCTATTTTCGTTTGGAATCTGCTTTAGATCAAGTTTGCAAAAACCTACAGCAGACCGAAGAATATAATGTTGGGCTAGCTGATATTGGAGGTAATGGCATTTTCAGAGCTTCTATTTATCTCAAAAAAGTTTGCGGCATAAGCGAACCTTTTTTAGACAATACTTGGAGTAAATTAAATGACTACAATAAACTTAGAAATATATTTGTACATGGAGAACCATTGGTTGACAGGAAAAAAGGTGTTGAATTAGCGAAACGAAATGAAGGGTTGTTAGTTTCTCCAATAGACTTTGACAGGATAGCGCTCCGTTTCTCAAAAGAATTTAACTTAAAAGCTCTTCAGACAATTGACAGTTTCTTTCAAATCTTAAAAAAAGAAATACAGAAAAAAATTAGTTAGCGGGCAAATGAAAAGCGAAACATAAGTATCGTGCTCGCAGTTGGTTTTAGCAGGTGTTTGGAGAGATTGCCAATTTTCTATAAAATTTAAATTCACACTTCACAATAAATTTTATCAATCATCGTCATCTGCTGGAAAGTTACGAAATACATCATTTTATATTTTCAAAAAATGTTAAAATGGGGATTAAGTGTTCGATTGCTGTCCCTGACAGCCCACCAAGAAACTCCTTAAGAAATTAAGGAGTTTTTTTATGTTTATACTTAAATCCCTCAAAGTTGATTTTATCGTTCTTCACCCACAATTTTTTCTAAATGTTTGGGGTAATCTTCTATATCTTTAGCGATGTCGCCGTCTTTAAAAATATCAAAACAGTTATAACCTTGTAAAATTTCTACGCCACAAAAACGATAATTGCTTGTAATGTTTAAAAATAAATCTTCGGTTCCTTTTCCTTGCATCAAGGACTGTAAAGGATTGTTAAAACTTTCAGCAGGTGCATTAAAAGTGGCGCAAATCATAAACTTTTTTCCTTGCATTTTTCCGCCTGTACCATATTGTTTGGTTAAATTTTCTCTTGTTCTTCCGTCGCCCGAAAGAAATTTTTGACTATTAAGTCCACTGTTAAAAACTTCATCTATGTATTTTTTATAGATCCAGGGTGCACCAAACCAATTGACAGGTGTTTGTAGAATAATAATATCAGCCTGCAGATGTTTTTCTACTTCTTCATCTGCGTTATAGCCATTTTCTATTTGGGTTTCTAATACTTCTAATCCTTTGGTTGTAAAAAAATCTTTGGCTTTTTGAACAAAAGAATTGTTTAATGTTCCCTCTGACCAACCTTGATAAGTTAAATGTGTATTGATTAATAATACCTTTTTCATTTTTATAATAATTTCTTTATTTTGTTATTAAATTGTGTAATCAATTGAGCTCATATGTGCTTTGCCCATACGGTCACCGTAAACAGGGAATTTTGTAAAACAAATTTCTATACTTTGAATATCTTCCTTTGTTAAATGAATTTTTGATGCGCCAAGGTTTTCCAATAAATGTTCCTCACTACGGGTACCGGGAATTGGAACAATATTGGGACTTTTGGCAAGTAACCATGCCAGGGCAATTTGAGCTGGAGTTGCATTCTTTGTTGCAGCATAATCCTTTAGCCATTCTATCATTGGCATATTCAATGGTAAAAATTCTTTAGAAAAACGAGGAAAACCCGAGCGGAAATCTGATTCTTTGTCGAATTTAGTAGTTGTATCGTATTTTCCAGTCAAAAAACCGGCACCTACAGGAGACCAAGGTACGAATCCAATGCCCAGGTCTTCACAGGTTTTAAGTACTCCATTTAATTCGACATTACGTGTCCACAATGAATATTCTGACTGAACAGCAGTTACTGTTTGAACAGCATGTGCGCGCTGAATTGTTTTTGCACTTGCTTCTGAAAGTCCAAAATGCAAAATTTTACCTTGTTGAATAAGATCTTTAATAGTGCCTGCAACTTCTTCGATTGGTACGTTAGGATCAACTCGATGTTGATAATATAAATCAATGTGATCGGTTCGGAGACGTGTAAGTGATTCTTCAACAACTTTTCTGATTCGCTCTGGTCTGCTATCTAATCCAACAGTACCATCGATTGCGAACCCAAATTTTGTGGCAATCCTGACTTGATTACGAAATGGTTCAAGCGCTTCACCAACCAATTTTTCATCTGTATAAGGACCATATACTTCTGCTGTGTCAAAAAATCTCACTCCATTTTCAAATGCGGTGCGTATGGTTTTAATAGATTGTTGATGATTTGCGGGCGGGTTATAGTTTCCAACCATATTCATGCATCCAAGACCGATTTCTGAAACTTCAAGAGTTCCCAGTTTTCTTGTTTTCATATTATTTTTTTTATTATCGTTAATTTGTTTTGGATATGATGAAGTATTCGTTGCTGACAATAAACTTGGAGCAAATAGCAAACCAGTACCAATAAGTGCTGTTTGTTGAATAAATTTTCTTCTTGAATTTTCTTCGTCTTTCATCTCTTAATTTTTATGATACAAATTTAGATTTAGCACAGAGAATCAATGGAAACGGATCACTAATAAAAAGGAAACAAATTACGGATAACAAAAAACGCCATCTTATGAAGGCGTTTTATTATTGATATGAACAAGTTGCAATCGGTATTCTTTAGGGGTGAGATTGACTTGCTTTTTGAAGAATTTTGAAAAATAATTGGGATATTCAAAACCTAACTCATAAGCAACTTCTGCAGTTTTCATTTGCGGATTTTGTTCTAAAAGATCTTTTGCTTTCCTGATAACAAATTCATGAATAGTTTCAAGTGTAGATTTTTGAGTAAAATGTTTTACAATATCGCCCAAATAATTAGCGGTCAATCCCAATTTATCAGCAAAATACTGAACATTGGGAATTTGAGAAACAGGTTGATTGTAATAATCAATCAAACTTTGTTGAAAATTGGATATGATGTGATTATATTGTTTCGGATCGGTTGAAAACTGTCTTTTGTAAAATGCTTCAACCAATGAAACCAAAACATTCACGTAAGAAAGTAAAATGGTAAAATGCTTTTTATCGTTTTCATAATATTTTATCATTAATTTAAAAACTGCACTAATTTCTTCTATTTCTTCTTCTGCCAAATATAATGCTTCGTGTTGTCCATAGTCTAAATAAGTCTTAAATAAAAAACGGTTTTCCTCAATTATTTTTTTGGAAAGCTGTAAGTACATTCCAGTATAAGTTGGTTCAACGTCCCAGCCTGTTGTCAAAACTAACTCGGGACTATTAAAAAATACAGCATTAATTGGTTGCTCTGTGGGTGTGATTTTACTTTTAAAATTTATTTTGATCGAAATTCTGTAAAAATCAACCATTACAGCTTCCGATTTCAAAAGCATCTTTGGCGGATCGTAATATCCAACGTCAATGTCGTTGTCCAATGGTTTGTTTAATCCAATGTAATCATTGTAAGATTTGAAGTCTCTAAAAAGTTTCATTTGTAATTTATTTTTTGATACTGAGAAAAACTTCAGATCAATTGTTTACAGACATTAAATGGCAATAATTAAACAAAATTATGATGTCTTTGTGCCAGAATTTAGTTTCTTATGAGGCTAATATAAGAAATATCTTTGCGATAACTGCGTATGATACTTTTATGGTAGTTAACCAACTCCCGGTTCCTCATAATTATCACTCCTGGGACTTAATACCCCCCAAAAGGCTATAATAATTTTTTACTATATTTGACCTGGATATTGCTTTCAGATTATCAATCCCAAATTTTAAAAATGAAAAAAAATCTAATATCTCTTCTGTTTATATGTACTGCTATAAATATGTTTGGACAAACGCCAAGTGTATCAAAACCTGGCAAAACCAATTATTCTAATAATAAAGTTTTAAGCCCCACTGATATGGTGACTAATAAGGCCATTAGTCCGCTTACAAAAGTTTCACTAGACGAAGATTCAATCCTAATTTACGATTACGACGGTTCTCTCATATCCTTTAGTCTGGAAACCGAAGATATTAACTGGACTGTAAAGGCCTCTGATGCCAATACCGAAATGTGTGCTAATCAAGTAACACTAAAGGATGGAGTAGTGTATGTGCCGTTTATTAATGGTGAAATTTTTGCAATTGACAATCAAAGTGGTGATGTTTTTTGGAAAGCAAGGGTAGGTAACATTACAGATCAGATTATACTAAAAAACCAAATTTTAACCATAAATAACGGAAAACTGTTTGTAACTACTCAAAACAGTAATATTTATGCTCTTGACATAAAAGATGGAAGTTTAGCATGGAATTACAAGCTGGATTCTTCAAATAATGATATTCCTGTTCTCTTTTTTGATAGCAAAATTTTTACGCAAAGTGGTTCTCAGTTTTATAGTTTTGATGCAAATACAGGAAAACTTCTTAGCCAAAAAAGCTTTGATGATGCTATATACGGAAAACCTGTAACAGATGGTGAAAATGTATTTATACCAAACGAAAAAAATGTACTTTTTGCCTTAAGCCCTAATAAACTGGACATTTTATGGCAATTTAAACTAGATGAAAATCAAAATAATGTCAAGGAGCGCATATTTTGTAAAGACAAAAAAATATTTTTTGCAGCTCAGGGAGAAACAGTTACTTCCGTCTATGCTGTTGATTCAAAAACAGGAACTCAGCTATGGAAAACTGATTTTAAAGGAGACAATGTCCAATATATTACGGAGCATAATGATAATCTTTGGGGATATACCCGTAAAGCAAAACTTTTTGAGTTAAACTTAAAAACCGGTGAAATCATATTCGACGTAAAATTAACCACTCTACCTATTTCTAATATTGAATTTCCGGACGATGAGTCCTTGTTTTATTATTGTGATGCAGGTTTAATTCAGCTTGAAATAAAAACAAAAGACGAAAACGTAACGTATATGCGAACTACTATCAAGGACGACATCTATAGCGCCTTTATAAAAATAATTCAATAAAAAGAAATAAATCAAAGCTTATAATCTAATTGAGAAGTTTAACCTACATCTTTATTTTTGTTTAAATCCTCACTATTTTTTGTATTTATCAAATAGTTTAGATTCAATATTATTTTTTATTCAAAAAAGCAAAAGCAGTTTATGATATTGTCATAAACTGCTTTTCTAAATTAAAAAAATTACTCTTTTATTATTTTCCCTTTTTGTTTATATCCGCTTTCGTCTGTAATGACATAGATATAAATACCTTTTTTCTCTTTCTCAAGGCTTATTGCATTATCAATTTTAGAATTTATCTTAATCTCTTTACCTTTTTCGTCAAAGATTGAAATTTGGTATTTATTTAAATCTGTACCTTCAAATTTTATTATTGATTTTGTTGGATTTGGGCTTACAGTAATTCTGTCTTTTTGAACCAGATTCACTTCAAATTTATCCATAGGTACTTCTTCTGCTTGCTTAAAAGTTACATTCGCAGCACAACCACCACAATTTGATGAGGAGTTTATTGATACTACATTGCTAATAGTTTTTGCAAAGCAATTTTTTAGAATATCTCCACTTCCAAAATTTAAATTAAAAGATGTTGTAGTGTTATCAGTAAATTTAATTTTTACACAATAACATAAAGGACAGCTAGTATTTACTCTTGTAAATGTAATGCAATTTAAACCATCAGAAACGGATAATGCTGCAGTAATACAATCTATGCTATTTCCTTGATTGCAAACGGTAATCGATCTTGGACTTGGAAATGTAAACCTGCAAGTTTGTTGGTAATTACAAGCTATTTCCCAGATATAAAATGTTTTGCAAGTACCTTCAGGAACTAAATTACCTGGAACTCTGAATTTTAATTTAGACGGTCTAATTGGGTTTGTTACACCAGGAGTACCTACCCATTCTGTAACATATCCATTTGATATACCATCCCATGTTGTATCATTATAATTTGATTGAATACCATAAAAACTTCCTGCTGGCGAAGCATTGCCATAAGGGTTACTAGTTCCTTTATCGGTTGTAATAAGTCCGGTCCAACAAGTTGGGTCATCATTGCTTATACAGCTGTTGTACAATGTTGCAGAACTCATACTTACTTCGTACCAAGTGTCTACATTATAATTTTGACCGAACATACTGGTGCTATTAAAGGCAATAAGGCATACTAATAAAAAAATAGTTTTTTTCATTTTATTCTGATTTTACGTTGTGCCTACTATCTTTATGTACCTGTTCGGCTTATTTCCCATTTTTTAATTTTTTCGATGCAGAAATAAGCTTTAATATTGATAAGCGTAATAATTTCAGGCAGCTTTTGGATGATAAATAGTATTTTTCTCTCAACGAATATAAGAAATATTTTTACTACAAAAATTGAACTAATACAACCTTTTGCATTAATTTGCGTATCATCATTATTTCGTAAACAAAATTATAATCTGGATGACAATGATTCACAGATAATCCCATAAGTGTCATATAAAAAGCTCCATTATTTCTAATGGAGCTTTTTTAACTGATTCTTAAAAAAATAATTTTGATTTACCAGCCTAAATAATAGGCAGGACTTAACCAGATTGGACGATCTAAACCAAAATATTCCTGCAGCATTTTTTCGGCTTCACAAAAAGCACCTTCAACCCAGCCTTGTTGGTCAGAATAGGCTTCTCCGCAGATATGAATAGATTCGTTAGCATCTGGTTTTCTCATATATGGCATTACGTTTTTTACAGAATAACCGGCTTTCCAGGCGTGATATCCTGCCCCAAAAGGATCATCTGTCCAGTCTTTAAAATAGGTTACATACGGTTCCGGTATTATTACTTCATGGCCGTGCAGTTCACGAAGCTGATTCATTAATTCGCCTACCATTAATTTTGTAGCCTGAACATCATTTAGTTCATGTAACTCTTTAAGAGACGCTGATTTGGCAGGTTTTACCTCAAAAAGTACTTTATCATCAGATAAGGCTTTCCAGAATGTCTCAGTTTCCATATCTCCATAGCTACCTAACAACATCGAATTTTTAGTTTCGGGATCTGTACCAAAATAATAGCATTGCCTCATAGGCAAATCAGTAATAGAATGCCCGGAATCGATTCCTAACTCTTTCCACCATGGATATTCAAAACCCATTAATATTTTGAAAGCAGGTTCCATAATTACAGAGCGGATATTGGTATTTATAACTGAATTTTCATTTGTGTTGAAAAAGAAATTGTTCTGATCTAAAAGTTCCAATGATTTCCTTGGCATAGCCAGCACTAAAGTATTAGCATAGACATTCCATTCTGTGTTCGTTTTAAGATTTAGAAACGTCAGTTGGTATTTATGCGTTTTTTTGGATGCATGTTCTTTGGTAAAAGTAAGTAGCTTATTCTCAGACCAGATACAAGCTCCTTCATGATCGATGTAAGAGTTGGCTACGGCATAAGCGATACTGTCATATCCTTCTTCGATGGTTTTGTAAATAGTTCCTGCAGAGAAATCTCCTACCATATACGGAAAAGCTTCGGCTGAATTCCAATTGATGGTATTGGAATAATATCCGCCGGCATTCGCCAGAAATTCATAGCCTTCCTGTGAAACCTGATCTTTAATTAAGTTCCAGAATCCCAAATCATTTACTTTGCGTTTGTCATAAGGAGATTTAGGAAAATTGTATACTAATTTTGGCTTAATATCATCCCAATCTCTACTGTCTAACTCAAACGTATAATCGTATATTGACGATCCTTTAATGATTTTTTTGCCATAGTTTTGAGCCACCCAGGAATCTGCCATCAAAACATCGTAAATGATTTTATTAAAGAGCTGATCTGAGCTAAAACCATAATCATCATCATTAAGATAATATCGGGTTGGTAGTTTTTTATCTATTTTCTGGGCAACTTCCCAGGCATCTTGTTTAAAGCGTTCTTTTCTAAGATACATTAATAATTTTGTTGGATCTCCCATAGGAAAAGGGACAGGCGTCATTTTATCTTTAAGTACAGGAATACGTTTGTCGAGATTTTCTTCTGTAAGGGGATATCCTTCGATTAATGTAGTTACAATTTGTTGAGAAGTCAGATAACGCATACCTCCTAATTCGCCCCAAAAATTCATTCCGGGCATAATTACAGATTCCAGTCTTCCACCCAGTTTGCTGTTCATGTCAAATATTTGTACTTCGCTGGCCTTATACTTTTTATCAGTTACAAGACGATAAGCCGTATACAATCCGGAAGTTCCGGCACCAATAATAGCTACTTCAATTTTTAAATCAGGGTGTTTTCCTGTATTCAAAGGTGTATTTTTATTCATAATGGTATGTTTTTTTAGATTGCTTTAAAGAATTTGTGTCCGAGTTGAAATGGTTTAATATCAAAATCTGTGTGTCCGTCTAATGCCAGATCTGACATAATTTTCCCTAGAAAAGGTGTGAATTTTGCAGCCCATCCGGTGGCGTACAACACTATATTTTTATGATTTGGCACATAGTTTGGCGCAAAATCAATCAACAACTCTTTATTGGCTATGGTGCTCAAAGCAATGAGACATGTCGATGTATATTCAGGCTCTGTATTTAATCCTGTCATGTGATCTCTTACCCAATCAGAGGTGTAGCCCAGTTCTTCGGGATTAGGAATTAACGTCCTGTCACTTGGTTCTTCAAGAGGTGCTATAACAAAGTCCGGCGCTACACGAATGTATTCCGGATGATCCCAATCGACTGATGGAAAGCCATAAAATTGATTGCCATTTTCGCCTTTCGGATTCTGGAACACAAACCAGGTTGGATATTGAATGTCCGGATTGGTTTTCTTAAAATAAGCCGAAGACATATTCCAATACGTAGCTTCTATTTTAAAATCTAATAAGTTAATAACACTATTGATGTACGGACCTGGAATAATAGCCAGCTTTTCGGTGATATAAATTCCGTTTGGTGTTACGACTTCAAAAAGTTTCCCAATCTGGTTGATTTTAAGTACAGGCGAATTCTCTTCTAACTGAACCGTTTCTTCTTTTTTGCACAGGCTTAAAAGCGTTTCTATTGTTGCTTTAAAATTAATGCTGGCACCATCCGGCTGAAATAATCCGGTGTAATGCTCCGGTAAATCTTTAAAATGATATTTTTCTTCGATTTCTTTTGCTTTCAGGGTAGTGTAAGGAACATTTAAAGCCTTTAGCGCTTCTTCGGCTTCGGCAATATTCCCTTCGGTAGAGTGTACATCGGGATCTCCAAACCATAGTGTACCAACTTTGTCCAGTAATTTTGTGTCAGTTTCTTTTTCAAGTTCATCCCAATACGGTTGTGCATCAAGAGCCATTTGCACCATATATTGATCCGGATACGGAATTCTAAATTGACGCGACACTCCTGCAGAACTGCCTAATTGATTTATAAAAGTAAATTGTTCGAGTACTAAAGTTTTAGCCTTTCGTTTGCCAAGATGGTAGGCAGTTGCTAAACCTATTGCGCCGCCACCAATGACAATTACATCGTAGTTTTCTGTATTCATAAAGTTATGTGTATTTGAGGTTTTGTAATTATTTTCTACCTAAAATTAATAGAGATATAAAATCAATTCCAAAAAAATGACACAAAACGGAAAATATCAGTCACAAGACAAACTATATGTGCGATGATTTGATAAAATAAGTAGTGTATAAGTTTTTCCTGTTTAAAATGATAGATGACTTATTTTATTCCATCAAAAAAAAACTCCATTAGAAATAATGGAGTTTTAGATATTTAAGGATATATCATAAGAAATACAAAGGCAAATAAATTGACCAGAAGTACAACCCCGTAAACAATATTAGACTTGCCTTTGCTTAACGAAAGCATTACGGTAAAGACTGATAATGCCAACAGCACAATAGACTTAATGTCGAGCCCCAGAATAATGGGCATATCCATCATAATACAAACTGCGGCAACACTGGGAATCGTTAACCCAATACTTGCCAAAGCAGAACCTAAGGCTAAATTTATACTGGTTTGAAGTCTGTTTTTTCTTGCCGCAATAATAGCTGCAATAGCTTCCGGGAGCAAAATTATTGCTGCAATAACAACCCCTACCAAAGTTTTTGGCAAATGATAGCTTACAATAATACTTTCGATAGTAGGAGAGAGTGTTTTTGCCAATAAAACGACAATACCCAAGCTTACAATCAGGAAAACAAGACTTGTATAAAAGGTTTTATTATCGATTGCGATAGGCTCTACAGCATCTTCATTTTCATCATCTCCAACGGTAAGGAAATATTGTCTGTATCTGCTGGTTTGTGCAAATAGAAAAGAAGCATAAATAACGATACAGGCAATAGAGGCAAAAACCAATTGTGGTGTAGAATAATAAGATCCCTTAACACTTTCGGTAAAAGTAGGGAAGACCAGCGTAAATACAATAATCGAAACGAGCGAAACCAAACCTATGGTTACAGACGATACAGAAAAATTTTGTTCATAATGTTTTAAACCTCCTATAAGCAGGCAAAGTCCAATAATACCATTAAGGATAAGCATTGTTGCTGCATAAACAGTATCTCTGGCGAGAGATGCAGCTTCTGTACCTTCTGACATCATTAGTGATACAATAATAGAAACTTCAATAACGGTTATTGATATTGCCAGAATAATGGTTCCGTAGGGTTCTCCAACTCTTTCAGCTATTACTTCGGAATGATGCACTGCAGACATAACACTTAGAATAAGCAATATGCTTGCAACAACTTGAAAAATGCTGCTATTGTCAATAAGTCCGCTAAAAAAGAGAATCCACGATAAGACCGGAATGATAATCGTCCACTGAAGTAATTGTTTCATTATAAAATTTATTTATTAATATTTCGCCAACAGCTGCTGTCCTGGTTGACATTTTATTTTTTCTAATATAGCGCTTTTTTTACTAAAAACCCTGTAAAAGCCGCATTATATTTGATTTTACACTAGTATTTCGGCTAAAATTGTGTTTAAAATACGCTGTAAAAAAGCCCATAAACCATAAAAAAAACTCCATTAGAAATAATGGAGTTTTGTGTCTGATACTATTAAATCTCTTTTTTTTTGCAGGAGCAGAGAACCACTCTTATACGTTATAAATTGTATTTAAACCAAATTAGATTATTTACGATTTTAAAAAAACAAGAGTCATTACGGCTCCCATAATTCAATTTTATTACCATCGGCATCCATTATGTGTACAAATTTACCATAGTCATACGTTTCGATAGCATCAACTACAGTAACACCGTTTGCTTTGAGTTTTTCTACAAGACCTTCAATATTTTGAACTTGATAATTGATCATAAACTCCTTTTTTGAAGGCGAGAAATAAGGATCATCTTTCTTGAAAGGGCTCCACTGTAGCGATTTTATTTCATCAGGATTGTTTATGTTTCTGGATTCAAAAGTAGCACCCCATTCATTGACATCAAACCCTAAATTTTTGGCATACCATTCTCTCGTTTCCTGAGGTTTGTCTGAAAAAAAGAAAATTCCGCCAATTCCCGTTACTTTTGGCTCAGTTTTATCAGGAGAAGAAGAGCTGTCTGTTTGATTTTTTAAATCTTCCATGTTGTTTATTTTTTATATTCTGCTGAGTGTTATAAAACTAGTTTCATCAAATTTAAGCTATAATAGACGAAACTGTTCGAATCACTCAATGACTCCGTAAATATTTTTTTTAAGATAGATTTTTGACGTACGTTTATTTATAATTGATTAAACACGTAAAACTCCACGAAAACCTCTTGCGGCATAATAAGATTCGGCACCATTATGATAAACAAATACAGTATCATAACGAAAATCTGAAAACAAAGCACCACCCAATTTTCTAATATCGGGCGGTGTTATAATCCAGCTTGATGTTTTAGAATCAAAATTACCCAATTTTTGAAGTTCTTTATATTGCTCTTCGTTCAAAAGTTCTATTCCCATTTCGGCAGCCCTGTTAATTGCGCTGTCGGCAGGTTTATTTTCTTTCCTTTTTTCTAATGCTTCGTGATCGTAGCACAAACTTCTACGGCCTTTGGGACTTTCGAGAGAACAATCAAAGAAAATATATTCGTCTTTGTTTTTATCATAACCTACAACATCCGGTTCTCCCTCAGTTCTTTCCATTTCATCCAGTGACCATAATTTTGCAGGATTTGCCAGTAATTTTGCCTGAACATTTTTCCACTCAATAGCTTTGTGTCGTTTTATATTTTTCTCAAAACGAACTTCCAGAACACTAAGTATTGCTTCCTGCTGATCAGGGGATAACTTATTTTTATCAGTACCCATATTATTTATATTTTATTGTTTAAAAAATGTCTCTGGAATATCTTTGGCAAAATTTGATTCTTAAACCAAAAGTGATTCCAATTTTAGCGTTACTAAATTAGAAGATTTAAAATGATTATGAAATAAAAAAACCACACTGAAATTACGACAGCGTGGTTTGTTTTATAAAATTCAAAATGGAGTACTATATTTTTTTGAGGGTAATTTTCATTTCTTTACTGTCTAATATCAGTTGATCTTCTGTTATTGTACTTTCACAAGGATATGGGGTTCCTGTTTCATCTTTTATTACCAAACTTTTTCCACCTTTTGTTAATGCAAAAGTACCATCGGTTATTTCTCTTTGCAAATATCCAGTTACATGTCCATCTTTTGTAAAAGTAAGTTGTCCCTGAGTTAGAATAACATTTTTTAAAGAATCAGAAATAGGTATTTTTGGTTCGACAGTGGTAATTTTCCACGAGTTTACCAATGTATTTCGACCTTTATGACATGAAACCATTAATACTGCCAATAATGCAATCCCGAAGATAAATAATTTAGATTTTTTCATGATTATGTGATTAAAGTTAGATCACAGAAAATTACAAAATTATTTTTAATTAAAAATCTAAAAATCAAATATTTATTAGCAAAAGAAGTAATTAACCTTACAATTTTTAATTGAAACGACAATTACCGTAATAAAACAAAATACAGAGCATCTATAAAAAAAGACGCGCTCGTGTACATATTTACAAAATCAAAAACTAAACCTTGTTAATCAATGTTTTACTTGTTCAAGAAGCACTAATTTAAAGTAAGAGCTCCCAAAATCTCTTCGTACATAAAGGGGCCGCCCGGGTATTTTGCTGTATAATCAAGATTCATCCAGACCTGACCACGTTCGTCGATATGGTAATGTATTTTTTTGCCGTAGCTTTCTTTTACAAAAAGTACATTTTTGATCAAATAATTGACTTTTTCCAGATCAATTAAGGAACCAATCAGTATTTCAGGATAAATATGACCTTTGGTATGAATTAACCTCGGGGTTCCGCCAATTGACCGTATTGCAGCGGCCATTAAAATAGAATGATCGTCGCAATCTCCGGAAAAATATTCTAATGATTCGCTAGCCGTCGCAATATAATCACCTTCTTTAGGATCGTTTACATAATTCCAGCGACTGTTTATTTCTTTAAAGACAGCAAAACATTGTATAATGGTTCTGTAATCAGCGTACCCTTTTAAACCTTTAAAATGCTTGGTCGTCGCCATTATGGCAAAGTTTCGAACCTTTGGATTCTGATATTCTATGGCATTAATAATTTTTGATTTGTTAGGAAACGGAAGCAACTTTGCCACAATAATATCTTGCGGAAAAGGATTATCAGACATCGTATAAATCATAGAATTATAATCTTCTGAAATCTCACTAAAACCATAGTTTCCAATAACACTACCATAAAACAAAACCAGTAAATAAACTGCAATACACAAAATTATTATCGTACGCAGGTACATTAAAAGAAAGAAAACAACAGTAAAAACAATGATAAAAATAAATACACGGTCTAAATTAAAAGGCCATTCTAAATCGATCAGGTTTTGGTGCAGTATGATAAAAATAGGAACCGTGATTAAAAGACTCAAAAGCATAATAATAATCCTGTCCCAGGGTGATTTCACCTGTAATTTGGATTTTAATTGCGGAAAGTCAATTTTAGGAAATTTTATCATAAGAATCAAAAGCAGTATTTACAGCGCTTTTACAGTTTCAACAAAAGTACTTTTTTTATCAATAATTCCCAGATCAAATAACTGATTTTGAATCTTAATAAACGCTTTTTCGCTCAAATTCTTTTGAGACCATTGGGTAAGTTTTAACCATTCCTGAATATCTTCGATTTTTTGATTAAAAAGTTCTGACAATGTTTTGTCTATATTAGGAATCCGGGTAAAATCCTGAGTTGTTTTGTTTATAATTTCAAGGATTTTCTCTACTGTTTTAGGATTTTTTTTCAAAAATTCATCCCGCACCGTAATAACAAATGAGGGCCATGGAGTAGGGCAGTCGCCAACACGTCTGAAAATTCCCTGATCTACAAGGGGTTTCGTCATAAAACGTTCCCACATAAAGTAATCTGCCGTCTGGTTTGTCAAAGCTTCAACAGCTCCGTCGATCGTATTGATAATTTCGAATTGCAAATTATCTGTTTCCCAGCCATTTTCATGTGCATTGACATAAGCCATTAGCTGTGATCCGGAGCCTATTCTCGAAATAGCTACTTTTTTATCTTTAAGATCTTTTACAGTATGATAATTAGATTGGGCAGCAACGTGAATTCCCCAAATCAAAGGAGACTGCACATAAATCTGAACAATTTTACTTGGATTCCCGGCTACAATATCCTTTACAATTCCTTCGGTTAAAATTACCGCTATATCCGCTTCACCATCACGAAGCATCTGGCACATTTTTCCTGTACCTTCAGGAATATTTTTCCATTGCAAATCAATGCTTTCTGCTTCAAATTCGCCATTTTCAATACATAAATGCCATGGCAAATTGAAGTGTTCCGGGACACCTACAATTTTTACAGTTTTCATTTCAGTTAAGTTTAAGTTTGGTAAGCGTATTCTAAGTTTGTTTGTTTGTTTGTTTGTTTGTTGAATTAATTTTTTAATAAATCAGTTTGGTGTTTATCAGATAGGCATGGTTCTGCAAATTCTATTACAGCTTGCGATTCATATTCGTTTAATACACTTTTCACTAAAGCGTAATCTGTATTTTTTACGATCTCAACGGCAAAAAAAGTATCATTTAGGCCTTCTGATATACAGTTTATTGTTTTAAGTTTTTCTCTTATAAGCTCTTTATCAAAACCTTCCTGCAAAATTAAGACCTGAACAATCGAGTTCCCTGAACTTTCGATGGTTTCTCTGTGAATAAAATATTTTTCATCCTCATCATATTCAGCACGAAAAATATCATCAGTAGCAATCAAAGGCCCAAAAAACGGGATATTATCCAATTTAAAATATCCTTTTTCAAGATCGATAATTTCTGCCCACATCGTTTCTGAAACTACTTCTTCAAGGTAAGTACTGTAATATTTGAATAGTATTTTTTTATGCGTTTCTGCCATTATTTAGTTATCAATTTTGAATAATTATGAAATTTACTTCTGAGCCAATTTATCCAATGTATACGCAATCAATTCATCAACTGCTTTATAAGGGTCTTCACTAAAAGTTCCGCTTGCACGATTGGCAATAATAGCATTCAGTGATAAGGCATTATGACCTAAAAGTGCCGAAAGTCCGTAAATTGCAGCCGTTTCCATCTCTAAATTAGTGATTCTTTCTCCATTAAAACTAAAATTATCCATTTTATTGTTTAATTCTTCATCCTGAATGTTTAAACGCAAAACACGTCCTTGTGGTCCATAAAATCCCCCGGCTGTAGCAGTAATTCCTTTAATGATTTTATCAGATTCGATCAGTTTTTCCAATTCTTCAGAGCAGGCAATAGCATACGGTTTTCCTTTTCTTAAATCCCAATTGGTATGCTTTACAAAAGCATCTTCGATTGCTGCATTCGATACTTCATCAATCAAATAAGAGCGCAGCATATTATCTAATCCTAAACCAAATTTAGACATAACAAAACTATCCACAGGAATATCCGTGTGTAAAGATCCCGAAGTTCCAATTCTGATTATATTCAAAGACGTTAATTTTTCTTTTGGCTGGCGAGTTTCTAAATCGATGTTTACCAAAGCATCCAGTTCATTTACAACAATATCAATATTGTCAGGACCAATTCCGGTTGACATTACAGATATTCTCTTTCCTTTATAAATTCCTGTTTGGGTTTTAAACTCTCTTTTTTGAGTAGAATATTCGATTGAATCAAAAAACTGAGTAATTTTTTCGACTCTGTTTTGGTCTCCAACAAAAATTATATCGTTGGCAATATGTTCTGGACGAAGATTTAAGTGGTATACACTTCCGTCCGGATTAAGTATTAATTCTGAATTTTTTATCATTTTTTTTCTTTAAGGTTCTTTTCAAAGGTTCTAAGGGACAAAGTTACAATGTCACAAAGGTTTTATATTTATAAGCATTGGAGCGATCTAAAATCTAAAATCTAAAATTACAAATCTAAAATTTTCTATCCTCCAACACGTTTTGTTTTAAATCCTTTTGCTTTCAGGATTTCCATAATTTTATCGCGGTAATCGCCCTGAATAATAATCGAAGCATCTTTAAAAGTTCCGCCAACGCTTAATTTGGTTTTAATTTCTTTGGCCAAAATTTTAAAATCTTCGTCAGATCCTTCATAACCTTCAATAATGGTTGTGGCTTTTCCTTTTCGCTTTTCGAATTTACAAATCATAGGTTCCTTTTGGATAAAAAGAACATGATCCTGCTGCTGAATGTCTTCAGGCTCATTCGATTCTATATGGTCCGGAAATAAATTTTTTAACTGATCTTGTAAGTCCATAATTTTATAAAAATTCCAAATTTATAGTTTGTAAAAATTAAATTCCAAATCCCAATTTGATAGTTTGGAATTTGGAATTTAAAAAAGTTACGATTTAAAAGTTTACTTTTTTATCAACCCTAAATCTACTAAACGTTCGTATAAATAATCTCCCGCTGTAATATCTTCAAATTTCTTAGGATTCTCAGCATCGATGCAGTTTTCTAAGCAATCCAGGCGCATATCGCTAACAGGATGCATAAAAAACGGAATAGAATAGCGTGACGTTCCCCATAATTCTCTTGGTGGATTTACTACCTGATGAATCGTTGATTTTAGTTTATTATTAGTATGTCTTGACAACATATCTCCCACATTAATTACCAACTGATCGTCTTCTGCAATTGCATCAATCCATTCGCCATCATGATTTTGAACCTGCAAACCTTTTCCCTGAGCCCCCATCAAAAGAGTAATCAGATTGATATCTCCGTGAGCAGCTGCACGTATTGCATTTTCAGGCTCAGAAGTAATTGGCGGATAATGAATTGGTCTTAAAATAGAGTTTCCGTCTTTTGCATATTGGTCAAAATAAAACTCATCCAAACCTAAATGCAAAGCCAAAGCTCTTAACACATAAACACCTGTTTTTTCAAGCATTTGATACGCTTCTTTACCTACAACATTAAAACGAGGCAACTCTGTAACCTCTACATTGTCCGGGTATTCTGAAGCATATTTTGAGCTTTTGTCAACATATTGACCAAAATGCCAAAACTCTTTCAAATCTCCTTCTTTACGACCTTTAGCATGTTCTTTACCAAAAGAAACATACCCTCTTTGTCCACCAATTCCGGGAATTTCATAACTGTGTTTAGTGGCAACTGGTAAGGCGAAAAATTTTCTAATTTCACCATAAAGTTCGTCTACCAACTGGTCGTCTAAAAAATGACCTTTTAGGGCTACGAAGCCAATGTTTTCAAATGCACTGCCGATTTCATTTACAAATTTTTGTTTACGTTCCGGGTTGTCCGAAAGGAAATCACGTAAGTCTACACTAGGAATGTTTTGCATACTTTACATTTTTTATTAAAAAAGAACAAGGATTTTTAATCCTTACAATAACAAAGGTAGATAATATTTTAGTTTCGAATTTTATATTTTACCATAAAATTTACTTTTTAATGCAAGTTTTACGCTAAAATAATAGGCTATATTTTTAATAATTCAAAAATTGAAGCATTATTTTTTGTAGTTAAAAT
>NZ_MUGS01000065.1 GCF_002222055.1 Flavobacterium araucananum
TTCCCAGATGCGACAGAACCAAATATTTACTCTGGAAAGTAATTTTGTTTAATATTCTAAATTCTGCACTAATTATCTTGGTAACTTTTTTAAGTTTTAAAATAGAATTATTTTGCATAATTTTAAGTAAAACTATTTTATGTATAACAAGTTTAATATTTCTGAAATCATTCTTAATATACTGGCGCAAAACCCTGAGAAAATTTACTCTTTTGAAGATTTAACTAGTATGCTTATTCCTTATCTTGATCAATCGCTGCAAGAGAGTTTACTTATCCAAAGGTCAAATCAGGCAAAAGTCTTAGATGCATTAATAATGCTAGATAGTGAAGGTCTTATTATTTTAGATTCGGCTACAGATACAAGCATTATAACTATTAAGGGACTAATAAATATAAGCAGCAAAAGCTTTCTAAATTGATAAACAGTCTTTTTTGACTTTCTAAATATATTACCCATTAATACCTTTGTTAAAGAACTAGTACCAGTATAAATATCATTTATCTGCTTATTCTGCATTTATCACTGCAATATTTCACTTCGTTCCAGATTTTTTCCCATTTTTTTCTCCACGCAAATGGTCTCTGGCAGACAATGCAGATTTTAGTGGGCAGGTTTTGTTTTTTTAACTCCTCTCATTTTTTTGTTTATTTCTAAAACTCCAAACAATATCATTGGCGTATTTTCGAGTTTGTTCTATGTCAACTATAGGCTCTGGATAATCTCTTCCTAATTCGCATTTGTAAAATTGCTGCTCAATAAGATTTAATTTCCATGGTTCATGAATTAATTGTGGTGGAATTTCAGCCAGCTCAGGCAGCCATTTCTTTATAAATATGCCCTCTGAATCGTGCTGCTGTGAATTTTTTACGGGATTATAAATTCTAATGGTATTGCCTGTTGTTGTACCGGCCTGCATCTGAATCTGCGGATAATGAATTCCGGGTTCATAATCTAAAAACTGTCTTGCCAAGAAATGAAGGTCCCGCCAGTCCTGCCACAAATTGAATGTGAAAAAGGAAACCAGCATCGCCCGCATTCTAAAGTTAATATAACCTGTCTGGACTAAACATCGCATACAGGCATCAACAATAGGAACGCCGGTTTTGCCTTCCTGCCAGGCTTTTATATAGATTTCGTTTTTTGGCTTGAGCAAGGAATCGTAATCTTTGTTTATATTTTCAAATTCAATTTGACAGTCATTTTCAAATTTTTGCATAAAATGGCAATGCCAGTGTAGTCTGGAAACAAAATTTAGCATGGCTCTTTTGTTGTATGATGTTTCATAAAACTGATTGGTATATTGATACACCATTCGCATGCTTATGTTTCCGTAGGTTAAATAGGGAGATAAACGGCTACAGCCTTTTCTGCTTAAACCGGGTTTGGAAATATGTTTGCTGTAATTTACATGTCTCTCTTTTGCAAAACTCTCTAAGTACCGCCAGGCCCAATATTCGCCCCCGTGTTGAAAGTTTTCATTTCTCTCTGTTATTTCATCAGAAAGTGTTTCTCCTTTTAAATTTTGATAAAAATCAGGATCTAAATTTTCAAATTTAAAAGTATTCAGGTCAATCATTTTAGGAATTGCGCACATTGTTTCTTCCCAGCGCTTATCCCAATCTTGTTTTGATCGCAGCTTTCTGATAACACCATGGAGCTGAGATTGTTTCCAAAGAATTTTATGATCATCAAATAAAAACTGCATGGCAATATCCCTGTCAAAAGTAACTTTGTTGCCAATTTCCTGATGCGAAAACACTGTTTGAACCTCATAAAGACTGCATAAGTGCTCAAAAACAGTCTTGACTTCGTTATGAAAATAATAAATCTGCGCAGCAAATGATTTTAATTTAGACTGCATTTCCTTTAAGGATTCATAAACAAACCGCCAATGACGGACATCAGCATCATCGCAAGCCATTATTGAGGGTTCAAAAAAATAAACCAAAAGAAGAGGGATATTTTCCTGCTGTGCCATAAAAAGAGGTTCGTGATCTGTAAAACGGAGATCACGTTTGAACCAAATAATATTTATCTTTTTTTTATTCAACTTTTAAGCAGTGATGTAATTTCCTTATCAGGCTTTGCATAGCTTAATCGGTCTAACTGCATGGTTTTATGATAGCTGTCCAGACCGGAACAAGTAACGGTATTGGCTTTTTCTAAATCGAGGAAACCATCCTCAGACAAGCAGTCTTCGGGAATGAAAATCTGGACTATTTCCCCGATAATCATAGTAGTATTATTGATTGAAATGGCTGTTTTTTCTTTAAATTTAATGCCTAACTGTACGTTGCTTTCGAGCACAAAAGGAGCTGGAAAGTTATTTTTATATTCCGCACTGAGTCCTGCAGCATCAAATTCTGAAATTTCTTTATTGTATCTCGCTGATGTCTGATGTGCCTGCTGGTAGATCTGTTCATTGATATGATTAATGGTATAGAATCCTGTATCTAAAATATTTCTCATGGTATCACGCTCGGGCGGGCTAGGGCGAAAAATCATACCTATTAATGGAGGATTTGCTCCAATATGAAAAAAAGAACTAAAAATGGATAAATTAGTATTTCCCTGTACATTAGAAGTTCCTACCAATGCCACACTTTTAAAACCGCCTAAACTATTGATTAGATGCACGGCAGTTTGCTTTTCCATTTTTTCCAGATCACTGGTTTTAAAATTTATTTTGTTTTTCATTATCTTGGAGTTTTACTAAAAAATGGAACTTTTCAAATCAATGAGTATCCATTTTTTATCACTGTTAAGTCTAAAAGTACCAACATGTTCCTTATTCCATTCTTTGGGGCCTATTAGTGAGAGAAAATTAGAACCATCTGCATCTTTGTATAAGTGGTATATTTCACCAACAATGGGTTCAAAAGAAAATCTGGCATTGTATACCAATTCATTCCATTGGAATTCTTCGATTAAATCCTGGTATTGCATTTTTAGTTCATTGAATTTACTTTCAAACTCTTTGTTTACCTTATTTAGGCCCATGCCTTTCCATCCTGCTAAATCATCTGCTTTTATTACCGGTGCACCAACACTTGTAGCATATGGCAATAGGCTTGCATTATAACCATGCTCAGAAGAAAATACTACATTATCGGGTTTATCTTTTTTTATCATCTTCGAATATTTTTATTAACGCTTAGATATTTTATTATTTGAAATTGCTCTTTGCCTGTTACATTTAAATCTGTCTATTGTTTCGGCTCTCTTTGCAGCGTGTTTTGTTTTACAATTTTCAACGCGAATGCGCCATAATTTATAACTGCTGAATTTTAGCTCTTTTTTCATTAAAGCTTTCACATCGGCTTCTGAAAGATGAAATTGAAATTTTATTGCATCAAAAGGTGTTCGGTCTTCCCATGCCATTTCTATAATTCTATCGATCTGAATTTCATTCAATACACCATTATCGATTTTTACAATGATTGACTTTATCATACATTTTGTTTAACAGTTATTAAATACCATTAAACAAAAATAGTACTTTTACAGTTATGAGAGAATTGATAATACATTAAATCTTAAACCAATAGATATAATCTAAAAGATGGGAAGAAATTCTATTTTATAAATTGATAAAAAATCCAGGCCACAATTCTTTATTTCAAGAATTCCAGCTTTTAAGTACTTAAAAGGGCTAAAAGAATAACATTTGATTTTTAAAGTTTATAATCAATTGATTAAAATTACTTAATTGAAAACTTGGAGTGCCAAAGATAAAGAAGAAGAAATTTGGTTCTGTCGCATCTATCAGAATCAGATATAAGAATTTAAGTAATTTAAAATTTAGCCCGCCAATTTACAGAATGATTTAAACATAGATATCCCGGGTTTGACCATCTGATTCTTTCTTAGCATATGCACAACTTCAATTCCACTCAATGTTCGTTTTGCCGATTCAAAACTTTTAAAACCTAATCCGTTTTGTATGCGCCATTTTATAAATCGATGGTCCTGTTCGACAATATTGTTGAGATATTTACACTGTCGGATTTTAATCTTTGAGAATGAACGTTTGTTATAGACTTTGATCGCTGCTGTATTAGAACCGCTTTTATCAATGTTTATTACTCTTGGCCGGAAATTATTACCAATTGCTTTAATTAGAAAAGACTGAGCGCTCATTCTTTGTCTTTTTCTGGTCAAAAGAAAGTCAACCGTATGGCCTAATTTATCTACTGCTCGATA
>NZ_MUGS01000066.1 GCF_002222055.1 Flavobacterium araucananum
AGGCAGACCAAAAGGGGTAATGATTGAGCATTGCGGGGTTGTTAATTTGGTTTGTATACAAAAAGATGATTTAGAGATAGATGATCAATCAAGAATCCTGCAGTACGCTTCAACTATATTTGATGCATCAGTATGGGAGATGTTCAGCGCTTTATCTTTTGGAGCCTCCCTTTATATTTTGCCATCCACATTGAGGCAGGATACTCAATTATTAGGAGATTATATCGAGCAGAATAAAATAAACATAGCTACTATACCGCCTGCTTTATTGCGCACTATGTTTTATCAAGAATTTTCTAATCTTAAAACATTAGTTGTTGCCGGAGAATCTTCTTCATCAGACCTGATGGAGAAATGGAGTAAGGGAAGAAGACTGATAAATGCCTACGGTCCAACAGAGAATACTGTCTGTGTAACGATGCACTTATATAAGGATGGTGATTTAAACACAAATATTGGAAAACCACTTTCTAATATGAGTACTTACGTATTGGGCTCCAATAATCTTCCTGTTCCCGTAGGCGTGATTGGAGAGTTGCATATTGGAGGAGCCGGTTTGGC
>NZ_MUGS01000067.1 GCF_002222055.1 Flavobacterium araucananum
CTTTATAATTTTTAGGTTTATCTTGTTTGCAGATTTGAGCAACATTGCTTAATCCTAAATTACTTAATCCAAATTCGTTTTGATCCGTTGCTATAATTCCGTCGGAAATTTCAAATTTGATGTTTAGCTTATTGAAATAATATTCAATTTCGTAAATGAATATTGAATATTCTGAATTTTTAAAAAAGCCAGCCCAGTTTGGGATGTCTGGCTTGGTATTTTTTCTATTAAAAAATGAAAACATATATTTTTATATTAATTAATAATTACAGGTATTAAAATTCTAATAGAAATAATCCATTTTGATACCTATGAAAATTGATCAAAAAAGAACAATAATTTATCTGAATTCTAAGCAAGCAAAATGTTTGTTGGAAATAAGTTATCGTCGCATAGAAATATTGTCGTGAACCCATTTCGCTTCCTCATCTGCTGTTACATTTTTCAACTTGCTATCAATTCTACTAAATGTTGCTTGTGCAAAATCGTAAGGTTTACTATCGTCAAAGTAAGGTCCAACGACACCTAAGCACCATCCAACTTTTGATGCCCAATGAGGTTCGTAAGTAAGATATTTAAAAACTTCATAATGAACAAAATTATTTTCTCCATCATAGTCGAAAGTAACTCTTTTTATATGTTCAATTTCATCAGGGCATGCATCTAATTCAGTTGGAAATTCTAACCAATTTGCCAAACTACTTTCAGCTCCTTTTATAATGGAGTAATATTCTTTTGGAAATAAATTTACTTTGTTATGTTTTTCTAAAAGCTGGAAAGCAGTTTGTCGAGTAAGTCTATTTTGAGCATAAGGCAAAATATTTTGTTCTGTTACATCTTCCCCATTTTCAAGTTTCTGATAAAGTTCTTTTACTCTTTCAAAGCGTTTTACATTAAGTTTAGAGTTTTGACGCTTAACAATTATAAATCTATAAATTGCAAAAACTACAATCATTAAAACTAATAAACCTATTATAACAAATACTATTTTCATTTAATCTTTTTGTGTTTTATGATAATTGATAAAATATTATTTCACCACTCTTCCTGCTTATATACTAATAAATAGATAGAGGATTTTATTTTTATTTTTCAATCGGATATTTTCCTACTGAGGTTCATAATTGCGGATTTATACTGGTTTTAAAAATCAGGGCATAACGTAAAAAAGTTAAGGGTATAAAAATACACCCTTAACTTTGTCTCCATTTTTTATTATCACATTCATTTTTCTGATTTTACGACAACAACTGATACACTATCTTGTAATCATATATGTTCCACTTCCATCAAAATCATTTTCTAAATCTGCTATAACTAATCCAATATCTTCCAACTTAAACTTCGAAGTTATTTGTTTCCAATATTTTTCATTTATCAATTCATTTTCTGAATCAACTAAATCTTCATAATTGAAATCTTTTAAAAATTCTAATAATATATCTTCTGAGATAAAGACTATTAATCCTGTATCCGTCGAAAAAAAAGATAAATCTTCTAAAACAATTTCATCAAAATCTACTTTTATTATCTGATTTACATAAAAAATATTCTCTTCTGGCTTATATTGCGCAAAAGGTGTATCTGTATATGGAAAAACTTCATTTCTAATATCTTTAGGCAAAGTATTAGCTTTTAAGAATTCACTTTTTATATCATTTAAATAAAGAGCATCAATAACATAATATTGCTTATTGATACTCAATTCTAAAGGTTCATTATTATTAGGTAGGCTTTTCATTTTTCTATTACAATAATTTAAATCACTCGTACTTTTGAAAAATCAAGTCCTGTCAATTTCTTTTTTTGTATTTCTTTTTTTAATTTCTCACTAACATACAGTCCCGATGTAATTCTCCATAAATATTGATATGCTGGTTTACTGAAAATATTAAGATTTCTAACTTTTGAATATGAAAAAACTGGTCTTATTATATGGTCAGTACCTCTAACAAAACTTGTTTCTGTCATATCCAAAACATCCAATTTTTTGTTGAATCTTAAAATATAATATATTCTTTCTTCATTTCCGTAATTAACTTTACAATCAAGCCAGTCAACACCTTCATTTTCTGTAAGGTTTTCTTGCACTACCAATTTTAATTTTTGGGACATTAAAGGCCAGACAAGGCTATTTGGTAGGTAATCCAGCCAAATTTCTTGTAATTCATCCAAATTATCATCTATGATTATATCATCTTTTGTTTCTCTAATTCGTTTTAAATTAAAATTAAACGGCAGTGATCCTTTTCCTTCTAATTCAGGGATTAGCTCATGTGCAATCTGATGTTCGATTTCATAAATTGCACTTGCTGTTTGCGTTGAATTCTTCCAACTTAAAAAAAAATACTTACTCATTATTCCCAGCCTGATTTTCTTAATAAATTTGGATTCTCAATAACGGGTTGTTTGACATATTGGTCAAACAATTTTAAGAATTTTGCTTTGTCATTTCCTGCCTCCATACTAGCTTTTTGCATGCTTTCAAGAACAAAATCATGATATGCATTCGGGTGCCGTCCCAAATGTGGTAACGCACCTTTGTTCCAAGAACCACTCAATTTTAAATTATATTGCTCTATTATCTTTGCCATTTGTTTTGAATATTTTGAATGTTTATTAGTTGCAAAATGATGAATCTGGGTAGGTAAATTTTCTAATAATCTAACGGCAAGTTTAGGTTTTACCTTTCCTTTCGTCACAACTGCAAATGCAAGTGCTGTTTCTGGAGAATCATCACCTAGTTCCGAAAACAACTCTGTAAAAAAAGCTTCCCAAGCTCCAGTTATATCATAAGCACCACCAATAGCATAAGTTACACCTAATGCTCTTTTAGGCTGGCTTGTTGTACCATAACCAGATAAATCAAACATAATCCTATCGCCTACGTTATAAGTTTCACCTGGTTTTTCAAAACCTAATAATGACAAACCCTGAGTTGATCCACCCACTTGCCAGCCAAAATCAGCTAAATAAATACCTGGGTCGCCATCGTCTCGATGTTCTATTACTCTTCCATTTCTTACAATAGTTGAAGCAATTGCTTCTTTTGGTCCATCTGGAGAAAGACCACTAGAGTCAGAAAAATATACTGGATTATTATTTGAAAAATTATATGGAGATAAAACAAAGAAACTTTCAGCCAGTTTATCCATATTACCCCAACGCCCAATGTCTGGCATATAATTTCGAGCTTCCATGTCATACCAATTCAGCTGATTCCCGCCAATACTCTCGTCTTGGAGCTCCTTTCCGTTGTACTTATACTTTTGAGCATCATTATTTCCTAATGCTAAATTTGGGGGATTATACCCCTCATGTTTTAGCCCAAAGGGATAATAATTATTCTCTTCGATAATTTCAAGAACTTGGGTTTGCGGGTTTTTAGCATAACTTAACCGTACGTTGCCTAAATGGTCTTTGTACTGAAACACATACGAAAAAACTCCACTCTCCTTTTTTACATACCCCTCTGCCGTTGGAAAAAATTGTAAGGTTGGCGTGGTTGGAACCTTTTCATTTATCTGCTGTGCCGCTAACGCGCTAAAACGATTCGTTTCTACTGGCGGAGGCGGATCTGTTCCATCAATAGGAGGGTCATTAGGATCTTGTGGATC
>NZ_MUGS01000068.1 GCF_002222055.1 Flavobacterium araucananum
TTTGTTTTTAACAGTTTTTTACTTTACTGCTTGAGCCATAAGGATACAAAAGCTTTTGAAATAATTTAGATCTTTAAAACTGTAAACTTTAAAAAGACTGATTTTTAGTATTTTAAGGTTTGTTGTGAAGTATAAGATTTACTATAAAGGAAAATTGCGTTAGGGATGGGGGCAATATCCTTTTTCGGTACCTTAAAACTTCCTCGTGAAGCTATTAATGTTTTTTGTCACAAAAGAGTTAGTGCAAAGCCCAATTTACAGTAACAGAAACCAACAGAAGATCACTTTAATAAGTGTAATCTCTAAAGTTGTGAAAGTTTGTAATACTACTTATAAATGCTTTGTAAATTTGGATTTGGTATTTCTTATGAAAAATAAGATTTATATCTAATGTAAATTGTGTCAGGGAGGGAAACGATATCATTTTGCGTTGCCAAAACTTTCTTGACAAAGCATATAAAAATACCTTTTACAAAAGGTTTAGTGCACAGCCCGATTCGCCGCCGTATAAACGCATATAATATTAATTTGATATTGGTATTTAGTCTTGTCTTATTTTGGGCCTATAACTCTTTAAAATAGCATGTTTTTACATAATTATCTAATCTTTAGATTTTATGCGAAGGAGTGGCTAATTGTTTGTATAAAAAAAACGGCATTGACTTTTTAGTCAATGCCGTTTTCATATTTATTATAGTTCTTATTTTAGATTATAATAAGGGAATTAATTACCAAATATATATCTAAGTGTAAATTGTGCTTGCCAAACATCTGTTGTTCCTGAATTTTTTTGGTAAGTATTTTTAATTAAATATCTGTTTCCGTTAGGGTCAGTTTGTGTAGCAAGAGTATAAATAGGCACGTTACCAGTTGTTGCTGAAGAAAATGCCAATACATTTGGATTGGTTGCTCTTTGCGAAAGTCCCCAATCTTTGTTTATCATGTTTGTAAAGTTCAAGATGTCAGCTCTAAATTGAAAACTATTCTTTTTACCTGCTATTTTGATGTATATATCTTGAGAAATAGATAAATCTAATCTGTGTAGCATTGGTAAAACAGACTCATTTCTTTGAGCATATTGACCTCTTCTTGTACGAAGGTATTTATCCTGATCTATATAAGCATCAAATGCAGTTCTTTGTTCAGCTTCTGTGTAAGTTCTTGAAGTTGTAACACCAGCTACGGTACTTGTAATCAAAAGAGGAGCAAAACGAAGTTCAGACGCATTTTGTGGTACATAAATTAAATCATTACCACTAACTCTGTCTCCATTCATATCGCCACTATAGCTATAAGAAAACGGGTTAGCCTGTTCTCCGATATACCCTAAGTTTATAGAAGTTGCACCTCCAAGACCTTTACCATATTCGATTCTGTATCCAATAACACCAACCAAACGATTTGGTGTATTGTTGTTTGAATTAGTAACATCCAGATTGTTATTTCCGTTTACAGATCTTCCGCTTGTCCATGAACCAGAAGCTACTGATCCCGGAGACATTAAGTCTGTAGCATTAGAATGTGTGTAGGCAAATGATCCCCAAAGTCCTCTTTGGTAAGGGTATTCTATTTTGAATGTTGTAGAATAAAAATATCCTTTATCAGTGTTCGCTAAAACGATACCGTTTGAAACGTTATCATTTACACGAGTTCCAGCGTCATTACGTGAATATCTAGGTCTGTTGTCAGTACCACTGAATGTTCCAACGGGAGCATCAAAGTTAGCATTGTAATAAGTGATTGCATTGATATTCTTTTGAAGAATTCCTTCAACTGTACCTGTAAATCCAAAAGGAAGTTTTTGATCAACTGCCATTGTAGTTTTCCAAACCTGAGGAGATTTGAAATTTTTCTTATTAAATGACAAGTCAAAAGTTGATGGAGCTGTAGGTTTAGCCGGAGTAAAATAATCAGCTGGTCTTGGTGTAAAACCATATCCTCCCGCAACCAAATCAGCAGCACTAACATCTACAACACCTGTAAGAACACCGTTATTTCCAATTTGATTTGATAAATATACTCCTGGAGATCTACCTGTAAATACTCCTGAACCTCCACGGATTATTGTTGAAGAGTTTCCGTTTAAGTCAAGATTGAAACCAACTCTAGGTTCAAATAAGATAGCTGGATCTGGCATTGTACCAGTGTTGAATTTTTCGCCATTAGCAAAAGTCATAGCAGTAACTGTAGGGTTTTCTAATGCCGTATCAGCATACCAAATTCTTGAAGCTCTTAAACCAACTGTTAATTTAAATCTGTCGCTTAATTTCATTTCGTCCTGAGCATAAATATCTAATTTGTTAGATTTTAATATTTGCATTGGATCTGCACCACCTGGTAAAGCAGAATATTTGTATTGAAATTTACTTGGATTGGTAAGAGTTACACTTGACGGAGCGCCGTTCTTTCCTGCAGAATCATTTGCAGCAGCATAAAAATCAGCTAAAGAGTTAAAAACGTAAACTCCGTTTGATCCTGAGAAGAATAAGTTACTTGATTTGAAATATTCAAAATTCGCACCAAATACTAAAGAGTGTTTTCCGATAGTTTTAGTCAAATTGTCTGTGAAGTGTAGTGTTGAGTATGAAAGTTTGTTTCCTTGAGTAAAAGGATCTAAACCAACAGAAATATAAGTAGCAGCACCTTGCTTAATATCAATTGTTGGGAATAAACCACCACCAATTAAACCTCTGTCTTCAATTTGTTTGTCATAACCTCCAATGAAGTTATTGTACCAGGAGTTGCTCAATTTACTGTTCAATTCTAATACGATTGATCTTGTATTATCTAAAATTGTATAGCCACTATTTTGAAAAGACATTGCTAATCCGCTATTAGTTCTGTTACCAAACCCTAATGAGTTTGAATTAGAAGTCAACTGATCAGAAGATGAATTATGAAATACGTAACGAGCAGTAAGTTTATGATTGTCATTGATATTCCAGTCAAGTCTGGTTAAGAATTTTTTTGATTCTTTTGAAGAATCGTAATTTTCCCATGGACCTGTAGTGTATCCAAATTTGTCTTTCATGAAGTTTGAAAGAGTTTGCATTTCAGTATAAGTTGGCAGAGAAACCTGACCACTTGGATTTGGAGAACCTGTAGAGGTAAAATTTGTAGCAGGGCTTGTATTATCAATAGTTTCAAAATTTCCGAAGAAGAATAATTTATCTTTGATAATTGGTGCTCCAATACGAGCTCCCAATATTTTTTCTTCAAATCTACCTGGTTTAATCGTTACATCTCCAGCATGAGTACCAATAAAATCTTTTTTATTACTTCTTGTAGAAGTATAAACAGATCCTTCGATTTCGTTTGTTCCACTTCTTGTTACGGCATTAATACCTGAACCTAAGAATCCGGATTGACGGATATCATAAGGAGCAATGTTTACTTGTAACTGCTCAATTGCATCTAATGAAATTGCAGTAGAACCAGTTCTACCTCCAGCTTGTGAATCTGACCCAAGTCCAAATCCGTTGTTGAATACAGAACCGTCAATTGTAAAGTTGTTTAGTCTTGAATCCTGACCACCAAAAGTTCCGTTTGCTCCGGCATTGGCATTATATTTTGTAACAGAGTTTATAGAACGAGCTCCTAAAACCGGAACTGCTGCAATTTCTCTGTTAGAAAACTGTTGCGATGCACCAGTTCTTCCTTTGTTAAAATTTCCTTTTGATTTTGTTGATACTACAACTTCCTGAAGAGCATTTTGTTCGTCATCGATCTTAACGTTTACAGTTAGATTATTACCTAACCCAACATTAATATCAGTGATTTCAGTTGTTTTAAAACCAATGTAAGTTACCTTAACAGTATAAGGGCCTCCTGGTCTTAATCCTTGTACAGCATATCCACCGTCAAAATCTGTTGTAGAGAAGTATTTTGTTCCGGTCGGTTTATGAACAATTTCTACTGTTGCCCCCGGGAGAGCTTCTCCTTTGTTTGATCTAACAGTCCCTGACATGGCTGAACTCGTAACTTGAGCATGGCCTAAGGCTGATAGAAGAATAATCAAAATAAAAATAATCTTTTTCATTTTTAATGTTATATAGTTTAATTTTTGGCAAAATTATAACAATTAACCGCCGCAGTGTTAACAGAATATTAACAAACTGTATTTGTTACGTATTTGTTCGTTTTTTTTAGGAATATTCTTTAAAAGATAAGTTGTTTAATTAGAAGGGTTTAAAAAACAAAATAATGCCCGTAATCAAAAATTATGAAAGTACTTACTGTATTATTTCATGTCTTTGTAATAGCGTTAGAAGAGTATTGTCATTTGTGAGATAATTGCAAAATATAAAAGAATCCAGTACAGGTATTACCCTCCGTTTTTTTATAGAAATTATGCAATAAGCCAAATACAAGCTAAGTAATTTGTCCAAATCATAATTAGTTGTAAAGAATTGATTTATCTGCTTACAGTTTGTACTTTTGCTTTTATGAATGATAATTTTATAAATGAGTATTTTGGGATAGGAATACAAAATGGTAAAACTCCGGAAAATTTAGGTGTTTTGTGGCGTACTGCTCAAAACTTAGGCGCCACTTTTATATTTACAATAGGAAATCGATATGCCAAGCAAGCTTGTGATACTCATGATGCAGTAAAAGCAATTCCTTATTTTCATTATGATACTTTTGACGCTTTTTTTGATAACCTACCTAAAGGAGCAAGATTGGTTGGTGTTGAATTAGATGAAAAGGCTTCAGATTTAGAGACCTTCGAACATCCAAGACGTTGTGTTTATTTATTAGGAGCAGAAGATCATGGCTTATCCAGAAAAGTAATGGATAAATGCCATCATTTAGTAAAATTTAAATCAGAAAAAAGTTTAAATGTAGCCGTAGCAGGAAGTATTATTATGTACGACAGAAACTTACCTAAAAAACGTTCTTAATAAAGAGACGAATTAATTGATCTCCGATGCCTCTAATGACTTCGGAGTTTTTGATACAAATCGTCAAATGATTACAAGACAATAATGGCGACACTCTACTTCCCGATACAAAAGTTAGCAAAAATATTCCCCAACAACTCGTCATTGGAAACTTGTCCCGTAATAAGACCAAATTGGTATAAAGCTTCGCGAATATCAAGCGCAATTAAATCACTTGAAAGATCAGTTTCGAGACCAAATTTCACCTTTTGTATTTCATCTAAAGCTTTTAGTAAGGAATCGTAATGTCTCGTGTTTGTTACGATAGTTTCATTATTACGCAAAGCACCGGTATTAACAAATGAAAGCAATTGATGCTTTAATTCTTCAACCCCGATATTCTCTTTGGCACTTAGAAAAATTTGTTTCAGGTTTAAAGTTTCAAGTTCCTGACGTGTCGTTTGAAGTTGGTCCTGGCTAAGTTGATCTATTTTATTACAAACAATTAAAATTTCTTTTAAAGGATATTTGTTTTTTATTTTCTCAATTTCAACAAGGAACGAAGCACTTGATACCTGAAACTTTAAACTATCCATGAGGTAGATAACGAGCTGTGCCTGTTCTATTTTTTCGAATGTTTTCTTGATTCCAATGCTTTCTACAACATCTTTGGTCTCGCGAATTCCTGCGGTATCGATGAATCTAAAACCAATTCCTCCAATCACCAGTTCATCTTCAATAGTATCTCTCGTAGTTCCTGCAATGTCTGAAACGATTGCACGTTCTTCGTTTAATAAAGCATTTAATAAAGTCGATTTTCCTACGTTTGGTTCCCCGACAATTGCAACCGGAATACCGTTTTTAATAACATTTCCAACAGCAAATGAATCAATCAAACGTTTTAAAACAAATTCAATTCGGTTTAATAATTCATGAAATTGAGTACGATCAGCAAATTCGACATCTTCCTCTGCAAAATCCAATTCTAATTCGATTAAAGAAGCGAAGTTCAGAAGTTCCTCGCGCAATTTTGCTATTTCATTACTAAAACCACCACGCATTTGCTGCATCGCAATTTGGTGCGATGCTTCATTGTCTGACGAAATTAAGTCGGCAACAGCTTCTGCCTGCGATAAATCAAGTTTTCCGTTTAGGAATGCTCTTAAGGTAAATTCACCCGCATCTGCCATACGGCAACCTTTTCTTAATAACAACTGAATAATTTGTTGCTGAATGTAAGTAGATCCGTGGCAGGAGATTTCGATCGTATTTTCGCCTGTATAAGAATTTGGCCCTTTGAAAACAGAAACCAAAACTTCATCAAGTGTTTTCGAATCGTCGACAATATGACCCAAATGCAAAGTATGTGTTTTTTGCTTGGTTAAGTCTTTGTTTTTTATCGATTTAAAAACAGAATTTCCAATGGTAATAGCTTCAGAACCTGAAATTCGAATTATAGCAATAGCTCCTGCTCCTGACGGAGTGGCTAATGCAACTATAGAATCTTGATTTATCATGGTGCAAAGGTATAAAAAAAGCCCCAAAGTTTTGTTCTTCCATATACCTTGAAGATATGTTCTGTAAGGACTTAAAATTGATTTATGGAGTCAATATCAAATGTTAAAATACTGATAATTGTCAGAGTATTTTGATTTTAGAATGACTAAATTTGAGAGAACAACTTCTAAATACGAATCAAAATGAAAAAAATAATATTCCCCACAGATTTTTCCGACTCTGCTACAAATGCATTTGTACATGCTTTAGAATTTGCTAAAATTGTAAATGCTGAACTTATTTTATTGCACACCTTTGAAATCCCAGTTTACGATAGTCAGTTTTTTCCGGAAAATTATGCTGCAATTTACAGCTCTATAGAATTAGCAAAATTTGAAATGTTTAAAGATGAAATCCCAAAATTAAGAACCATTGCAATGGAACGAAATTTAGAAGATATAGTAATAAAGCATCGTTTGATGGATGGTGATTTGATTTTTAATTTAAAAAATGCTGTCGAAGAAGACAAAGCCGATTTTGTTATTATGGGAACTTCCGGAGTTTCAGACTGGACCAAATTTTTTCTGGGGTCGAATACCAATGCTGTAATTTCTGAGATTAAAGTTCCGGTTTTATGTATTCCTGCCGACACAAAATACAAGAAAATAAAAATAATAGGTTTTACAACCCGCTATCGTGAAAAAGATAAAATTGAGCTGAGAAAAGTATTGGAGATTGCTAAAAAAACAAATGCGAAAGTAAAAAGTTTGTATGTTAGAACTTCAGGTTCAGATGTTTCTGATACAACTATAAAAGAATGGGAAAAAGAATTTGCAAATGAAAATGTAGAGTTTCTAGTGTTGCCAAGTGACGAAGTAAAAGAAACTATACTGGATTTTATCCTTTATAAAGATGTTGATATCATAACGACAATAACCCATAAAAGATCTTTCTTTGAAAGCCTTTTCGAGTCTAGTTTTTCAAAAAAAATAACAAAAGAAGTTTCTATTCCGGTTTTAATAATGCATGAAACCTAAAATTATCCTATGATAGTAAAATTGTAGGTGTAAAACCTATATTTGTATTTCATTAAATTAAAAAGATGGAAGCATATCAGGATAAAGTTGCGCACTATACTACAGTTTTTAGTAAAATCAATAAGAGATACAATAGCGTAAGTATTTTGCGTCTTTTAAGTGTTTTTCTTTGTTTGTTTTTACTGTTTTATTACCTAAAAACAAATGAAATTCTTTACGCAACTTTTGCTTTTCTGTCTTTTGTTGGTTTTATTTTTTTAATGCGAATTCATTCAGGATTGTCTTTTCAAAAAGAACTTACAACAGCAATTTTAAAACTCAATCGTAATGAAATTACTTATTTAAAAAGAGAGAAAACTCCTTTTGAAAACGGAATTGAATTCAATGATTTTCATCATCCTTATGCTTATGATTTAGATGTTTTTGGAGAACATTCTTTATTTCAGAATATCAATAGAACTGCAACATTTGTAGGAAAAAAAACATTAGCAAATCAGTTATTGAACTTGTCCTCTAATGAAACCATTCTCGAAAATCAAGACGCAATTAATGAGCTTAAAACTAAAATCGACTGGCGTCAGGATTTCCTGGCTTTGGCAATGATTAGTAATGATTCTAAAACTTCGTATGATTCGTTGCTTTATTGGAACGGGTTTAAAAATAACACATTACCTAAATTTTTAGTTGCACTTTCAATTATTATTCCAACATTGTTTTTAGGACTTTTAGCAGCTTATTTTATTACTTCAAAAACAATTTTGCTGTCGTATCTAACGTATGTTTTTATTGCTAATCTGATCGTATTAGGAAAATCTTTTAAGAGAATCCAATCTGAAATCGCAAAAGCAGATAACATTGATAAAATAATTAAACAATATAGTTTATTGGTTCAGAAAATTGAATCTGAAACTTTTGAATCAAAGAAATTAATTGATTTACAAAAACAATTGATTTTTAGAAATGCAACAGCAAGTAAACATTTAAAAGATTTGTCGGAGTTGTTTTCAAGAATGGATACGATAAATAATCTTGTGACCGCAATTTTATTTAACGGTACATTTTTGTTTAATCTTCATGTTTTAAAAGCTCTTTTAAAATGGAAAGAGAACTACTCGGCTGAACTGGAAAAATGGATTGCTGTTATTGGTGAATTTGAAGCCTTAAACAGTCTGGCAAATTTAGCTTACAATAATCCGGATTTTGTTTTTCCTGAAATCAATTCGGATTATAAAATTGGTTTTTCAGATTTAAGTCATCCTTTGCTTAATCCAGCCACAAGAGTAGGGAATGACACTCATTTTTATCCGGAATCATTTATGATTTTGACGGGTTCAAATATGTCAGGCAAAAGTACTTTTTTAAGAAGTTTAGGAATCAATATGGTTTTGGCAGGAACAGGCTCCGTAGTATGTGCATCAAAAGCAAACATTCACCCGCTTCCGGTTTTAGTTTCAATGCGATTGTCTGATTCTTTGGCAGATAGTGAGTCGTACTTTTTTGCCGAAATTAAACGTCTAAAACAAATTATGGATGCGTTGGAAGAACGTCCAGCTTTTGTGTTGTTAGATGAAATTTTAAGAGGAACCAATTCTGATGACAAACGAAACGGGACAATTGAAGTAGTTAAAAAGATCATTGCTAAAAAAGCCATTGGTGCAATCGCCACACATGATATAGAAGTTTGCTTAACAACAAACGAATATCCGGATACTTTGACCAATCAATGTTTTGAAGTAGAAATTCAAAATAATGAACTTCATTTTGATTACAAACTCCGCAACGGAATCTGCCAAAATAAAAGTGCTACTTTTTTAATGCAGAAAATGGGAGTTATTTAAAAGAGTAAAGAGTAAAGAGTAAAGAGTATAGAGTAGAGATTATAGAGTAAAGATTTTAGATGCAAGATTATCTTGATTGTCTTTAAGATTGAGTTAAATTAGGCTTAATTCACTTTGACTGCCTCGACTTCGCTCGGTATAACATTTATTGCTTGTCACTCTGAGCGAAGTCGAAGAGCACAACGTAACCACAAAGAAAAGCATCTTGATTCTAAAATCTTGGCTCTATGATCTTTACTCTATACTCTATAATCTTACTTCAACCCTTCTTTAATAGTCTGTACAAAAGCCTCGACTGGCTGCGCTCCGGAAACTGCATATTTTCGATCAAAAACAAAAAACGGAACACCTTGTACGCCAATTTCCTGTGCTTCGGTAATATCGCTTTCAACATCCTTTAAGTAAAGATTTCCGTTTTCGATAACTTCATTTACCTCATTTGAATCTAAACCTGCTTTAGTTGCCAATTCTATTAAAGTTTGCGTGTCGTTTAAATCTCTTCCTTCGGTAAAATAAGCCTTAAAGAAAATTTCTTCCATTGCATCACCTAAGTTTTTAGTTTTAGCCAACTGTATAATGCGATGAGCGGTTAAGGAGTTTGAGATAATAGCTTTATCAAAATGATATTCTAAACCAACGCTTTTTGCGCGTTCTACGACACCTTTATGCATTTCTATTGATTGCTCAACCGAAATACCCTTTCGTTCGGCTAGAAATGTATAAACATCTTTGCCGGATTGTGGCGTAATAGTAGGATCAAGCTGAAAACTCTTCCACTCAATTTCAAATTCACTTTCTGGAAATTCAGCTAAAGCTGTTTCCAGTTGTCTTTTTCCGATATAACAAAACGGACACATGATGTCCGACCAAATTTCTATTTTCATAGTACAAAGTTAAAAAAAAATGTTTCAAGTTTCAGGTTTCACGTTTGTGTAAAACGAACCATAAAGTTCACGCAGCGTTTATACAAGTTTGAAACAAAAAAATACTCAAAATAAAAAACCGCAATTCTTTTTCGAGAATTGCGGTTTCTAGGTATAAAAAATGGTTGGTTAATAGCGATATTTTTTTTTACAATGATATGTCTTTAATTCGAAATTAAAAAAGATCCCTGTAACAAAAAGAAGTTTTGATGTTAACTATTTAACATCACGGGCATTACCAACATGGTAACCGTTTCTCCTTCTTCTAAACCGTCAACAGGTGTTAGAATTCCTGCTCTGTTGGGCAATGACATTTCTAACATAATCATATCTGATTGTAAGTTGGTCAACATCTCTGTTAAAAAACGAGAGTTAAAACCAATTTGAAGATCATCTCCTTGATAATCACAAGTCAATCTTTCTTCTGCTTTGTTCGAGTAATCGATATCTTCTGCAGATACATTTAATTCGGCTCCGGCAATTTTTAAACGGATTTGGTGTGTTGTTTTATTGGAGAAAATTGCCACACGCTTAACAGAACTTAAAAATAAAGAACGGTCAATCATTAATTTATTTGGATTTTCTTTTGGAATTACCGCTTCGTAATTAGGGTATTTTCCGTCGATCAAACGACACATTAAAATATAATTGTCAAATGAGAAAGTCGCATTCGAATCGTTGTATTCAATTTTTACTTCAGCATCAGAGCTTCCTAAAATACTTTTCAAAATATTTAAAGGTTTCTTTGGCATAATAAAATCAGCAACCTGAGATGCTTTTACATCTGTACGGGCATATTTTACTAATTTATGAGCATCTGTAGCAACAAAAGTTAATCCTTCCGGAGAGAACTGAAAGAATACTCCTGACATCACCGGACGTAAATCATCGTTTCCGGCAGCAAAGATAGTTTTGCTTACAGCAGTAGCCAAAACATCAGCAGGAACAAGTGTTACAGAAGGATCTTCAAGACTTACAGATTTAGGAAATTCTTCTCCCGCAGCATACGCCAAAGCATATTTACCGGAGTTTGAGCTAATTTCTACCGTATTGTTTTCTTCAACCGTAAAAGTTAAAGGTTGTTCTGGAAACGTTTTTAAAATTTCAAGCAAAAGTTTTGCCGGCACAGCCACGCTTCCTCTGCTTGTAGAATCGATTGATAATGTAGCAGACATTGTAGTTTCAAGATCCGAAGCCGAAACCGTCAACTCATTATTGTCTAGTTCAAATAAAAAGTTATCTAAAATAGGCAACGTATTGTTACTGTTGATTACACTACCTAAAACTTGTAATTGTTTTAATAAGTACGAACTCGATACTATAAATTTCATCTCTTTTGTTTTATTTTTTTGATCTTTTTCTTAGTATTTCTTCCACTAAGATAGATTTTACAAATATATCGTAAACAATCTTAGTTTCGCAAATTTTTTATCAACATCTATTTGCTGTATTTTCTTTTTCGGATATAGGTAAATGCTAATCCAAAAACCAATAAAATTAGAATTGGAAGTCCGATAGTTATGAATTGTGTCAGACTATAATTTTCGTAAACTTTCTCCTTGTCTAATAACGGCAAATTGACATCTTTACTTCTAATGTTAATAAGTCCGGTATCATCTAGTAAATAATTGATACAATTCATCATAAAATCTTTATTGTCGTACAGGTTTCCAGTGCGTTGGTCATACCCTAACTCAACCGGCATCATGTTTTTATCCAATTGATTTCTGGCCAAATCGCCATCTGAAATCACAATCATTTTGTTTGGTTTTCCTTTTGTAAGAAATGAACTTTCTTTGAAAGGCAATACACGATTCTCAAAAGCCGAATGGAAAGAACCTTCGAGTAAAACGGAAAGGGGTATGTTTCCTTTATTCAAATAATCCTGTGGCGAAGATTTCTCGGTTACAATATTTAAATTAATTTCTACAGGTGCTCCAATGGTTTTTGAATATTGGGAAGATTGCAACAAAACAGTTTTTTTAATTCCGTTCTTTAAAGTATCAATTGGACCTGCAAAATCAAATTTGATTCCGCCCAGGTTTTTTACAATTGGATGCTGACTTGTTGGATAAACTTGTGGAGCATATTTCCATACAAAATCCTGATATTGTGTAGCGCTTCCTTGTTCGCCGGTAGCTAATTTTATTGGACTTCCCTGTTCGTCTTTTACCAGGTCAGGATTAATTCTGAATCCGTATTTAAAGAACATATCGTTTAAATTCAAATCTCTTGGATATGCTAAAGTTGCTCCGGATTGATTGTATAAACTGTCCATATCTGCCGCAACCTGATCGATTAGCCATAAAGTTTTTCCTCCGTTCATAATAAACTGATCCAGAACTTGTTTTTCTTCATCAGAAAAAGTTTCGGTTGGTTTTGAAATAATGGCTAAATCATATTTTTTTAAAGCATCTAAAGTTCCGTTTGGATTTTTGGCTACAGAATCTAATGTAAAAGGTCCTATGTAATAACTTTCGCGAATTTGTCTCAATAATTTAGCGATGTGAATTTCGTTTAATTCCCCATTCCCTTTTATAATTGCAACTTTCTTTTGTCTGTCTTTACTAATTTTATTTATGGCATCAGCAATAGAATATTCCAGATGCTGAATCGATCCAATTACTTTTTGTGTAGTCGAAGCTCCCATTATGTTTTTCAACAAAGGAATATTGACTTCTTTATTGTTGTAAACTGCAATTGCCCACGGAAAAACCATTGCCTGTGATTGTTTTCCTTTATCGTCGACGGTAATGTTTATTGGCGTAAGACCTTTTTGGTACAAAGATTTTACAACATCCATGTTTTCTTCTCCGTTTTCTAACGGATTTACAAACTCAAAAACAATGTTGCTGTTGTAAGCCTGAAACTCTTCCAGTAATTGTTTGGTTTCTTGTTGTAAACGTCTAAAATCTGCGGGCAAATCGCCTTGCATATAAATTTTGATCGATAACGGGTTTTTAACCTGTTTTACAATTTGCAAAGAGGTTTCAGATAAAGTATATCGTTTGTCTTTGGTCAAATCAAAGCGGTGGAAAAACAAACTTCCCAATACATTTAAAACGATTAAAACGAAAACGGTAATACCTAACGTTTTGATATTTTGTTGAGTAGATACTTTCATTACGCTTTAAAAGATTTTAATTGATAAACTGTAAAAGACAGAAATAATGCCGTGATGCTTAAAAAATAAATAACATCGCGGGTATCGATAACGCCCCGACTCATACTCTTAAAATGATCCTGCATACCAAATGCCGAAATAATAGTCGATTGTCCCGGAACTAATGTAGCCAATCCTTCGAAACCGAAATAAAAGACAAAACATAAAAAAACAGCAATTATAAAAGCAACAATTTGATTTTCGGACAGGGTAGAAGTAAAAATACCAATAGCCGAATAAGCGGCAATTAAAAACAATAATCCAAAATAAGAACCAATGGTGCTTCCCATATCTATATTTCCTTCAGGAGAACCCAGGTTGGAAATTACTTTTACATAGATAAAAGTGGGGATAATTGCCAAAACAATTAATAGAAGCGAGCCTAGAAATTTTCCGTTTACAATTTCCCAAATCGATAAGGGTTTGGTTAAAAGCAATTCAAGAGTACCTTGTTTTTTTTCATCAGAGAAACTTCTCATCGTTACGGCAGGTATCAGGAAAATTAAAATCCAGGGTGCCAGCGTAAAAAAAGGAGTAAGATCTGCATATCCTGAGTCCAATATGTTATAATCTGATTTAAAAACCCATAAAAATAGTCCGTTGCTAATTAAGAAAATAGCAATGACCAAATAGCCAATAGGAGAGCCAAAAAAGGATTTTATTTCTCGTAAAATGATTGATTTCATGTGTAACGTTTATTCGTTTTTTTGTTTCTGTTTTAAGGTTCGCTGTACATTGCGAACTTTGTGTTTTATTAAACTTTTTCAAATATAATCTTTGCGTTCTTTGCGGTTCATTCGTTTCAATATTCAGCATATAATCTGAAACCTGAAACAACTTAATTTAAACTAACCACTTTGTCGACGCTCCACGCTTCCGGTTTTGCATTAAACAATTTTTTTGTAAAACTCCAAACCGTATTAAAAAGTTCAGATTGCCTGTAGTTTTCTAAATCTTCTTCGGTTTCCCAGTAACTGTATGTAAAAAAAATGCATTTGTCATTTTTATCCTGATACAATTCCAGAAAACGATTTCCGTCTGCGTTTCGTATTTTGTCTTTTACGGTTTCGAAATTTTCCAGAAAATCCGGAATTTTTTCTTCGTGAAAACTCATTTTTACTATTCGAACAAACATGATTTGCGATTTTAGATGGTTTATTTTAGGTTTTAGATTGAAAAACCTGCCTGCAAGGGCGCAAAAATACCAAAATTGATTCTTCTTTTTAGTAAAATTAAATATTATAAAGTATAATTTAAGAGAACTTTATCGTAATCACATCACGATAATTAAGCCCCAATAAACTATTTGCAGAGCCTACTTTTGAAGGATTACTTCTAAAAATGGCAATTTCGAGAAAACCGGCTTCATTAAAGATTGCTAGTTTTTCGCCTTCGTACGTTTTTATCGGATACTTGGCAGAACTTGCTATTGCAGAGTAGTTAGGTAAGATCGTTTTGATGCTTTTGGGTTTCATGACAATTTCATAAGGGCGTCCTTTTGCTATTTCCAGAAATTGTCTTTTTGATATATTGGTTACAACGTTTCCAAAATGATCAATATAAATGACGTAACCTTTTATCGAATTCCCATCATTGGCAATTACAGGTTGCAACTCATTAATTTCTTTAACTGCTGTAATTTCCTTTCCAATAACATTCAATAATCCACCTTTAGAAATGTGACAGGCTACTTGTATAAAAATATCCAAATCGCTTGATTCACTCGGAAAACGGTCATGTATGTTGATGGCAACAATTTTTTGCGGAACAATTTTCTGCGTAAGCATACTTAGAATACCGTTATCAGCACATATAAAGTAGTGATCGTTCCATTGCATGGCAATATGTTGGTTTTCTTTATTGCGCTCGATATCTACACCAATTAAGTGTACAGTTCCTTTTGGAAAACTCAAATAAGAGGCTCCAATAATGTAACTTGCTTCGGCAGTGTTAAATGGGTCAACGTCATGCGAAATGTCAACGATTGTAACATCTGAATACTCAGATAAAATTTTACCCTTTAGCGAACCAACAAAGTGGTCTTTTAAGCCGTAATCGGTAGTAAGGGTAATTATTGACATAATTTTGTTTATAACTATTGGTAGTATTTAAATCTAATTTTCATTAAATTTGAGAATGCAAAGCTAACAATAGTAAATGCAAAAATGAAGGAAACAAAAGACAAATTGTTTTAATAGTCTTAGTTTTCAGTTTCAGTTTTCAGTCCGTAAAAAAGAATTGAATTTGAAAATAGATAAGATAGTAGAATTTGGTTTGAAAAGTTGATTTGATTATACTTTTAAATCTGAGACTGCCACTGAAAACTTTAAACTAAAAAACACCCGACAACCACAGATTTATAAAACTGATTTATTTTTAATTTAAAACTACCTCATTTGAACGAGAGAATTATCGAGCTCATAGACATCGCTCCAAAAGACTTTTGGGGCGCTCAAGACACTCATCTTGAAATAATTAAAAAGTATTACCCAAAGCTTAAAATCGTAGCAAGAGGTACCACTTTGAAAGCATTTGGCGAAAAAGAAGTTTTAGATGAATTCGAAAAAAGATTTCAGAGGCTTATGCTTCATTTTACCCGATACAACAACATTGACGATAATGTAATTGAACGTGTAATTATGAGTGATGGTCAGGATGAAAGAAAATCATTAGATCATGACAAAATATTAGTTCATGGAGTTGGTGGTAAAATAATTAAAGCCATGACGCCTAACCAGCAACTATTGGTCGATACCATTAAAAAAAACGATATGGTATTTGCTGTTGGTCCAGCCGGAACAGGAAAAACGTATACTGGTGTTGCAATGGCAGTAAAAGCACTTAAAGACAAAGAAGTAAAAAGGATCATATTGACGCGACCAGCGGTAGAAGCAGGAGAAAATCTTGGTTTTTTACCCGGCGATATGAAAGAAAAACTAGATCCTTATATGCAACCGCTCTATGATGCTTTGCGCGATATGTTGCCCAACGAAAAACTGGAAGATTACATTTTGAAAGGAATTATACAAATTGCGCCATTGGCATTTATGCGTGGGCGTACGCTTGATAATGCTTTTGTAATTCTGGATGAAGCACAAAATACAACGCATTCGCAAATGAAAATGTTTTTGACCCGTATGGGGAAAAATGCAAAATTCATGATTACTGGTGATCCTGGACAGGTCGATTTGCCACGCAGAACTATTTCTGGTCTTAAAGAAGCAATCCTGGTTCTGAAAGACGTTGACGGAATTGGAATTATTTATCTTGATGATAAAGATATCGTACGTCACAGATTAGTCAAAAAGGTAATCGATGCTTATAAACAAATAGAAAATCACGATTAAGTTTGTGCATTTTGCTACAGATTTTTTTGCCACGAATTTCACGAATTAATTTGCGTGAATTTGCGGCAAAATAATAAAGGGATTATAAATCACTTTAATCTTTTAAGCTGTGGCCAAAAAAGCACAGTAAATGATATTCGTTTTATGCATATTTTTTTATAGAAATGCATAAAACGAATATTTTTTTTGATTTTTATTTTATTTCAGTAAAATCGTTCGGGAACGAAAATTATGTTACTTGATCCTCCTAAAGATTTGCCTTTAGAAACAATTGAAAACTGGATACAAAAAGCATTGAATTTATGTAAAACCGGATTTATTAAAGTTTAAATTATTTAAAATTCAGTATTTGAGGAAATCGTTAAATAAATAATAAACTTGCCATATTTTGGGCTTTTATGATGGTATATCTTTGTTCTTCCGGGCTTAAAGCTGTAAATTTGCACATCATAAATACTTGATCTTTAATATGAATTCAAATCTTAAAAATATAAAAGTTATCGTTAGTGACTTAGACGGAACTTTACTTAACCCTCAGCATAGAATCTCAGAATACACTAAATCAATTTTTCAGGAACTTCACAATCAAAATTATCTTATAGTTGTCGCTACAGGACGTCATCATCTTGATGCAATGGCAATTATTGAGACACTTAAAGTTCCCGTTTATTTAGTAAGTTCAAACGGAGCAAGGATTCATTCGCCAGAAAAAGAAGAGCTATTTGCCTTCAATTTGGATAGTGATGTTGTAAAGGCAGCACTAAATGTAGAAATCGATCCTGAAATTACTGTAGTTTTATTCAAGGAAAATGTTTGGCAAACCAACAAATTAAGCGAAAAACTAAATGCATTTCAGGCGGATTTAAAATACCATCCGGAATTGGTTGATTATAAAAATCTGGAAGATTTTGGCGCAATTAAAATTTTCTTCTCCTGCGACAATCATGAAAAATTAGTAAAGCTAAAAGATGCTATTTTAGCAAATTCATCTCAATATTTGCATCATGCTTTTAGTTTACCAACTTGTTTAGAGTTTATGGATAAATCTATAGATAAAGCAGTTGCGATCGAGAGAGTACTTGAAAAACAAGGGATTACTTTAGATCAGGCAATTTCTTTTGGAGATGGTTTTAATGATGTTCAAATGTTATCAGCATCAGGAAAAGGATTAATTATGGGCAATGCTCCGGCTTTGCTTAAAGAAACGTTACCTAACTTAGAAGTAATAAAAACCAATGCCGAAGATGGCGTTGCACAATACATTGCTTCAAAAATTTTGAATAAAGAATTTGCTTCCAGTTAACTAAATAGTATAGCAGAAAAGATACAATTTTAGACTTTTGATAAAAATAAGATCCTTGGAGATAATTCTTCAAGGATTTTTTTTGTTGGATGCATATAATGCAAAGAATTTCGCAGGCAAATGATAAAAACATTTTTTTAATAATTTGCAAAGTGTATTTTTGTTTTCTCAAAAAACTATAATACCATGACAAAAAACATTTTTATTCTTGCCTTTCTAATACTTTCGATTACGGGCAATAGTCAAACCTTGAAATTAGAAGAAATAATGAAAGGGGAATCTTTTATTGGAAATCAACCAACATACGGACGCTGGTCTTTAGATGGGAAAAAAGTTTATTTTGAATGGAACCCAACAGATGATTTAGGAGCAAATACTTATTTCTGGCAAAAAGGAGCGGCAAAACCTGTTTTGGCAGAACCAAAAGAAGCTGCTTTTTCAAAATTTGATTTTAAAAGAAAACCAACTTCAGATATCGCTTATTATGTAGATAAAGGAGGATTGTATTCGTATACAATTAGTACAAAAACGACAAAAAAAATTATTCAGCAAAGTAAACCAATTTCAAATATTGAATTAGGTGCTACTGCCGGAATAGTATTTTTTGAACAAAACGATAATATTTTTAAATACAATACTAAAGAAGGAACGGTACTTCAAATCACGAACTTTAGTAAAGGAACGAAAAAAGAAAAAACCCCGGAGAAAGAATCTTTTTTAAAGACACAACAAAAAGAATTGTTTCAGTTTATTAAAGATAAAGAGGCTAAAAAACAATGGAATCTTGCGAAGAGCAAAGCTGTTAAATCTGATTTTGCCAAAGAATATTTTTATGGTAAAGACAACTTCTTTAATCTGAAAGCGAATCCAAATGGTAATTTTGCAACTTTTAGTTTAGTAGAAGAATCAGAGGCAAAAAAAGAAAAAATGGAAGTTTTTATAACAGATGATGGTTATAATCAAACGCCGGATACCAAAGAAAAAGTTTCTACAGCAAACTTGGTAAAAACTAAATTCGGAATTTATTCTGTTGCGAAAGATAGTGTTTACTTCGTTAATTTTTCGACGTTAAGCCATATTCAGGATGCGCCAAAGTATTATGAAGGGTATGATAATTTGAAAAACAAAGCCAAAGAAGATAAATTGATTATGGCTCAGCCTCCGGTTTATAACGAAGATGGTTCTTTGGGTATTGTAGAAATAAGAAGTCAGGATAATAAAGACAGATGGTTGGTGAGTTTGAACCTCGAAAATGGTTCATTTAAAGAGGTAGAACATCAACATGATGATGCATGGATTGCCGGCCCCGGAATCCCGTCTTACTCATTTGATTCAGGAACTTTGGGTTTTCTGGCAGATAATGAAACCATCTATTTCCAATCTGAAGCTACGGGATATTCTCATTTATATACGTACAACTTAAAAACAGGGGGTAAAACACAACTAACCAACGGAAATTGGGAAGTGCGTGATGTAACTTTATCAAAAGATAAAAAAGCATTTTACTTAACGACAAATACAACCCACCCGGGAAATAGAAATTTTTATAAACTTGCTGCAACTGGTGGAGCTTTAGAACCAATCCTGATCAAAGATGGTGCACATGAAGTTGTACTTTCACCGGACGAAAAGTCACTTTTAGTACGTTACTCTTATAAAAATGTTCCTTGGGATTTTTATATTGCCGACAATAAAAAGAATACAGCTTTGCAACAAATTTCTTCTTCGGTTTCTGAGGATTTCAAAAAATACAAGTGGAGAGAACCGGAAGTTATTACGTTCAAAGCGCAGGACGGAACTCCTGTTAATGCAAGATTATATACTCCAAATGCAGCGAATGCAAATAAAGCGGCCGTAATTTTTGTGCACGGTGCAGGTTACTTGCAAAATGCGCACAACTATTGGAGCAATTATTACAGAGAATATATGTTTCATAATTTGTTGACAGATTTAGGGTATACAGTTCTGGATATCGATTATAGAGGAAGTGATGGTTATGGACGTGATTTTAGAACTGGAATTTATCGTTTTATGGGAGGAAAAGATTTATCTGACCACTTGGACGGAAAAAAATATTTGGTAGAAAAATACGGAATCGATGCCAACAGAGTGGGTATTTACGGAGGTTCTTATGGAGGGTTTATTACCTTAATGGGGATGTTGACAACTCCTGGCGAATTTGCTTCGGGCGCTGCTTTACGTTCTGTTACAGACTGGGCACATTATAATCATGGGTATACCGGAAATATTTTGAATTTCCCGGAAACGGATCCGGATGCTTACAAAAAAAGTTCTCCTATTTATTATGCAGATAATCTAAAAGGAAATTTAGTAATGTTACACGGAATGGTTGATGATAATGTAGAGTATAAAGATATTGTTCGTTTGTCTCAACGTTTTATCGAGTTACAGAAAAAGAATTGGAGCTTGGCTTCTTTTCCGGTAGAATCTCACGGATTTAAAGAAACATATTCCTGGATTGATGAATACAGCAGAATCCTGAATTTATTTAATTCGACACTTCTTAAAAAATAAGTATTCAGTCGCAGTCGCAGTCTCAGTATTCGGTTTCGGTTTACAGTCTCAATCTCTGCGAAAACTTTGTCAAAGCTCTAACTGAGACTGTAAACCGCGACTGAAAACTAAAAACTTTCTTGTTTGCTCTTTTAATTAGTTTTAAATTTGCATTCATAAAAAACAACACAACAAACAATAATGAGCAATACAATCACAACTACAAATTTTAATTTTCCAGATCAAAAATCAGTTTACCGCGGAAAAGTCAGGGAGGTTTACAACATAAACAACGAGCTTTTGGTAATGGTTGCAACAGACAGGCTTTCGGCTTTTGATGTGGTTTTACCAAAAGGTATTCCGTACAAAGGGCAAATCTTAAATCAGATTGCGACCAGATTCATGGAATTGACAGAGGATATTGTACCAAACTGGTTGATTGCAACTCCGGATCCTAATGTAGCTGTTGGTCATTTATGTGAACCTTTTAAGGTAGAAATGGTTATTCGTGGGTATCTTTCAGGACATGCTGCCCGTGAGTATGCTGCGGGAAAAAGACAAATATGCGGTGTTGTTATGCCGGAAGGTTTAAAGGAAAATGATAAATTTCCGGAGCCAATTATTACACCAACTACAAAAGCTGATAATGGTTCTCATGACGAAGATATTTCTCGCGAAGATATTCTGGACAAAGGAATTGTTACGGAAGAGGATTATCTTGTATTAGAAAAATTTACCCGTGATTTATTTCAAAGAGGAACTGAAATCGCTGCTGAGCGCGGATTGATTTTAGTAGATACTAAATACGAATTTGGAAAAACAAAAGAAGGTGTTATTGTTTTAATCGATGAAATCCATACACCGGATTCTTCTCGTTACTTTTATGCAGATGGATATCAGGACAGACAGGATAAAGGAGAAGAGCAAAAACAATTGTCTAAAGAGTTTGTGCGTCGCTGGTTGATCGAAAACGATTTTCAAGGTCAGGACGGACAACAAATTCCAGATATGACAGAGGAATATATCGAGTCTGTTTCTGAAAGATATATTGAATTGTACGAGAAAATTTTAGGAGAAAAATTCGTAAAAGCAAATATTGCCAATATCGATCAGCGTATTGATAAAAACGTATTAGAATATCTTGCTGCTAAAGAATAATTGTCAGTTTTAAACGAACTGTTTAAAACATGAACTTTAGAATCCATAAAAAAATGCCTTGCTATTTATATTGATGATAGCAGGGCATTTTCTTTTGCACAAATTGATAAAATGTAACAGTTTACAGTCTCAGTATTCAGTCACAGTATTCAGTTACAGTATTCAGTTACAGTATTCAGTTACAGTATTCGGTTCGGTCACAGTGATCACTGAGACTGAATACTGAGACTTTACTTCTCTTATTAAGAAACTAATTTTCCATTGTAGTTTTAAGATTTTCAAGACCTTTTTGTAAATCATTTCCAATCATTTGATCCATTTTCATCATTGGCAGCATGATATTCATCGGGTAAGGAATAATTCCGTTGATTCCCCATTTTACTTTAGTTTTATTTCCTGCAACGGCTTCTGTAGACATGAATCCTACAGCAGTATCTTCCATTGGTTTTTTGAAACGTAGTGCAAAATCAATACGTTTTCCGTCAATTATTTTTGTCACTTCCTGTTCGCCAACTCCTACTTCTTTTACATCACTTTCCCATGCGGCCTTAGAACCTACAGTACCATCAGTTCCGGTATAAATTGATTTCATTTTGGGATCAATGTTCGCCCAGACACTAAAATCATTTTGATTTTTGAGGTATTTCACATAATTAAAAACACTATCGACGGGTTTGTCGATTGTAATTTCTCTTTCGACAGCATAATTTTTAGGCATAAAATAAGCCGCAATTAATACGATAGCAACAAATAAAATGAGTACGATCAGAATTTTTTTAAGGATTCCCATAGCTTTTATCTTTAAGGTTATTAATAATTTTTTGTTCAGGTAACAGGCCTATAACTTATTATCTTATAGTTTGTTTTATTTATAGTAAAGTTAAATAACTTAAGTTTTGGATTTACCGGATCCTTATTTTTTTGATGATTTTTTTTATTAATTTTTATTTTACTGTAACATTTTTGATTTAATAGCGTCTATTGTATAACAGCTTAAATGAGATAACATAAATTTTAAGTTTGGTGAGCATTTATTATCTAAATGTTAAGAATTAGTTAAAACATAGTACTTTGTTATGCATAATACATGAATTAGAATTACATTTGTACAGAAATTAAGAATCATCATTAATCAATCAATAATTAACAATCAATCGTTATGAAAAAATCAGTAATTTATTTAGGAGTAGCTTTAGTAGCTTTAGCAAATGTAGCAATGGCTTCAAACCAAGCATCATTTGTACAACCACAAATGGAAATTGTAAGTAGTTTTGCAACACCACTAACTGTAGCAGTTAGTAAAGGAGATTTGGATTTCGTTAAAAAACTTGTAGAATATGGAGCAGATGTAAACGAAAGATCTGAAGATTTAACCCCTTTAATGATAGCAGCACGTTATAATAAAGTTGATATTTTGAATTTTTTAATTGCGAATGGTGCAAATGTATCAGCGAAAAATGAAAAAGGATTTACAGCATTAAAATATGCACAATTATCTAATGCAGCAGACGCGATAGCCATTTTAAAAGATTTAAAATAAAAGTTTGAATCCGTTTAGAGTTAGTATAAAAAACGACCTTCCTTGAGCAGAAGGTCGTTTTTCATTTTAGTATATCCAAGTAATGCTATTACAACTGAGACAACATTAACTTGTGTCAAAATTAAAAAAAGCACCATTAAAATTAATGATGCTTTTTTCGTTAGAACCGAATCAAATTAATTTAACCAATTAATTAATTTTAAATTTCGTTATTCAATAGGAACATGTTTTTTTCGGTTAAATACCCAGAAAATAATAGGAAAAACCAGAAGTGTCAAAATTGTCGCTGTAATTAAACCTCCAATAATAACAATTGCTAATGGTTTTTGAGACTCAGAACCAATTCCGGTAGAAATTGCTGCGGGCATTAAACCTATCGATGCCATAAGTGCCGTCATTACTACTGCTCTTGTTCTGGCTTTTACTCCTCTAAATATAGATTCTTCGAGTGTGAATTTTGCTTTCAGGTTATGATGGAATTCAGATATAAGGATCACTCCATTTTGAATACAGATTCCTAATAAGGCAATGAAACCAACCCCTGCCGAAATTCCAAAATTCATTCTTGTCAAATGCAGCGCAATAATTCCTCCAATGATAGCAAATGGTACATTGGCCAGAACAAGTAATGAATCTTTTATATTGCCAAACAAAATAAACAGCAGGACAAATATCCCAATTAAACTAATTGGTACAACCTGAGCCAAACGGGCACTGGCACGGACCTGATTTTCAAATTCACCAGTCCAACCTACCGTATAGCCAGTAGGGAGTTTCATTTTTGCCACTTTTGCCTGAGCTTCTGCAATAGTACTTCCTAAATCGCGATCACGAACAGAGAATTTTACACCAATAAAACGTTTGGTATTGTCTCTGTAAATAAATGCAGGACCAGTTATCGTTTTTAGTTCACAAATCTCTTTTAACGGAATTTTAATTCCGCTAATAGTAGGAACTTTAAGTTCGGCAATATCATTTTCGTCTTTACGATATTCTTTAGAAAAACGAACACGTACATCAAACTTTTTGTCGTCTTCATATTTTTGGGTAGCAGTTTTTCCTCCAAAAGCCAATTCTAAAACAGCCTGAGCATCTGTTAACGTAACTCCGTAAGCCGCCATTTTGTCCCTGTCTAGTACCACACTTATTTCGGGTTGCCCAACATTTCGTAAAATTCCGGCATCTTTTATCCCCGGAATGTTTTTTATCTGACCTAAAACTTCGTTCGATAATTCGTCCAGTTTATCAAGATCATCACCATAGATTTTAACGGCATTCGATGCTTTAAAACCCGCTACAGATTCTGCTACGTTATCAATTACAGGTTGCGAATAATTGTACGTAATGCCCTGATGAACTTTTAGTTTTTCGTCCATTTCGTTAATCAAATCATCCATTGTAATCTTTCGTTTCCATTCAGATTTAGGTTTCAAATCTACCTGTAGTTGTATAAAACCAAAACCATTCGGATCTGTTCCGTCATTACTTCTACCTGTTTGCGATAAAACATTTTTTACTTCGGGGAAACTTTCAAGGTCTTTTCGAATTATTGCAGCGGTTTTTACACTTTCCGGCAATGAGGTACTCATTGGTAACTCTGCCGTTACCCACAAAGCGCCTTCGTTAAGTTGAGGTAAAAACTCCGTTCCCAGAAATGTAGCCGAAAAGAAAACCACTACCAGAAGCGAAATTGAACCAATAAGTGTTTGTATTTTATGTTTAAAGGTCCAGGCAAAACTTTTGCTTACAATCCTGTCCCAGAAATTAACAAAGGGATTGTTTTTTTCTTTTACATTTTTGTTTAAAAGGATATGCGATAAAACAGGCACTAATGTCAGGGTAAAAAGTAAAGCTCCCATTAAGGCAAAACCTAACGTATAGGCCAGGGGAGAGAACATTTTTCCTTCTACTTTCTGAAAAGAGAATATGGGTAATAATGCGGTAATAATGATTAATTTAGAGAAGAAGATGGCTTTACCCATTTCGGCTCCTGTTTTTTTAATCAAGCTCCCTTTTGCAATTTTATTATACGCCGTCATTCCTAATTGATGTGCCCTGTGATCTAAGACGACAAACAATCCTTCGACCATAACGACGGCACCATCAATAATAATCCCAAAATCGACGGCACCCAAACTCAATAAGTTGGCACTCATACCCATCATTTTAAGGCATAAAAAGGCAAATAATAAGGAGAGCGGGATAACAATCGAAACGGTAAAAGTAGTTCTCCAGTCTGCCATGAAAAGAAATACAACGCAGGTAACCAGAATAATTCCTTCAAATAGATTGTGCATTACGGTTTCTGTCGTGAAATTCATCAGATTATCACGATCGTAAAAGGTTTCTAACTTGATGTCTTTTGGCAGAACATTATCGTTCAGGTCTTTTATTTTTGCTTTTATTAATGCCAGCGTTTCCTGAGGGTTTTCGCCTTTTCGCATTACAATAATCCCTTCAACGACATCATCATTTTTGGCTAAACCGGTTTGCCCAACTCTAGGCATGGCACTTTCGTAAACTGTAGCTAGATTTTTGACTAAAATAGGGTTTCCGTTGGCATCGTCTACAATAATATTTTCAAGATCCTGAATAGATTTTAGAAGTCCAACACCACGAACGACAAATGCTTGTCCGTTTTTTTCGATGATGTCTCCACCAACATTCAGGTTTCCTCCATTTACGGCATTATAAACCTGAAGAGGTGTAATATTGTATTTGGCCAATTTTATAGGATCAACTCCAACTTCGTATGTTTTGGTTTGTCCACCAAAAACATTCAAATCTGCAACACCGGGAACAGAACGAAGTTGTTTGTCGATTACCCAGTTTTGATAGGTCAGTAATTCCCGACTGTCTCGACTGTCGCTTTTTACAATATACCTGAAAATTTCACCTGTTGGTCCGTAAGGTGGTTGCACATCCGGTTCGACATCATCCGGAAGCGAAACATTTTTTAAGAGATTGTTTACTTGCAAACGCGCAAAAGTATCATCGACACCATCATCAAAAATAATCTTGATTACAGATAAGCCAAACATGGTAATACTGCGTACACTGGTCTTTTTTTGTACCGAGTTCATAGAGATCTCGATAGGTGAGGTTACAAAACGTTCTACTTCCTCGGCACTCTTTCCGTTCCATTGTGTAATGATAATAATTTGCGTATTGGTTACATCCGGAAAAGCATCGATTGGCATATTCTTGAAAGAAATGAATCCCGCAACAGCCAATATCCCTACCCAAAAAAAGGTAAATGCTTTGTTCTTAAGCGAAAAAGCAATAATGTTTCTTATGAATTTGTTCATTTTAAAAAGTATTTTTAATGATGAATTTTTATTTTTAATTATGATGCTTTGGTTCTAAGCATACTATTCCTAATATGTTTTTTTATATTAGAACTCTGTATGAAAACGCAAGGCAAAAAACTGAATTGGTCCTCGGTCTTTATTATAACCGGGATTTATCGCAAACTGATAATCCGGCGAAAGTGTAATGTGGGTATTAGGAACTAAAAACGAATAGAAAACTTCTGCGATTTTTTCTACTCCATAATTTAAAGTACCGTCACCAATCATAAATCCGTTCCCGCCCAGTTTCTGGTATTCTTTGTGCGCATTAGATAATCCGTTGGCGACAATTGCAATACCGGCAAAATCATTGGCTCGGTTCCACATTTTTCCTTTTAGATTAAGACCCAATTGCGCAGATCTGTCAATTTCTGTAAATGCCCAGGTTTCATTTTTACCATCATTATAACTAATTCTTGAAAAAAGCCCCCAGTTATCTCCGTGTGTATAATCCATATTTAAGCCAATACCATATTTTGTACGTCCGTTTTGTCTTGTACTTTTTATATCCGGAAGGGTTATAAAATTTGAATTTGCCTGATCATAATTTCCCATTCCTGCTACATTTCTATACGCCAGAAGTTTTATGGTACCCGTGTCTTTATTATTAAAAAGGATCTCTTTTTCAATTTCTACGTTTACAGCATTAGAATCCTTAAAGCTAAAGGCGACATTTGGACCGTTTGCATAAGTGGGCAAAGCACTTAATGCGGCTCTTATTTGCCAGGTATCAAACTGATAATTGGCGTATAATCCATCTGTATATCCTCTGGTATTTGCTGCATAATCCCAAGCACCATAAGTCATTAATGACCAGTTTAAAAATTGTGTTCTGGGATCATGAGAGTAAATACTAGTATCAAAATAATCAGCAAGACCAAATTTACCAAAGACCAATTGCAACGATTTGTTGTTTTTAAACTGAAACTTTTGCTCCAAAAACATTCTGGCTACATAAACAACAGGTTTTGTATCGCCAATTCTAAAGGTTTCTCCGTTAGGAAAACCACCCAATCCTCTGGCTTGAGACAAACCTTGTCCCCCAGACATTTCAGGATTAAACGTTGCAGTAGCACCTTTCCAGAGCGGTACATCTAAAAATAAAGTCGATGTTAATGATAACGCACTTTCTTCCTCGGGCTTCATACTATTTGTACCGGAATAGTTGGCATGAAAAGCGGGATGATATTGATATATAGACGTCATTTGAAATTTCAGACTATATTTTCGTATCGAATCTGTTTCTTGTGAAAATGAAAGCGCTGAAAAAAACAACGTCGCAAAACTCAATATGTTTACAGATCTTTCCATCTTCTTATTCGTTTAAAGCGCGATAGATAAACAACTGGTTGTTGGTAATAACTTTTTCATTGTCTTTTAGGCCTTTAGAGATGTAGGTGGTATCACCAACAACTCTGTAAACGTCTACCTGTCTTGTTTCGATGTTATTGCGATCTTTGAAAATCATTACAAAATTTTTGCTTTTATCAAAAACAAGTGATTTACTAGGTACGGCTATCATAGAGTCGCCTTCGCTAAAAGATAGTTTGATATTGGCGTTCATATCCGGTTTAAGCATATAACCGGGGTTTTGCAATTTTATACGAGCTTGCATCGCCTTAGTTTCAGGATCAATCACGTTGAAAATTTTATCAACCTTTCCTTTAAAAACTTTATCAGGATAACTTAAGGTCGTTACATCAGCATCGATCCCTAGTTTTACTTTATTAATATCAATTTCGTTAATATTTGCCAGTGCCCAAACTTCGCTGATTTCAGCAATATCAAAGATGTTTTCTGATCGGTCGTTTCGTAAAAGCATATCCTGATTGATACTTTTTTGAATGATGAAACCACTTATTGGTGCGGTTACTTCATAGATAGAACCTGCTTTTATGTTGTAAATTTTATAGGTTTCCTGAACTTTGCCTAATTGAGACTGGGCTTTGTTTACTTCAGATTTTGCCTGAAGGACATCACTTTCAGAATTTAATTTTCCGTCAAATAGCTCCTGAGATACTTTCAAATGGTTTTTTGCTACCAATAAATCATTTTTGGCATCGATCGATTGTTTTTCAAAATCAGCAATATCCGTACTTTTTATGGTGGCCAGAACTTGTCCTTTGCGCACATAATCTCCCAGCTCTACATTTACTTTAACTACGTTTCCGCCAACCAGCGGATAAACGTCGATCATTTTATTATTATCAGCGGTAATCTTTCCGTAAAAACTCAATACATTTTTTACAGGTTGTGTTTTTGCTTCTGCTGTTGTAGTCGTTTTTAGCATCGCATCGCTTAATACAAAAGAGGTATTGGTATCAGGATTCTCGACTTCCTTTTTGCAACTTGCGATTGATAAACTCACGAGAGCAATTCCTATAATTAGTTTATATTTCATTTTATTTAGTTTTAGAATAAGTCTTTGTTGATTGTACTATTTAATTCTTCGCCCGAGAGGATTACTTTTTTCTTTAATTCATTTATCTGAACAGACGCCTGATTGTAACTTTCCATAAAATCAGTAAATTCTAATAAACTAATATTTCGTTTCTGAAAGTTGGTCAGGATTCCGTTATAAACTGCCTCAAAGTCTGAATTAACAGTAGGTTTTATTACAACATAGTTTTTGCGGGATTCATCCCATTTGTTCCATGCTGAGGTAATTTCGGTTTGCAATTGCAGATCAAAATTTTGTTTTTCAATTTTTGATTGTTCTAAAATCGTTTGTGCATATTTTATGTTTCCCTTGTTTTTATTCCAAAGCGGTAACGGAATACCCAGGGTTAAATTAGCTTCTTTATTAAAAGCGCCACTTCGTTGATCGTAGTTTGCACCAACGGTTATATCAGGAATCGAAAGAGATTTTTGCCATTTTATATTGATTTCGTTTGCTTCGATCTCTTTTTGCTTGGCTAAATAATCCGGACGATTCGCAATTGCATCATCCTGAAATGTTTTAAGATCAAACGGAATAGTTTTGGTATATTTATCAAATTCCTCTTTAGAGACATCCGGAACGATATTTTCTGTTGAGTTCAATAATAGTTTTAAGTTTCCTTGTTCTTCAATATTTTCATTCACAACTTCCATACGCTCGTTTTTAAAATTCAAATACAGCGATTGTAAACGAACAAGATCTCTTAGTGGAATATTGCCTTTTTGTACCTGCACAGTATAAGAGTTAATCAAATCTTCGATATGAGTAAGCTGATTGTCTGTAGTTTCAAGACTTTTTTTGTTGTAATAAACAGTAAAAAAACTTTTTCGAAGTTGCAGTTTTAAGGTTCTCAATAAATCATTGAATTGTAGCTCTGCCAACTTTTCATTCGTTTGAGCCAACTTTATTTCATTGCGTTTTTTACCGCCTAAATAAATTAATTGCTCAATACCAAATGCTTTTTGTCCTTGTTTTCCAATATCAAAATACTGATTTCTTTCCGGATTATAAGCATTTAGTTCTGCTGTAATCGATGGATTATCCCAGATACGGGCTTGAATTGTTAGTGCTTTTGAAGCATCAATATTATATTGCGATGCCAACAGAAAGAGATTGTTTTTAAGAAATTGACTTTCACAGTCTTGAAGTGTAACTGTTTTTTGAGCCAATACTACAGGACTATATAGTACAAGTAGGAATAATGCACATAGTTTTCTCATTGTATCATTTTTATTTTATACAAATATGCTATCAGTAGACTTTAAGAAACCTTAAATTCTTCCTTAAAAATACCTTAAAATAATTTATAAATGAAAAAATAATTGAAATAAATTCGTGTTAATGTTTGGAACACTGTAAGTTATTGTTGCATTATGAAGGGTCAAAATACGCTGAACAATCCGTAATCCTAGGCCAAAACCTGATGTTCCTTTTGAATTTTCGCCACGCATAAACGGCTGAAAAAGATTTTTTTGTTCGTTTTGATTTAAAGTGGTTCCTGTGTTTGAAACCGAAATGATCAGGGTATCATTTGCAGAACTTATTTTGACTTTTGCCTGTTTATTGTCAGAGTACACGCAGGCATTTTTTAAGACATTGCTTAGCGCAACTTCTAATAGTTTTTTATTACCCTTAATCTCCAGAGCAGTATCTAAATTTTCATTTTCTTCTATTTCAAAAGAGATGAGAAAATCAGGAAAACTACTGTTTAATTTTTCAATTGCCGAGAAAAGGATCTCATCCATTCTGTGAAATTCAGTGCCTTCGTATTTTTTATTGTCTATTTTTGATAAGATCAATAACGAATTTATCAATTCGGTTAATTGATTTACATCTGTTAGAATAATTTTTAAAAAAGTTCGTCCCTTTAGTGATGTATTAGGATCTGAAATCATATTCTCTATCTGAGAAATAATTCGGGACAAAGGTGTCCTGAGCTCATGAGACGCATTTGCAGTAAATTCTTTTTGCTTTTGATACGAATGCTCAATGCGATCCATCATAAAATTAAACTCGTTGGCGATTAGATCAACTTCGTTATTAGTTGTTTTAGATTCTAATCGTGTATCGAGATTGTTTTCATTTATATCTTTAATCCTTTGATGAAATGTACTTAAAGGACTCATTACTTTTTTGATCGTAAACGAGGTTAAGATCCAGCAAAGACAGGTAAAAAACAGGTACGAAGCAACAAGTGTATATCTTAAAAATAATAATTTTCGCTTGCCATAATTATCTGTAGCCGAAATTAAAGCATAAAAATCCTCATTTTTGTTGTGATAATAAACACCATAAACCTCGTAATCGCCTTGTTGCTTAAAAAAGTTATTGTTTTGTTTTAGATATTCCAAATCTTCAACAGACCAATTTATTTTAGCATCATCAATGCTACTATAAATAAGCTTGTATTTAGAATCAAAAATTAATGTTTTTTCATTGTAAAGCTCGTTAATAGAGTTTTGATCAATCATTTTTAAGAGCTGACTGTCAACTTCTTTAACATCTACCAATAGTTTTATATTCGAAAAAGCTTTTATTTCAAGTCGATCCCTAAATTCTTCTTTTCTAAAATTAGAATATAAAAAGAATATCAAGGTAGAAGCCAACCCAAAAAGGATTGTAAACAAAAGGCTGACTAATAGTGATATTCGATTTTTTAATGTCATTCGTGATCGCTCAGATAATATCCGTAACCTATCTTGGTTCGAATGAGTTTTGTATCGTGGTTTTTATCGATTTTTTTTCTTAGAAAATTAATATAAACTTCAATCGTATTCTGATTCGTTTCGATATGATAATCCCAGAGTTTTTCGGCTATAAACTGTTTCGATAAGATTTTTCCTTTGGCATGTGCCAGAATCAGGATAAGCTTGAACTCTTTTGGTGTAAGCTTTATTTCTTTGTCCTGACGATAGACTTTCATTTCTGTTTCCTGAATTTCTAAATCCTGAATAATAATCTTTTTTTCGACTTGTTGCGGTATTTCTTTTCGTCTTAATAAAGAAGAAATTCGGGCATACAATTCCTGAAAATGAAAAGGCTTTACCAAATAATCGTCTGCACCATTATCAAACGAAGCCAGTTTATCATCAATCTCACTAAAAGCAGTAAGCATGATAATTGGTGTTTTTTTATCGATTTCGCGAATACCTTTACAAACATCGATTCCGTTTATTCCCGGAACATTTATATCAAGAATTATTAAGTCGTACTCGTAAGGAAAATACTTTTTTAATAATAAGGTTCCATCGTAATAAGGGAAGCACTCGAATTCTTTTGAAGCAAAGAATACGGAGATTTCTTTAGATAAAGTAAAATCGTCTTCGAGTAGTAATATTTTCATTTAAAGTTTTATTTACAAATTCGGTTATCATAGCAATAACCGAATTTGTGTTTTTAGATTTTTTCTTATTTAAAATAAGAAAAGGTTTCATTATTTTCAATTTTTAATAGTGACTGATAAATTAACTGAATCACATTTTCTACATCTTCTCTATGAACCATTTCTACGGTTGTGTGCATGTAGCGCAAAGGCAAAGAAATCAATGCAGATGCTACACCGCCATTACTGTAAGCAAATGCATCTGTATCTGTTCCTGTTGCACGGGATGTGGCGTGACGCTGAAACGGAATTTTATTTTCCTGTGCAGTATCAACAATCAAATCACGTAGTTTATTTTGTACGGCAGGTGCGTAGGCAATAACCGGACCTTTGCCCATTTTAAGATCACCTTCTACTTTTTTATCGATCATTGGGGTAGTAGTATCATGACAAACATCTGTTACGATGGCAACATTTGGTTTAATAGTTTGTGCAATCATTTCGGCACCACGCAAACCAATTTCTTCCTGAACTGAGTTTACAATATAAAGACCAAACGGAAGTGTTTTTTTGTTTTCATGCAATAAACGGGCTACTTCGGCAATCATGAATCCACCCATTCTGTTATCAATTGCGCGACAAACAAATTTGTTTTCGTTTAAGATCATAAATTCATCAGGATATGTAATCACGCAACCTACATGAACGCCCATTGCTTCGACTTGCTCTTTGGTTTCGCAACCTAAATCAATAAAAATGTTGCTAATTTTTGGAGCTTCTTCCTTATCACGCAAACGTGTGTGGATTGCCGGCCAGCCAAAAACACCTTTTACAATTCCTTTTTTAGTATGAATATGCACTCTTTTCGATGGTGCAATTTGATGATCAGAACCACCATTTCGTATGACATATAGTAGACCATCATCCGTAATATAATTTACATACCATGAAATTTCATCAGCATGACCTTCTATTACAACCTTAAAAGGAGCATCCGGGTTAATGATTCCAACAGCGGTTCCATACGTATCTGTAATAAAAGTATCTACGTAAGGTTTCAAATAATTCATCCAGAGTTTTTGTCCTTCACTTTCATATCCGGTAGGTGAGGCGTTATTTAGGTAGCTTTCCAGGAAAGCTATTGAGGTATCTTTTAAGATAGATTCTGTGCTCATAAAAATATTTTTTGCTAATTTATAAATTTGGTATTAGAGTTGTATATAAATATATAATTTTACACTTAAATTATGATTCAATGAGATTTACCTACTGCATTTTATTCCTTATAATGATTTCGTTTGCAAGTCAGGCCCAGGTTAAGCCTAAAGAAAACCAACAAATGGGCTATATATTAACGGAGCAGGATTCTATCCTGAACGATACAATAGAATTACCTGAGATTATTATTTCTAAAGAGAAGCTAGATCCTGAAGTTCAAAAACAATTTTTGATTCTTCAAAACAGGGTTTACAAAGTATATCCCTATGCCAAATTAGCGGCAGACAGACTAACGGCTTTAAATAGCGGAATGGCGCGTTTGAAAACCAATCGGGAAAAGAAAAAATATTTTAAAATTGTAGAAGATTATCTCAACAATGAATTCGAAGAGAGACTTAAAAAGCTCTCGCGCAGACAAGGACAAATTCTGGTAAAGCTTATTCACAGACAAACCGGAATAACAACTTATGAATTAATCCGAACTCTAAAAAGTGGTTTCAAAGCCTTTGTTTCAAATACTACAGCCAATTTATTTGATATAAGTTTAAAAACAGAATATAAGCCCTATGAGGCCAATGAAGACTATTTAATAGAAACTATTCTACTCCGGGCATTTGAGTCCGGACGTTTGGTAAATCAGAAAGCCGCAAATCCCGTAAATTATGATGATTTAATGAATCATTGGCAAGCAAAAGCGAAACAAGAGGTCAAGGAACCAAAATAAAAGTTTACATAGAATTTACATTAGAAGACCTGCAAAACTAACTTGTAGGTCTTTTTTTATTAAAAATAATTTTTGGATTACAAGAAATTTTTCAAATAAAAGAATTTACTTACTTAATTTTAATTTTAATTTCTACTACAATAGTCGACTAATCCTGTGTTTTTGTTAGATATTTGCCGCTTATCATGTAATTATGTTCTTTTTTTAACAAATTATAAATAGATAATATTTGTTTTTGAAAGTTTAATTTGTAGGTTTACTCTTCGCAACCATTTGTTAACCAAAACATATTACATTATGAGAATAAAATTACTTAGTTTATTTATGTTACTACTGACCATTACTGTATGGTCGCAAAAGGGACCTGATACTGACTTTACAGTTTCTTTAAATGGGAATAAAATTGCTACCTCGGCAACTTTTAAACAACAATTTAAAGATAAAAAAAGTACAGCGAAGCAAAATCCTAAAACGGAGTATACTTTGTTGCAATTTACCAAAATACCATCGGTAGATGAGCAACAAAAATTAAAAGCGCAAGGAATAACGTTACTTAGTTATTTGTCTAACAACGCTTATTATGCAGCAATCTCTTCTGAATTTTATAGCAAGAGCACTGTTTCTGATAATATTAGAGCATCGATTGCTATCGATCCTAAATATAAATTAGATCCAATGATTGTTGATAATGTTATTCCGGATTATGCTACAGAAGGCAATGGGGTAAAAGTTGTTATTAGCTATTTTAAAGGAGTTGATAATAAAGCTATCACACAAGACTTAGCATCATTATTTGTAAAAAGTCCAAAGAACGTTGAAGAATTTAGTCAATTATATCTTCAGGCTTCGATAGAAAAACTGGAAGAAATTGCAAAATTCAATTGGGTACAAAATATAGAGTTAGTACCTGCACCGGTCGAAAGTGATAATAAACCTGGTTTGACTTCGCATAAAGCGAATGTCTTAGGATCTACAATACCGGGATTAGGTTATGGATTAACAGGTAAAGGAGTAAAAGTTGGTATTTGGGATGGAAATCTGGAACAACATAAAGATCATACCGGAAGAGTTATTAACAGAGAGTATGAATCAAATTCTTCGCACGGGGATCACGTTTCCGGAACCATTGGTGGTGCCGGTTTATTAGACCCAAAAGCAAGAGGGATGGCTCCGGAAGTACAAATGTACGGATGGAATTTTAATGTACAATCTAATAATTTAACTGTTCAGCAAGAAAGAATTATAGCCGCTAGTCAGGATGGTATTGAGATTACATCAAATTCATACGGTGTAAACTTAACTTCTGGATATAACACTAGACGTTATGATACTGGGGATTATGGAGATGACAGAGTTACAAATTTGTTTCCTTATCTATTAACGATTTACTCAAACGGAAATGCTCAAACAGCATACCCGGGAGGTTTTAATACATCGACAAAAAATTCAAAAAATGCATTGCATGTAGCGGCAAATAATCCTGATGATTTAATTAGTAGTTATAGTAGTTTTGGACCTACAATTGATGGTCGTTTAGTACCTCAGATTGCGGCAGTTGGTACAGATGTTTATTCATTAGATTACAGTAACTCGTATCAGGTAATGAGCGGAACCTCTATGGCAACTCCGGGAACGACAGGTACAGTGGCTTTGCTGTATGAAAGATATAAAAATATCTATGGTACAAAACCATTAGCTTCTTTAATGAAAGCTTTGGTAACAAATACAGCCAAAGATGCAGGAAATCCAGGTCCTGATTACAAATATGGATTTGGTAACCTGAATGGTTTAAGAGCTGTAAAAGCTTTAGATAATAAAGCGTTTTATACCGGAACTGTTGCTAACGGAGCCACTTATGAAAAAGAGATTGTCGTTCCGGCAGGATTAGTAACATTAAAAGTGTTACTAGCTTATACAGATGTTGAAGGAACTCCAGGAGCAACTTCAATACAGGTAAATGATTTGGATATTAAAATTGTAAAAGATGGTGTAACCACTTTACCATGGGTTTTAAATCCTACTACGCCAAATGCAAATGCAGTTCGTGGAGTAGATAATATGAATAATATCGAACAGGTAACTTTAGACAATCCTGCGGCAGGAACGTATAAAATTATTGTAACAGGTTCAAAAGTTCCCTTAAATACTCAGGAGTTTTCTGTAGTATACGATCTTGTAGCTCCGGAATTAATTCTTACTTATCCTGTAGGAGGAGAAAAATTTAATACAGATACTACAGAATATATTCGTTGGGATTATGAAGGTGAAGCAAAAAAGTTTACAATCGAATATTCAGTTGATGGCGGACTAACGTACCAAACCATAGCAAAAGATATTCCGTCTTCGGCCAGAAATTTTGCTTGGAAAGCTCCGGTAGGACTTGTTGCAAATGCAAAAATAAGAATTAGTGCAGGTACAAAAGTCGATGTTTCAACAGCTGTTTTTAATATTATTACAGAACCTAAAAATTTGGTTATTGCTCCATCAGTATGTGGTACTTCATCTTATGTTATGAGTTGGGATCCTATTGTGGGTGCAAAATATGAGGTTTTAAAAATGAACGGATATAAGTTTGATGTTGTAGCAACTGTAACAGATCCTACTTATACTTTTACCAACCTTACTCCGGGAGAAAACAACTGGTTTTCTGTTAGAACTGTAGATATTGCAACCGGAATTGTTTCAGAAAGAGTTAGAGCTGTAAATGTAGAACCAGTTTCTCAACCAGTTATTAGCGCATTAAGTTTGCCTTTTGTAGAAAACTTTAATGCAAGAAAAGCAACCAATTATGTATTTACAGAAGGTGTAACAGGAACTGTAAAATATGAATATATTAATCCTGATTTTTTAGATGGAGCAAAAATGTCAGGTTCTGGCGATGCACCATCGGCTCCATGGGTAGCAAGTACAACAGCAAATGCTTTTACTAACAATCCAAACTTTATTCAAAAAGTATCTTTTTGTGATATCGATGCTACAAGTCTTGCCGGAAAAGCACTTCGTCTTAAATTTAATTTAATTTGGAATAGTGTTGGACCAGTAAATAAAAACTTTTTTAGACTGGTAGTCAATGGTACTCCGATAAATAGCTATGAAAATGTAGGTGTTTATGGAGGTACTGCTTTAACAGGTAGTACAGAACTAATCTATGACTTATCTGCTTATGCAGGAACTACCTTTAGTATTGGTTTTGAATCTGCTATCGATAACGATGTTATTGTAGTAAGTAGTGATAATGTCTATAACTCTGTATTTATTGATAATGTTTCCCTTTTTGAAGCAACAGCAACAGATCTTGCGCTATCGTCACTTACTCCTAACACGGGACTGACAGCTAATGAAACAGTAAAAATAAAAGTTTACAACCACTCTCCGGTTGCCGTAAGTAATATTCCGGTTTCTTATAAAATAAATAATGGGACAGAAGTAGTTGAAACTATTCCTGGGCCATTAAATCCGCTTAGCGAAGTATCTTATGATTTTGTTCAAAAAGCAGATTTTTCAGCTCCGGGCGTATATACGGTAGCAGGAAAAGTAAATTATACAGGTGATACTGTTGCAGAAAATAATACAATATCAAAATTAGTGACCAATTCCGGAACTGATATTTTAATAGGATCAGCAGCTACAGTAACTACTTGTTCAGCTGTATTTACAGATGCCGGAACTCGTTATGCTAATTATGGCGATCAGCTTACACAAACGATAACGTTTAAACCTGCAACTATAGGAAGTAGTATTAATGTAAACTTTAGTGCCTTTGATGTAGAGCAGGATTATGATTATTTATACATCTATAATGGGCCAACAACTGCATCTCCGTTGTTAGGCACATTTACAGGAAGTACGTTACCACCATCATTAACTTCTACAGCTGTTGGAGGAGAGTTGACTTTTAGATTCACTTCAGATGTCGAAGTAAACGAAGCAGGATGGGTTGCAGATATTACTTGTGTTGCAAAACCAATTGTTAATGATGTTGCAATTGCCTCTATAGTAACACCAGAGGTATTAGGTAAAAAATCCAGCACGAACGATATAACAATTCGAGTAACTAATGTAGGACCAACGGTTTTAACTAATTACCCTGTGTTTTATCAGGTAAATGGCGGAGCTAAAGTTACAGATGTAGTACCTACAATTGCAGCTTATGCCACTGTAAGTTTTACTTTCGCAACCAAAGCAGATTTATCTACTGTCAATGCTACTTACACCATAAAAAGTGGAGTTGATATAGCAGATGATAATGTTAGTAATGATGTACGTGAAAAAATTGTATATAACAAAAATGATTTGCCGGTTCATACCAATACAGATGGATATGCAATTTCTAAATTAAAATGGAATGATGTTGTAAACAATTCAGGAACTACAGCATATTCAGATTTTAAAAATGTAAAAATTCCGGTTTATGCAGGTTTTACTTATCAGCCGGAAATAACCATTACAAAACCAGAAACACCAATTACAAGAGACCAATCAGCATCAGCAGTTGGAGTATTTACTATGATTGTAATTGATTTAAATGGAGATGGTAATCTGACAGATGAATTTTATGCAGGAACTTTTTGGGTAAATACTACGCCAACTTCTGCATCACCGGCTATTCCGTCAACAACAAATACACATTATTTTAGAAACAACATTACTTTGGTAGGAGGAGTAACAATTCCTGCAGGAACAGTTGCGGGCGAAAAGTTAATGCGTGTAATACACATGTTCCGTTCACCATCAGAATATTATAATGTTAATCTTGGACCAACTATCGACGGATTAACAAGTTCAAGAAGTGATTTCGAAGTAGAAGAGTATACCATAAACGTACTACCTTTTACAGCTGCAGATGCAAGTGTAGAAAGAATAGTAGCGCCTGTTAAACCAGGAAATGCACCAGTTTCAGTTACAGCTTTGATTCGCAATTACTCAAATTCAGCAATTTCGAATTTCCCGGTTGCTTACAAAATTAACGGTGGGACAGAAGTAGTACAAAATTTTACAGCTTCAATTGCAGCAGGAGCAACAGCTAATTTTACTTTTACAGTAAAAGCTAATTTAGGTGCTCCCGGAGATTATACAATTGATGCGTATACAAAATTAGTTGCAGATACAGATCCAACAAATGATTCTAAATCTGTAACACTTTCGCATGCTGCAAATTATGCTACAAATGTTACCGGAACTTTTGACGGAGTAAATGATTTTATCAAAACAGATATTACTCCTGCTCTGAATATTACGAACAACTATACGTTTGAAGCTTGGGTAAATCAAAAAGCAACAACCGTTTTTGGTAGAATTTTAGATAAAAGCACAGTATTAGCATTTATCCATAACAATAGTAGTTTGTCTATTTATAAGGAAAACAGTTTAGTAATTTCTATTACAACAGCTACAGGATCTTATGTTATCAATACAGCGCTAAACTCTATTAAACAAAATACCTGGCATCATATCGCTTATACAGTAAGTGCTGCCAATGTGTACACTGTTTATATAGATGGAGTATCAGTACCTTATACAAGTACAGGAACAGCAAATGCAGCTTCTTCAAATGCAGCAGCAGCAGCTTATATAGGAAACAATGCTGGTTTAGCACGTGGTTTAAACGGTAACATAGATGAGGTTCGTATCTGGTCAGGAGTTCGTAGTCAGGCTACAATTGCGGCCAACTCAACAACAAAATATGTTGGAAACGAACCGGGACTATTAGCTTATTATTCCTTTTCAGAAGGAGATAAACAATTTGTTTTCGATAGTACAATTAGTGATAACACAGCTGTAGTAACAAATGCTGACACCAACGGTATTGGAGAAGGAAAATTCTGGAATGTTCCGGTTTTATTGCAAAAATTAGATTTTGTAAATCAACTTTCATCTTCTTATGATGCAGCAACCAAAACATTTTCGGTTTTATTAAACGACGGATCTGATGTAACAGCTGCAATTGCTAATTATTCATTAGGAATGAAAAGTATTGCAAAAATTAGCGGAACAACTCAGGTAAACGGAGTAACGCCAAACGATTATACAAATCCAGTTACGCTAACAGTAGAAGGAGTTGGTTTTAATACCGGAATTACAGAAACATATACTGTAAAAGTTATTACAGGATTAAGCAGTGAGAGTAAATTACTGTCTTATGATTTTAAAACAGTTTCAAATCCGGGTCTTCCACAAGAAATCAATACAGAGATTGTTGGAAATAGTGCTGCCAAAACAGTACCATTTGGTTATGATGTAACTAATTTAGTGGCAGATTTCGCGGTTTCTCCAGGTGCAGAACTTTATGTTGATGGAGTAAAACAACTAAATTCAAAAGTAGTAGCTTCAAATTATACCAACAGTTTCTTTGTAACTGTAGTCTCAGAGAACAAACTTTCGCAAACAAACTATACAGTTACTGTTAATGCAAAGAATTCTCAGGCAAGTATTATTGCGTACACAGTAGCAAACCAAGTAGGAGCCAGCGTTATAGATGCTACGGCAAAAACGGTAAAAGTTTTGGTAAATAATAATGCCAATTTAAGTGCATTAGTTCCTACCGTTCAACTTTCAGATTTTGCTACGTTACGTATTGGTACTTATATTCAAACAAGCGGAGTAACAACATTAAACTATACTATACCTGTAGTTTACAATGTAACTGCCCAAAACGGAACCATAGAATACTGGACAGTAACAATCGAAGCTGCTAAACCAACCATAACTCTTCTGGGAGACGCTATAGTTTCTATAAATAAAGGATGTGTTTATACAGAACCAGGTTATACAGCAACAGACAATCTAAATACAGATATAACTGCAGCAGTTCTCGTTTCAGGTACTGTTGATGTAAACACTCCTGGGCTATATACATTGACTTACACCGTAAAAGATGCATCGCAAAATGAATCATCAGTTACACGTACAGTAAATGTATCGACTACAGTTTGTACTTTAGGATTGCCGGTTAATACAATAAATGGTTTTGTATTATATCCTAATCCTGTTACAAATGGTAAAGTGTACATAGAAACAGCATCTGGTAGTACTAAGAGCATTTGGATATCTGACATGTCTGGTAAAAAACTGCTTTCAGTTAAAACAGAGAAAAATGAATTGAATGTATCTGCGTTGTCAACTGGAGTATATATTATAAAGGTAGAACAAGATGGGAATACAGCAGTTCAAAAACTAATTATTAAATAAGATTACCATAATACTTAAAACGGTTACTGTATAAGGTAACCGTTTTTGAAATTAGTTACCTTATTATACATAAGAGTAAATCCATAACAAACCCGACAGTTTTGAAAACTGTCGGTTTTTTTTTGTCCTTATATATAGGACAAGCTTTTTGATCCTGCCACCTACCAGGTTTTGAAAACCTGTTAGGTTTGTTTTGGAGTCAAAGGAACTCAAGATAAGTTCTCACCTTATATAGTATTATGTTTTAAAAACCTCTTTGAAGTTTTAAGGAGCTTAATCCCGCTGTTTGTTTCAATCTTTTGCGCCGAACCCCGGCGCAAAAGGATTTTCACTCCCATCGGGGCTATTGCAGTTGTATTTAAAAGAAGAGTAGGAGTGTATCTGTGAATTCCAGCCCCAAAAAGAACACACCCCCAAAAAAGGCTAAAAAAGCTGCGAAGTTTTTAAAAACGGCTCATGTTCAAAGACTAAAAATAAGAAAACCCTAAGACGTACCAGAAAAACCTTAGAAATAACAAAAAAGAGGATAGCGTAAGT
>NZ_MUGS01000069.1 GCF_002222055.1 Flavobacterium araucananum
TTAGAAATTTTTAACTGACAAGTTCGAATAAATAAAAGTACTAATTATATAAAGATGCCTTACCATATTTGATGTCTATAAAATTATCATTTAATTCGTATTTTCGTTTGGAAGAAAAACTCAGTTTCAGTTCCCAAACACGACAAAATTAAAGGTTTCATGTTATCTTAAAAAAAACACTATGAAACGATATAAAAATACTGAAAGGCTTGGTGTAAATGCCGTTGAAAAAATATTTCTTGACTACGGATGGATTCCTAGAGATATACTTCAAACCGATGTCGGTATTGATATGGAGGTTGAAATCTGTGAAAATGATGAACCAACTGGTCAATTAATAGGAGTCCAAATAAAATCCGGAAAAAGTTATTTCAAAGAAAATCGTTTTGGAGAAATTACATATGATGGTGATCCGGTACATCTTAAGTATTGGTTAAAACATTCTCTGCCTATTATTCTTGTTTTGCACAACCCCGAAACAGGACATACTCTTTGGGAAAAAATTATTGAAGAAAAAATTCAATATACTAAAAGTAGATGGAAAATTGATATTCCAAAATCTCAACGTTTAAATCAAGAAGCTTTATTCGAAATCAAAAGTTATAATAGACTTCCCATATACTTTCAAAGGCTGCAAAGATTGGCCATCCACAAAAATTTAATATCAAAAATTAATCGTGGAAAATATTTAATTCTTGAAATTGAAGAATGGGTTAACAAACTAAGTGGTAAAGCAAAAATCACTCTGAAAAAGGTAAATAAAAACGGAAAAGATATTACTTTAAGTGAAGGTTATTTTTTTCATTTTCATGGACCAGAAAGTTTAAAAACATTGTATCCCTGGGCAGAATTTCAAATTGACGATGATCACTACTATGATTCCGATTATGAAGATTTTCAAAACAACTATGGAATTTGGGATTCCGAAGAGAAAGTATATATAACCTCAAAAGCTGATTTTATAGAGTATCGAGAAAACTTATCAAAATTTAGGGGCATGGATGATGCCAGTGGTGAAATCAAATTTTATAGACTGGAAATCAATTTAAATGAGCTAGGACAATCCTTTATAACTTTGAACAATTATCTTGAAAATGGAATACAATTTAAACTGGAAATTTAGACGAAATATAATATTCTTAAGATGCAAGTGAAACATGACTGTAATAAAGTAATTATATTTTGTTCATTAATTTTATAACAGTCAAGAAGAACAATTTATGCAAACAAATTATTCAAATATTAAATTCTATGAATGTTATAATTTTAACTAGGCAGGAATTATATGAAAAACTTATGTTGATCTGAGCCAAAGAGTTTAACCTATCTGATAATGGTTTCAGGAAAATTTACAAAAACATGATATTCCTACACCTTTAATGGGGGTACTGGCAGAAAATTTAATATGGTAAAAAGACCTCTATCATAAATTTGCCTAAAAAAAATAACGAAGAACAGGAAATAATAAGTAATGGTACCCAACAATTAACAACTGGCAGACAGAATGTGCAAGACTTATAATAAGATTGGTTCACTGACGACTTTAAAATTACATTTAGAGCAAAACAATATCTATGACTTTAAGTCATTAAAAGAGGTTATTGATTTTCAAAAATCATATACAATTTTACGACAGCAATTAATTTCTCATCACGAAAATCTGATTGGGCAAGAAAAAAACATCCTCAATATAGATTTGCCAAATTTAGACACAGCAATCGAAACACAAAGACAGCAATCGATCCAAATATTGACAAATGAAATTGATAAGCTGAAACAAAAACTGAATATTTCAACAAGCAATGCTTCAACAAACTTTTTTCGGAAACTAGTCCGTAGTTTAAAATATTGGAACTATAAAAGAAAAATTAAACGCAAAGAAAATAATTTTGAAATTATAGTAAAAATGTCAATAAGCAAACTTGTTGAAGACTACGAGATCAAAAACAATCGCTATCAATTTATAACTTCACATTTTAATGAAGCAGTAAGACAAAGTGCTCTATATCCTTTATCAGAACTTGAAAGAAAAAAAACAAAAATAGATGAACATAACAGTTTCATTTATGGTGCGTTAGGAGAACAAAAAGTAGTCAAGACATTAGAAGAAACCCTATCTGACGAATATTTTTTGATTAATGATTTTGCAGTTTCATTTTCACCTGCAATCTATAATAGAAATGAAAATGATTACATAAAGTCCGTTCAAATTGACCATATACTTGTAGGGCCATCGGGAATATTTCTTATTGAGACAAAAAATTGGAGTGAAAAATCATTGGAAAATTTAAGCTTACGTTCACCTGTAGAACAAATTAAGAGGACGAACTTTGCATTATTTTATCTACTAAATAATGAGATGAGTAATTATCATTTACGTTTAGACAAGCATCATTGGGGTGACAAAAAAATACCAATCAAAAATCTAATTGTTTTGATTAATACAAAACCAAAAGAGGAGTTTCAGTATGTGAAGATTTTGACTGTCAATGAGCTTCTTGGTTATGTAAATTATTTTAAACCAATTTTCTCATATTCTGAGACAAAGAGAATTACTGAAATGATTTTACGGATGAATGAATGAATGAATGAATGAATGAGACGAAATAAAAAATAGAAATCTTACTGACTGTAAGGTTTTGCATCAGGCGGGCTGAAGTGCAAAATTCAATAACCGTTTTTCAATTGAATCTTAATAATATCGGCTTTTGTGCTTCGATTTCCTCCTCAAAAGCAAAGTGCAAAAGGTTCTATCTTTTCTCCTACGCTTTTAATTTTTCCATGTAAATTAGCTTACAACGTTGTACTTAAGTTAGCCTAGAGTGTTACGTAAATTAGCCTACCGTGCAAGGATATAAAACAAATCAAGCTAGAAGTAGCGTTTTCATACTAATTTTTCAATTAAAAAAAACTGATCCACAGACCCAAAATAGATTTAGAATTTGACTTGTCAAATTCTAAATAAAATTTATTTTTTAATAGACCATTTCATTTTTTGAATACGATCAGAAAGAAATAGTAAAGTTTCAAGAACTTTATTTTCATCAGGAAGATTACCCGTTACCAATTCTTTAAAAGAAGTTGAGTAAACTTTTTTTACTTGATTCCACACAATAGAAGTCTTGCTAAAAATAAGGGCATCTTTTGGATGCTCATAAAGCCAGTTTTTATCATTAGGAATAGCCTTATCATCATCCATTCCTACTTGCAGAAGCATACTGTCAAATTCTTGGGAAGCTGCAAAATCCTGTATTTCTTTAAGCTGCAATAGCTGATGCAGATCATAAGTATGGCGAACCTTTTTAGATAAATCTTCCAGCGGATTCTCCGTATAAGAAAAACGAACAAGACTGATGATTTTCTCGCAGAAAGTCCGCTCTACAGCCAAAGTCTTAACCTCGAAATCTTCCAGACCAAATTGAGCAATCAACTCAGAGTTTGGGATAGTTTTAATATAATCAGCAATAAGAGTGCAGATAGATCTTGTCTCATTAGGTTTAAAATTACCCAAATGTGAAACCTCTACAGTAATATGTTCTCTAACCTGCCCGTAATCACCGGACATTCCAATTTTTGGATATGAATAAACTATTTTTCTTAAACTTCCGCCTTTACTGGTATTGGAATCGCCTAAAACTTCTTTCAAAATAGATTCATCAACAATAGTTGTTATCTCTTTTAATTTTCTTTTTAAATCATTTCCTGTATCACTGTCCTGTTTTACAACTACCAGATCAATATCTTCAGAGAATCTCTCGATAATCTTATAACATTTCGAAAGCGATGTTCCGCCTTTAAATACAATTCCTTCTTTTGCCTTCGAGTGAAATAATTCGGATAATGCATAAGTAACCCAGTAATCTTTTTCGATGAAAATCTCCGGAATTGAAAAATAATCCGCCGCCGCTATAATAGCACCTTCAAAATTGTCTTTGTCTAAATGTAAATTCATTATGATATATTCCAGGATTGAGCAGTTGGAAGTAATGTAGCACTAAATCCATATTGGTAACGACTAGCAGGATTTATGGACTTCTTAAGCTTTTTTAAATTATCGCAATCAGTATTATCTTCTAAAAGAGCACCAAGTAAGGCCCTTACTTTTGGAGGATAAGAAATTCCGTAAGTAACTAACTTTTTCATCTCACTATTCTTTAAATTACGTATCGCTTTTTTTAAATAAGCAAGTCCGTCTTTTTTTTGTAAATCAGGTATCGTATTAAAATCTTTCATAACATCCAAAATTTCCAGATAACGGATACTTTCCGAAGTTACCTTTACATAACTCTTGGCCGGTTTAATAAATAAATTACCTATTTTGCCTTTTACTTGTCGATCAAGGGAAGCGATACGAATAGATTTCGGCACCTGAGTAGTAAGCCCCAGTCTGTTATAGAGTCTTGTCCCTGTAACATAAGCTGTTTGCTTATTATTATCAAATAAATACAACCCAAGCAACACATCTTCTCTTGGTTTTTGTTCACCAAATACAGATACCTTCGGCTTGTAATAATATCCTTTTCTTGCTCTTCTAATAACTCCTTTTTCTTTTAATCTACTAAGTGCTTTAGCACCTGCTAAAACTTCATTAGAAGCAAGTCCCAGAGTATCATATCCAAACACCTCTCCTGGAGCTATTTGTTTTATCTTACGTTCTATTTTATCTGTTACCTTCATAATCATCTACAAAGATAAGTAATATATATTAAATGTCAAGTTTTTTCCATCATATACTTGACAAGTAGCTCTTGCATCTATTTTTTCAGCTGTTCTTTTAATTCCTCCTGCTAAACATAACTTTTAATTCATCTTACTACCTCATTTTTATTTTATAGCCCAATAACCAATTACAGCAAGATTTTTTATTTTCTTCTATTATCATCTAAAAACAACTCATTATATAATACCTTATCCAAGATGAAATTCAGCTTTTTTTCTAGGCTATCTCAAAAATTTTCACCAAATTTACTACGTATTTATACACTAAAATTTCATGAGTGACCTATTGGTAACCCAGTTCTTAAAGACAATTGCGAAGTCCCATTTTAATTGGGAAAAACATAAAGGTTCAGGAGCCTCTTTCTCCGCCATGTAAAGTCCTAAAAGTAACTTTAAAAAACAAAAAGCCTTTAAACAATCATGTTTAAAGGCTTTTTCATTTAGAATGGTATCGAACCCTGTCTGAAAAACAGTTACCTTTTTAGGGATCAACATGAAAACCTATGGAGCAGTAAAAATTAAGCATTAATATTAGTAAGCAATGAAATTATGATACGAAGTCTGTTGAAAAAGTAAGTTCTTTATTTGCTTCCATTTCAGTTTTCAGCGAATCAATCTTATAATTCGCAAATCCATAAGCATCCGAACCTGTAAGTAAACGAAGCGGCGGGTCGGGATTCTGAGATATTTTTATAATTAAATCGGCTACTTTGTCCGGATCACCCAGCTGTTTACCTGGAAGATCATTTTGATGGGCGTTTACACCTTCACGAATACTTGTATAATCTTCAATAGGATTTTTTGAAGCAATTAGTGAAGAACTATTTAAAAAGTTCGTGCGTACATAGCCCGGTTCTATCAAAGTCACATTAATTCCAAAAGGTTCCACTTCTTGCGCAAGGGCTTCAGAAATACCTTCAACAGCAAATTTGGTACCGCAGTAAACTCCCCACCCTGCACCGGCAATTAGACCAAAAACAGAAGATAGATTGATAATGTGGCCAAATTTTGCTATTCGCATGTAAGGTAAAATGGCTCTGGTAACATTTAATAACCCAAAGACATTAACATCAAAATTGGCACGAACTTCTGCATCAGAGCTTTCTTCTATTCCTCCAATTAAACCATAACCAGCATTGTTAACTACATAATCTATAGAACCAAAATGTTCTATAGTTGTACTTACTGCTTTTTTTACACTTTCTTCGTCAATTAAATTGACCTCTAAAGGCAAAAACTGAGTAGACGAAATACCTACTGCACTTTTAAGCGATACTTTATTTCGGGCTGTAGCAGCAACATTAAATCCTTGTGCCAATAGTTGTTTCACTAAAATAAGGCCAATTCCCTGAGAAGTTCCTGTAACAAACCATGTTTTATTTTCATTTTTCATAATCTTTTTTTTAAGTTTCTATTCAAGGTGCTTTTCAAACTTGTTTATTGATGTTACTTTATAAAAGGATAATCTGTATAACCTCTTGCTGTACCACCTCCAAATAAAGTATGATTGTCTGAAATTTTATTTAAGCTCAAATTTTGTTTTACTTTAGCAGGATAGTCCGGATTGGTTAAAAAATTTCTTCCAAATCCAATTAAATCGACCAAATTTTCCTGAAGTAATTGCTCCGCTTCTTCAGGAGTTTTATTACCTGTGGCAATAATGGTATTTTTAAATGTATCTCTAAGCTTAATTCTAAAATCAATTGGAATTTGTGGTGCATCATCCCAATCAGCCTCACAAAGATGTACATAAGCAACATCGAGTTTGTTCAATTCTTCTGCAGCAAGCATTATAGTTTGCAAAATCTCAGGATCGTTCATATCCTTAAAGCTGATGAATGGAGAGAGTCTTATTCCTGTTTTTTCTTTTCCGATTGCATTGGCGGTTGCTTTTGAAATTTCAATCAATAAACGAATTCTATTTACTTTTGTTCCGCCATATTCATCTGTTCTTGTATTGCTATTGCTTCGTAAAAACTGATCGATCAAATAACCGTTTGCTCCGTGAATTTCTACACCATCAAATCCGGCTTCAATAGCATTTATAGCACCTTGTACAAATTCTTTAATTACAGTATCAATATCGGTTTTGCTCATTTCTCTAGGCTCATCTACCGGAACAAAAGTTGCATCTCCGTTTGAAGCACCATCAAATATGTAAACGTTGGTATTTTGAGCAGTTAATGCAGAAGGAGCTATAGGCTGTAATCCGTTGACTTTTGAACTGCTTACCCTGCCAACATGCCATAACTGCAAAAATATTTTACTTCCCTTTTTATGTACTGCATTTGTTACTAATTTCCAGCCTTCTATTTGCTGCTGGCTATAAATTCCAGGTGTTTTTGCATAACCTTTTCCTTGTAAAGAAATTTGGGTTGCTTCTGTAATTATAATTCCGGCCGTACTTCGCTGAGCATAATACTCTGCCATTAAAGCATTTGGAATATCGTCAGGCTGTGAAGCTCTTGAGCGCGTCATTGGAGCCATTAAAAAACGGTTTTCTAAATGATATCCGCTTAACTCGTATTGCTGAAATAATTTCTGATACTTCATCTTAATTGTTATTTTATTAAGGAAAATGTGTGATTCTAATTCTAAAAAGCAAATAATTAACTACTATTAATTGTCTCACTATTAAGCACTTTTTATTGAAATGCTTTTTTAATAATTAAAGTTTCTTCGTAAAGTGAATCCTAAAATGATAGTCCAGAATCATGCCCAAGAATTAACTCATTGATTTCTAACAACTTATTTGATTATTGTTATTGTTTTTTCAGCTGTATTTCGTTGTTAAACGAATAAAAGTCACGACATATCGAAAGTGTGATCAGCTTCAATAGAGTCATTGACAAAGTCTTTATATTCAAAAACATCTTGGCGTCAGTTAGTTATAGCAATTTATTTAAAAAAAATTGGCTAACGATTTCATAAAGCAAGAAACTTAGTTTTTCGTTTAAAGAATTAAAAGCAAAATGTTCTAACCTTTCGATATTGTTATTCAATTTTACTTATAAATACTGCTTAAAGTTTTAATATTTATTTTTGCAGGTATCAGATAACATATTACTTTTATAACATATCTTTTTGCACTCTTGAAAAATCAAAACCAAAATATTCAGCAATTTGAACTTTCGCCTTATGCAAAGGCAGGAATTATTATTGCGAATATGGAGGATCGGGAAGTTGAAGAACACGATATCTCAAAACCGCACAGGGATAATCATTGTCAATTAATGTTGGCTGTAAGTGGAGAATTTAAATTAAATATTGATTTTGAAAACGTCGAATTTACTGCCCCTGCTTTACTTTGCATATTCCCCGAAGAAGTACATCACATTCTGGAGGTAAAAGATCCAAAAGGCTGGATGATAAGTTTTGATCCCTCACTGGCAAGTAAAGAAGTACTACAGCTACTGGACAACAAGATCCATAATCCTTTTTTACTTCGGCAAGAATCTAATTTTTACCATCAGCTTACTATCCTCATTGATCTAATTGAAAAAATACAGTTAGAAAACACAAATACCTTTAGCAAAAAAAGCATGCATTCGTTGCTCAATGGCCTTTTAAGCTTAATTGCCGGAGAAATCGTTAGTAATGCATCCGTTGACAAAACAAAAGAAAATAGAAGTATTATAATTAAGGAAACTTTTATTAAGCTAACAAAGGAGCATTTCAAAACCTGGAAACAGCCCGCACAATATGCTTTGGCACTTTCTATTTCTGTTGCTCACTTAAACGATACTGTAAAAGCACTAACAGGAAGTCCCGTATCTGTTCATATCCAGGAAGCCTGCATTATGGAAGCTAAAAGATTATTGTACTTTACAGATAATAGCGTCAAGGAAATTGCTTATGAAGTGGGCTACGATGAACCTGTTTATTTTGGAAAACTTTTTAAAAAGGTAACAAGCCTTACTCCTCTTGAATTTCGTAAAAAATTCCGTGATTAGAACTATCCTTCCCACCATTCAAACTACATTACGAATCATCCTGTAGCCTAGTTTTGCATTGTAATTAATAATCAATTGACATGCAAAACGAAATCAACATCCCAATCATACTTGATGCAGTACGAAAAGTAGGGAACGTCTTTTTAAAAGACTACAAGCAAAATAACATACCTCAAAGTATGGATGAACTCTTGAAACAATTAGAAGATATAGATACTTTGTGTCTGTCGTCTTTAAAAGACGATTTATCCCCGGAGTTTCCAAACATACCTTGGCATATTGGCGACGAGTTTGATACTAATTCGCAAAGAAATCCTGCTCAACATCAAGAGTATTGGCTTTGTGATGCTATGGATGGCGCTATACAATATCTTCAACATATTGCAGGATGGACAGTGAATCTGGCACTTATTCGTGACGGGAAACCATACTTTTCTGTAATTTATGATCCCTTGGCCAATGAAATATTTTGGGCAAAAGATGGTAAAGGCGCTTTTATGAATGGTAAACCACTTGAAACTAGTCGCAAAACAGATTTGGCAGTTATGCTGGCTGTTTTTGAATATGGTCATCAGGATAAATCTAACAATACTTTAAATGAGAAAATTGGTTCTACAGTAACCAAACTACTTGATAACTTTGGAATAGTTAGAAATTATGGGCCACACGGATTGCAATTGGCTTATGTTGGTGCAGGGAGAATTGATTTGTTTATCGAGGAAGATATTGATACTTATAATTGGATTGCAGGATTGCTTATCGCCAAAGAAGCCGGAGCCCAAATCCTGACCACAAATGGAAGTCCCTGGCAATGGGGAAGCGAAAGTTTGCTGGTTGCGCCAAAGGAAGTTACTGAAAAATATCTTCAAATAAAATCAAAGAACTAATATGAAAATAGCAATTATAGGTGCCGGCGCCGGAATTGGATTACAGTCCGTAGCGCAAGCCCTCAAAAAAGGACATACCGTAACGGCATTATCGACACATACAGATCAGATTCAAAATCATCCCAGACTGATTAAAATAAATGGTAGTGCAACATCAGCAATAGACTTAAAGCTAGCAATAAAAGATTCTGATGCTGTGCTTATAACCGTGGGAACAAAAAATAAAAAAGCCACTACTTTATTTTCTGATATTGCCAAAACACTTTTAAGCGTTACTGACGACTTAAACTTTTTGGCACCAGTTCTTGTGGTTACAGGTTTTGGAGCTGGAGAAAGTAAAAATTATCTAAGTTTTTTTATGCGAATGGTAATTTCGTTATTTCTAAAAGAACAATATATCGATAAAACGATTATGGAAAAATTGATTACGAATAGTGCCTTAAAATGGGAAATTATAAGACCTGGTATGCTTACAAACAGAAATGCTACTCAAGTATACAAAGCAATACCTGAACTTAAAAAAGGCATGAAAGTTGGAAAAATATCAAGGACCGATGTTGCTCAGTTCTTAATTAATGAAGCCGAAAACCCCGGAATGCTTTATCAATATGTTGCACTAACAAACTAATTGATAAAAAAATAGTAACAACATTAGTGCTGTTACTATTTTTTATGGGCATTATTATTTAAGCTATAGCGATTTACTTTTAAAAACGGTTAACTTTTCTCTTGTCATTTCATTTATGGTATAAGAGATTCCTCCCATTCCTAAACCTGAAGAGTCTCTGCCTCCAAACGGCATCCAATCGACTCTAAATGCAGTATTGTCATTAATCATAACGGCAGTAGCATTTAGTTTTTTTGCAACTCCTAAAGCAATATCTATATTTTTTGTAAAAACTGCGGCCTGAAAGTGAACCTCTAAAGCATTTGCTTTTTTTATTGCTTCTTCTCTATCTTTAAAAGGATAAATACACACCACAGGACCAAAAATTTCATTAGTTGATACTTTAGAACTCTCTGAAGGATTAAGCAAAATTGTAGGCTGGAAACAGGTATCAGAAATTCTTTTTCCGCCTGTAATTAATTTAGCACCATCTTGAATCGCTTCATTAACCCACTCCTCTACACGGTTAACTTCTTTGGGTGTAATAAGCGACCCTACATCTGTCATTTTATCAAACGGATTGCCTACAATTAATTTTTGGGTTGCCTCAGAAAACTGTTCTGTAAAACGGTCGCAAATTTCCTGATTCACATAAATTTTCTGAACTGAAACGCAAACCTGACCAGCGTGATAAAAACCACCTTTTACCAAATCCGGAATCATTTCGCTAAAATCAGCATCGCTTTCTACAATTACAGGTGCCGCACCACCGTGTTCTAATGCACATCTGGTTCCCGGAGGCAATTTGCTTTTTAAAGACCATCCTACTTTGGCTGAACCTATAAAAGAGAAAAAATGAACTCTGGCATCTGTAACTAATAGTTCTGCCGTTTCATTATCACATAAAACCACCTGTAGCCATCCCGAAGGTAAACCAGCTTCTTTTAAAACATCTGCCAGTGCCAAACCGGATAATGGCGTATTGCTTGATGGTTTGAATATTACCGGACAACCCGCAGCGACAGCAGTTGCGATTTGATGCACCGCTAAATTTAACGGATGATTAAAAGCACTAACGGCAACAACAACTCCAATAGGTTCTTTTGAAGTAAAAGCAATCCTGTTTAAAGAAGCCTCAGTGAGTCCCATAGGAATCTGCTCTCCTTTTATTTGTGATACATGTTCTGCTGCTAATTTTACTCCTTTAATCGCTCTTAGTATTTCTGCTTTTGAATCCTTATATGGTTTTCCTCCTTCGCTTATAGCTATATGTATTAATTCTTCGCTTCTATCATTCATAATCGAAGCTGCTTTTTCTAATATTTCGATTCTTTTAAAAGCGGGAATCCAATTAGATGGATCACCAAATAATTTTTGAGCTGTATTAAGAACTTTTTCAATATCATTTTTATCAATCAACGGTAACTCTTTTATTGAGCTCTGATCGTATGGGAATACTATTTTTGTGGTCTTTTCCATAATATTTTCTTTTTAATATGCGAGATTAAAAAACCAAGCCACTACTATTTGAAGTCATTTATACCTGATTTGTTCCTTAAATTTAGTTTAAATTATCGATGATTACAACCTCTTATTACACAATATTAACAATTAATAATTTAGAGGCGTTGCCAAAACAATTTCTCTTTTTTCTAATAAAGGAACAATTTTTCCTAAAACTAATTCTTGAAAATGTGTTGAATCTCGATGTGCTCCTACAGCAGATTCATTCGTATAGCCTTCAAATAATAATATTGTATTTAAATCTGAATTACTCTGATGAATTTTATAAAACAGGTTTCCGTTCTCTTTGACACTTTCATCGTGCACCTTTTTTAGTAAATTTAGAACGTTGTCAATCTGACCTTCTTTAACTGTCCATGTAGCAAAAACATGAACCGGATTTTGATTTTCCATGTTGATTTTTTTTTTAATTATAATATATTAAGTTTCTATTTTCCGGGAGAGTCCCACTGTCTAAAAAATATATTGACCTTCGTCATGATTCTTGAGAAGGTCAATATAATAAGACTATTATTTTTTGGAAGTTTCTAAGATAGAAATCATTTTTTCTGCAACTCCTTTTGCCGAAGCAGGATTTTGACCTGTAACCAGATTACCATCTGCAATACTGTGTGTCGACCATATTGCCGCAGCATGAAATTTTGCTCCCTGTTTTGTTAATGCTGTTTCAAGTAAAAATGGCACATCGGCTATAGCGTAACCTCTCTCTTCTTCATCTGTAAAAGAAGTAATATTTTTATCCTTTACCAGATAAGAACCATTGCTCAATTTTACATTCAATAAAGATACAGGACCGTGACACACTGCTCCTACAACAGCATTTCGTTCATAAGTTTCTTTGATAACTTTTTTAAGAAGCTCATTTTCCGGCATATCAACCATTGGCGCTAAACCACCTGGTACAAAAATAGCATCATATTTACGAACATCAACATCTGATAATTTAACGGCTTTTTGCATACTCTCCCATCCTTTTCCTATCAAAAAAGCAAGGTTTTGAGGATCGTTGGCCAAATTAAGAGCATCCAAATAAGGCGTATCTCCTGTTAAACTAGCAAAGTCTATTTGATAATTTGCTTTTTCAAATTCGGCATAAGGGTGTGCTACTTCAGGAAGAAAAATCCCTGTTCTTCTGTTATTTGGTCCAATTGCATTGGCATTAGATACAATAATTAAAATTTTCTTGTTCATTTTTGTTTCGCTTTTAAGGGTTGTTTTTTGTTTTGCTAAAGTGCTTTCTTTTTGATTTTGTGCATAAGAAGAAAAAAAGGCAAGTGCCATTGTTGCAATCATAATTCTTTTCATTTCTATAAATTTTAGGTTGTTAATTATTTATAGGGCAAATTTATGCCAGCTCTCCTCCTCAATACGAGGAGCAAAGTCACAAAAAAAGTGTGACGAGAATCACACTTTGAGAATTATAGATATCTATTATTTGTTGTTAGAGTACAACCTGCTTAGCGTTTCACGGCTCACCCCAAGATATTCTGCTATATATTTCTTAGGAATCTTTTGCATGAGATTAGGATAAAGATCTGCAAACTCTTTATAGCGTTGTTGCGGATTATTAGAAAGCAATGAAATAACCCTTTGCTGAAGAGCAATATAACCTTTGGTGAGTTTTACTCTAAAAAAATGCTCCATTTTATGAAGCACAACAGACAGTTTCTCCCTGCCCTCAAGTGTAAGACATAACACCTCGCCTGCCTCCATGCAGACTACATACATGTTTGCCGGCTTTTGATTAAAATAAGAAATATAATCAGACATCCACCAATTTTCTGTGGCAAATTGCACAATATGCTCTTTTCCGTCTTCATCAAGATAAAAAACTCTAAAAATACCACTCATAATAATATATTCATACTTAGCATCATCTCCCTGCTGGATTAGATATTGATTCTTTAATACCTTTCTTATCGTAAAAAAGGGTTTGATAGAGTCAAATTCTTCATCTGTAACAGGTATGATTTCTTCAATATGTTTTCTAAGCTTTTCCATAGTTTGTTTTACCTTTTCAAAGATAGAAGATTTATTGTTGTTTGAGAATATTCAACAAACAAACATATATTTAAAAAACCTTTATTCATTTGTAAACACAGATTTCTTATCTTGTAATTCATTAAATACAAAAAGATTATGGAAGAATCTATTCTCATAAGAATTGCAAATCCTGATGATATAAACGGAATAATTAAACTTCAAGCAGAGAATCAAGCTTCTCAGGGTGGAACTTTATCGGGAGAATTAACATTTGCCCAAATTCAGGAAATGATGACAGATATGCCTCAGATCGTCGCCGTTATTAATAATGAAATTGTTGGTTTTTTGATGACTACCTCCAAAATTGTCAATAAAAAAAGTAAAGTTCCAATTGTAGATACCATGTCTGCATCTTACGAAGGTGCTAGTGATTCCTATATCTATGGTCCTATTTGTGTGAATCAAAATCAACGTAGAAAAGGACTGGCACAACTTATGTTTCAAGAACTTTTGGCTTTAGAACCTAATCGGGAAGGAATTTTATGTGTTAAAAGTGATAACATAGCTTCTTTGAAAGCTCATGAAAAAATGGGGATGCACAAAGTAAGCAGTTTTCATTTTAATAAATCTAATTTTCTTGTATTTTCTTTTTTATTTCCTTAGTAAAAAATAAAAGTTAAACTAAATCTCAACTTTATAAACAAACTCACAACTAACCCTAAAACAAAACAAATGCGATATTTATACATTTCTATACTTACTTTGTTAACTATTTCCTGTAAAAATGATAGCAAGTCATCAGTACTTTCAGATTATTTTACCTACCAACAAAATGACAATGTAGAATCTGCAGGTGTCAAAATGATTCCAATAAAAACACCTGCTGGGGAGTTTAAGGTCTGGACAAAGCGATTTGGTAATAATCCGAAAATAAAAGTCTTATTATTACACGGAGGTCCCGCCATGACACATGAATATATGGAATGTTTTGAAACGTTTTTTCAACGAGAAGGCTTCGAATTTTATGAATACGATCAATTGGGATCTTATTACAGCGATCAGCCAAAAGATAGTAGTTTATGGACCACAAAACGTTTTGTTGAAGAAGTAGAACAAGTTCGTAAAGCTATCGGTGCAGATAGTACAAATTTTTATGTTTTAGGAAATTCGTGGGGTGGAATCCTTGCTATGGAATACGCTTTAAAATATCAAAAAAACATGAAAGGTTTACTAGTTGCGAATATGATGGCTAGTGCACCAGAATATGGAAAGTACGCAGATCAAGTACTGTCTAAACAAATTAAACCGGATATTCTTAACGAAATCCGAGCGCTTGAAGCTAAAAAAGACTTTAATAATCCACGCTACATGGAGTTACTTATTCCTAATTATTATCAAAAGCATCTGTGTCGTTTAAAAGAATGGCCTGATGGACTAAATAGAGCCAGTAAACATATTAATAATGAAATCTACACACTTATGCAAGGTCCAAGCGAATTTGGTATTAGTGGTCGTCTAGCTAAATGGGATGTTAAAGATCGATTACATGAAATCATTATTCCTACTTTAATGATCGGTGCAAAATATGACACAATGGATCCCAAAGCTATGGAAGAACAAAGTAAATTAGTCAAAAAAGGACGTTATTTATACTGTCCAAACGGAAGTCATTTGGCTATGTGGGACGATCAAAAAGTTTTTATGGAGGGCGTAATACGATTTATAAATGATGTCAATTCAGAAAAACACTAAAATTCTATATAAATTATCTCTCGAAAGTATAATTTTTCATAAACAAAGAGATTCAGTAGATGTAATTTTTAGCCAAATTCCAACTTTTGAACATGATCCTATTAAATCTTATACTTCACAACAAACCTTAAAACACTAAAGATCAGTATTTTTAAAGTTTACAGTTTTAAAGATCAAAATTATTTCAAAAGCTTTTGTATTCTTTATGCTCAAGCAGTAAAGCAAAAAACTGTTAAAAACAAA
>NZ_MUGS01000007.1 GCF_002222055.1 Flavobacterium araucananum
GAAGGGGCTGATATTATAAATTTATTATTTTTTCAAGTATCATCTATTATTTTACTTATTATTTTTTCAATATTGAATCCTTTAAAAATATTTATTAGTGCAAAAAGAGGAATAGATAATAGAAAAAAACAAAATAAAAAATATTTTGATATTATGGGATATAACATTCTACCATTAGACAATGCGTTAACGCCATATTTAATTACTATTTTATTTGTTTTTTTCTTCTCCTTAATTCTCATTGGATTTATATTAATCATTAACCATTGGGGAATCCCAATTTTCGAAGTACTAAAATTTCCATTTAGATTTGCGCGGAATGTAAATCAATCTGAATTGTATTATGGTGTTTATAGTTTTTTATTTTTAAACATAGGTTATATTCTTTACAATCCACAAAAATCTGTAGAATCATATTTATTAAAATTCAAAGTTTATGTCAACTCTGGAATTATAGCATTTTGTTTATGTGCATTTTTTATTTTATTTAATATGATTTTTTATTTTTCAGGAAACGATATAAATAATGACATATTTACAGATAAAGCAAAAATTGCATATGCAATGTTTTTTAATGTAGCTTTTATAGCAAATAGTTATTTAGTTGAAAAGAGGTATTTAAACATATAATAACGCTCAGGTAGATTATTCCCAAAAAATAGAAATAGAATTAGTACTCGATAATGCGTGGATAAAAACGGCAGGAGCTTTGCAACAAAATAATTAAAAAATGGATTTTTATATTAAACTCAAATTATAAAGAAGATGAAATTAATTCGATTTCTAATGCTTTAAAATCAATCATTCAAATAGAAGAATAACATAAGAGGAATGCTCTTCGTCAATAAAATTGGTTAAAAAAGCCCCATACTCTTCCCACCTCCTGAGGGGGATTGCAAAGCAATTTTTATTTTGGCCTTCTTTCTGAATTTCTTAATTGCATATTTTTTTAAATTTATTAGTTAATTTTATACATTCTTTTATTAAACATGTTTCAGTTCAAAACCGTAATGGTATTCAATTAATTTTTTACCATCTTCATAATTTTTAATCCAGCCTTCTTCATCATGACTTAATTTCACTATTTCATTTCTTGACATTCCATTAAATCTTCTTACAATGTCTTCCAAAGTATTTATCTCAATTTCAGTAAAATAATCTGGATTAAATATTCTATTTTCAATTGGTTTAAACTCTTCTCCATAATACCCATTACCATAGTCAATGGTTTTTATTTTAAAATTATTATCTCTTTGTAATGTTTCAAAAATAGTTTGAAAATTATTTGGAACAGGACCATAGTCAATTGCAACATATCTTGTTCCGCTTATTGAGAATGAAGTTTTTTTAAAGTTTAAAAAATCAGCATAAAAAAGCAATTTATTCATCACTGTTTTTAGAGGATTTAATTGCTGAGTGAAGTAAACGATCATCTCTGCCAATTTTTCAAGACTAGGCGATTTATAGCCTGTATAAATATCCGGATTACTATCCCCTAGAATATAGTTTTGAAAATCGATACTAAAATGATTCTTTCTTTCTTTTTGAATTAAATCATCGATGTATTCCAATAGATCTTTTTTCTCTGCATCACCAAAAATGCCTTGACTTTCTTCTACAAGTAATTTAAAAGATTTAGGATTCCTGGCTAATTGGATTAGTTTAGCATTTGCTAAACTTGGAACTTCACCATTTTCATAATTTCTATAAGTATTTACTCCAAAACCCAAAGAGAGTCCCATTTTGTTTGCCGGTAAACTATATTTTTTTCGAATACTTATTATTTCCTCAGGAAATGGTAAATTATATTTATCTAAATACTGATTATATACTTGAGTTAAATTTAATGTATCTAATTCTGTATCTGTAAAGCTCTCTTTACTTTCCTCACATAAATAAGAATGATGAGTATATGTAAATTCTTCTTTTCTGAAAATTAAATTTCTTTTCTCTTTTACCAGAGTCATTTCATTACCTGTAAATGGACTTCTCATATTAAATGTTTTTAAAAGGATAATCTAGAGGATTCTCTGAGATATGGAAAGAAATACAAAATGATTTTGATGGCAATATTGTAATTTTAATGTAAACTTCATTTCTTTTTACAATAACTCCAAAAATCCACATGGGGTTAGTACCATATTGATCATTTGTTAAGGGTCCTTGACAATAGTCCTCAATTGTTAGTTTCGACAAGACATTATCTCTATATTTTGCAGTTATTTCTAAATCGGCTAACCGTTTGTGTATTTTTATCTCTATTGGCATAAATGATCCCAAAAGCACTCATATTTGCTTTGAATTCTGCTAAGAAAACCTTGACATCATTTTTATCCATAATTAGCTAAAAATCTATTCCTGAAGATTTGGCAAAAGTACAAAACAAATCCACAAAAACAACTATATAGTTTTTTAATACTGATTAAATATACAATAAAATAACTATATAGTTGCATTTCAAAATAATTAAATAACAGGAATAATATGCTTATATACCATTTTCTCCTAACAAAACGATACTTGTTGAATTTATAAAACTTTTTTAATAACGCATAAGCACAAAGAAAAGAGAAATGTTTAACCTAGTGAAATAAAAAAACCCTTACAAACATAATGTCTGTAAGGGTTTTTAAGTGTGGTCCCACCTGGGCTCGAACCAGGGACCACCTGATTATGAGTCAGGTGCTCTAACCAGCTGAGCTATAGGACCGGTTGGAGGATGCAATATTACTACTATTTTCCGTTCACTCCAAATATTTTGGGATATGATTTCTATTTAATTTCAAATAATGGTAAGCTTTTTCAGAACATAATTGATTTTCAACACCTTATTTCAATTCCCAAAAAGACATTTTTTTATCTTATTTCCTGACAAAGCTCTACCAAAACGCCATTTGTGTTTTTTGGATGCAAAAAAACCACCAGTTTATTATCAGCCCCTTTCTTCGGGACCTCATTTATCAGTACGAAACCTTCGTTTTTTAGGCGTGTTATTTCCGCTTGGATATCTTCGACATCAAAAGCGATGTGATGAATGCCTTCGCCTTTTTTCTCCAGAAACTTAGCAATTGGACTTTCGGGGTTTGTTGCCACCAAAAGTTCAATCTTATTTGTTCCCGTTTGAAAAAAAGAGGTCAGAACCCCTTCGCTTTCCACAGATTCCATTTTGTAGGACGCAACTCCTAATAATTTTTCAAACAAGACATTTGCATCGTCCATATTTTTGACTGCAATACCAATATGCTCAATTTTATTTACCATTTTATTTAAATTTAAAACAAGAACTAACTACACTTTACTGATTGACATAGGTATTAAAATAACCACATTCAGCAATAACGTCCTGATAGTATTTTGTATCCGAGTATTCTTTTTTCAAGGTTTTAAAACCATTCCAGGCAAGAAAATTAATTTTATCCTCATCAGCTTCCCACCAATTTTTCAGGTTATTATACTTATTATTGTAATATTCGTTACGCTCGCATTTTGCCAGCATATAAATACATTTTGCTTTTTGCTCCCTGGTCGTTGCCGCCTCAAATGCTTTTTGATAATACATTTTAGGGATATCGCAGTTGGTAATCCTCTTTTTCATAGTATCCCTAAAGTTATAAGGGCTCGATCCGTAACCTATAATACTGATTTCATAAAAACTTCTGGCGTTCCCAAAATGGGTAATATTATAGAATGCATTCGCTAATAACAGACTATTGGTATAAACATCTTCTTTCTGAGCCAGTTTATCCTGCATTGCTTTTATTGTATTCAAAAAATCAATTTGTGTGTATTTCTTTTTTTGATATGCCGCATGGTCGCAATCGTGACAATCTTTAATATTTCCGTTAAACGGATTTCCGGAAAAAGTAGCATATTGCACAGAATCTGTTTGCTGCATAAACACAATTGCCTCCGGAATTTTGTTGTTGAAAGTCGCCTGAACTGCCTGGAAATTATTAATATCCTTTAATTTCAAACTATAAATCCCCGCTCCTATTTTCTCTATCTCGGTTTTATTAGCCTTAGACAAAAAGGCTTTCATGTCTGACAAATTCTTTTCGTTATCATAAAAAGAATTTCCTCCGCTCCAATAATAAGCATTAGAATAAGAGTCACCGCCAAACAATTCTACCATAACAGGATTTGCCTTTGCGCGATACAACGTAGCCAGATAATTTTTACTCCATCCCGCTGCATTTTGATAACGAAACTCACTTCCTTTATATGTTTTTGGAAGCTCCGTATACAACCAATTCAAATCGGCAAGGATTGTTTTTTCATTTTTATCCGTAAGCTTATCAATTTTGCTCATATTATTTACAAAACGAAGCAATCGCAATTGATACCCCGCCAACTCTGTCTTTGGCAATGTTTTCTCTGCTTTGTTCAAATTGATATCTGCAGCGGCATAATCGCCTTTTAGGGTTTGCAAATACCCTAATGAGATATCCCATAAATATGGTTTCTCTGTATTTCCGGCAGCAGCAATCTTAGCTACTAAATCAAAGCCTTTGGTATTAATTTTAGCCTTATTAAAATCTCTGTTTTCAGTCACGGTTTGTTTCACAACAGGCGAATTGTAATCGTCAGAATTTGTTTTTACATCAAACGAATCATTGATATCCTGCTCTTGTTTATTGACCAATCTGGTTAGCAAATAATTCAGATGTTCGCTTTTAGGGTCTAATTCATAAATTTTACCAATCGCCTGAGCTTCGTCTTTATAAAAACCATGAACTGCCCAAAGTGCTGCTTTTTCTTTATTGGTTTTTGCCATCATCAGAGATTTATTCCAATCTGTTTCGTTTTGCGGGCGAAAACTATAAGCTGTAACGATTCTTAATTCAGGACATTTATCAAATACCTGCGCATATAAATAATTGGAAGTCGAATATTTTTTCTGCTGATAATTAATTCCCGCCACATACGAAAGTGCGCGGTAATACAGGGTATTTTTAGCAACCGAAGCTTCGGTTTTATTAAAAAAATCAATCGCTTTTTTCTTGTTACTACTATAAAAATAGGCTTTTACGGTAAGAAACCAATACCTGTTTTTCAAGAATGGGTCTGAACTCGTATTGTAAACATTTTCGATCGACTGAATCATTTTTAAGTCTCCAAAAGTCTTTGCCACAACAGGATCATAACTCCAATAATCCGTATTAATAGATACCGTTTCTATTTTTTGAGCCAAATACAAAAACTCGATAAAGCTTTTGACTTTAGCCTCTTTCAGGTCAATCTTTTTACCCCATTTTAATGAAGTTTGATTTTCTTTTTTACTTTTAAAAAAAACATGAAGCTGCGTAATATCCGTTTTATTTTGAGCCGTTTTTTTCTCAGAAGAATACATTGACGTTTCATCGCCAATTAAAAAATAATTTACTGTTGCAGTATCTGCTTTTCCTTTAAGATAATTTGACCAATCTGATTTTATATTGTCATTGAATCTTGAATTGTGTTGCGTATCAAAACCAATTCCGTAAAAAATAGAACCCGACAAAAAAAGCGGAGAATACGATTTATCAGCAAATGTTTCGGGTGTGAAATTAGAATTATAATTTAAAAAGTCCCAGTCACCATTATCTGAGCAAGCGTAAATAACGCCATAAGCAAAAAGTAAAACCGTACTAGAAACAAGAAATAACTTGTTTAAAAATATTCTTTTCATAGTTTTTAATATTGAATTCGTCTAAATCGTAAAATATAATTTCTTTTGGGGCCTGAGCTTCATTTTCGCTTAAATCTGTAGCCATTTCTTTGAGATCTTCTGCCGAAATACGCTCTGTTTTAAGCAAATCTTTTTCTTGGTAATAAACACCGTTTTTATAATTAGATTGTTTTACCCTGAAAAAAATCGGGCTGATCTGCTCAAAATTTGCATCTTTTTTGAGATCGCTAAAATTTAATTTCGAACGAAGTCCCAAAATTTTCTCCTTCCGGATATGAATAGCCCACGAATAAACAGGAAGTGCATAATCAAGGTGCATTGGATATTTTTTTAAGCTTTGGAGGTATTTCTCAGAAATTTTCCGGCTGTAAATCGAGTTCAGAGAATCCGGCGCAATACTCCCCATATTATAATACATTAAAACACCGGAATCGACATTTGGAATTTTCGTTTTCCTGAAATATTTTACCTGATGCAAACGAATGGTAGCCGAAAGCTTTTTGTGTGAAATCTTTCTAAAACGTTCAATAAATTTAAGATAATTATCTTTACTGTTTAAAGTCCAGTCACAATCAATTTGAATTTCCTGACCTGTAATTTTGTTCTTTGCATTTATTTCTTCGACCAAGCGAACTGTTTTTTGAGCCAGATCATCGACATCCAGATTGGGCAACAACATAACTTTGTTTTGAATATAAACAACGGGAACAACATTAAAAGCAGCAACATTTGCCTGAAAACGAACAGGACTTACCGGGATTGGTTCTTTGGTCTGAGGATGCAAAGCGATATCAAAGTACCTAATATAGAGTTTACGGACTTCATTGTCTGCCAACACTTCTTTTTCTAGCGGAGACAATTTAAAGATGGTTTTCCAATAATAAAAAGCAACGACTGGCTTTTCATTTTTACCACAACTAATCAGTAAAAAAAACAGTACACCAACGAAAAATCTTCTTGTCAAAACCTGGAAAAATTATATTTGAAATCAAAAGTAAGAAATTATATCGTGTCGATGATTTCTAATTCGAAAAAATAGCAAGCCACAAAAGCTATAAATCCTAATAAATGGATAAAAAATTTCAATTAAAGCAAATATAATCGTTATTTTGTGCAATCAAATTCAGAAACCGTTATGTTGAAAAACAACTTCAGATATATTTCCTTTTTACTGGTATTTTTAATGTTGAGTTGCGCCAAACGAGGCAGCATTACCGGTGGACTAAAAGATACGCTTGCTCCTGTTTTAAGATACAGTTCTCCAAAAAACATGAGTACTAATTTTCAGGGAAATGAAATTATCCTGGGATTCGACGAATATGTAAAACTTAAAAACCTCAACAAACAGCTTATTATTTCGCCACCCATGAAACACGAGCCGTTGATTTTGCCTACTACCGCAAACAAGGTTATTACGATAAAAATCAAAGACACTTTGCAACCTAATACCACCTATAGTTTTAACTTTGGGCAAAGTATCGCAGATAACAATGAAGGTAACGCCATCAATCAGTTCAAGTATATTTTCTCGACAGGATCTTATATTGATTCCCTTTCTATAAGCGGACAAATTAAGGATGCCTACGAAAAAAACGTTGACAATTTTGTATCCGTAATGCTTTATGAAGTAAATGATACTTTTAAGGATTCTTTAATTTACAAAGAAAGCCCAAGATATATCACGAACACCCTGGACAGTTTAAGAACTTTTAAATTAGAAAACTTAAAGGCTGGAAAATATTTATTAGTAGCATTAAAAGACAAAGGTTCCAATAACAGATACAATCCAAAAGACGACAAAATTGGATTTCTTAAACATTATATCACAGTCCCTAACGATACGGTATTTGAGTTAGAATTATTCAAGGAAACGCTTCCGCTAAAAGCATTCAAACCTATTCAGGCTTCCGGCAACAGAGTATATCTGCCGTACGAAGGCAAACAAAACTTTAAACTTTCTAAACCTAAAATTGTCCTTAAAAACAATAATGCCATTCTGGAAACCATCGTGACTGCTTTTCCTAAAAAAGACTCTTTGCAAGTTTGGTACAAACCTGTAAAAGCAGATTCATTATCGATAGAAGTCAGCAGGGATAACTACGACAAAAAGTTTACCTTTAAGATCAAAGATCAAAAGAAAGACACCCTAAATATTACGGCACTACAAAGCGGTGTTCTTAATTTTAGAGAACGATTTACATTAGAATCGACAACTCCGTTGGTTAAATTTGATAAATCGAAAATGAGATTAATCAACAAAGATTCTGTTGCTGTAGATTTTAGTACAGAATACAACGAATTTGAACAAAAATTATATGTAGATTTCAAGAAAGAACCACTCGAAAAATACAAAATGACCTTTTTCCCGGGTGCTTTGACTGATTTTTATGAAAAAGCAAACGACACCTTGATTTATAAGTTAACGACAAAGGAATATGCTGATTACGGAAATCTGGTACTGAATTTAAAGAACGTAAAACGTTTTCCTATTATAGTCGAGGTAACCAATAAAAAAGGGGATGTTGTGTATGCAACAGACTACTCTGAAGGCAAAACCAAAATGGAGTTCAACTTAATGTTACCGGATTTGTTTACGATCAGGGTAATTTATGATGATAATAAAAACAAGCTTTACGATTCCGGAAACTTTTTGAAAAAAACGTATGCCGAAGAAGTCTTCTACTACCAATCTGATGTTGATGTGCGAACCAATTGGGACGTTGATCAGTCTATTGATTTAAGTGTACCTTTTAATCCTGAAGTAGAGAAAAAACAAGTTGACAAAAAGAAAAAAGAAGATGCCAAAAAGCGAAAAGCGTTCTAGATTTTAATCTCAAAGACGTCTTTATCACTCAGGAAATCGAGTTTTTTTCGAGTTTCCAACATTTCATTTTTATCCAGTTCAACAATAAAAACAGCCTCTGTTTCCTGTGGTTCCAGAATATAATTTCCCAAAAAATCGACCACCTGCGAATGTCCTGTGTGCTCATAATTGTTAGCATCCAGCCCTACCCTGTTTACACCAACTGCATAACTTAAATTCTCGATTGCCCTGGCTTTTAGCAAAGCATCCCAGGCATTGGTGCGTACTTTGGGCCAGTTGGCAACATACAATAGCAAGTCATAATTTTCGATATTTCGTGCAAAAACCGGAAATCTTAAATCGTAACAAACCTGCAGGCAAATTTTCCAATCCAGGTATTCTACGATCACCTTTTCGTTTCCGTTGGTATAAAATTTATCCTCTCCGGCCAGCGAAAACAAATGACGCTTGTTATAATATTTAATTTCTCCTGACGGAAATACAAATACCATACGGTTATAATACTTTTCATTTTCGACAATAATCAAACTTCCTGTAATAGCGAAGTTTTTTTGTTTTGCCAACGTCTTTAACCATAACACTGTCTCGCCCTGCATTGTTTCTGCAACTGCCTGCGCATTCATGGTAAATCCTGTAGAAAACATTTCCGGAAGCACCACTAAATTAACGGTTGAACCGATCTGATTTATTTTCGATTCGAAGCTATTTCTGTTTTTAACAGCGTCTTCCCAATAAAGGTCTGATTGTATAAGTGCGATTTTCATATTTCAAAAATACGAATTTTAAGATTAAAATTGTTTTTTCTAAAAAAAGCATTATTTGCAAAATTTTCTCAAAACACCTTTATAAATCGCACTTCTTTTGGATATTAAAAATACTTCACGAAAAAATATTGCAAAAAATATGCGCTTTATGCAAAAAATATGCAAATGTGAAAAATAAATATTTATATTTGATCGCCAATAAAAACCAAAAAACATGAAAACCACAGAATTATGAAAACAAAGCTAATTTCATTAGTATTTATTGGGGGGATGATCTTCTCAGCAAATGCGAAAGAGGTTGCAATTAAAAAGCACCTTTTTGAACAAAAAAGCAATCAGATTGAAATTACCGGTCAGATTTTAGGTCAGGATGACGGGATGCCAATTGCCGGAGCTACTATTTATGCCGAAAGCAACAGCAAAAACGCTACAATATCTGATGAAAACGGAAAATTCAAACTAAATGTTCCGGAAAACGAAAGCCACATTGTTATATCCTACATGGGCTACCAACCACTCCATTTTCCGCTCATTCAATCTGCAAATTTAATCATAAGATTAAAACCGGCCGAAAATGTTCTGGATCAGGTATTAGTAACCGCATTAGGAGTTAAAAAAAGCAGCAAAGCTATTGCTTATGCCGTAACAGAGCTTAAAGGAACTGAATTTACAAAGGCAAAAGAAACCAATATTGCCAATGCATTAGTAGGTAAAATTGCAGGTGTAAACGTGAGCAGCACCGCAACAGGCCCTAACGGTTCCAGCCGTGTTGTAATACGAGGAAACGGATCGCTAAACGGGAATAACCAGCCTATGTATGTCGTAAATGATTTACCTATTGACAATACACAACTAAACTTGCCCGGAATTGGAAACGGTCCCGGATCTACCAGAATCAATGTCGATCGTGGCGACGGAACTTCTGTAATAAATGCAGATGATATTAAAACCATAACCGTTCTAAAAGGCGGGACAGCAGCGGCACTATACGGTGCAAATGCTGCAAATGGTGTTATCCTGATCCAGACCAAAAGAGGTACTGCTCAAAAAGGGATCGGGGTGGATTATAATACGTCATTTACATTCGAAACGCCATCGATTATACCAGACTGGCAGTACGAATACGGTTCCGGAGCAAACGGCAAAAAACCAACCACGCAAGCCGAAGCCGTTGCAGATGGTCGCTGGTCGTGGGGTGCCAAAATTGACGGAACAGATGTAGTACAATTTGATGGAGTGGCAAGACCTTATGTGGCTCAAAAAAACAACATTAAAAACTTCTACAACACAGGAACAACTTTTATTAACTCTCTTGCTTTGTCAGGAGGAAACGAAAAAGCAACGGGACGTCTTTCTTTCTCAAACATGGAAAATAAAGGTATTGTACCCAATTCTGATTTTAATCGAAAAAGCCTTAATATCGCCAGTAATGTCAACCTGACAAATTGGTTAAAATTTGATGTAGTCGCGCAATATAACTTAGAAAAATCCAACAACAGAGTAACAGTTTCTGATGCCGAAGCAAACCCAAACTGGGGTACCTACATGATCGCCAATACAGTCGACATTAGAAATCTTGCTCCGGGATATGATGCAAATGGTGTAGAACAAGCCTGGAATCCGGTTGCTGTGGCAACAAATCCCTATTTTGTTGTCAATAAAATTAAAAATAACGACACCAAAAATCGTTTTATCGGGATGTTGAATGTAAAATTAAACTTTACTCCAGAATTGTTTCTTCAGGGTAGAATTGGTCAGGATTTTACAGATTATGAATTCTTTGGCTATATCCCAAAAACAACTTTAAACAATCCGGTTGGATATGCACAGGGATCAAGAATGAAAATATCAAACATAAATTCTGAGGCAATTCTTAACTATACCAAGAAAAACATCTACAATGATTTCTCTTTAAATGCCTTAGTTGGGGTAAACTCCCGTACCAACTTAAGAGACGAAACCAGAGTCGAAGGTTCCAACTACGTATTAGACGATTTTTATGCCTTGAGCAATTTATCTACACTTGCCTATAGTTATCCTTACGGAAAAACCAAAACAAACTCGGTTTATGGTGCTGCAGATTTCGATTATAAAAACATCGTTTTCCTGAACATTACAGGACGTCAGGATTGGTTCTCTACACTTTCTAAAGAAAACAATACAGTATTTTATCCTTCTGTAGGAACAAGTGTTATTGTATCTGATATTGTAACAATGCCGGAATTTGTATCATTTGCCAAACTAAGAAGTTCATGGGCACAAGTGGGTGGTGCAACGCCGGATCCTTATGCACTAAACCAATCTTACTCTATGATTCAGGGTGGGCATAACGGGCAGCAGTTGCAAGGACCAACAAGTTCCAGAGTTCCCAACCCAACTTTAAGTCCGTTGACCTCTACAACATTTGAGATTGGAACTGATTTAGGGTTTTTCCACAACCGTTTAAACCTTGATTTTGCGTGGTACAACCGTGCAACAACCAATGATATTGTCGAAACTACAATCTCTAACGCTTCAGGATCAAGTACAGCTTTATTGAATCTTGGAAAAATGAGAAACAAAGGAGTTGAAGTTTTATTGAGTGGAAAAATCATCAATTCAGAAAATTTCTCGTGGGAAGCCAGTTTCAACGGATCCTATAATCAAAACACAGTCGAAGCACTTACAGATCAGTTAAACTCCATCACGATGGCAACATCTGTAAACGGATATGTTACCATAACAAGTGATGTTGGTCGCCCGTACAGTATCATAAAAGGATACAAACCTCGTGTTGATGCCAACGGAAATACAGTTTATAATGTAAGTGGCGGTTCTGCCACTATAGCACAAGGGCCACTTCAGGAATTAGGTCAGGGAGTGCATCCCTGGGCAGCAGGAATTAGCAACGAATTCAAATACAAAAACATCTCGTTTAGCTTTTTGATCGATGGTAAATTTGGAGGAAGCTTATATTCCGGAACAGATTTGTACGGGACCCGTATGGGATTAACAAAATTAACCCTTGAGGGTCGTGAAAACGGTTTGCCAATAAAAGGAGTTGACACAAACGGAAATCCGGTTGATATGGTTATTGCTCCGGAAAACTTAAGAACATACTATGATGGTTTAAGAAACATCTCGTCAACATTTGTTTACGATGCCAGTTTTATAAAACTACGTCAGGTAATTTTAGGGTACGACTTACCAATTCAAAAAATAAAAGGATTATCAAAACTTCAGGGAGCATCCGTTTCATTTGTAGCAAGAAACCTATTCATTCTTTATAAGAAAACACCAAACGTAGATCCTGAATCTGTATTTAGTGCAGGAAATGCTCAGGGTGTAGAACAATTTGGAGTGCCAAAAACGAGAAGTTTCGGTTTAAGTTTAAATGTTAAATTTTAAACTCACTTAATTGCTAATTTTTAAATTAAAAGACATGAAAAAGTTAACCATTTTATATATCACAGGGGTACTTCTGACAAGTATGACATCCTGTACCAAGGATTTTGACGAAATCAATACGAACCCAAATGTTGTAGACAAACCAAATCCGAATTTTATTTTCAGCAAAGCACAACTAGACGGTTTAAACAATAATTATTTTGCTACCAATATTCTCGAATGTGGCGGAATGCTGCAACATTATGCAACGTATAAAGAAGCCTCTGGTGCCGGAGATAAATATTTAAGTAATGAAGTTTATTATTCGGCTTATTTTAATCAGGTTTACCCAACCGCATTAAACGAAACAGAAATCGTAATCAATGCCGTAAAAAGTACGCCAACAGACAGCAACAAACTTAATATTGCCAGAATCTGGAAAGCGTATTTGTACCACAGAATCACAGATTTGTACGGCGACATCCCATATTCTGATGCTGCAAAAGCACTAAGTCAATCTGTCTTTCTTCCTAAATATGATACACAGGAATTTATCTACAAGGATTTATTAAAAGAATTAGACGAAGCAGCTACAGCATTAGATCCTGCTAAACCAAGTTTTGGCAAAGCCGATTTTATCTATGACGGAGATGTTGCAAAATGGAAAAAGTTCTCGTATTCTTTGATGCTTCGTTTAGGATTGCGACTAAGCAAAATCGATCCGGCGCTATCAAAAACATGGGTAACCAAAGCGATCGCAGGCGGAGTAATTTTGAATACTGCCGACAATGCAATCATGAAATATACAGACGGACCTAATGATATTAACAGAAATCCGGTTGGTTTCGATTCGAGAAAACAAGATTTTACAGCAGGTTCTTTTGGTCAAAAAAATGTTGAAGGCGGAAAATTAGCCAAAACATTCATCGATTTACTGAAAACAACTGCCGATCCCCGAATTAGTGTTTATGCAGGAGTTTGGCAAGGAACAACTCAAAATACAACGCTTGCGGCCCAAAAAGGGTTCCCCAACGGAACCAAAATAGCGCCAACAGCAGCTGAACAAGCTACTTATTCTGAGCCTAACCAAAGTACTGTTTTTAAATACGATGCCCCGCTGATGCTAATAAGCAATGCCGAAACCAACTTGTACCTTGCCGAAGCTGCTGCAAGAGGCTGGTACACCAATGAAACCGATAAAGATTTATATGAAAAAGGGGTAAAAGCTTCTTTCTTAAACATGGGAATTTACGGAGTTAGTTACACCATAACCGATGCAACACCTTATTTAACCCTTAATCCGTACAATACGGCAGGATCTTTTGAGGCTAAAATGAACCAAATTCACACACAGCTTTATATAGCATTGTTTGTAGACGAGCAAGAAGTTTATGCCAACTGGAGAAGAACAGGATATCCTGTTTTAGTACCGGTAAATTTTCCGGGCAACGTTACAAACGGCACCATACCAAGACGTTTCAAATACCCAACCAGCGAATATTCAGTGAATTCGAGTAACTTAGCTGAAGCAATTAAACGCCAGGGAGAAGATAGTTTTACAACCAGAATGTGGTGGGATAAATAGTAATCTTTCTGTGTAAATAATTTAAACACATAGAAACATAGCTTTTATTTGCGCTAAAAAAAGGCGTTTCACTTGCATTAAAACACATAGTTACTATGCGCTAAAAGCTAGCTTTTTTTAACCCCTTAATTCAAGTAAAAAATCTATGTTTCTATGTGTTTAAATCAAAGTCACAGATTAAAAGATTAAAGAAATTATAAAATCTGCGCGATCTGCAAAATCTGCGTGAAAAAATAGTTAACACATAGATTTAATTTGGCAATCAACACAGAATCTATGGGTGCCAATAAAATTTTCACCAATTACTCTCATCGAGTTTAATAATACAAAAGATAAATGAGCATATTAATTCTTACGGCATGCATTGCGTTTTTAATCGTCCAGATAGCCTGGTTTAAAATCAATCCGTTTATTGCCTTTATCATAACAGCTTTATTAGCAGGTCTGTTTTTAGGTCTGCCAATAAACACTTTGTCACAAACGGTTCAAAAAGGTTTAGGCGAAATGTTAGGATCTATTACGTTGATTATTGTTTTTGGGACCTGTATTGGTAAACTTACCGTTTCATCTGGTGCTGCCAATGTCATTGCCAAAACAGTTATGGGATGGACGGGCAAAAAATACGTACGCCTTGGCTTAATGATTACCGGATTTATTGTTGGGATACCACTGTTTTATAGTGTTGGATTTGTTTTGTTAGTACCCTTAATCTTCTCAGTAGCCCATCAATTTAAATTATCAAAAGTATATCTGGGAATCCCGATGCTGGCGTCGCTGTCAGTAGCACATGGTTTTTTGCCCCCGCATCCGTCTCCAATGGCTTTGAGCAGTATTTTGAAAGCTGATATCGGACTTGTTTTAGTCTACGGAATTATCATTGCAATCCCCACTATTTTTATTGCGGGTTTGTTGTTTTCAAATTTGCTTAAAAACATCAAAACCGAATCGGATCATGAGATCCTGAATGTCGAAGAAATCATAAACGGAGGAAAACAACCTAGTTTTTCTATTAGTTTATTCTCTGCCTTATTTCCTGTTTTCGGGTTAACGCTGACTTCTATTTTACCTATGATATCCAAAAATGAAACTTTAGATAACATCTGTAAAACTGTTGGTGAACCCAGTATGATTATGTTGATTTCTTTATTGATTTGTACCTATACTTTAGGAATCAGAATGAATCGAAGCATTACCTCAGTAATGGATGATTATGCCATTGCGATAAAAGATGTTGCTTTGATTGTTTTAATTGTTGGTGGAGCCGGAGGTTTAAAAGAAGTAATGATCGTAAGCGGTGTAAACGAAACTATAGTAACTGCTTTAACACAAATAAACATTCATCCTTATTTATTGGCCTGGATGATGGCGGCAATCATACGCGTTTGTGTGGGTTCTGCTACAGCTGCCGGATTAATGACTGCCAGCGTTTTATTGCCTTTACTACAAACCACTGGACTCGACCCTAACTTATTGGTTTTGTCCGTAGGAGCCGGAAGTTTAATGTGCTCGCATGTAAACGATCCAAGCTTCTGGATGTTCAAAGAATATTTTAATATCAGCCTGAAAGATACCTTCAAATCATGGACCGTCATGGAATCTCTGGTATCTGTTTTAGGAATCATTTTCGTTTTTATTTTAAACTCTATAATACATTAATATCATGAATTTATTACCACAAGAAAAATTTGAAACATTAGGCTTATCATTACCGCCGGCACCGCAGCCACTTGGTATTTATAAACCTTATTTGGTTGATGGTAAATATTTATACCTTTCAGGTCACGGGCCTGTTAACGACGACAAATCTTTAATCATTGGCCGCATTGGTGATGATATGGATATCGAAGAAGGAAAACTGGCAGCAAGACAAGTAGGCTTAACCATGCTTTCTACGATTGTAACCAATTTTGGGAGCCTGAACAAAGTAAAACGTGTTATAAAAGTTTTAGGAATGGTCAATTGCAACGGCGAATTCCTGAGACATCCGTATGTAATAAACGGTTGTAGCGAATTGTTTGCCGAAGTTTGGGGACAAGAAAACGGAATTGGCGTAAGAAGCGCCGTAGGAATGGGCTCACTACCGGACAATATTCCTGTTGAAGTTGAAGCTGTTTTCGAATTATATTAAAGAAAAGTTATGCCACAGATTAATTGGATTAAAAAGGATTTTTTTGTTTGCCACGAATTTCACTAATTAGCCCGAATTATTTTTACGCAGCGAATTAGTGAAAATTCGTGAAATTCGTGGCGACAATAAACTATGACAAAATTTTTAAACATATAGAAACATAGATTTTTTACTTGTATACTAGAAGGGAGTAAAAAAAGCTAGCTTTTACACATAGCTATGTTTGTTAATGCAAGTGAAACGCCTTTTTTCAACACTTTCGAAAACTATGTTTTTATGTGTTAAAAGAATTAACCGCTACGTTTATAAATCATTTTAATCCGTGTAATCCGTGGCAAAAAAAATAACAACAATGAACACAAACTCACCACAAACTAGAATTGCAACTTTTGGAGAATTATTACTCCGGATGAATGTTGCTGATGGAAACCGATTTACGCAAGCCAATGAAATAAAAATTCATGTAGGCGGTGCCGAAGCAAATGTTTGTGTTTTACTTTCTCAACTCGGGATTCAAACCGATTATATTACCCGATTACCCGAAAATGATTTGGCACAACTTGCGGTAAACGAACTTCAGAAATACAAAGTAAACACTTCAAAATGTGTTTATGGCGGAGAACGTTTGGGATTGTATTTTGTTGAAGCCGGAAATCAAATCAGGCAATCACAGGTTATTTACGACAGAAGCAATTCGTCGTTTGCAACTATCGAAAAAGATCAGATAAACTGGGATTTGGCTTTAGCCGATGTTACACATTTTCATTGGTCAGGAATTAGTCCGGGAGTTTCAAACGAAGCAGGTTTAGCTTGTAAAGAAGCGATTTTGGCAGCACACAAAAAAGGTTTGCCCATTTCTTCCGACTTTAATTATAGATCCAAATTGTGGCAATACGGAAAACACCCGTCTGAAATTATGCCGGATTTGCTTCAATACAGTACCATTACCGTTGCCGATCTTGATGCAATTGAAATTTATTTCGGAATCAAAACAGATAATACCGAATCAGATTCTGATCGTTTTCAGAAAACATTCGAATTATTAAAAGTAAAAATGCCTTTTCTAAAAACATTAGCAATGAGTTTTAGAAAATCAGATGGACCGGCGCATTTATACAAAGGATTACTGATTCACGAAGGTAATTTTTACCAAACACAAGAACACAAAATACATGTTGTAACGGATCAAATTGGTTCCGGAGACGCTTTTAATGCAGGGTTATTATACGGATTATCCAATAAGTTTTCCGGACAGGAATCGATCGAATGGGCAACGGCCTGTGGCGTAATCAAACAAAGTATTCACGGAGATTTTGCCATAACAAATCTAAACGAAATAAGTCATTTCATCAAAAATGGCTCAAGTAATAGAATTAATAGATAAACAAAGAATATGTACAGCATTTTAAAAAAGCAAGGCGTACTACCATTAGTAACCCAAATCAACATTGAAACAGCCCAAATCGTATTGCAATCAGCGGCTGATGCTGGCATAAAAATTATCGAGTTTGCTGCTCGTGCAGATAATGCTAAAGAAGTTTTTAGCCAAATGATCGCCTTTAAAAAAGCCAATAATCTGGATGTAAAAATTGCCGTTGGCTCTATCTTGAGTGTCGATGATGCTGAGACGTTTCATCTTCTTGGAGCAGATTGTATCGTTTGTCCGCATACAGATCTGGAAATTGGCAATTATTGCTTTAAAAACAATATCTATTGGATTCCCGGAGCTGCGACATTAAACGAAATATTGCAAGCCAATAAATTAGGAGCTGAGATCGTTAAGCTATTCCCCGCCGATAAAATTGGTGGTCCGGGATATGTAAAAGCGATTAGAGCACCTTTCCCAAATTTAAAAATAATGCCAACCGGAGGCGTAACACTCGAAGAAAGTAATTTGAAATCCTGGTTCAAATCCGGAGTGGTTTGCGTGGGAATTGGTTCTAATTTATTTTCGAAAGAAATGCTTTTGAACTTAAATTACGAGCAATCTCTTCAGGCATTTCAAAATTTAATTGAAGTTGTAGAAAAAACCAGAAACTAAAGTTATGCAAGACAATTGGTGGAAAATTAATTCCGAACTCCGCATTGATACGCCATTTCTGGCTGTTTACGAAGATCGTATTCAGGCAAATATTGAGCGTTTGATTGAAGCAGTAAAAGGCGAAACTCAAAAATTAAGGCCTCACATCAAGACGCATAAAATAGGTGAAATTCTGGATTTGTTTAAAACCTACAACATCAATAAAATAAAATGCGCCACAATTGCTGAGGCTGAATTGGCAGCGATACATGAAATCCCAGACGTACTTCTCGCCTATCAACCCGTTGGCGCTAAAAAAGACAGATGGATTTCATTGATTCAGAAATATCCAAATGTTGCTTTTTCGACTATTGTCGACAATTTAGATTCGGCGAAAGCCTTAAATGAAAGTGCCAAGAAAAATAATCTGAAACTTACCGTTTATCTGGATCTAAATACCGGAATGAACAGAACCGGAATTTCGGTTTCTAAAAACTGGAAAGGTTTAATTGACGAAATTGTTCTCTTGAAAAACATTCATTTTGCAGGAATTCATATTTACGACGGTCATCTAAAAGGCGATTTAGAACATCGCGTTTCTACTGCTTCCAATTTATTTTTTAGTATAAACGAAGCTGTTGAAGCAATTAATAAAAAATTGGGTTACGAATTAAAAATTGTCGCTGGCGGATCAAATACATTTCCGTTTTATGCCACTCAAAAAAACGTAGAATGCAGTCCCGGAACTTTTGTTTTTTGGGATTCGAATTATCAGATTCATTTGCCGGAACAGCATTTTGAACCGGCTTTGGTTATTATTGGAACCATAATTTCAAAACCAACAAGTTCTACTCTTTGTATTGATATTGGATACAAAGCCGTAGCTTCTGAAAACCCGATTGATAAAAGATTAGTCATTTTAAATGATGACAACCTAATCCCGACAGCACATTCAGAAGAGCATTTAATCATAGAAAACCAAGGGAAAAACGAATATGCTATTGGGGATACCATTTATGCCCAACCGTACCATGTTTGCCCAACTTGCGCGCTTTACGATTCAGTTCAGGTCGTGAATGCCGCGCACGAAATTTGTGATCAATGGCTGGTCGTTGCCCGCAGCAGAAAAATTAATATCTAGCAGCAGAAAAAAATAGAAAATAGAGCAAAGAAGAAAGAGAATAGACCTTGTAATAATACTTGAGAATCTCTGAGCCTTTGGATCTTTGTGCCTTAAAAAAAATACTATGTTTATAATAGACGCCCATTTAGACCTGAGCATGAATGCGATGGAATGGAATCGAGATTTAAGAAATGACGTACCAACGTTACGCCATCTCGAAAAAGGAATGACAGACAAACCGGATCGCGAACGCGCGACGGTTTCGTTTCCGGATTTGCGACGCGGCAATATTGGTATTGTGGTCGCTACTCAAATTGCACGATTTGTAAAACCGGACAGCATTATCCCGGGTTGGAATTCTCCTGAACAAGCCTGGGCACAAACTCAGGGACAATTTGTCTGGTACAAAGCCATGGAAGAAGCGGGAGAAATTACAGCAATTACCGATAAAAAATCATTACTAAAACAAATTGATTTATGGAATGACGGAACGCCAAACGATAAAAAACCTATTGGTTATATTTTGAGTCTGGAAGGTGCTGATTCTATTATTGATGTTTCATATTTAGAAAAAGCATACAATTACGGATTGCGTGCCATTGGTCCTGCACATTACGGGCCCGGACGTTATGCAAACGGAACGGATGCAACCGGAAAAATGAATCAAAATGGTCTTGATTTATTAAAAGAAATGGAACGTTTGAATATTATTCTCGATGCGACCCATTTATGCGATGATGCTTTTTGGCAAGCTTTAGATCATTATCACGGACCCGTTTGGGCAAGTCATAACAATTGCAGAAGTCTGGTAGATCACAATCGTCAATATAGTGATGAAATGATTCAGGCTTTAATTTCTCGTGGAGCCGTTATTGGCGGTGCTTTAGATGCCTGGATGTTGGTTCCGGATTGGGAAAGAGGCGTTTCGACACCAAAAGGTAGCAATTGCAATCTCGAAACTGTTTTTAAACACATGGATCACATTTGTCAATTGGCAGGAAATGCCAATCATATTGGCATAGGTTCAGATTTGGATGGTGCTTTTGGTACAGAACAAGGTCCGTATGATCTAGATACGATTGCCGATTTGCAAAAATTGGTTTTGATCTTTAAAAACAACGGATATTCTGATGGAGATTTAGATAAAATCTTTCATCAAAACTGGATCAATTTCTTACTGAAAAATTGGGATTAAATAAAGTCAGCAAAGAATACAAACTTGCTTTTTGCCACGAATTTCTCGAATTTACCCGAATTGTTATTTTGAAACTGTTTAAAAAACAGCCAAAAATTTAAAGAAAGTGTTTTAGGGCTTTGACAAAGAGTTACTAACTCAAAAAAAAACTACTTTAAAAAGAATTAGATAGGATTAAAAATATATTAAAACTGTGTAATAAAGTTTTCTCGCAGATTTGGCAGATTGAGCAGATTTAATTTTAAATTTCTATTAAATTAATCTGTACTTATCAGCTTAAATCTTTTTATCCCGATAATTATATCGGGAGCGTGAAAAAATAATTCGTGAATTCGTGGCAAACTAAATAAAAACTAAACTTGGAACTGCCTTCTTATACGACTGTAATTTTTCGTCGTTTGGATCAACTTCTGTAACCACATAATCAACCTCAGATAAGTTGGCAATTTTCATTTTTAGAACCGTGTCGAGTTTTTCAGAAATAGTAAGAATTGCTGTTTTTTCAGAAGCCTGAATCATTGCCTTTTTTACCTGAACAGTTTCCCAATCAGAATCTGAGAAACCTCCTTCGATATCCAAAGCATTGGTTCCTAATATTAATAGATCGACTTTAATATTCGCCAATTGATTATAGACATCGCCGCTCACACACATTTGGCTGTAGGATGAAATACTGCCGCCAATCATGATAATTTTAACATTGGGTTTATCCAGAAGTTCAACCGCAGATAAAACGGTAACGGTAAAAATGGTCAGATTTAAATCATTAGGAATTAAACGAATGAATTCACGAATTGTAGTTCCGCCACCAATTAACAAAACCATTCCGTCATGTAGTAAACCTAATGTTTTTTGCGCAATGATTTGCTTAGATTCACCTGCATAAGTCTGATTCTTAGTCGAAGAATGGTGATAGGCTTTTGTCATCGCACCACCTTTTACCTTAATCAATAAAGATTCTGACTCAAGTTCGTTAATATCACGTCTCACTGTATCTTCTGAAACAAATAATTTAGCCGAAAGCGTTTCAAAACTTACACGAGTATGCAAATTTATCTCTTTTAGAATAAGATTTTTACGTTCTTCCTTAGTGTAATTAACCACTTCATTATCATTACTCATGCAAATTCATTTTTGATATCGACAAATGTAAACAATAAATGCAATATTATTGCGAAACAAATCACAACACAAAGTAATAAAAAAGTTAATTCGGCTATTTTAAAGACATTTATACCTAAAAACCTTTTGCATTTTTTTTGCAAACCCTATTCCAGAAATCATAAATTTGTTTTATACGACCCAAAAAATAAACGCTATCTCATTATGAAAAATATCCTCTCTCTCTTTTTGATATTTTGTTGTTCGATCGTAACGGCGCAAACCACCCCAATTAATAATTCGATCATTCCTGCACCAAATTCCTACCATGCAACCGGAGACAGCATACGCTTAAACGGAAAGATAAAAGTTTCGTTCGAAAAAAATAAATTTAGTACCCGAGAACTTAAAACAGCACAAATTTTTGAAGCTGCTGTAAACTTAAATACAACAGATAAAAAGAGCACTATCGAAGTTTTATTTATTACTACAAATCCATCTTCTACACTAAAAAAAGAAGGATATAAAATTAATATTACCCCTAAAAAAATTACCGTTACCGGAAGCGAAGAAGGATTGTTTTATGCTGTTCAGAGTTTATTGCAAATGCTTCCGAACAAACCACAGAGTCAAGAAGTAAAATTACCCTGTGTTACTATAGAAGATGAGCCCAGATACCACTACCGCGGGCTTCACCTCGATGTTTGCCGTCATTTTTTCTCCGTAGATGTTATAAAAGATTTTATTGCACAAATGTCCAGTTATAAGCTAAATAACTTTCACTGGCACTTAACGGACGATCAGGGCTGGAGAATTGAGATAAAAAAATATCCAAAATTAACAGAAGTCGGTTCCAAAAGAGCACAGACTTTGGTTGGAAATAAGTTCGAAAGAGCACCGTATTTTTTTGACGGAAATCCTTACGGAGGATTTTACACACAGGAAGAAATCAAAGATGTAGTAAAATTTGCCGAAGACCATTACGTCAATATTATTCCGGAAATCGAAATGCCCGGTCATGCAACGGCAGCCGTTACGGCTTATCCTAATTTGTCTTGTTTTCCGGATCGTCAATATAAAGTGATCGAATATTGGGGCGTTTTTGATGATATTTTCTGCGCCGGAAAAGAGGAAACTTTTACTTTCCTGGAAGATGTTTTGACCGAAGTTATGGCATTATTCCCAAGCAAGTACATTCATATTGGTGGAGACGAATGCCCTAAAACAAAATGGAAAGAATGCCCAAATTGCCAAAAGAGGATCAAAGAATTAGGTTTGAAAAACGAACATGAATTACAAAGTTACCTCACCACCCGAATCGAAAAATTCCTGAATGCAAACGGAAGACAAATTCTGGGTTGGGACGAAATGCTGGAAGGCGGATTGGCACCAAATGCGGCTGTAATGTCATGGCGAGGCGAAGCTGGCGGAATTAGCGCTGCAAGACAGAAGCATAATGTAATCATGAATCCGGAACAAGTTCTCTATCTGGATTATAACCAAGGATATTCGCCGCAAGAACCATTGACAATTGGGAGATTAACAACAGTTGAAAAAATATACAACTACAATCCCACTCCTGTTGATAGTTTAACCGTTGCCGAACAAAAATATATTATGGGTGTGCAATCTAATCTTTGGTCTGAATACCTGACAAGTCCGGCGAAGTTAAACTACATGATTTATCCGCGTGTATTTGCTTTAGCCGAAATTGCCTGGACAGAACCTAAAAATAAAAACTACACCAATTTTATTCTAAATCAGATTCCGCATCATCTAGAAAAATTGGAAGCACAGAAAAGATTGTATAAAGTTCCGAGTCCTTTTGGTTCTAATGAAACGGCATTAATTGCCTCAAAATATGTTCTGGATTTAAAACCAACCATCAAAAACGGACAAATCTTTTATACCATTGATGGATATAATCCAGATGAAACGGCTGAACTATATACCAAACCAGTAACCATAAATATCCCAAAAGGAGAATTTAGAATTATAAAAACCGTTCAAATTAGTCCAGGCGGAAGAAGAAGTTCTATTAGTAAAATATTAGTTAGAAATCCGGAATTAAAATCGGCTTTAGCTATAAAACCAACTAAGAAAGGTTTAAAATTTGATTATTATACCGGAACCCTATTCCAGCAAGTTCAGGATCTGGAATTAGCAAAACCTGTTAATTCAGGTATTTTTGAAGGCACTATAAGCAGCGAAAAATGGAAATCGAAAACAGAGCGTTATATCGGCTTAAAATTTGACGGATACATCTTTATTCCGGAAACGGCAAATTACACGATTTCGACCCTTTCAGACGACGGATCGAACCTTTTTATCGATAATGAATTAGTGGTTAATAACGATGGTATTCATTGGCTCAATGAAGCGTATGGAGCAGTAAAACTTGAAAAAGGTTTCCATAAAATAAACATTGGTTATTTTGATCAGATTGGTGGAACGACTTTAACGTGCTTCATTCAGCAAGAAGGCAAAGAAAAACAAGAAATAAGCGCTTCGCAATTGTATTATGAATAAAAATAAAAACCGCATTCTACCTAAGATTGAATGCGGTTTTTTTTCTTTAAAAATTACTTCGCTATAACAGCTTTACTAATTTTTTCAAAATCATTATCCTTTAGATTGTAGGATCCTGCGCCATAAAAATAATAAGCAGGATCTCCTGTTTTTGCATTTACAACTTGCAGGTATTTATTTGCATTCATACTTACATATCTTAAATAATAGATCTCCTCATTATTTAGAATCTTCTTTTGCAAATCCTCATCTTTTATAAACTGAAACTTATATTTATAATCTTCTAAAAGATCTTTAAGATCCTTCTCGTCTCTAAGTTTTTCAGATATTCTCCAAGGATTATATTCCATCATGTAAGCTTCTGGAATATAAAGTGTAGCATCTTTTAAATTTTTAATTTCCGGTTTAGCAAAATCATCATAAAGTCCGCAGTGTTCTCCCTTGCTAATGATTTGATTCATTTGTTGAAAGTAATTTTTCAACATTCCTAAATTGGTATTTGTAAAACTATTTTCGGTATACATTCGGGCAAAAAGAATATCGGCTTTTTCATCTGATCTTGTTTTCATGGCATCCACCAGGAACGCATTATTCACACAAAGAGGAGCTCTTGCGATATTAATTAAATTCTCTCTGAAAAGATCTTTCAATTTCCCTTCGTACCTCTTATCGTCTACTTTTAATTTTTTAAAGCCCTTGTCAAACTTTTCCTTATCCAAAATTCGTATCACAAGATTGGTATGAACAAACGTAGTTCCTTTTGAAGTTACCTTTATATCTCCGTCAAGATTTGCAATTGAATAGTTTCCATCAGCAAAATCCAACATTTTAAAATCCTTAGGCTCAACCACTTTATAAGGGGTTACAGTCCAGACTTCTTTCAGGATTTTTTCATAATCTTCTTTTTTATTTAACTGAGGTAATACAAAAACAGTAGTTGTAGCCTTAAATTTCTCTAACTCCCCTTTTTCAAATGGGTCATTTGCGCCACGATCAGAAGCAGTTACCGCTACTTGAGCATAATTCTGAATGCTCAAGGCAAGCATTACAATAAGTAAAATTCTTTTCATTTAATAGGATTTGTTTTTGGTGTATATTATTTTTAGGTGCGGTAAAAATAGTACAAAAAAAAACGCATCCAACTTAATGAATGCGTTTTTATATAAACTAAATGTATGTTTAAATTATCCTTTTAAACTTGCAGATAAATACTCACGATTCATACGTGCAATATTTTCAAGAGAAATTCCTTTAGGGCATTCTACTTCGCAAGCTCCGGTGTTGGTACAGTTACCAAAACCTTCGTGATCCATTTGGTGTACCATGTTTAAAACACGATCAACTGCTTCAATTTTACCTTGAGGTAATAATGCATATTGAGATACTTTTGCAGCAACGAACAACATTGCCGATGAGTTTTTACAAGTTGCAACACAAGCTCCACAACCAATACAAGCAGCAGCATCAAATGATTTATCTGCATCGTGTTTGTTTACCGGAATTGTATTTGCATCAATTGTATTTCCTGAAGTATTTACAGAGATAAATCCTCCTGCATGTTGAATTCTGTCAAAAGAACTTCTGTCTACCACTAAATCCTTAATTACCGGGAAAGCTTTTGCTCTAAATGGTTCGATAAAAATGGTATCACCATCTTTAAACATACGCATGTGCAACTGGCAAGTTGTTACTCCTCTGTCTGGTCCGTGCGCTTCTCCATTGATAAATAAAGAACACATTCCGCAAATTCCTTCACGACAATCGTGGTCAAATGCTACAGGCTCTTCACCTTTATTGATCAATTGTTCGTTAAGAACGTCAAGCATTTCAAGGAAAGACATATCTGGTTCGATTCCGTCAATTGGGTAATCAACGATTCCTCCTTTATCTTGGGCGTTTTTCTGACGCCATATTTTTAATGTAAGTTTCATTTTGTATAAGTTTTAAGTAGTAAAAAGTATATAACCTTTTTAGATACTATTTGTAGCTTCTTTGAACTAATTTAATGTTTTCGTAAACCAGAGGTTCCTTGTGCAATACTGCATCACTTGGTTTTCCTTTATATTCCCAAGCTGCAACGTATGCAAAGTTTTCATCGTCACGAAGTGCTTCTCCTTCTTCAGTCTGGTATTCTTCACGGAAGTGACCTCCACAAGATTCATTACGGTGCAATGCATCTTTTGCGAACAATTCTCCTAACTCTAAGAAATCGGCAACACGTGTCGCTTTCTCTAATTCCTGATTAAATTCGTTAGCGCTTCCCGGCACTTTTACATCTTTATAAAACTCCTCACGTAAAGCAGCAATTTCTTCGATAGCTTCAGTCAAACCTTTAGCATTACGAGCCATACCTACTTTATCCCACATGATTTTTCCTAATTTCTTATGGAAATAATCTACAGAATGAGTTCCTTTATTATTGATAAATCTGTCGATTTGATCTTTTACTTCTTTTTCTGCTGCTACGAATTCTGGTAAATCTGTAGAAATTTCTCCCATTTTAATATCCGGAGCAAGATAATCTCCAATAGTATAAGGCAATACAAAATATCCATCGGCTAAACCTTGCATCAAAGCAGAAGCTCCAAGTCTGTTTGCTCCGTGATCAGAGAAGTTAGATTCTCCAATAGAGAAACATCCCGGAATTGTAGTCATTAAGTTATAATCAACCCAAGTTCCACCCATTGTGTAGTGAACCGCCGGGTAAATCATCATTGGTGTTGTATAAGGATCTTCGTCAACGATTTTGTAATACATCTGGAATAAGTTTCCGTATTTACTTTTCACGATTTCAGCTCCTAATTTAGTTACCAATGCTTTATCATTAGCATCTAAACCTTTTACAAAAGCTTCTTCAGTTCCGTAACGGCTAATTGCTGCTGCGAAATCTAAGTAAACAGCTTCTCCGGTTTTGTTAACTCCAAAACCAGCATCACATCTTTCTTTTGCAGCACGAGACGCTACGTCACGTGGTACCAAGTTACCAAAAGCAGGATATCTTCTTTCTAAGAAATAATCTCTTTCGGCTTCAGATAAATCTGTTGCTTTTTTCTTTCCTTCGCGAATTGCTTTTGCATCTTCTTGTTTTGCAGGAACCCAAATACGACCGTCATTACGTAACGATTCTGACATCAAAGTCAGTTTTGACTGATGATCTCCGGAAACCGGGATACAAGTTGGGTGAATTTGTGTGTAACAAGGATTTGCAAAAAACGCTCCTTTTTTATGAATTTTCCAAGCTGCTGTTGCGTTACTTCCCATAGCATTTGTTGACAGGAAAAATACGTTTCCGTATCCTCCGGAACCTACTACTACTGCGTGAGCAGAATGTCTTTCTATTTCTCCGGTAACAAGGTTACGAGCGATAATACCTCTCGCTTTTCCGTTTACGATTACAATGTCAAGCATTTCGTGACGGTTGTACATTTTTACTTTTCCACGACCAATCTGACGGTTCATTGCAGAGTAAGCTCCAAGCAATAATTGTTGTCCGGTTTGTCCTTGTGCATAAAAAGTACGGGAAACCAAAGTTCCTCCAAAAGAACGGTTATCCAATAATCCGCCATATTCACGAGCCAATGGCACCCCTTGGGCCACACACTGGTCAATAATATTAGCAGAAACTTCGGCTAAACGGTGAACGTTTGCCTCACGTGCACGATAATCACCCCCTTTTACAGTATCATAAAATAATCTGTAAACAGAGTCACCGTCACCTTTATAATTTTTTGCTGCATTGATACCACCTTGTGCTGCAATAGAGTGCGCACGACGAGGTGAATCCTGAAAACAAAATGCTTTTACGTTATATCCCTGCTCAGCCAAAGTAGCCGCAGCTGAACCTCCAGCCAAACCTGTACCAACAATGATAATATCTAAATTACGCTTGTTAGCAGGGTTTACTAAATTAATATGATCTTTATAATCTGTCCATTTGTCCGATATTGGGCCATGTGGAATTTTTGAATCTAATGCCATTATAATTTATATTAATTATGTTGATTGAAATGATGAAATAATGCGATTATGATGAAAAGTGCTGGTACTACAACCGCAAAAGCATAACCGATTTTGTTTAAAAAACGAGAATATTTATTGTTCATCCCAACTGATTGCAGAGAAGAACCGAATCCGTGCCATAGGTGAAATCCTAATAACATAAAAGAAACACAATAAATACCTGTACGAATAGGATCATGAAACTTATGAACTAATTCGCCATAATACCTTGTAGCATCTGGCGCCGTACCTGCAATGTATTTATAGGTAACTTCAGGAAACCAAAAATCATAAAAGTGCAATCCTAAGAAAGCCAAAATAACCAATCCAGAAATAATCATATTTCTAGAACTCCAGGAAGCATTAGCTGCTCCGTTGTATTTTGCATAAGCAATTGGTCTTGCAGCAGTATTTTGAGCTGTCAATACGAATCCCATAACGAAATGGAAGATAACTCCGATTGCCAAAACTGGTTGCATTACATATTGAATCAGCGGATTGTACCCCATAAAGTGAGAAGCTTCGTTAAAAACGTTTTCACTAATAATAGAAATAAAATTTAAGGAAACATGCAGCGCTAAAAACGTGATTAAGAATATTCCCGAAAGGGCCATAGCCACTTTCTTTAAGATGGAAGCATTCAATAGTGCAGATTGTGCCATAAGTGTTTAAGTAGTTTGTATTAAAAAATTACACAAATTTAAACCAAATACCTATTAACTACAACCATTTCGTTGTTATTTATAATGGTTTTAAAGAGCTTTGCAAACAATTATACAAATTATTAGAAAACAACAAAATAAACCAAATTAAGACAGGGTTTTAACTATTTCCTGACTTTTATATAATTACCAAATTGCTATTTTTTACACCAATTTTACTTCTTTTCCACAAAAATAAAGGCTTCCTGAATTTTATTGATCGAAAACAAGTGAATTTTAATAGCATAATTTTACCTTTATCGGCTTCAAAAAAAATGAGAATGAAAACAGGAATTGACGCTATCTCTTTTGACGTAGCCAACATACATTTACCCATAAAAACTTTGGCAATTGCCAGAAATATTGAACCCGAAAAATTAGAAAAAGGACTTGGATTAATAAAAATGACTCTGCCTGACGTTCATCAGGATGTAGTTGTTTTTGGAGCGAATGCCTTAACCAAACTTATCCTTGAAAACAATATAAACTTAAGCGAAATTAGCCGGATTTATGTGGGTACAGAAAGCGGAATCGACAGCTCGAAACCTATCAGTTCTTTCTTAATTAGTTTAATGGAACAAAAATTTGGCGAAGATGTTTTGGCTGAATGTGATGTAGTCGATTTTACTTTTGCCTGTATTGGCGGTGTTGATGCTTTGCAAAACTGTATTGATTTTGTAAAACTAAATCCAGCCAAAAAAGCAATTGTTGTTACGACAGATTTTGCCAAATATGACTTAAACTCAACCGGAGAATATACACAAGGTGCCGGAGCGCTGGCAATGCTGGTAACTTCGAACCCTAGAATTATTTCTTTTGATGAAAATTGGGCAACAAGTACAAAAGGTGTTTTTGATTTTTTTAAACCCTACAGAACTATCTCTAAAGAAGCGATTACTCAAAACGAAAACAACGATCCGTGGTTTGACAATCTGGAAGCCGAAATCGAAATCCATAAAGATCAACCGGTTTTTGATGGTCAATATTCGAATCAATGTTATATGGATCGTACCCGAAATGCTTATTTTTCGTTTAAGAAATTAAAAAACACAACCGAAACTTTATACAATTCCTGGAATAGCATAATCATGCATCTTCCCTACTCTTTTCAGGGACGCCGAATGTTGTCTGAAATTTATGCTTTAGATCATGCTGATAAAATCATTGCAGATAATATTGAACCAACAGATTATCAAAATAAGATTAAAGAAGTGGGGAAATCTGACGAATATAAAAAGTTTGTAACCGGGAAATTGCAACCGGCAGAATTGGCTTCATCGCTAATTGGAAATCTTTATACAGGATCTGTTTTTATGGGATTATTGTCGACTTTGGCCCATTATTATGACACGAAGCAAGAAGTTGCGGGAACTAAATTTGGATTCTTAGCGTATGGAAGCGGATCTAAATCTAAGGTTTTCGAAGGAACTATTCAACCTAACTGGCAATTGGCTTTAGCCAAAACCAAACTTTTTGAAAACTTAGAAGAAAGTGTAGAAATTGGTTTTGAAACTTATGAAAACCTTCATAAAAAAGAACAAAAACAAAGTATCAGAACTCCTAAAAATGAGTGGATTCTGGATCGAATCGAAAAAGAAATTCCTAATTTAATTGGAGCGAGATATTATAAATGGATTGATTAAGTAAATTCCAATAAAAAAATTTCAAATTCCAAATAGAAACCGAAGCAAATTGCTTCGGTTTTTTTATTAAGCGCAATCCTGTCATTGCGAGGAACGAAGCAACTACACTAACAAAAAGAAGCAAAGTAATATCCAAAATGAGATTGCTTCGTTCCTCGCCAAGACTTAGCAACTGATTACCTTTGTCAAAGTTTTAAACTTTGACAAAGGTTAAGCGAAAACACGAATTAATATAAAACCTACAATTTCAGAACTGACTTTGTTTATTGGTTACTTTTCGATTTCTTTTCTGTAAAGCAACAAACCTAATCCCAGAGTAAAAATCACGCAACTTAAAAACATAAAAGTTCCATTTTTTAAAACAAAAAAGGAGAAACCTATTGCAGGCGCGCTAAGGACAACCATAGAAGTAATTGCAAAATGACTTTTAATAAAATTTAAAGCATGAGCAGCCAAGCCTACAAACAATAAAGAAGGACCTACAATAACAAAAGGATAAAGAACAGAGGGCGTATTACTAATTTGCATACTTAATGCCTCTTTACCAACATCATCATTACCAAAACCCGACATTATAAAATCGATTGTACAAAGACCAATATGAGCAATAACTCCAAAAGTTGTGAGAACTGAAGCTATAGCATTTAATCTGTTTTTAGGAAACACATTATTAAACGATAATAATAAACAAGCTCCTATTAAGTTAAACCAATGCGCAAAATCGATTGGCTTTTGAAAGTCTGGCAAAAGTTTAGAAAATAATAAATAACTGGTAACGAAAAATAGCAATCCAAGGAGACAAAGATGTTTTGTTTTCATAATTATTTTTAAAATTGATGATACAAAACTAAAATGATAAACCAGTCTGAACACCTATTTTATTGGATTTGGTATAAAACTATCGGTTTTAGGGACGAAATTATAAAGACAACAAACTTTCTTTATAACTTTTAGCAACAGGAAGTTCTATTTGAGTTAGAATAATCGTGTTTTGATTTCTCCACGACTTAAAATGCATAGGATTTATTAAATGAGATCGGTGTATTTGAACTAAAAAAGTAAAATCTCCCTGAACTTTTTTAAGCGAAGAACGAATGAGTTTTGAGTTAAGTTTATCATTTTCTATATAAAAAATCTCAATATAGTTTTGCGCGTTCGAAATACAAACCAAACTAGCTTTTTTAATTTTTAAAACATCTAATTTATTTTCTCCTCTAATGATTAAAACATCTTCTTTTATCGGGATCAGTTTAATTAAATATCTTCTCGCCAGAATAATTACAGGAGTTAAAATCAACGCCACTTTAATAAATATTATAATAAAGAACTCTGCAAAACCATATCCTCCTTTTAAAATGGGGCTTTTATAATACCCATAAATACCAAATAAATAGATTGCATAAAAAAACAACATACTAACTACTTCAAACTTTACATTCCATTTTGAAGTTTTTTCATAAACTCGTTTTTGAGCAAAAGCAAGAATTCCATAACACAAAAATGCCATCGAACTAAACCCAATACTCATAAAGAGCCAGGCTTGAAAATCTAAAGTCCCGTCATCAAAAGGTCTTATGATAAAAGCAAAAATAAATATCCATAATGCGATAAGTAAACCTATTATCAGATTGTGTTTTATGGATATGTTTAGTTCTTTCATTTTTACGAAAACCTTATTTATTTTCTTTTAAGAGACCTAACAGGTTTTAAAAACCTGTTAGGTTTGGCTATAGTTCCTTTCAGGATTGAATTCTATCATTATCGAGAATAACTATTGCAAACCAAGACGTTCAAATTTAACTTTATACTTTTGAACATACTTCTTAAACTCCTCTTTATATTGTTCCTTATTGTAAAGAAGAGAAGCGTATTCAACAACTTCTTTACTAAAATGATTTCCAAAAACGGCGTCGAGATTTTCTATTCCAGAATCAATAACATACTTTAAGATCATTAGTTTATCAACTCCATTTTCTTTGCAAACTTTATCGAGCCATAATCCTTTGCTCATTTTTACATATTCTTCGAGCAAGGTTTCTGTAATAAATTCTGAAGGAACATCATTTATATTTGGCTCATGCTTTCCGTTTTTGAATGTTGTCAAAATCAATTCTTCCGAATAAAATTCCTTTGGAAGAAGCGAAATCAACGTACCGCTCTGAGCTGCGATTAAGCAAAGTTGCTGTGTCAAAAATTCATCCGGTATTTTCTGAATCGCAAAACCGTCTTTTTTTACCAATCTTTCGCAAAGTTCCGGCGTAATAAATTCCTGATTGATAAACGGCAAAGCATGAAAAGTAATATTCAAAGCCAACTCGCACAATTCTTTAGTTCTATATTGATAAGGTACTAACTTTAAATCTCTATAATTTGATGCAACTCTATTTTGCCAATATTCATAAGTTTTTCCAGCGGGATTACTTTGTTTTAAAACTAATTCTCCAAATTCTAGTTCCCTTTTTAATTCTTCCAGAGTTTCTATTAAAGGATTATCAAGATGTTTACGCAATTCGATTGAGATAATATCCTGATCAGAATCTTCGTCGTATTCACAATCATTTTTGGCATCAAAATCATTTGCTCTGTCATTGTAATAAAACAAATCATTTTTTCGCTCTGCAAAAGTGGCATAATGATCGTCTACTATAAAAACCGGGGCTTCGATAACGCCGGAACATTTAAAATTTCCGTGATTATACGAAGTCATTACCACTTCCTGGGCTTTTACATTTCCGTTTATTTCGACATACGAACCTCCTAATAACAAACTTTGACAAGTAACATTTCCGCCAATATAAACGTAAGGTCCGTAATCTCCTTCGGCATTTATAATTGCTCCGCTTGTCGAGAAACTTCCGTTTATTAAAATTCCTTCGATGCGTATTTTTTCAATTTCTTTTAAGGGTAGATTTAAGATATTCGAAAGCCATTTTTTTTCTTTATCCTCATAAAGATCCAAATAAAAATTGCCTTCAAAACTTATATTTTCGTTTACTAAAAGAAAGAAATCTTCGTCGTTCCATTCGTCAAAATAATCAAATCCTTCGTGATCTAATAGAAATGAATATTGCGATTTGACTTCTTTTATTGTGATTAATTTAAAACTTGAATGGTGCATTATATTTTTTTATTGGGCTGTTATTTTTTATGCCACAGATTATATGGATTATAAAGGATTTATCAATTACAAACTAAATTTGCAACTCCATTATTGGCATATATCGATCTTTAATCGCAGTTTGTATCTGACCTGTTTTTATAAATCCAAATTTAGAATAAAATTCTTCTGCATTTGGTTCCGAATCCAGAATCACTTTTTGAATGTCACTGCTTTTTATCCGAACCAGAAAATCATCCATTAATACTTTCCCAAAGCCTTTACCAATAAAATCAGGCAAAACAAATAAGTTATCCAATATTATAGTCTTTTCACTTTTGTAAAAAAACGAATAATAGCCAACAATTTTATCTTCAACAAATAAATTATAGACACATTTAGTTTCGATATATTCTTTGGTAACCGTCAAAAATTCAGACCAATTTTCGATTTGCTCGTTCGAATATCCCCAATATGCTTTTGACTTTTTGGTTATTTGGGTCAGGATTTCGTGGTCCTTTATAGTGGCTTTTTCTATAATCATAACTTTTGGTTACTTATTGATACAACAATATTACAAAAATGAGACAAATAACAATTCTTTTCGAAATCAAGAATAGTCAGAAAAATTGTATTTTTATAATCTAGGAAACAATTTACAAAATGTATCTCACAAACCAAGACTTGTTTTCTACCAAAACCAAAATGGTAACAGAATTTTAAATATCTTTGATCTATGAGCACAGAAATAAAACCAAAACATATTGGGCGCAACATAAGCCGAATTAGGGAGCTTAGAAATATGAAACAAGAAGCACTTGCTTTTGCAATTGGCGTAAGTCAGCAAACTATTTCTAATATTGAAGGAAGCGAAAGCGTTGATGAGGAAAAACTAAACGCAATTGCACAAGCTTTAGGAGCTACGCCTGAAGCAATAAAAAACTTTTCTGAAGACGCGGTTTTTAATATTATTGGAAATACTTTCGACATTGAAAACAACAATGGTTCTTCTGTGATTAGTTATGGATGTACATTTAATCCATTTGACAAACTTTTGGAAGTTCTTGATAAAAATGAAAAGCTTTATGAAAGATTAGTTGAAGCTGAAAAAGAGAAAGTGGCGCTTTTAGAGAAGTTGTTGAACGAGAAATAATTTTTTAGAAAGATATATTTATAGAAAAACCGAAGTTTTAGAGACTTCGGTTTTTTTTATGGCCTTATTTGTTGTCCCAAGCGCAGATTACAAACTATAAGAGTTCTAAACATGCTCTGAAAGAGCCTAAGCAATAGCATGGTGCGAAGCACTATGCTTGAATAACGATTGTCATTTAAGCCCTGCAAGGGCAAAAACCTACTCCTCAAGAAAATGTTTTGTCCTTTTTTTTCAATTCCAATTTTCTTAAAAAACACACTGTCTTTTATATACCTTATATTATGTTTACTTTTGCCCCTTCGGGGCAATATTTGTGGTTAATTTAGTTCATAGTGCTTCGCACCATGTTAATGCTTTTGGGCTTACAGCCCATTTCTTAAGATCTCAACCATTCCAGATCTTAAATCTACATGATCATGTTTTACTTAATTACGTAAATTAATTTTGGCGTACCGGCATCATGTTCTGCAACAGTTAAATAAAATGGTCTTTTCAAGTTTAGTTTTTCAAATAAATTTTCCTCATTTACTCTTTCAAATAATCTATTTATTTCTATTAATGCTATAGCTCAAAAAGCTCATAAATAGTATTCACATCAATAAAGTCGCCAAAGTCATTTTCTTCTCCTTGTATATGCTCTGTTAAATAATATAGAGTAGGTGAAACAAATGCTGGTAAAGAGGAAATATTATCTAAATATTATATTCGCTCATCGATTATTTTGTACTCTGACAATTCCGGATTCAAAATCAAGAATAGTCAGAAAAATTGTATTTTTGTAATCTGGAAAACAATTTACAAAATGTATCTCACAAACCAAGACTTGTTTTCTACCAAAACCAAAATGGTAACAGAATTTTAAATATCTTTGATCTATGAGCACAGAAATAAAACCAAAACATATTGGGCGCAACATAAGCCGAATTAGAGAGCTTAAAAACATGAAACAAGAAGCGCTTGCTTTTGCAATTGGCGTAAGTCAGCAAACCATCTCTAATATTGAAGGAAGCGAAAGTGTTGACGACGAAAAACTAAAAGCAATTGCCGAAGCTCTGGGTGTTCCTGCTGATGTAATAAGAAACTTTTCTGAAGAAGCCGTTTTTAATATTATGGGGAACACTTATGATAACGGTTCTTCTACAATAAATCATAATAATTGCACATTTAATCCCCTTGATAAACTTCTCGAAGCTTTTGATAAGAATGAAAAACTTTATGAAAGATTAGTTCAGGCTGAAAAAGAGAAAGTGGCACTTTTAGAGAAGTTGTTGAACGAGAAATAATTTTTTAGAAAGATATTTTTATAGAAAAACCGAAGTTTTAGAGACTTCGGTTTTTTTTATGGCCTTATTTGTTGTCCCAAGCGCAGATTACAAACTATAAAAGTTCTAAACATTCTCTGAAAGAGCCTAAGCAATAGCATGGTGCGAAGCACTATGCTGAATAACGATTGTCATTTAAGCCCTGCAAGGGCAAAAGCCTACTCCCCAAGAAAATGTTTCGTTTTATTTTACAGTCCAAATTTCCGACATAATCTGTCATTTCGACGAAGGAGAAATCTTCACGAGAAGCTCCATTATCAGAATCGTTAATCTTTGTCGAGCTACTTACGAAGATTTCTCGTCCCTCGAAATGACAAGATTGAGCAAAAAATGGATTCGACAAACCTAACAGGTTTTAAAAACCTGTTAGGTTTACTTTACGGAGATTCTTCGTTCCTCAGAATGACAAGATTATACAACTAAAAAATCTGCTTAATCTGCCAAATCTGCGAGAGAAAAAATCTCAAACAAATAAGAAAACTTTAATAAAGCAATTATATCATGTTCTCTAAAAATTAGTAATTTTGAAATTCGAAGTTCAAAACTCACATTATTATGAAATATCATCAAATAAACAGCGCTCTTTTTGTAAAAAATCGCAGAAAATTTACGGCAGAAATGAAACCTAACTCTGTTGCCGTTTTCAACTCAAATGACATTTACCCTGTTAGTGCAGATAGTACTTTGCCATTTGCGCAACACAGAGATATTTTTTATCTAAGCGGTGTTGATCAGGAAGAAAGTATTTTGCTTTTGTTTCCGGATGCACCTTATGAAAACCAAAAAGAAATGCTTTTCCTGAAAGAAACCAACGATCATATTGCCGTTTGGGAAGGTGAAAAACTAAGCAAAGACCGTGCTTATCAGGTTTCGGGAATTAGAACGGTTTACTGGTTACAGGATTTTCATAAAGTTTTGAACGAAATGATGACGTATGCAGATACGATGTACATAAACACCAACGAACATTACCGTGCAACAGTCGAAACTGAAACCCGCGAAGCTCGTTTTGTAAAATGGTGGAAAGAACGTTATCCTGCTCACCAAGTTGCAAAAAGCAACCCAATCTTGCAGCGCATTCGCTCGATTAAGGAAAGCGAAGAGATTGATTTGATTCAGCAAGCTTGTGATATTACCGAGAAAGGTTTCCGTAGATTATTGCCGTTTGTAAAGCCAAATGTTACCGAATATGAAATCGAAGCCGAATTGGTTCACGAATTTATCCGTAACCGCTCTAAAGGTTTTGCTTATACCCCAATTATTGCTTCGGGAAACAACGCAAATGTTTTGCATTATATCGAAAACAATCAGCAATGTAAAGCCGGAGATTTAATTTTGCTGGATGTTGCGGCTGAATATGCTAATTATTCCAGCGATATGACGAGAACGATTCCGGTTTCGGGAAAATTCTCAGACCGCCAGAAAGCGGTTTACAATGCTGTTTTGAGAGTAAAAAATGAAGCTACAAAAATGTTGGCTCCAGGAACTCTTTGGAAACAATATCATATCGAGGTGGGTAAAATCATGACTTCGGAATTACTTGGTTTAGGATTAATCGATAAAGCCGATGTTCAGAACGAAAACCCGGAATGGCCTGCTTACAAAAAATATTTCATGCACGGAACATCTCACCACATGGGACTTGACACGCACGATTACGGATTGCTTCACGAACCTATGAAAGCAAATATGGTCTTTACGGTTGAACCTGGAATTTATATTCCGGCAGAAGGTTTCGGGATTCGTCTGGAAGACAACGTTGTGGTTCAGGAAAAAGGAGAACCTTTTAACCTAATGCGCAATATTCCGGTTGAAGTAGATGAAATCGAAAGTTTGATGAATTCTTAAAAAGGAAGAATATAGAAGAAAGAGTATAGAGAAAAGACTACGGCTGACAGAAATGTTGGCCGTTTTTTTTGAATTAAGATTTAAAAAATTCGCCACGGATTTCTCAAATTTTCACTAATTAATATTCATTTTTATTTCATTTATAAAAAATACAATTAAAATTCGTGCAGTTCAATTTTCGAAGTTCCTTTGATTCGTGTAAATTTGTGCAATTCGTGGCAAAAAAAATCTTTGCTAACAAACTACTTAAAACAACATTTTGAAAACTCTTTTATATAAAAACTCCACAATCTCTTATACTGATTCGGGTAACGGAACCGCAATTGTGCTGCTTCATGGCTTTCTGGAAAACAAAAAAATGTGGACTTCTTACGTTGATTTGTTTTCAGAAAAACACCGCGTTATTACGATTGATTTATTAGGTCACGGCAAATCAGATTCTTTAGGATATGTACATTCTATGGAGGATAATGCAAATGTTGTTCACGAAGTTTTAAAACATTTAAACATCGAAAAAGCGACTATTCTAGGTCATTCTATGGGTGGTTATGTAGGTTTGGCTTTTGCCGAATTATTTCCAAACAACATCGATAAATTGGTTCTCTTGAACTCTACCTCAAAAGCAGATAGTCACGAGAAAAAAATAAACCGAAATCGGGCTATAAAAGCAGTAAAACAAAATTATGTAAACTTTGTAAGTCTGGCTATTGGTAATTTGTTCAGCGAAAACAACCGAACGAGATTGGCCGATGAAATTGAAAAAGTAAAAGATCAAGCTCTAAAAACGCCCCTGCAAGGAATTGTAGCATCGCTTGAAGGAATGAAAATTAGAAAAGACAGGGAATCGATATTGCAAAAAAATCATTTTCCTGTTTTATTAATATTGGGCAAAAAAGATCCTGTATTGAATTATGAAGAAAGTATTTCTCAAATCGAAAATACAACTGCAAAACTTGTCTCTTTTGAAGATGGACACATGAGCCAGATAGAAAACAAAGAAGAGCTCCAGACTATTTTGTCAGCGTTTTTTGAATAAGTTCAATATCCTTAAAACACAAAAAAAGGCTGCTCAAAATCTTTGAACAGCCTTTTTCTGATTATTTGAAACAAATTATAGTTTTGATATAATGTCTCTCTTGAATTTAGCCAAAGTCGCTCTTGTCATTCCAAGATTTGCTTTTGTAGCATCAACTGCTAAATAAATAAAATATTTACCATCTTCAGAAACGTCTATAATATGTATCTGATCTGTTAATGTAATTAAGATATCATTGATTTTTTGATCTAATCCCAGAGCCTTAATAGCGTTTAATTTTGCTTTTACAACTTCTAAGTTGTAAGCAGATGCTAATTCAGGGTCAAAATTTGGATTTAAAGAAAGTGAGCAGTAAGACATTCCTGTTTCAACTTCAGTTACTGAGACAGCAATAAATCCATTAACATTCTCTTTTAGATCGTTTTGAAAATTTTGTAAAAAATCTGACATGTTTTAATTGTATTTAAATTAATTATTGAAAACGGTATCCATTTTGCGCAGCAAAAGTCCCATTTTACTTATATCTTTAGAAAGCAGTGCAACGCAGTTATCGAATTCATCTTTATTGGCAACCACAATACCGTCTTTATTCTTAATCATGACTTGCTTAAGATCTCCATTATTAACATCTTCAGACATTTCTAAACACATTTTTAATATCATCCCAATCATTGCCGCTACATTACCATCATACTCTAAATTTACCGATTCCAGCAAGATGCCATCTATATTAAAACTCAATCCGGATTCAGCTCCGGTTTCTTCCACAAGTGTATTTAAATCGACCATAATATTCTTCTATCATTTATAACAAGGGGTCAAAGATATTTTTAATAAACAGATTTTTTTGGTAAACACTTGTTAAAAAAAACACACGCGTAACCATTTGAAACACTTTTATTTATACTATAATGTTTCTTTATTTTTAAAGTAAACTTTCTAAAAAAAAATTAATAAAAAAAGCGGATTTTTCTAAAAAAACCAGATTCTAATTCAGATACGTCAATTATTATCTTAACATCTTGTACAAAGTTCATTTACAAGAAGTTTTTCATAGCTTTGCAAAAAAAAATGAACGAAATGAAAACTGTTGACGAAGTACGCTTTGACTTAAATGTAAAATTGATGAAATTTAGAAGATTTCGTTTTGAAAACGGAAGCATAAATAATCCAAATTTAGAGGAGCGTGCAAAAAAAGGTTTTTTCAAAAAGATCTTTAGCTAGAAAAGTACCTATAAAAAAGCTGAACTAGTGAGGTAACCTTTATCAACAAGTTCAGCTTTATCTTTGATATGGTGGGTTCTACCCTCTTTTATCAAAATTAATTGTGTCGAAATCCTGATTACGTTTTGATAATTATGATCGGTAATGATAATTCCTTTTTTGTCGGAATTTACTTTTATCAATTCATTCACCACATCTGCCATAATTGGAGACAATCCGTTGTAAGGTTCGTCGAGTAAAACAAATTTTGAAGGATTAAAGAGAACTATTTTAATTTCGAGATAGCGCAATTCTCCTCCAGACAAATGATTTATTCTTTTATTTAAAATCGACTGAATAAATTCATCTTCATAGAAAAATTTTATCTTTTGTTTATCGACCGATAATTCTATTGCTTTTTTTACTGATAAATGATTCGGGATGAATTGCTCTTGCGACAAATAACTAATTTCTTTCAGCAAGTTATTTTCATTGTTTTTTGAAACACCATTTATGCGTATACATTTATTTGGAGCTGATACTGTGCCGAAAATAATTTTTAGCAATGTCGATTTTCCAGAGCCATTTCTGCCTAATAAACCTACAATTTGAGCGGTTTCACACTTTAAGTACACATCTGAAAGAATCACTCTCTCATTAAACTTCTTCTGTATGCCGTCAATCTCTAATATATCGTTTTTCAAAATATGTACTTTATTAAAAAAGTGATACTACCCATTAAAAGTGTCGCACAGAAAGTCAAAAGGTAGCTGGAGACTAAAAGTTGTAATTTTGAAATTCCGTTATTCGAATAAAACAAGTACTCATTTTTACGATATAATTCTTTAAAACCAATACTCATCAGGAAACCAAAACTTAAAAACATTATAAAAAAATAATCAAAACCACCTAATAAAACGGCAACAGCACATACCGATAAGTTTACAACTAAAGTTGTTTTAAAAAATTCGTAAATATTATTTAGCTTTCTGATATCTTAATTTATTTTTTCCTCAAAAGGAATGTTGGCATTAAAAATTTCACTTAGCAAAACTACTATTTCCTCTAAATAATTTTTCAATATTTCATTTGTCACCGCAGAATCCAACTCTTTATCTTCTTTAAATCCAAAAGGGAGAAACCCGGACTTCAAATTTTTAAACGAAATAATCCCTACTTCAACAGGTAAACCAGCAGCTTCATTTTCAAACATAAATGCATACGCCAAAACCTGAATGATTTTATCGTTTTTAAGCTCTTGTGTCAATCCGTTCCAGGACTTAAGGATAACGTTTGTTTTTTCGACTTTACCGGTCTTGTAATCAATAATTCTGATCTTGCCGTTGCGCAACTCAATTCTGTCGACATTTCCTTTAATAAGAACCGGAAATGGCAAATCAGGATGTTTCAACTCGCGCTCATACGTTTTCTCTAAGGCTATGATCTTGACTGCATCACCATTTTTAATAGATTCTAATTCCATTTTCAAAAAATTGGAAACATTACGCTTTGCAACTTCAAAAGCCAGTAGATTGCGCCCTTTTTTAATTTCACCTTCTTTATAAACTACTTTAAATTGCCTCAAAACTTCATCATCCAGCAATTTAAAACAATTTTCAATATCAGTCTCCGAAATAAATCTACCAACAAAAGGATCATACAACGCTTTTAGAGTTTCATGAATTATGGTTCCCAAAGTATTTAGGGCGATATTCTCTTCGACTTCTTCGACCTCACGAATACGAAGAATTTTTTGAAAATAAAACTCAATAGGATTTCGAATATAACTGGTTAGCGCCGATGGCGAAAAGCCTGCAATTGCAATTTCTTTCAGGCGTTCGATTACAGCTTCAGATTTTGAAACGATCATTGGCTGATATGCTGATGTTGGCAATACAGGGTTATAAATATCAAATGTAAGGTTGTGCTTTGCTTGTTTCTCAACTTCTAATTGCGTGATAAAACGACTGCGTTCACCTGCGTCCAATCCGTCATTTTCTGTATTGTAGATTAGATAAATATTTTTGGCCCGTTGCAATAGATGATAAAAGTGATAGGTATAAATAGCGTCTTTTTCTTTAAAAGTTGGCAAACCCAGCTCTCTTTTGACATCATAAGGAATAAATGAATTTTGCGATTTTCCGGCAGGAAATTTCCCTTCGTTCATAGAAGTTACAATTACGGTATCAAAATCCAGAACACGGCTTTCCAGAACTCCCATAATTTGCAAACCATGCAATGGCTCTCCTTCAAACGAAACTTCGGCAACATCGATAATTTGCTTGTAGATAGCATGCAAAGTGTCAATATTATCAATATGATTGTGCTGCGAATAATAATTAATTAACTTATTTATTACTTTAAAAACAGCATATACAAAGGCCTTTGCAATTTTTTCTTCTTCATTATCATTATTAAAATTCTCTTTTATTAAGAGCAAAAGTTCAGACACATTTTCAAGTACAGCAATTGATCCGTTGTCCCATTTCCGGAACAACAGGCTAAACAATTGCGATGGATTGGAATTGAGCTCAATAATACGGTTATGGGTAATAAAAGTATAATTATTCTCTTTGATAATCCTGACCAGATTACCGGCATTTGCATAAGGCTCTACTAATGGGTGCGTTAGAATATCCAGAATATCTTTATAATAAAAAACATAACTTTCTCCTTTACGGGAGAGTGCGTTAGTATGCATTTTAAACAATTTTGCGATCAAAATTTGCGACGGATTATTCTTTCCGGAATATCCCATCGTAATATTTAAACTTCCAACTGTAGAGGGCAAAGAGTATAAAATGGGCATTAATAAGTTTTCCTCACCAAGCACAATAGCAACTTTATCGAGAGATGTCTCTGGGTTTTCAGTGATTATATTTTCGATAATACTTCCGGCTAATTTAGCCTGACCAATAGTTTTAGGAGTTCCTATTACCTGAATATTTTTAGATTGCGAAAAATCATCTACAATCCACTCAAAAATATTTGTTTTATAATGTTTCCAGTTTTCTTTAAAACGACGTACAAAAAGTCCTGCGTCATGATAAGGATCATTGAGAAAGGTTTGATCAACGTCCCAATAAATTTTAGCTCGATCCAGTGCTAAAAGATGTTGTACAATTTTTTCTTCAGCAGCATTTAGAGCATTAAAACCTGCAAAAATAAAAGTTCTGTTTGAAATCGTATTCGAAAAATGATTTAGATTATTTACTGCTTCTCTATAAATTAAACCTTGATATCCAATAGATTTATTCAATAAATGCGTATATAACGAATCATAATACAGCGGTAGAAGTTTCCAGAAATCAATATAGTTTTCCAGCAGTTTGGTTTTATTTTCTACTTCGATTCCCCATTTTTTTATGTCTTCAATATCTTTCAGATAAGACAATACATGATTGGGGTCTAATAAATAGCGATCAATCTCATTAAAATCCTGCAAAAGCGTTTTTGCCCAATTGGCAAACAACTCAAATGATTGCTGGTTCTGCTTTTCGGTTACAGACAAATAAACTTCATAAAACTCAAACAAAAGCTCAATTGAATCTACTGATCGTATTGACGCTACATCTTGTACAAAATCCTCAATACTAATAATTTCAGGTGAAAGAATAGTACTTGTTGTTTCATTTTTTAAAGCTTCGATTAAAAAAACCTTGGCTCTTTTATTAGGCAAAATAATAGTAGTCTCAGCAAGTTTAGCTGAATAATCCTGAATTACAACGGTTGCTATTTTTCTAAGAAAAGAAGTATTTATCATTTGATAAAAATAAAAAAAGCCATTCAATTAAGAATGGCTTTTAGTATTTATTTAGAAAGTAAATTAGATTTTACCTTGGTATTTAGAACCAATGTGTCTAATTTCTGTTCTTCTGTTTTGTGCTTTACCTGCAGCAGTTTTGTTACTTGCAACTGGTTGAGTAGATCCAAATCCTTTAGAAACTAAGTTTTCTGGATTAACACCTCTTTCAATTAAAGCATTCATTACAGCAGCAGCTCTATCTTCAGAAAGTTTCTGGTTGATTTTAGCAGAACCTGTACTATCTGTATGTCCTTCTACACTAAATTTAGCGTTTGGATAGTTTTTAAGGATTTCTTTAATTGCATCTAATCTAGCTGGAGTTTCTTTGTCTCCTGTTTTGAAAGTAGCTTTACCTGAGTTAAAGTAAACTGCTCTTGCTTGAACTTTAAGATCTTCTAAAGCTTCGTTAGTTACTTCAGGACAACCTCTATTACTAGCAGGACCGTAAACTGTAGGACAATCATCATCTTTATCAGCAACACCATCTTTGTCAGCGTCTAATACAGGACAACCACCATTTTCTTTAGGACCAGCAACAGTAGGACATTTGTCATCTTTGTCTGGAACACCATCTCCGTCAGTATCAGGACAACCGTTAAATTGTTTTGGACCTGCAACATCTGGACAAGCATCATCTTTATCAGCGATTCCGTCTCCGTCTTTATCAGGACAACCGTTTAAAGCAGCTAAACCAAATTCAGTAGGACAAGCATCACTAGCGTCAACGATTCCGTCTCCGTCAGTATCAGGACATCCATTGAATTGTTTTAAACCAGCAACATCTGGACAAGCGTCATCTTTATCGTAGATTCCGTCTCCGTCAGTATCTTTACCTCCAAATTTGAAGATTAGACCAGCAGTATGTTGGAAATGAGATACAGCATCTGGAGTTCCAGATACATCTTGTCTGTCTCCACTAACTGACCATTTGTATTTTGTAGCAAGTTCAAGACCAATAGCATCTGTAAACCAGAAAGTTACTCCAGCACCTGGATTAACTGTACCAAAGCTGCTATCACCAAAGAAAGTGTAACCTCCACCAACAGATAACGAAGGATCAACTACTTTAGATTTGATTAATTCCTGGAAGCTATATTTAATAGTAGCATCAATTCCATAATACATCAAATCACCAGGATTAGTTACAACATTACCTCTTGAATCATGTCCAACAGCAGTTGGAGCAAAAGTAACGTATTTATCAATTTTATTTACAGATCCTTGTAAACCAACAGAGAAACCACTACCTACATATCTAGTCACACCAATGTATGATAAAGAAGGAAGAATATTCCAGTTGTCTTTTACAGCGAATGGCTGAGAAAAGTGTTGATTAAAGAATCCACTTCCTGCATTAGAACTGGTTCTAGTGTCAACGGCATTAACTCCAAAAGAGATAGCCCATGGATTGTTACTGTCTTGTGCGTGAGAACTTAAACCCATCACCATCATCACAGCAACTAAAAGTTTGTTAAGATGTTTCATACTTAATTTTTTTAATTACAATTTAGTTAATTACAAGCAAAAGTAACACCAAATTTTTTAAATACAAAATGAAATGTTAAAAAAAACCTACAAAAATTTGACCAAAGTGGGAATTATATAACTTTTAACATTTGTCCGACAACTATGAATGCTGCTATCGCTCTATCTAAGTGCTCTTTGGTATGCGCAGCCGATAATTGAACCCTGATTCTCGCTTTCTCCTTAGGCACAACCGGAAAGAAGAATCCGATTACATAAATCCCTTGTTTTAAAAGCTCATTGGCCATTGTTTGCGATAATTTAGCATCATACAACATAACAGGAACAATTGCAGAATCTCCATCAATGATATCGAAACCTGCTTTTTTCATTCCATCTTTAAAATAATTAGTATTCCACTCTAATTTATCTCTCAAAGAGGTATCTTTTTCCAATAATTCAAAAACTTTGATAGAAGCTCCCACAATGGCAGGCGCTAATGAATTCGAAAACAAATATGGTCTTGAGCGCTGACGCAACAATTCGATTATTTCTTTTTTGGCAGTTGTATAACCTCCCATTGCTCCACCAAGAGCTTTACCAAGAGTTCCTGTTATAATATCTACCCTGCCCATAACGCCTTTTGCTTCAAGTGTACCTTTACCAGTAGCACCAATAAATCCTGCAGCATGACATTCATCAACCATAACCATTGCATCGTACTTATCAGCCAGATCGCAAATTTTATCTAAAGGGGCTACTACTCCATCCATAGAAAAAACACCATCAGTAACAATTAGTTTAAAGCGGGCACCAGCTTCATTGGCTTTGATTAACTGCTGCTCTAAATCTTCCATGTTGCTATTTTCATAGCGATAACGTGCTGCTTTACACAAACGAACTCCATCAATAATAGAAGCATGGTTTAAACTATCTGAAATAATTGCATCGTTTTCTCCTAACAAAGGCTCAAAAACACCTCCATTTGCATCAAAAGCTGCTGCATAAAGAATCGTATCTTCTGTACCATAAAAATCAGCAATCTTTTTTTCTAAAGTTTTATGAATATCCTGAGTTCCACAAATAAAACGTACCGAAGACATCCCAAAACCATGCGTATCCATAGCATCTTTGGCTGCCTGAACCACTTCAGGATGAGAAGAAAGACCTAAATAATTGTTTGCACAAAAGTTCAAAACCTTCTCTCCTGTCGAAATTGTAATTTCTGCATCTTGTGCCGAAGTTATAATTCTCTCCTTTTTAAAAATTCCGTTTTCTTCAATAGTTTGCAACTCACTTTGCAAATGCTCTTTAATTTTACCGTACATTTCTATTTATTTTAAACGTTAAAAATTAACAACTTAGACTCCTCAAATCCCAGTCAGGCTTTTAACATCTGATTAATTTTTTCACAAATTTACTACATCGATTTCTGTTCCTATATACACCAATGCCTTTTTTAACACTTTGTATCCTAAATCCTCAATAGCATCTTGATATTCTTGAATTTGTTGTATATATTTTGAATTTATTGCACCAGTTTTATAATCTAAAAGATAAGCTTCTTTATTTGGAGTCAGAACAATTCGATCTGGTTTTAAAATACGTCCTTCTTTTTGAACAATAGTTTGCTCATTCAAGATATTATAATTTCCATCGAAACAAATACTTAATTCAGGATGATTGACAATTTCCTGAAGCGATTTTAAAACCATATCTACCTGATCAACTGTAATCAATCCGTTTTCGATTGCTTTGGTAATTGCCAAATCAACATCTGATTTGTCTTTAACAAAAGCTAATATTTCATGAATTATATTTCCGTAAGCGATTGCTTCTTGCTGATGCGTTCCCCACATTAAAGATTCTCGCTGGGCAATTCTGATATTTTTTGGATTTAAAACCTCTGGGACAACAGGTATTGTCTTAACTAAATCTATTGATTTTGTTGGCGCCGAAAGCTTAATTTTATTGCCAAATTCATATTCCAATTTTTCAGAATCATAAACGCCTTTGTGCATTAAATATTTAATAAAAAAAGCTGCCATATTATTTGGGAATTCTCCATCTTTCCTCTCTTTCAAGCATTGCGAAATAACATACAATTGTTCTTCTGCACGTGTTAAGGCTACATACAAAACATTTATATTGTCGAGCAATTCTTCTTGTTTTTTTAAATTAAAAACTGCCGAAGCACTTTCGCCAAAACCTTCAACAGCACTACTATTATCAATCAAAGCTTTTGGCACGTCTAAATCTACGTTTTCTGTATCGAGCCATAATTTATCTTTTGGCTTTCGATTGTAATCCTCTTCTGCAAAAGGCATAATTACAACAGGAAACTCTAATCCTTTTGATTTATGAATGGTCATAATTCGTACTGCATTATTTCCTTCGGGAGACGGAATACTAAATTTCTCTGCATTTTTATCCCAATAACCCAAAAAATCAGCAATACCGGCTTGGTTTCTAATATCCCGTTCTAAAACAATGTCCAGAAAAAATTGCACATAGGCATTTCCTCCTGAAAGAGAAACAAACTTAGAAATAATGATTTCTACCGCCTCATACAATGATTTTTTCCGAATATTTTCAAAAGATAAAGAAACATCAAAGGTTAACAGCCATTTTTCAAAATCAACTTCAAGCTTTTGCGACATTCCCTGAGCAATGAAATCATGTATTGGCATTTCAATTTCTTTATTGGAAGCCAAAAAATGCAAGAAATTAGCTTTTGATTCTAAATCGGCACTATTATTTAAATATTTCAACAAATGAACAATCAATCTAACTTCGGTCGCATTTTGAATCATCAGAGTTTCTGAAGACAAAAGCGGAATATTCTGTTCTGTCAGATAATTGGCAATTGCAATTCCCTGATCTCTTTTTCGAGTCAGAATTACGATATCTTTATACAAAAATCCCTCCCTAACTACTTTCTGAATGGTATTTAAAGTCGCTAAAACATATAAATCTGATTTTTCGACCACTTCTTCGTCGTCTGCAAAATCTGATTTTTCGATTATCGGAAGGAAAGAAATATTAACATAGCCCCCTTTTTTTGAATTTGAATTCTGAAAACTATGATTTTCATATAAATCCTTATAATCTTCGTTTGAGAATTCGGCTGCAATTAATTTAAAAAAAGCATTATTAAAATCAATAACTTCGCTATAACTTCTATAATTTGTATCCAGATGCCTGACTACTTTTTCGTGATTAAAAAAAGATGCTTCCTCTTTTCCTAACTCAATAAACTGCTCAGCCTTACCACCTCTCCATCGGTAAATAGATTGCTTGGGATCCCCAACAATCATTAAAGTACCTTTGTTTCCAAAATCATCTTCGCCAGAAAGCGAGTTATGTATAAGCGGAATCAAATTCTGCCATTGCATCTCTGAAGTATCCTGAAATTCATCGATAAAAAAATGGCGATATCGCTCTCCCAAACGCTCATAAATAAAAGGCGCGGGTTGATTTTGGATTTCACGATGAATAATCGCATTAAATTCAGAAATTGACAAAACATTCTGCTCAGATTGAATTTTAGCCAGTTCGTTACTCACCGTATTTAAAAGAGAAAGTGGTGTTATATTTTTTAAAAACGCTTTATAAAAATCTCTTTTTTCGAAATTCTTATAAATCTTTTCCAGGACCTGAAGTAGTTCCGGAATTATATTTTCGATTAACGCTTTGTCTTTTGCTGTTTTATTAATCGCAATGTCATCGAATTCATGAAAGGTTTTATTTCGGGGATTGAATTTCCCATCCCGAATACTTTCTAAATGATTTGGAAACGTTCCTCTCGAAAATGACTTTAAATCTATTCCATTTTTATCTATAAGAGAAAGAGCTTCAACAGCAAAATTTTCATTTTCGGATTCCAGCTCTTTGCAAAGCGTGAGCATTTTCTTTTTTATCGCAACAAATTCCTCAATAGATTTATCCTGAAAGTGAGAAATTTCGTTTCGGTTATTTTCATTCAGAACCAATCTGCCGGTTTCCAGTATTTCACGAGAAACATCCCAACTTTTATCATCGTCGGTTTTTTCCATCGTAAAATCAATCAACAGTTTCGTCAGGGTTTCATCCTGACCGGCTTGAGCAATAATTGCATCGACAGCTTCTATCAATAAATTTTCAGTATCTAAAGTTACCTCAAAAGTCATTGGCAAATTTAGGTCATGTGCAAAGGCACGAATCACTTTATGCGTAAATTTATCGATTGTCGAAATATCAAAAGCAGCATAATTATGAATAAGATGCTTAATTATGCTTTGAGATTTTGTTTTAATTTTAATAGCAGAAAGCCCTGTATCGCGAGACAAATCGTCGATTAAATCAAGTGCTTTTGCAGAAGGCTCGTCTTTGGCAAACTCAGAAAGACTTCCCACAATACGGCTTTTCATTTCATGAACTGCTTTATTGGTAAAAGTTATTGCGAGAATATTGCGATAAGCATCGTTTTTAGGGGAAGAAAGAATAATTTTAAGATATTCTTTCACCAAAGTATAAGTCTTTCCTGAACCGGCAGATGCATCATAAATAGAAAAAGACGGACTTGGCATAGGTTTCATTTTATCCTGTAAAAATAGTGTTTCTTAAGCACTAATAATTACAAAACCTAAAAATTCAATAATCTAAAACGGGGTCTAATGTTTAGGAAATGCTCTTCTGTTAAAAACAAGTAAGATTCCAACACCTGTAGAAATTGCCATATCTGCAACATTAAAGATGGCATTAAAAAAGGAAACTTGTTCACCTCCCCAAATTGGAAACCAGCTTGGTAACGTACCTTTCCAGATAGGAAAATAAAACATATCAACTACTAAACCATGAAACCAAGTACCATAAGGTTGTGGAGAAAAAATTGTTGCCAGGTTACCATGGCTATCATCGAAAATAACTCCGTAAAAAACAGAGTCTAATATATTTCCGGCCGCTCCTGCAAAAATTAATGCAATGGCAACTACAAGATAAGTAGAATGACGTTTTTTGATTGCGTCAGATAACCAATAAGCAATACCAAATACTGCAAAAATCCTGAAAACGGTCAAAATTAATTTTCCATATTGTCCGGGAATTTTTGTCCCCCACGCCATTCCTTCATTTTCTATAAAATGAATTCTAAACCAGTCAAAAATAACCACTTCATCTCCTAAAGCAAAGTTTGTTTTTACATAGATTTTTGAAAGCTGATCAACAATTAAAACTAAAAATATAAGGATATATGCTTTTGGTAATGACATTTTATTAAATTTTGATGGGGCAAAAGTAACAATTTAATCAAAAAAAACGCTCCTAATGGAGCGTTAATTCTTTTCTGGTATAAACAAAGCTATACCAGATTATTTTTATGGGTTATTACGAGAACTATTTTTTAACACTTGACGGAACCGGCTTCTTTGGCGAATCTGCAAAAAACTCAGAAATAGATTTAAGCAAACCTTTCCCTTCTTTTCCGGCAGCTGCCTTTTTAGCTTCTGCCTTTTTTACATCAGCTTTAAATTTAATACGAAGTCTTTCAAAATCTTTCATTCTACTCTCAACATCAGAGTTTATTTCCTTAAATTTCAGTACTTTAGCCATTGTGTAAGTTTTTTATGTTAAATAAATAAAATTATTAATGATTTGGTATTACAATGATACATAATTTAATTTATATTTGTTAGTAAAAATTAACACTTGTTTAGATTGAACAGCAACTTTTTTCCTGAATTAGAATCAAAATGAATTAATTTTAACAATTCCCCCAAATCCTACAAATATGAATGAAATTACTTCTACCCTAAATGACTTCCTGGTTAATACTAAATCTTCTGCTGCATTAATTTTAAATGGAAAAGGAAAATTAATCACATCACTACACTTAGATTATGGAGATAGCGTTGCAGCAATGAGCGCGGCTATCTTATCAATGAGCGAAAAATTCTTAATCGACCTGGACAAAGGTGCCCTGAAACAACTGTTCCTAAAAACCTCAGAAGGCGTTGTCATTGGCAATAAAATAAGTGGCACTAACTTTATAATAGCATTTTCAAAAGACGGGAGTAATCTCGGTTTATTAATGCGATCAACAGATGAAGTAGCTTCAGAATTAAGTAAAAATTCCTTATTAAAATAACATAAATCTATTAACCCAACAAACCCACTAAATTATGAGCAACGATTTTTTAAATGTGTTTTTAAATGAAATGAAAACCAACGTAAATGGTTTTATAGCTGTGGCTGTAACCGAAATTGAAACAGGACTAAGCTTTGGGAATTTAACAATCGATCCAAATTTTGACCCTGAACTTGCAGCCGCTTACAATCTTGAAGTTGTGAAAGCAAAATTAAGCGCCGTAAAAGCTTTAAATTTAAACCAGGATATTGAAGATATTTTGATTACTCTTTCGAATCAAATTCACATTATCGATATTTCTCCAAACAAAAAATTCATGATTTATCTTGCAGCAGATGCCAGTAAGGCAAATTTAGGAATGACAAGAGCCGTTTTAAGAAAACACAAATTAGAGCTTGAAAAAAACTTAGCTTAACTTTTAATTTATTTTTTAATTAGAACTATCCTCAATCAAGATGGTTCTAATTAAAAAATACTTTTATCTCACCCAAAACCCAGTGCTTTTTTCTTCTTACAAAAAGCAAAGTCCTATTTTGGTTGTCTCTTTTTGTATTATAATTAATTTCTTTCAAAAACAACAACCTGTACTTTACCGCCCTTTCTACAAAACATTAAACAAAAAAAAACGCCCCTAAAAGGAGCGCTTATATCATTCAGTATTTATTATCGTTGCAAGTTCTTAGCTTCGATACTCATTGTAGCATGAGGAACGATTTTTAGCCTTTCTTTGCCAATTAATTTACCTGTTACTTTACAAATACCATATGTTTTGTTTTCAACACGGAATAATGCGTTTTTTAGATCGCGTATAAACTTTTCCTGTCTGATAGCCAACTGTGAGTTTGCTTCTTTAGACATTGTTTCGCTTCCTTCTTCAAATGCTTTAAAAGTTGGAGAAGTATCATCTGTTCCGTTATTCAAATCATTCATATAAGCACTTTTTATTAAATCCAGATCGGCTTGTGCTTTTTGTATTTTATTTTGGATAATCTCTTTAAACTCTGCTAAATCAGCATCAGAGTATCTTGTAATTTCATCTATCATCTTTATATTATTTTGAAATTAATATCATTGTTTTAATATCATCAAATTCAATTTCTGTGCCGTTTTCTAAAACATCTACAAAAACCAAACTATCTGTTAGTGTCTCAGACTTTATATAGTCTTCATTTTTTAGGATAGCTTCTTCTAAAATACCGCTACGTTTTATTTGAACTTTAATTTTATCGGTAACTTCAAATCCGGAATCTTTACGGATATTCTGAATCCTGTTTACCAGTTCTCTGGCGATTCCTTCGTTTTTCAATTCTTCCGAGATTGTAATATCAAGCGCAACTGTTATTCCGTTTGAGTTTGCAACCAACCATCCTTCGATATCCTGAGATGTTATTTCGACATCTTCTAATGATAAAGTTACATTATTTCCAGCAATAACAATATCCAGCGTGCCTTGCTTATCTAATTGATTGATCTGATCTGCCGAAAAAGACTGTATTTCCTTAGAAATCAGACCCATATCCTTACCGAAACGGGGTCCTAACGCTTTAAAATTAGGCTTAATTTGTTTTACCAATATATCTGAATCATCCTCTAAAAGCAAGATTTCCTTAACGTTTACTTCGGCTTTTACCAGCTCAGAAATAGCCTGAATTTCGGCTCTCTGATTCTCGTCAAGTACCGGAATCATTACCTTTTGCAAAGGTTGACGCACCTTGATCATTTCTTTTTTACGAAGCGATAAAACCAAAGAGGAAATAGTTTGCGCCTTCTGCATTTTGCTTTCTAACGTTTTATTAACAAAGTTTTCGACAAATTTTGGAAACTCAGCCAAGTGAACACTGCTATATTGCTCGGTTCCTGTTGAACTTGTCAAATCTCGGTACAATTTATCCATGAAAAAAGGAGCGATCGGAGCGCTTAGTTTACTGATCGTTAACAAACAAGTATAAAGCGTTTGGTAAGCTGCAATTTTATCGTGAGCATATTCACCTTTCCAGAAACGACGACGACATAAACGAACGTACCAGTTGCTCAGGTTTTCCTGCACGAAGTCAGAAATAGCCCTTGCTGCTTTTGTTGGCTCATAATCATCATAACATTCATCAACAAATTTTATTAAAGTATGTAATTCAGATATAATCCATTGATCGATTTCCGGTCTTTCGTTTAACGGAATTTCCACTTCTTCATATTTAAATCCATCGATATTCGCATATAATGAAAAGAAGGAATAGGTGTTGTATAATGTCCCGAAGAATTTACGACGAACCTCAGCAATTCCTTCAAGGTCAAATTTTAGGTTATCCCACGGATTCGCGTTCATGATCATATACCAACGTGTGGCATCAGGACCATATTCTGCAATGGTTTTAAAAGGATCTATCGTGTTCCCTTTACTCTTAGACATTTTTATTCCGTCTTTATCGAGAACCAAACCATTCGAAACTACATTTTTATACGCTACTTTATCAAAAACCAAAGTTCCAATAGCGTGTAAGGTATAAAACCATCCACGAGTCTGATCGACACCTTCGGCGATAAAGTTTGCAGGAAAATCTTTATTCTCGTCAATTTTATCTTTATTCTCAAAAGGATAATGCCATTGTGCATAAGGCATTGCTCCAGAATCGAACCAAACATCAATAAGATCACTTTCGCGTTTCATTGGCTGGCCTGAAGCCGAAACCAAAGTAATTTGATCGACTACATTTTTATGCAAATCGATTAAATCATAATTTGATTCAGCCATGTTTCCGATTTCAAAACCTTTAAACGGATTTTCTTTTTGAAAACCTGCTTCGATAGATTTTTCGATCGCATTGTACAATTCTTCTACAGAACCAATAAGAACTTCTTCTTTTTTGTCTTCAGTTCTCCAAATTGGCAACGGAATACCCCAATATCTAGAACGAGATAAATTCCAGTCGTTGGCATTTTTCAACCAATTCCCAAAACGTCCTTCACCAGTAGACTTAGGCTTCCAATTGATAGTTTCGTTCAGGTCGAACATTCTATCTTTTACATCGGTTACTTTTATGAACCAAGAGTCTAGTGGATAATATAATAACGGCTCATCTGTTCTCCAACTGTGTGGATAACTATGTACGTATTTTTCAACCTTAAAGGCTTTATTTTCTTCTTTTAATCGAATAGCAATTTCTACATCAACAGAACGCTCTGGCGCTTGTCCTGCATCATAATATTCGTTTTTAACATATTTACCGGCAAGATCTCCTAAATGCGAAGTAAACTTCCCTTGTAAATCTACCAAAGGAACTGCGGTTCCGGTTTCGTCAAGAACCAACATTGGCGGAACTTCAGGTTTTGCTTCTTTTGCTACTTTAGCATCATCTGCACCAAAAGTTGGAGCGGTATGCACAACTCCTGTTCCATCCTCTGTCGTTACAAAATCTCCTGCGATTACTCTAAAAGCATTTTCGGCATTTTGATAGGGTAATACGTAAGGCAATAATTGTTCGTAACGAATCTCAACTAAATCAGCTCCTTTTGCTTCTGCAACAACCTGAAAAGGCACTTTTTTATTTACAACTTGAATATCAGAAGCTTCAATAAAATTTATTATTTCTTCATCATAACCATATCCAATCTCTTTATATTTTGAATTATCGTAACCTTGTGTTTTTTTACCGACCTTAATATCAAATAAATTACGAAAATCAATATCAGTAAGCTTTTGTCCTGTTATTGCTTCAACTCTTCCTAGTCCGTCATATTCATTCTTTAAATTAGAAAAATCAACAGATACAGGTACTTCGAAAAATTTACCTTTAAAATGTTTTCCAACCAAATTTTTAGCCAGAATGACATTAACTTGTTCTCCTGTATACTCATTGAAAGTTTTTACTAAAACGTAGTCAATTTTTGGACCCACTGTCAAAGCGGTGTTCGATGGCAATGTCCAAGGGGTAGTTGTCCATGCCAGGATATGAATATCTCCAAAACCTTGTAAAAAGGCTGGCAGTGTTTCCGGCAATGTTTTGAATTGCGCTACAATTGTAGTATCTGTAACATCTCTGTAAGCTCCGGGCTGGTTTACTTCGTGAGAAGACAATCCTGTTCCTGCTTTTGGAGAATAGGGCTGAATCGTGTATCCTTTGTACAACAAACCTTTATCATAGATTTGTTTCAAAAGCCACCAAACAGACTCCATATATTTGGGTTTGTAAGTCACATACGGATCTTCCATATCTACCCAATATCCCATTTTTTCGGTCAGGTCATTCCATACGTCCGTATAACGCATTACGGTTTTTTTACACGCTTCGTTATATTCTTCGATAGAAATTGTTTTACCAATATCTTCTTTTGTAATTCCTAGTTCTTTTTCGGTACCTAATTCTACAGGTAATCCGTGCGTATCCCAACCGGCTTTTCTTTTTACCTGAAAACCTTTTTGAGTTTTATAACGACAAAAAATATCTTTAATCGCACGTGCCATCACGTGGTGAATTCCCGGTAAACCATTTGCTGAAGGCGGACCTTCAAAAAACACGTAAGGCTCTGCACCTTCGCGAGTAGTTACACTCTTTTCAAATATATTTTCTTTCTTCCAAAAATCAAGTACTTCTGACGCTACTGTTGGCAAGTCAAGTCCTTTGTATTCAGTAAATTTTGTGCTCATTTTATCCTTTTCTTAATCGAGGTGCGAAAGTAAGGAATTTTGGATTATTGACCACCACTTTCTTGAAATTTCACAAACATTTGTTGAGACAATAGTTACAAAAACAAAAAAATTGATTAGTTTCCGGTACTAATCTCAGAAAAATGAGTTAATAAACCAAAAACCAATCAATTCTTACTATTCGTTTGTACAACGTTTAAAAGACTATTTAAAAGCTCCGAAATAAACTTCTTTCATGAAAATTCGATTTCCAAAAACTGCATTTACCTCGACTTTTTCACGGCTTTCCTGATAGAACGTATCACCGTAAAAATCTTCGATTTCATAATTAATCTTATGCGGAATCTTTCCTGAATTTAAAGCTGCTACCGGACGATAATCTTTAAAAAGCTTTCGTTCAAAGAAACTTTTATTTCCATCATCAAATTCTGTTCTTTCTGTTGCAACAATCGAGAAATTTTCTTTGTCTACAAAAAGATGGTAATCTGTTTTAGGAATTGTCCTGTTACCTGAATTTAATGTTTTTTCAAGATAGTTAAAATGATAACACAATCTTCCGTCAACCACTTCATCACCTAAAAGGTCTAATTTATTCCAGAGATCAAGTCTAAAAGCGGTCAGGAAATTTACAGGATCAAGATTTGCAGACAGACTGTTGTAAGTATAGACAGGTAATTTTGCCCATTTCGCTTCCACTCCACTTTCGCGATCACTATGACTCCATGCTTCCGGTCCGTTTACAATTTCATAATACGTTTCAGGCATTTTCTTTTTTAGAAGATAATTTGTGGTTGTCGCCCATCTCTCTTCTGTTTGCGGCACCTTGCTGTCTTCCAGGGTAAGCTTGGATAATAAATGCGTTTTCTCTACTTTTTTCAAAACATCACTTCCTCCCAAATTAGCAATGATCTTCGCTAACAAATCGGGATTAGACTGATATGCAATAGAGTCAAGCATGTTGTCTCGCTGTATTTTGCTTTTTTCTAAGGCTGCTGCTCTATTTTCTTTTTCAATATTCCAATCGGCTTCCTGACGATCGATTTTCTCAAAAAAAGCCAATCTCATTTCTTCTTTTTCTTCGGCAATTTTAGCGCCTAATTTTTTAAGCTCTGCAAAACGATTGGTATGGTTACGCATCTTTTTATCAGCAAAATAGCCTTTATTCACTCTTTCGACAATTGTAGATCCTCTGGAATCTTGTTTGTCATTTTCGATTAATAAATTAGCATATTGCAAGGCTTTTTCTTTATTTTCAAGTAAAAGATACGTTTGTGCCAAGTTGTTGGTTACAATAAAACGAATGTCTTCATTTGCCGGAGAAAGCGGGTATTTGACTAATAAACTTTCTAAATACTGCAAATGCGGCGTTAATAATTTCTCGTCCAGCCCTTTCTCAAGCGTCACTTTCTCCATCTGAGACGTAATTTCAGTCTCGAATGCCAACATTTGTTTGTATTCTGAATGTCCTTTTGTGGTTACAAATTCAAATTTTTCTTTAGATATACTGGTTGTATATCCAAATTTATAATTTAAAAAATCCTGGATCCTGATTACTGCTTTGTAAACAACATTATCAAACCCGAGCCCTACACTACTATAATCGGAATCCTTGACAGCGGCTCTTATTTTTTTATCATTTTCTGAGGCTGCAATTTTCATAGCGCCCAGACTATTCCCTACACTTACCGAATAGGAATCTGAACCTCCAAAATCCTTAGTCAATAAAATTTTATCTCCGTATTTAACATCCAGTTTCACATTATTTATATAGTTAGAATGCGCATTATAAGTCCAATGATTTTCTTTCTTATCATACACACTATCTATTTGCGTATCGGTATATCTGGGCATCGCAAAAGTTAAATAAATTTTAAGCTTCCCGTTTACCGGATCTTTTATAAATCCATCAATGTTAAAAAAATCTTTCTTTAAATTAGATTCTTCTTCTTGCAGCGATTTATCCATTTGGTAAAAAGCGGTTTGCGTTAATGCGTTGTCAAGAACTGCAAATTCTGAATATCTAATTACCGGAATTTTAAATTTCTTTGTTTTCGAGCTTATTTTTTCTTGTGCCTGAATTGAACCAATTACAAGCAAAGCAATTAAGAGTAATGTTTTTTTCATAGGCAAAAAAAAAGCCACCAGAAATAAATTCTGATGGCCTTGGGGTTTTAATTTTCTTATTTTTTATTAAAGATTTGAATAGATTTATCCGAAACATAAAAAATATTTTGTGTCGCAGGATCTACTTCGTAAACTGGTTTGTTGTTGTTGAAAATGATTTTATCAACTTCAACTCCATCGACTTTACTAACTTTTACTAAAATTTTTTCTCCACTATCTGCTTTTGCAAAAATATAAGAAAAATCTCTGTTTTGTTTCATTGCATTAAAACGAGAATTAAATTTAGCCGCTACAATACCAAGAGCAGCTGAAGCCCCTGCCATATTTTTAGCCTGATTCAATTTTGATTTATCTTCTTCTCTAATAACGGTAGATCTCATGTTTCCGCTAGAATCACGATAGGTCATTGTTAACTCAGAACCTTGTGCTGCACTTACTGATGAACCAACACTTAAACCAATACTTCCTGCAATTGCAGCACTTTTGATCAAACGTCTTGTTCCTTCACCAGGTTGTGTATAAGTAAGATGATATTTTACAGTTCCATCCATATTAACCCCCATTACCTCAACTGGTCCTGAAAGCACTACACCCCAAGGAAACAATTCGATACTGTTTAATTCTTTTTCTTTTTTGATGTTTACTTTAGCAAAAGGCTCTGGTTTGTCCTTAATACTTGGATCGAATTTGTATAATTTCTCATCATTATAAACTAAGTAAGAATTTGTAGCTTCGTCGTAAGTTGGTAAAACAGGACGGTTTTTATCAAACGAAATATTACGTTTCCAAAGCTTAACTCCGGTTTTATAATCAACCATATTTCCGTAAGTTCCGGTAAGGTACATTACTTTTTCGCCTACTTTTCCTAAGTAGTAAATTGGATCTTCTTTGTCATCTGAAATTTCGATGAATTTTTTCCAAAGTTTCTCTCCGTCTTTATTGATCAACATCATTTCATTCTCTGCAACATACAAGAAATCTTCATCGATTGGAATAACTCTTTTTAAACCATCTCCACGCGCATCTTTTTTCCAAACTTTTTCTCCAGTATTTAAGTCAAAAAAGTTAAAACCACTATAATGCGCAATTAATAATTTTGTACCCCAATCTTCTAAATAAACAACACGTTTTGTTTTAATAGATTCTTTCCAGATACTTTTTCCATTTTCTGTATTCAAAACATTTAAATATTCTTTGGCAGCAAACAAACCTTTACTGTTTACTACTACAATATTTTTATCATTTTGAGTCAAAAAGAACCTTGAATAATCTTCTTCGGCTTTCCAGTTTAATTTTCCTGAATTTCTGTCAAAAGAATATAATTTTCCATACAATAAGTAATAAATCACTGCCCCGTGTACTGTAGCTTTATTGGTATTTGCAGATTCTTTTAATGAGAAACTAAACAGTGACTTTGCTTTATCTACAATAGTATTCCATTTTAATTCTCCCGTTTTCATATCTAATAAAGCAATTGCCATATCTCCGTCCTTTTTTAAGGTAAGCAAATACTCATCTGTTTCAGGAATAAAGTCTGATTGCATTACAAAGAAAGATTCTTTAGACGAATTATATACAACTTTACCTGTATCCGTATTAATGATAATATATTTACTATTGATATAAGCCTCTACATAAGGACTTCCGGCAACACTTGATAAATCACTTTTTTCTTTAAAAAGTTTTCCAAAATCAGGATCTGTCAAAATATCACCTGCTGATGTTGATCCAAAATCATCTTTTGTCAGGGTCCAAACAATTTTTTTTGTCTCCGGATCTAAACCTTTTACAGTTCCGCCTTCTTTAAAAACAACAATTCCTGTTATTTCGTTCTGAACCATGTCTTTTACACTGTTCTCGGTAGTGATTATTTCGTCGTATTTTCTTTGAGCAGTTACCGAAAAGGCAACTACGAAAAGCAAAACAATCAAAAAAGTAATTTTCTTCATAGTCATTTTTTTCTTTAAAAAATATTAATAATTGGGCTGGGGGGTTTGTTAGTGAATTAACTTATTAAAAATTTAATTATCAAAATTTTAATAAAAATTCACTGCGCAAATATATAAAAATAGCATTCAGTTTAAGAAAATATTTCTTTCAATACATCTAGTGATTTTGGCTTTTTAAATCCATCTAAATGAAAACTATAATAATCAATTAAAATCTTCAATAAAATCTGTCTTTCAATAACATGGAATACTTTTTGGGCATTATCAAATTTTAAATCTATAAGCTTTTTAAACAAATTCGTTTCATGTTCTGTTAATGCGCTCATACCATGAAAAAGCGTAAAAACACCATCATTCATTTCGAAGTAAGGCAGGTCAATTTCTGATACATCCGGATAAAAGCCCAAATACTTTGTAATTTCTAAAAGCAAAATCAGATGAAAATTAGAAATTTCGTCGTGATGATCGAGCCAGGTCAAAGCAGTTTCTAAAAAAACAAACAGCGATTCGTTTTTTTCTTCTTCTTGTATAGAATGATGCAACATTTCAGACAAGAACATTACCATTGTACTTTTTATAATATCTGTATGGATACTTTGAAACGGTACGGCAGTTTTTATTTCTTTAAAGTTTTCTAAAGTCCCTTTGTTTTTATGTACCGCTTCGATTTCGAGAATCGATAAGGGTTGAAAGTAAGCAATCTTTTGACTGGCTTTGCGGCTTGAAAAAGCATCTCGTACAAAATAAGATTTCAAGCCGTTTGAAAGTGTAAAACATTTTACGATCAGACTTTTTTCCTGAAATTTTAATGTCGAGATTACGATTGCTTTTGTTTTGACTAACATAGCGTCGGAATTTGCTTTTGATTATTTTTTTTAAACCTGTCTAAAAATCTTTTCTCAATAAAAAACCAAGAAAGCAGGGCGAAGAATAGTGTAATCAAAATTACGGCAATTGCCATTAGAAAGGGGTTGTATTTTTCGAATAAATTATAGTGTCTGAAAAGCTGAATTATAGGAAAATGGTAAATGTACAATCCATAGGTAAAGTCACCATACTTGCCAAAATTATTTAAAAAGGAAAGATTGTAGGCTGCAATTATAACTATAAGTCCAAATGCTGCGGGATATAGAAAATCTATCTCAAAACTTGAAAAATAACACATCAGCAATACTAAAACGGACAAGAACAAAAGTCTTGTTTTGTTTTTCATTATAAAATCAAAATTCAGGAATAAAAAGATCCCTGTTGCAAAATAAGACAAGTAACCGGGTAATTGCTTCGCTAATAAGGGTTGATTAAAATGCGACTCCATAACAAACCAATATAATAATGATAAAACATAGAGACTTGCAAGTATCAACAAGGGTTTTCGGGATTTTCTAATTACATAAAAAATCAAAGGCAAGACCATATAAAAACCTTCTTCGACTTTTAGAGTCCACAATGCACCATTTACAGCACAATGAAGATTATTATCAAAAAGTCCGGGCAAACAAGGATGCATAAAATTCATAAAGATTAAATTCCATCCTAAATATTGATAAACGCTACTATCCGAAAAATATGCCAAAAAACTATAACTGCTAAAAAAAGCAAAAATAAGGGTCGATAACAAAATGACCACAACATAAGCAGGCAAAATTCTTTTGGCTCTTTTTATAAAATACTCTTTTAAAGAAGGTGTATTTACATAACTTTTAGCCACCAAAAAACCACTTATAACAAAGAAACCTTTTATGCCTATAATTGCATTAGAAAAATAAGATAAGAATGCCAGGTTTTTGTTTTGAGAAAGTTCGCAAAGATGTGCCAACAGAATATTTGCAGCAAAGAAAAACCGTAAAAAATCGAAACAATTTTTATTATTCATACTTGCGTTAAACTTACCGTATAATCATTACTTTTTTTACTTTGGTTTCGCCACCATCCTGTGCCGAAATAAAAATCATGTATACTCCTGATGCCACTTTATATCTTCCAAATGCAGTTGTATCCCATTCTATTGTCCCTCCTTCTGAAGTAGTTTCATAAACAAGATTCCCTTCTATATCCGTAATTTTAATATTTGCTTTGTTTAATAAACCGGCAACTTTTACGGTTCCGGTAAATCCAGGACGAACCGGATTTGGGTAAACATATACATTATTCAAATCTTCATTTGCACTTGTAGAGGTTCCTTTAAAAGAAATTAATCCTTTGTCTGTAGCAATAAAAACTTCTCCTGTTGTGCTGTCAATATCAATATCATTTATCGTATTGCTAGGCAGCGGCGAATTGTTTATGGTAAAATGATATTTTGTTTCCTGCCCGTTAGGCGAAACCAGAAATACTCCGGAATCTGCTGTTGCAATCCATTTATTGTTTGAACCATCGACCACGATATCTGTAATAAATTGTTCGTACAATAGTTCCTGAGCCAAACCGTCTTCGACAATAATAATTGGTTTTGTAGCTAATTGATTGTCTGTTTGAAAACTATTTACATTAGACAAAACTCTTAATCCTTTTGTAGTTCCTATCCAGAGCTGATTATTATTATCCGGAGTAGCCACACGTGCATCAACTACAGGAAGATTTCCTGCATCTGCTCCTATTGTAATTTTTTTAAAAACATTTCCTTTTTCATTAAACCCTACAATACCATTATTAAATGTAGCAATCCATTTTGTTCCATTTTTATCGATCGACATTCTTCCAAAAGGACAACTCGGAATATCGACTATGATTGACTCTGTCGAAAAAACCTGCCAGTCTCCATTAGGCTTCAGCATTTTTATCCCGTTATCGACCAGACTATTGTTCATCCATAAATTACCTGATTTATCAAACACCATCCCATTGACCCATACATCCTGCGTTTTAGGCACTGCCTGCAATGAACTATTTGCTGTTCCGTAAAGATAAGTGGGTACATCGTTTTCTACTTTTAACAAACCGGTATCAAACGAACCTATATAAACTTTTTTCTCATTTGCAGGATCAACAGCAATTCGTATTAAAGATTTTGCACCCAAAACTTTCTCGTAAGGAACATTGAGCCATTTATTGTTGCTAAACTTACTTATCCCGTAACTCTTTTTAGGATATGGATTATAAACCCCTGAATAATCTCCATAAACGGTCCATAATGAAGTTGCCGTAGCCTGAAGCGCAAAAACATTATTTCTGGAAGGGCCGCTTGGGGTATTATTTTCAAAAGTCGAAGAACTTGATAACGTCGAAGAAAACAAACCGTTATCTTTTGTACCAATATAAAGCAAATCACCAATAGCTGTTGCACAGCTAAAGTTTACAGAATTATCCTTGACCTGAGTATTGGTAATCTGACGGTTTAAAATCATTTGATTATTATAAACAAAAACCGTATTTGATGTTGTAATAAATAAGTTATGATTGACGGCACGCATATCTTTTGCTGCTTGCGGTAGTTGCAAAAAACCAACAAATGTATTCGAATTATACCTGTTGATATATCCGCTCGAATTTATTGCAATAAGTTCTGTGTCTAATGTTTCTACACTGGACCAATCTCCTGAATTGACTACGACCCATTGATTAAAATCGATCAGATTTGCATTGGTACTATTTGCTCTTCTAACTCCGCTTGCCGTGGCTGCAAAAATAAATCCGTTAAAATAAGCCGTTTGCCTCACATTGATTTGCGCACCATTATCTCCAATAAAATAGGTGTCTCCAAATTGTAAGGTTGTCAAATTAAACTGTACAATTCCAAAATCACAAGAAACATAAACCAAACCGTTATGTTCCATAAAGTGATTGACTTTTTTTAGGTTTGCCGGTAATTGTTTGTTTAGAATATCTACCACTTTCAAAATACTGCCATCTGTATCATTGACCACAATCATAAGTCCGTTTTCGTAACCAATTATAGTTTTTTTGAATCCTTCGCTATGATATAAGGCAGAAATTGTCTGACCGGAAAGCCCTTCGACCGTTGTAGTAGTTTTGATGGTGTTTGTTGCTGCATTTTTAGAAAACAAGGCATTCTCTGACGCAGCAAAAACAGTTGTTGAAGTCTGTGAAATATCTTTTATTTCGTTAAACGAAAAATAACCCTGCCAGGACAATTTATTCTGAGCGAAACTAAATTGAAACAGCATTAAAAACAAAATATACAGAAAGCTTTTCTTCATTATTTGATATATTCGAATAGACAAATATACTACAAACGAAAGTATTAGTTTTTTGTTCTTTAGAAATAAAAAAATGCCTTCAATTCTCTTTAAAAAAAGAAAAATGAAGGCATCTTAAAATTGTAAATAAAACTTATACTACACCCTGAGCAAGCATAGCATCGGCAACTTTAACAAATCCGGCAATGTTAGCTCCTTTTACGTAGTTTACATAACCGTCTTCGCCTGTACCATATTTTTTACATTGGTTATGAATTCCAATCATAATATCTTTTAATCTCAAATCTACTTCTTCACTTGTCCAGTTTAGACGAATTGAGTTTTGTGTCATTTCTAATCCAGATGCAGCTACTCCACCTGCATTTGCAGCTTTTCCTGGAGCAAAAAGTACTTTATTATCCAAAAATAATTTAATTGCGTCCAGTGTCGAAGGCATATTTGCAGCTTCAGTAACACATAAAACACCATTATCAATTAGTTTTTTAGCATCTTCTCCTGTTAATTCGTTTTGAGTAGCACATGGTATAGCAATATCTACTTTTACTTCCCAAGGGCTTTTTCCTTTATGAAAAACAGCATTTGGATATTTGTGTGTATAAAGTTCTGCTCTGTTATCTCCGGTCGCTCTCATTTCGACCATGTGTTCGATTTTTTCTCCAGAGATTCCTTCTTCATCATAAATATAACCATCAGGTCCGGAAATAGTAACTACTTTCCCTCCTAATTCATTTATTTTTAGCGCCACTCCCCAAGCTACATTTCCAAATCCTGAAATTGCAACTCTTTTTCCTTTTATTTCATGCCCGATAGTACGAAGCATTTGATCTGTAAAATAAACAACACCATAACCAGTAGCTTCCGGTCTGATTAATGAACCACCGTAAGCCAATCCTTTTCCGGTTAGCACTCCTGTAAATTCATTTCTAATTCTTTTATATTGCCCAAACAAGTAACCAATTTCTCTGGCACCTACACCAATGTCTCCAGCAGGAACATCAAGATCTGGACCAATATGACGACATAATTCAGTCATAAACGATTGACAGAAACGCATGATTTCTCCATCAGATTTTCCTTCCGGATCAAAATCAGATCCTCCTTTTCCTCCACCCATTGGAAGAGTTGTAAGGCTGTTTTTGAATACCTGCTCGAAAGCCAGGAATTTTAACACCGATAAATTAACGGTATGGTGAAATCTGATTCCACCTTTGTATGGTCCAATTGCAGAGTTCATCTGAATTCTGAAACCTCTGTTTACAATTATCTCCCCTTTGTCATCAACCCAGGGAACTCTAAAAATAATCGACCTTTCCGGCTCAGCAATTCTTAGCAGTAAATTTTTTCCATCATATTTTTTTCGATCGGCGATAAATGGAATTACCGTTTCTGCAAATTCTCTAACGGCTTGAAGAAATTCTGGCTCGTTTGGATTTTTTGACTCCACAAGAGCCATAAATTCATTTATTTTTTGTTCCATTTTTAAATAAATTATTCAATAAATAGTTTGTAAACTTTAAAATCATTTAAACAAGAAAATACGTTTTAAGAAAACGTTTTCGTAACAACACGCAAAGGTAGAACAAATCTATCATGGTTTGTTATTTTTTTTCGTTTTTGAAACAGAATTGTGTAATTTCTAAACAATCCTAAAAATACGATTTTAGACTTCGAAGTTTGCATCGAATCACTGTACTTAAAGTCAAGAAATTAAGTCTTTTGTTACTAATTTTTTAATACACGTATTTTATATTTTGATTAATGCATGTTTTTTATATATTTGCCAAGATTTGAAAGCCCAAAAACATGCTCAAACCTATAATAATGACGTTATTTGCCTTTTTTGGCATAACCACGATAGCGACTGCACAATCTGATCTTGCCCAAGAAGTAGGAATAATATTCGGTCCTTTATCTTTTCAATCTGATTATGGTCAAAGAAATAATTTTGACACTAACATTGGAAATACTGGATTTGGTATTGGAATTGTTCACTTTATAAACTTCTCTGCCAACAACAACAGAGAAAGTTTTTTTACAGAACATTTTAAAGTCAGATCCGAATTATCTTTCAACAAAACCAATCTGGAACATTTTGGTAAATGGGTAGATATAGAAAAAAGCAAAGGATTGGTGCAACACCTTAGAGCTATGCACGGTAGCTCAACCTTAGTAAACCTTGGAGCTCAATTAGAGTATTCTCCGTTTATGAAAATCCATGACTTCGAAAATACAATAGGTAGTTTTAGTCCCTATTTAAGTTTAGGATTTCAGGTGAGTTATTACTCTGCAAAAACAGGATCCAGATTAGGACAATTAGGACTGGCTTCTACAACTTACCCCAAATACTTAACCCCTTCTGATGGTCGACAATTTGGTTTCTCTAATGAAAACGGCGTTGTACTATCTGCTACTGCCGGAGTAGGTGTACATTATAAGTTAACAACAATGAGCGATTTGATGTTCGAAGTTCGTTATCAGGGATATAGTTCTGACTGGGTAGATGGTTTAAATCCAAATAAAGACCTTTATAAAGAAAACAAATCAAATGATTCTCAGGTTTGGTTTAATGCAGGATATATTTATTATCTGGAATTTTAAGGATATAAAAAACAGAAACAAAACCCCCAATTCTTTCGAGTTGGGGGTTTTTATTTTTATGCTAATGCTTGTTCAATATCTGCGATTAAATCTTCGGCATCTTCAATACCAACACTCAATCGAACCAAGTCGTCAGTAATACCAACTTCTGCTCTTTTATCTGCCGGAATAGAAGCATGCGTCATCAAAGCCGGATGATTGGCCAATGACTCAACACCTCCAAGAGATTCTGCCAGAGTAAATACTTTTAGCTTCTCTAAAAACGAAATCGAATCTTCTTTTTTACCTGATTTAAATGTAAAAGAAACCATTCCGCCAAAAGCTTTCATTTGTTTTTTAGCAATTTCATGAAACGGATGGCTTTTTAAACCCGGATAATAAACCGTATCAATTTTAGGATGATTGCTTAGATATTCAACCACTTTTTCTCCATTTTCGCAATGTCTTTGTACTCTTAACGAAAGTGTTTTAATTCCTCTTAGAACTAAAAAACTATCCATTGGCCCAAGTGTTGCTCCCGTAGCAAATTGCTGAAAATGCAATTGCTCTCCTAAAGCCTCATCTTTTACAATCAAAGCTCCGGCAATAACATCAGAGTGTCCGCCTAAATATTTTGTAGCAGAGTGCATGACGATATCAGCCCCTAAATCAAGAGGTTTTTGCAAATATGGTGTTGCAAAAGTATTGTCTACTGCAAATAAAATTTTATGTGCTTTTGTAATTTTTGCCACTTCTTCGATGTCGGCTAATTTCATTAACGGATTTGTTGGTGTTTCTACCCAAATCAGTTTTGTATTTTCATTGATTAAGGCTTTCAGCTTCTCGATATCAGTCATATCTACAAAATGAAATTTAATTCCCGAATCTTTATAAATACGAGAAAACATTCTATAAGTTCCTCCGTATAAATCATCCATTGCAATAATTTCATCTCCTGCTTTAAAAGATCTTAAAACACAATCTGTAGCTGCTAAACCGGACGAAAATGCCAAACCGCGAGTACCATTTTCTATACTTGCCAAAGCATTTTCTAAAGCCGTACGAGTTGGGTTCGACGCTCTGCTATACTCATAATCCGCCAAAGGTTTTCCCGGACTTGTTTGTATAAAAGTTGAAGTTTGATACACCGGAGGCATAACTGCTCCTGTACTTGGATCATGATGTTGACCCCCATGTATTACTTTAGTATTGAATTTCATATAGTTACAAATTTTAAATGCTTAAATGTGCTACAAATTTACCGTTTAATTTATTTTAATCCTGAAACAACTTATTACCTTTGTATATAATTAACACTTTTTGACATGAAACAGTATACTTTTCTAGTCTTTTTGTTCGTAATACTTACCAGTTGCAATAAAGAGCTTTCATTTGACAATGAGACATTTGAAAAAGAATCTACTATTGCCTGCAAAAAAGATTGTCCTAAAATTACAATTAATATTCCTATTGCTAAAAATATTCCCATTGTCGCAGACAGCATTAATAAAAAAGTTTTTTTGGTCATAAAAGACATCGTGTATTTTGAAGAAGATGCATCAAAAGCAAATGACTACAAAACACTCGCAGCCTCATTTATTGCTTCTTATGAAGGAATGCATAAAAAATTTCCCTCAGAAACTTTTGGGTGGGAAGCAAAAATAAAAGGAAACATTGAGTTTGAATCGGAACAGATCATTAATATAAAAATTGACCATTATACTTTTACCGGTGGCGCACATGGTTATCAGGGTTTCCGATCTTTATTGTTTAATCCCAAAACCGGAAAAACTATTTTTACCAATAGTATTTTCAAAAACGAAAAAGAGTTTATGGCTTTCGCCGAAAAAGAATTCAGGTCAAAATATAAAATTCCGGCAAAATCAAATATTAATGCTACAGGGTTAATGTTCGAAAATGACAAATTTCAATTACCACAAAATATTTTTTATACCAATGAAGGTTTGCTTTTATATTACAACTCTTATGAAGCCGCTTCTTATGCAGATGGACCAAAAGAGATTTTGTTTCCTTATGAAAAAGTTCGTCAGTATTTGAAATATCGATAACTGCAATCTTATGTTAGACGCACGGCAGTGCGTCTCTACGAAAACCTTTGTCGCTTTGCACCTCTGAACCTTATTTTAGATGTACTACTGTGTGCCCCTACAAAAAACCTTTGTCGCTTTGCACCTCTGAACCTCTGCAACCCTATTTTGAACCTTCCTGAAAATCATATTTCATCTTCCTTAAAATCCTTAAAGCTTCCTTAAACGATAAATAGATATGGACAAAAGGCTTTAAAAGCAATTTTGCATCAATTAGTTTTTGCTTGGCATCATCGAAACTATTCAGGTAACAAATCATAAAAGTCGATGGCAGATTTTCGAGATCTTTTAATTCACGCTCTGATAATGCAATTCCTTTTTGCAATTTTTGAAGCAATGCCGTATTTGCATTGTAGATATGATACAACATCTTTCTGTTAAACTCCGGAGGCTGAAAAAGCATTTTTCGGTCTATTTTGTAATAACCGTTGTCAAAAAAATGAATCGTTTGTTGCTCTAAAGGATAATAACTTGTTTTGTCATTTAAGCCTAGCGGAACATACTCTGTTATCGTAAAACTATCATCATCAAAAACAATCGTAACCACATCCTGAGCCGAATAAAAAAGCTTGATCTGTTCGTTGATCAGTTCAATATCAACGCGGGACAAAAAGGTTTTATCACGGGATTGTTTAGGAACTCCTGCCCAGCAAATCACAAACAATTCTTTAAAAACATGATATTTAGGCGACATGTCTTTATGCCTGAAATTCATAAAATCGATAACGCCGTCAAGTGTATACTGAATACTGTTACGGGAACTATTTTCGATACCAATAACGGTTTCAGTATTCTGATAATTCTTTTCGATTTCCCCTTCAACCGGGACGGAATTGCTGCCGCGTCTTATAAAAACACTATTGGCTGGAGTTGTATGAATTCCTTTTTTAAAATATGAAATTTTACTTTTGGGTTTAATCGTAACTAATCCCACAACTTTGTCTTTGGGAAGATTAGGAAAAGGTACATTTTCATACTGAATTTTAGGAGGATTTTCCAGAAAAGCATTTACAAGATTCTGAATTCGGCTATCGTCAAAAAAGTCATCGCCTACGATTTCATTGTCATGATCTTCGACACCAACGACGATATAAGAATTATTGGTCGGATTAGAATTAGACAAGGCGCAAATGTGTTTTAGAAACTTTCCTTTTCCTTCCCGCGAATGCAAATTCAATTGCCTTTTTTTGTCATAAAAACTGCTCTCGTCATTATGTGCAAGGAGATTTTTTATTAAAAGGCGTTTATTGATCATAGTTTAGTTTTTTTCTGCCACGAATTGCACTAATTTACACTAATTTTATTTATCTGAAACACTTTAAAATTTGTGTTACTCCAAATTTTAAACCTCAAAAAAAGCTCCAGCGGAGCATTATATTTATAGCTAATTACGCATCTAACAAGAAGCAAAGCTCCAGCGGAGCGATATCTGAACTTATTTATAGAATATTTCACCCCCGATGGGGTTGATTTTTAATATATTTAAAAATCTCTATAAATATACCGTCCCGCTGGGACTATGATGATTATAAAAAAACAACTTAATTTTTCTTCACAATTGTCGACGACGCTTGCGCTGTACTCATAACCACCAGATCAGCAATATTTACATGATATGGTCTTGAAACCACAAAATGAATGATATCTGCAATATCTTCTGCCTGCAACGGATCGAAACCTTTGTATACGTTTGAAGCTCGTTCGAGATCCCCTTTAAAACGTACTTCGCTAAACTCCGTTGCCACCATTCCCGGATGAATTCCTCCTACTCTGATCCCAAATGGATTTAAATCAATTCGCATTCCGGCTGTAATGGCATCTACGGCGTGTTTTGTTCCGCAATACACATTTCCGTTTGGGTAAACTTCTTTTGCTGCCGTTGAACCAATATTAATAATATGTCCGGAATTTTTAGCCGTCATTTTCGGGATTACGGCTTTCGAAACATACAAAAGTCCTTTTACATTTATATCGATCATCGCATCCCAATCGTCTACATCTCCCGTTTGTATTGGATCTAAACCATGTGCATTTCCGGCATTATTAATTAAAATATCAATATCTGCAAATTCTTTCGGCAAATTATTAATACTATCAAAAGCAGCATTTTTATCCCTGACATCAAAAGACAGGGAATGTACTTCGGTAAAAACCGAAAGTTCTTTTTCAAGTTCTGTTAGTCTCTCAATGCGTCTTCCGCAAAGGATCACCTTATAGTTATTTCTAGCCAATATTTTTGCGGTTGCTTTACCAATTCCGCTTGTCGCTCCAGTTATTAAGACTGTTTTTTTCATGTAATTTTTTTTTTAACACATAGAGACATAGATTTAAAGCTTAAAAAAGACGTTTCACTTCACATGAATTCACATAGCTATGTGAAAATGATTTGTCATTTATTTTTACCTCATTTAAAACAATAAAAATCTATGTATCTATGTGTTTATTTTTTATCCACAGATTAAAAAGATTCTCACAGATTGAAAAATCATTTTAATCACTTTAATCTGTGGCAAATATTTTTTTAAATAGCATTTAGCTGAATACTAAAAACTGTAAACTGAACACTTTTTTCAGGCAACTTCTTCGCCTCTGCTTTCTGTCCAGATGGCAAACCAGTCTTCTTTATCCATTTCCAGTTCAACTGCTTTCATCAGGGACTGAATTCTGGCAATATTTACCGTTCCGGCAATTGGAATCACTCCAGCGGGATGTTTTAAAATCCAGGATAATAAAAGTGTATCAGAACCAAAACCATATTTTTGAACTAAATCTGCCAGTAATTTTTTCAAACGACGTGTTTTTTTAGTGTCTTCTCTAAAAACGGTTCCAAGCGGATTCCATGACAACGGACGAATACGGTGTGTTTGCATATAATCAAAACTTCCATCAATCATTGGTTCAAAATTCGTTGCCGAAAATTGCACCTGATTATAACTTACTTCTGTTTTCTGACGGATTAATTCGGTTTGAGAACTCGTAAAATTCGAAAGTCCAAAATCAATAATTTTCCCTTCTGCTTTTAATTTCTCTACCGCTTCTGCAATTTCATCGGCTTGCATTAGCGGACTTGGTCTGTGTAATAAAAAAACATCCACATAATCTGTTTTCAATTTTTTTAGTGATTCTTCAAGAGACCAAACAATATAATCCCTGGAGTAATCATAATGTTTAATTTTGTTCGGGCGGTTTTCGGCGATCATCTGAATTCCGCATTTGGTAATCAATTGTAATTTCTCTCTTGAAATTTTGCTGTCGTGAAATGCTTTTCCAAAATCAGCTTCTGTGGTATAAGATCCGTAAATGTCTGCGTGATCAAAAGTTGTAATTTTGTTTTCGATACAAAGTTGTATCAGGTTTTCCATTTCTTTAGTTGTAAGGTTTTTATCCCAAACTCCCCAATTCATAGTGCCCGAAATTATGGGCGATAATGCTGTTTTACTCATGGTTTTATTGCGTTATTTTTGGTAATAAATATGCTTTTCTGAAGCATAATCATCAAAGTTCTTAAAAATATAAAAATAGATTCACAATTAGTCCTTAAAATTAGGTCATTGGTCGAAGTTTTAACCATTCTTTAACATCTTACTTCTCAAAAAATATTCAATTTGCACTCTCAAAAGTTAGGCATAAAAATCAACGTTTTAAAAAGGTTTTAAAAATATTTATATGGAAGAAAATACAACGACTTTAGACATTAGAGCGATAAATGAAAAAATTGAAAGAGAAAGTGCTTTTATAGACCTTCTTACAATGGAAATGAACAAAGTCATTGTGGGCCAGAAACATATGGTCGAGCGTTTATTAATTGGACTTCTGGGACAGGGGCATATTTTGCTTGAAGGTGTTCCGGGATTGGCCAAGACTTTGGCGATAAATACTTTGTCGCAAGCAGTACAAGGTTCGTTCAGTCGTATACAGTTTACTCCTGACTTATTACCTGCCGATGTCGTTGGTACGATGATTTATAACATCAAAGCAAACGAATTTTCTATTAAAAAAGGGCCAATCTTCGCTAATTTCGTTCTTGCCGATGAGATTAACCGTGCTCCGGCAAAGGTTCAGTCAGCACTTTTGGAGGCGATGCAGGAAAAACAAGTTACTATTGGCGACACGACTTTCAAACTTGATCGTCCGTTTTTAGTACTTGCCACACAAAACCCGGTAGAGCAGGAAGGAACATATCAGCTTCCGGAAGCACAAGTCGATCGTTTTATGCTAAAAACTGTAATTGATTACCCAAAAATTGATGAAGAGCGTTTTGTAATTCGTCAAAACTTAAAAGGTTCTTACGAAAAAGTAAACGCCGTAGTTTCTGTAGAGCAAATTTTACGTGCTCAGGAAGCAGTTCGTGAAGTGTACATGGACGAAAAAATCGAAAAATATATTTTAGATATCATATTTGCTACTCGTTATCCAGAGAAGTACAAACTTGCAGACTTAAAACCTCTTATTAGTTTTGGAGCATCGCCACGTGGAAGTATCAATTTAGCCGTTGCAGCAAAATGTTATGCTTTTATCAAACGTCGTGGATATGTAATTCCAGAAGATGTTCGTGCAGTTGTACATGATGTTTTACGTCACAGAGTTGGAATAACGTATGAGGCCGAAGCCGAAAACATTACTTCTGTAGACATTATCAACAAAATCGTAAACGAGATTGAAGTACCTTAAAAATAGTTTTCAGTTTTCAGTCACAGTGAACCTCATATTAAGTAAACTGCGACTGAAAACTGCGACTGAAAACTAAAGAAATGGATACAAAAGAGCTTTTAAAAAAAGTACGGAAAATAGAAATCAAAACCAAAAGACTGAGCAATCATATCTTTTCGGGAGAATATCACTCTTCTTTTAAAGGACGAGGGATGACTTTTAGTGAAGTACGTCAATACCAATATGGCGATGACATTCGTAACATCGATTGGAATGTAACTGCGCGCTATAACGAAGCCCACGTAAAAGTTTTTGAAGAAGAACGCGAATTGACCATGGTTTTAATGGTTGATATTTCGGGATCTGAGGGTTTTGGTTCAAAAAGTCAGTTTAAAAAAGACATCGTCACTGAAATTGCAGCAACGATGGCTTTTTCGGCTACACAAAACAATGATAAAATTGGCTTAATATTATTTTCTGACAATGTCGAATTGTATATTCCGCCAAAAAAAGGGCGTTCGCACGTTTTGAGAATTATCCGTGAATTGATCGAATTTGAACCTAAAAGTCAAAAAACCGATGTTGGAGCTGCCTTAAAATTTTTATCAGGAACTCAGAAAAAGAAAGCGATTGTTTTTGTTATTTCAGATTTTATGTCTGAAAATTATGAGCAGACTTTAAAAATTGCTTCTAAAAAACACGATATTACAGGCGTTAGGGTTTATGATATCCGTGAAGAAAAAATCCCGAATTTAGGAATGGTAAGTATGCTTGATGCCGAAACGGGAAAAATTCAACTAGTCGATACGGGCTCCAAAACAGTGCGAATGAATTACGAAAAACACTATCAGGAAAGAGTAAATTATTTCAAGGATATTTTTAGTAAATCAGGCGCAGGAGTTGTAAACACCAGAGTCGACGAAAATTACGTAACGAAACTATTAGGTTATTTCAAATCAAGGTAAATAATTTTAGAGTGCAGATATTAGATTTTAGATTTTTTGAAAATTCATAAATTATATTTCTTATCAAAAATTATACATAAAAAAATCCGTTTAAATCTGTGCCATCCGCGTCATCCGCGTGCCATAATTAAGCATTCATTTTAGAATAAAATCTGAAATCAAAAATCAAATGAAATTAAAGTTTTACATATTTTTATTTTTACTTTCCTCAGCTATTTTTGCCCAGCAAAAACAAGTAGAGACGAGCATTGATACTACAAAAAATAAAATTGGTGCTGAATTTAAGCTAACCCTTAAAACAGTGGTCAGCTCAAAATCAAAAGTTGTTTTTCCTAAACTAAAAAACATTGGTGCTCTTGAAGTAATTCAATCGTATCCTGTTGACACCGTTAAGAAAAATGACACGTACGAGTTAATCAAAAAATATGGCTTAACGCAATTTGATTCCGGAAAATATACCATTCCGAGTATTAAAATCCTGATCGACAAAAAGCCTTTTTCAACAGATTCGATTCGTGTTGAAGTGGCAAGTATAAAAGTCGATACTTTGCAACAAAAAATGTACGATATCAAGGATATTACTGCTGCAGACAACGGTTTTAGCGAATGGTGGCTTTACCTTTTAATTTTGGTTGTAATTCTTGGTATTGGAGCTTTTGTTTATTGGTACGTTAAAAAACACCAAAAGAAAAAAATCGAAGAAGAAGTTTATAAAACTCCGATCGAAAAAGCGACAAGTTTACTGAATAATCTGGAGCAAAAAGAACTGGTTCAAAAAGGTGAAATCAAAGAATATTATAGCGAACTAACGGATATTGCCCGTAACTATATTGAAGAAGCCATTCATATCCCGGCGATGGAAAGCACAACTTCTGAATTGATTCAGGCAATAAGAACGGCTTCTACCAAAAAGAAAATGACGTTAACACCGGAAACGGTCGAGAATTTAGAACGTGTTTTACGTCAGGCAGATTTGGTGAAATTTGCCAAATCTAAACCGCTTGATTTTGAAATTACCGAAGACAGAAATAAAATACAAAGGGTAATTTTGACGCTTGACAATGCAATCCCAACCGAAGTTCCGGCTGAAGAAGAAGACCAGTTATTGAATGAAGCGCAAAAGCAAAAGCAAATCAAACTTCAACTGCTTAAAAAACGGAACAAACGTATCGCTATAGCAGCAGGAACAGTTGTGTTTTTATTGATCGCTACCACAACATTCTTTATCGCTACAAAAGGTTTTACATATGTAAAAGATAATGTTTTGGGCAATGCATCAAAAGAATTATTAGAAGGAGAATGGGTAAAAAGTGAATACGGAAATCCAGGTGTATTAATCGAAACTCCAAAGGTTTTAAAACGAATGGATACTCAAAAAGTATTGCCTAAAGAAGCAATGGCCCTGATTAAGGAAATGCAACTTTTTGCGTATGGAAGTATGACAGATAATTTTTTCATCACAGTTTCTACCAGTAAGTTTAAAACCCCAACTGATATAGATTTAGCAAAAGCACTTGAAGGTTCTTTAAAAATAATTGAAGCTCAGGGTGGTCAGAATATTATTGTAAAACAAGAAGATTTTCAAACCAACTCGGGCATTCAGGGCGTAAAAGGATACGGAACAATGACCGTTTTAAACCCTATCGATAAATCAAGCACAAAAGCTTATTATGAACTTTTGCTTTTTAAACAAGATCAGGGATTACAACAAATTATGATTTTACACGAAGAAGGTGATACATACGCCAATGATATTACAACTAGAATTTTAAATTCTGTTGAACTTAGAAAAGCGAGCAACTAATGGGAAATATAACTTTTTTAAATCCGGAATTTTTTTGGTTGTTTCTACTAATTCCTATTGCAATTGGCTGGTTTTTCTGGAAACGCAATCAGCAATCGGCTACCTTAAAAATGAGTTCGACTCAGGGTTTCAAAAACAGCGAATCGCTTTTAACAAAATTAAAACCTTGTTTGTACGTTTTTAGAATTATTGCTTTAAGTTCTTTAATTATTGCATTGGCAAGACCCAGAACTGTTGACATTAGCAGCCAGACTAAAACAACAAAAGGAATCGATATTGTTCTTGCAATAGACGTTTCCGGGAGTATGCTGGCAAAAGATTTAAAGCCAAACCGAATGGAAGCTTTAAAAAGAGTTGCTTCTGATTTTGTTGTCGAAAGACCAAATGACAGAGTGGGATTGGTTTTATACGCTTCTGAAGCCTATACTAAAACACCCGTTACAAGCGATAAGGCCATTATTCTTGAAGCTATAAAAGGTATTAAATACGATACTGTTTTACAAGACGGAACCGGAATTGGGATGGGATTGGCAACTGCCGTAAACCGTCTGAAAGACAGTAAAGCCAAAAGCCGAATTATTATTTTGATGACTGATGGTGTAAACAATGCCGGTTTTATCGAACCGGAAACAGCATCTGACATTGCAAAACAATACGGAATAAAAGTATATACGATTGGAATTGGTACCAACGGAATGGCAGCATCGCCATACGCTTATGCACCAAACGGAGGATTTTTGTATAAAATGCAAAAAGTAGAAATCGACGAACAATTAATGAAAAATATTGCCCGTAAAACCGATGGAACTTATTTTAGAGCAACCAGTAATGATAAATTAGCCGAAATATACAATTCGATTAATAAATTAGAAACTACTGAAATTCAAGAATTAAAGTTCTACGATTACGACGAGAAATACAGAGCCTTTGTTTTACTCGCAGCATTTTTGTTATTGTTAGAAGTAGGTTTAAGAAATACAGTTTACAGAAGCTTTATATAATATTTTAGTCGCAGTCACGGTTTACAGTTTACAGCTGAAAACTACGACTGAAAACTGCGACTGAAAACTAGAACTAAAAATGGAATTAGACGAAAAAAAATATTTATACCTTTTATTATTACTCCCAATTGTGGTGTGTATTTTTCTTTTTAATATGTATTGGAAAAGAAAAAAACAACGCGAATTTGGTGATCTCGAAATGGTAAAAAGACTGAGCCCGGAAAGATCTGTTTTTAAACCGGTATTAAAATTATCCGTATTACTTTTGGCACTTGCCTGTTTGATTATTGGGCTGGTAAACCCGAAAATTGGAACCAAAATGGAAACGGTAAAACGCGAAGGTATAGACATTGTTTTTGCTGTCGATGTGTCTAAAAGTATGCTTGCCGAAGATGTGGCTCCAAGTCGTTTAGAAAAAAGTAAACAACTGGTTTCGCAAATCATCAATAATTTAGGAAGCGACAGGATTGGAATCGTAGCCTATGCCGGAAGTGCTTTCCCGGTTTTGCCTATTACATCAGATTATAGTGTTGCCAAGATGTTCCTGCAAAGTATGACGCCGGATATGGTTTCGTCGCAAGGAACTTCGCTTGATGAAGCCATCAAATTATCATCGACTTATTTTGATGAGAAAAGTAAAACAAGCAAGTTGTTGATTTTAATTTCTGATGGAGAAGACCATTCTGAAGGAGCATCTGCTGCTGCTGAAGAAGCGAACAAAATGGGAATGAAAATTATCACCATTGGTGTTGGTACAGAAAAAGGAGGCACAATACCATTAAAAGAAAATGGCGTAGTCAAAAGCTATCAGAAAGATCAAAATGGCGAAACTGTTATTACAAAACTAAACCAGGAAGGATTAAAAACCATTGCAAAAGCTACAAAAGGCGGTTATGTATATGGAGGCAATACGAAGGAAGTTTTAGAATATATCAAAAATGCCTTAAACAATATACAGAAAACCGAATTTGAAGCTACGCAAATGGCCGATTTTCAATCGCAATTTCAATGGTTCATTGGCTTTGCTTTCTTATTATTGTTTGTTGATATTTTTCTTTTAGAAAGAAAAACAAATTGGATAAAAGAGTTGAATTTATTTAACGAAAAGAAATAATAAAGTTAGCCCCTAATTACCCGAATTTACACAAAAGAAAAAATGTCCTTTTGAAATTCAAAAATAAAAAACAATTTACTTCGTAAAAATTGGTGCAATTGGTGGCAAACTAAAAACATAAAAAATTAGAATGAAAAATTTACTTCTTTATATTTTACTAACGTTTTCTTTGGCGGTTTCTGCTCAGGAGAAAGACAAGACATTGCCGGATGCCAATGAAGAATATAAGCAGAATAAATTTATTGATGCTGAAGCTAATTACAGAATTTCGGAATCAAAATTTGCAAAACGTGCTACGGCTCCTTATAACTTAGGAAATACAATATACAGACAAAATCAGGTTTCTGAAGCCAAATTTGCCTATGCAAAAGCCATAAAAAATGCCAGAACAAGACCTGAAAAACATAAAGCTTTTCACAATTTAGGAAACGTTTTAATGAAGGAGAAAGATTATACGCAAGCTGTCGAAGCTTATAAAGAAGCGTTACGCAATGATCCTACGGATGATGAAACGCGTTATAATTATGCATACGCAAAACAAAAACTAAAAGAGAACCCTCCTAAAAACGATAAAAACAAAGACAAGAACAAGGATAAAGATAAGGACAAGGATAAAAATAAAGATAAAAACAAAGACAAGGACAAGAATAAAGACAAGGATAAGGACAAAGACAAAAAAGACGATAAAGGCGACAAAGACAAGGATAAAAAAGACGGCAAAAACGATCCTAAGAAAGAGGACAAGTCTGACAATAAAGGAGAGCCAAAACCGCAACCAGGAGGAATTTCTAAAGATCGTGTTCAGAATTTATTAGATGCTGTAAACAACGAAGAAAAGAAAGTTCAGGATAAAGTAAATGCGCAAAAAGTAAAAGGAAATCCTAGAAAAACAGAAAAAGACTGGTAGGTTATGGGTTAACCGTTTATTCGTTTGACCGTTAATTTGAGCTCAAAAAAACGAATAAACAATAAAACTGCAAAAAAACCGATTAAACAAGTTAACAATTAAACAGTTAAACAAAAACTGATAAACAATTAATGAAAAGATATTTAATTCTATTACTATTCACTTTTCAGGGGCTTATGGCTCAGGTTCAATTTGAAGCCAGAGTAAGCAAAAACACCCTTGGAGTAAACGAAAGATTACGTATTGACTTCATCATGAATGTTGATGGCGACAACTTTGACCAACCCACATTTGATGGTTTTAAAATTGTAGGCGGACCAAGCCAGCAAGTAAGTCAGTCCTGGGTCAACGGTAGAAGTTCTTTCCAGAAAATATACTCCTATATATTGCAACCCAACCAAAAAGGGACTGTTTATATCAAGCAAGCTGCCATAGAATACAACGGTCAGGTTTATAAAACACAACCTATAAAAGTTGTTGTAACCAATGCCGTTGCTCAGGAAAGAGATCCTAACGACAACAGCAGACCACAAGGCGCAGGAAATGAAACGTTGAATCTTGTTGCTGAAATTTCGAAAACAAATCCGTATCTAAATGAGCCTATAACGGTAGTTTACAAATTATACTTTAACAACATTAACGTTACCGGTTTTAAAGAACTGGCTAAACCTAAATACAATGATTTCTGGAATCAGAATATAGACATCAAACAATTGTCGATCGAAGAAGGGACTTTTCAAGGACAAAGATGCTATTTTGTAATTCTGAAAAAGACCATTTTATATCCTCAAAAATCAGGAAGACTTACTATTGAACCTCTTTCATTAGACATTGGTGTACAACTGCCTACAAATCGTCGCGATATGTATGGACAAATGCTCTTGACAGACGACAACAGGGTTGTTTCTGCCGGAGCCAAAGCTATCAACGTGCGGGCGCTTCCGGAAGCAACAAAACCGGAAGGTTTTGGTGGTGCTGTAGGTAGATTTAATTTTACTGTAACGCCTTCAAAAACCAAGCTGAAAAGCGGAGAAAGTCTCGACTTGATTGTGAGCGCTTCAGGAAATGGGAACATGAAATTGTTTACTTTACCAAAACCTGTTGTACCTAATGCATTAGAAATGTACGATCCGGTTCATGACGAACAAGTGACAACGTCACTTTCCGGAATGTCAGGAAAAATCACAGACAAATATTCTATAATTCCGCAATACAAAGGAAAGTATGCGATAAAACCAATGCAATTTTCTTATTTTGATTTGAATACCGGTTCTTATAAAACGATAACTTCACCAGAAATTATGGTCGATGTTTTAGACGGGCCAATGCAGGCAGAAGCCAATGCAACGGCAAATGCGTCTAAAAATGTAATTTCGAAAACAGATCAGTTTAAGTATATAAAATCAAAAACAATATTAGTCGCAATAGCTAAAAACGATTTTTACGGTTCGAATTTGTATTATATTCTGTTGTTCATGCCATTCTTAATAGTACCAATTATTGTTTTAGGGAAGAAAAGAAAAGAAGCTCTTGACGGCGATGTGACCGGAAACCGAATTAGAATGAACAATAAGTTAGCAAAGAAATATTTATCTGAAGCTAAAAAACAACTGAATAATAAAGAAGCATTTTATATTGCCTTAGAAAAAGCGATGCATAATTTCCTGAAAGCAAAACTGCACATCGAAACCTCAGAAATGAGCAAAGACAACATACAGGAACTATTGTTATCGAGAAATGCAAATCCGGAATCTGTTCAAAGTTTTATTAACCTGACAGAAAACTGTGAATTTGCCCGTTATGCGCCGGCATCAAGCGCATCGATTCAGCAGGATTATGACAAAGCTGTTTTGATTATTTCAGAACTAGAAAAACAGATCGTTTAAATACAGAATCAAACCTGACAGGTTTAAAGAAAATAAAATGAAAAACATAGTAGTATATCTTTTTTTATTAATCACTCAGGTTTTCTTTGCTCAGAGCAGCTTCGAAAAAGGAAATGCTTTGTACCAAAAGGGACAATACCAGCAAGCTGTTGATATTTATGAAAGCATTATTAAAGAAGACAAACAACAATCTGCAGAGTTATACTTTAACTTAGGAAACTCTTATTATAAACTTAACAAAGTAGCGCCTTCGATCTATAATTATGAGAAAGCCCTCGTTTTAAAACCTCACGATCCTGAGACTTTAAACAATTTAAAATTTGCAAAAAAACTAACTATTGATGAGATTAAAGAAATCCCGAAAGTTGGTTTTGCAAAACTGATTCAGAGTTTCACCGGAATTTTTGACTATAATATCTGGGCAAAAATTTCAATAGGTATTGCATTTGCTTTTTTACTAAGCTTTATTGGGTATTATTTCTCGCAACTTACGCTTACGAAAAGAATCTATTTTATTGGAATGTTTGTACTTTTAGTAGCTTTAATTTTAAGTATTTCTGCCGCAATAACCGAAAAAAATCATTTTAATAATGATCGCCCTGCAATTGTTTTTGCTGAATTAAGTGAAGTTCGCAGCGAACCTCAAAAAGCAGGTGCTGCTATTATATTACTGCACGAAGGAGCAAAAGTTTACGTAATAGAAAGTGTAGGCAAATGGAAGAAAATTGAACTAACAGACGGAAACGAAGGCTGGATTGATGGTTCGACAATTAAAGAAGTAAAATGAAATTTCTAAAATAGAAAATAAAAAAATCCCAAATTCCAACTTAACAACAATTGAAATTTGGGATTTTTCATATCAACTTGAGTTTATAATCATATAAGCGATAATAAATAATTATAAGTTATCTGCCTGCTTATAAAATGAAATACTATCCTTCATCTCCTCTTTTGAAATATTCTCCTCAGAAAAATTTGTATATCTAATGTATGAGTTGTCTTTTTCAAGACTGAACATGAAATTATCTTTTGTTTGAAACTTTGCCCCATTTTTCCCTTCATAAAAAACAACAAACACTTCCTTAATATTATTATCACCTGTTTTCAAAGCAGATTTCAATAGTATATTCTCTAAATCTTTATCTTTCACAGAGTCCTCTTTATGATCTGATTTACAGCTTATAAATAATAAAAAAAGCAATATTAACTTAAAAAGAAGTTTATTTACCATATAATTTTAGTTTAAATTAGAGATATAATTTCTAAAACCCATAAACTTTCTCAGGCGTAACGCAATAATCTAATTTTACATCTGATTCAAAAACATCTTCAATTTGGTTCTCGGCCTCAAAGAAAGAAAGTCCTATTTTAATAGTTTCCAGTTTGCATTCTGCCAGGAATTTATCATAGAAACCTTTTCCGTAACCTACTCTGTTTCCTGAAACATCAAAAGCCAAAAGCGGTACAAAAACAACCTCAATAGTTGCTGAAGGAACGGGCAAACCGTTTACAGGTTCCGGAATATTATATTCGTTTTTTTTGATTTTAGTATTATCCGTCAATAAAAAATGACTCATTCCGCGAGTATCAAAATCACTTTTCGAAACCACAATTTCTTTATCTTTTCCGGAAAGCAAATGCAAAATATATTCTGTATTGACCTCTTTTTGCTCTTCGATAGGCAAAAAAACATGATAATAAGTTTTACTCCAAATAGGCAATTGAATTAAATTATTGGCTATAGCCAAACTTTTTTCTTCGAGATCATCGAGAGTAAGTTCTTTGCGGAGATTTTTATAATGTAAGCGTAATTCTTTTTTATTCGTCGGCATTTTCAGGGCTATTTTTAGACATGTGGTAGATGGCATCGCCTTCATAAACAATTGGCGAATGATTGGCATTGATGACAAATCCGTCATGTGGTGCTTTTACTTTCTGTTCAAATTTACCAAACGGATCTGTAATGATTGCCAAAATAGTTCCTTTGGTCACAAATTTGCCTATTAAATTATAATCGTGCAACAAACCGGAACATTTTGCACGCAGCCAAACCGAATATTTGATGTAAATCGAAGGTTCTTTTGCATGTTCAACCACTTGTTTGGGATCAAGCATATCCAGATAATGCAACAAGCGCTTTACTCCCATTACACCTTCGTTTGCAATAACATTATTGATATCTAATGATTTTCCGCCTTCAAAAAGCAACATTTTTATATTGGCTTTTTCGCAAGTATTCCTAAAGGAGCCATTTATATTTTTAGAATATAAAGTAAAAGGCGCATTAAAAACATCTGCCAAAACTTTCAGTTCGGTATTATTTTCTGTAACCCTAATTTGTGGTGCATTAAAGCGACTTGCTCCGCCGGCATGAAAATCGACCGCATAATCAATAATCGGCAAAACTTCGGCAACTATATGATAGGCAAAACGACTCGCCAGAGAACCTTTTTTACTTCCCGGAAAAACACGGTTTAAATCTCTGCCGTCCGGAAATTCACGCGATTTATTTACAAAACCATACATATTGATAATCGGGATGCAAATAATGGTACCTTTTGAGGGACGATTAATTTTTTTGCTAATAAGCTGTCGAACAATTTCAACACCGTTTATTTCGTCACCATGAATGCCGGCTGAGAATAAAACTACCGGACCTTCAATTTTTGATCGACGTACAATTACCGGAATATTAAGCTTTGTGGTCGTGTGCAGCCTGGCAATTTCAACGTTTATTGTTTTGTTTTCTCCCGGCAAAATCGATTCGCCAAAAATAACCAAGGGTTTACTATTTTTCATGTAGAATTATAAAATCTAAATATAGAAATTATTCTTTTGATTTCGTAAATTTGAAACTAAATCAGTGTTAAGCTTTTTTTTCTCAAATCAGAATGATTTTTGAAAACACTGATCGATTATCTTCAGAAATAAAACAGAATGCAAAAACCATCCTTAGATCTTCAAATTCAAACTTTACCGGATAATCCCGGTGTTTATCAGTATTATGATAAAGATGGGAAGATCTTGTATGTAGGGAAAGCCAAAAATTTAAAAAAAAGGGTTTCCTCTTACTTCAATAAAATTCACGATACTGCCAAAACAAATGTATTGGTTCGAAAAATTGTAACCATAAAACACATCGTAGTTCCTACTGAAACTGATGCGCTTTTGTTAGAAAACAATTTGATCAAAACCTTACAGCCACGCTATAATGTACTGCTTCGCGATGACAAAAGTTATCCGTGGATTTGTATTAAGAAAGAACCATTTTCGAGAATATTTTCGACCCGACGTATGGTCAAAGATGGTTCTGAATATTTTGGTCCTTATACAAGTTTCAAAACCGTACACACTATTCTTGATTTAATCAAAGAATTATATCCGTTACGTACCTGCAATTATGATTTAAGCAAATCGAATATTGATTCCGGCAAGTTCAAAGTTTGCCTCGAATATCATATTGGTAATTGCAAAGGTCCTTGCGAAGGCTACGAACCGCTGGAAGAATACCAAAGACAGGTTGATGCGATCCGCGAAATCCTGAAAGGGAATTTTAAAGAGAGTATGAAAGATTTTAAGCGATTGATGAACCAATATGCACAAGATCTGCATTTTGAGGAAGCGCAGAAAATTAAAGAAAAAATCGAAGTTCTCGAAAACTATCAGTCAAGATCTACGATTGTAAACCCAAAAATCACCAATATCGATGTCTTTTCGATTGTATCTGATGAAAGTGCGGCTTTTGTAAACTTTTTACAGATTTCGCATGGATCGATTATTCGTTCGCATACTTTAGAAATGAAAAAAAAGCTGGACGAAACAGACGAAGAATTACTGGAACTAGCTATAATTGAACTTCGGGAACGTTTTCAGTTATTATCAAAAGAAATCATTGTTCCGTTTGAAATTGATTTGGGCGAAAATATAAAAACAACCGTACCGCAACTTGGCGACAAAAAACAAATTTTAGATTTATCGATTCGTAATGCTAAGTTTTACCGAATCGAACAATTAAAACAATTGCAAATTGTAGATCCGGACCGACACACGAACCGTATCATGGCGCAAATGCAAAAAGATTTGCGATTGCCTGTTGAACCGCGTCATATCGAATGTTTTGATAACTCGAATATTCAGGGAACAAATCCCGTTGCTGCCTGCGTCGTTTTTAAAGACGGAAAAGCCAGCAAAAAAGATTACCGCCATTTTAATGTAAAAACGGTCGAAGGTCCTGACGATTTTGCTTCGATGACAGAAATTGTCTATCGCCGCTACAAAAGATTATTAGACGAGAATGAACCTTTGCCTCAGCTTATTATTATCGATGGTGGAAAAGGACAATTATCTGCTGCCCTAAAGAGTATAGACGCACTGGAATTGCGCGGTAAAATTGCCATTATAGGGATTGCAAAACGTCTCGAAGAATTATTTTATCCCGGAGATTCAATTCCGTTATATCTCGATAAAAAATCAGAAACGCTAAAGGTAATTCAGCAATTGCGAAATGAAGCGCATCGATTCGGGATCACCTTTCATCGGGACAAACGAAGCAAAGCAGCGCTTAATTCCTCCGTAGAAAGTATTCCGGGTATTGGCGAAAAAACGATGCTTACGTTAATACAACATTTCAAAAGTGTTAAAAGATTAAAATTGGCGACCGAAAAAGAAATATCTGATGTCATAGGAGTATCAAAAGCCAAAAAAATTGTCGACTTTTACAGAACCAACTAGTTATTTTTTATGCACTTAAATCTGCTGTCCATTTTAAATACACGGTCCAAACGTTTTTTTTCTACCCTAAAAAAAGAGACTTCTAAAATTACTCCTTTTTTTAAAGAAAAAATATCGATTTGTCACTCCTTGTTTTCGATTCCGGTACCTATCGGGACGATCTCGAGCGGGACAGTTTTGCTATTTGCATTTTTGATATTCAGTTTGCAAAAGACCTTTTCGCAGGAAAAAAAACAGGATAGTATAAAAAGACCTAAGATAGGATTGGTATTAAGTGGCGGAGGCGCAAAAGGATTTGCACATATTGGTGTTCTAAAAGTGCTGGAAGAAGCAGGAATCAAAATCGATTATATTGGCGGGACCAGTATGGGGTCTATAATTGGGGGTCTTTATGCTTCCGGCTACAACGCCTCTCAAATTGACTCTATTTTTAAAAGAACCAATTTTGATGAACTGATCAATGATTATATTCCGCGTTCATCCAAAAACTTTTACGGTAAAAAAAATGACGAATTATACGCCATCGTTTTACCCTTTAGCAATTTTAAAGTCGGCATTCCCGAAGCACTCTCAAAAGGAATGTACAATTACAACTTATTGAGCAGTCTTACCAGAAATGTGCGTCATATAAGAGACTTTAATAAACTCCCAACCCCATTTTTGTGTATTGGTACCAATATCGAAACCGGCGAAGAAGTTTTACTGAACAAAGGAAATCTGGTTCAGGCAATGATGGCAAGTGCGGCATTTCCTTCGTTGTTTACGCCTGTAGAAATCGACGGCAATTTGTTGGTCGATGGCGGTGTTGTAAACAATTATCCCATAAAAGAAGTTCGTAATCTTGGCGCCGACATTATTATTGGTGTGGATGTACAGGATGATCTAATGAACCGAAAAAACTTAAAAAATGCAACCCGAATATTAGTTCAGATTACCAATTTGCAATCCATTGATAAGATGAAAAGCAAAATAAAAGATACAGATGTCTACATTAAACCGGACATTCGCGATTATGGTGTTATTTCGTTCGACAAAGGAGAAGAGATTATTAGAAAAGGAGAAGAAGCTGCTTTTGCCGTTTATGAAAAAATTAAAACATTGACGAATGAAGAGACTTTTTATAAAAAACCAAAATTAAAAATTGCAACTGATACTATCGAGATAAACAAAATAAACAACGATAGATTAGACAATTACACAAAAGAATACATTCGCGGAAAACTCCGTTTCAAACCCGGAAGCACTATTACGTATGATGATCTTAAAACAGGAATCAATAATCTAAACGCTACTCAAAACTTTAGTACGATCTCTTATTGCCTGCAACCGGATGGCAAAGAAGATGATCTGGATCTTGTACTGAAAGAAAACCCAACGCAAACTTATCTAAAACTTGGATTGCACTACGACGGATTGTACAAGAGTGCTATTTTATTGAATCTTACTCATAAAAAAACATTCCTGAAAAATGATATTACATCACTGGATATAATTTTAGGCGATAATTTTAGATATGACCTTAATTATTATGTCGAAAATGGTTTTAATATTAGTTTTGGATTTCGTTCCAGGCTCAATCAGTTTAATCGAAATGTAACCACCAGTATTAGCAACATCTATACGAATAATCCAAATGTAAACCTGATCAATGTTGACTTTATGGATGTTACCAATCAGGCGTATTTTCAAACCATATTTGTTCAAAAATTTTTAATGGGCGGAGGTATTGAATATAAGTACCTGAAAATAAACTCCCCAACCCTTTCTAATACAGAAAACATTATTGACAAGAGCAGCTATTTTAGTCTTTTTGGTTATTTAAAATATGACTCGTTCGATAATAAAAGTTTCCCACACAGAGGGGTTTATTTTTCCGGAGATTTACAGACTTATTTAGCTTCATCAGATTACACCAAACTGTTTAAACCATTCTCGATAGCAAAAGCAGAAATTGCCTTTGCCCGAACTTTATTTAGAAAAGCTACTATTAAAATTGGGGCAGATGCCGGATTTAATATTGGCAGTGACAGCGTTCCCTATTTTGACTTTATATTTGGAGGCTATGGTTACAACAAAATCAATAATTTCAATTATTTTTATGGATACGATTTCTTAAGTATTGCCGGAAATAGCTTTATAAAAACAGACATAACTTTAGATTATGAACTTTTTAAAAAGAACCACGTCAACGTTTCGGCAAATTTTGCCAATTTAGGCGATGACATTTTTACTACTGTAGACTGGGTTTCAATGCCCAAATATTCGGGATATGCCGTTGGTTACGGATTAGAAACTATTATTGGTCCCATCGAGATCAAACAATCATGGTCTCCGGAAACATCAAAAAGCTTTACATGGTTCAGTATAGGATTTACGTTTTAAGCTGATTTTTTATAAATATTTTATGTTATAAATAATATAATATGTAATTTTGATCAATAAAAATTACGACATTTGTTATAATGAAAACAAAATGGACAGGTTTATTAGAGTATCTTCAATTCCTTATTAAGAGAAATCCGGAATAAAAGGCTAATCGAATTAAGATCATAATAGTCAATTGAAAAATTAGACTGGTAACTGTTCGCAATTCTTATTTTTTCGAATTATCTAATCTACAAATTATCTAATAGAAAAGCCATGCCATTATATCATAAACTTGGAAATTTCCCTCAAAAAAGACACACCCAATTCGAAAAACCTAACGGAGGTTTTTATTACGAACAATTATTTGGCACCGAAGGTTTTCACGGACATTCTTCTTTATCTTACCATGTTCACAGACCAACTCAGGTAAAAGAAATTTTAAACTCCTACTCTGTTGAGCCAAAAATTGCAATTGGAAAAAACATAAAATCATTACTTTTTAAAGGTTTTGAATTAAAACCTGAAAATGATTTTCTGGACAGCCGCAAAGCAATGTTAGTCAACAAAGACTGTATTATAGGTCTGGCTGCTCCCAAAGAATCACTTCGCAATTATTTCTATAAAAATGCCGATGCCGATGAAATGCTTTTCATCCATAAAGGAAAAGGAAAATTAAGAACCATGTTGGGTAATATTCCTTTTGAATATGGTGATTACCTCATAATTCCGCGTGGTATTATTTACCAGATAGAATTCGAGACCACAGAAAACCGACTTTTTTATGTCGAATCTTTTGCTCCTTTTTATACCCCAAAACGTTATAAAAACCAATCCGGGCAACATCTGGAACATTCACCATTTTGCGAACGTGATTTTATTTTGCCAAATGAGCTGGAAACACACGACGAAAAAGGCGACTTCCTGATCAAGATCAAAAAAGAAGGAATACTTCATGAAGTGGTTTATGCTACTCATCCTTTTGATGTGGTGGGCTGGGACGGTTACAATTTTCCATACGGATTTTCGATTCATAATTTCGAACCCATCACCGGACGTGTACACCAACCACCACCAGTACATCAAACTTTCGAAACAGCAACTTTTGTTGTTTGTTCCTTCTGCCCAAGACTTTATGATTATCACCCAAAAGCAGTTCCTGCGCCGTACAATCATAGCAATATAGATTCAGACGAAGTGCTGTATTATGTCGATGGTGATTTTATGAGCCGTAATAATATCGAGCAAGGTCATATTACTCTGCACCCAAAAGGAATTCCGCATGGTCCTGCACCAGGAGCAATGGAGCGTAGCATTGGTCATAAAGAAACCCATGAGTTAGCCGTTATGGTCGATACTTTCCGCCCACTTATGGTAACGGAAGAAGCGATGGGACTTGATGATGGTCAGTATTATAAATCCTGGACGGAGTAATAATTAGATAATTTAGGAGCTATTTCCTGCTATCATTCCAATCTTTTTTATTGCAGAAAAAGCAATAAAAAAGGATTTTCCCTTCTATCAGGGCTAAAAAACAAATCTTAAAAACAACACTTCGGTTTTTCCAAATAAACGGTTAACCGATTAAACAAATAAACATTATGTCAAAAGAAGTAAAATCAGTAGAATACGGATTAGAAAAAATCTTCGAAGGAGCACAAGATTTCCTTCCGTTATTAGGAACAGATTATGTAGAATTCTATGTAGGAAATGCAAAACAATCTGCACATTATTATAAAACAGCTTTTGGATATCAGTCATTAGCATATGCAGGATTAGAAACCGGAGTAAGAGACAAAGCCTCTTATGTTTTAAAACAAGATAAAATCAGAATTGTTCTGACAACGCCATTAACACAAGATTCACCCATTCATGCACACCTTCAAAAACACGGCGATGGTGTAAAAGTTGCTGCTCTTTGGGTCGAAGATGCCAGAAGTGCTTATGAAGAAACCATAAAACGCGGCGCTCGTTCGTTTATGGAACCAACAGTCGAAAAAGATGAATTTGGAGAGGTGGTGCGTTCCGGAATTTATACCTACGGAGAAACGGTACACATCTTTGTAGAAAGAAAAAACTATACTGGTGTTTTCTTGCCAGGATACAAAGAATGGAAATCAGATTACAATCCGGAACCAACAGGTCTAAAATATATTGACCACATGGTGGGCAACGTAGGCTGGAACGAAATGAATACCTGGGTAAAATTCTATGAAGACGTTATGGGATTTGTGAATTTCCTGTCTTTTGATGACAAACAAATTACCACAGAATATTCGGCATTAATGAGTAAAGTAATGTCTAACGGAAACGGAAGAATTAAATTTCCAATCAACGAACCGGCTGAAGGAAAGAAAAAATCTCAGATCGAAGAATATTTAGATTTTTATGGCGGACCCGGAATTCAGCATATTGCTATTGCAACTGATGATATTATAAAAACAGTATCGCAATTGAAAGCACGCGGAGTTGAATTTTTATCTGCTCCTCCGCACACGTACTACCAGGCAATTCCTGAAAGACTGGGTGTTCATATGGATATGATGAAAGAAGACATTAACGAAATTGAAAAACTAGCGATCATGGTCGATGCCGATGAAGATGGCTACTTATTACAAATATTTACAAAGCCGGTTCAGGACAGACCAACGCTTTTTTTCGAAATTATTCAAAGAATGGGGGCAAAAGGATTTGGCGCAGGGAACTTTAAAGCCCTTTTTGAGTCAATTGAGAGAGAGCAAGAATTGAGAGGAACTTTGTAAAAACAGAATATTTTTGCATAAAACAGAATAATTCTCTGTAAAGTGATGCTTTTTATGCAAATGTTATGTTAAACTTGCCTTTTGCTATTTCTTTTTTGAACTTTCTGCATATCTTTGCACTCGCAAATCAAGAAGGGGTGGTTTCCTTCTGAATTGATATAAATTTCATAATTTATAGTTTTTTGGTTAGTTAATAGCATAAAAACTCAGTCATTTCTTGACTGAGTTTTTTTGTTTTGGTACATTTGGAATAGAATTTGCATTTCTTTATCTTTATAATGAAATGTAAAAATTGTACTATGAAAAAGATAATCCTACTCCTGTTAGTTCTCACCACACTAAGTTTCGACTCTGCAAAAGAAGATGCATTCGATACTGGAGAATATTTCAAATTCCGAATTCACTACGGAATCATAAACGCAGGTTATGCCACTCTCGAAATAAAAGACGCCACCATCAACAACAAAAAAGTGTTTCATGCTGTGGGTAAAGGTTACACAACCGGAATGTCGAAACTTTTCTTTAAGGTCGAAGATTTATACGAAAGTTACTTTGACAAACAAACAGGAAACCCTTATCGTTATGTTCGAAAAATTGACGAAGGCGGTTATACAAAAGATCAGGAAGGGCTTTTTAACCAAAACGAAAACAGAGTTTTAGTAAAAGACTACAAACGCAAAACCGAAAAAACAATTATCATAACAGATAATGTTCAGGATATTATTTCCTCTTTTTACTACTTAAGAAATCATCCTAATATCGACAAACTGAAAGCTGGCGAGGCTATAACAATCGACATGTTTTTTGATGAAGAAATCACAAAATTTAAGTTAAAATATGTAGGCCGTCAAGATATTACAACTAAATTTGGAACCGTTTCTACCATGATGTTTAAACCATTGGTACAAACAGGACGAGTTTTTAAAGAAAAAGAAAGCGTAACGCTCTGGATCACAGACGACGACAACAAACTCCCAATTAGAATAAAAGCAGACCTTGCCGTTGGATCACTTAAAGCAGATCTCGACGAATATAAAGGATTAAAAAATCCATTTAAAGTAAAAAAATAATGAATACCACAGATAATTCTGAATCAATTCTAAAAGAAATTGACCTTAAATTTCAAGCCATAAATCAAAAAACTGAGGTTCAGTTAGAAGGATTACTTTGGTCCAAACCAATTACTTATTGGGATTACATTCAGACTGACGCTCTTTTAAGTTTACAAACACAACGTACAACACTTCCTGACGAAATGGTTTTTATCATGTATCATCAGGTAAACGAATTAATTTTTAAAATGATTTTGTGGGAAATTGATCAAATTGCTGATACACAAAACATTCAGGCAGCTTTTTTTAGTGAGCGATTATCCCGTGTTACCCGTTATTTTGACATGCTTACGAACTCATTCAGTATTATGGAAAACGGAATGGAGATCGACCAGTATATGAAATTTAGAAATACTCTAACTCCTGCAAGCGGTTTTCAGAGTGCACAATACAGATTGATAGAATTTGCATCGACAGATGTTATCAATCTAACAGATCGCAGGTACAAAGAAAACTTTGACGAAAACACGGACTTAGAAACCAGCTTTGAACACTTGTATTGGCAAGCCGCAGGAAAAGATTATCACACCGGCGAAAAATCATATTTGCTTAAAGAATTCGAAAATAAGTACAAAGAACAATTTTTAAGACAAATAACGACGTTTAAAACAAAAAATATTTGGCAAAAATTCACACAATTACCGATAGAAGATCAGCAAAACCAAGAATTAATTCAAGCGATGCGTCACTACGATAAAACCGTGAATATCACTTGGGTAATGCAACATTTGAACACCGCCAGAAAATACATTTTGGAAAGCGGAAAAGGTAATGGGGAAGCTACAGGAGGAAGTGACTGGCAAAAATATATGCATCCAAAATACCAAAGACGCATCTTTTTTCCTAAATTGTGGACCGAAGAAGAATTGTCCAATTGGGGAAATGAAACAACCACTTAATTTCCTAAAAAAAATTTAAAAGTTTGAAAAAAGCATTTGTACTTATAATCTTAGCATTTTCGATATTTTCTTGTAATAAAACCGCTGAAAAAGTTGAAAATAAAATTACTAAACCCAAAACTAAAAAAGTAGAATTTGGTTTTAATTATGCTGATTTTAATGTTCTTCAGGATACCATAAAAAAGGGAGATTCTTTTGGATCTATTTTTCAAAAGCAAAATATTGGTGACAAAAAAGTATTCGACATTGTTGAGCAGGTAAAAGATTCTTTTGATGTGCGCACTATTCGCTACAACAAACCATACACAATTCTTCGATCAAAAAATAAAACCAACAAACTACAGGTTTTTATATATCAGCCGGATGCATTGACTTATTATGTAGTCGATTTTCGCGATAGTATTGCCAAAGCTTATAAAAAAGTAAAACCGGTTACCTTAAAACGTAAAATTATTGGTGGTGTTTTAAAAAGTTCTTTATCCGAAACCTTAGGAAACGAAAGTGTAGAAACAGCTCTTGCCGGCAGAATTACAAAAATATTCTCGTGGTCTATTGACTTTTTTAAACTTAAAAAAGGAGATCGTTACGGATTAATTTTTACAGAACGTTTTATAAATGGCAAAACCTATGACGGTGTTGAAGACCTTGAGGCTGCGTTTTTTGAATATAAAGGTAAAATCGTCTATGCATTTCCGTTTGAAAGGGATACCACTTCAGGGAAAATTGAGTATTATGATGATCAGGGAAAAACATTGAAAAACTTTTTCTTAAAAACACCAATCAAATTTAGCCGAATCACTTCGCGATTTACTGCAAACAGATTTCACCCGGTACAACATACCTGGAAAGCACATAAAGGAACCGATTATGCGGCTCCAACCGGAACGCCAATTTCAACAACTGCATCCGGAATTGTAGAAGCAACGGGATATACAGCAGGAAACGGAAACTTTGTAAAAGTAAAACATAACGGGACCTACTCTACTCAATATTTGCACATGTCCAGAATTTTGGTTCGCCGCGGACAACGTGTTACCCAAGGACAAACCATTGGCTTAGTAGGGAGCACAGGATTGGCGACCGGACCACACGTTTGTTACCGTTTCTGGAAAAACGGGGTTCAGGTAGATGCGCTGCTACTTAATTTACCAACAGGAGAATCTCTGACAGGAAATGACAAAACACGTTTCATGAAACAAATGGAACCTCTAAAAAGAGAACTGGACAGTATTGGGAATTTGTAAATCTATTATATAGAAAGAAAAATGAAAAACGAACGTCTTAAAGCAATTTATAATGAAACTTTTTCAGGCTTAAAACTATATTACAGAGACACCAATCTTCCGGAAAATTTAATTTCAAATTATAAAGTTGGGCAAATAATTCAGGAAAAAGGCTTTACTGATATGAGTTCTATGGGAGGCGGACTTTCCGGTAATTTAAGATATTTAATTGCCAGTGCCCACCCAAAAGATTTATCGAAATTTAATCCTGACTCAGCAAAAATTGGTCACTTTTTATTAGACACTATCGCCTATTTTAAAGTATTGGACATTCAGAAAATTGACAATAAAACTCAGGTTTTTCTTTTGAATATTCCCGATAATTCGATTACACTTTTCAAAAACTCATCTTCAAATCTCGAAGAAGAGATTATAGAAAAAGCACGGAAAAAATTTAGCGATAAAATCAATTCCACTTTAGTTCCGGAATTACAAACTGAAACCTGGAAAGAAAGAACAAAATCTCCTCTTGGAATAAATGATAATGGAGAACTGTTTTTTGACGATTCTAAAATCAAAATTGAATCCCCGAAAAGAATCGAAATTGATGCTGCCAAAAAAAACTATCGAAGTCAATAAAAAGCCGTGGTGGAGAATTTGGTAGTAACCTCATAAAACGTTTTCGCAACTAATTGTTATATAATTGCAAAGCTTTAAGCTATTAAAAGTTATTTCAGTATTTTTGTTTTTCTAAAAAAATAAATAAAAATCTTCAATATAAAATACAAATGGCTTTAAACACAACAAACCCAACCGGGACTGAAGCGTGGAAAAATCTGCAAAATCACTATAACGCAATTCACGAAACTACACTACAAGAATTGTTTCAACAAGACAGTACCCGTGTTGAAAAATTTAATTTGCAATGGAATGACTTTTTGGTCGATTATTCTAAAAACAATATTAGTCAGGAAACGCTTTCTCTTTTATTAGAATTAGCAAATTCTATTGGATTAAAAGATGCCATCTCACAATATTTTGGTGGCGAAATCATCAACCAGACCGAAAACAGAGCTGTTTTACACACTGCTTTGCGTGCTCCGGAATCAGCAGTTATAAAAGTTGATGGAGAAAATGTGATTCCGGAAGTTTACGAAGTAAAAAATAAAATCAAAAAATTTAGTCACGAAGTTATTTCCGGAGAAAGAAAAGGTTTTACAGGAAAAGCATTTACTGATGTTGTAAATATTGGTATTGGAGGTTCTGACCTTGGTCCGGTTATGGCGGTTGAAGCTTTGCAGTTTTACAAAAATCATTTAAATCTGCACTTTGTTTCCAATGTTGATGGTGATCATGTAAATGAAATCATCAAAAAATTAAATCCGGAAACAACATTGTTTTTGATTGTTTCTAAAACTTTTACCACACAAGAAACATTATCTAATTCTGAAACCATTAAAGAGTGGTTTTTAAAATCGGCATCGCAGGAAGATATTGCAAAACATTTTGTGGCAGTTTCTACTAATATACAGAAAGTAACTGAATTTGGAATTAACCCTGACAACGTTTTCCCGATGTGGGATTGGGTTGGAGGAAGATTCTCTTTGTGGAGCGCCGTTGGTTTAAGCATTAGTTTAGCAATTGGTTTTGATCATTATAATGATTTATTATCAGGAGCGAAGGAAATGGACGATCACTTTAAAGCGGCAGAATTCGACGAAAACATTCCGGTAATTTTGGCTTTGATAGGTGTTTGGTACAACAATTTCTTTGGAGCAGAGAGTGAAGCTTTGATTCCGTACACACAGTATTTACAAAAACTTGCTCCGTATTTGCAACAAGCAACTATGGAAAGTAACGGAAAAAGTGTTGGTCGTGACGCAAAACCTGTCAACTATCAAACCGGAACTATTATTTGGGGAGAACCGGGAACCAATTCGCAACATGCCTTTTTTCAATTAATTCATCAGGGAACCAAATTAATTCCAACGGATTTTATTGGATTTGTAAAACCATTATATGGTAATGAAGATCATCATGATAAATTAATGTCTAACTTTTTTGCACAAACAGAAGCTTTGCTACACGGAAAAACGGCAAAACAAGTTCAGGCTGAATTTGACAAGCAAGGGCTATCGGCAGAAAAAGCTTCTTATTTATTACCTTTTAAAGTTTTTACCGGAAACAAACCAACTAATACGATCTTAATTCAAAAATTAACGCCAAAAAGTCTGGGTTCTCTAATTGCTTTGTACGAACACAAAATTTTTGTTCAGGGTGTGATCTGGAACATTTTTAGCTTTGATCAATGGGGAGTAGAACTAGGCAAACAGCTGGCAAATTCTATTTTGGACGAAATTAATACCAAAACCGTAAAAACTCATGACAGCTCTACTTCGTTTTTATTAAATTATTTTTTAAAGAATAAATAGCGTCTCTACACTCCAGATTCGCAACAAACTGAAGCGCCTTAATTTAGCAAAAATTAAGGCGCTTTTTCGTATAAATGAACGCGCAAAATGCCAAAAAACGTCTATTATTGAAGGTTTTACGCTACAAGACCATCAAAATTATTATCATTTTAACAAAATACAGGGTCTTAAAATCAAAAAAACGTTATTTTATTTAATAAAAAAAGGAAAAATCACTTTAATTCTTAACAGATTAAATAAAACTGATCTTTCTTAACATTTTGATAACACTATCTGATTTAAATGTTATAATTTTGCCAAAAACAATAAACTAATAACAAATGAAGACAATGAAAAATTGGTTACTCACTGGACTATTGTTCATGATAGTTTCAACCGCATTTTCTCAAGGAAAGATTTCAGGTATGATTACTGACGGCGTGGGCTCATTACCAGGGGCAAACGTAGTTATCAAAGGATCTACAACTGCTACTTCTACAGATTTTGATGGTAAATTTACTCTTAATGCAACAACTAGTACAGGAGAAATCGTTATTTCTTTTTTAGGTTACCAAAATCAAACTGTAAGATTTTCAGTAGCAAATGGTGCTACTACAAATCTTGGAACAATCGTTTTGACTTCTAATTCAAACGAATTAAGCGAGATTGTTGTAAAAAGCACAATCGTTGACATTGCTAAAGACAGAAAAACTCCGGTTGCTGTTTCTACAATCAAAGCTGCTGAAATTCAGGAAAAATTAGGAACTCAGGAATTTCCGGAGATCTTAAGAAACACTCCTTCAGTATATGTTACTAAATCTGGTGGTGGATTTGGAGATTCCAGAATTAACATTCGTGGTTTTAACCAAAATAATATTGCTGTTATGATTAACGGTATGCCAATAAACGACATGGAAAATGGTTCTGTTTTTTGGAGTAACTGGGCTGGATTATCAGATGTTACATCTGCAATGCAGGTTCAAAGAGGTTTAGGTTCGTCTAAACTTGCTACTCCTTCTGTAGGAGGAACAATTAACATTGTAACTAAATCTTCAGATAAAAAAGAAGGTGGATCTTTCTCTTCAGGTTTTGGAAACGGAAGAAACTTTAAAATTCAAGGTTCTTACAATACCGGTAAATTAGATAATGGTCTTTCGGCTTCTATCTTATTATCTCAAACAATGGGAGATGGTTATGTAAACGGAACTAGTTTTGAAGGTTCTAACTATTATGTTGCCTTAGGATATGGAAACAAAAGTGGTACACATGATTTTCAATTTACAGTAACAGGTGCTCCACAATGGCACAACCAAAGATCTACTGTATCTACAATTGCTACTTACCAAAAATATGGTTCACTTAGCGATCCAAACATTAGATATAATGCTGATGCAGGATACTTAAATGGTGAAGCATACAACATCAGAAAAAACTATTACCATAAACCAATTGCCTCTTTCAACTGGGATTATAAAATAAACGAAACTACAAAACTTTCTTCTGTTCTTTACGCGTCTATGGGCCGTGGAGCTGGTGCAAGTGCTACAGGTGGTATCGGTGGACTAGTATACAACAGCCCTAACTTCTTAACAGGAGACGGTTCTGTTGATTACAACAAAATTCAGGCTTGGAACTCTGGTCAGGGTCAAGTAAACTTTAACGGAGCTAACAGAACAAGAACACAAATTGGTGGTGTTTACCAAAATAGTTCTTCAACAGGTAGAACCGGAGCAGGAACTACTGCATCTCCTTATGTTTACAATACTACATCAGGTATCTCACAAACTTCTTCTATCAACTCTCATGACTGGTTTGGAGCAGTAGTTAATTTAAACAAAAAATTAACAAACACATTGACTTTAGATTTTGGTATCGATGCCAGAACTTACACAGGATATCACTTTACAGTAGTAAATGATTTATTAGGTGGTGGTGAATTCTACGATAACACTGTTGCAGATTTAAAACCAGCCGGAAGACACGTGACATCAACTTATGCTACAGATGTTCAATGGAATGTTTTCGACAAAAAAACTTACGACAAAATATCTTTTAACAGTACTGGAAAAGTAAGATGGTACGGTGCTTTTACTCAATTAGAATATTCTAAAAATGACTTAACTGCATTTGTTCAGGGAGCAATCTCTCAACAAGGATTTAAAAGAGAAGATAACTTTGTTTACGCTACAACTGACCCATTATCCTCTACAGATTACAAAAACATCTTAGGTGGAAACGTAAAAGGTGGTGCTAACTACAACCTTAACGAGAAAAACAATGTTTACGTAAATGCTGGTTATTATTCAAGACAACCATTCTTCAATTCAGTTTATCCAAACAACAGATCAACTGTAAACCCTAACCTTACTAATGAAAAAATCATTGGATTTGAAGCTGGATATGGTTTCCGTTCAAAATTTTTCAACGCTACTGTAAACGTTTACAATACAACCTGGAACGACAGATACTTAAAAGGGAACGCATTACCAAGTGATGCAAGTACTTATACAGAATATGTAGGTCTTAACGAAGTTCACTCTGGAATTGAATTTGAAGGAAGTTCAAACATTACAGAAAAATTTAAAGTAACAGGTATGTTCTCTTACGGAATTTGGGAATATAAAGGAAACGCAACTGTTAATGCTTATTACCAGGCAGACAACACTCCGGTTGCAGGATATATCGCAACTCCTGTATACATGGACAAAGTAAAAGTAGGTGATGCTGCTCAAATGACGGCTTCTTTAGGAGCTTCTTACGAAGTTTTAACAAGAGTAACTGTTGATGCTAACTACAACTTTAACGATAAATTATATGCTGGATTAAGCCCTATTAACTTCTCTTCTCCAACCAACAAAGGAGCATTAGAATTACCTTCTTATGGTTTAATGGATGCTGGTTTCTCATACAAAATGTTAGTAGGTAAAGACAAAGACAAATCTGTAAACTTTAGATTAAACGTTAATAACGTATTCGACAGAATCTACATTGCTGAGTCCAGAACAAACATTTTTGCTGATGACAACGTAAGCTCAACAAATGCTGCATTAGGAACTTATACAACTAATAACAGACTTTACAAAGGGGTAGCAGATGCTAACCAGGTATTCTTTGGTTTTGGAAGAACTTGGAACTTTGCTCTACGTTACGATTTCTAAAATTTAGAATCTAAATAAATAATAAAACGGCATTGACTTTTAGTCTAATGCCGTTTTTTTTATACCCTTTTTTGCTATATTTGTTTTAACAAAAAAATTAATTTATGTACAATTTTCTACAAAAATTCCATTCTGGCTGGGCTTATTTAGCACTGTTAGTTTTACTAATTGCAGTCGTGAATGCTATCATTGGACTTACTTCTAAAAAAGAGTTTACCGCTAAAGACCGCAAAATTGCCTTATTTGCCTTAATAGGAACCCACACTCAATTATTGATCGGAATACTACTTTATTTTGTTTCTCCTCTTGGGAAAGCAGCGTTTGGACAAATGTCGAATGCAGCACTTAGACTAACTTCGTTAGAACACCCGCTAATCAACCTTATTGCTATCGCTTTGATAACGATTGGATGGTCAAAACATAAAAAATTAATCAATAGCGAAGCTAAATTTAAAACTTTTGCTATTTATTACGGAATCGGATTATTGCTTATTTTAAGTAGAATTCCATGGAACCTTTGGTTCTAAAAACCAACTAAAGCCCTAAAACAATAGGGCTTTTTTTATCTCGGCATATTATTTGTACAAACTCCCCAAGTCTGAAAAAAAATAACCCATGAGAAGTAAAAAACATATTATACTTACTACACTTACAATAACTTTTTTAAGCTGTTTTACTTATATAATAAGTCAAACAAAACCAGTAACAGAACCTAAAATCACTCAGGACACTGTAAAAGTTGTAAGACCGGATATACTTGCCTTACCAACTGATTCTGTTTTTACAGACAAAGGTTTAAAGTTAAAACCTTACAAAAAAAATGCTCACGCCTCTTATTATGCTGACCGGTTTAACGGAAAAAAAACAGCTAGCGGAGCCAGATTCAACAACAGCAAATATACAGCAGCACACAAAAAACTACCCTTTGGAACCCGAATAAAAGTAACAAATGAAGCAAATGGAAAATTTGTCATTGTAAAAGTTACAGATCGTGGTCCGTTTGTAAAAACAAGAGAACTAGACCTCTCTAAAAGAGCTTTTATGGAAATCACCAAAAACAAAGGTGCCGGAGCTATGAAAGTGACAATAGAAACTATAATAGAATAAAAAAATCCCGTCTCGCAATTGGTTGCAGGACGGGATTGTTTTTTAAACAAACTTTCTAAGACTCATAATAATCCCCGTATGAATTCCTTCATGATAGTTGTTAAAGCTTAACGCATCCCCAACATTTTTTAAGGTATAGCCCAGGCTTGTGGTATATTCCGTATAATGAACAAAAATATTGTTTTCAAAATCTTTTTCTGTTTGTTGCAACGTTGTAGAAAGCAACGTTCTTATTTCGTCAACCTCGGCTTGCGAAACATCACCTTCCGGCTTGGTTCCTTTTTTGTATTTGGCAATAAACTCTTCTGAAACCATGGTTGGCAAGCCTGATAATTTATAAACCAAAACTTGCTGTGATGATACACAATGCGCAATATTCCAGATTAGGTTATTATTAAATCCGTGCGGAATTTTATTCAATTGTTCCAAGGAATGATGGTCTAAAACCTTTAAAAGAATTTCTCTTATGGTTTTCTGTACTTCAAAAACTGAATTCATAATTATTTTTTTTTCTAAAATTAGGCATTTTTCAGTTTTAAATGAATTTTCTTTGTAGTCTCTTAAATTAAAAAAACATGAACAAAATATACTACTTGGCTTCTTGCGATACATGTCGAAAAATTATCAAAAGCTTACCGAAAGACAATAATTTGGTTTTTCACGACATCAAACAAAATTCAATTACCGAGGCTGAACTGGAAGAAATGTATCAGCTTGCAGGTAGCTACGAAGCATTGTTTAGCAAAAAAGCACAGCTATACAAATCGATGGATTTAAAAAACAAATCTTTGACTGAGGAGGATTATAAAAAATACATTCTGGAGCATTATACATTCATAAGCCGTCCGGTTTTTATTATTGATGAAAAAATTTATATTGGTAATACACAGCCGGTAACCTTACAGGTTCAGAAAGCTTTAGAGAAATAAAAAGTTAGCCACAAATTTCACGAATTTTCACCAATTATTTGCTGAGCTTAAAAGTTGCCACAGATTAAAAAGATTCTCACAGATTGGTAAAATCTATAAAATCATTTTATCCCGATAGCTTCGGGAGTGGCAAAAGAAAAACAAGGAATTCGCACCGGTTAAATTAGTGCAAATTCGTAAAATTCATGGCAAAAAAACTTTAAGTTCTTCAGCATAAAACAGATTAGTGAATTACGGCGCAACACTGCAAACTTTTATTTATCTTTGCGCCTTTATACTCAATTATATGATACAATCTATGACAGGGTTTGGCAAAGCTTCTTTGCAATTGCCTACAAAAAAAATTACCGTTGAAGTAAAATCCTTAAATAGTAAAGGTTTAGATTTAAACGTAAGAATGCCGTCGCTTTATCGCGAAATGGAATTAGGTTTAAGGACTCAGATCTCAACAAAACTGGAGAGAGGTAAAATTGATTTTGGAATTTACATCGAAAGTACTTCTGAACAAACTTCGACTAAAGTAAATGTTCCTGTTGTAAAAAACTACATCGCTCAACTTAAAGAGGTTTATCCTGATGCTGATGTTACTGAATTAATGAAAATGGCGGTTCGTATGCCTGATACGCTAAAAACGGAACGTGAGGAAATCGACGAAAACGACTGGGAACAAATTCAGGTTATCATTGAAGAGGCGCTACAAAATATCTTAACTTTTAGAAAAGACGAAGGCGAATCTCTTGAAAAAGAATTTAATCTTAGAATCGGGAATATTCGTCAATATATGAACGATGCTTTGGCTCTTGATCCGGAACGTGTTCAGGCCATCAAAGATCGTTTGCAAACTGCTATTTCTGAATTGAAAGTAAATGTTGATGAAAATCGTTTCGAACAGGAATTGATTTATTATCTGGAAAAACTGGATATTACTGAGGAAAAAGTTCGTTTAACAAATCATTTAGATTATTTCTTAGAAACCATAAAAGGTACCGAAGCTAATGGTCGTAAATTAGGTTTTATTACTCAGGAAATGGGTCGCGAGATCAATACAATGGGGTCTAAATCGAATCATGCCCAAATGCAGAAATTGGTGGTAATGATGAAAGATGAATTGGAAAAGATTAAAGAACAGGTTTTGAATGTACTTTAAAAACCATAGGTTTTAAGCAAAAAAACATAAAGTAAGAGAGCTCAAAGCATAGTGCTTAAAGCCTAAAGCATAAAGAATGAATAAAGGAAAGTTAATTGTTTTCTCTGCACCTTCAGGATCAGGAAAAACAACTATAGTAAGACATTTACTTGGGAAAGAGGATTTAAATTTAGAATTTTCGATCTCGGCGGCTTCTCGCGACCCACGCGGAGAGGAAGAACACGGAAAAGATTATTATTTTATTTCGTTAGAAGAATTTAAAAAACACATTAAAGCCGAAAATTTCCTGGAATGGGAAGAAGTATATCGAGATAACTTTTACGGTACTCTGAAAGCCGAAATTGAGCGCATCTGGGCTCTGGGCAAAAACGTGATTTTTGATATTGATGTTGCCGGCGGATTGCGTATTAAACATAAATTTCCGGATCAAACACTGGCTGTTTTTGTAAAACCTCCAAGTGTAGACGAACTTAAACGTCGATTAAAAGAGCGTTCTACAGAAACTGATGACAAAATCAATATGCGAATTGCAAAAGCATCTGTTGAATTGGCTACTGCTCCACAATTTGATACGATTATAAAAAATTACGATTTAGATACTGCCAAAGAAGAGGCCTATCAATTGGTGAAGGATTTTGTGAATAAATAAGAATTGAAAGATTGCATGATTTAAAGATTAAAAAATATCATTTAGGCATCTTTAAATCATTTAATTTTTAAATCATTCAATAAAAATAAATGAAAATAGGCCTTTATTTCGGAACGTATAATCCCATTCATGTTGGCCATTTAATCATTGCCAATCACATGGCTGAGTTTGCAGACTTAGATCAAATTTGGATGGTTGTAACGCCTCATAATCCGTTAAAGAAAAAATCGACATTATTAGACGATCATCACCGTTTGCAAATGGTGCATTTGGCTACTGAAGATTATCCAAAAATCAAACCTTCGGATATTGAGTTCAAGTTACCTCAGCCTAATTATACCGTAAATACGCTGGTGCATTTGCAGGAAAAATATCCTACTCATGATTTCTCCCTGATTATGGGCGAAGACAACTTGAAAACGCTTCATAAATGGAAAAACTATGAGGTTATTTTAGATCACTATGACATTTATGTATATCCAAGATTAGAGGATAAAACACAAACTACAGACCTTTTAGAAGAAGCACCTAACACCTTAAAATCTTATCCAAAAGTTCATATCATTGATGCTCCAATTGTAGAGATTTCGGCTACTTTTATTCGAAACAGCATCAAACAGGGAAAAAACATTCAACCGTTGTTACCGCCAAAAGTATGGGACTATATTGATCACAATAATTTTTATAAGAAATAAAAAAAGCCTGAATTTAAAAAATTCAGGCTTTCGTTTTTAATGCTAATTACGTTTTATAAACAACTACGGCGGAGCGCAATATGTATAGATAATTATGCTTCAACCTTAATATCACTTTTTACCCGAGATCTTATCTCACTTAAAGACTGATCAACTAAAAGTTTTCCGTCTCTGAAAACCTCTTTCAATTCGCCTTGTTTTTCCTCTTCCCACGAAACATTATCGGTCAAATGATACAAACCATCAACCAAGTCAATTTTCATTAATCCTTTGGCTGATTTTTTAGTTCCGTCATCTGTAATCGGATCTTTAAAAATAGCTCTTCCTTCGCCATCAACTTCTCCGTAAGTCGCTTTCATCGCAAAACCAAAAGTATCTCTGGTATTGTATTGATAGGTAAAAGAACCAATTCCCAGAACAACATTTGTAGACGCAAATCCTTTTTCTTTTAATCTTTCGCAAATTTGCGTTGCTCTGGCCACTGTAATACTATCACCGTAAATAGCCCCAATTTGAGGTATTAGCTCTTTATATCCTTTTGCATTCGTTGATCCTCCAAAAACATCCCAAAGAAGTTCTATTACACCTTTCTTTTCTTCATTGGTTTTTCCGTTTGGATTTCCGCAGATAATATCAACCGGATCACCACTATCCGGACGAATTACGACTTTGCCTTCTCTGGCAACAATATCCTCTTTTAATCGTGGTAAATAATCTGTTAGAACTTTCCATAAATCCCAGGTATCAGAAACGATCGATACAATTCCTTTAGGATAAACTTCTGTAACCAATCTTTTAAAAGTTTCGCATTCGCCTTCGGTAGTTCCCATACACATTACAGAATGCTCTGTTGCAGCCACAGAACCCGCAATTAATTCTGTATCAGAATTTGCCTTGTAATAATCTTCGAAAAAATCAATAACCGGAATCGTATCAGAACCTGTAAAACTTAATAGATGACCCGCAGCAGATGTTATCGCAGCTTCGATTCCGCCCATTCCTCTCATCGAGAAATCATGCGCCTGCCAATCAACAAATTCAGGTACAGACGAAGTCTGATCAGCATATTTGTCTAATACTTTTCTATATTCTTTTGCAAGAGTTGCAGAGTTACAAGGCAACCAAACTACGGCAGAAAGCAATGTTTCGAAATAATTGGTCAACCAGAAAAATTCCGGAATCGTATTGTACATCGTAAACATAGGTACTCTCAAAGGTACACTTGCCCCTTCCGGCAAGGCTTTAAAAACCATCGGAATATAGCCTAAATCATGTAAATCTTCGATATGTTTTGTTCCAACCTGATTTTCGCCTAAGTAATTATTGATTCTGCGTGCGTATTTTTTAACCACTTCTGCTTTTGGCTGCTTGAAGAAATCAGCATCAAAATCATGAATGATATATTTCTTGATAAAATATTGCAGTCCAAAAAATACGATTTCATCAAGTCCTTCAATTCTTGATTTTCTAGGTGTCCAGTTAGAATATACTAAGGTAGTTTTGTCTGGGTATTGTCTTCTGTGGTCAACTTTGTAACCGTCTGTTAATAATAGTGGGTTCATATTTTTTATTAGTTAATTTATAAATTATTTATTTCTTCCTTTTTCAGTTGGATACAAGGACTGTACTACATCACTTTGCCAAAATGCTTTTGTTGTTATATCCAGACAAGTTAGCTTGCCGTAAAAACCTGCTCCGGTATCTATATTCCAGACATTGCAACCCTGCATTGGGCTATCGCTATCATAATGAAGCGTTGGTGTATGACCAATATAAATTTCATTAAAGAGCAATAATCTTTTAGGATATAAAAGCGAATCTTTTTTAATCCTGTTGTCCATTGTCAAAGCCATTTCCCACAAAGTCCTGTCCCAGGAAAAATTACTTACATAATGCTCCTTTGCCGGACCATGCATTGACGAAAAACCAGCGTGAATAAACAAATTATTATGTTCATCTACAAAATAATCTTTCATATTGGCAAAAAAATCAAGATGTTTCTCTTTGTGCAATTCATCCAGATTCTGATAACTTTCTATCGTTGATTTTCCTCCATGCAAAAACCAAACATCATTAATGACACCATTCGTCAGCCATTCGTGACACCAAACATCATGATTTCCTCTTATAAAAACGCATTCTTGACTTTGTGATAATCCGATCAAAAAATCAATAACCTGAGCTGATTCTCCCCAGCCATCGACATAATCTCCAAGAAAAATAAGCCTGTCCTTTTCTGTTGCTTGTACTTTCTCCAACAACTGAACTAAAGCTTTTAAACCTCCGTGGATATCTCCAATGACTAATGTTCGTTTCATGATTTAAATTCGATGTATTTTGACGGAACCTCATCTGTTAACCAAACATTGTTTTCTGACAAATAAAACTTGAATCCGTCTTTAAACATTTGTCCGCTCCTAACGGTCAGGATTTGAGGAACTCCTCTTCTGCCTCCTACTTTTGTAGCCGTTTCAAGATCTTTGGAAAGATGCACATGCTGACGACTCATTTTTTGAAGTCCTTATTTTTTAATATTTTCTAAAAATTTTGCAACAGTACCGTGATATAAAAACTCCAAAGGCTCTGTTTCATTCAGGTTTAACTCTACCGAAATTGAATGCCCCTGGCTCGCCCTGATTTTAGTTTTATCTTCATTAAAGGCAAAACGTTTTTTATCGTTGTTTTCTACCACATAATCCAGAAGTTCTGCATTTAATGTATTCCCTCTTTTGGAGCATTTTTGCATCAGTTCTTCTACATCTGCCCAACCGTTTTCGTCTAATTTTAATCCTATTTTTTCCGGCGAATGTCTGAGGATCAAACTCAAAAATTTGCTTACGTCTTTTGCTATTTTCTCATTCATGATTTCTCTGAGATTTTCAATTTCTTATTCCGTTCTTCATATTGAGCCATAAAGTGATAACCTGATTTTGGCCATACTGCTATTTGCTCATCGTATTTTTTTAATTCTATTTTCATTGTATTTTGTACACAATATCTTCATTGTGTTATTTAATTTTAATTGTATCTGAGTTAGATTTTATTTTGCTAATCCCAAAGGGATAACAATTTATAGAAAATTTCATTTATTTCAATTCGTCCCTAACCTCCATTAAAGCAAAACCTAACAAATTCAAGCCTTTCCATTTGGTCGGATTCAAAACATCTTTGTGATCACCAGCCATTCCTATTCCCCAAATTGGGTCAACGGGGCTTGCTTCGACTATAACTCTGTCGCTGGTATTGAGCAAAAATGTTTTTAAATCTGCGTTTTGACTGAATTTATGATAATTGCCTTGTTTTACAATTTCGTATCTGGCGGCTGACCAAAGTTTATCATCATAATTTTTGACTTCACGTCCTAACTTTTTGACATCGGCAGGAGAATTTGCTTTAATGATTTTTGCCCAAACAACATCATCGTTAAACAATTCAGCCTTCTTCGCCATCATCCAGTGTTCAGCGGTTTTGTAAGTCACTTTATCGACTTCAAAAGAACTTAACCACCACTGGCTAAAACAGGTTTTAGAGATGCTGCCGTCTTTATTGGGTTGGTGTCCCCAGAAAAATAAAAATTTACTTTCGGGAGTTATATTTTCTATATTATATTTCATTTTTTGTGTTATTGAAACAAAGAAGTTATCTGTTTAAAATCTTTAGAATCGGGTGAAAATGATCCGTAGATTTCAGCAAACTCCGTTGTTAGATTCTCCAATTCATAATCCTTATCGATCTGATCCATACAGGTTACGACCAGATTTCTTTTGGCGTTCAAACTGTAAGCTGCATCTAGTTTTAGACTATAATTTAAAAGATCATAATCGAGATCTCCTGTTCTAAATTCTCTTTGAAAATCATTATAGACACAAGTCTCTTCTTCGTTATTTTTTAATTGTAGTTCTCTTTCGTTACTCATCCATCCGCTGCCGTGTCTTGTTGCATAACTTCTGGTAACATAATACATTTCGATATTTTCTATTTGCAATTTTTCGCAAATTTCGTATGCATTTTTTGATGTTGTATTCGCATACGTAACATTTGGGAAAACGCCGTGATCCATGTCGAGTAAGATACCCTGACTACCTTCGAAAATAAGGTTCGAATACTTTTTTAAAAAGCTGTAATCGCTAATGTTCCACTTCATCTCCTCTACAACTTCAAGGAAATGATTAACCTGATCGTCGATTTCACTTTCATTTAGAAAACCATAATAATAGGCTATCTTTTCTAGTTTCTCGAGAAGCATTTGGCGAGGTGCAATCAAATCTATGGCAAATAATTTGTACGGGCCTTCATTTCGTTTCATTGTGGCACCCACTCCTTTACCGCAAGTTCCGTGATCCAGGTTTCTAACATTGTTTCTGTTTTGCCAAACATCAAAAGGTGTTGTAACCTTTGCCAAAGGATGAATATGAAGGTCTGTATTTCCGCCTATTTCTTCGAGTTCTTTTTTTTCATTGTATAAAAAAACAGGATGAATCGTGCAATGCTCACTATAGTAAGAAGGCAAACCTCGAAGTGCACCACTGGCAAAACTCGAATGAACGTGCTTTTTATCGCCAATCATGACCGTGTGTGCGGCTTGTTGTCCTCCTGAAAACCGAATAACTATAGATTCAGGATTTTGCTTTGCCAGAAAATCTGTCGTAATTCCTTTTCCTTCATCACCAAATCCTAAACCTATAACTATTTGAGCTGTTTTCATTTTATAAAATGTTGTGCAATTATTTTAAACACATAGAATCATAGACTTTCAAAAACTTAAAAAAGGCGTTTCACTAGTTTCTTTTTATTTTCTTTTATTCACAAACAAAAACTATGTTTCTATGTGTTTAACCTAAAGCATTTGTATATTATCTAAACCTGTATCATTTGTATTAGAAACTGGTATTGTTCCTAATCCTGTACCAGAATTTTTATGTTTATTACAAATTATTTTCTTGATTACATTGGGGATTTCTCTGTGATCTTCTATAGACAAACAATTTTCTCCAAGCAATTCTTTCCAGGCAACATTTGCCCGTACTGCCTGATCAGAATGCAATACGCTAATATGATATACTTCATAACGTTTTTGTGCTTCTTTTAATAATTCAAGATGGGTATAGGTTTGCTGTCCTGAACCCATAATTTCTTTTATGGCAGATGCCGGAAGTGTTTCCAGATTAGGCTCATCGCCTACGGTAAACAATAATCCTTTCTGATTTCTTTTTTCGAAAGCATCTGTTTTGGTATGAAAAGCGGCAAAATACCACGCCAGAAGATAACTCTCGCCTGCATTTCCTCCTCCGCCAGATTCTATATAAGTTCTGGTGAGCCACATATCAAGCTCCTGATCTCCGGATTCAAATTGACCTACCTGCAACGGAAATCTGTCACATTCATGATCACCAATCCCTAAAAATAAAAGAGCAGGATCAGGAACTCCACCCTGAATAATTCCTCCCATTAATTTAGGCAATCCTTCTTTGATTAATTCATGCGGTATGTGTCCCATACTTCCGGTAACATCCAATCCCAGAATAATTGGAACTGTATTTGGGTGAACCGCTGAATCTCTTGCTTCTCTAAACGTAATGCCGTTTGGGTTCATAGATTCATGTGCCGCTCCTATTCTATTTTGAATAAAAATGTCACTTGCAGATTTCGATGCGTATCCTGCTTTTTTTGCTCTGTCATCGCGAGCGCCTAAGTCATATCTTGTACCTCCCATAACTAAAATGTTTTACCAAATAAATATTCAAATCTCTTTTTTGTCACTTCAAACTGAATGTTTAAATTTCTTATCGTTAGCGACAACTCCATATCTCTTTGCACAAATGATTCCGGTTGAAAATCAACAAAAGTCAAACTGTTTTTATCCAGCGGGCTAATATCAATAAGCCCTTCCTGCTCTCTTTCTAATCTTTTTATTTTTAACTCAATATCTTCAACACGGCGTCTGTAAATTAACTCCGAATCTTCGCCAATTGTTTTGGCTCTGTCTTCTCTAATCTGATCATTGTTTCTTTTTAAAGACTCAATAAATCTTGGCTTTAAATCATCACTCATTGTTTTTTGGTTTATTGTTAATAGTCTGCTTTTGTTTACTTCGTCTGCGCTGCTCAGCCTCCAGTCAGGTTTAAAGTTCTTAGCAATAACCTGAATCCTGTTTTAGACCAATTGATCTAATTTGATTACTTCGACACTTTGTCCTTCGAAATCTTTTACTGAATTGGTTGTGAATATTTTGTCGAAACAATTTAAAACTTCAAAACCTTTGTTGAAGATTCCGTGGCTTACTGCCAGGTATAATTTTCCTGAATTTTTCTTTTTCAATTCTTCTGCCAGTCCCACAAAAGTTCCGCCACCATCGCAAATATCGTCCACGATTAAACAATCTATTCCGTTTAGGTCGTCTTCATAGACTTTAAAACCAGACAATTTTCCGGTTTTTACGTCACGGCTTTTGCTGCATTCCACCACATCAACACCACCTAAAAATTCAGAAACTTTGTAGATTTTCTTCAAAGCACCACCATCAGGAGAAATTAATTTTACGTTTTCACCAATTACTTTTAGAACTTCCTGAATAAAAGTATGATTGGGGATCACTTCGCAATTGTTTACCAATGCCGGAGTTACTTCAGAATGTGCATCAAATACAGAAACCTTATTTAATTGAAGCGTATTAATAATATCTGCATATACTTTGACAGACAAAGATTCTCCTTTTATCATGACACGATCTTGTCTTGCTGCCGGGAAATACGGAATAAACAAATCGATAATTTTAACATCCATTCTGCGTAAAGCATCAACAGTAATACACAATAATCCTAAATCATTGAATGAATTTAATCGGTGTGTGATTGTTACTTTCTGATTGTGATCAAAATCAGGATTGATTTTAATGTGTGGTTCTCCTCCTGAAAATGTAAAACTTTGAAATTTGATTTCTTCCTGATTAAGAAACGGAGCGAATTTTGGGTCTAGGTTAAGTATCATAGTTTTTAAGTTTGCGTTAATTATACGCAAATATAGATTAATATTTTTATTAAACAATTTATTTTGTGTAAAAATTACGCAAACTTTATTTCAAAGTGAAAGCCATTCTTAATTAAATCACTGTAATTTAACTTATTAAACTTGAAAAGTTTGGCCGGCCTTCCGCTTTTTATAGGCGAAAAATGTTCTGTTTGATCTAAAAAGCCATAACTGAGAATCTTTTTTCTAAAGTTTCGCCTATCAATTTCTTTTTCAAGAATGGTACAATAAAGGTTTTCAAGATCCGAGAATAAAAATTCTTCGGGAAGTAAATCAAAACCAATGGGTTCATAGGTAAGTTTAGATTTTAACCTCGAAATTGCGGTTTCCAGTATTAAGTTATGATCAAATGCCAAAGACGGTATTTGATCTATTTTAAACCATTGCACTTTCTCGGCATCTGTATCCGCTTTTATTTCAAGATTCGAAGCATCGACCAAAGCATAATAGGCAACCGAAATTACACGGTTTCTGGAATCTCTGTAAATATCATCACCAAAGGTGTAAAGTTGCTCCATAAAAGTCAACTTGACGTTGGTCTCTTCATGCAATTCTCTAATGACTGCATCGCTCAAAGATTCATCCTGTTTTACCAATCCGCCGGGTAATGCCCAATATTTATCGGCAGAACCAAACTTTTGCTCAATTAAGAGTACATATAAGTTGTTGTTTTTATATCCAAATACTATGGCATCAACAGCAATTCTAATATTTTGAAAATTTTCCATACTTAAAAAGGTCTGCCACGAATTTCACTAATTTTCACTAATTTTTTATGTACAAAACGATTGAAATAATAATTCGCGGAAATTCGTGCAATTTGTGGCGAAAAAAATAAATCCTTTGCGATAAACTACAATCTATTCCCTAAAAACAACTTTAATTCTTTAGCAATACTTTCAAAAAAAGAACTTGAAATATTGTTTTTACTGGTCAATAAATATACATATTCCTCCGGCACATGAAAACTATTCCAGAGCAATTGCAATTTGTTTTCCTTAATATACTTTCTCGCATTACAATTCCAGGTTATGGCTACTCCTGAATTTCTTGAAAGCAGTTCGAGCATTTCAGATTCTGACGGAATAATATAGTTAGGAACCATCGAGGGTCTCTTTTTGCTAAATGCATGGAGCCAAAATATCTTTATATGCGAAATTCTGGCATCATGAGAATACCATTTTTGCTCGTTCAGCCATTGCTCGATTGCTACAAAATTATCTGATTTTAATTTCTGACGAAAGTCTGTCGCGTCCAGCTGTATTGGCGCAACCATAATTAGCTTAATCTTTCCTACGATTTCATAAATGGTATCAAACGTATCAAATCTTTTGGTTGTGATTGCAAAATCGAGCTTTTTAGCATCGACAAGGGCAAAAAGAGCATCATCGTCTGCAAAAGTAAAATCAATAAAATCGAATTTGGAAATTAAAATACTTCCACAACTGTTGAATAAATCTTTTGAAACTCCTACAGAAATCAATCGGACTGAATCGTGCGCTTTTGCCCTAAATCCGCTTTCGACGTTTTCAAGACGATCCAGTGCATCAATAATTAAATTATTAAGTAACTTAGCGTATTCGGTTGGTTCGACACCTTTAGACTTTCTGTTGAATAATTTATATCCCACATGTGCTTCCAACATTGATATCTGTTGGCTTACAGCTGGTTGACTTATGAATAACTCTTTTGCTGCAATCGAAAAATTTCCATTTTTATATACAGATTTAAAAGTTCTGTACCATTCAAGATTTACCATGGTATAACTATTTTTATAACAAACATAGTTTATTTTATTTTTACTGATATCACTTAAGCCGTAAATTTGATCAAAATTTAAACTTATGAAAAGAATAGCTTTACTCGCGATTATAACATTAACAGCTTTTAGCACAACGGCTATAGCTCAAAAAACAAATAAAAAAAGTATGAAAAAAGTATTATTTGTTGTGACCAGTAACGATAAACTGGGCAATACAGGAGAAAAAACAGGATTTTGGTCAGAAGAATTTGCTGCACCTTATTATGAATTACTGGATCAGGGTGTCGAAATCACGATCGCTACACCGCTTGGTGGTCAACCGCCTGTTGATCCTAAAAGTGCTGATCCGGCATCTGCCACTGAAGACACAAAACGTTTTGATGCAGATAAAACATTGCAGGAAAAATTAAAACACACGCATAAACTTTCGACTATTAATCAAAAAGATTACGACGCCGTTTTTTATCCGGGAGGTCACGGGCCACTTTGGGATTTAGTCGAAGATAAAAACTCTATCGCTTTAATCGAATCTTTTTATACTCATAAAAAACCGGTAGCTTTTGTTTGTCATGCTCCGGCTGTTTTGAAAAATGTAAAAGTAAATGGCGAATTTTTGGTAAAAGGTAAAAAAGTAACCGGTTTTACAAATGAAGAGGAAGAAGCTGTAGGCTTGACCAAAGTTGTTCCGTTTTTATTAGAAGATGCTTTAATAAAAAATGGTGCTAAATTCTCTAAAGGTGCCAACTGGCAGCCTTATGCTGTAGAAGACGGTCTATTGATTACAGGGCAAAATCCTGCTTCGTCTAAATTGGTGGCTGGAAAATTATTAGAAAAATTGATTAAATAACAAAGGTACTAAGTTGCTAAGGCTCTGATTTTCTAAGATTATACATATCTTAAAAAAAACTCAGCACCTTAGTATCTTAGGAACTTAGAAACTTAAAAAAAATGCTAAACTTTGAATTATATAATCCGACGAATTTAATCTTCGGAAAAGGACAAATAGAAAAACTTTCGACATTAGTACCTAAAGAGGCTAAAATTCTTTTGGCTTATGGAGGCGGAAGTATCTTTAAAAACGGTATACACGAACAAGTGATCAATAATCTAAAAGGTTTTGAGATTGTAGAATTTGGCGGAATTGAACCAAATCCTCATTTCGAAACTTTAATGAAGGCTGTTGAAGTTATTAAAGCAGAGAAAATAGATTTTATTCTGGCTGTTGGCGGAGGATCTGTTATTGATGGTGTAAAATTCATCTCGGCTGCCGTAAATTTTGACGGAAACCCGATTGATATTTTGCAAAAACGTTTGTTGATTAAAGAAAATGCCGTGCCTTTTGGAACTGTTTTGACTTTGCCGGCAACAGGAAGTGAAATGAATTCCGGCGCTGTAGTTACAATTAAAGCAACACAGGAAAAACTTGCTTTTGGCGGAAGTGCTATGTTCCCGAAATTCTCTATTTGCGATCCTACCGTAATTGCATCTTTGCCAAAAAGACAATTGCAAAATGGTGTTGTTGATGCCTATACGCATGTAATGGAACAATATTTAACATATCCGCATGAAGGTTATTTGCAGGACAGAATTGCGGAGGGAATCCTGCAAACACTTATCGAAGTTGGACCAAATGTTGTAGAAAATCCAACGGATTATGCATTGGCTTCTAACTTTATGTGGAGCTGTACGATGGCCTTAAACGGACTGATCCAGAAAGGTGTTCCTTCTGATTGGACTACACACATGATTGGTCACGAATTAACAGCGCTTTACGGAATTGATCACGCCAGAACTTTGGCGATTATTGGCCCAAGTTTGTATGAGGTGATGTTTGATACCAAAAAAGAAAAATTAGCGCAATACGGAAGAAGAATCTTTGGTTTAACAGGCTCTGATGATGTTGTGGCTAAAGAAGCGATCAACAAAACAGTTGCGTTCTTTCACACGATGGGAATGGATACTAAACTTTCTCAATATACGGATGATTACAGCAAAACGGCAGAATTCATTGTAAACCGTTTTGACGAAAGAGGCTGGAAAGGTTTAGGAGAGAAACAATTGATTACGCTTGATAAAGTGAAGTCGATTGTTGAGATGAGTTACTAGTACACAGTCGCAGTACTCAGTCGCAGTTAAAAACTGTAAATTGACACCGTAAACTGAAAACTAAAAAAAAAGGCGTTCTTAAAGTTATTTAGGAACGCCTTTTTACAATACTAAAAACAAAACTAACTAACTCAATTTTTGCTAAACTCATTAAAATTCTAATTTATAATTAGTTACAACGAAAATGTTCTCGTTTTATTATAGGTTAGAAAAAATATTTTGAAATTTTTGAAAATACCTGAAAACCATTGTATTTAAGACTGGCTTTTAAATTTCTTAAATCAGATTTTGTATTATTACTACATTATTAAGTACTTTTGTTTTAAATTATTAAAATAATGAGCGAAAATTTAAAATTTGCAGTAATTGGAGGAGGAAGCTGGGCTACAGCAATTGCAAAGATGTTATGCGTAAATCTTTCAGAAATTGCTTGGTACATGCGTAATGATGCTGCGATCGAGCACATTCAGAAATACAAACACAATCCTAATTATTTAAGTTCGGTAGAATTTGATACCCAAAAACTTAAATTAACAAACAATATCAACGAAGCAATTGAATATGCAGATTATGTAATCTTTGCTATTCCGTCTGCTTTCCTGGATGCTGAACTAAAGCACCTGACGGTTTCTTTGGCAGATAAAATCATATTTTCGGCCATTAAGGGGATTGTTCCGGAGACGAGTTTAATCGTTGGAGAACATTTTCATATTCAATACGATATTCCATATTACAATATTGGTGTTATTACAGGTCCTTGTCATGCCGAAGAAGTGGCATTAGAAAGACTTTCGTACTTAACGATTGCTTGTGGTGATCCTGACAAAGCGAGCATTGTTGCCAAAACATTGTCCGGAAACTATATCAAAGCAAAAATTTCTGATGACATTATTGGTACAGAATACGCCGCAATGCTAAAAAACATTTATGCAATCGCAGCCGGAATCGCACATGGCTTAGGTTATGGTGATAACTTTCAATCGGTTATGATGAGTAACGGAATCCGTGAGATGAAAAAATTCATCAGAAAAGTACATAAAATGAAACGTAACATCAATGATTCGGCTTATCTGGGCGATTTATTAGTTACAGGATATTCTGTATTCTCGAGAAACCGAATGTTCGGGAACATGATTGGAAAAGGTTACACGGTAAAAAGTGCGATGATGGAAATGAGTATGGTTGCCGAAGGTTATTATGCTACCAAAAGTGCTTATAAACTAAATCAGGGTTACGGGGCAAAAACGCCAATTATTGATGCAGTTTATGCCATTTTATACGAAGGAAAAGACGCTAAATCTGTATTTAAGAAACTGACTGAGTCTTTGGATTAGTTTTTTTTTAGAAAATAGAGTATAGAGTAAAGAAAATAGATTTCTATACTTTGAGAATAAAAAAAGAGTCAGGACGAAATTTAATTGGTCTTGACTCTTTCTTCTTTATTCTATTCTCTTTATTCTATTCTCTTTATTCTATTCTCTTTATTCTATTCTCGAAAAAACTACTTCACCATCACTCCTTCAACAAACAAAATAGGCACTTCTTCTGTATTGTTTTCGTTGATTAGGTTTGATTTAAAGATAAATTTCTTGTCGTATAGTTTATTGTCGATGAAAAAAGTAACCATAAATTCGTTGTTTAAAACTAACAAACTCTTTTCGACCATTTCGATTTTTACTACTGAAACGGCTGGAACTTCTACAAAGGCGTGACGTAAAACAGATGTTTTTTTCATTTCGCCGTCTATAGTTCCAAATGCTTTTGAAACGACCATAACGCCGTCTAAATTAAAATCGCTGTCGTTTACAAGATAAGCGTACCAGACTTTTTCCATAAAATCGTCGCTCCATTCCTGAACAGCGGCCAGAAATACGTTTTCTACTTCGGGGATTGTTATATCTGCTTTCATTTTTATTAAATTTTAAAAACCTTTATCAAAGCCTGAAGCTTCAACAAAGGTTTGTTTATTGTAAAGGTAATTTATAACGTAAAGCCCTAGCCCTGATGGAAGCGGCATCCTTTTGTTTTTTCTTTAAAAAATAAAAGATACAGCGCACAGCAGGAAATAGCTCCTAAATATTTGCTTTGAATTGCTCTAAGAAACGAACGTCGTTTTCGTAAAACATACGAATATCACCAATTTGGTATAACAACATTGCAATACGTTCTACTCCCATTCCGAAAGCAAATCCATTGAATTCGTCCGGATTAATGTCACAATTTTTAAGAACGTTTGGATCAACCATTCCGCAACCTCCAATTTCTAACCAACCTGTTCCTTTAGTAATACGGTAATCTGTTTCGGTTTTTAAACCCCAATAGATATCAATTTCGGCACTTGGTTCTGTAAACGGAAAGTAGGAAGGACGTAAACGAATCTTCGATTTTCCGAACATTTCTTTCGTAAAATAAAGTAACGTTTGTTTTAAATCGGCAAACGATACCTCTTTGTCAATATACAATCCTTCTACCTGATGAAAAATACAGTGTGAGCGTGACGAAACGGCTTCGTTACGAAACACACGTCCGGGAGAGATCGTACGAATTGGTGGTTTGTGATTTTCCATATAACGCACCTGAACTGATGATGTATGAGTACGCAACAACACGTCAGGATTGGTCTGAATAAAAAATGTATCCTGCATATCACGTGCCGGATGGTATTCTGGCAAGTTTAATGCGGTAAAATTATGCCAATCGTCTTCGATTTCCGGACCTTCGGAAACGTTGAAACCGATATTCGCAAAAATATCTATAATTTGATTTTTAACAATCGAAATCGGGTGACGAGATCCAATAATTACCGGTTCTGCAGCACGCGTTAAATCGCCAAACATTCCTTTTACCTCTTCTTTACTTTCAAGTTCTTCCTGAATAACTCTTACTTTTTCTTCAGCAACAGCTTTTAAAGTATTTATAACTTGTCCGAAGTCTTTTTTCTGGTCGTTTGGAATATTTTTGAACTCTGTAAAAAGCTCTTTTAACAATCCTTTACTACCTAAATATTTTACACGGAATTGCTCTAACGATTCTTTATTTTTATCATTAAAAGCTTTCGCTTCCTCTATATGTTGTTTTATCTTGTCTATCATCGATCTTACTTTGAAGGTGCAAATTTAAGGATTTTGTTCTAAGTATAGTGTCTAAAATTTAAATTATGTTATTCATCAATCTTCTCTTAAATGTCTTTCGACAACTAAAACAAGCATAATGTGGTTTATAAGAAACCATTTCATATCTACACATTTTTTTTTCAGTTTACAGTCACAGTGCCAGTTTACAGTCGCGGTTTTCAGTATTCAGTCGCAGTTTTCAGTTTTCAGTAACTGTAGCGTGTAAACTGAGACTGAGACTGAATACTAACAAACCTATTCAATAACCTGTCTTTCCAGGAAATAATTGACGATAGCTTCCTTCATTAAAACCGATTGTTCTCCGGCTTTTAATGCCGGCAATTCTTCTTTTACTTTGTAATGTGGCCATCCATCAGCGTCAAAAAAATCGAATTCATAAAACCCATAAGGCTCCAATAATCGACAAATGGCGATGTGCATCAGGTTTAATTTTTCATCTTTTTTGAATTCACGGTGTACTTTTCCGAGTTCCTGAACTCCAATGAGGTAAATTATGGCATCTAAATCTAAGTCTTCTCCTTGCGAAAACTGATTAGATAGTATATCGACGAGCTTTTCCCAACGCTCTTTTAGTTGTGTATCTCTGGACATATATATTTGTGATTTTAGATTCTAGATTTTAGATTGCTGACTTAAAAATCTAAAATCTGCAATCTGAATTCTAAAATTAGATTTGCAAAGATACGGACTTCAAACCCAAAGACCTTAAAAAACGAAAACTTCCGTTTTGTAGTATTGAAATGGCACGCAGATGACGCGGATCTAACCCATTAACGCCGATTAAAATTATTTGGCTGATTTAAGATTTAAAGTTTTCTGTGATTTACAGTCAATGATTACATAACAAAAAAATAAAATCTGCGTGAATCCGCTAAATCCGTATAATCCGCGGGCTAAAAAAACCTTTGAACCTTTGAACCTTTGCAACTCTGAACCTAAAAAAGATATATATTTGCGCCTCAGTAAAACCACCGGAAATATGAGTTTTTTAGACATGCTTTTTGGAGCACTTTTGGCTTTTAGTTTATACAAAGGCATTAAAAATGGACTTTTTGTAGAAATCGCTTCTTTTGTTTCTTTATTGTTGGGAATTTATCTTGCGATTAAATTTTCATTTTTAATGAAGGAACTAATCATGAAACATGTTTCATGGAATCCAAATACCATACAGGTCACGGCTTTTATCCTTACTTTTATTTTAGTGGTGATTGGGGTCTACTTTTTAGCAAAAATACTTACCGGAATTGCTGATTTTGCTTTCTTAGGCTGGGCAAATAAACTAGGCGGAGGTTTTTTCAGAATCTTAAAAACAATTTTGATTTTAAGTGTTTTTATCGCTCTCTTCGAAAAAATAAACTTCAATGAAACTTTTGCAAAAAAAGAAACTTTAGATAAATCTATTTTTTATAATCCTGTAAAAAAAGTAGCTGCTTTTATTTATCCTTCTATCGAAAAGTGGTACGAGGAATTTAAAGAAAGCCAAGCAGATAAACCTAAAGAGGAAACTAAAAAGGAAGAAACTACAGAAAGTGAATAATTAAGTCCTAGCGGGCAATATCAATAAGTTAAGGGGAAAACTATAAAATTACTTAACAGTTTAATTCAGAAAGTAATTAGAAAAATCCGTTTTTATCAGCGTTTTCGCTTTAGCGAATCAGTAAAATCAGCGGATAATTTTGACGCGGATAAAACAGATTTACTTCGTAAAAACGCGGGTAAAAACGGATTTGATTTGTCAGGCTGAGCAAAGTCGAGCCCTTTATACAAATCGAGCCTTCTCCCGAAGCTTCGGGATCGCTCAGGATGACATTAGTTTTCAAAAGAATTACCAGTTTATTTCTAAACTTTCTCCTTTTTTCAAGGTAATAGTTTGTTTTTTGTCTCCGTTTATTAAAGTTGTTTTCCCTCCTGTTTTCGAAGAAATCGTGACTTTTTTTAGAATTTTATTCTCCCAATTCATTTCGATTTCGAATCCGCCACGGGCACAAATTCCTTTTACGGATCCGGTTTCCCATGCGTCTGGCAGAGCAGGTAATAATCTAATTTCGTTTTCGTCAGATTGAATCAGCATTTCTGCAACGGCTGCGGCTCCTCCAAAATTTCCATCAATTTGAAATGGCGGATGTGCGTCGAATAAATTCGGGTACGTCCCTCCTCCTCTTCTTGGTTTATCAGTTTTCTTTCCGTCAGGGTCTACATATTTTAATAATTCGCGGAACATTTTATACGCACGATTTCCGTCCCAAAGTCTAGCCCAAAGGTTAATACGCCAACCTTTTGACCAACCGGTTGTTTCGTCGCCTTTAATTTCTAAAGTCTTTTTTGAAGCTTCGGCTAAATCCGGTGTTTTCTCGGGTGTGATATGATCGCCGGGAAAAAGTCCGAACAATTGCGATTGGTGGCGGTGTTTGGGATCTTCGTCATTCCAATCAAAATACCATTCCTGCAAATTTCCTTTTTTACCTATTTGATACGGATGAAATTTAGAAAGTGCCAATTCTAGTTTTGCTCTGAAATCAGCATCGTTATTTAATACTTTTGAGGCTTTTATGGTTTTGTCAAAACATTCTCTTATCATGGCCAAATCAGCCGTTCCGCCGTACATTGTGGCGCCAATAAAACCATCGGGTGCAATGTATTTGTTTTCCGGAGATGTTGACGGCGATGTAATTAGATTTCCGTTTTTATCGGTAACCATCCATCCTAAAAAAAATTGTGCTGCCCCTTTCATAATGGGATAACCTTCGTTTTTGAGGTAATTTTTATCTTTTGTAAAAGTATAATGTTCCCAAATATGGGTACTTAGCCAAGCGCCAGACAATGGCCAACACGCCCAACTAGGGTCTTCTTTTCCAAAATTCCCAACCGGATTAGTCATTGCCCATATATCAGAATTATGTGCTGCTGCCCAACCTTCGTTTACACCATAAAAAGTCTTTGCGGTAACTTTTCCGGTTACCGAAAGATTTTTGATAAAGCTTAAAAGAGGCAAATGCATCTCTGAAAGATTGGTATTTTCGGCAAGCCAATAATTTTCTTCGAGATTGATATTCATGGTATAATTACTACTCCAGGGCGGGTTTAAATGCGGATTCCAAATACCTTGTAAATTGGCTGGCACTCCTAAAGTTCTTGAGGAGCTAATTAATAAATAACGCCCGAAATTGAAATAGAGAATTTCCAGGTTTTTATCTTCTTTACCGTCTGCATATCTCAGTAAACGTTCGTCTGTTGGTAAATCCGGTGCAGTTGTTTTGCCTAAATCTAACGTAACACGATTATAGAATTTTTGATAATCGGCAATGTGTGCTTGTTTTACTTCATCGAAAGATTTTGCAAAAGCTTTATTCAGGTTTTGCAATGCAATTGATATATCATCCAGTCCTTCTGTTACCGGATTTTTGTTAAAACCATTAAAACTTGTAGCAACCGAGACATAAATATAAGCTTCAGTTGCCTCTTTTAAGGTTAATGTAGACCTGGAACTTGTGATTTTTCCGTCTGCTTTTTTGATTTGAACTAAAGTTGTAAATGTTGTTCCTCTTTCTTTTTCCTGTTCGTATTTTGGTAAAACTGAATATCCCGGATTTTCATGAATTGGAGCAGATCCGGTCATCACCAGAATATTACCTTTTACTTCAACAGTTGATTTTAATAAACTCCTTAAATCAATATCAAAATTCAAACCTCCTTTTTCGCTGCTCGTCAATTTAATTACCATGATTTGGTCCGGCGCCGAAACAAAATATTCACGGGTAAATTTTATTCCGTTCATTTCATAACTCACCTTTGATACTGCATTCGAAATATCAAGTTCCCGATGGTAATTGACTGCTTTTCCCTTATCAGAATTATTGATTTCTAATGTTCCAAGTGGTGCATACGATTCAGAGTTTTTGCCTTCGATCTTTTTGTTTAGTTCTTCGGCTAGTTTATAGTTTTCGTTTTTTAGGGCTTCGCGAATTGCAGGAATATTTTTGTAGGCTTCCGGATTCATATTCGCATTTACGGGTTCACCCGACCAAAGTGTTGCATCGTTCAAATAAATTTTATCTGAATTTGCACCACCAAAAACGGTTGCACCCATTTTTCCGTTTCCTAAAACTAAGCTTTCTTCAAAAAATTCTGCTGCCTTATTGTATCCTAAAACATGATTGGATTGTGCTGTCATGTTTAGACAGAAAGAGGTGAAAAGAAAAATGGCAGCTGTTTTTATGAGGTTTTGATTCATTTTGCAACGTTTAATAGGTGTCGTTCCTACGGAACTTTATGTTGATTTTCATTTTCAATCAACGGATTAAAATCCGTTGCTACAATATGGTTCGTTCCTCCGGAACTTTTAAGAGCCTTCGGCTCGAATTATTTTATAGAAATGGATTTTAATCCGTTCTAATATATGTTTTTTTATCCTAACAGGTTTCCAAAACCTGTTAGGTATTATTATTTTCACTTTGACATCCGGAATTTTTATACCTAACAGGTTTTGGAAACCTGTTAGGATATCGAAACCTAGTTTGCGCGTGAGGGATAGTAGCAAATTACCGAAGTAATGCGGATAGCCCGACCGTATTTGCGAAAGGCGCACATAAGCGGTTTGTTAAATAGCGCCTTTTGTAAATGTGGTCACGCCCAAATATTACTTACTAACTTTATAAATTTCGTTTTCCGTAATCATTTCCCAATTATCCGTTCTGAAAGGCGACGCAGGGAATTTTTCTTTGTTGTAAAGATTAATTTCGGTATCATCATCTGCCCAACCGTAACGAATGGCAACGGGATTTTTTACGTTTTCGCTCGAAACTACGACTTTATTATTTTTTATAATTGCTTGTGCAGAATGAAAAACTTTGTCTGTTCCTGCAATTTCAAATCCTTTTAGGTTTTCTGAATTATCTGCCGTTGATAATCCGCTTCCTGTATTGCCGAAAGTAAGGATAATTTCGTTTCCTTTTATTTCCTGCGACTTAAAAGTTGGTCCGCTATACACTTGCTTTTTGCCGTAAACGTTGTTTAATGCAATTGCCGCCAAACGCAAACCTACATCTTGTTTGTTTGTGGGATGAATATCTTTTGCATTACCAATATCTGTAGTCACGACCATTCCGGTATTGGGTAATTTTAAGGTTTCGAGTTGTGCTTCACGAAGTTCTGCCCAACGACTGCCCACTTTGCTGTTTCCGTTAAACTCATTGAAGGTGGACAATTGTACGAAATAAAAAGGAAAATCACCTTGTTCCCATTTTGTTCTCCAGTCTGAGATCATAAGCGGAAATGCTTTTTTGTATTGGTTTGCTCTCCATACATTGGCTTCGCCCTGATACCATAAAACGCCTTGAATTGCATACGGAACTAAAGGATTTATCATGGCATTGTACAATAACGAAGGGTAACTATTGGGTGCAAGTGCAACTTTTACTTGTACTACATTAAATTTCCAAAGTCCTTCGAGTGGTAGATTGGTGTCTTTGAACTGAAGGTGCAAATCAGCAGGATCACCATAGATTCCGCCACCGCCAGAATAATCTGCAATACGGACTGCAATTACATTTTTGCCTTCTTTTAAAACTCCCGCAGGAATTTTGTAAACCCGTAGTGCTTCCCAAATTTTATTGGTCCCTACCTGAACGCCGTTTACATAGGTTATATCTTCATCGTCTACTTTAGACAAATGCAAAATGGCTTCGCTTTTGGCTTGTTCTGCTGTTAAAACAATTGTTTTTCGCATCCAGACTACGCCATCAATATTGCCTATTTGCTGGTTTTCCCACAATGAGGGTACTTTTATTTCCGGCCAGTTTTTATCTTCAAAACCAAATGCTGCAAACTGGTTTTCATTTTCTATAGAAACATCAAAACCCTGAATTTTCTTTATGTGGTCTAAAATAGACTTTTTATAGACTTCAAAAACGGCATCCATATCAACTTGCGGAACATTGGCAATCATGGCTTTGAAATCATCACTTTTTTCAAAAGCTTCACGGCTTGTCCAGGTTTCTACATTGGTACCGCCCCAAGAAGTATTTATGATACCGATTGGGATTTTTAATTCGGCATATAATTTCTTAGCAAAAAAGAAACCTGCTGCTGTAAAATCACGAATATTTTCTTTGTTGGCTACCAGCCATTTTCCTTGTTTTAAATCTTCTTTTGGATTTCCGCTTAAATCCTGCGCTACGCCAAAATGACGAATCAAAGGATAATTAGAATCTGCCATTTCTTTTTCGGCATTCAGCGTTTTATACATCTGAAATTCCATATTCGACTGACCGCTGCAAATCCAGACTTCGCCAACCAAAACATCTTTAATAACGATTTTATTTTTTCCTGTAATGGTTAATTCAAAAGGTCCACCAGCTTTTTCGGCTGATAGTTTGATCATCCATTTACCGTTTTTATCGGCTTGGATTGTTTTGGTTTGTTTGTTAAAATGAACTTCTACTTTTTCATTGGCTTCTGCCCAACCCCAAACCGGAATTTCTTTGTTGCGCTGCAAAACCATTCCGTCAGAAAACAATAATGGCATTCTAACATTTGCGTTTGCAATGGTACCGAATAGTAAAAAAAGAAAGATTATTTTTTTCTTCATTTTATTTGTTATTTAAATCAATTAAGTGATATAAGGAAACATAAGCACAAACTATATATGAGGCTTAAATTAACTTATATCACTTACAGGATGAATTTATGTTTTTATTGTAATCCTTCTTTTAAAGCAGTTAACGCCTGAGTATCAAAAACAGTATTATTCGATCGATTGATGAGTCCGAAACCGTTATTTCCTAAACTTCCTTCATCCCAATAAAAAGGTAATAAACCGTTGGCTTTGGCGGTTTTTACAACTGTTTTTAAATAATAGGCTCTTGAATTTAAATGCAAAGTCAAAGCACTTCCGGTTAGGGTTGTGCGGCGAATGGCGCCAAACTCTCCTAACAAAACCGGAATTCCTTTGTCTACAAATTGGGTTTTCATGAGTTTAAAGTTTTTCTGTAAATCTGCTTCTTCTCCAAAACTTGCATTTCGTTCTGTATCTGTTGCTGAATGAAATCCTGCTCCCCAATAGTAGAACATTTTACCCCAGGATTCGTCTTTGGTTAATCCGCCAAAATTCCATGGAGCATAATAATGCACTTCGACCATCAATCGACTTGCCGTTTTATCTGTTGGCAAAGTGGTCATTAATTTATTTGTTTTTTCAATATCTGTTGTTGGTCCCTGAATGACTAAGGTACGATAGGTATTTTTACCTCCGGTAGAACGAACGGCATCGATAAATGTTTGATGATACGAAGTTAAAACTGCCATTTGTGTGGCATCTTCAACTGCTGGTTCATTGGCACTTGCAAAAAGCAAATGCTCATCGAAACCTCTTAAACTTGTTGCAATCTGTTCCCAAAAAGCTTTTTGTTTTGCGTTGGTTTCTACTTTTTTGGCTTCGGTAATGTTGTTTTCCAGCCAACCACCATCCCAGTGAATGTTGACTACAACATACATATTATTGTCGACACAATATTGCACGACTTCTTTTACGCGGTTTAGCCAATCTGTTTTTAATTTGGCTGTTGCCGAATTTTCTAAGTACTGATTCCATGAACATGGAATTCTAATGGCATTAAAACCATTTGCTTTTACGGCATCTATTAAGGCTTTTGTCACTTTTGGATTTCCCCAGGCGGTTTCTCCTCCGGTTGCTTCGAGCGTGTTCCCTATATTCCAGCCTAATTTTATTTTGGCCGCCAGCTGTACAGCATTGCTCGACATACCGTTTGCATCAGCGGCAATTGGGTTGGTATTGTAACTTGGATATAATCCTGCAGCAGCAACCTTTTCGGTTTGTACTTGTGCTTGTGCTACAACTTCTGCATTTTCTTTATCAGAACTGCATGCCAAAATGCTTAAAAAAGACAAAGATAAAATGGCACTAAACAAATAACTTTTTACATTTTTTTTCATTTTATTTTGATTTTTACTATTAATTGTGTGATTCTCTTTCTAACTTAAATAACATTAAATGCATTTGAAAAAAATAGTTTTATCAAGCTTTTCTTGTTTTGTATAAAACTATTAAAGACTCACACAATTAATGTAAAACGCCTTATTACTTTATGGTTATGACAACTTCTTTCTTGATATCTCTTGAAGAGTTTCCTAATTTTAAAGTATATTTTCCGGGCTCAACAGTCCATTTTTTAGCGGTTACGTCATAGTAAGCCAATTCTTTTACAGGAACTTTTATGGTTACCGTATTTGAGCTTCCTGATTTTACCAGTGTTTTCTGGAAACCTTTTAACTCTTGTGCTGCACGGCTTATTTTCGAATCGGATTTAGAGGTGTACAATTGAACTACTTCTTTACCCTCTACTTTCCCTGTATTTTTTACGTCTACAGAAACGGAGATTGTTTCGTCTTGTGTGTACGATGTCTTATCTGTTTTTGCATTATCGAAAGCAAAAGTGGTATACGATAATCCGTATCCGAAAGGATACAATGGTGCAATATTTTTGGTATCAAACCAGCGGTATCCTACCAAAATTCCTTCGGCATAGTTTACGGTTTTTCCTCCGGGGAAACTGTTTGTGGCGTGTGCCGGAGAATCCATAATTTGTTTTGGCATTGTCCATGGCAATTTTCCAGACGGATTTACTTTTCCTAAAATCACATCTGCCAAAGCATTTCCTCCTTCAGAACCATTAAACCAACTCCATACTAATGCGGATGTTTTTTTGCTTACGGCATCAATATCAAACGGTGCTCCGGCAACCATAACTACAATTGTTTTTGGGTTTACAGCCAATACTTTCTGAATTAATTCTTCTTGCCCAAATGGTAATTTTAAGTTTCTACGGTCAGAGGCTTCTGTTTCGTAATCACGGTTTGAACCTGCAAAAATAATCGCAACATCAGATTTTTTAGCCGCTTCTACTGCTTCCAGCACTTTTGCCGGATCTAACTGATCGATTGTTACGGGACCATTTGATGTAATATTTCCTAAATTCCCTTTGTTTTTCTCGTCGTAACGTTCTAAATATCCTTCGGCATAATTAATTTTAATCGATGATGGCAATCTGTTTTTTAAACCTTCAAGCGGTGTAATTTCTCTTTTGGTTTTTACTCCTGCCCCAAATCCGCCAAGCGCATTTTTCTTGGTTGCATTGTTTCCAATTACGGCGATAGATTTTACTCCGTCGAGTTTAAGCGGTAAGGCATTGTTGTCGTTTTTTAATAAAACGATGTCTTCTGCTGCAATTTTATAAGCGTCCTGATAATGTGCTTCGGTTGCAATGCTTCCTTTTACACGGTCTTTTCCGCCCATTGCTTTTACCTGAAATAATACTCGCAAAATTCTTTTTACATGTTTGTCTAATTCTGCTTCTGATATTTCTTTGTTTTTTGCAGCAGCAATTAGTTTATCGGCAAGAAAAAATTCGTTGAATGGTTTTGGTGTTCCCATTTCGATATCTAATCCGCTGTTTAACGATTTTACTGTAGAATGTACGGCTGCCCAATCTGACACGACAACGCCTTTGAATCCCCATTCGTCACGAAGGATTTTGTTCAGCATATAATCGTTTTCACATAAATATTCGCCTCTAAATTTATTGTAAGCGCCCATCACGCTATATGCATGACCTTCTTTTATAGAAGCTTCGAATGCGGGAAGATAAATTTCGCGCAGTGTACGTTCGTCAATTTGTACATCGACAAAATCACGATTTGTTTCCTGATTGTTGGCTGCAAAATGCTTTACACAAGCCATAACATCGTTGTCTTGTAAACCAACAATTAACGGCACTGCAATTTTTTTGTTCAAAAACGGATCTTCAGACATATATTCATACGTTCTTCCTCCAAGTGGCGTTCTCACAATATTTATGGCTGGCGAAAGCAACATATCTTTATCTCTGGCGCGCAATTCCTGTCCTACACTATTACCAAATGTATAGGCCATCTCTGTATTCCAGGTTGCAGCCAATCCGCCACCTGCGGGATAATAGGTTGCAAAATCATCTTTTAATCCTGCCGGAGCCCAATTGTCACGTGAGATTTCTTCACGAACACCTAGCGGTCCATCTGCCATTTTTAGTTCCGGAATGCCTAAACGTTTTACACCTCCGGAAGTAAACATACTGTTACCGTGCAACATTCCAATTTTTTCTTCCAATGTCATTTGAGAAACCAGCTTATCGATTTCTGCGTCGAATTCTGATCCTATTTCTTTTCCTTTATATTCTTCTTTTTGTGCGGTATCAGAATCTGTACTTTTTGCATCGTTTTTGCAAGAAACAAATGCCAGAAATGCAAATGCGGCTGAGAGGCAGATTATTTTATTTTTCATGCTTAATAAATTTAGTTTAGTTTTTTGGAATTCGTTATTTTAAGAAACTATCGTTTTACAAAATTGAATAAAACGACATCGTTTTCATTCATTTTATAAGCTGTACTATAAGTTCCTTTTGCATTAATGGTCACTTTTTCTGTTGCAATCAAAGCACCGTTATTTTTTTCTTTTATACTTTTTACTTGTTCTCGTGTCAATTGACCTGGTTTTCCCATGGCCAGATAATCGGCGTAAGCGTCGTTTATATTATACCCTGTTTTATAGATTTCTAACGTATAATTGCCTTGTTGCAAACCGTCGACTTCAATTTTTACACTTCCTTTGGGTTTTGATGGTAAATCTTTGATATAATAGGTCTGATTGTTCATGGAATCGCCGGGATGTGTATTGGTAAAATCCCAAAATAACAATTGAACATCTCCTTTTGTATTTTTAGTTGCCCAAGAAGAGGTGTCTTTGTTTTGAAGTTCTGTTTGTCCTAATTTGTTCAGGAAAAAATACGAGAAATAAGCCGGTTTTTTGATTCCCTGTGTATTCAATAATCCGAAACCGCCGTGAAAAGGGGTAAATCTTGGGCCTGCTTCTTCAAATATATCTGTAAAAACCCAATATGACATCGAGTTTGCCGCATTCCCAACTTGTTTTAACTTTTGAAGAATATAGGCTGCAGAATGGTAACTGTCATGAACAGGATCTGCGGGAGTATAGGAGGAACTCCATTCTGTGTAATGTAATTCGAGATTTGGCTTAGCCGAATTCGAAATTTGTTTGCGGGAATTTATGACATCACCGCTCACACTTGATTCGTCTTTATTAAGAACCGTTCCTGTGGTTCCAAATTCGTCCAGAAATCCTTGTTTTACGCCATAAGTATGTGTCGAAATAAAATCTAACGGAACATTGTTCTTCGTACAAAAATCGATTGTTTCCGGAACCCACGCTGCTCCTGCTGTTGCGGGACCACCCACTTTGTAAGCCGGATTTACGCTTTTTATTCCGCGTGCTGCATATTCATATAATTTGAAATATTCTGCCTGAGTCCCTGTCCAGAAACCCGGAGATAAATTGGGCTCGTTCCAAACTTCAAAATACCAGGTTTTTACTTCTTCGGCTCCGTAACGTTCTGTAAAGTGTTGGGTTAAATTTCGAATTAAATCTTCCCATTTTTTATAATCTTTTGGTGGTGTAACATTTCCTTTCCACCAGAAAATAGTCTGACTTCCACTTGCTAAAGCTGATGGCATAAAACCCAATTCTACAAAAGGTTTCATTTTAATGCTTATTAGAAAATCATATAAAACATCGATATATTGATAATTATATTCGGGATTTCCTTTTGAGTCTTCATGGTAAACTGCCATATCATCAGATAATAAACCATGCATTCTGATGTATTTAAAGTCACATTCTTTTTTGGTCATTGCCAATTGTTGTTGCCAATCGGCACGCAAGCCTTCGTTTGCTCTTCCGGCTCCAATACATTCTTTGAACATAGTGTTCAGCTTTCCTGCGGTTTTGGTATAATCAACTTTTATGATTCTGTTATCAGCAGTAGTATTTTGTCCAATCAATTTGACATTGATTAGAAGTAATGAAAGAAATAGTATTGCTGAATATTTTTTCATTTGATTTTTTTATATTCTGACAGGTTTTAAAATCCTGTTTCGTATTAACAATATTTATTATAACTCGTTGGGTTTACTTAATTTTAGCACATAGAAACATAGACTGTGGCCTTTTAACAAAGGACGTTTCACTAATTAAAATACACAGAGTATCGCTATGTGAAGGAAATGTGTTTCTTTTTGCATTCTTTTTTACTATAAAATCTATGTTTCTATGTGTTTAAATAAAATATTTAGAATTACAACTAACGGGTTTTATTACAATTTTTTAAATCTAATTGCTGTTCCGCCTGCTCCTCCTAAATGCAATTTTAATGCATCTGAAGCTTTTACAGTTTTCTTAGAAATCGCTACTGCTGATGGGTTATGTGTTTCATCTGTTCCTTCTGCATCCGCATAAATTTGTGCTTCGTAAGTGGCGCTTGGATCTAAGAATGAAAGAGAAACATTTACATCTCTTGCGTTTTCGTTTGTAATGGTTCCTAAATACCAATCGGCGCTGTTTCTGTCTTTACGAACTGTTGTAATGTATTCTCCAATTTTTCCGTCTAATACTTTTGTGTCTTCCCAATCTGTTGGAACATCTTTTAAGAATTGCAATGCCGGTTTTCCTTCATAATTTTCAGGAAGATCTGCCATCATCTGGATTGGTGCATAAATTGTAACGTACAATGCTAATTGTTGTGCTGTTGTTCCGTGTACTCTTTTGCCCGGATATCCTTGTTTTACCTCAACATCAAAAATCCCCGGTGTAAAATCCATTGGCCCTGATAGTAATCTGGTAAACGGAATAATGGTTAAGTGGTTTGGCGGATTTCCTTCGCTCCAGGCGTTGTATTCTTGTCCGCGTGCTGCTTCTCTCGAAACCATATTTGGAAATGTACGACGTTCTCCGGTATCTTTTATGGATTCGTGGTATAAAACGGCTAAATCATATTGTGCTGCTTTTTCTAAAATATATCTGAAATAATTTACTCCAAATTGTCCAAAGTGATTTTCTTTCATGTTCAGTTTAGAACCTACATGACCAATTTTTACGGAGTGAATTCCAAGTTTTTTGTATAGGGCAAAACCTGCATCAACTTCTTTTAAATAATTAATTAAGTTAGATCCTGTTTCGTGATATCCAATAAGTTCTACGCCTTTTTTGTTTCCGTATTCGACTACTTTTTCCAGGTCAAAATTGTCTGCACTTTTGGTAAAGCTAAACATGTGCATGTGATTTTCGTACCATTGTGGTGTCCAGCCTTTGTTCCAGCCTTCGATCAATAGGTGATGAAATCCTTCTTTTGCGGTAAAATCAATATATTCTTCGGCATGTTTGGTTGTTGCTCCTTGTTTTTCGCTTTCCCAAAAGGTATATTTCCCAATGTGCATTCCCCACCAAATCCCAAAGTATTTGTAGGGTTTAAAGTAGCTGATGTTTTTTATTTTGTTTGGTTCGTTTAGATTCAGGATCAGATAAGACGTAATTAAATCTGCTGGTTTTTCGCCTATTTGAAGTGTTCGCCAAGAAGAGGTAAAAGTGTCTTTTACTCGAACTTTTACGCCATCTGCCCACGGCACCAAATCAGATTTTAGTTGTGTTCCGGTTGTGTTTACCAAAGTCATACTGGCAAAATCAACTAAGTTTGCTTCGTGAAAACTCAAGGCCAATCCGCTTTTACTTTCTATTGTAAGCGGTGTCAAAACGGTATCAAGGGTACTTACTGCTGCTTCTTTAAATAGATATTCGTCACGGTTTTCTCTGTTTGCCGGAATCCACCATGCTTTTCCATCTTCTTTTAGGTTAAAAGTCGTTTTTTCATCCATAATAAAAATACTGTCTTTTACACTTTGTTTTGGATAAACATATCTAAAAGCGATTCCGTCATCAAACGCACGAAACTGAATTTCAAGTTTACGTTTGTTTCCCGTTTTTTGTTGTAATTGAACCGATAACTGATTGTAGTGATTTCTAATATTTTTCTTTTCTCCCCAAACTTGTTCCCAGGTTTCATCAAAAGTGGAGTTTTTTACACTTTTGATTTCAAAATCGGTGCTTAGGTTTTCATTTCCTTTTAGTAAAAAGCCCATGTCTGATGGTGTAATCACTTCGGTTTTACCATGTGATACTGCATATTTGGGAGCGTTTTTGACTAACTCGAATTTGATTTTGTTTTGCCCGTCCGGCGAAGCCAATTCGTAAGCATTTTTATTTTTCTGACTGTATCCAATCGAAATTGAAAGAACTAAAGCGGGAAGAATGAGGTAATTTTTCATGATATTTTTCTTAATTCATTTTTAATAAATCGGGTGTTGCTTATGATGTCTTCACCCGATTTAAAAACTCAACAAAAACTTATTTTTATCCTAAATTGGATTTATTTTTTTTGCCACAGATTAAAAGGATTCTAAATGATTTCTTTATTTTCTGTGTGTATGTTTTCTCGCAGATTGAGCAGATTTTAATCTATAGCTATATTTTTTACTAATCTTAAAAATTAAAAAAATCTGCTCAATCTGCCAAATCTGCGAGACCAAAAACGCTCCAATCTATGGCTGTTTTTTTGCCACGAATTGCACGAATTAACTCGAATTTAATTTGTGCAATATAGGTCTGTTTTTTGCCACAGATTACACAGATTAAAATGATTTCTTTGTTTTCTGTGTGTATGTTTTCTCGCAGATTTAGCAGATTTTAATCTATAGCTATATTTTTTACTAATCTTAAAAGTTAAAAAAATCTGCTCAATCTGCCAAATCTGCGAGACCAAAAACGCTCCAATCTATGGCTGTTTTTTTGCCACGAATTGCACAAATTATCTCGAATTTAATTTTTGCAAATTAGTGCAATTTGTGGCTATCTTTTTTATTTTACCCACTCGGTTTTTAAAGTAGTTTTTCCTTGCAACGGATTTGAAGTTACTTCAAAATTGTTTCCGGATTTTGTAACTTTTATTTCTTGTACTGCATCACCGTCCGGTAAAAATACTTTGGCTGTAGCCGTAGTAGTTTTATCACTTGCATATACTTTTAGCGTCAATTTGCTCCAATCCATATCTTTTGTAGATTGTGCCAGAGCGATATGTGGCAATGCTGTTCCGTCTTTTACTAAAACTACAATTGGTACTTCGCCTGCTTTGATTTTATGCCAACCGGATTGGTATACTTTTTTTGTTTGATAATCGATCCAGGTTCCTTCGGGAAGGTAAACGTCTCTTTCTGTCACTTCTTCAAAAAGTGGTGCAACCAACATACTTGATCCAAATAAATATTCATTGTCTACTAACCAGGCTCCGGGATCATTTGGATATTCTACAAATAATGCACGCATCATTGGCAATCCTTTTTGTGAGCTTTCTTTTGCCTGAGCATAGATGTATGGCATTAGTTCGTAACGCATATTATCGGCTTTTCTAAAGCCTTCAAGGAAATCTTTGCTGTACAACCAAGGTTCACGCGGAGGTTCTCCGTGGCTTCTTACGTGTGAGGTAAACATCCCGAAAGGCGCCCATCTTCTGTATAAATTCTCTGGCGATTTTGTGGCAAATCCTCCTACGTCATGACTCCAGAAACTGAATCCGCTTAATCCTAATGAAAGTCCGCCACGTAATTCTGCTGACATTGCTCCGTTTGTAGTTTCTGCGTCTCCGCCCCAATGCAATGGGTAACGTTGCGATCCTGCCCAGGTACTTCTTGCCCAGATTAAGGTGTATCCTTTTTCTTTTTGGGTAATTTCCGCAACAGCCTTATTGTATCGTAACGGATATAAATTGTGTTCATAAAATCCTGTTCTTCCTGAATGGTAAATTCCGTCTGGTGGTGCTGCTTCTCCAAAATCTACTTTGAAGACCGAAACGCCCTGATCGAATAAATGTTTTAGTTTTGCCTGATACCAGCTTACAGTTTCCGGATTTGAGAAATCCAGAACAGCATCTTCGTACGGAAGATTTCCTTTGCGGTCTCTTACGGCTAAATTTTTGTCCATGATTTCGTTAAACAAAGTATTCTTTGGCGAGAAATACGGCAATTGCCATAAACACACATGAAATCCATCGTCTTTAAGATCTGACATCATTTTTTGAGCATCTGGAAAACGATCTTTAGAAAACTCATAATTGTTTCTCCAGTCTACATCAAACCAACCGGTATCAAAGTGAATAACATCTGTTGGGATTTTATATTTACGTAAATCTTTGGCTACTTGTCGTCCTTCTTTTTCAGAGAAATAAGTGATCCTGCTCATCCAGAAACCAAATGACCAAAGTGGTGGCATTGCAGCTTTTCCGGTCAAATCTGTGTATTGGTCTAAAACGTCTTTTGGTTCTCCGATAAAGAAAAACAAATCGGCTTCGTCATCGCCAATATACATTTCGTTGGCACTTGAATAATATCTTCCAAAATCGACTGTTATGGGTGTCGAATGGTGCATAAAAACTCCGTAACCACGGCTGCTCATATAAAACGGAACTGGTTTGTACATTGTTTCATTCTGAATTCCGTTGGCATCATCGGTCCATAACACTACTTTTTGTCCGCGTTTGTTGAATTGTGTGAAGGATTCTCCGCAACCAAATATTTTTTCGTCCGGTTCTAAGCTAAAAGCGGCTCCCATACTTCTTGAATAATCGCTGTTTCTGCGCACATACGAAAACGGAAGTGTTGGTGTATAAGTATTTTTAAAATCGGAATCGTGAAGTGTACTTGTCAGTAATTTTCCGGTTTCATCGTAGATTTTTACGTGCCACGGTTTGGTCAAAATTTCTACTCTTCCGTGTTTGCTGGTATAACTGTGACCGCCTTCGATTTTAGAATATTTCCATAATTCAGGATGATTTGGTGCAACGCCATTTATCAACATTAGGGATTCTTTTTCAGGATGAAATTGTGGTCCTGAAGTGGTTTTGATTCTAATCGTACGATCTGAAACAAACTGAATTTGAAACGGTAATTCTGGTGAAGCCTGATATTCTGTTGTAGGGAATTCGTTTGCTGCAACGGTATCCGGTTTCATCATCATGTTGTTGAAAGCCTGACGTGTTTTGTAATTGTATCTCAGATATTTTATGGTTCCTTTTCCTGTTGCAGGATCAAAATTTGTTAATTCATCGGCAAAATAAAAGGTGTTCAGATAATTCTGAAAATCCTTGCTAATGTCTATTGGGGCATTTAGCACATCTGCATTCTGAATTTGTGCTGATGCTTTTGGCATCAGAAGAAATCCAAACATAAAGATCGAAAGCAATGATGTTAGTTGTGAGTTTTTCATTGGTTTAATTTATTGTTGACTTTTATTCAAAATAATATTTTTAATACGTTGCCCCTGATTAGCGAAAAACATTTAACACATAGAAACATAGGATTTTGTTAACTTTAAAAGAATACAAAAAGAAACACATTTCTTTCACATAGCTATGTGTGTTTAAATTAGTGAAACGCCTATTTACGAACGAACTAAATCTATGTTCCTATGTGTTAAAACATTCGCCTCAATGGTCATTTATTCTGCTGTTATTACAATTGTGGCTGGTTTTAATCCATTCGCTTTAGCGGTCAATTCTAATCTTCCTGTTTTATTATCCGATTGGACTATCACTAAACATTTTCCGGTAAGAGCCGTATGTTTAGAACCTTTGTAGGATTCGTGACTTACGGGATCTCCGCTGCAAACGCCTACAATTTTTCCGTTTCCTTTTAGGGAGAAATTGATTTCGTTATTGGCATTTGGAGCCAAAGTTCCTTTTGCATCCATAATATCTACAGTTACAAATGACAAATCATTTCCATCGGCTTTTATGTTGCTTCTGTCTGCTGTAAGCTTTAAGTTATTCGGATTTCCGGCTGTTTTAATTTCGGTTTCCAGAACTGTTTTTCCGTTTTTACGGGAGATTGCTTTTAGTGTTCCAGATTGAAAAGGAATTCTCCACATTACATGCAAATCATCTCCTTTTTTGCTGCGAACTCCTACTGATTTTCCGTTAAGGAAAAGTTCAACCTCATCAGCATTATTATAGTACGCCCAAACATCGACAGTTTGTCCTGCTTTCCAGTTCCAATGCGGGAAAATGTGCAAAACGGTTTTATCGGTCCATTCGCTTTGGTACATATAATAAACGTCTTTTGGAAAACCGGCCAGATCTACAATTCCAAAATACGAACTGATTGATGGCCATTCATAAGGTGTTGGTTCTCCAATATAATCGAAACCTGTCCAGATATACATTCCGGAAAGGAAATCGTACTTTTTAATTACTTTCCAGGTTGCTTCGTGTGTAGAACCCCAAGGCGTTTGTACCTGATCGTAAGCCGAAACAGTATTCCCAGGATTACCTCCATCAAATTTTTTATCCCAACTTACCGGCCATTTTTTTATAGTATCTGAAACTTGATCATAATAACCGCGGGTTTGTAATCCCGAAGTAGTTTCGGTTGCGATGAAAGGAATTCCAGGGAAATTTTCTTTATGATGTGCATAAGTCTGATGTGCATAATTATACCCAATTATATCTAATATGCCAGATTTTGCAATGGCATTAAACTGTACATTCTTTTTCTCAAATTGCAAAGTTACCGCATCAATATTCATGTTCACCGGTGGGTTCATGGCTGCTGTTATCGGTCGTGTTTTATCGTTCAGACGTACAATTGCTGCCAATTCTTTCGCAATTTCAACACCAGTTTCGTTCCATTGTTCCGGAATTTCGTTTCCAATACTCCATATAAAAATACTTGGGTGATTACGGTCGCGAAGCAATTGATCTGTTAGATCTTTTTTGTGCCATTTGTCCCAGTCGTTAGCATAATCATATTTGGTTTTGTTTTGTTTCCACATATCAAATGCTTCATCCATGACAATGAAACCCATTTTATCACATAAATCTAAAAGTTCCGGAGCGGGAGGATTATGTGAAGTTCTGATTCCGTTTACGCCCATTTCTTTCAGGATTTCAAGCTGACGTTCGATAGCACGGGTATTGATTGCTGAGCCTAATGGTCCTAAATCATGATGCATGCAAACTCCTTTTATTTTGACTTGTTTTCCGTTAAGGATAAAACCTTTATCAACATCAAATTTAAAATCTCTGATTCCGAAATTGGTTTTGTATTGATCTACAATTTTATCGTCAAGCGAAATTTCTGTAACTGCTGTATACAATTCCGGTTTTTCAACTGACCATAAAATTGGCGTTTCGACCTGAGTTTCTTGTTTGATGATTTGATTTGCGTTTGCACCAATGGTTATATTTTGGGTAACCGATGTTACTTTGGTATCTTCTTTAAAAATAGTAGTTGTTACGGTTGCTTTTTTTGAAGCTGTATTTTGATTTTGAATAGTAGTTTCAAAATTAACAGAAGCTTTTTCAGTAGTAACTTTTGGCGTTGTCACATAAGTTCCCCATTGTGCAACATGCAATTTATTGGTGGTTTCGATCCAGACATTTCTAAAAATTCCTGATCCTGAATACCAACGTGAATTGGGTTGTTTTGAATTGTCAACCTTTACAATAATTTCGTTGTTTTTATCTCCGTAATTTAAGTAGGAGGAAATTTCATATTGAAAACCTATATATCCGTTGGGACGTATACCCAGATAATGACCGTTTACCCAAACTTCGCTGTTTTTGTAAACGCCATCAAAGATTACTGATATTACTTTACTACTATCAGCAGTATTTATTTTAAAAGTTTTCTTATACCATCCTAAACCTCCATTCAGGGCTCCACCTCCATATCCGGCAGGACTTTTTTCGTCAAACTTTCCTTCGATACTCCAATCATGCGGAACATTTAAGGTTCTCCATTTGGTCGAAACTCCAATAGTATCTTTGTCTGTTATACTATCATTTAAATGAAAACTCCAATCTGAATTAAAAGAAACTTTTCTATTCTCGAAAGCATCTTCTTTTTTGCTGCAAGAGCCCAATAAGATAATTCCCATTAGCATAAATAGTGCTAATGCTTTGTTTAATTTTTCTCTTTTATTGTTCATTTGGAAAGGATTTTATGATTTAAAAAACAAATATAAACATACCGATAGGTGACTTTGTAAATCCCCTACCGGTTGTTTTATACTTTTAAGTATTTATGGTTTTGGTTTGTAATGAAATACGATCAAAGCTACACCTTCTCCTTTTCTGCTTTGATCTCTAATAACTGCCAATCGCAAAGATGTTTCTGTAAGTTCTACAACTTTTACACTATTCCAGTTACTGACATCACCATGATAATCTCCTCCGTAAAGCAATTCTACTCCACCATTAAAAGCTAGTTTATTGTTTGCTATGTCAAGAGTGTAGGTTCCTGTTTTTGCCGTTTGAGTATCAGTAGCAATAGCGGTTTGGGTTACTTTTGTATTGTAACCTCCGTTTAAATCAAACGTCATTTCGCCCCAGTTTTTGCTTGGCATTACCCATGAATTACTTGCATAATCCGGAAACCAGTTCCAATAATCAGTACCTTTTGGATTGTTTGGATAATCTAAACCAGCCCAGCCAATAGGGTCAACAAAGTCTAATACCCAGGTTTTTCCAGCTACACCATTAGAAAGCATAGACCATTTTGGATCTCTAAAATAGGTTTCATCATTTTTGGTTACGTTAACTACTACGGGAGCAGCTGCTACAGAACCTCCTCTTGCATAAGCGGTAAAGTAAACCGTATATTTTCCCGCAAACGGAAAGGTAACCTGATCATCACTTTTATTCGAATGTCCTAATTCATTGCCACCGGCGTCAACATATCTCCAATACGCAATTACGCTTGGGTCTTCGTTTTTTAAAATTACTTCGTTTGTATTGGTTGTGCTTTGTGTTACTGAGAACTTAAGGGTTTCCGGTGTCAAACTTACAGCTGGCAAGCTATCACGATCTTCTGCAGGCTCGCATGAAAATAATCCTGAACCTATGGTTATTGCAGCTAGTATTATGTATAATATTCGTTTCATAATCAATTGTTTTTAGTTAATTACCAACCTGGATTTTGTTTGATCGTACCATTAGAAAGCACAATTTGAGATTGTGGTAATGGCAACCAACCCAAAGTTTCTGTTCTAAAAGTTATATTAAACTGAGAATCAGTTGCAGTGTTATCGATAGCTGCTTTTGCAACATCAACACCTTGTCTGATTAAGTCAAAATAACGTTGTCCTTCAAGTGCTAATTCTAAACGACGCTCATTCATAATAACTGTTTTTGAAACTGTTACTCTATGTGTTGCACTTTTGAAGGCACGATCGCGAACCTGATCTAAATCTGTTTGTGCGAGTGCATCGTTGGTACCTAAATTCAATTCGGCTGCCATTAATAATACATCGGCATAACGAATAATAGCATAATCCTGATAGTTATCGATTTGAAAATTTCCTCCGTTTGCTTCTACAATTGCTGTTCCTGCTGCATTTGTAATCGGGCAATATTTTTTCCATGAATATCCGGTGTACTGACGTTGCTCTCTGGCTTCGGCATTAAAATTTAAACCTTCGCCTGCATAATTTATAATAGTTGCATCTCTACGGGTATCTCCGGTTTCATACGCATTGTATAGTTTTGGGTTTACTGTTGCTCCACCCCAACCTGTTGCATATCTGCCTATTGATCCGCCACGAGGCGCAATATTTACCTGAAAACGGTTTCCTTCGTTTAGGTTCCAATCTCCTTTTCCTGAACCATTAAAACGTACTGCCCAAACCATCTCTGTATTGTCTTCTCCGGCAAAATTTTCGAAAGAAGCTGCCAGCCAAAGATTCGCAAAGTCAGTAACCAAGCCATGTCCGCTATTGCTAACCACATCATTGATATAAGTTGTCGCTTGTGCTTTTGTTACGACACCAGCCATATCTGCTTTTTTATAATAATCTGTGTAGAATAAAAAGGTTCTTGCCAAATAAGCTTCGGCAGCCCATTTTGTAATACGTCCGTAATTGGCATTTCCTTTTTGAGAATAATTGTCATTGCTTAAATTATCAGCAGCAAATTTCAGGTCATTCGCAATCAAAGCATACGTAACTTCTGCCGCTTGTCTTGGCAATTGAAACTCGCTAGCCGTGATCGTATGATCTAATGGCACTATGTCTCCAAACATTTTTGCTGCCTGAAAATGAAAGTGTGCTCTTAAAAAACGAGCTTCGGCTTCGTATCTTGTTTTTAGCGCAATATCTGCTCCCCAGTTTACTTTGCTTAGATTTTCTAATAGAATATTGGCTCTGTAAATTCCTAAGTAAGAATTTTTCCAGACATCAGCATTCATATCTTTATTGGTCACGTATAAAAAACGGTCCCATTCGATATCTGCCTGTGCATCTGCGACACCATATCCTCCAAAACAATCATCAGATGCCTGCTCACTAATCAACAAAGGTCCTCCGTAAGCCTCCCTTTGCAAGACATCATAAATGGCAATTAATCCTTGGTAAGCATCGTTTGGGGTTTTATAAAAATTTTCTTCAACCTTGGTTGTAGACGGCTCTGTGTCTAAAAAATCAGTCGAACAAGCTCCTAAAACCAACAAGCTTGATACAGCAAATAATTTTATATATGTTTTCATCGTTTTCATAATTTAAAAGTTAACATTAAGACCCATCATGTAGGTTCTTGGCTGTGGATAAAAACCAACGTCGATTCCTTTTGCCCAGGTTTGATTGGTGTTTCCGAAACCAATTTCCGGATCCATTCCCTGATATTTTGTAAAAGTGAATAGGTTGTTTGCTGCAACATACAATCTGAACTTGCTAAAGAATTTTAATTTCTCCGTCAATTTTGTCAGATCACATCCAACAGTAGCACTTTTAATTCTGTAGAAATCTGCATTTTGAACATACAAATCAGAAAATTTAGTATAGTTTCCGTTTGTATCTGCTCCGTAGGTAACTCTAGGTATTCTGTCAGAACTTCCTTCTGTAGTCCATCTGTTCAAAATATCAGTGGTGTTATTGGTGTAAGCACGTGTAGGATCATGAACCGCAAATACGTTCTGACTACCTGCAACTCCATAGGTATAAACAGAAAGATCAAATGCTTTGTAGGAAAGGTCAAAATTTAAACCATACGTAAAATCAGGATTTGGATTTCCGATTTTTGTTTTATCATTGGCATCAATTTTTCCGTCGCCATTTAAATCTACAAAACGAACATCTCCCGGTTGTGCTCCTGGTTGTACACCTGCAGCAACTTCGGCAGCATTCTGGAAAACTCCGGCTGTTTTTAATCCGTAGAAATATCCTATTGGCTGTCCTACCTCGACACGGTTGATCTCATCTGATCCCTGAAACAATAAATTTGTGTCTCCGTGAATAATTCCTTCGCTGTTGGCAACTCTAATGACTTTGTTTTCGTTATGCGAAATATTTCCGTTTACAGAGAAGTTCCAGTCTTTACCAATTTTAGTATGATAAGCAAGTGCTAACTCGATCCCTTTATTTTGAATATCTCCACCGTTAATATAGGGTGCAGTTGCTCCTGCATAAGTTGGGATAGAGGCCAAAACCAACCAGTCTTTTGTTTTTTTATCGTAATAATCAAACGTTAAGGTAAAATTGGTAAACAAGGTAGCATCCAAACCAAAATCTAATTGTTCTGATGTTTCCCATTTTAGGTTACGGTTAGAAAGTTGATCCGGGCTTGCTCCTGTTTGCAATGTTTCGTCTGTTGTACCAAAATGGTAGTTTTTATTGTAAGAACTAATGGTTGACATATAAGAGAAGGCAGGAATCTGGTCGTTACCATTTTGTCCCCAACTTGCTCTAAGTTTAAGGTTGCTTACTACTTTGTTTTCCGGGAAGAAACTTTCTTTATCAACGTTCCAACCTGCAGAAACCGATGGGAAATTTCCGTATCTGTTTGAGTCTGCAAAGTTCGATGAACCGTCTCTTCTTATGGTTGCTGTAAACAGGTATTTATTATTGTAATCGTACAACAAACGTCCAAAATAAGATTGAATCGCATAATCTGCACGGTTTCCTTTTACTGTATTTGAGGTTTGATCTGTAGCATTGCTTAAGTAAGCATGTGCAAAATCATCAAAAGTTAAGTTTTTACCTGTTGCTTCCATATAATCTGATGTATTCTTCTTGGCAGAAGTACCTACTAATACATCAAAATTATGTGCTCCGGCAACTGTAGCTTTGTATTGTATTGTGTTTTCGAAAATCCAGCCTAATGATTTAGTTGCGTTTTGAGTAACACTCGAAACGGTATTATTATCGTTTGAAGACAGTGAATAAACCGGTCTGAACGAACGGTAGTTACCATCTGTCATATCCACACCAAAACTGGTTCTGTAGGTAAAGTTTTTTAAGAATTTTAATTCCGCAAAAATATTTCCAACATAACGGTTCGATTTCGTTTCGTTGAAGTTATTGTAATACAATGATCCTAACGGATTGCTGATATCAGCCGAAATAGCCGAATGGGCAAAACCACCATTTGCATCGTAAGCAGCATCAATTGGCGCAGCATTCAGGAAGCTTCTGATTCCGTTGCTGTAAATTCCCTGATCTGCAACTCCTGAACTTTTGATATTGGCAAATGAGAAATTTTCTCCAATTTTTAAATGATTTTCAATCACTTCTGAGGTTGAGTTTACATTGAATGTAACACGATTATAATCAGATTGGTTGGTTACTCCGCCAATTAAACCTTCTTGTCCGTAATAGGATAATCCGGTAGAAATGGTTGATTTTTTATCTCCTCCGCTAATTGTAAGGGAGTGATTTTGTTTCATTGCGCCATTATTAAATAAGTCTTTCTGCCAATCGTGATTTGGGAAAGCTGCAATTTGTGCTTGTGAGTACAAAGGTGTTAAACCAGAATTTACACGAGCTTCGTTCATGATAGTCGTATATTCCTGCGTGTTTAATAAATCCAGTTTTTTTGCTACTTGCTGAAAACCGGTGTAGGTATTGAACGCTACATTTATTTTACCTTCTTTACCTTTTTTGGTTGTTACCAAAATAACACCGTTTGCTGCTCTTGCACCATAAATAGATCCAGCCGAAGCATCTTTAAGTACATCGATTCTTTCTATAGCCGAAGGGTCAAGATACCCAATACCGTTATCTACAACAACACCATCTACTACATAAAGCGGTGTACTGTTTCCTGCTGTACCTACTCCACGAATGTTTACGACCATTCCTGCACCAGGTTGTCCTGAAGATGATGTAACATTTACTCCTGAAGCCTGACCTTGCAAAGCATTTACAACATCAAGACTTGCTACATTCTGGATGTCTTTTCCGGATACTAATGACGTTGCTGCTGTATTTACTTTTTTCTTTTGTGTACCGTAACCGATAACAACAATTTCTTTAAGTTCAGATGTTTCTTCTTTCAATGAAATATTGATTGTTTTTTGAGTTCCAACCGTTACTTTTTGAGTTTTGTATCCAATAAAACTAATTAATAATACGTCTCCCGTTTTTGCTTCTAATTTGTAATTTCCATCAAAATCAGTAACTGTAGCCGATTTGGTTCCTTCGACTGCAATACTTGCACCCGGAACTCCCATACCATCTGTAGCCGATTTTACTGTTCCGCTAACAAATTTGGATTCCTGAGCAAAACCAGATTGTATCGTAAAAACGCTTAGCAACAGCGCTATACAAAACGGAAGCATTGTTGTTTTTATACAATATTTGCTTTTCATAATAATTAAGAATTGGTTAAATTTATAGTTAGTTACCTTATAATTTAATTTAGTATGCATTCGAAATAATTTGTTCGAATAATTCTTGTCTTCCACTTAATGGTTGTGGTTCTCCACTTGCACGGGCAATTTTGCTTAGATCTTCAAGAGATAATTCTCCGTTTTCGAACTTTGCTCCGTTACCACTGTCAAATGAACTGTAACGTTGTGTGCGTAATTTTTTGTAATCTGTATTTTGTAGTATTTGATCTGCACAGATTAATCCTCTGGCAAAAACATCCATTCCTGAAATATGTGCGATAAATTTGTCTTCTAAATCGATTGAATTTCTTCTCACTTTTGCATCAAAGTTTACTCCTCCACCCTGAATTCCTCCACCTTCAAGGATTACCAACATGGCTTGTGTTACTTCTTGCAAATTGATAGGAAACTGGTCTGTATCCCAACCATTTTGGTAATCTCCACGATTGGCATCAATGCTTCCTAACATTCCGGCATCGACAGCAACTTGCAATTCGTGCTCAAAAGAATGTCCGGCAAGAGTTGCGTGGTTTACTTCAAGGTTTAATTTGAAATCGTTTTGAAGTCCGTATTTATTAATAAATCCTAATGAAGTCGCTGCATCATAATCATATTGATGTTTGGTAGGTTCCATAGGTTTTGGTTCGATCAGGAAGTTTCCTTTAAAACCTTCTTTACGGGCATAATCTTTACAAGTGTTCAGGAATCTGCCTAAATGGTCTAATTCTCTTTTCATGTCCGTATTCAACAAACTCATATATCCTTCACGTCCTCCCCAGAAAACATAATTCTCACCACCCAATGCAATTGTTGCATCGATTGCAATTTTTGCCTGAGCTCCTGCGTATGCCAAAACATCAAAGTTTGGGTTTGTTGCAGCACCATTCATGTAACGGGGATTACTGAATAAATTTGAGGTTCCCCACAACAATTTAATTCCTGATTCTTGTTGTTTTTGTTTCGCATATTCGACCATAGTCTGAATACGAGTTTCAAACTCAGCTAATGTTGGCGCATCATCGACCACATCAACATCATGAAAACAATAATATGGCAAACCTAATTTGGTCATGAATTCAAAAGCCGCATCCATTTTGTCTTTGGCTCTTAAAATTGCATTTTCATTTTTATTCCACGAAAAAGTTTCAGTCGAAGCTCCAAACGGATCTCCTCCGGTGTTGCATAGCGTGTGCCAGTATGCCATCGAAAAGCGCAAATGCTCTTTTAATGTTTTTCCCGCAACAACACGATTTTCATCGTACCATTTAAACGCTAACGGATTATCACTCTCTCTGCCTTCGAACTTAATTGTATCGATGTTTTTAAAATATTGATTAGTTGTGCTCATTATTATAGTTCTATTTTAATTTGATTTTTCCATTCTTGATATAAATCCTGATATTGACCGGTCAGGATTTTAGTAGGTTCTATTCGATCTAAACACTGTAATCCACGGAATGCTTCGTCCAGTGAATTGTAAAATCCATAACCATAAGCAGCACCTCTTGCAGCACCATCGGCTCCGGATGTATTGTATAATTCTAAAGTTGTTTGTGTGGTGTTGGTAAAGATTTCTCTAAAAACCGGACTTAAAAACAGGTTCGAATTTCCGGCTCTGACAACGGTTCCTGAAACCCCAACTTCTTTCATAACATCAAAACCGTAGTTCATGGCAAACACGATTCCCTCGCAGGCTGCACGTACCAAATGTGAGGATTGATGAATATTGAAGTTTAAATTCTGAATGCCTGAAGTTGCATTTTTATTGTTAAAAATTCTTTCTACACCATTTCCGAAAGGATAAAAACGAAGTCCGTTGCTTCCTGCTTCTACTTTTGCAGCTTCGGCGTTTAGTTTTTCGTACGCAATTAATTGAGCTCTGTCAACCGACATGATTTTTCGCAACCATTGGTATAAAATCCCAGAACCATTAATGCACAGCATTACGCCATTTCGTTTTTCGACTTCCGTATTATTGACGTGTAAAAAAGTATTGATTCTGTTTTGTTTGTCGTAAGCATCCTGATCGCTTACGGCATAAACTACTGCCGATGTTCCGGCTGTTGTAGCAATTTCTCCGGGTTTTAGAACATTCAATGACAAAGCATTGTTAGGTTGGTCTCCGGCTCTGTACGTGATTTTTACATCAGGATTTAATCCTAGTTCTTGTGCAATCCGGGAGTGAATAGTTGCCTGAATGCCAAAATTTGAAACAATTTCAGGAACAATATCTGCTGATAATCCCATTTGAGAAAGGATTTCGGTTGCAAGTTTTCCTTCCGAGAAATTCCATAAAGCCGCTTCAGACAATCCTGAAGTGCTTATTTGTGCTGTTTTTGATAATTTGGCTGCGATAAAATCTCCCGGAAGCATCATATATTTTGCTTTTGCAAAAACTTCCGGCTCATTGTCTTTTACCCATTTTAGTTTTGAAGCGGTAAAATTTCCGGGACTTCCTAAAATTTGTTGCTGACAATTTGTGGCACCCATTTTATCATAAATTTCGTCTCCAATACTCGCAGCACGACTGTCGCACCAGATAATCGAAGAACGAACGGGATTTAAATTCTCATCTGTCAAAACCAAACCATGCATTTGATAGGCAATTCCGATTCCGACAATTTTTTTTAAATCAATATCCCCTTTTGAACCTAATTGTTTGATTCCGTCTTGTACAAATTGCCACCAGGATTCCGGATCTTGTTCTGCCCAACCAAATTTTGGGGCTACAATTGGCATTTCAAAATCAGGAACGCTAACTGCGCCAATAGTCGAACCCTTTTCAGGATCGAAAACTGATAATTTTATCGAAGAGCTTCCTAAATCAATTCCTAAAAAAAACATTTGGTGGTATTTTAAGTTAGTTATAGATTTGTCCTTTTTAAACTTATAGTCAAATCGAACTTATCTTATGGTTATTTTGACTACAAGTGTAAAACATTTTTTCTATATTAACAAAATATTAGGGTTAATTTTTTTCATTTCTGATTATTATAACTTGATTTTTATGAATACAATAAATTATAGGTTTAAAAGGAAGAAAAAAATATAAAAAAAATAACGAATTAGCATTTTGACAATCAGCCATTTAAGAATAAATAGTTTAAAATGGCATTTTTATGATAATTACAAACAACTGATTGTCAGAAAATTATTTCGTTAAAAAAAATATAAAGCTTTAATGAAGGCAAGTATTCATTTATTTATTTAATTTGTCAAAATTTAGATAGTCTATGGTTAAGAATGTATCCGACGATTCTGCTCTAAAAGGCGAGCAAACCGCAATGAACGCGATCACGATTGACTGTGTGATATTTGGGTTTGATAAAGGAAGTTTAGAAGTACTTTTGGTTCAACATGGAGAAGGGATTAGTAAAGGAAAATGGGGACTTCCGGGAGGCTGGATCTATAAAAAAGAAAGTACTGACGATGCCGCACATCGATTATTGAACGAACTTACGGGTCTTGACAACATCTACTTAGAGCAATTGAAAGCCTTTGGAGATCCGGACCGTTTCCCGCTTCGACGTGTTATTACGATTGGTTATTATGCTTTGGTAAAAAGAGAAGATTATAATATTAAGGCCGGTTTTACTGCTGCTGATGCAAAATGGTATAAGATCAATAACATTCCGGATTTGATTTATGACCATAACGAAATTTTAGCCTATAGTCTAAAACACCTTCAAAACAGGGTTCGTCAGGCCCCGATTGGGTTTAATTTGTTACCGGAAAAATTTACTTTATTGCAATTAATGCATTTATATGAGGAGGTTTTAGGGGTTGAAATGGATAAATCTAATTTTCGCAGAAAAATTCTACACATGAAATTATTAGTTGCTTTAGATGAAAAACAACAAGACGTTTCGCACAGAGCCGCAAAATTGTATCAATTTGATCCTGCGATTTATAAGAAACTTACAGAAAAAGGATTTAATTTTGAATTTTAATGACATTTTTATCTTCTAAAAACATTCCGGAAACTAATACTGTTTTAAATGCAAAGGCACAATTGGTTATAGACGGCATTTCGATTGACTGCGTTATTTTTTCTTTTGACAAAAAAAATCTTGAAGTTCTCCTGGTGCAACACGCCGAAGGAGCAAGTATAGGAAAATGGGGGCTCCTGGGTGGAAACTTATATCTGGAAGAAAGTGTTGATAATGCTGCACTTCGAATTTTATATGAGCTTACCGGTCTTGACAACATTTATCTGGAACAGCTAAAAGCTTTTACGGATCCTGATCGTGTAAAAAGTACCAGAGTAATCACAGTTGGCTATTATACTTTGCTAAATCGCGAAGACTATAATATTAAAGCCAGCGTTTCTGTAATTGAAGCAAAATGGCATAAGATTCAGGATATTCCAAATTTAATTTTTGACCATAACGAAATCCTCGAATTTAGCCTGATGCAATTGCGCAATCGCGTGCGTCAGGCACCAATAGGTTTTAATCTTTTGCCGGATAAATTCACCTTATTACAACTCATGCATTTGTATGAAGAAATATTAGGGATCGAATTAGACAAATCAAATTTTCGAAGAAAGATTTTGCACATGAAATTATTAGTACCTCTTGATGAGAAACAGCAAGAGGTGTCGCATCGTGCCGCCAAATTATACAAATTTGATGCTGATATTTACAAAAAACTTACAGAAAAAGGATTTAATTTTGAATTTTAAGCATTGTTTTAAATCTTAGAATTCAACTATCGAACAACTACATTCCAGAATCCAAAACTTTGCGCTATCTTTGCGCCTTAATAACAAGCTCTAAAGCAATTGCTATAGCGCAAATTTATATCCTGAAATACTTAAAACTCGCTACGAGAATTGATCTATTAAAATGAAGAAGATACGTAACTTTTGCATTATTGCACACATTGACCACGGTAAAAGTACACTGGCAGACCGCTTATTGGGCGCTACACAAACCGTTACAGCTCGTGAAGAAAAAGCTCAATTGCTTGACAACATGGATCTGGAACGCGAGCGTGGAATTACCATTAAGAGTCACGCCATTCAGATGGAATATACTTATAAAGGAGAAGAATATATTTTAAATTTAATTGATACTCCCGGTCACGTTGACTTTTCATACGAAGTTTCCCGATCTATTGCTGCCTGCGAGGGTGCGCTTTTGATTGTTGATGCTGCTCAAAGTATTCAGGCACAAACGATTTCAAACTTATATCTGGCTTTAGAGAATGACCTGGAAATTATTCCGGTTTTGAACAAAGTAGATTTACCAAGTGCTAATCCTGAAGAAGTTAGCGATGATATTATCGATTTATTAGGATGTAAACTGGAAGATATTATTCATGCCTCAGGAAAAACAGGTTTTGGTGTCGAAAATATTTTGGCTGCCATTATCGAAAAAATCCCACCTCCGTCAGGAAACGTAGATGAGCCATTACAGGCTTTGATCTTTGATTCGCATTACAATCCGTTTCGTGGAATCGAGGTAATTTTTCGTGTGAAAAACGGACAAATTAAAAAAGGGCAAAAAATTAAATTCATGGCCACCGGAAATGAATATTTTGCTGACGAAATTGGAACTTTAAAATTAAATCAGGTTCCTAAAAATGTAATTTCTGCAGGTGATGTTGGTTATTTAATTTCAGGAATTAAAGAAGCCAAAGATGTAAAAGTTGGAGATACGCTAACAGATGCCAAAACGCCTACCACTAATATGATTACTGGTTTTGAGGATGTAAAACCTATGGTATTTGCCGGAATTTATCCTGTCGATACAGAGGATTATGAAGATTTGCGTTCTTCGATGGAAAAACTGCAACTAAATGATGCTTCGTTAGTTTTTACTCCTGAAAGTTCTGCTGCTTTAGGATTTGGTTTCCGTTGCGGATTCTTAGGAATGCTTCACATGGAAATCATCCAGGAACGTTTAGAGCGTGAGTTCGACATGACAGTAATTACTACTGTACCTAACGTTTCGTATTTGGCTTATACCAAAAAAGAACCCGACGTTCCTTTCGTTGTAAACAATCCTTCTGACTTACCTGAACCTTCTCGTTTAGACAGAGTCGAAGAACCTTATATTAAAGCAACAATCATTACAAAATCTGACTTTGTTGGAAACGTAATGAGTTTGTGTATCGAAAAACGTGGTGTGATTACCAACCAAACCTATTTGACTACAGAACGTGTTGAACTGAATTTTGATATGCCATTGGCAGAAATTGTATTCGATTTTTATGATCGTCTAAAAACAGTTTCTAAAGGTTATGCTTCATTTGACTACTCTCCGATTGGAATGAGGACTTCAAAATTAGTAAAACTGGATGTTCTTTTGAATGCCCAAACAGTTGATGCCCTTTCGGCTTTGATTCACGAAGACAATGCATACAATATTGGTAAAAAAATGACCGAGAAATTACGTGAATTAATCCCAAGACAACAATTTGACATTCCGATCCAGGCTGCAATTGGGGCTAAGATTATTGCTCGTGAAACGATTAAAGCACTTCGTAAAGACGTTACCGCAAAATGTTATGGTGGAGATATCTCCCGTAAACGTAAATTGCTGGAAAAACAGAAAAAAGGTAAAAAACGTATGCGTCAGGTAGGAAACGTAGAGATTCCGCAAGAAGCATTTATGGCGGTTTTAAAATTGAATGATTAGACTTTCTTAGAATAAAGAGAATAGATATAGATTGAACCCGATAACTTATGGTATCGGGTTTTATTTTGTGTTAAAATAATTTATATTAAATAAAAACTTACAAAAATATAATATTTTGTAAGTTTTTTGATTTATTTTTACATCGTGAAAAACACACAAACATACATTAACTATTTAAACTTTATTTATTATGAAATCAAAAATCGCTGCTATTATAGCATTATTTACTTTTTCGTTTGCCAACGCACAACAAAAAGAAGTTGAACAAGAATTACATTCAGCAAAAGGTATCACTTTTCAAAAAGGAGATATGTTTGTTGAGGGAGGTATATCCGTAACTACCGTAAAAGATGATTCTAACTCATTTGGGATCAATCCTAAATTTGGATATCTACTATCTGATAAACTGGCTATAGGATTAGACGCTAATATATCCGGATCTACAGCATTCAAAGGAACTCTCTTAGAAACAAAGAACAATGCATTTGGTATTGGTGCATTTGCGAGATACTATTTCTTAGAACTCGATGCCAAACGCCTTAAAGTATTTGGAGAAGCAGGTTTAGGATACAATCATACTAAAACGGAAATATCACATGTAGAGAATACTTCAAACGGAATTAAAGCAAATGTTACTGTCGGATTAAACTATTTCTTTACCAAGAAATGGGCTGCTACATTTGCTCTTGCTGATATTTTAACATACAACAATTCAAAACCTGAAAATGGTTCCTCTTCTGATACTTTTGAACTAAATATCAATTTGTTTAATAATATTTTTGCGCAACCTAAATTTGGTTTATTATACAAATTCTAAAAATTGCTTAAAATAGAATAGAGAAAAACCCGATAACTTTCGCTATCGGGTTTTTTGTTTTTCTTAAATAAATAATATAATAAACGTTTGCTTCGGGGATATTCTTTCGCCCTTACTGGGCTTATTTCATGGTGCTCCGCACCATGCTATTGCCAATGCTCTTTCAGAGCGTATCTCTACTGTGTAATGCGCCTTACAGATACAGATTTTGATAATTTTTTCACCCTGAATCTGTCCTAATTTGGGATAGCTTTATTGGTTCTTTAAACTCTGAACCTTTGTATATTTGATCCTTTGAGCCTCAGCACCATGCTATTGCCAATGCTCTTTCAGAGCGTATCTATACTGTGTAATGCGCCTTACAGATACAGATTTTGATGATTTTTTTTACCGTGAATCTATCCTAATTTGAGACAGATTTATTCGTTCTTTAAACTCTGAACCTTTGTATCTTTGAACCTTTGAGCCTCAGCACCATGCTATAGCCAATGCTCTTTCAGAGCGTATCTCTACTGTGTAATGCGCCTTACATATACAGATTTTGATGATTTTTTTTACCGTGAATCTGTCCTAATTTGGGATAGCTTTATTGGTTCTTTAAACTCTGAACCTTTGTATCTTTGATCCTTTGAGCCTCAGCACCATCCTATTGCAAATGCTCTTTCAGAGCGTAACTCTACTGTGTAATACGCCTTACAGATACAGATTTCGATATTTTTTTACTTTGAATCTGTCCTAATTTGGGACAGCTTTATTGGTTCTTTAAACTCTGAACCTTTGTATCTTTGATCCTTTGATCCTTAGAACCCCAGCAACTCAGAACCTCTGTACTTATTAAAGAAAAAAATGGACGAAACCCCAAAACGATTTGACCGTATTGTCGCTATTCTTATCCAATTGCAATCTAAAAAAATTGTAAAAGCACAGGAATTAGCCAATCGTTTTGAAGTTAGTTTAAGAACTATTTATCGTGATATCCGAACTCTTGAAGCTTCGGGTGTTCCTATTTATAGCGAAGCCGGAGTGGGTTATGCTTTAATGGACGGTTATAGATTGCCTCCTGTTATGTTTACGCGCGAAGAGGTAAGCAGTTTTATTGCTGCCGAAAAACTAATGCAAAAATTTACTGATCCTACTTTAGGAACTCATTATACATCTGCGATGTATAAATTAAAGTCGGTTTTAAGAAGTAGTGATAAAGACTGGCTTTCAAACATCGAATCAAGAGTTATAATGCAAACGGCAGAACCGTTGTTTCATGATAAAATACCCAATACACTGGCTGTGTTATTTGATAGTATTGCCGAGAAAAAACAAATCGTTTTATCTTACAAAACACTCGAAGCTCCTGAAGCAAGCAGCAGAAACATTGAACCTGTTGGTGTTTTTCATGACAATAACAGTTGGTATTTTTTGGGTTATTGCCATTTGCGACAAGATTACAGACAATTTAGAACAGACAGAATTCAGGCTATTCAAAAAACAGAATGCAATTTTACTATCGAACACGATTCACTCGAAACGTATTTAAAAAAAAATGAAACAATCCCAACAACAAAAGTCCGGATTTTAGTTTCTAAAAAAATCATCAATTATCTTCGATACGAACAAAAATATCACGGTTATGTTTCTGAAAAAGAAGTTGAAGACCAAATCGAAATGACGTTTATGTCACGGGATATCCAGGAAAGTTTTCCGCGTTGGTTTCTAATGTTTGGCGATTATGCTACGATTGTAGAACCCGAAAAACTCAAAAACAGAACGCTGGAATTACTTGAAACTTATATCAAAAGACTATCATAAAAAAACTCCTAAGCTGAAATTTAATTTCATCATCAGGAGTTTTTTTTAGCATTTACAGCAATCTATCTTTCCCAGAAAAAAGGAGGTTCTACCCCTAATGCTCTTAGATAAACATATCCCTGTCCGCGGTGATGTACTTCGTTATCTACAAAATATAAAATATTCTGAATAACCGGAAATTCGTACTGCCCAAAAAGATTAAAGGTTTCATTAAAATCCTCAATCGTCAGTTTTTCCCAATATTGATTAATTTCTAATGTTGCTTCGTCCCATTTTTCAAGGTATTGGGCTTTAAAAATCAGTTTCTCAGATTCTTCTGCGAATGGTTTTGCCTCTTTATTGACAATTCCTTTTAAGCCCGGAGCGGCAATTGCTAAAAGCTCATCGACTAATTTAGAGAAAGTTCTCATTCCTCCTATTGAGAATTCGAAGAAATCTTTTTCAGGAAATACTTCGATTATGCGACGTGTCAGGGCGCGATGTCCTTGCCAGTGTTTCAACAAATCTTCCGGAGTAATTACTTGTGCAGCTAATGTTTTCATCTTTTAAAGTGTTTTTGTTTTTAATACTTCAAAAGTATCGAGGGGTGGTGACAACAGTTTGTCAACAGGATTTATGTTTTTTAAATATTTTTTTTGTTACTGTAAATTAGAGACAAAGCCTTTGTACCTTTGCACCTTAAAAACTTTGGAACTCAGAAAAAATGATCGAAGATAAAAATCCGCAACGTACCAGTATAGCCCAATTAGGCGAGTTTGGCTTAATTGAACACTTAACAAAGAATTTTGATGTTACTCAGGAATCTACTTTAAAAAGTATAGGCGATGATGCGGCTGTACTTGATTTTAAGGATAAAAAAGTAGTTGTTTCTACTGATTTACTGATTGAAGGTGTACATTTTGATTTGGCTTACATGCCACTAAAACATTTAGGGTATAAAGCAGTCGTTGTAAACGTGTCTGATATTTGTGCCATGAATGCAAGACCAACGCAAATTACCGTTTCTGTAGCCGTTTCTAATCGTTTTCCTCTAGAAGCTCTGGAAGAGTTGTTTGAAGGAATTACGCATGCTGCAAAAGAATATAAGGTTGATGTCATTGGTGGCGACACTACCTCATCGCAAAAGGGATTAATTATTAGCATTACCGCGATTGGCGAGGCAAATGAGGACGAGCTTGTTTATAGAAATGGTGCCAAAAAAACAGACTTGTTGGTTGTAACAGGTGATATTGGCGCTGCTTATATGGGATTACAGGTTTTAGAACGTGAGAAACAGGTTTTTCAGGTTAACCCAAATAGCCAACCGGATCTGGATATGTACAGCTACTTAATCGAACGCCAGTTAAAACCTGAAGCCAGAAAAGATGTACGTACTTTATTGCACGCTCTTGAAATTAAACCAACTTCGATGATCGATATTTCAGACGGGTTATCGTCTGAGATTATTCATTTGTGTAAACAGTCAAAAGTGGGTTGCAATTTATACGAAGATAAACTTCCGTTGGATCCGCAATTTATTTCGACTTGCGAAGAGTTTAATATCGACAGCACAACGGTTGCCATAAATGGAGGCGAAGATTATGAACTGCTTTTTACAATTGACATCAATGATTTTGACAAGATAAAAGGAAACCCTAATTTCTCTGTTATTGGTCACATGGCAGACGAAAGCGAAGGCATACATCTGGTAACCCGCGCTAATACTCAAATTGCTTTAAAAGCCCGTGGTTGGGATGCTTTAAGCGAATAGTTTTTTTGCCACGAATTTCACAAATTAGCATCAATTATTTTTAGCATCCTAATAGATAAAAATTCGTGTAAATTTGTGAAATTCGTGGCAAACTTTTTTTAAACAAGTAGTCTAAAAAAGTCCTTTGCTTTTGGCTTCTTTTAGCAAGTCTTCGTCTAAACCTGATTTTACTTTAAGTAATTCTTTCAGGCTTACTTTACGTTTTTCGATTGCATTTAAGGATATCGGAATGTATTGCGGCATATCTTCTACTCGTGTTCCTTTTGATAAATGAAACAGAATTTGCTTGTCGAACTCATCAATTTCGATTGAATTATGCGGAGATCGATTGAGTATTTTCTGAACGGACTGACTGTAGTATTTATCATTTTTCATCACCTTATCGAATGCAAAAAGCAATTCATCAAAAGTCAGATCATTTTTAATAATTAAACCATTTGGACTTATGGTTCTTATAATGGTTTTAATTTTTAGTAATTCGGTGTACATCGTTAATAAAATAACTTTGCAGTTTGGCATTTTTTTCAAAATGAGCTTGGCAAGGTCTTCTCCTGAAAAAATATCTTTTTCTTCATAAGCGGGCATACTAATATCTAAAAAAGCGACATCAAAATCCGGGGTTTCCGGGTCCTGAATTAAATCATATCCTGATTTGCAATCGTGTGCCTGCGAAATTAAAAATTTATATTGTTTGGGATTGTAACGTGTTATCGCATTTTTATAGCCTTCGATAATAAAAGGATGATCGTCGACAATTAATATATTTTTTGTTATTAATTGGGGATCTGGGGTATTTGGGTCAACTGTCATGTATTTTGCAGGTTAATTTTTTGATCTATGGGGATTTTAATTATAAGATGGGTTCCTTGGTCTTTGGCCGAATGTAAAGCAACGGTGCCTTTGCATTCTGCAGCTCTGTATTTAATATTATGCAAACCTATTCCGTTTTTTGTTTTTTGAGTATTAAAACCTACTCCATCGTCAGAAATGGAGACAACCAGATGATCTATTTCACTTTTAAACTCAACTGTTATTGTACTTGCCTTTGCATATTTATTACAATTTTGAAGTGCTTCCTGCACAATTCGGTACAAATTAATTTTAACGGCATTACTAACCAATTCCCATTTGATATTGGAGTCAAAAGAAGTGATCAATTTTGATTTGTAGGTGTTTTGCTGATCTTCAAATAGTTTGTTTAAGATTGCAATGAAATTATTAATTAATTCTGATTTTTCTCTGTTTAAGTCGTGTGAGATTTCGCGAATATCTTCTTCAATATTCTTTAACTCTCTTAGATATTTTTTTCTTTTAGGTCCGGCTTCCGCCTCATCTACTTTATCTAAGCTGTCTAAACTGATCCTTATACCAAACATTCGGCCTAAAACACCATCATGCAAATCCTGCGCTACTTTTTTCTTTTCTCTAATACGCGTAAGCTCAATATCGTTTTGCTGCGAAATCATCAAATTATAGATGTCTTCGTTTGCAATTTGTTGTTGTTGTTTAAAAATTAATTCCCTGTGTTTTGCCTGTTGGGTTTTATAAACATAGAAAAACAATCCTATCAGGGTACAAATACTAAAAACGTATATCAGGGTTTTATTCTTTTCCTGCAAACTTGAATTTTGATCTTTTATTTCGCTGGTTTCATATTCGATTCTGGAGAATTTTTCTCCCATCTTTCTTTCTGCTTTTACCATCTTATCATTTAACCGGATATACTCTTTAGAATATACTGAAGCATTTTCAGGATCAACAAGTGCAATTTGCTTGAGCGCTTCTAATGTGTTAACGAATTTATTTGACGTACGCGATAAAGCCAAAGCTTGTTTTGAAAGCTGAAAGGCTTTGAAAGTATCTTTCTTAAAAGCAAAATATTCTGAGAGGTGTATTTTACTGGAAACAACTCCTGAATTAAGATCAAGACTGTCCCTTATTTTTAATGATTTATAAAACAAATCCGGCAGTTGATCTGATTCTTTCAATTTGAATTTTGCATATCCTAAGTTATCCAGTAGTATTGCATATAAACTGGCCCGATCTTCAAATAGATTTTTTTGTGCTAATCCCTTTTCAAAAAACAATTTGGCCTTTTTATAATTACCCATATTCATATAGATAAAGCCAATATTATTGAGCGAAGCCGCTTTATACTGATAAAACAATTGTATCGATTTGTCTTCTAGAATAGACAAAGCCTTGTTTTGAAATTCTAATGCTTTTGTATATTCATCTCTTTCGTTGTATAATATTCCCAGAAGATTATAGCTTTCGTAATAGAGATCATTAACTTTTTTTTGTTTCTTTAAACTGCTTAAAGCTTTAAAAACGGCAATTTCGCTTTCAAAAAAATCACCTTCATTATATTGCAGACTTGCTTTGTTTAAGAACGTTTTTGCTAAATTATACTGATCATTTATTTTCAAATAAAGCTTTTCGGCTTTGAAGTAATTCCTAAAAGCGCTGTCAGAAATAGATTGAGATTCATAATAATCCCCCAAATACATATAAGCTTTGGCGATATGAACAGAATCTTTGGATTTTTTTGCCCTTTGCAAAACCAATTTAGTGGTTTGAAGGTATGATTTCCAATCGCTCATGTTGTAGTAACGATTCGCAACTTTAAAAAGATTTACTTTATTAAGAGAGTCATCTTTTTGGCTCAGGATTATAGCCAGCGCTTTTCGACTGTAGTTTTGTTTAATCGCTAAAGGCAGATTATTTTCGTTTGCTAATGAAAGATACGCAGGAAGACTATCTATTGAGGAAATTGTACTTTTATTTACTTCTGCTTTCTTGGTACATGCCAATAAAACAAAGAATAAAAGTGATAGTATTTTACATTTTTTTTTCAATTTGTGTCTTTGAATTTTACCAAAAATAGTAAAACTATAGATACAAAAAAAGCTGCTAAAAAATTAGCAGCCTAAATATTATTTATTAAAATTGTAGCTTAATCTACTTTTTTATCTGTTCTGACAGATTGATTCACACTGGCAAAATTTAAATGTTTACCACTATTTAATGACTCCTCATTTCCCTGGTGATAATCACCTTTCTTTTGTTTTCCGGTAGCGCCGCCATCAGTACCGCCTGCAGGCCAAATTTTGATAGAATCTGAAACTGCTAAATATGATGTGGTTTCTGGTGTAGAAAATGAAGTTGCTACTATTACTGTAGAGAATAATGCGATTGTTAAGGCTGCTTTTTTCATGATTTGGGGGTATTAATTGTTTGATTTATTGTTTAGGGAGCTGACCGCTTTTGTGCGAATCAGGGTGTAAAACTAACATTACAAACTAAAAATATTGTAAAAAAAAACAGGTTTGTGGTAGAACGTACCCAATTGATAGTCAATGCGCACCAAATTAATGTAAATCCTTTATTATTAGAGCTCTAAGTAGTTTCCTATCGAAAAATCAGCAATAATAAAATCTACATTTGATTTGTAGGTTTTAGAAAAAGGAATCTTTTTTGAAGAGTTTTTTATATAACAAACTGAGTTCCCGCTATGAATTCTTGAAATATAATTTTGATTGACAATATAGCTGTTATGAATTCGGATAAATGGATGGGGCAAAATACTCTCAAAATGCTTTAATGTTTTGAAAGCAGTTATCATTTCGCCTGAATTTAAGTAAATATCGGTCGAATTATTATCTGCCTGAAGGTAGCAAATATCAGCAGCATTTATGTAGCGATAATCACCATAGGATTTGATACAAATAATAAGCGGCTTATTTGCTTCTTTTGAAGAGTGAACGAACGGAAGTACCGACGAAGTGATTTCGTCTCTTATTTCGAGAAAATCTGTACTTAGGTTGCTTTTTTCAAGCTTTAAAACAGACTTAAGCAAATCTGAAGACAAAACCGGTTTTAAGAGGTAATCAAAAACTCCATACTGAATAGACTCAAAAGCCAGTTCTTTTTTTGTGGTCGTAACTATTATTTTAGGAATAAGGGTTAAATACCTGTAGAGTTCATTTATAAAAGCAAGTGATAAATTACTGGACAAATCGTTGGGATCAATTTCTAAAAAAACGATCGAAGGTCTGTGTTCTAAAACCAAATTTAATCCCTCGTAATAGTTCGCAGCCGATGCCACAAAAGTTAATCCTGAAAACCCTTCTGCAATAGTTCTGGTTCTCAAAATACTTTCAGCGTGATCATCAATTATAATATACGAATACTTTTTCAATATTAGCCTTTGTTGATTTTTAATGAATCCCCGACAACTATCCTTTTAGTTTCATCAATACTTTTGAAAAAAATTATTTTTACTATTTTATGCGCAATTAAATTACGACTTTCTATTCGCTTACGGTTTCATTGTTAATACATTACAAACAAATGTTGATATATAAGGATAAAGTGCAATTTTCATCGACAAAATACAAAATTTAGAATTAAAAAAATCCCAAACTCCTATACGGAATTTGGGATTTTTATATGATCTTATTTTGAAGATATTACATTTTCATTAACCAGTTTTTCATCGAAACTTCGTTTTCAATAATATCTTTTAATTCAGCTATTTTTACACGATCCTGTTTCATGGTGTCTCTATGACGAATGGTTACGGTCTGATCTTCGATTGTTTGATGATCTACTGTAATACAAAACGGGGTTCCAAGAGCATCTTGTCTTCTGTAACGACGTCCTACTGCATCTTTTTCATCATAAGCAACATTGAAATCCCATTTTAAATCTTCGATGATTTTTTTAGAAATTTCCGGCAATCCGTCTTTTTTAACCAATGGCAGAACGGCTGCTTTTGTTGGCGCCAAAACTGATGGTAATTTTAAAACTGTTCTTGTCGAACCGTCTTCCAGAACTTCTTCCTGCAATGATGTTGCAAAAACAGCCAGGAACATACGGTCTAAACCTACTGATGTTTCTACGACATAAGGCACATAGTTTTGATTCAGTTCGGCATCAAAATATTGTAATTTTCTACCGGAATGTTCTTCGTGTGCTTTTAAGTCAAAATCAGTACGGGAGTGAATTCCTTCTAATTCTTTGAATCCAAAAGGAAAATTAAACTCGATATCAGCCGCTGCATTTGCATAATGTGCTAATTTTTCGTGATCGTGAAAACGGTAATTTTCTTTTCCTAACCCTAAAGATAAATGCCAGTTTAAACGGGCTTCTTTCCAGTGGTGGTACCATTTCATTTCTTCACCCGGACGTACAAAAAACTGCATTTCCATTTGTTCAAATTCACGCATACGGAAAATAAATTGTCTTGCAACAATTTCGTTTCTAAACGCTTTACCGGTTTGAGCGATTCCAAACGGAATCTTCATACGTCCTGATTTTTGAACATTCAGGAAATTCACAAAAATACCCTGTGCTGTTTCCGGACGTAAGTACAAATCCATTGCAGAGTCTGCAGATGCTCCAAGCTTAGTACCAAACATCAGGTTAAATTGCTTTACGTCTGTCCAGTTTCTTGAACCGGTTTCCGGATCTGCAATTTCCAATTCGTCGATAAGCGCTTTTACATCCTGAAGATCATCAGTCATACCTTTTGCAAGCCTTTCAAGAATTTCTCTTTCTTTGGCTTTATATTCCATAACACGAGCATTTGTGGTAACAAATTCCTGTTCATTAAAAGCATCTCCAAAACGAGTTCTCGCTTTTTCAATTTCTTTTACTGCTTTTTGATTGAGCTTTTCGGCATAATCTTCAACCAGAACGTCTGCTCTATATCTTTTTTTCGAATCTTTATTGTCAATCAACGGATCATTAAAAGCATCTACGTGGCCTGAAGCTTTCCAAGTCGTTGGATGCATTAATATTGCAGCATCAAGGCCCACAATATTCTCATTCATCTGAACCATTGATTTCCACCAATATTCACGGATATTCTTTTTTAACTCGACACCATTTTGTGCATAGTCATACACTGCACTCAATCCATCGTATACTTCGCTTGACGGAAAAATAAATCCGTACTCTTTTGCGTGCGAAACCACATTCTTAAATATATCTTCTTGTTTTGCCATAGTGATGCAAAAATATAAAAAGTACGTTTAAAAAAAAGAAAAATAACAAAGATTGCAGGATTGATTTCGTTATTTTTGTAACTAAATTCTCTCTATTTGTGTTTAATTATCTTATTAGCCTCTTTTTTCCTAAGGTTTGCGCAGGTTGCCATACTATTTTGATCACGAACGAAACTGTTCTATGCACCAATTGTCGTCACGAAATGCCTCTGACTCAATATCATTTGGATTCAAAAAACGAAGCGGTCAAGAAATTTTACGGCAAGATTGCTATCGAACACGCATCGGCACTTTTGTATTTTAACAAAAAAGGAATTGTTCAGGAACTTATTCACAACCTAAAATATAAGGGGCATACCGAAATTGGTACTGTTTTAGGCAATTGGTATGTAGAGGATTTAAAAGAACTGATTTTAAATGTTCCTTTTGATGTTGTAATTCCTGTACCCTTGCATCCTAAAAAATTTAAGGAACGCGGCTATAATCAGGTAACTACTTTTGGCGAGGCTCTAGCCAAAGGTTTAAACATTAAGTACGATGCGACTATTTTATATCGTACGAAATATTCTAAAACGCAATCTAAAAAAAATCTCTCGGGAAGATCTGACAATATCGAAAACATATTTGATGCTTTTGTTACCACAGAAAATGAGAACAAACATTTTTTGATTGTCGACGATGTTCTAACAACAGGAGCAACTCTTGAAGCCTGTTCCCGGGCTTTATTAAAAAATCCGGGAGCAAAAATCAGTATTGCCTGTATGGCGATTGCGAACTCTTAGAGACAGGAGCTACCAATTTTAATTGACGATTATTTTCTTAATCGTTCTTCGGTCGCCATCAATAACGGTAACGATGTACATTCCTGAAGATACATTTGATAATTGTATGTTTTGATTAAAAAACTTTGTGTTATCATACGAATTCGAATATATTTTTTTGCCTAATATATCATGTACAAATACCTCAACACGGTTTAAGGAATCGCTTTCGAATTGTATGGTAAAACTTCCTTTATTTGGATTTGGATACAAAGCAAAGTCTAATGTTTTGAGATCTGGTGTTCCTAGTGTAAAAGTTTGATTGCAAACATTTAGTGATGCTGAATTTATGGTTCCAAAATTACCACTTACATTATCGCGAACTCTAAAAGTCCAGGTTCCTTGCGGATCCTCACCGTTGAAAGCAGCCAATAAATCGACCGGAAGAACAATCTGGCTGGTTGTTTTGGAACAATCTAAATTAACTCCGGCATCATCAAACTGAAGTATCAGTGTCGATTTTACGCCCAAACAGCTTTTATCATATAAGTTAACGATTGTTCCTTTTGGGCTAATCATTTGAATTTCGAGATCTGATAGTCTGTCGTGGGTTACATTTACCATAACATTTACATCAGAAACGGTTCCTGTAGATGCCGGAACATTTACTGTTCTGGTTGTAAAAGCGGGTCCGTAAGGAATTGCAAAAGAATTTCCAAAACTATACGAATCACAAGTTGTAGTCGATGTATATCCTACTGCAAATGGTTTACTGTTTATGGCATAAAAAATATTGGCCGCAGGTTGTACCATAACTCTGCAATTTTTTGAGGCTACTACACTAATCGGAATCTGTACAACTTCGGTACCATCATTAAGAGTATTTGCTGCTAAAATGATAGGATAGGTTAAACCTCCGTCTGTAGATAATTTAATATTGACATTCGAAGATCCTTGCAAAGTGTTGGTATTATTAATATTCCAGGTTACGGTTTGAAACGATCCCTGTATCCAGCCTACATCGTTGGTATTTTGAGAAGTAATGCTAAAGGGTCCTGCATTCGAAACTACATTTACCACCATAGCATCTGTATTGGTTTGTGCCGTTTCCTGCGCTGCATTGTCCCTGCCGGTTAAAGTAAAATGCAATGTTCTTGCAATAGACGAAACAGACTCCCATGTTGTTGTCAGTTTATTATCTAATACGCTGCTCAGGCTTGGCATATAACGAACGGGTGAATTTGCAGGACGTATGGACCTAAACAAAGGTCCGTCCGGTTTTGTTGGATAAGCAATACTATTGGATGTAGAAGTTGTTGTTGCACTATCGTATTGCTCCCAGGTATAGGTAATGGTGTTTCCCTCAGTATCTGAACCTGTACCGGTCAAAATAAATGGGGTACTGATTGGAATCGTATAATCTGCTCCGGCATTAATCACTGGCGGATTATTGGTTATAGCTGTGCTAACGGGACAGGTTTTTGAAGTAAAATTATTTTGAATTTGCCATATACTGGCGTAAGCAAAATAGTCATCTGAGTTATCCTGAACATCATAATCTGTAATTCCGGCATAACCCATAACGGTAGAACCACTTCCGGGCTCTACATTTGTTCCGGTTCCTTCTATCGCATACGAAAAAGTATGGGTTGCTCCTAATTGATGCCCAATTTCATGCGCTACAAAATCAATATCAAAAGTGTCTCCTTCCGGTTTCCCGTCTGAAGGCGATGTATAAGCACTTCCTTTGGCCGGTTGATTGGGTCCCGTAGGACTGTCGCAAATACAACCTATACAACCCGCATTACCTCCTCCGCCAGAACCACCAAACAAATGCCCAATGTCATAATTTGCTTCGCCAATTACACTTGTTATATTATTTTGCGCTTCTACATTCCACACCTGATAATCACTGGTTCCGGGATAATTTTTTGTGCCGTCAGTTGCATTAGAGTACGGATCGGTTGCTGCATTGGTATAAATTACAGCATCTGTATTGGCAATCAAAATTAATCGTACTGCAAGATCTCTGTTAAAAAGTCCGTTTACCCTTGTCAAAGTAGCATTCATTCCTGCCAGTGCGCCCACTTTTGTACCGCCAAAATAGGCCGCATATTCGCCTGTACAAGACAATGCCAGTCGCAAAGTTTTGAAAACCTTATTATTGGCTGTTGTTTTTGCTGTTTTTGAGGAGGTGTTTTTATCAAAATCTAATGCTATAGTTTTGCATGATAAACTTTTGGCCACATCATCATTTTTAGTAAACAAGACATATTCTGATTTATCCTCCGGATTTTGTTCTATGTATTCTGATGGTTTATCTCCACGAAGTACCATTGTCTGAACACCAATTGGCGCTAAGCTAAAATGAATTTTTGCTGTTTTGTCGTCTACACCACTTCCTTCATACGCTCTGATTTCTGGGTATTTTGCCTGCAATTCGGGATCAAAATTAGAAGATTCCCAAACTGTAAACCGCTCTAAAACTCCATTAGAATTTGGAAACGTAATTACTGTAGCACTACTCTTTGAAAATTTGCTTGTAGTTGCTGATAATTTTGACTTTAAAAAATCTGTATTTAGCTTGTAATAAAATCTTTTAGAGTCCGATACATTTGCTCTTTTGCCTACGGAAACAGTGTTCACTTTTTGCCACAAATCATCGCTTTGAGCCTGAACTGTTGCACAACAAAAGATAAAAAACAGGAAAAGTAGCTTTTTTTTCATACTCGAATTGGGTTTGAATAATCAAAATTAAGTGAATTAAATTAAATTCTTACATATATACGACAATTAATGCTTTTTTGCCGACGAGTTGGTTCATTTTCACAAAAAGAAACAAATTGACCACAAAAAATCAATTGGGCTTAGTATTAAATTTAAAATAGAAGCATAAATTTGCACCATCCTAAATTATTTGTTTTGAAGCTCTTTCATTCTATAAACGATTTTCAGTCAACCAAGAAAACAATTTTAACTCTTGGTACCTTTGACGGCGTACATATTGGTCACAAAAAAATTCTTGAACGAATAACTCAAAATACAGAAAACGGAAAATATGAAAGTTTAGTACTTACTTTTTTTCCACATCCAAGAATGGTTTTACAAGAAAAGTCAGAAATAAAACTTTTGAATACTATTTCTGAAAAAACAAAACTACTGGAAGCAACAGGAATTGAGAATCTTGTTATTCATCCGTTCAACGAAAGTTTCTCCAGATTAACTGCCGAAGAGTTTGTGCATTCTATCCTGGTAGATCAGTTTCATATTCAAAAAATAATTATTGGTCACGATCACCGATTTGGAAGAAACAGAACGGCTAATATCGATGATCTGATTTCTTTTGGTGCTGAATATGGTTTTGAAGTTGAACAAATTTCGGCTCAGGAAATTCAGGATGTATCTGTAAGCTCAACCAAAATTAGAAAAGCCCTAAATGAAGGAAATATGACCCTGGCCAATGAATATTTGGGTTACGCTTATTTTTTATCGGGCGAAGTTGTAAAAGGCAAACAATTAGGACGAACAATTGGCTTCCCGACCGCCAACATTAAAATTGAAGAAGACTACAAGCTCATTCCAAAAATTGGTGTTTATGTGGTAAAAGTTTTAATAGGCAAAGAAGAAGTTTTTGGCATGATGAATATTGGTTTTAATCCTACTGTGAATGGGCAAAGCCAAACAATCGAGGTCAATTTATTTGATTTTGATGCTGATATTTACGGTCAGAAAATGGAGGTTTCGCTATTGCAATATCTTCGCGAAGAGCAAAAATTTGGCTCGGTTGATTTATTAAAAGAGCAATTGCATCAGGATAAAACAAATGCTTTGGCTTTTTTAAAACAACTTTAAAGAATGTCTAGTCCCTATGGGCTATGTCATTAAATTAAGAGATTTTAGACAAAGCGGTTGAGCCCATTTTTTCGTTTCCTAAAACAGGACGAGCTTGTGCGGTCATATTGTTATAGAAAGAAGCGAAAAGAAAAATTAAAAATACTTTTGTCAAGTTTTCATTCATTTTGTAACGCTTACTATATGGCGTTCCTATGGAACTTTATGTTGATTTTCATTTCCAATCAACGGATTAAAATCCGTTGCTACAAGATAGTTCATTACTACGGAATTTTTTGAGAGCATTCGGCTAGGATTATTTTGTAGGGACGGATTTTAATCTGTTGAAAATGATCCAAACATCCAAATATCTCGTTTTAAGGTTTCGCGTGAGGATTGCTATAGAAAGAAGCGAAAAGAAAAATTAAAAATATTTTTGTGAAGTTTTTATTCATTTTGTAACGCTTACTATATGGCGTTCCTATGGAACTTTATCTTGATTTTCTTTTTCAATCAACGGATTAAAATCCGTTGCTACAAGATAGTTCATTACTACGGAATTTTTTGAGAGCATTCGGCTCGGATTATTTTGTAGGGACGGATTTTAATCCGTTCAAAATGATCCAAATATCCAAACATCCAAAATATCTCGTTTAACGGTTTCGCGTGAGGGATAGAAGCAAATGTCATTAAGTTAAGAAAAAAACAGATAAAATGATTGCTGATTTTTGAGTAACGATCTTTGATTTCAGATCTTTAGAGCCCAGAAAAATAGGTGATATTAGTATTTAACAACACCAATCAGAAATCGTTAATCTTCAATCTAAAATCTCTTAACTTAATGACATTGCCCGTAGAGATTACTCTTTTTAGATTGAATACGTTTTTTAAAATAATGCTCCCAATAGTTTTTAACATTTTTAAATCATCGTAGTTGTTTTTTTAGTAAATTTGATATAGAACTCTGTTTATCAAATATTTACTATTAACTTCTTTAAAAATAACCACTATGAAATTACCTAAAGAAATTACCAACGGTTTTTTGATATTCCTCGGGATAGGAATTTATTTTTTATTGATGAACGTTTTAGGTTTAGCTCATTTATTCTATTTGCGTACTCTGAATGTATTTTTTATATTTTATGGGGTAAATAAAACAATGAAAATGAACCTGCACGAAGGAGAAACCAATTTTGTATCCAATGCCGTTTCGGCTATGGCAACTTCTGTGGTTGGTGTAGCGCTGAGCGTTTTTGGATTATTGGTGTATAGTTATGCAAGAGGTGGTGATGCTTATGTAAAAACATTATCCGAAACTTTTATGTTTGGAGGAAATCCTTCGGTACCTACTTATTGCATTTGCTTGTTATTTGAAGGAGTTGCCTCCTCTGTCATTGTTACTTTAATGATGATGTTATACTGGAACAACAAATATGTCGCCGATTAATTTCTAAAATAGACCAAAACCTTTTAAAACTCTAAAATCATACGAAACACAATTCTATGCTTTTAGAGTTTTCTTTTTTTAGAAAAATTCGATACACATTCATTTAGATAATTCAACATTTGGTGATTAGAACTATTTAACTACTTTTGAAGCATCAAAAACAATGTATCAATGAGCATTACAAAACACAATTGGACCAAAGACGAAATAATCGCCATATACAATAAACCTATGATGGACTTGCTGTATGAAGCAGCAACAATACATAGACAAAAGCACGATCCTAACGTAGTTCAGGTATCTACTTTACTTTCTATAAAAACGGGAGGTTGCCCTGAAGATTGTGGGTATTGTCCGCAAGCTGCACGTTATAACACAGGAGTCGAAGGAAATGATTTAATGAGTGTAAGTCAGGTAAAAGCACAGGCTTTGCGTGCAAAATCCAGCGGATCATCGCGCGTTTGTATGGGTGCTGCCTGGAGAAATGTAAAAGATGGTGAAGAATTTGATCAGGTTTTAGAAATGGTTCGTACTATTAATAAACTTGACATGGAGGTATGCTGTACGTTGGGTATGATTACAGAAAATCAGGCACAACGTTTGGCAGAAGCTGGTTTATATGCTTACAATCATAACTTAGACACTTCTGAGGAGTATTATAAAGATGTAATTTCTACTCGTGGTTTCGAAGATCGTTTACAGACTATCGAAAATGTTCGCAAAACCAATGTTACGGTTTGTAGCGGAGGAATTATAGGAATGGGTGAAAGCATCGAAGACAGAGCAGGAATGCTTGTAGCACTTTCGACATTAAACCCTCAGCCGGAATCAGTGCCTATTAATGCTTTGGTAGCTGTTGAAGGAACTCCGATGGAAGAAGAAAAACCGGTAGAAATTTGGGAAATGATCCGTATGGTTGCTACTACCAGAATCATAATGCCGGATACTCAGGTACGTCTATCTGCCGGAAGAACAAATATGAGCCGCGAAGGGCAGGCAATGTGCTTTTTTGCCGGTGCAAATTCTATTTTTGCAGGAGACAAATTGCTTACAACGCCAAACCCTGATGTACAGGAAGACATGAAAATGTTTGACTTATTAGGATTAATTCCGCAAAAACCATTTGTTAAAGTTTCGCAACCTCAAACGGTAGAAGCTGCAGATTCGCAGTTTGCTCCTCTAGGCGAAAAACCCAAGTGGTCAAGACCCGGACATACTATTGAGAGAAACCTTGAAGCTTCGATCAAATCAAAAAATTAATGAAATAAAGTGATTTTTGATTTAAAATGTCAACGGTTTTATCACAAATCTAAAACACGCATCAAAATTGGCATAAAACTTTTTGAAAGACGATCTTTTAAGGAATGTTTTCGAATAAAAACTAAAATCCGAAAGTAAACATTCAATACTTAAAAACAATAAAAACCCTCGCAACTCGCGAGGGTTTTCACTTTGTAGATTATATAAAACTAATTATCACAAGAGTTATTAAAACCCACAATACGACACTATTTTTGTTTTTTTGTTTGAGTATTTTTTTTCGTTGTACATCTTGCTCAACTAATCTTTCGATGACGCTAAAATTAATAGGATATGCTTTCATGCTTGTATTTTTTTCAAACTTATTAAGTTTAACAGAATACAATGTTTGCTTAAAGCCATTGTTATACTAAAATAAGACAATTTTGACACCAGAGTTATATTACATAACGAGTCATTATGTACAATATCTCGTTTCTTCAACACCTTTTCATTTGCCATCGCAATACGAACCTTTTTTTATTTGTTCAATCCGCGGCGGGTATGCTTGTTTTGCCTGCATAAATGCCAGGGATTTTTTTATTTTTAATTCAACTTTAAGGTTGGCATTTATGCAGAAAAAAAAGCTCGATAACTCAAGCTTTATAAACGCAAAAAGCCTCATTGTGAGGCGAGGTTTTATGTTTTGGGTTCTTTGTGGATTATTGTTGCTCTTCATGACATTTCATCCTTGGTTCAAAAATTATTGGAGGATTATCGGGACCATATTCTGGCATTTTACCTAATATATTATAGAAATCAATTTTTTCTAATCTAATAATAGCTTTATTATTATCCCCAAATAAAAGTACTGGAATACCTTCATAATTAAAATACCCAATCAATTTGTTAAATCCATCAGGTCTATTCCCTTTAAAAATATTATAATCAGTTTTTGAAATACATACTTCATTTTTAGCATGTGTCTTGTTACTAATTAGTATCAAAATTGTAAAATCATATTTACTGTAGTTTATAGTATCATTCAAAACTTCATGAAGAGATTTCTCTAAATTAGAATTTGTAATTTTATGTGTGCTTTGTAATTTTAACAACTCATTATAAGAAACATCCTTATCATAAGATTGACAACTACCTGCTAATATTATAATTAGCAATATAAGAACCTTCATTATTTTTACCATTTTTTGAATTTATTAAATATTAAAATTTTGCAGTTTGCCCATATTAAAAATATATGTTGAAACACGACCAGGATACTCCTTATTAAGCCAAGTTTTCATCTTAATGTCATTTCCTTTCCAAGGATTATCTTTTCCATCTAAACCTGAAGGTGTTAACGAATAACCATTTGGATGACTATGTTAATGTATATCTTGTCTTACTATCGTATCCTAAAAAGTCTGGCAGTAATGTAATTCCTCCATATTCTACACCAGTTTTAAAACTAATTGATAGATGTATTTCTTTTTAGATGTTACTTTCTTTAATTTTGAAATAACATTTTTCACAAACAATTTTAAATTTGCCTTCTTCCCTACATTTTCCTGATAAACTATCTTCTTCATCTCTTACTTTTTCACAGTCGTTACACCAAGCTACAAAATCATCATCTTCATACTCAAATTCCATGTCTTCATACGTTTCAAAAGATTCTTCAAATCCATTTTTACTTCCTTCTTTTAGATGCTGACAGATAAATGCCCATCTTCTTCTGTTATGATTTTCACAATCAACATATTTAGTCTTTTCCCTTTCTGCTATATCATTATCAATTACTTCGGTTAGTACAAGGTGAATTTTTAAATGATCAATAACAGGTCTATATACACCAATGCCTCCAATTAAATTACAGCAAATAGACGATAATTCCCATCCTATTTCTTCGTACGAAGTAAATTCTCCATTAATTAAATTCTCATACTCATTTGCAATTCCAAAACCTTTAATTTTTTCAATATCAACGACTACATTTTTTGATGTGCTTTCATTGTCCCAAGACCATTTCCAAGTTTTTAATTCTGTTGAAAAAGTTCCAACTTCATAATATCTAAAATTAATAATTTTATCAGCTTTAGAAAGAGTTATAATACCACTTGGCTGGTCATAATCCCATCTCGTATAAGAATTAATATCATAAGACATATTTAAATTATCTTGCAATTTTTCTAATTCGCAAAACAATTTGTTAAAAAATCTGTGTAGTCCATAATATAAGTTTTGTGTAGCTTTGTTCTTAAGTCTGCCGTAAAGTAAGACTACAGACGTGCCTAAGTCATCAATTTTATTTAAGTATTTAGTTCGTTTAGCATTTTTAGAAAGTTTTCTGGAGGAAAAAATTGCAATTTCCCATCTTGAATTTTATACGGAATTTCAGTAAAAATTTCATCCTTATACCAAAAAACTTTATTACTAAGAGAACCAGGCCCTTCAATGTTCATATTATGAATTGCTGGAAAAATTCCATTCATAGCTTTTACGATTTCTAAATTCTCAATCGGATATATTATTGCTGAATGTCTATGAGGAATTCCTATCAATAAACCATTACTGCCACTAAGTTTTTTGAGGTTTTCTATATCAAATAGTATGTTTGGTGTAAAAAAATGATCAGAATTTACAAACCAAATGTCGAATGTATTAAAATCTTCTTTTGTTATTGTAAGTGGATATTTTTTTCTAATATTTTGTATTCCAATTTCGAAAAGTTCGTCTATAGATTTTCCCCATTTTTTTATTTGCTCTGGCTTTATACTTGAAATACTATGAGGAAAATCAAATATAATCATAGAATAAATATCTCCTTCAAATTCTTTTCCAATTGTAAATTCTTTTCCAGTATAATCAACGTATTCTTCGTTATATAATCTTACACCAATATATTTTTTAACTTCATCAAAGTTGTCTACTTTTTTTTCAAATTCTATTTCAAATTTATTTGCTTCAATCAGTGAATTAAAGTGATCCTTAATTATCACTTTATAATTTTTAGGTTTA
>NZ_MUGS01000070.1:0-2051 GCF_002222055.1 Flavobacterium araucananum
AATTCGTGGCAAAAAAATCTTCCAAAAAATTATTTCATGAAAAAATACCACTTTCTATTTGCCTTATTATTATGTTCGGTTTTATCACATTCTCAAGATCGTTATTTTCTAAATTCAGATACAAGATTATATACCTCTAAAAACACTTCGTCAGACTTTTTAGGATATTTTAAATATGGTGCCGAAGTACGCTTACTTTCAGGAAATGAAAATGGCTGGTACAAGGTAAAAGCAGATAATTTATCTGAAGGTTATGTTCCTGAAAACTTCATTGCAGAAAGACTAAATGCCAAAGATATTCAAACAAAAGACAGCGAAAACCCAATTATAGAAGTTGGTGACGGTTATTATGGCAGCAATCATCTTTTTGTTCTGGTTGCCGGTTTAAAAGCGAGGGCATTACCTGATAAGAACTCAAAAATCAGAGAAATTTTATATACAGGAGATCCTGTTGCTATAAATTATTTGCCAAAAAACCCGGACGAATGGGTAAATATATATGGCCGTATTGATGAGGAATATGCCCAATTTACGCTTAGAAAGTTCATAGGAAAAAGACCTGATTTTAATGCATTACTAAAAGAATTTGATAAACTGGATGTTAGTAATATCAGTGAACGAAAAACTGTTGGCGAACGCATTGTTGAACTCGCCTGGAATAGCGAAAAAGCGACTTTGGCAGCCGCATATCAAAGATATTATGAAGTTGTAAAACAGTTAAATGATCCTAAACTTCTAGCCGATACAGAGCTAAATATGGTTATAGCCAAAGGAGTTGCCAAACAAAAAACACCGGAAGAAATCCTGGCTTTTGTAAAAAAATCAGAATTTGTTTTGAAAGGAGTAAAAACCAAATCATTATTCTTTACCCAAAAAGATTTAGTAAAAATATTTGGAAAACCAGTAAAAAAAGCAACTGTTAGCGATGAGTGCAGTGTTTATCTAAGTGAACTTTTTTACTATTATCCGGATTTAGAAGTTTCTGTCGACGAACAAAAAAATCAGGCCGAAATAACAAAAGTTTTCATTAACGAAAACAATAAATTTGTACTTAATCCAACCACCACATTCGATAGTTCCTTGTCTGAAAAAGCATTTATCGAAAAATACGGTGCTTATATCGGTGCGTCCATAAAAGCACCACATTCTTACTCTATACAATTTGATGACAGCGAGTTTAAGATCGATTTTAAAGATGGAAAGATATTTACCATCGAAATATTCTTCTATTGCTGATTTCAATTTATAATTATTCAATACTTTTACACCTTCAAAAAAACATAAAATGTCAGTAGCAAAAAAAGATTATAAAAGAATCACAACAAAGTCATTGATCGAAATGAAAAGCAACGGAGAAAAAATCTCAATGCTTACGGCTTACGATTATACAATGGCAAAAATTGTTGACACCGCAGGAGTCGATGTGATTTTAGTGGGCGATTCAGCATCAAATGTTATGGCGGGTCATGAAACGACGTTGCCAATTACTTTAGATCAAATGATTTATCACGCTTCGTCTGTAGTTCGTGCTGTCGAAAGAGCATTGGTAGTGGTAGATTTACCTTTTGGAAGTTATCAGTCTGACCCAAAAGAAGCCTTGCGTTCTGCTATTAGAATCATGAAAGAAAGTGGCGGACATGCTGTAAAACTTGAAGGAGGAAAAGAAATTAAAGAATCTATCAAAAAAATATTAAATGCCGGAATTCCGGTTATGGGACATTTGGGTTTAACGCCTCAATCGATCTATAAATTTGGTACTTACAGCGTTCGCGCAAAAGAAGATCAGGAGGCCGAAAAACTAATCGAAGATGCAAAACTTCTTGAAAAAATAGGTTGTTTTGGTATTGTATTAGAAAAAATTCCTGCGCATCTGGCAGAGCAGGTTGCCAAAAGTATTTCGATCCCGGTTATTGGTATTGGTGCAGGTGGTGGGGTCGACGGGCAAGTACTGGTGATACATGATATGCTGGGAATGAATAATGAATTTAGCCCACGTTTTTTACGTCGTTATTTAAATTTATATGAAGAAATGACAAAAGCAATTGGCCAAT
>NZ_MUGS01000070.1:2066-10644 GCF_002222055.1 Flavobacterium araucananum
TGCTGCTGATGTTAAATCCAGTGATTTTCCTAATTCCGGCGAACAGTACTAAAGTTAGATTTTTAGATTCTTGGATTGTTTGATTATTAGAAAAAATAATTTAATAAAATTATAATTATAATGCACAGATTTAAGGATTTGGAAATTTGGAAATCAAGTAGAAAATTCTGCTCTGAAATTTATAGTATTACATCAAATTTCCCTGACTCAGAAAAATTCGGTTTAACAAATCAGCTTCGTCGCGCTTCTGTGTCCGTACCTTCAAATATTGCAGAAGGATGTTCACGAAGCAGTAACAAAGATTTTTCAAGGTTTCTTGAAATTGCAATCGGTTCTATTTTTGAAATTGAAACTCAATTATTAATCTCTTTTGATTTAGGGTACATAAACCAAGTAAAACTAGATGAATTATGTTTTAATCTTGATAGAATTGTAAAAATGACATCAAAATTTAGATCTACTTTGATTTAAATCTAGTCGAAGAATCTAAAAATCCAATAATCTAATAATCGATTTTGAAAGTACTTTCTAATAAAAACAATCTCCAAATTCTGCACGAAGACAATCATATTATTGTGGTTAACAAGCGTGTAGGCGATATTGTACAAGGAGACAAAACAGGCGATAAACCTTTATCTGATGTTGTAAAAGAATACATTAAAGACAAATACAATAAACCTGGTGACGTTTTTCTGGGTGTGATTCATCGTTTAGACAGACCTACAACCGGAATTGTTGTTTTTGCCAGAACAAGTAAAGCATTGACCCGCATGAACGAAATGTTCAGCAATCGTGAAACTCAAAAAACATATTGGGCAGTTGTTAAAAATAAACCTCAGGAAACAACTGCCAAATTGGTTCACTATCTTAAAAGAAACGAAAAAAACAATACTTCAAAAGCACATTTAAAAGAAGTTCCTGATAGTAAACTGGCAAGTTTAGACTATACTGTTTTTAAGGAACTTCAAAATTATGTTGCTCTCGAAATCAATTTACATACCGGTCGTCATCATCAGATTCGTGCTCAGCTAGCCGCTATCGGATCTCCTATAAAAGGGGATTTAAAATATGGTTTTGACCGAAGTAATCCTGATGGCGGAATTCATCTTCATGCCCGTAAATTAGTTTTTGTTCATCCTGTTTCTAAAGAAAATATTACAATTGTAGCACCAACTCCGGATGAAACAATTTGGAATGCGCTTTGATTTTGTAACACAATTGAGGATTTTTTAATTTTTATCGATTAACTTGCAGATACAAAAATCAAGTGAATCATAAAAATGGACTATAAAAACGACATCGGATACAGAAAAGAAACGCTAAAAAAATTGTTGTTTAACATTCAAAATAGCGAAGACTTAATTGTAAAAGCTTTATACGATGACTTTAAAAAGCCTGAATTTGAAGCTGTTTTAACCGAGACAAACTATGTCATTTCAGAATTAAAGGACACGATCAAAAACATTAACAAATGGGCAAAACGCAAACGTGTTTTTCCCTCCCTTCTTAACTTTCCTTCTACAGATTATATTTATAAAGAGCCTTATGGCAATGTTTTGGTAATTGCCCCCTGGAATTACCCTTTTCAATTGGCTTTATGCCCTTTGATTTCTGCTGTAGCAGCCGGAAACAGAGTCGTTTTAAAACCTTCGGAACTCACACCGCATACCTCATCCATAATTGCAAAAATTATTCAGAAAACATTTCATGTGAGTCATGTCGAAGTTTTTGAAGGTGGTGTCGAGGTGTCGAACAAATTATTAGCACAACGCTGGGATTATATCTTTTTTACAGGAAGTGTTTCTGTTGGAAAAGTTGTTGCAAAAGCTGCTGCCGAAAACCTAACTCCTGTTACTCTTGAATTGGGCGGAAAAAATCCTTGCATTGTCGATGAAACTTCAAACCTTAAGTTAGCCGCAAAACGAATTGTGTGGGGAAAATTTATCAATGCGGGACAAACCTGTATTGCTCCGGATTATATTTTGATTCAAAAAAACATGAAAGTCAATTTCATCACATTTTTGGTCGAGGAAATCATAAAAGCTTATGGCAAAAAAATGGATAAATCTCCTGATTTTGCCCGTATCATCAATACTAAAAACTGGTTGAGACTGGCAAATATGATTGAACCTGAAAAAATAATTTTTGGAGGAGAGACAGAAGCAAATCAACTTTATATCTCGCCAACACTTATAGAAGAGCCCGCATTAGACAGTCCTGTCATGGGCGAAGAAATATTTGGGCCAATTTTGCCTATTTTAACGTATGAAACAGAAGCAGATATCGAAAACGTAGTTAGCCGTTATGAGAAACCCCTTGCATTTTATGTTTTTAGTGAAAATAAATCTTTTGCAAAAAGACTAATCAAAACATACTCTTTTGGGGGTGGTTGTATCAACGATACGGTTGTACACTTTTCTAACAAGCGACTGCCCTTTGGCGGTGTGGGTCATAGCGGTATTGGCGCTTATCACGGTCAATTAAGCTTTGATATCTTTTCACACCATAAGGCAGTTGTAAAAAAAGGAAACTGGCTTGATTTGCCTATGCGATACGCACCATACAAAGACAAACTAGCTTCGATAAAAAGAGTTCTGAACTGGATGTAAAAGTAAAAAACGATTTCGTAATGTTTTTGAGATTTTCATGTGAATTTGATTAAAAATATTATATTTACGTCACATTATCCATCTTAATTTCCAGAATATAAAACAATTCTACTTTTACAAAAAATGAAATTTATACTTGATCAAATCAAAGACATTAAGAATCATGGTTATACCTTAGATTTTTCGACTGTCTTTAACCATGCTTTCGAAAATTACAAAAAAATAGCACTTTATGCCGGACTAATCTTATTAGTATTTTCGATATTTTTTGGCGCAATTGCTTATAGTATTTTAGCTTCAATTTATGGAATAGACAAAGTAAGTAATCCGGAATTTTTTAATATCCAGCCTCAGCATTTATCGCCTCTTAAGCTCCTTTATTATGTTGGAGGATCTGCAATATTCTCCGCAATATTTAGTCCGTTTGGTGCTGGTTTTCTAAAAATGGCCGACTGTGCAGATAAAGATTTGGAATTTAATGTGTCAACCATTTTTTCTTACTATAAAACCAGTCATTTTTTACAAATATTTACCGCTACTTTATTAATTTCATTGTTTAGCGGCAGTATTACAACATTTCTTGAAACTCAGAAACTAAACAATTTAGGTCTGATTATTTCATTACTCGTATCCTTTTTTACATTTTTAACCATTCCGCTTATTGTTTTTGGAAACTTAAACGCCCTAAAAGCCATACAAGCAAGTTTTATCATTATTTCAAAGCAGCCCGCAGTGCTTTTAGGATTAATGATCACTATTGTTGTTGCGCTAATTATTGGGTTTCTAGGACTTTGTATTGGATTATTATTTACAATTCCGTTTACTTATTCAATGACATACGCCATATATCATACCATTATAAAAAGTGACCAAAAAGATCCAATTGATTCTATTGGGCAATCAGATTTAGAATAAAATAGAAAAATCTGAATCAGAACAGAGCTCAACCAACTTTGTTTTAGATTTTTCAAAAAGCTGTTTACTAAACAAAACATACCTAAATTCTATGGTAGAGAACTATAGTTTTTTCAACTCGTTGATTTCAGGAATTACCGCACTTGGTAATGCCCTAAAATTAATTGTCTCAAACTGGTATTTTTTTAGTTCAGATATTATTTTTTACAACAATCCCAAACTTATTCTTTTAGGATTGTCATTACTTGGGTTTCTGGCAATATTGGTGTATCAATTCTTTAAAATCAAAGCCCGGATTGGTTATTTTGTCGAAAAGAAATTCGAAATCGAAACGGCTAACAGAGAATATCAGCTTTATCTTTTATTTTTTGGTATTGCTATTGTCGTTATAGAAATCATCAATGAAATTTTCAAAATCAGACCTCGAAGTTTATTGGTTTTAAACGTAAGCATAGGCACTACGGTTCTTTTAATCTACTTAGTCACTGACAAAATAAAATTACTGCGCGATAGAGTTCAGCAAATTTTTATCACCTTATTTCTATCCTTTCTTGTTTATGTAGGCTACAATATTATTTATCTAAAAAATGATGTTGTCCCCATTGTTGCCTTTTTAATCTCATTTTATTTCTCCTACAGTATTCTAAAACCTATAAAAATCTATTGGGCGTTTACCGCAGTTGTCTTTTTATATTTGATCCTGACCGTTATTTATCATTTAATTCCAATAAAGTCATCTATTTTATTGCTCAATTATTCCATTATCGTTTTTATAATAAATCAGATAAAATATGCTGTTTTACTAAACAATCGAGATAATTTCAGGTTTACAAACGAAATCGTCCATAAAGGAAATTCATTGACGATTGCAACAAATAATAAAAAAGAAGTCTTGTTTTGCAGCGAAACGATTACCTCTATTTTAGGATATTTGCCGGATGAAGTAATGGGTTTGAAATTTTGGAAAATCACAAAAGAAACCAACTTTATTGATGATATAAAGAATTTAAACGGTGAGGAAAACAAACTTTATATCCGTAAATTAAAAAGCAAAAACGGCGAGTACAAATACATTCAGTGGAAAGACAAAAAATTCTCTGATGATCTTATTATAAGCATTGGTCAGGATGTTACGGAACAAATTAATGTTAGGGATCAATACAAAAACCTGATTCAAACTGCTACAGATATTATTTTTGAAATTGATACTGATGGTTACTTTACTTTTGTAAATGACTTTGGATTTTCGATTTTAGGATATTCTGAAAAAGAGATTATTGCGCAACATTATTCTAATTTTATCCATGAAAATTACCAAAGAAATGCAGTTGATTTTTATGAAAACCTGGAGTTAAATGAGAACAATTTTCCAACCATTGAGATTCCGATTTTAAAGAAAAACGGAAAAACATTATGGATCTCCCAAAAAATTATCGTTCGCAAAAACGATTTAGGATTAACTATAGGTTTTGCAGGAATAGCGAGAGATATTACCGATATTAAAAACATCGAAAACGAGAAAAAGAAGCGTCTTAAAAAAATTGAAGCATACAACAACTCAACAAAAAAATTATCCACTACAGATTTTAGCAATTACGACAATCTGGATACGGTTATTGGTTACATCATCAAAGAAGCTGCAACGGTAACCAAAACAAATCGTGTGAGCTTCTGGAAATACCATAAAGATTTAATTACATGTCAAAATCTATTTAGCCTAGACAATCAAAACTTAAGCGATAAAAACATTCTTGACAAGGAATCCTACCCTATTTATTTTGAAACTTTAAAAAGTAAAGCCATTATAAATGCGCCTGACGTATTTAATAAATTAGAAACATCAGAATTTCAAAAGCTTTATTTTACAAAAAATCACATCAAATCGATGCTGGATGTTCCGATATTTTTAAGCGGACAACTCGCGGGTGTAGTTTGTTTTGAAAGTACGGACGAAAAAAGAGATTGGGACAATGAAGATATCAATTATGCCAGAACGATTTCGGATGTGATTTCGTTGGCTATTTCGTCGCAAATGCGTCTGGAAGCTGAGCGGAGATTAGAATTTAAGAGTCAGTTACTTTCGGCACTTTCTTTGTGCACCGAGAAATTTTTATTGAGTAAAAGTACTCATGAAATGTTTCAGGAAACGTATGATTTAATTGGTAAAGCGGCCAAAGTTGACCACATGTATTATTATGAAAGAGATTTTACAACCAATGTTGCCTCTCAAAAATACAAATGGTCAAGAAAAGGAATTGCGCATCAGATAACCGAATTACAGCATCTTACCGAAGATAATTTAGCAGAGATTTATGAAGCGGCGCAAAACAAAAAAATTCTAAATACACTAACACGCAAACTCGGTGATACTTTTTTTAAAAACTTATTGATCAATAATGAGATTAAATCAATCCTGATATTGCCATTGTATATCAATGATGTTTTTACCGGTTTTATTGGTTTTGATGATTGCACGAACGAAAGAAAATGGTCTGAAGAAGAGATTTACATCTTTCAGGTTCTGGCAAACAATATTTCATCGGCATTAGAAAGAAATCGAAATGAGACGAGAATTCTCGAAAGTGAAGAAAAATTTAAACTGATTGCCAATAATATTCCCGGGACGGTGTATCTGTCAAAGTTTGATGCTTTTTCGACCAAAATATTCCTCAACGACGAGATTAGAAACTTAACCGGTTATTCGAAATCAGAATTTATCGAGAATAATTTATCCTTTTTATCGCTAATTCATCCTGACGACAAAGAGCAGGTAGTAAACAATCAGGTTGATAATTTGCAAACCGGAATGCCGCTGCATAATGTGTACCGAATTCGTCGAAAGAGTGGCGAATATATCTGGGTAGAAGAATTTGGCGATGTTATTAAAAAAGGTGATGAAATTGAATTTATTGGAGGCATTTATTTTGACATTACAAACAAAAAAGAAACCGAAGATGCTATAAAAGCGAAACAGCTCGCCGAAGCCGCAAATAAATCAAAGTCAGACTTTCTTGCCAATATGTCGCACGAAATCAGAACGCCATTAAATGGTATTATTGGTTTTACGCATTTACTGATGAAAACAGAACTCGAAGAAATTCAGGAAAAATACATGACTACAATCAATCAATCTGCACATTCGCTGTTGGAGATTATAAACGATATTCTTGATTTTTCTAAAATCGAAGCCGGAAAACTGGAACTTTTTATCGATTTGTACGATATCAAAAAAGTACTGGGTCAGGTTTTTGATTTAATTGTTTACGAATCGAACCAAAAAAATCTGAAATTAGAATTAAATGTAGATCCTGATGTCCCTAAATACATTTGGACTGATATTGTCAGGATCAAACAAATTTTGATCAATTTGCTTTCAAACGCAGTAAAATTTACCAATGAAGGTTCAATCAAACTGAATGTTTCTGTTTTAGAAAAAAATAAAAGTAACAATTGCACGATCCGATTCTCGGTTATTGATACCGGGATTGGAATTCTGGAAAAAAACCAGAAGAAAATTTTTAAAGCCTTTTCACAAGAAGACAGTTCGACCACAAGAAAGTTTGGAGGTACCGGTTTAGGTTTAACGATTTCCAACCAGTTACTTGCACTAATGGAGAGCCGTTTGCAACTGGAAAGCAAAATTGATATGGGAAGCAATTTTTATTTTGATCTGGATTTAAAAACCAGCAACCAGAGTATCAATGAAAAATACAATGCCGAACTTAAAAAAATCAATCTCGAACTAAGCGCCAACAACATTGGGGCAAATCATAAAAACGTTACATTTTTGATTGTCGAAGACAATAAAGTAAACATGTTGCTGCTTAAAACTATTATTAAAAATCTATACAGTACAGCTTATATCTACGAATGCGAAAATGGTTATGAAGCTGTAAATCAATTCGAAAACATCAATCCTGATCTTGTTTTTATGGACATCCAAATGCCTATTATGAACGGTTACGAAACAACTAAAGCCATTAGAAATACGCTTACAGGAAAAGATATTCCGATAATTGCCGTAACTGCCGGTGCTGAAAAAGACGAAAGAAACAAATGTTTATCAGCCGGAATGGATGACTATATTTCAAAACCCATAATTAAAGGAACTGTAGAAGAAGCACTGGTAAAATGGTTAAAATAGTTTGAACTAAATGGTTTCTGTTACTGTCTATTTCCTAAAAAATACATAAATTCGTACAAGAAAAAAACAAATAAACTCAAATACACTATAATTATGAAGTGGCAAGGCAGAAGGCAAAGCGATAATGTTGAAGACAGAAGATCCGTTTCTGGCGGAAAAGTAGCCCTTGGTGGCGGAATTATTGGTATTATTATTTTATTAGTAAACGTTTTTGGCGGAGAAAACGCTAAACTAATCACACCCGTTTTAGAACAACTTCAGGGTGGGCAACAAACACAAACTGAAGCTGCGGCTCCGCTAAGCAAAGCAGATGAGGAAATGGGCAACTTTGTGAGAGTTATTCTGGCGGATAACGAAGATATCTGGAGCAAAATTTTTACGGAACACGGAATGACGTATAAAAATCCAAAATTGGTACTTTTTAGAGGTTCTGTAAACACTGCCTGCGGTGGTGCATCATCTGCATCAGGACCTTTTTATTGTCCGGGCGATCAAAAAGTATATATGGATTTAGGCTTCTTTGAGGAATTAAAAACTAAATTTGGCGCTAAGGGTGGCGATTTTGCAATTGCGTATGTTATAGCGCACGAAATTGGGCATCACGTGCAAACCTTATTAGGGACATCTGCCAAGATGCATCAGGAGCAGGAAGGAAAAAGCGAAACCGAAGCCAATAAACTTTCGGTAGCATTAGAATTGCAAGCTGATTTTTATGCTGGTGTCTGGACCCATTATAATCAGGAAAACCTTGATACGGGAGATATAGAAGAAGCATTGAGTGCCGCAAATGCTGTTGGCGATGATGCTATACAAAGTAAAATGTCCGGACAGGTGGTTCCAGATTCTTTTACACACGGTACATCAGAACAAAGGATGTACTGGTTCAAAAAAGGTTTTAAAACAGGAGATA
>NZ_MUGS01000070.1:10678-28135 GCF_002222055.1 Flavobacterium araucananum
ACTCTAACCAGCTGAGCTACAACCACCATTTTTCTTTGCGGTTGCAAATATACAACAAAGGTTTACTTCTACAAAGAAAAAAATGAAAAAAATTCACAAAAATTACATCAAATTTTCTAAACTATTGACTGCCAAACACCTTTCAACAGTGAAACCTTCCGCAAAATCTTTGCCAACTAACCTTCCTAAGTCCTGCGCACGATAATTTAGACTTTCCAAGAAGTTTTTGCTCGTGATAGGTGTTGCAGGTTCTTTGGATTCCGGATCATAAAACTGTGTTTTATACGCCATAATTGCTGCTACCTTTTTATCTTCAAAACCTGTAATATCGACTACAAAGTCCGGCTGTATGTTTTTCCACTGGATATAGTGATACACCACTTTTGGTCTCCATGGCTCCTGATTTTCTCCATCAATCGATGTTTCGATCTTCATCAAGCCGGATAAAAAACAGGCATCAGAAACTAACTTGCTTCCCTTACCGTGATCGATATGGCGATCCTCAATGGCATTACACAATACAATTTCAGGTTTATATTTTCGAATCATTTTAATGACTTCTAACTGATGCTTTTCGTCATTGGCAAAAAAACCATCGCGCATCGCTAAATTTTCACGAACCAAAACCCCTAAAATCCTTGCTGCATCTTTTGCTTCCTGATCTCTGGTTTCAGCAGTTCCGCGGGTTCCTAACTCACCACGCGTTAAATCTACAATACCTACTTTTTTTCCTAGTGATACTTCTTTTAAAATCGTTCCGGCGCAACCCAATTCTACATCATCAGGATGTGCCCCAAAGGCTAATATATCTAACTTCATCTTTTTTATTTTTAGTCGCAGTTTACAATCGCAGTTTGCGGTCCCAGTAAAACTGAAAACTGTGACTGCGACTGTAAACTTATTTTTCTTTAACTCTTTTCAAAACTCTTTTCATCGTCATTGATTTATTGACGCTTTCCTCCCATTCTTTTTCAGGAATACTTTCTTTTGTAACTCCGCAGCCCATGTACAAAATGGCTTTATTTTCCTTAATTTGCATACTGCGTAAATTTACAAATAAATCAGAACTACTTTCATTATTCGCAAAACTGCTGTTTAATTCGCCCAGGAAACCGGTATAAAAAGTCCTGTCGTAATTTTCGTTTTCTATAATAAATGCTTTTGCTTTTTTCTTTGGCAAGCCACAAACCGCAGGTGTGGGGTGCAAAGTGTCTATTACTTCCTCGAGGGTCGAATTATCGTTTAGAACTCCTGAAATATCTGTTTTAATATGCCAGATCGATCCTGCTTTTACACTATAAGGTTCTGTTATATCTACAGACGAGGCTACTTCGCGCAACCTTTTTACAATAAAATCAGTAACATACTGTTGCTCGTCTTTCTCTTTTTGCTGCCACAAAATATCGGTTTCCAGCATTGCCTTTTGCGTTCCTGCCAAAGCCATTGTTTCAAAAACATTTCCGTTTGCTTTTAGCAATTGTTCCGGCGTAGCTCCCATCCAAAATCCAATTTCAGGATGAAAAAAACAATATGAAAAAGTCGTTGGGTACAATTGAATCAAATGCTGAAAAGTAGTCACAAAATCAAATCCGGTCAGATCAACGATTTCGCTTCTTGATAAAACAACTTTTTTAAATTCGTCGTTTTTAATCGCTTCGATTCCTTTAGAAACTATATTCTCATAATGTTCCTTAGCTGCTATATCAAAACTTAGCTCTTCGATTTCAATCGTTTCAAAAGTAGTCTCTTCTTGTTTTGCCGTTATGATTTCAGATTCATTCTCCGGAATTAAAACCAATTGTTTTTCATCAAAAGAAGCAAAAACAAATCCTTTTTCTTTATAATTTGAGATTTTATATAAAGTATCGTTTTGCTGTAAAAACGCAACAATATTTTTAGAATTAGGTTTGGAATACATTACAAAAGGCAAGTGCTTTTCGTAATGTTTTTTTATTTTAGAAAAAAAGTCATTCATATTTTCTATTCAGTTTTCTTTTTCTCCAAAACCATATTCGTCAGTTTGCAAAGCGAAATCAGATTTCCGGCTTCATCAGTAATTTTAATTTCCCAAAGATGAATACTTCTTCCTTTATGAATAATTCTCGCTGTACCAAAAACCCAGCCTTCACGAATGCTTTTTAAGTGATTTGCCGAAATTTCAATTCCGCGTACTTCTTGTTCTTTTGGGTTTATAAAAAAAAAGGATGCCGCACTGCCCACACTCTCTGCCAAGGCTACAGATGCACCTCCGTGCAAAAGTCCCATTGGCTGATGAACAGAAGGATTTACAGGCATTTTTGCTGTCAGGAAATCTTCGCCAGCGTCTATATATTCGATTTTTAGCGTTTCCATTAGCGTGTTCTTAGAAAATTCGTTGCAACGCGCTAAAATCTGCTCTTTTGTATAATTCATTTAAATTAAGCTTTAAAATCGTAAAATTAAAGAAAAGAAGAGATACAAATTAGAAAATCCAATTCTAAATTAAAAATCATCTTCAAACGTGTAAGTTTTTTGCTATTTTTACAAAAACAATAATTAGCACAGCTATATATTTTAATAAAAGATATAGCCACAGTTTAATACAGATTTTAAGAACGTATTTTTAAGACTTTGACAACCGAGCGATAGCGAACAGACGAAGTAAAGAGTTGATATTTCAAAAAAATAATTAAAAAGAGTTAGATAAAATTATTAAGATTAAAATGATTTTGTTTCNNAAAAAAAAAAAAAACATATTCAAATGCGTCAATACTTTATACTCTTCATTTTCGGAATACTTTTAGCAGCCAGTTCTTGCCGAACTGATTTTGATACCGTTGCCAGTTCCGGAGATTTAAAATTTTCTAAAGATACGGTGTATTTAGATACTGTTTTTAAGAACATTGGTTCCAGTACCTATCAGCTTAAAGTGTATAACCGAAGTAAAAATGATATTTCGATTCCAACAATCCAATTCAAAAAAGGATTGAGTTCTAAATACAGAATGACGGTTGACGGAAGCAACGGAAACAGTGGCAAAATTTTTAAGGATGTTACCCTTTTGTCCAAAGACAGCTTGTATATTTTTATAGAAACTACAGCAGATATTACAGATGCAAATCCAACTGATTTTTTATATACTGATCAACTTCAGTTTGACAGCGGCGCCAATCTACAGGAAGTCGCTTTGGTTACACTGATCCAGGATGCTGTTTTTTTATATCCAAAACAAAATGCTGACGGAACCAAAGAAAAAATTAAGATTGACGGTAAAGATGTTGATGGTTTTTATCTGGATGAAAACGATGCTGTAAACGGTAATGAGCTACTTTTTACCAAGCAGAAACCTTATGTAATATATGGATTTGCCGGAGTTCCCGAAAATAAAACCGTGACTTTTGAAGCCGGAGCACGCGTGTTTTTTCACGCAAATTCAGGACTTTATGTAGACAATAAAGCATCGCTTCAAATTAATGGAGCGGTATCTGCGACGGAAAAACTAGAGAATGAAGTCATTTTTGAAGGCGATCGATTAGAATCCCTTTACGATGATATTCCCGGACAATGGAATTCGGTCATACTGGCAAACGGAAGTAAAAATCATTCGGTTAATCATCTTACCTTAAAAAATGCTGTTACAGGTTTAAACTTTAAAAAACCGGATAACAGCACCACAATTCAAATCAAAAACACACAGATTTATAATTGTGCCGAATATGGAATCCTGGCTCAAAATGCCTTTATAAACGGAGAAAATATCGTAATTAACTATAGCGGTTTAGCGGGTTTATCCTGTGTTTATGGCGGTAATTATATTTTTACACATTGTACTTTCAATAACAATTGGCAAAGTAGTGCACAGTATGCAGTGAATTTAAGCAACAGTCTGGCAGGTGCAACGCCCGAAACAAATCCTTTGACTCAGGCAACTTTTAATAACTGTATTATTTATGGTTCCGGTTCAAACGAATTTAATCTGAATAAAAATGCAAACGCAGCATTTGTTTATCAATTAAACAATTGTTTACTCAAATTTAGCAGTTCCAGTTCAAATCCTGATTATCAGTTTAAAACAGATGTGGTGCATTACAACCAAATCATTTTAAACGAAAACCCAAAGTTTTTTAATGTGAACCTAAATAAATTCAATATCGATAATACCTCTCCTGCTTTTGCAAAAGGGAATCAGGCCTATACTATTCCGCTCGATATTATTGGCAAAACCAGAACCTCTCCTCCCGATTTAGGTGCCTATCAAAGCGCAGCATTTCCTAAATAGAGAACAAAAAAGACATCCGTAAGAAAATTTTTCTAAAATTAAACATCACTTAACGTAGCGTATTCCTAAAAGTAGTATTTTTGACACAATAATTGAATAAAAACCTAAAATTCAACTTATTAACAACCCAAATTTTAAACTATTTTTATGAAAAAAAACTACTCATTGCTCTTCTTGATGTTTGTTACCATTGGTTTTGCTCAAATTCCGTCTGGTTATTACAACACAGCAACCGGAACCGGTTACACTTTAAAAACACAATTGTACAACATTATTAAAGGACATACTGATAATGGATATGCAGGTTTGTATACGACTTATCAAACCTCTGATGTTGATAATTTTTACGAGAATGACGGAACTGTTTTAGACATGTATTCTGAAAATCCATCCGGAACAGATCCTTACAATTATACTACCGGAAGCACACAGCGCTGCGGAAATTACTCTGCAGAAGGAGATTGTTACAATAGAGAACACATCATTCCGCAATCTGTATTTAATGAACAATCGCCTATGGTTGCCGATGCGCATTTTATTACTCCAACAGACGGAAAAGTAAACGGCGTTCGATCTAACTACCCTCATGGCGTGGTAAGCACACCAACTTATATCTCTCAAAATGGCGGAAAATTAGGTCCAAATTCTACATCCGGATATTCAGGAACTGTTTTTGAACCTATCAACGAGTTTAAAGGAGACATTGCCAGAATGTACTTTTATTTTGCAACCCGTTACGAAAATACCGTTGCAGGATATTCATACGCAATGTTTGATGGCTCAAGCAATAAAGTATTTACAGCTGCATTTTTAAGCATCCTTTTAAGCTGGAATGCACAAGATCCTGTAAGCGCGAGAGAAATTGCCAGAAACAATGCCATCTACGCGCGTCAAAACAACCGAAATCCATATATAGATCACCCGGAATATGTAAATCAAATCTGGAGTCCATCTTCAGATACGCAAGCTCCAACGGCTCCTACAGGTTTAGCATCGACTGCAAAAACAGCAACTTCTATTACTGTTTCCTGGAATGCTTCGACAGATAATGTTGGGGTTACCGGTTATAACGTTTATTCAAACGGAGTTTTAAAAACCACTGTTACAAGTTTAACAGCTACTATTACCGGATTAACAGCTTCGACGAGTTACAATATTAATGTAACGGCAAAAGATGCTGCCGGAAACACCTCGGCATCAAGTAGCACAATTGCCGTAACAACCAACAGCAGCGGAGGAACAGGAGGAACAGCAACAGAGTTACTTTTTTCTGAATACATAGAGGGTTCAGGAAACAATAAAGCTTTAGAAATTGCCAATAATACAGGTGCTTCTGTAAGTTTATCTGCTTATACGGTAAAAAAACAAACGAATGGTGCCGGTGCATGGAGCACAGGTTTAGCCTTAAGCGGAACGCTGGCTACCGGAAGTAAATTTACAATCGTAAACAGTTCGATGTCATCTAGCTGTTTTGCTACGAGTTTAGCCAATATTTCTACAACTGCAACTGAATTGACTTTTAACGGTAATGATGCCGTTGGACTATTCAAAAATGGGGTTTTAATAGACATTATTGGAACTTTTAATGGCGGAACTGCCAACTTTGCGGCTGATGTTACTTTAAGAAGAAAATCGACCGTAACGGCTCCATCGACAACATTTAACCTAAGCACACAATGGGATTCTTATAGTACCGATACATGCTCAAACCTGGGGGCCAAAACCTTAAGTGTTGCATCTATCGAAACAGAAGAAGAGACTGGTACAGCATTAAAAGGACTTGTTTTATATCCAAATCCGTCAAACGGAAACTTTACTATTTATTTTGCCAATACAGATTCACCGTATTCTATCGAGATAATTTCATTGCTAGGTCAAAAGGTATTCGAGAAATCAAACACCACAGATTCATTATCTGCGATAAATAATTTGCCAAAAGGCGTTTACATTGTTCGTATTAAAAAAGGTTCTGAAATTTTTAGTAAAAAAATCATTATCAATTAACTAAAAACGAATGATTACTAAATTTAAAAGCGGCACTATTGCCGCTTTTTTTATGCAAATACTTGAATTTTTTTTTACGCAAATTGAGCAGATAAGGCAGATATAAAGCTAACTAAATGATTTCCGCAGATTTATATTGATTCGAATTTTATCCTAAATCTGCATAAATTTTTTATTCCGTTTTGTAATCTGCTTAATATGCCAAATCTGCATGAAACAAAAAAACTTTATGCGTTTGTGAGAAAACCTTGTACACAAGAAGATGCACTGCTGCGCATCTCTACACATTATGCACCTTTTCATATATCGTAAAAAACATCTTTATTTTTTTCTAAAGAGTTTGTTTTCAAATTTGCGCTTGCTATTTATTTACACTAAATTTGCACCTCAATACAACAAACTACACAAAACAATGATCCATTTCTTTGAAAACCAAAGCAAAACTGTTTTTGCCGTACAAACGCAAAACGAAATTTCGGCTCAAGACATTTCAAAACTAAACTGGCTTTTTGCCAACTCTAATAAGATCGAAAAATCCGCACTGCCGGATTTTTTTGTTGGTCCTCGTGCCACAATGATCACACCCTGGAGTACAAATGCTGTAGAAATTACTCAAAACATGGGAATTCCGGGCATTATCAGAATTGAAGAATTTCATCCGGCAACGGAAGATTTCACGGATTTTGATCCGATGCTTTCTCAAAAATTCAATCAATTAGATCAGGAGATTTTCACTATCAACGTTCAGCCGGAACCTATTCTGGAAATCGATGATATTGCTACTTACAACAAAGCAGAAGGTTTGGCTTTAAGCCAGGAAGAAGTAGATTATTTAGACAATCTTGCTGTAAAACTGGGAAGAAAGTTAACCGATTCTGAGATTTTTGCTTTCTCACAAGCGAATTCAGAACACTGTCGTCACAAAATCTTCAACGGAACTTTTGTAATTGATGGCGAAGAAAAAGAAACTTCTCTTTTTAAATTAATCAAAAAAACATCACAGGAAAACCCTAACGATATTGTATCTGCTTACAAAGACAACGTTGCTTTTGTAAAAGGACCAAAAGTGCAGCAGTTTGCACCAAAAACTGCCGACAAACCAGATTATTACGAGATAAAAGAATTTGATTCGGTTTTATCTCTAAAAGCAGAAACACACAATTTCCCTACAACTGTAGAGCCTTTCAACGGAGCTGCAACAGGTTCTGGTGGAGAAATTCGTGACCGTCTGGCAGGTGGTCAGGGTTCTTTGCCATTGGCAGGAACTGCGGTTTACATGACTTCCTATTCTCGTTTAAAATCCTTCGACTCCGCTCAGGACGACAGAAAATGGGAAAATGCGGTTGAAGAAAGAAAATGGTTGTACCAGACACCAATGGATATTTTGATCAAAGCTTCTAATGGAGCTTCTGATTTTGGAAATAAATTTGGTCAACCGCTTATTACAGGATCCGTTTTAACTTTCGAACATCAGGAAAACGACCGTAAAATTGGTTACGATAAAGTAATCATGCAAGCGGGCGGAATTGGTTACGGAAAATTGGATCAGGCGATAAAAAAGAAACCACAAGAAGGCGATAAAATCGTAATTCTGGGTGGCGAAAATTATAGAATCGGGATGGGTGGTGCTGCGGTTTCATCTGCAGATACTGGTGCTTTTGGTTCAGGAATCGAGTTAAATGCAATACAACGTTCCAACCCTGAAATGCAAAAACGTGCTGCAAACGCGATTCGTGGTTTAGTAGAAAGCGATCACAACCCAATTGTTTCGATTCACGATCACGGAGCTGGAGGACACTTAAACTGTCTTTCGGAATTGGTAGAGGAAACTGGCGGATTAATCGATTTGGATAAATTGCCTGTTGGAGATCCTACACTTTCTGCAAAAGAAATTATTGGTAACGAATCTCAGGAAAGAATGGGATTGGTGATTGGTCAAAAAGACATTGCTATTTTGCAACGAATTGCAGACAGAGAGCGTTCGCCAATGTATCAGGTTGGAGACGTTACGGGAGATCACCGTTTTACTTTCGAATCTAAATCAAACGGTTCAAAACCGATGGATTATGCTTTGGAAGATTTCTTTGGAAGTTCTCCTAAAACGATTATGAACGACAAAACTATCGATAGAAAATATGCTGATGTTGCTTACAACGCAGGAGATTTTGAAAAATATTTAAAAGACGTTTTACGTTTAGAAGCAGTTGGTTCTAAAGACTGGTTAACGAATAAAGTGGACCGTTGTGTGGGCGGAAAAGTTGCCAAACAACAAAATGCAGGACCGCTTCAATTGCCTTTGAATAATGTTGGGGTTATGGCACTGGATTATTTAGGTAAAGAAGGTATTGCAACTTCTATTGGCCACGCTCCTATTGCTGCTTTGATTGATCCGGTTGCAGGTAGTCGAAATGCTATTGCAGAATCGTTATCAAACATTGTTTGGGCACCGATTAAAGAGGGTTTAAAAGGAATTTCATTATCTGCAAACTGGATGTGGGCTTGTAAAAACGAAGGTGAAGACGCTCGTTTATACGCTGCTGTTGAAGGTTGTTCTGAATTTGCAATCGAATTGGGAATCAATATTCCAACAGGAAAAGATTCACTATCGATGAAACAAAAATATCCAAACGACGAAGTAATTGCGCCGGGAACGGTTATTATTTCCGCCGGAGGAAACTGTACAGATATTAGAAAAGTGGTGGAACCTGTTTTACAGAAAAACGGAGATTCTATTTATTATATCAACTTATCTCAGGATGATTTTAAATTAGGAGGTTCTTCTTTTGCACAAATCAGAAACACAATAGGAAAAGAAACTTCGACAATTAAGGATGCTTCTTTCTTTAAAAATGCATTTAATACCATCCAGGAATTAATTGGTGAGAACCAAATTTTGGCAGGTCACGATATCGGAAGTGGCGGTTTGATCACTACTTTATTAGAATTGTGTTTTGCTGATGTAAACCTTGGAGCTAAAATTGATTTCAGTGCCTTTGCCGAAAAAGACTTATTGAAAATCCTTTTCGCAGAAAACATCGGAATCGTTTTTCAGGCAAAATCAGATGCAGCTGTTGAAGCTAAATTAAACGCAAACAATATCGAATTCTTCAAAATTGGTTCGGTTCAGGAAACTGCAACTTTAGAGTTTGGTGATTACAAATTAGATATCCCAACTTACAGAGATATCTGGTTCGAAACTTCTTATTTATTAGATCAGAAACAATCTAAAAACGGAAGAGCTCAGGCACGTTTTGAAAACTATAAAAATCAGGTTTTACAATATACTTTCCCAGCACATTTCACTGGTAAAAAGCCTGTCATCTCGAGTGAAGTCGAGAGACCAAAAGCCGCTATTATTCGTGAAAAAGGAAGTAATTCTGAGCGCGAAATGGCAAATGCTATGTACTTGGCAGGATTTGATGTAAAAGATGTTCACATGACCGATTTAATTTCCGGTCGTGAAACCCTAGAAGACATTCAGTTTATTGGTGCAGTTGGAGGATTCTCTAACTCAGATGTTTTAGGTTCTGCCAAAGGTTGGGCGGGAGCATTTTTATACAACGAAAAAGCAAAAACAGCTTTGGATAAATTCTTTAAAAGAGAAGACACATTATCTGTTGGAATTTGCAATGGTTGCCAATTGTTTATGGAACTTGAGGTAATTAATCCGGAACATGAAGTACACGGAAAAATGCTGCATAACGAAAGCCAGAAACACGAAAGTATTTTTACCTCTGTAAAAGTTCAGGAAAACAACTCTGTAATGTTATCTACATTAGCAGGAAGCACTTTAGGAGTTTGGGTTTCTCACGGAGAAGGAAAATTTAACTTACCGCTTGCCGAAGAAAACTACAACATTGTTTCTAAATATGCTTATGAAGGATATCCTGCAAATCCTAACGGATCTGATTATAACACAGCAATGATGTGTGATAAAACCGGAAGACATTTGGTAATGATGCCACATATTGAGCGTTCTACTTTTCAATGGAACTGGGCTAATTATCCAAAAGACAGAAACGACGAGGTTTCGCCTTGGCATGAAGCTTTTGTAAATGCAAGAAAATGGATTGAGAAAATCTAAAAATATATATTTTACTATACAAAAAAAATGCCCCGACGCTATCCCTATGTCGAGGCATTTTTTTTTGTTTAAAAGGTTTATCGCTTAAACGAAGAGACGATACCCGTTACGATACTGGCAGATGAAAAAGCTACTAAACCGGAAGCTATTGCTGCTTGTCCGGCAAAAAACTGATCTTCTAAAATTCTTCCCTGAAACAATATTCCAGTGGATAATCCTATAACTGCTCCCAGACCAATAACCCCAATGTACCACCATGGTTCCGGATCTGGCGATGGTGGTGGCGGGAATTTTAAAAAACGTTTCCACCAACCCGGATACAATGTTCCGCATATTCCAAGTAATCCATAAAAAATAGTTACCATAATACTTAAATTTAAAATAATGCCTACTCGTTTGCTTTTCGGCTTACGCATTTTGATAAGACAAAACTATATCAGACTCTTGTAAATTTTATAAGGTTATTTCCTGTTTATTATAGGGAAAAACACCCTTTTTTTTATTCTTCTATTTTTTCTTTAAACCGCTCTAAGACTAATTTAATGATATCTTAAGCCGCTTTTTATACCTCTGTTTATCCGGATAAATATCTTTGCCTTATGAAAAAATGGAAACAAAACCTGTCGTTATTACTACTTTTATTTACTGTAAGTCAACTTTGTTTTAGTCAAAAAATCGCTTCTCTAAAAGGAAGTGTTTCTGACGGAAAAAGTGCCGTAGAATTTGTAGATGTGATTTTAAAAAATACAACTGATTCTACANNTTTGTTTTTAATGCTGTTTCGAATATTTCGCAATCCGGAGGAACTGCGACAGATATGCTCAAAAGTATTCCCACTGTAGCTGTTGATGCTGACGGCGGAATAACGCTGAGAGGAAAATCGCCTATGATTTTGATTAACGGCAAGAATTCAGCAATTACCAATATGGATCAAATCCCAGCAAGCAGCATTGAAAGCATTGAAGTTATCAGCAATCCTACGGCCAAATACGATGCAAATGCGGAAAGCGGAATCATCAATATCAAACTTAAAAAAAACAATCAAAGCGGGATGAATGGTGCTGTTGTTTTAGGCAGCGGATTTGGCGCAAAAGGCAGATTGAACAGTTCTGTACTTTTGAATCAGAAAACAGAAAAATGGAATTTTGGTTTGGCTTATGACAATCGTTTTGCAGGCAGGACCAAAAAAATAAAAGGAGAAAGAATCAACAATTTTATTGATGATGAGCACTTTATCAATCAGGACAGAAATGATGAACGAACGGAAGGTTTACAGAATTTAAAATTTAATATTGATTTCTCTCCAAACGAACGAAATAATTTTTCATTTGAGGCTTTAGGAAATATGGAAAGTCAGGATAATGACGAAACGTTGCATACACAGGTAAACACGAGCACAAATGCATTTTTCTCGAACAATATCAGGCATTCATTAGAATTAGAGCGATCAAAAGTGGGAGAACTGGCGTTTAGCTACGACAGGAAATTTGCTGACGATCGAAAAAACCTCAACGCAAGTATTACGTCTTCTTTTAATAAACATCGTGAAAACACCAATATAGACACCTACAATTATGATCAATATGAGGCACAAATGGGCGATGCTTTTTTGCAAAGAACACATAATTACGAACATGAAAACATATCAAATGCTATTGTAAATTATGCCCTTCCTGTGTCTGAAAAATCAGTTATAGAAACGGGCTACAAGGGAACATTCCGTTTTTTTAATTCCGATTTTCAAAGCGCCGACAAAACTAATAACGAATATGTTATTAATCCTCTGGCGAGCAATGGTTTTCGATATAATGAACAAATAAACGCGGTTTACGGTTTGCTAAATTCGTTTATTGGTGACAAAGAAAACCCAAAATGGAAATACAATTTAGGCTTACGTGCAGAACAGGTTTCAAACAATGGAAAAACGCAAAATAACAGTGATGATTTCTCCAATCACTACCTGAAACTTTTTCCATCTGCATCATTGCAAATGAATTTGACATCTGATGGATTTTTAAAAATTGGATACAGCAAGCGTATCAATCGTCCGGATTTGGATGAATTAAATCCGTTTGTAGATATTACAGATGCCTTAAATCCTCATGGCGGAAACCCGTACCTAAAACCCGAAATTATTCATATTGCCGAGATGAGCTACAACTTAGAAGGATCGAAATATTCGTTTTCTACGAATGCTTTTTACAGAAATGCAACCAATACGATCAAACAATATGCACAATTGCAAGACAATGGTGTGATTTTCCTGCAACCCCAAAACATTGGTAGCACTATTACGTATGGTTTAGAAACTATCTTTAGCGTGAAACCTATTGGCTTTTATGATGCAAATATTAGTATAACAGCTTTTGAGCAAAACATCAATGCGTCTAATCTGGCTCAGGATGTTGTTAAGAGTGCTTTTAGCTGGTACGGAAAAATCATTAATAATTTTGTTCCCTGGAAAGGCGGAAAACTACAAATAATAGGCAATTACAACTCTGCATTGGCAACTCCGCAAGGAAAAAGAATTCCGATCTATAATGTAGACATGGGTTTTCAGCAAAAACTGGGAAAAGGAAATGCCCGTTTAGGATTAGTGGTTACAGATATGTTTAACACACTAGAAAGTGGTTTCAAAAACAATACGTTGTTGTTTAGTAACAACCGAACTTCTAAATCTGATACCCGTGCATTGATGCTAACTTTTGCTTATACTTTTAAGTCAGATTTTAAAGAAAAACTATTAGAAAATCAATTTTCGACGGAGTAATTATTACATCTCAATAAAAAAACTCATTCTTGTAATTTGGATTCATTTTTCTATCGAAATTTGAAGTATATTCGCCAAAAAAATTCTACCACTGATTTTTTTTTGCGTTTCCAAAAACACTTAAACCTACATAGAATGAAATCAATACATTTACTATTTATTACGTTATTTTTTGTTGCCACACAATCTCATTCGCAAGTTCACGTAGATCAAATTACCTACAACGGTCGCGATCATTTTATTACCACTACAATTGGTTATCCTGTTCCGGGAACTTATATTCCTACAGGACAAAAAGAGCCAATGACGTTGTTGAATCCAGATGGGACCGGAGTTATTCAGGCAGACGATTTAAGCAAAAAAAAGATCAATTGGGGAATCGAATGTACAGATGAAGGGATTCCTGTTTTTAAAGAGGGCTTCAATAGTGCTACGTATACATTTTGGTACAGAACCAATGATAGCGATGCCTGGATTTATTCTCAATTTTCTATTCATTTTACTAAGAAAAAAATGTTCTTAATGGGAGAAAGAGTAAAAGAATATGTAGACTACAACGTACAATAATTAAGGCTCAAATATTAAACATTTCTTGTTTTTTTGTAAATTTCTCTATAAAAAAGAAAACGTTTTCGTAGAATTTCTATATTACCTATAATTTTTCCCATAAAATTGTATAAAATTAAAAATTATAGCTAATTTTTATTTAATTTGCGATAAAATTCAATATATTAAACATGGTTTCAATCACACGCCTTTTTGATTTTCCCTATTATCAACAAGAAACTTATAACCTTCCGGTTGCATTAGCAACCAAAAAAAATGGAGTCTGGGAAAAAACATCTAGCCAGGAATATATTGCAAAAGCTAATGCTGTTTCGAGAGCATTATTACGTATGGGCGTTCAAAAAGATGATAAAATTGCCTTGATTACTTCGAACAATCGTACAGAGTGGAATATCATGGATATTGGTATTTTGCAAACCGGAGCGCAAAACGTTCCCATCTATCCCACAATTGCCGAAGAAGATTACGAATATATATTAAACCACAGTGGCAGTATTTACTGTTTTGTGTCTGATAAAGAAGTTCTTGACAAAGTAAATGCGATAAAAGCAAATGTACCAACCTTAAAAGAGGTTTATTCGTTTGACGAAATTGCAGGTTGCAAACATTGGACAGATTTGTTGGCTCTTGGTGAAGACAGCAGCAATCAAAGCGAGGTCGATGCCAGAAAAGACAGTATTCATACTGATGATCTTGCCACTATTATTTATACTTCCGGAACAACCGGAAGGCCTAAAGGTGTTATGCTTTCGCACAAAAATATTGTGTCGAATGTTTTAGACAGCGCACCAAGAATTCCGTTTGATCCGGGAAAAAGTACGGCATTAAGTTTTTTACCTATTTGCCATATTTTTGAAAGAATGATTTTGTACATCTACCAATTTTACGGAGTATCTGTTTATTTTGGAGAATCAATCGATAAAATTAGTGATAACCTGAAAGAAGTTCGTCCAACAGTGATTACGGCTGTACCGAGGCTTTTAGAAAAGGTTTACGATAAAATTTATGCAAAAGGTGGTGAATTAACCGGTATCAAGAAAAAACTATTTTTCTGGGCGATCGATTTAGGCTTAAAATATGAACCATACGGAGCTAATGGCTTTTGGTATGAATTTCAGTTAAAAATTGCCCGTAAACTTATTTTCAGTAAATGGAAAGAAGGTTTGGGAGGAAATTTAGAATTAATGGTTTCAGGAAGTGCTGCACTACAACCACGATTAACGAGAGTTTTTGCTGCTGCCGAAATTCCGGTTATGGAAGGTTACGGTTTATCTGAAACATCGCCGGTAATTGCTGTAAATGATCAGAGAAATAAAGGTTTTAAAATAGGAACTGTTGGAAAAGTAATTCGCAACGTCGAAGTTAAAATCGCTCAGGATGGCGAGATCCTTTGCAAAGGACCAAATGTAATGTTGGGTTACTTTAAAGATGATGAAAAAACTGCCGAAGCTTTGCAAGACGGTTATTTTCATACAGGAGATATTGGTGAAATTGACAGCGAAGGTTTCCTGAAAATTACAGATCGTAAAAAAGAAATGTTCAAGACTTCAGGCGGAAAATATATTGCTCCTCAATTGATTGAAAATGCAATGAAACAATCTCGTTTTATTGAGCAGATCATGGTAATTGGTGAAGGCGAAAAAATGCCGGCAGCTTTTATTCAGCCTAATTTTGAATTTGTAAAAGAATGGGCAAGATTGCACAAAATAACTTTAGGAAGTACTGATAAGGAAATCAGCGCAAATCCTGATGTCATCAAACGTATTGACGAAGAGGTTGAAGGAATCAATGAAAAATTTGGTCATTGGGAAAAAATCAAACGTTTTGAGCTTACTCCTGATGTTTGGTCTATCGATGGCGGCCAACTAACTCCTACTTTAAAACTGAAACGTAAAATTATCAAAGAAATTTATAAAGATCTTTATCTAAAAATCTACGATCATAATTAATCAAAATAATATAACCAAATGAAAAGGCTGTCTACAAAGACAGCCTTTTTTACTTCACGAAGATTTCCTTCAATTAAACAATATCGTTCTAACCACTCGAAAACGTAATTGATTTTCCAGGATATATCTTCTGACCTATCTTTTTTGAAAATAGACTGGCAAAATTTGAAAACAGATTCCCTTGTTTAGGATGTTCTCCTGACTTTTCATTTTCTACAAATCGCTCTATCATGCTGTCTTTTTTCTCAGCACCAATAACTGACTCCGCTTTATAGCTATTATCAATCTGTTTTGCTTCCTCAGCTCTACAGATTGCATTAAACTTTTTAAAAGGACGCGGTTGAAAATCAACCATAATTGCTGCCAGATTTATTGCGTCAATATTCGACGGATCTGTTTCGCCTTTAAAGAAGGTTTCGATAGGTCTAAACTTATCTCTTTGTTCCTTAAACTTATTCTTTTTGGTATGATCAAAATCTAAAGAAAATAAATTTCTAAAAACATTTAAGTCATCCTGAGTTGCATTATTCTCAAAAATAAGCCAACAAAAGTCACGAAGTTTTCCACGAGACGGACTGTACAAATAATCAAAGTACTCGCCTTCTTTTTCTATCTCATATTTTGCTCTAATCGCTTTTTTATATTTTTCTAATGTATTGTTATTCATAATATTGTTTTTTTTGGGGAATTCCGGATAATCTCAGAGAAATACAGGAATTCTGGGAATCCCTTATCTACAAGCTTTAAAAGCATCCTTGCTTTGCCAGAGAAAAATCATCAAAATGATATACATTATCCCTGAACTTACCTTTTTATTCCATCGTTTAATGAGCTTCGAATTCATCTCTTCTACCAGAGCAAACAGATGCTCACTAAACCTATTTATATTTGTATGACCAGAATGATGCTCATACGTAAACTTCTTTTTACTCATTCTTAAATCTTGTTTAAACCTATTTCTAATTACGGTTGTCTGATTTCGAACTCAACCCTTTATTAATGTTTTGCAAAGACACCAAGTCATCCCGTTTAATTTACTTTGTTACTTTGAGCCTTTGAATCATTTTTAGGCATAAAAAAAGCACCCGATTAAAGGTGCTTCATGAAGTTCAATAAGACATATCTATCCTATTGCCTGTATTCATGCACCTGTATAGTCAAACATCCCGAACCGAATGCTGAGGCCTGTAATTCTACGCTATATGAGTTAAATTTAAAATCCATTTTGTTTGTTGTATTATATATTGAAATCATTGTTGTTAAATCAGTATTGTTTGAAACTCTATCATAAGAATTTCTTCTGCAAATATATATGTTAAAATATCAATTATCCAAATCCTTTTTAAGATTAATTTACTGACAATCAGCTATTTATTTGCTAAATAAAAACATGGAAATACCTGTCCGCATACTTGTGCAGATCTCTGTTTGTATCAAATGACTGTCTCTCATCAGATTACTTTTCAAGATTATATTTCATTATTTAATTTTATCATATACAATTTGGTCAATTATTTTTTTGATTTTTTTTGGTCAAAAGTTATTTTTTATCATTTTCGGTCATACTAAACGATCTAAATTATATTATTAAACGATGAAACTTGACTTACTAAGTAGTCTCAAAGCTTTGGCCGAAGTGTTTTTGCAATCCTCGAAAAACAAAAAAAGCGTCCCGATAAGGACGCTTTTATATATTTATGTTGATTATGTAATTACAATTTACACTTCAATTCATTAATATACATATAGCGTCCAGAACCATTAGCCGGAACAAATCCCGCTAAACGATCACTAAATTCTATTGCCGACAGGCTGATATATATAT
>NZ_MUGS01000071.1 GCF_002222055.1 Flavobacterium araucananum
CTCCTTCTGTTATTCAATGAAGGGTCAACTTCATGAATTTTAACTTCGTTTTTCATAATCAAGGTTTTTAAAAAAGGTTAATAACATGTATTAAGTTATTCACGAAATTTTATGAGATGCGGTTTTGGAAAATCGAAGTATTTTAAAATTATTTTAAAAAGACCCTATAAATTCAAATACTGGTAGGTGTTTTTTGTTTTATTTTAGGTAATTCTACTATATTTGTATTAATTACATAAAATTATTTTTAAATGAAAGCTAAAGCAACTCTAAAACAAATTGCGAAAGAACTTGGTGTTTCTGTATCGACAGTTTCTAAGGCACTAAATGATAGCCCGGAAATTAGCGAGCAAACGAAGGTGAAGATTAAGGAGTATGCCAAACTCAAAAATTATAAACCCAACGTAATTGGTCTTAATTTGAAGAATCGTAAGACTAAAACGATAGGTGTAATTATACCTAATATATTGAACTCCTTTTTTGCAAAGGTTTTTAGTGGGATCGAAAAAGTAGCCGATAAAAAAGGATACAATGTAATCACGTGTATTTCGAATGAGTCTTTAGAGAAAGAAATTCATACACTTGAAATGTTAAGTAACGGAACAATTGACGGTTTTATCTTGTCTGTTTCTGAAGAAGCACAAAAATTACAGGACTTTAGCCATTTCTCTGCCATTATAAATGACGGAACTCCAATTGTGATGTTTGACCGTATTGCAGATGAAGTAGAATGTGATAAAGTGGTCGTTGATGATTTTGACTCCGCTTTAAATTCAACACAACACTTAATTAATTTAGGATGTAAAAATATAGCCTTAATTTCTTCTGTTGATAATTTAAGTGTTGGAAAATTAAGAGCTGACGGATATTTGAAAGCTTTGGCAGACAATAATATTCCGGTAAACGAAAAAATCATTATTCGTACCGATTCTGAAGAGGATATGAAGAGCAAAATTGATGCACTTTTTGATCATAAAATTGATGCAATTTTTGCTTTGGATGAAAATGATTCAGTTGCCGCTTTACGTGTAAGTTTGAAAAAAGGGTATAATGTTCCGGAGGATATTTCGATTATAGGTTTTGCTGACGGAATTTTAGCATCAAGACGTTTGTCGCCAAGTTTAACAACAGTTAGCCAGCACGGAATAGAAATTGGAGAAGTTGCAGCCAAACTATTAATAAAACGTTTAGAAGAGTCTGAAGAAGAAACTTCAGATTATGAAACGATCGTCATCAAGACAAAATTGAAAGAACGGGAATCAACAAGAAAATCTAAATAAACAAAAAACCATCAGCCGCTGCTGATGGTTTTTTTTATAAGGTGTAAGGAAATTTTGGGTTTTTGTATTTTCTTAATTTCTCAAAAGGAACTAAAAAAGATTCTTCGCAGGATCTTGCAGCCCTGTAAAAAATAGGTGTAAACTCGATTCCTTTCTCTGTATAGTTCCAGGAAGGGAAATCCCAATATTCCTCGTTGGTATAATCGCAAGGATCTTCATCGTCATTTTTTGGTTTTTCAAAATGCTCTCCAGAATTTATAACGGCAAGCAATTTGGGGGCAAAGTAAGTACTTCTATAAGTGGAATATTTCGAAAAATCACTCTCTTTCTCGGTTGTTGCGCTTTTGTCAAAAGCAATAATGTCGTCTATGTCATAATTTTACCATTATTAAGGTCTAATAAAAAACCACTGCTGCCAAAATCAGGATGAGCGCCTCCGCAGTAATAAGAACTCGAAATCTCAAAACCTAATAAATTGGAATTCAAAAAGTTTACAGTTGCGTTTCCTTCGATTCCTTTTCCTTCACTGTATTCAAAAGACGAAGAACAATTGAGTTGATCCAGCGTATTTTGAATGTGAATTTTTTCCAAAATCGGATTTATAACAGATTTGTTTTTGTCCGAAAAGTTATTTCCGATCCTGAAAAATTCTGAGTCACAATGTTTCTCAGAATACCAAACAAATTCTTTGTTGTTATAAACGGTCGTTTTCTGTTTTTTAAACTCTAAAAACTTACACTTTACACGATTTAATTTATCATCAGCATAATATTTATCCAAATTTGCTCTGTAATTAGAGAAATCTACTGATCGCATTTGTACCGGGAATTGTTTTCCTTTGGTATTGTACCAAGATCCTTCAAAGCTGGTACTTCCTGATTTTTTTAGATAGAATTTTTCAGTAATTATATCATTTGGTTTAAAATAGAATGTGAAAAGATCATTTTTTAAGTTTCCTTCCAGTTTGATATCCTTTAATGAATTCTGATAAAAATAAGTCGCACTTAGACTTGTTTCATTATCGGATTTGTAAACTTCAATTTTCATGAATATTTTACTTTTAGCCAGAGTTCCTTCTAAATAATAGGTTTCCTGACAAAAAGCCATTACAGAATAGAACATAAAAAAGAACAGAACACATTTTTTCATAAAATTGCCACAATGAATTAATCTAAAATTACCAATCTAAAATTATTAATGTGCTTCGAGCCAGTCTTTACCCATACCAAGTTCTACATCTAAAGGAACGCTCATTATAAATGCATTTTCCATTTCGTGTTTGATCATTGGCTGAATTTTTTCGAGTTCGTTGTTATGAACATCGAACACAAGCTCATCATGCACCTGAAGCAACATTTTAGATTTCCAGTTTTCTTCTTTTAGTTTTTTATGAATGTTGATCATCGCGATTTTAATCACATCGGCAGCACTTCCCTGAATTGGTGCGTTTACAGCATTTCGTTCCGCAGCACTACGTACTACGGCATTTGCCGAGTTGATATCTTTTAGGTAACGACGACGACCCAGAATTGTTTGTACATAACCTTTTTCACGAGCAAACTCTATTTGTTCGTTGATATAAGATCTTAATCTAGGGTATGTTTTGTAATAGGCTTCGATCAAAGCAGCACTTTCGCTGCGGGATAATGAGGTTTGATTGCTCAAACCAAAAGCAGAAACACCATATATAATACCAAAGTTTACAGTTTTGGCATTGCTTCTTTGTTCACGGGAAACTTCTTCCAATGGCACATCAAAAACTTTTGCAGCGGTTGCTTTATGAATGTCTTCTCCGTTCTGGAAAGCGGCAATCATATTTTCTTCCCCACTTAAAGCGGCAATAATTCTTAATTCTATTTGCGAGTAATCGGCAGATATTAAAGTATGATTTTCATCACGGGCGACAAAGGCTTTACGAATCTGGCGGCCTCTTTCGGTACGGATCGGGATGTTTTGCAAGTTTGGATTGTTTGAACTCAAACGTCCTGTTGCTGCAACAGTTTGCATATAATCGGTATGAACGCGTAATGTTTTTTTGTCGACTTGTTCCGGCAAAGCCAGGATATAAGTGCTTTGTAATTTTACCATTTGGCGCCAATCCAGAATTTCTTTTACGATTGGGTTGTCATTGGCCAAATACGTCAAAACTTCTTCTCCAGTCGCATATTGACCGGTTTTGGTTTTCTTTTGTTTTGCGCCGCCAATTTTCATTTTATCAAATAAGATATCTCCTAATTGTTTTGGAGAAGCGAGGTTGAATTTCTCGCCGGCAGTTTCGTATATTTTTTGTTCCAAAGATTTAATTTCAACATCCATTTCTTTAGACATTGCACTTAAAAACTCCACATCCAGACGAATTCCCTCCGTTTCCATGTCGGCTAAAACACTTACTAACGGAATTTCGATTTCGTCAAATAACTTTTTAGTTTCGGTTTTGTCTAATTCGGTTGTAAAAATTTCTTTTAATTGCAAAGTTATATCAGCATCCTCAGCGGCATATTCCTTGATTTCTTCAAGAGCTACATCACGCATTGTAATTTGATTTTTGCCTTTTTTACCAATTAAAGTTTCAATGGATTTTGGAGAATATTTTAAATAGGTTTCTGCCAGAATATCCATGTTATGACGCATATCCGGATTAATAAGGTAATGCGCAATCATGGTGTCAAAAAGTTTTCCCTTTACAACAACACCATAATTAGAAAGGATTTTAAGATCGTATTTTAAATTCTGACCAATTTTTTCGATACTTTCATTTTCAAAAAAGGGTTTAAATCGATCTGCTAAAGTTTGAGCTTCTTCCTGATTTTCCGGAAACGGAACATAAAATGCTTTTCCTTTTTCGTACGAGAAAGACATTCCTACCAGCTCAGCATGCAAAGCATCCAGACCAGTAGTTTCAGTATCAAAACAAACAGAAGTTTGCTTTTGTAAATTTTGTAAAAGTAGTTTTATACCTAGATCACCTTCGACAGCCTGATAGGAGTGAGGGGTGTTTTCTAAAGTGTTATAAAATGAAGTTCTGGTTTCAGTATCTTCATCTGTGGTTGCACCACCACCAAAGAGATCAAATTGCTCTTCATTTTTAGGTTGTGGTTTTTTGTATAATTTGGCATCTGGAGTATTGTTTGCCAATTCATTTCCGCCACCAACTTTAAACAGATTGTCAAATTGTTCTGCCATTCGTCTAAATTCCAATTCCTGAAAAATAGCATCTGTTTTTTCGATATCAGGACGTGAAAGCTCATAATCATCTTCATTAAAAACAACATCACAATCACATATAATAGTAGCCAGTTTTTTTGATAAAATTCCTTTTTCTTTATTGGCTTCAATGTTTTCTTTCATTTTGCCTTTTAGCAAATGTGTATTGTCAAGCAGGTTCTCCATAGAACCAAACTCTTTCAGGAACTTCTTTGCAGTAACTTCTCCCACACCCGGTAATCCCGGAATATTATCGACAGCATCTCCCATCATACCCAGAAAATCGATTACTTGCTCGGGTTTCTCGATTTCAAATTTTGCCAGAACCTCAGGAACGCCCCAGATTTCGATACCATTTCCCATTCGGGCTGGCTTGTACATGAATATATTTTCAGAAACTAATTGTGCAAAATCTTTATCAGGTGTTACCATAAAGACTTTGTAGTTTTCTTTTTCAGCTTGTTTGGCAATTGTTCCAATCAAATCATCGGCTTCGCAACCTTCTATTTCAATAATAGGAATGTGCATTGCTTTTAATAAATCCTGAATATATGGAATAGCAATTTTAATCGCTTCCGGAGTAGCATCACGGTTTGCTTTGTATTCTGTAAACATTTCGGTCCTTACATGACTTCCGCCTTTATCGAAAGCTACGGCCAAATGATCTGGTTTTTCACGTTTTATAACATCCAAAAGCGAGTTCATGAATCCCATAATCGCAGACGTATCCATTCCTTTTGAATTGATTCTCGGATTCTTTATGAAGGCATAATAACCACGAAAAATTAAAGCGTAAGCATCGAGAAGGAAAAGACGTTTTTGAGTTGACATAAAAAAAATATTAGTCTGTAAAAATAAACAATTGGGTTTAAAAAATGATTCGGTTCTGAAAAATAAACACAAATTTAAAATGAGAATTGTTTTCTATCCTATATGTAGAGGCGTACAGCATTGCGTCTATGATTTAGAAGGACTTTATGATGATAAGATTGTTTGTATTCTATAAAAGACGCACTGCTGTGCGTCTCTATAGGGTAGAAAGATCCCTGAATAGTTAATGTCAAGTTAAAATATTTATGTAAGAGGATTTCTTCATTTTGTCTTCATATTACAGGGGTACATTTGATCTATAAAAATAAAGGATATTAATTTAAATATTAGAAATCATGAGAAATTTATTGCTATTATTAGTTGCAGTTTTAGGAACAAGCACTATGGTTAATGCGTTTCCTGTAGTTGTAAAAGTTGGTCCTGCTAAAGAAATAAAAGCGGTTCCTGCAAAAGAAGTTAAAGCTACAAAACATTCTAAAAATAAATCTGGTAAAAAAGTTAAATCAGAAAAAAGCGTAGCTCCAAAAACAGAAGCTCCAAAAGTAAAAAAATAAAAAAAGGTTATTATAAAATAAAAGGTCATTAATTTAAAATTTAAAAGTCATGAAAAATTTATTTATCGTATTAGCAGCAGTATTAGGAACAAGTGCAATGGTGAGTGCTCAGGCAACTCCAGCTCAAACAGCTCCGGCGAAAGAAGTTAAAGCAACAAAACATCACAAAAACAAAGCTGATAAAAAAGTAAAATCAGAAAAAAGCGAAGCTCCAAAAGCAGAAGCTACTAAAATGAAATAATTATAATTGTTTTTGTTTTGCTTTTTTAAGAAGTGTAAGGAGGCAAAACAGAAGTAATGATTATGAGAATGCAGATGGAGAAAGCTGGTAAAGAAATTTATCAGCTTTTTTTGATTCGTTATTTTTTTTATAATTTGCAACGAGGCTTTTTATAATTTGCAACGAGGCTTTTTATATTTGCTTAAATTTAGTTGCGCTTAAATGCTGTGTTATGAATATTCTAATTGTTGAAGATAATAAAGAACTTGCTGTCGAAGTTTATGATTTTTTATGCAACGTAGGTTACGTTTGCAAAATAGCGCATAATTGTAGCGATGCCTTAGAAGAAGTAAGTAGTAATGATTATGATGCAATGCTTCTTGATTTGGGTTTGCCTGACGGAGATGGTTTTGATGTTTTGAAAACTGTTCGAAAAACAAAATCAAAAATGGCAGTTATTGTACTTACAGCACGAGGCGAATTAGACGACAGAATAAATGGTTTGCATCTGGGTGCCGATGATTATTTGACCAAACCTTTTGCCTTAACAGAACTGAGTGCACGATTATTTGCTGTTATTCGCAGAATTCATGGTTTTACATTGAATAATTTAAGTATTCATGGATTTTTATTGCAATTGCAAGATTATAAAGTAAGTTATAATGAAATACCAATTAACCTTACCAAAAAGGAATTTGATATTTTTCAATATTTAGTGCTCAATAAAAACAGGGTAATTACCAGATTGCAATTAACAGAGCATATTTGGGGAGATATTCTGGAGGTCAATTCAGATTCTAATTTTATAGATGTTCATGTGCGAAACCTTCGAAAAAAACTGGATAAGCATACGACTATAGATTGGTTTGAAACGGTTAGAAATGTTGGTTATCGTATTAATGAATAAATAAAGGATTGTGAAAATAAAGCATCAACTGGCTATTTTTAATGCGCTAACGCGATTGTTGGTGATTTTGGTTTTATGGCTGATGCTGCCTATTTTGGTCGAAAATGTAGTTTATGGACACATAAATAATGGACTGCTGGAAAAAAAGAAGAAATTCATTGATCATTTAGACCGAAATGAAATTAATGATTTTATCGAAAATTCAGATGATTCGACAGAAACATATTCGCAATTTTCTACCCTGCACAGTGAGTTTTTGGTACTTTCGAAATCTCCGGTTAAAAAAAATCAAAAGAAAGATATTTTTACCAATGAATATCGCATTATCGAGGGCGAAGAAAATGAATACAGAATCCTGCAATATCATTTTACATTCGATAATCAGGGCTATCAGCTAGAAATAGGAAGTAGTCTTGGAGAAGTTAGGGACCTTACCTTTATCATTAAGTTTTTTATCATAATTGTTTTTGTGGTTATCCTGTTGATTACATTTTTGGCAGATACTTTTTATATCGAATATTTGCTCAAGCCTTTCTATAAAATTATCGATACAAAAATAAGGCGGGTCAATGAGCCGGAAGCTTTTGATCATACACCAATAAAGGCGAGGTCAAGAGATTTCAGGGAACTTGATTTTGTTTTAAACCAAATGATGGATCGTATTGCGGAACTTTTTAAAAAAGAGAAACAGTTTATTTCGAATGTGTCGCACGAATTGCTTACGCCAATTGCTTTGCTAAAAAACAAGTTCGAAAATTTGCTGCAAAATGATTCTCTGGATGATAATGCTTTTGATAAAATTGCAGGTTCGCTAAGAACCTTAGATATGCTAAAAAAAATAATCAATAATCTATTGTTGATTTCCAGAATAGAAAACAATCAGTACGAAGCAAATGAAGACATAAATTTTCATGAGATTATTACAGATCTGCAAGAGGATTTGCAGGACAGAATAGAGGATAGGGAAATTGAGTTTTTGAATAAAATGCAGCACAATTTTAGTTTTACGGGAAATAAAACGCTCATTCATATCCTGATTTATAACCTGGTTACAAATGCCATAAAATACAATAAGCCAAAAGGGAGTATTGTTGTCGAAGATGGTTTTCTGGAGCACAACTATTTTATTTCGATAACTGATTCCGGTATTGGTATGAATATTTTTCAAATCGAGAATATATTCAAGAGGTTTGCCAGAATTAGTTCAGATCAGGATGGTCAGGGATTAGGTCTTGCTATTGCTGATAGTATTGCCTCTTTTCATCATATCGAAATAAAAGTTACGTCTGAGATAAATGTGGGTACAGCCTTTCTATTGTTGTTTCCGGAGGCTCTAAAACCCAATTAAAAGTTAATTTTTTCAGGGCACTATAATCTTCATTTAATCTTCATTTAACAAGTATATCTTTGAGGTATAATAAATGAAAATAATAATAATCATAAAACTACAAATCATGAAAAAATTAGTAATGTTAGCAGTAGCTATCTTAGGAACAACTGCAATGGTAAGCGCTCAAACAACTCCAGCTCAAACAACTCCTGTAAAAGAAGCAAAAGCTCCTAAAAAAGACAAAAAAGCAGACAAAAAAGCTAAAAAAGCAGAGGCGAAAGCAGAAGCTGCAAAACCAGAAGCTAAAAAATAAAACGACATAGGTTTGCAAATGTAAACCGTGTTGTGGATTATAAAGGTTTTAAAAAATTTGGTAGAGAAAAAGCTGGTAGAGAAATCTATCAGCTTTTTGTTATTATTTGAGTTAAAATTTTGATAATAAAAAGCGATACAATTTTCATTCTTTGTTACTTTGCTTAAAACTATAAATAATGATCTTACGTTTTGTAATTCTATGTGCTCTTTTTTTATTTATTGAGTTCTATTCTTATCAAGCCATTCGTACTTTAATCAAATTAAGATGGGTCTTGGTAAGTTATCAGATTATAAGTGTACTACTTTTAATCTTTATCATTTACTCTATCACACAGTTTGATCGTTCTATAGGACAAACCAAACAAACCATGTTTACAATGGGTTTGATGTTATTGGTTTATGTTCCAAAAATTGTAATTACACTGATTTTATTGGGTGAAGATATCTTTAGACTGGGAGCCGGAATCTTAAATTATTTCATGTACAATGCGTCTCGCGGGGAAATAATGCCAGATAGACGAAAGTTTATAAGTCAAATTGCTTTGGGCTTGGCGGCTGTGCCTTTTTTATCATTGATTTATGGAATTTTTGAAGGAAAATATAATTTTAAAGTAATTAAACAAACTGTGTTTTTTCCGGATTTGCCAGATGCTTTTGATGGTTTCAGAATTACGCAGATTTCAGATGTTCATAGCGGAAGCTTTGATAATCCCGAGAAAATAAATTATGCAATTGATTTAATTAATCAACAAGAAGCAGACATGATTTTGTTTACAGGAGATATTGTAAATACTCATGCCAAAGAAATGTATCCGTGGTTAGAGACTTTTAAGAGAATAAAAGATTATAAATATGGAAAATTCTCAGTTTTAGGAAACCATGATTATGGCGAATATGTTACCTGGCCTTCTGAAAAAGAAAAAGACGAAAATTTTCAGGCAATTAAAAATCTTTATGGACAAATAGGATTTGAATTATTGCTCAACGAACATACATACATTCAAAAAGGTGATGATAAAATTGCGCTTATTGGAGTAGAGAATTGGGGACAGAATTTTAAAAAAGCAGGAGATTTAAATAAAGCCTCTCAAAATGTGCATCAGGACGATTTTAAAGTCTTAATGAGCCATGATCCTAGTCATTGGGAGTATGAGATTAAAAACCATCCTAAAAACTTTCATTTAACGTTGTCCGGTCATACACATGGTATGCAATTTGGGATCGAAATACCGGGATATTTTAAATGGAGTCTGGCACAATATATTTACAAACAATGGGCGGGATTATACGAAAATGTTGGCCGATACGTTTATGTAAATCGCGGATTTGGTTTTCACGCCTATCCGGGACGAGTGGGTATTATGCCCGAAATAACAGTGATTGAACTAAAAAAAGGGAACAATGTGGCTTAATTCGTTAAAAATGCTACATTTGTATATAATTATCTCTTTTTAACAGATTAAAAAAGAATTAAATTTTTGGTTTTATGTCAAAATTTGGAGAACTTATAAATGCTCAGGTTCCGGTGTTAATTGATTTTTACACAGATTGGAACGAATCATCTGTATCGATGCATCCTGTTATTAAGGATGTTGCAGCTGCACTAGGCGATAAAGCCAAAGTGATTAAAATCGATGTGGATAAAAATCAGGAATTAGCAGAAGCATTACGTATTAAAGGACTTCCTACTTTAATGATTTACAAAGAAGGTCAAATGATCTGGAGACAGTCAGGAGAACTTGATGCAAATACAATTATCGGAATTGTCCAGGAACAATTCAGTTTATAAAAATAACTACTTCTTTTTTTTGCTATCGTTTAGTGAATAATATCAAATGTATATCCGTTTTCCTTTAAAAAATGTAACGTTTTAGGTAACGCAAATTTTAAATTAGGCGAAGCTTTTATGCTGTCATGAAATACAATTACACTTCCTGATTTTACATTTTTAGTAACGTTTTCAAGGCATTTTTCAGGCGTAATGCTCTGATCAAAATCAGCGCTTAAAACATCCCACATAATAATTTTGTACCCTAGTTTTCTCAGAATTTTGGACTGTGCTTTTTTTATTTTCCCGTAAGGCGGGCGAAATATAAGGTTGCATGTTTTTTCTTCTTCTAAAACAGCAGCGCAGTTTTTTACATTTTCTATGTAGTCGTTATTGCTGCTTTTCCAGCCATTAATGTGATTCATCGTGTGGTTTCCGATAGAGTGACCCTCGGTAATTAGTTTTTCGAATAAAGCTAAATTGGCTTTTATGTTTTTCCCAATACAGAAGAAAGTAGCTTTTGCGTCAAACTTTTTTAACTCAGATAAGACCCAATCTGTAATCTCCGGGGTTGGGCCATCATCAAACGTGAGGTATATTTTCTTTTCATTGTTTGGAATGTCCCAACAATATTTAGAAAACACCGTTTTTATGAATGAATTAGTTTTTACCCAATAAAAGCTCATCTTAAATTGATTTACAGATATGTAAAATTAAAAAATGCAGCGCTATTTATCAAATAGTGCTGCATTTTTTTAATTGCTATGTTTTTCGTATATTATTCTTTTTCTCTTCCAAAACGTTCAAACACATTTACATAAGTATTAAATGTTGTTTTGTGTTTTTCGTAGAAAGCAAGATCTTTATGGGTTTTCATAACTTGCAATAAGCTTCTGTAGCGTTCAATGTCAGTAATGATATCAATAGCTAAGTCAGTTTGATCGCCTGGTGTTAAGGTCGCATAATAATTTAGGTCTTCTTTATATTTCTGAACTAATTTGTTTAGCAAATCCTGTGCTTTTGCAGTTTCTCCAACTTTATAATATCCTCCGGCAAATGGCTCTACCAAAGAGTAATATCCAAATTTGTCTAAAGGCATTTTTGTCATCGCTAAGTTAATAACGTTTTTAGCTTTATCAATTTTGCCTTCTGCGATAAGTTGGTCCATTAAACGCGATAAATTGGTACGGTAGGTTATGCTGTTTCTTCTGGTTTCAGGATCATGATAAATTTTATCACTATCACTATTGCCCCAGTCCCATTTCATTACAATGTCATACATTTTATCGGCATCAATTTGTCCCATATCCATTGGTCCGCCATCTTTAGAAGGCGTGTTTTTTACAGGTACTAATTTGTAAACCATTCCGTCTAATTGCAAATAATCTTTTAGCCATAAGTAATCCTCATCGTCAAAAGCACCTCCGCTAAAATAAATTGGTCTTTTCCAATTGTTGTTAGCAAGAATATCCAGCATCATTAAGCGATTTTTATACAAAGCGCTTCCTTTGATGTCGATATCCATATACGGTACGATAGAATTGTTGTATTTAGCATTAACAACCTTGTTTTTTATAATTAGAGCTTTGTCAACATTCAGTCTGATTTTATTAGTTGGATAAAAGTGAATCGTTTGTCCGTTTTGTAAACCTACAGTCGATTTTGGATTTTTAATAAAATCAATGAAATCGTTGATGTTCCAGCGCGTTTCAATTTTTTGAATATAAGCTACATAATCCAGTTTATCACCCACATATTGATCATGTGTAAAAGATATGGGTAGAGGATCAGACTCATAAGCTTTTGCTTTCATCTGATCAATATACCAATCCGTCATGAACAAGCTCGTATTTACGATCTTAACATCGGTCCTGATGTGTTCAATTTCTTGTGCATACCATAACGGGAATGTATCATTGTCTCCAATAGTAAATAAAATAGCATTTTTATCGCAAGAATTTAAATAAGCTTTGGCCATTGCAACCGCAGTATATTTTCCTGATCTGTCATGATCGTCCCAGTTTTGAGAAGCCATTAAAACGGGAGCGGCTAATAAACCTGCTGCAATAATAACCGGACCGGCAATTTTAGGGGCGATATATTTCTGGATGCTTTCATAGAGCGAATAAACTCCAAATCCTATCCAGATTGCAAACACATAAAAGGATCCTACAAGAGCATAATCTCTTTCTCGAGGTTCAAAAGGTCTCTCGTTTAAGTATATTTTTAAGGCAATTCCGGTGAATAAAAATAATGCCAAAAGCACATAAAAGCTTTTAAGGTCTTTATTGGCGTGATACATTAACCCAATAAGTCCTAAGATAAAAGGCAAGAAAAAGTAAACATTTCTTCCTTTGTTGTTTAAAACATCTGTTGGCAGATTATCTTGAGAGCCCAGGTGTAGCGAGTCAAGAGCTTTGATTCCGCTAATCCAGTTTCCGTCCAGGTTATCATATTTTCCCTGAACATCACTTTGGCGTCCAACAAAATTCCACATTAAATATCTCCAGTACATATATCCAAATTGGTATTCGAACATAAAACTGAAATTGTCTACTGCTGATGGTTTTTCGATAATTAAATAATCGCCATAGCTTTTTAAGAATTTAACGTAGCCTTCATTATCAATTTGTTTTTGAGAATAGGCTTTTCTAAACTCAGAAACCGTTTTTTCGACTTCATTTCGCAATTGAGCAGTGGCTTTATTGTATTCTTCTTCGCTTAACTGACTGGCATCAATACCATATTTTCCTAAATCCTGCTCGTAATCATAATTAGGATTTATCTTAAATTTAGGAGGGCTTGTAAAACTGATATAATTTTGAATATGTCCGGTTTCAGTACTCCACATTCTAGGCAAAATCGTTTTTTGATTGTCGTCTGTGTTCTGTTCCGCGTTTTTAAAATTATTGGTAATGATGTATTTACCTGTTTTATAATCTCGCTCGTAGTTAGGTTTTTTATCTAAATAAGGTGTTTTTGAATCAAGACCAGCAAAAACTTCTGTGTATTGTGGGCCGTAAAATAAAGGGTTTACCCCGTATTGCTCACGATTGTAATAAGCTAAAACCTCTGCGGCATCTGATGGTTTGTTCTCGTTAATGACAGTATTTGCGTTGGCACGAACCGGTAGCATCATCCAGGTAGAGAAACCAATAAAGATAAATAAGATGCAAAGAATGATGGTGTTATAGAAAACAAAGCCTTTTTGTTTGGTATATTTTAAACCAAAATAGAAAAAAGCAATTAAAACTAAGGCTACAAACAGGGTTCCTGAGTTAAAAGGTAATCCAATATTGTTTACCATGAAGACTTCAGTATCTGCAAATGCTTCCATGGTTAATGGTAATAGCAATTTGAAGATGAATAATAAAATACCAATTACGACAACATTCGCAATAAGGAAGTTTTTAATGGTAACTTTTTCATAATGCTTAAAATAGTAAAGAAATCCTATTGAAGGAATGGTTAGTAATGCCATAAAGTGAACTCCAAACGAAAGTCCTACTACAAGCGAAATAACTAACAACCATTTGTTTCCTTTAGGTTTGTCCATGTCTTGTTCCCAACGCAGGCCAAGCCAGAAAAGCAAGGCAATTAATAAAGAAGCCATTGCATAAACTTCGGCTTCAACGGCATTAAACCAAAAACTATCAGAGAAAGTGTAGGCAAGAGCTCCTACAAAAGAGCTTCCTAATATTACAATTGAATTGTTTTGATTAATTTCTGCAAATCGCTCTATAATTTTTTTCAAAATCATAGATGAAGACCAGAATAAAAACAAAATAGTAAAAGCACTTGAAAAAACAGACATCATATTAACCATCACGGCTACATGCTGAGCATCTATTGCAAACATCGCAAAAAAGGCTCCCATCATCTGGAATAAAGGAGCTCCGGGTGGGTGGCCAACTTCTAGTTTAGCTGCTGTGGCAATGTATTCGCCACAATCCCAAAAGCTCATAGTAGGTTCAACAGTTAAGGTGTAAGTAATTAAAGCGATTGCAAATGCAAACCAACCAATAATTGTATTCCATTTATTGAAATTGAATTGTGCCATATTTAGGTGTTATATTTATGTATGTTTTCTATCCTACAAAGAAAATGTTTTTTTGTTTAAAGAGAAGAGCATTAACAAAAAATTCTATAAAAGTATTTATGTAAAGTAATGTCTTGTTTGTGAAATACTTGCGTAAACGTTACAGGTTTCGAATAGAAAAAATGAAAAAAAAATCATCTTTTTTTATTAAAAAGTTTGCGCAAACTAAAAAAAGCTTTAAATTTGCACTCGCTTAAGCGCTTTTACTGGTCTATGGTGTAATGGTAACACAACTGTTTTTGGTGCAGTCTTTCAAGGTTCGAGTCCTTGTAGACCAACAAAAAAGCCTCTCATTCGGGAGGCTTTTTTTTTAGATTAAAAAGTTTGCGCAAACTAAATTTTTTTTTAAATTTGCACTCGCTTAAGCGCTTTTACTGGTCTATGGTGTAATGGTAACACAACTGTTTTTGGTGCAGTCTTTCAAGGTTCGAGTCCTTGTAGACCAACAAAAAGCCTCTCATTTGAGAGGCTTTTTTTATGTAATAAACTTAATGATTTTAACCACAAAGAGATCTAAGTTTTTATCTTATTCATTATGATTGCAATCGTAAAGTGCGCAAAGCTTTGTCAAGTGTGTTTTTTGATTCTTTGTGAGTAAATTCCAGGCTTGATCATAAAAGGTGTTGTTATTTAGAAAATAAAGAGGATGGAACCACACCGAATTTCTTTTTAAATGAAAATGAAAAATGAGACAGGTCTTCAAAGCCAACTCCGATATAAACGTCAGAGGGTGATTTTCCCTGATTAATTAAATAATGGGCTTCTTGTAGTCTTTTGTTCAGTAGCCATTTTCCGGGTGTGTCCTGGAATATTTTTTCAAAATCTCTTTTAAAAGTGGCTAAACTTCTTCCGGTGAGATAGGCAAAACGAGTAAGGTGAACGTTAAAATGGAAGTTCTTGTTCATAAAAGCTTCCAGATCAATTTTTCCAGGTTCGTTAAAGTCGAATAAAATATCTTTTAGTTCGGGGTTTACTTTGAGTAAAAGATGAACGGCTTCTTTTATCTTTAAATTAAATAAGGCTTCGTTGTTTTCCTGCTCTACTTCGAGATAGGATATAAGCGAATCCATGAAGGATTTGTAAAGTGAGTTGGGTGCTAATGACAGCATTGCTTCAGAATCTGATCTTTTGTTGATTTTAAAGTTGTATTCAGTGCTGATTTCGCGCAAAATTTCCTGATCTAAAAAAAGTGATATGGTTTTGAATTCACCTCCTTCCGGTGGGATTTTAACAAATTTGGCTAAATGATTTCTTCTGCTAAATCGAAAATCTCCTTCTTTTGAGTGATAGGTGTTTTTACTGTCTGAGGCTATCATTTCTCCCGAAATCTGATAGCTAAACACATGTTCGGGTATAAAATGCTCTCCCTCGCGGCTACGGGCAAAATAGCAGGAATAAAGTATTTTGGGTTTTGTGGTGGGTTTTGCTGTCATACTGTAAAGTTACTAAAAGATCCGGAAAGTCTTTTTGTATAAAGATTTCCGGATCTCCGGATGTGTGTTTATCTAATTAATGCTTTGGGTTCAAGATAGGCTTCAAGTCCTATTGTGCCAAATTCCCTGCCTATTCCGGATTGTTTAAATCCTCCAAAAGGTGCCATTGGGTCGTGACCAATTCCGTTTATTTGTATGCGTCCTGCATTTATTTGTGAAGCAATTTTGTGGGCTCTTTTTTCGTTCAAAGAACTTACGTAAGCTTGTAGTCCGTATGTAGTATCATTGGCGATTTCTATTGCTTCTTCTTCGGTTTTGTAGGTTATGACAGATAAAACCGGACCAAAAATTTCTTCTCTTGCAATTCGCATTTTATTGTTTACGTTGATAAAGACCGTTGGTTTTACAAAGTTTCCTTTTTCCAGTCCTTCCGGTTTTCCTAAACCTCCAATTAAGATTTCGGCTCCTTCGTCGATGCCAATCTGGATATAATTTTGAACACGCTCATATTGTTTGTTGCTTACCATTGGTCCAACTGCGGTTGTTTCGTTTTTTGGGTTGCCAACAATAGTGTTTGATACGATTTCTTTTATGAGTTTTTTTACCTCTTCAAGGCGGTTTTCCGGAACTAATAATCTTGTTCCGGCAATGCAGGCTTGTCCGTTATTCATGTAGGCGGCGCTTATGGCAAGCGGAATTGCTTCTGCAAAATTAGCATCGTCAAGAATAATATTGGGCGATTTTCCTCCAAGTTCCAATGTGACACGTTTCATGGTGTTTACTGCTTCTTTTGCGATAATTTTACCAACATTTGTAGATCCTGTAAAAGAGATTTTTGCAACATCGGGATTGCTGCTTATTTCTGCCCCAACAATTTCGCCCAATCCGTTAACGATATTGAAAACACCTTTTGGTAATCCTGCTTCATGGAGGCATTCTGTAATTAGCTGTGTTTGTTGTGCACTCATTTCGCTTGGTTTTATAACGGTAGTACATCCTGCGACTATTGCGGTAGAAAGTTTGCTGCAAATAAAGCCATTGCTTGAGTTCCATGGGATTATAATTCCTACTACGCCAAGCGGTGTCATTTGAACTTCAGATTCTCCCATTGTTTTGGTAAAGTCGTAAGTATTTAGAAGGTTAATGGCAGAGTCGAAACTTTTTAGCATATAAGTATAACTTATTGTAGCAAATTGTAGAGTTCCTCCGTATTCCTCAACCATTGTGTTAATGAATTCTTCTTTTCTTTTTTCGATAGCGGTTTGAATGTTTTTTAAATATTGAATTCTTTCGGCTTTTGAGGTTTTAGAAAAAGTTTTAAAAGTTTCTTTGGCTGCTGCAATAGCATTTTGCGTGTCTTTTTGGTTTCCTAAAATTACTTGTCCTAGTTTTTCATTTGTTACAGGGCTAATAAGGTCAAAATATTCTGTTCCCTGAGAAGTAATGAATTCACCGTTTATGTAAATTTTGTCTATTGTTTTCATGTTATAATTATTTAAGATTTTATTGGACAAAGTTATGGATTAAACATGCTGTTGACTTTGTTGTAAAGCTCAAATGAACTTTGTTAAAAAGCTCAAATAAAAAAACATTTCAGGGAGGGTAATCTTGTCTGAAAGAGCATAAAAAAAGCCTCTCGGTAGAGAAGCTTTTGTATTTGTATTGTTCGAAAAATAGTTTAGATCTTGAATGTTATAACGGGTTTTACAGCATGATTGACTAGGCCTTCGCTGATACTTCCGTTAAAAAAGTGTGCAAAACCAGTTCTTCCGTGCGTGCACATTCCGATGATATCTGCATTTATGCTGTTTGAAAAATTGATAATTCCTTTTTCAATATTGGTATCGTTGTAAATGTGTGTTGAGTAATTAGCAAGATTAAATTCTGTTATAAAATCAGTCATCGCTTTTTCTGCCACGTGAGTTGGTTTAAAACTGTTTGGAGTGCAGATGGTGACAAGATGTATTTTGGAGCCGAAAAACTTGGTAAAGTTTAGTAGTTTTTCGAAAGGTTTTTTGGCTTCGTCTGAAAAATCAGATGCAAAGACGATATTTGATGCGTCGAAATTTGCAATGTCTTTTTTGATGACTAATACCGGAATTTCGGAGTTGCGAACAACTTTTTCAGTATTTGATCCAATTAGTAATTCTTCAATGCCTGAAGAACCGTGAGATCCCATTATGATTAAGTCTACGTCGTAATCTTTGCTGACTTGCGAAATGCCATGAATTGGTTTGTCCATTTTTACAATTTCAGTAACAGGAATTTCGTCTAAGTAGGGTCTTGATGAAATTTCGTCCAGCATTTCGTTGGCTTTTTTCATAAAAAGCATGGTTTCAGGAATGCTTGCGCCTCCCAGAACAGCATCGTTCATCTGGCTTGGTAATTCAAGCATGTGCAATACGATGATTTCGGAGTTATTTTTTTTAGCAATTTGAGCAGCGACTTTTAGGGCGTCTTCCGCATGTTCAGAGAAGTCAGTAGGTACTAGAATTCGTTTCATAGCTTTTTGGGTTAAATAATGTGAAATTCTGTTATTTTAATGCTCTTATAAAGATAAGAAATATTTTTAGAGCAATCTATTTATTTTGATTTATAAAAAAAACACTATATTTGCACCGTTATTTATTAAAATCTAAATAATGAGGGGACTAAGTGTCCCCTCTTTTTATAAAATTATGACATTTAAAGAAAAAGTAAACGGATTAATTGCGGAAGCTCTTTTAGAAAAGCCATCTATATTTTTGATTGATCTGGCTATTTCAGATTCTTTCAAGATTAGTGTAGGTTTAGACGGGGATAATGGAGTGGCGTTGCAGGATTGTATCGATGTAAGTCGTGCAGTCGAGAATAATCTGGATCGTGAAGAACAGGATTTTTCGCTTGAAGTAGCATCGGTTGGAGTAGGATCGCCATTGAAATTAACAAGGCAGTACATAAAAAATATTGGTAGAACATTGATTGTTACTACAAATAATGAAAAAATTGAAGCAGAATTAGTAGAAGCTAACGATGTTTTTATAATTTTGTCTTGGAAAGCGAGAGAACCGAAAAAAGTAGGAAAAGGAAAAGAAACAGTTCAAAAAGAGCAACAAATACCTTATACAGAAATTAAAGAGGCAATTGTTACAGTAACATTTTAATTAAAGAATTCGCATGGAAAATTTAGCATTAATCGATTCATTCTCAGAGTTTAAGGATAATAAACTTATTGATCGTGTAACGCTTATGGCAATTTTAGAGGATGTGTTTAGAAATGCATTGAAGAAAAAATACGGTTCTGATGATAACTTTGACATCATTATAAATCCTGATAAAGGAGATATGGAGATTTGGAGAAGAAGAGTAATCGTTGCTGACGAAGATCTTGATTTTGAGAACGAAGAAATTACCTTGACTGAAGCAAGAATGATCGAAGCGGATTTTGAAATTGGTGAAGAAGTTTCTGAAGAAGTTAAATTGATTGACTTAGGAAGAAGAGCTATCCTGGCTTTGCGTCAAAACTTAATATCTAAAATTCACGAACACGATAATACAAATCTTTATAAACAATTTAAAGATATTATTGGTGATATTTATACTGCCGAAGTGCACCATGTTCGCCCAAGAGTTGTAATTTTGGTCGATGATGAAGGAAATGAAATTGTGCTTCCAAAAGAAAAACAAATTCCATCTGACTTTTTCCGTAAAGGAGATAATGTTCGCGGAATTATTGAAAGCGTTGAGTTAAAAGGAAATAAACCTCAAATTATTATGTCCAGAACTTCAGAGAAGTTTTTGGAGAAATTGTTTGAACAGGAAATTCCGGAAGTATTCGACGGTTTGATTACAGTTAAAAATGTAGTGCGTATTCCAGGTGAAAAAGCAAAAGTAGCTGTGGATTCTTATGATGATAGAATTGATCCGGTGGGAGCTTGTGTTGGTATGAAAGGATCTCGTATCCACGGAATTGTTCGTGAATTAGGAAACGAAAATATCGACGTAATCAACTATACAAGTAATATTCAATTGTTTATTACAAGAGCATTAAGCCCTGCAAAAGTTTCTTCAATCAAAATTGATGAAGAAAACAAAAGAGCTGAAGTATTCTTGAAATTAGAAGAAGTTTCTAAAGCAATTGGTAGAGGAGGTCATAATATAAAATTGGCGGGTCAGCTAACAGGCTACGAGCTAGATGTTATCAGAGAAGGTGATGTTGCTAGTGGCGAAGATGATGACGTTGAGTTAACAGAGTTTTCAGATGAAATTGAAGGCTGGGTTATCGAAGAATTTGCAAAAATTGGTTTAGATACAGCTAGAAGTATCTTAAAGCAAGAAGTAGAAGATTTAGTAAGAAGAACAGATTTAGAAGAGGAAACTATTCTTGATGTTATGAAAATACTAAAAGAAGAGTTTGATAGCTAGTTATCTGCTCTAACAACACAACGAAAAAGGTAATAATAAAAAGGTTATATGTCTGAAGAGAGAGTAATAAGAATAAACAAGGTTTTAAGGGAATTAAATATTTCGTTAGAAAGAGCTGTTGATTATCTAAAAGATAAGGGAATTGCTATTGATGCAAATCCGAATGCGAAAATTTCTGATAGCGAATTTAATATCCTACAAAGCCAATTTGCGGGCGATAAGGGGAATAAAGAAGCTTCTAAAGAAGTGGGGGAAGAGAAAAGAAAAGAAAAAGAAGCTTTGCGTGTAGAGCGCGAAAAAGAAATTGAAGACAAACGCAGACAAGACGAGGAACGCCAGAAACAACAAGAGATTATAAAAGCGAGAGCTGTTGTAACCGGACCTGTTCAAGTTGGTAAAATAGATTTAAACCCAAAGAAACCTGCTGTTGTTTCTCCTCCTGCTGAAGAACCAGCTAAGGTCGAAGAGCCAAAAGTAGTTGTTACTCCAACTCAACCAGAAAAACCTGTTCAAAAAGAAGTTGTACAGCCAGAGCCAGTTGTGGTTCCTGTAGTTTCTGAAGAGAAAAAGGTAGAAAAACCTATTATTACAGAGAAAAAAGAAGTAAAGGAAGTAAAAGAAGTAAAAGCAGAAGCTCCAAAAGTAGCTCAGGAACCAGTTGTTTCAACGGATCCTGCAACTGCAGAAGAAACGATTACTACACAATATCAAAAATTATCCGGAACCACTCTTACAGGTCAAACAATTGATTTATCACAATTTAATAAACCTAAGAAAAAGAAAGAAGATCCAAAGATAACTCCTAATAAACCAGGAGCTCCGGGGGCAAATAATAACGCTAATAAAAATAAGCGTAAAAGAATTGCTCCTAAACCGGGAACTCCGGGTGCACCAAAACCTGCAACAGGTCATGCGCCGGGAACTCCAAACCCTAATAAAATTACCCCAAATACCGGTGGTGGTGGATTTAATGCTAACAGAAGTGCAAGACCAGGTTTTGTAAAAGGAAACCGTCCCGCAATTGTAGCAAAAGTAGAGCCTACTGAAGAGGAAGTAAAAAACCAAATTAGAGAGACTCTTGAAAAACTTCAGGGTAAAGGTGGAAAATCGAAAGCTGCCAAATACAGAAGAGATAAAAGAGATACGCACCGTCAGAAATCTGATGAAGAGCAAAGAGCTATTGACGAAGGAAGTAAAACTATTAAAGTTACTGAGTTTGTTACTGTAGGTGAAATTGCAATTATGATGGATGTGCCGATTACTAAAGTAATTGGAACTTGTATGTCTCTTGGTATCATGGTTACCATGAACCAACGTTTAGATGCTGAAACATTAACTATCGTTGCTGATGAGTTTGGTTACGAAGTTGAGTTTATTACAGTAGATATCGAAGATGCTATTGAGGTAATCGAAGATAAAGAAGAAGATTTAGTTGTTAGAGCACCAATCGTTACTGTAATGGGTCACGTCGATCACGGTAAAACATCTTTACTGGATTATATTCGTAAAGAAAATGTTATCGCTGGTGAGTCCGGAGGTATTACACAGCACATTGGAGCTTACGGAGTAACTTTAGATAATGGTCAGAAAATCGCATTCTTAGATACACCGGGTCACGAGGCGTTTACCGCAATGCGTGCACGTGGAGCTCAGGTTACCGATATCGCTATTATCGTTGTTGCGGCAGATGATGATATCATGCCACAAACAAAAGAAGCAATTTCTCACGCACAAGCTGCGGGGGTACCAATTATATTTGCGATCAATAAAATTGATAAACCAAATGCTAATGTTGAGAAAATCAAAGAGCGTTTGGCTGGTATGAATTTACTTGTTGAAGATTGGGGTGGAAAAATTCAGTCACATGATATTTCTGCAAAAGTTGGAACAGGGGTAAAAGAATTATTAGAGAAAGTTTTATTAGAAGCTGAAATCTTAGATTTAAAATCGAATCCAAACAAAGCAGCTCAAGGAACAGTTGTTGAGGCTTTCTTGGATAAAGGAAAAGGATATGTGTCAACAATTTTAGTTCAACACGGAACTTTAAAAGTTGGAGATTATATGTTGGCAGGTAAGCATCATGGTAAAATTAAAGCCATGCATGACGAACGTGGACATATCGTTAAAGAAGCTGGGCCTTCGACTCCGGTATCAGTATTAGGTCTTGATGGTGCAGCTACTGCAGGAGATAAGTTCAATGTATTTGAAGATGAAAAAGAAGCAAAACAAATTGCCTCTAAACGTTCTCAGTTAATGCGTGAACAATCTGTACGTACACAACGTCATATTACACTTGATGAAATTGGTCGTCGTATTGCTCTTGGTCAGTTTAAAGAATTGAACGTGATCCTTAAAGGAGATGTTGATGGATCTGTTGAAGCATTGTCAGATTCGTTCTCTAAACTTTCTACAGAAGAAGTTCAAATTAATATTATACATAAAGGTGTTGGAGCAATTACTGAAACTGACGTTATGTTGGCTTCTGCTTCTGATGCAATCATTATTGGATTTAACGTTCGTCCTGCTGGAAATGCGAGACAACTTGCAGATAAAGAAGAAATCGATATTCGTTATTATTCTATTATCTATGCTGCTATCGATGACTTGAAAGATGCGATGGAAGGAATGTTAGCTCCGGAGATGAAAGAAGAAATTTTAGGAACTGCTGAAATCCGCGAGATTTTCAAAATTTCTAAAGTAGGTTCAATCGCTGGTTGTATGGTAATGGACGGTAAAATCATGAGAACTTCTAAAATAAGAGTTATCAGAGAAGGAGTAGTAGTGCATACAGGAGAACTTGTAGCATTAAAACGATTCAAAGATGATGTTAGAGAAGTTTCTAAAGGTTACGATTGTGGTATCCAGATCAAAGGTTATAATGATATCGAAGAAAGAGATGTTATTGAAGCATACCATGAAGTTGCAATCAAAAAGAAATTGAAATAAAATTCAATAATTATATTTTAAAAGTCCCAATGAAAATTGGGACTTTTTTTGTTTCTGCTATTTTAAGTCGAAAATATTTGTACGATTCCGTTTATAATTAAAAAAGGATATTTAACTTGTGTTTTATTTTAATATTATTTTTGATAAAACTATTTAAACATGAAACGATTATTATATACTGTTGTTTTTTTTATAAGTATTTCAAGTCAGTCTTTTTCTCAGGAAGCTGTTGAAAAAAAAGGACCGCCATCAGGTAATGCTGTTATTGGTGATTATTATGGGGCTGATGTCTCTAAAATATCACAGAGTAAAGCAATCTCGGTTGGAGAATTACAGGAAAAATTAAAGCAGGATAAAAAGGCAGAAAATATTACTATAAAAGGAGTGGTAACAGATGTTTGCAAAAAAAGAGGGTGTTGGGTTACTCTTAAAACGGATAATGGTACTTCCTTTTTTGTAAAAATGAAAGATTATGCTTTTTTTGTGCCTACAGCATTACAAGGAAAAAATGTTGTTTTAGAAGGTAATGCTGAAAAAGAGGTTACGGCTGTCGATGAACTAAAACATTATGCTAAAGATGCTAAAAAAGCCCAATCTGAGATAGATGCCATTACGGTGCCAAAAGAAGAAATAAGATTTTTGGCGAGTGGAATTAAAGTGGTGAATTAGTTTAAAAAAAAAGCGAGATATAATCTCGCTTTTTTTGTTTTAATAGTTGTTTTTATTTGCTTGGTTTGATCAAAAAGACACTTTTGTATCTCTTTTTGATGTCGGCTAAATTTCTTTCAGCCTCTATTCGTGTTCTGAAATTACCAACCATAACTTTGTAGTTGGGAGTATTGAAAATTATTGTTCCGTCAATATTACTATATTCTCTTTTAAAATCCGATAACGTTTTCTTGGCTTCATCGCTTTTGCCGCTAAATATTTGAATTTTGTAAGTGTCATTTGTATTTATTGACGTGTTAATTTTGCGTTTGTCATTCAATAATTGCTCAAATTTAGGATCTTGATTTACGATTAAATTTTGGTCTTGAGCATGAATATTATATGCTAAAGTGAACATTGTTAATGTTAAGAAAACTCTTTTTGAAGGGGCTAAAATTCTCATAATGTGATGGTTTTTATGCAAAAATAGTATTTAAAAATTGTATGGAAAATTTTGATATTATTTAGAATTGATATAAATTGATATTTAAGAGTATTTTAAGGTTTTGAGAATAGTTCATAAGTCGTATTTTTGTGCAAGTTTTAAAAGAAGGTATTAGTTTTTCGTTGATTTACTACAGAAAAAATCATACCAAAAATTAGTAGATAATTATTATACTATATGAAAAAGGTGGGTAACCATAATTCGATCTCAAGAAAATTACTACTTAGCTTATCGCTAACGTTAATTTTCTCCCTAACTTCATTTGCTCAAGCTGCTGCTCCGGCGGCGCCTGCTGCTGCCGCTCCGGCTGCAACTTCAGGTGGTGATCCAGTAAAAGGGAAAGAACTTTTTAATGCAAATTGTGCTGCATGTCACAAATTAGATGCTAAATCAACAGGTCCTGCTTTAAGGGGAGTTGCTGCTAAGCACGAAATGGCTTGGATCTATAAATGGGTTCATAACAGTTCTGAAGTAATTAAATCAGGTGATGCTGTAGCTGTTAAACTTTTTGAAGAAAACAACAAGTCAGTAATGACTGCTTTTCCTCAATTATCTACTGGTGATATTGATAACATTATTGCTTATACTTCTGAAGTAAAAGCTGAGCCTGCTGCTGGTGCACCTGGTTCTGCTGCGCCTCCGGGAACTGCTGTAGAAGGTGGCGGAATTTCTAATAATATTATTTTAGGAGCTCTTGCTCTTGTGATGGCTATTTTGGTTGTTATGTTGTTCATGGTGAACAAAGTTTTGACCAAAGTTGCTAGTAATAATGGTATTGAAGTTGCTCCTAGAGAGGCTAGAACGCCAATCTGGAAAGCTTTTGCTAAAAACCAATTCTTGGTTTTAGTTACTTCGATATTCTTGCTTTTGGCAAGTGGTTATTTTGTATATGCTTTCTTGATGCAAGTAGGTGTTGATCAGAATTATGAGCCAATTCAGCCAATTCACTATTCTCATAAAATTCACGCAGGAGATAACGAGATCAATTGTAAATATTGTCACTCTGCAGCTCGTGTGAGTAAAAATGCTGGTATTCCATCTTTGAATGTTTGTATGAACTGTCATAAAAACATTTCTGAAGTTGCTGAAACTACTGCTACTCCTGAGTACAGCAAAGCGTTTTACGATGCTCAGATTCAAAAATTGTATGATGCTGTTGGTTGGGATAAAACCAAACAAGCTTATACTGGAAAAACGCAGCCAGTAAAATGGGTTCGTATTCATAATCTTCCTGACTTTGTTTACTTCAATCACTCACAACACGTAACTGTTGCAGGAGTTGAATGTCAAACTTGTCACGGTCCAGTGCAGGAATTTGAGATCATGAAGCAATATTCTAAATTAACAATGGGGTGGTGTATTGATTGCCATAGAAAAACTGATGTTAAGATGGAAGGAAATGCTTACTATGATAAAATTCATGCTGAACTTTCTAAAAAATACGGTGTAGAGAAATTGACTGCAGCGCAAATGGGAGGTTTAGAATGCGGTAAATGCCACTATTAATCGAATTATTAAGATTTTAATATTTATATACAATGTCATCAAACAAAAAATACTGGAAAAGTGTTGAAGAACTAGAGAATAGTTCTATTGTTGAGGCGCTTAGAAATAACGAATTTGTTGAAGAAATTCCTACTGAAGAATTTTTAGGAAATGCAGATGCTTTAGCTTCATCTGGAACTTCACGTCGTGACTTTTTAAAGTACGTAGGATTTAGTACTGCAGCGGTTACACTTGCTGCCTGCGAAGGTCCTGTTCACAAGTCTATACCTTATGTGTTACAACCAGAACAAATCATTCCTGGTGTTGCTGATTATTATGCAACTACTGTTTTTGATGGTTTTGATTTTGCTAACTTATTAGTGAAAACTCGTGAGGGTCGTCCAATTAAAATTGATAACAATACTATTTCTGGATCTAAGTTTTCAGCCAATGCTAGAATTCATGCGTCTATCCTGTCATTATATGACAGCATGCGTTTGAAAGAACCTAAATTGGATGGAAAAAATGGTAGCTGGTCTGCTGTTGATTTAAGAATTAAATCAAGTCTTGCTGAAGCAAAAGCAAAAGGTGGACAAGTGGTGTTGTTGACAAGTACGTTGGCGAGTCCGTCTACAGAAAAATTAATAGGGGAATTTATTGCTAAAAACCCTAATGCAAAACATGTTGTTTATGATGCCGTTTCGTCATCTGACGCATTAGATGCATTCGAGACAGTTTACGGAGAAAGAGCTCTTGTTGATTATGATTTTTCAAAAGCTTCTTTAATTGTTTCCGTTGGTGCTGATTTCTTAGGAGACTGGCAAGGTGGTGGATATGATGCAGGATATGCGCAAGGTAGAATCCCTTCCGGATCTAACGGAGCTAAAAAAATGTCCCGTCATTTTCAGTTCGAATCAAACATGACATTGTCTGGAGCTGCTGCTGATAAACGTATTCCAATGAGTAGTGCGGATCAAAAACAAGCTTTAGTTCAGATCTATAATACAATAACAGGATCTTCTGTTGCTAATTCTTTAGATGCTAAGTTTAAACCAGAAGTAGTAAAAGCTGCTCAACAGTTAAAACTTGCAGGTTCTAAAGGAGTTTTAGTTTCAGGACTTGAAGATAAAAATGCTCAATTATTAGTTTTAGCGATCAACCAGGTGTTGGCGAGTGAAGCTTTTGATACTGTAGGTACAAGACAAATTAGAAAAGGATCTAATGCACTTGTAGCTCAATTGGTAAAAGATATGAATGCTGGAAGTGTTCATACTTTAATCATGAGCGGAATTAATCCGGTATATACTTTAGCTGATTCAGCTGCTTTTGTATCTGGATTGAAAAAAGTAAAAACATCAGTTGCTTTTTCTTTAAAAGAAGATGAAACTGCATCGATAACTACAATTGCTGCTCCGGTTCCTCATTATTTAGAGGCTTGGGGAGATGTTGTACTTACAAAAGGAACTTATAGTCTGACTCAGCCAACTATCCGTCCAATATTCAATACAAAACAATTTCAAGACGTTTTATTATCATTAAACGGAATTCCTGGAAATTTCTATGATTACATCAAAGCTAATTCAGCTTCAGTTATTGTAGGTTCTTCTTGGAACAAAGTTTTGCATGATGGTGTTTTTGTTATTGGTTCATCTGCATTAGCTGCAGGATCTGTTGATTATAGTGCTGCTGCAAGTGCTGTTGCAAAATCTAAATCAGCTGGAGATTTCGAATTAGTATTGTATACTAAAACAGGTTTAGGAGATGGTCAACAAGCAAACAATCCTTGGTTGCAAGAGTTTCCGGATCCAATTACAAGAGTTTCCTGGGATAACTATGTAACTGTTTCGAATGCTGATGCTAAAAGATTGCTATTAACAAATGAAATTGTTGCAAACGGAGGTTTAAACGGAAGTTATGCTACAATTACTACTGCTGATGGTTTAAAATTAGAAAACGTACCAGTAATTGTTCAGCCAGGACAAGCTGTTGGAACTGTTGGTTTAGCATTAGGTTATGGTCGTAAGGCTGCTTTGAAAGAAGAAATGGTAGTAGGTTTAAATGCTTACTCATTATATAAAAATTTCAATAGTGTTCAATCTGTTTCTATTGTGAAAGCAAATGGAGTTCATGAGTTCGCTTGTGTTCAAGGACAAAAAACACTAATGGGAAGAGGAGATATTATTAAAGAAACTTCTCTTGAAATCTTTAATACTAAAGATGCTGAATTTTGGAACGAACAACCAATGGTATCTTTAGATCACGAAGAAGTAAAAGCTACAACTGTCGATTTATGGGAATCATTTGATCGTTCTACAGGACATCACTTTAACCTTTCGATTGACTTAAACGCTTGTACAGGTTGTGGAGCATGTGTTATTGCTTGTCACGCCGAAAACAATGTACCAGTTGTAGGTAAAGCAGAAGTAAGAAGAAGTCGTGATATGCACTGGTTGCGTATTGACAGATATTATTCTTCTGAAAGCACTTTTGAAGGTGATAACGAAAGAAAAGAAAATATCGCTGGTTTATCTAGTTCATTATCTACATTTAATGAAATGGAAAAACCTGGAGATAATCCACAAGTTTCTTTCCAACCAGTAATGTGTCAACACTGTAATCACGCACCGTGTGAGACAGTTTGTCCGGTTGCTGCGACATCTCACGGTCGTGAAGGTCAAAATCACATGGCATACAACAGATGTGTTGGTACTCGTTACTGCGCAAATAACTGTCCGTATAAAGTACGTCGTTTTAACTGGTTCTTGTACAACAAAAACAGTGAATTCGATTACCACATGAATGATGACTTAGGACGTATGGTATTAAACCCAGACGTAAACGTTCGTTCTCGTGGAGTTATGGAAAAATGTTCTATGTGTATTCAAATGACACAGGCGACTAAATTGAAAGCAAAAAATGAAGGTCGTCCGGTTGCTGATGGTGAATTCCAAACAGCATGTTCAAATGCTTGTTCTTCTGGAGCAATGATATTTGGTGATGTTAATGATACTGAAAGTAAAGTAGCTAAATTAGCTGCAGACGATAGATCATATCACTTATTAGAGCATGTAGGAACTAAGCCTAATGTGGTTTACCATGTTAAAGTTAGAAATACTTAGAATAAATTATTAATTAAGAAACATATAAAGGATTATGTCGTCTCACTACGAAGCACCCATTAGAAAACCTTTAGTTATAGGTGATAAATCTTATCACGATGTAACTGTAGATGTAGCTGCACCTGTTGAGGGGCCTGCAAACAAACAATGGTGGATTGTATTTTCAATCGCATTAATAGCCTTCCTTTGGGGGTTAGGTTGTATAATTTACACCGTATCTACCGGTATCGGAACATGGGGATTAAATAAAACAGTTGGTTGGGCCTGGGATATCACGAACTTCGTTTGGTGGGTTGGTATTGGTCACGCCGGAACATTAATTTCTGCGGTATTATTACTTTTCCGTCAACGTTGGAGAATGGCGATTAACCGTTCTGCAGAAGCTATGACTATCTTCTCGGTAGTTCAGGCAGGTTTATTTCCAATTATTCACATGGGACGTCCATGGTTAGCATACTGGGTTTTACCTATTCCAAATCAATTTGGATCATTATGGGTAAACTTTAACTCACCATTGTTATGGGACGTATTCGCAATTTCTACGTATCTTTCGGTATCATTAGTTTTCTGGTGGACTGGTTTATTACCTGATTTTGCAATGTTACGTGATAGAGCAATAACACCTTTTAATAAAAGAGTATATTCTATCCTAAGTTTTGGATGGAGTGGTAGAGCAAAAGACTGGCAACGTTTTGAAGAAGTATCTTTGGTTCTTGCAGGTTTAGCTACTCCACTTGTACTTTCTGTACACACGATTGTATCGATGGACTTTGCTACTTCTGTAATTCCGGGATGGCATACAACAATTTTCCCTCCTTACTTCGTTGCAGGAGCGGTTTTCTCAGGATTTGCAATGGTAAACACCCTGTTGATCGTTATGAGAAAAGTGTCTAACCTTGAAGCTTATATTACAGTACAACATATCGAGTTAATGAATATTGTAATCATGATTACAGGTTCTATCGTAGGTGTAGCGTATATAACTGAGCTATTTGTAGCTTGGTATTCAGGTGTAGAATATGAGCAATATGCGTTCTTGAACAGAGCAACCGGACCTTACTGGTGGGCATATTGGTCAATGATGACTTGTAACGTTTTCTCTCCACAATTTATGTGGTTCAAGAAATTAAGAACAAGTATCATGTTTTCATTTATTATTTCGATTGTTGTAAACATCGGAATGTGGTTTGAAAGATTCGTAATTATCGTTACTTCTTTACATAGAGATTACCTTCCATCTTCTTGGACAATGTTTTCACCAACATTTGTTGATATTGGAATTTTCATTGGAACAATTGGTTTCTTCTTTGTATTGTTTTTATTATACTCCAGAACATTCCCTGTAATTGCTCAGGCAGAGGTAAAAACAATTTTGAAAGGAACAGGAGATAATTACATTAGAGAAAGAGCAAATAAAGATTCACATCATGAGTAATAAAGTAATATACGCCATTTATAATGACGATGATATTTTGATGGATGCAGTAAAGAAAACCAGAGCTGCTCATCATCATATTGAAGAAGTTTTTACTCCATTCCCAGTTCACGGATTGGATAAAGCTATGGGATTAGCACCAACAAGATTAGCAATTTGTGCTTTCTTATACGGTTGTGTTGGTATATCTGTTGCAACAACCATGATGAGTTATATTATGATTCATGACTGGCCGCAAGATATTGGAGGTAAACCAAGTTTTAGCTTCATTCAGAACATGCCAGCATTTGTACCAATTATGTTTGAAATGACAGTATTTTTTGCTGCTCACTTAATGGTTATTACTTTTTATATGAGAAGTAGATTATGGCCATTCAAACAAGCGGAGAATCCTGATGTAAGAACAACAGATGACCATTTTTTAATGGAAGTTGCTGTAAATGATAACGAAGCAGAACTAGTTTCTTTTTTCGAAGGAACAGGAGCTGTTGAAGTTAAAGTAATTGAAAAGAATTAATTGTAGCTATGAAAAGGATATATAAAATAACACTTTTAGTTGGTATAACTATTTTAGTTTCATCTTGCCACAATAATTCGGCACCAAACTATCAGTATTTCCCTAATATGTATGAGTCTGTAGGTTATGAAACCTATTCAGAAGCAAAAATATTTAAAGGTGGAAAAGAAGGACAGCTTCCTGCAGTAGGAAGTATCAATAGAGGTTTTGAACCTTATGAATATGAAAATTCAACTGCTGGTTATGAATTGGCTAAAGCTAATTTAAAATCACCTTTGGATTCTATCGAAAGAAATTCCGGTAAAGGAAAAGAACTTTTCGAAATTTACTGTATCAGTTGCCATGGTGCAGCTGGAAATGGTAAAGGTAAATTGGTTGAAAGAGAAAAATTTCTTGGAGTACCTAGCTATAAAGACAGAGTAATCACTGAAGGAAGTATCTTTCATGTTGAAACTTATGGTTTAAATGCAATGGGTTCACATGCAAATCAATTAAGTGCCCACGAACGTTGGTTAGTTGCTGACTATGTTCTAAAACTAAAAAGCCAATTATAATTGTTGAACAAACTGATCGTAATAGATATGTATACATTTTCAAGTAAATTAAAAACTCTTTCTATCATCCTAATGGCCCTTGGTATATTAGGAATTGGATATGGTTTTTTAACTGCTCCTAAAGATATTCAAGAAGTTGAAAAAATTCTGGCTGCAGATGCACATGGTTCTCATGGTGCTGCACATGAAGCAACAGCTGAAACTTCACATCAAGAAGCTGGACATCACGAAGCTGCTGCTGAAGCTTCACATGAATCGCACAAAGGTGGCGAGCATGAAAAAGTAAATGCTGCTGATGAGCACGAAAAACATTTAACACACGTGTTGCACCAATTGCAAAATAAGCCTTGGTCTGCATTATATGTTGCTTGTATTTTCTTTTTACTACTTTCTATGGGAGTTTTAGCATTTTATGCTATTCAACAAGTTGCTCAGGCAGGTTGGTCTCCGGTTTTGTTTAGAGTAATGCAAGGGATTACGGCTTACTTGCCAGTAGGTTCAGTTATTTTCTTTATCATTTTAATTCTTTGCGGATTGCATTTTAATCACATATTTGTATGGTTAGGTGAAGGAGTTACGGATCCAACAAGTGCAAATTATGATAAAATTATTGCAGGAAAAGCAGGTTACTTAAACTTTGGTTTCTGGATCGCAAGAGCTGTTATCTTTTTATTAGGATGGAATTTATACCGTTACCAATCTAGAAAAAATTGTTTAGCTCAGGATGAGGCTAATGATGATCTATATTACAAAAAGAACTTTAAGTTAACTGCTGGTTTCTTAGTATTCTTTATCGTATCTGAGTCTATTATGTCTTGGGATTGGATTATGTCAATTGATCCACACTGGTTTAGTACTTTATTTGGATGGTATGTTTTCGCATCTTTCTTCGTAAGTGGTATTACTGCAATTGCATTAGTAACTGTTTACTTAAAATCTAAAGGATATTTAGAGTATGTAAATACAAGTCACATTCACGATTTAGCTAAATTTATGTTTGGTATTAGTGTTTTCTGGACTTATTTATGGTTCTCTCAATTCATGTTAATCTGGTATGCTAATATTCCTGAAGAGGTAACATACTTCGTAACAAGAATTCAATTATACAATTTACCATTCTTTGGTGCTGTAGTTATGAACTTTGTGTTCCCATTATTAATATTAATCAACACAGACTTTAAACGTCTTAGTTGGGTTATCGTAATGGCTGGTGTTGTTATCTTACTAGGTCACTATGTAGATTTCTTTAATATGATTATGCCTGGTACAGTTGGAGATAAATGGTTTATTGGAGTTTCTGAAATTGCATCTATACTTTTCTTCTTAGGTTTGTTTATTTTTGTTGTATTTACGGCATTAACTAAAGCTCCTTTGTTAGCAAAAAGAAATCCTTTCATAGAAGAAAGTAAACATTTTCATTATTAATATTTAAAGAAGTAAACAGATGACAAGTTTGTTGGTAATTATAGTTTTAGTTTTATTAGCAGTTGCATTATGGCAATTGACCAAGATATTTGATCTTACTCAAGTGGGATCTTCTTCGGACGATTCTCAGGTTGCATCAGATAATGATAATAATATTCAAGGGTATATTATGTTTGGCTTCTTGGCATTCATTTATATATTTACGATTTACGGTTTACTAAAATGGGGTGGTTTAGCACTTCATACTCCTGCATCAGAGCATGGACTTTTGGTAGACAACTTGATGAATATTACTTGGGTTTTAATTTTTGTAGTTCAATTTATTACACAAGGATTATTATACTGGTTTTCTTTTAAAAACAGAGGGCATAAAGATAAAAAAGCTTTATTTTTTGCTGATAGTAATAAATTAGAAGCAATTTGGAGTATTATTCCATCTGTAGTTTTGGCTTGTTTAATTCTTTATGGATTGTACGCCTGGAACAACATTATGTTTGTTGATAAAGACGAAGATGTAATTGAAATTGAATTATACGCACAACAATTTAAATGGACTGCAAGATATGCAGGTCAGGATAATGTTTTAGGAAAAGCTAACGTACGTTTGATCGAAGGTATTAATACTTTAGGTGTTGATATGTCTGATAAAAATTCAGCTGATGATATTGTAGTTTCTGAATTACATATTCCTAAAGGTAAAAAAATACATTTCAAAATGCGTTCTCAGGACGTATTGCACTCAGCTTACATGCCTCACTTTAGAGCGCAAATGAACTGTGTTCCCGGAATGGTTACTGAGTTTGCTTTTGTTCCAACTTATACAACAGCAGAATACAGAGAGTTGCCTTTTATGGTTGAAAAAGTTGCAAACATCAACAAACTTAGAGCTGAAAAAAGCGTTGAGTTAGTTGCTAAAGGTGGTACAGCTTTAGATCCTTATACATTTGATTATTTATTATTATGTAATAAAATTTGTGGAGCTTCTCACTACAACATGCAAATGAAAGTGGTTGTTGATACTCCTGAAGATTATAAAAAATGGTTAAGCGAAAAAACTACTTTAGCTCAGGATATTAAAGCGGCAGCTGCTGCTAAAGCACCGGCTGAAGGAGCAAAAGCGACTACAGATAGTACTGCTAAAGATACTGTAAAAGCGGTAATTGATACTGTAAAAGCAGCTATAGCTAAAGTTGCTATGAAATAATATTTATTAAGAAAATTTAAAGTACACATATATGTCAGCAGAAGCGCACGATCACGATCACGGACACGATCACGAGCACGAACATCATCATAAAGACACGTTCATTACTAAATATATTTTTAGTATTGATCACAAAATGATTGCTAAGCAATACTTAATTACCGGTATTATTATGGGTATAATTGGTATTGCAATGTCCTTGCTTTTTAGAATGCAATTAGCATGGCCAGAGGAATCTTTCAAAATCTTTAATGTTTTATTAGGAGATAAATTTGCACCTGATGGTGTAATGGCAAATGATATTTATTTGGCTTTAGTAACGATACACGGTACCATCATGGTATTCTTTGTACTAACAGCCGGTTTAAGTGGTACTTTTAGTAACTTACTTATTCCGCTTCAGATTGGAGCAAGAGATATGGCTTCCGGATTTATGAACATGATTTCATACTGGTTGTTTTTCTTGTCTGCTGTTATCATGCTTTCTTCTTTATTTGTTGAAGCTGGACCAGCTTCTGCAGGTTGGACAATTTATCCGCCATTAAGTGCTTTACCACAAGCAATTCCAGGATCTGGAACAGGTATGACTTTATGGTTAGTTTCTATGGCTATATTTATTGCATCTTCTTTAATGGGATCTTTAAATTACATCGTAACGGTAATCAACTTAAGAACTAAAGGAATGTCTATGACCAGACTTCCACTTACAATCTGGACATTTTTCGTAACAGCTATCATTGGTGTTATTTCTTTCCCGGTATTGTTATCTGCAGCATTATTATTGATTTTTGACAGAAGCTTTGGTACTTCATTCTTCTTATCAGACATCTATATTGCAGGAGAGGTTTTACATTACCAAGGTGGTTCTCCGGTTTTATTCGAACACTTATTCTGGTTCTTAGGACACCCTGAGGTTTATATTGTAATCTTGCCAGCAATGGGACTTGTTTCTGAAATTATGGCTACGAATTCTCGTAAACCAATTTTTGGATACAGAGCGATGATTATGTCAGTTCTTGCAATTGCATTTTTGTCTACAATTGTTTGGGGTCACCACATGTTTATTTCAGGTATGAATCCTTTCTTAGGATCTGTATTTACCTTCACCACTTTATTGATTGCAATTCCATCTGCTGTAAAAGCTTTTAACTGGATTACAACTTTATGGAAAGGGAACTTACAATTTAACCCTGCAATGTTATTTTCTATTGGTATGGTTTCTACTTTCATCACTGGAGGTTTAACTGGAATCATCTTAGGAGATAGTACTTTAGATATTAACGTTCACGATACTTACTTCGTAATTGCTCACTTTCACTTAGTAATGGGTATCTCTGCACTTTACGGAATGTTTGCCGGTATTTACCACTGGTTTCCTAAAATGTACGGAAGAATGTTAAATAAAAACTTAGGTTATATTCACTTTTGGGTAACAGCGGTTTGTGCTTACGGAGTATTTTTCCCAATGCACTTTATTGGATTAGCGGGTTTACCAAGACGTTATTATACAAATACAAACTTCCCATTATTTGATGATTTACAAAATGTGAATGTTTTAATTACAACATTTGCTCTTGTAGGAGGTGCGTTTCAATTGGTATTCTTGTACAACTTCTTTAGTAGTATTTTCTACGGTAAGAAAGCAGTTCAGAACCCATGGAGATCAACGACATTAGAGTGGACTACTCCGGTAGAGCATATTCACGGTAACTGGCCAGGTGAAATTCCTCACGTATACCGTTGGCCGTATGACTACAGTAACCCAAATCATGATGTAGATTTTGTACCGCAAAATGTACCAATGAAAGAAGGTGAAGAAGTTTTACACCACTAAAAATATTTTAAAAAAGACTGTCCTCACCGACAGTCTTTTTTGTTTTAGTTAAAATTCGAACCGTCTACTTTTACTGTTTTACAAACTGATTACTTTGTCTATCTTTGTAAAATGAATGAGAACCTAGATCCCACTACAAATGGGTACAACCCAGAAGAATTAGATCTTGAAAAAAGATTGCGTCCGCTGTCATTTGATGATTTTGCCGGACAAGATCAAGTTTTAGAGAATTTGAAAGTGTTTGTTGCAGCAGCCAATCAACGTGGCGAAGCACTTGATCATACACTTTTTCATGGTCCTCCGGGATTAGGAAAAACAACCCTGGCTAATATTCTTGCCAATGAACTTGAAGTTGGAATCAAAATTACTTCCGGGCCTGTATTAGACAAACCTGGAGACCTGGCAGGTTTACTTACCAATCTTGACGAAAGGGATGTATTATTCATTGACGAAATTCATCGTTTGAGCCCAATTGTCGAAGAGTACTTATACTCGGCAATGGAAGATTTTAAAATTGATATTATGATCGAATCCGGACCTAATGCCAGAACGGTTCAGATCAATCTTAATCCTTTTACTTTAATTGGCGCAACAACCCGTTCCGGATTATTGACCGCACCCATGCGTGCACGTTTTGGTATTTCATCCCGATTACAATATTATACAACAGAACTTTTGACCACTATTGTCGAAAGAAGCTCTTCTATACTTAAAATGCCAATTTCATTAGATGCCGCTATCGAAATAGCCGGTCGTAGTCGTGGTACACCTCGTATAGCAAATGCGTTATTGCGCAGGGTACGTGATTTTGCACAAATAAAAGGAAACGGTACTATTGATCTTGAGATTGCACGTTATGCACTAAAAGCGCTTAATGTTGATGCTCATGGTCTTGATGAAATGGATAATAAGATCTTATTAACTATTATCAACAAATTCAAAGGTGGACCTGTGGGACTTTCGACTCTGGCAACCGCAGTATCTGAAAGTAGTGAGACGATTGAAGAAGTTTATGAGCCATTCCTGATTCAGGAAGGGTTTATTATGCGTACCCCCCGCGGTCGTGAAGTTACGGATAAAGCCTATAAACATTTAGGAAAAATAAACGTTAACATTCAGGGCGGATTGTTTTAAATTCTATTCAAGATGTTTGATAACAGAAAATATAATTACCCGAAAAGGCTTTCGATATTGAGATTTTTTCTGGATTCAGAAGGAGTGCGGAAAAATCCTATTCCGTATCATAAAAGATATTTTGATCAGTTTGGAGATTCTTTTTCTCTTAAAATTGGTAGATCCAAACATATAATTTTGTCCAGAGATAATGAGGTTGCTCAATATATCCTGCAAAAGAATCAAAAGAACTATCATAAGTCTAAATTTCAATCTGTATATCTTTCTAAATATTTAGGCAAAGGACTTCTGACTGTTGATGGTGATTTTTGGCTAAAGCAAAGGAGATTAATTCAACCCGCATTTCATAAACAAAAGATGAATCAGTTGGTTGAAAACATGAATAAGACAATTGGTTTAGAATTAGATGTTTTAGTGGAGGAGAAACCAATTGATCTTTTTCCTGTTATGAGTCAGTTAGCCTTTAATGTTGTGGCTAAGTCATTGTTTCAGCTTTCAATTTCAGACGAAAAGCTAAACAGGATAAAATTTATTATTGAAGAAGTTCAGAATTTTTTAATTAAAGAAATTCGACTTCCACATAAAAGTTGGTGGTTTTCTTTAAGCGGTCAGGTCAAAAAACATCTGGAGTTGGCAGAAGAAAATAATGCAATCATTCAGGAAATTATTGAGCAAAGATTGACTTCGAAAGAAGAGATTAATGACTTACTGAATATGCTTTTGGAAACCCGATATGAAGATACGGGAGAAGGTATGTTGGTTAAACAATTGGTTGATGAAATAAAAATTTTGTTTATAGCTGGTCATGAAACGACTGCAAATGCATTGACTTTTACACTTCATCTTTTAGGTAGAAATCCGGATATACAGCAAAAAGTTCTCGATGAGATTATCGAAATAGAATCTCAAACGCAGGACATTATCGAGCAACTTCAAAAAATGACCTATACCAATGCAGTCTTAAATGAATCGATGCGATTATATCCACCAGCCTGGATTACAGATAGGCAGAATGTTACAGATGATACACTTGCCGGATATCATATAAAAAAGGAGACACTTATTGGCGTTTCTTTCTATGAGTTGCATCGTAATCCTAAGTATTGGGAGAATCCCGATGAATTTAATCCGGAAAGATTTCTTGGAGAACAAAAAAAACACGCTATGCAATATTTTTATCCGTTTGGTGCAGGACCCAGAATGTGCATCGGATCGGGATTTGCTATCTATGAAATGTGTTTGACAATTTCTCAGATTGTCAAAAAATATGTGATAAAATCTACTAGTGAATCTATTGCATTTAATCCTCTAATAACCTTAAAACCTGTTGGTGTAGAAGTTTCATTCTCTAAAAGATGACAATCAATTCAAAAGAGACATATTCGCAGTTTATAAAAGCAGAGGCAAAGAGGCTTGGTTTTCTTTCTTGCGGAATATCTAAAGCTGGATTTCTGGAAGAAGAGGCACCACGGCTTGAAAAATGGCTTAATAATAACCATCACGGTCAAATGGCATACATGGAGAATTATTTTGATAAACGTTTAGACCCTACTTTATTAGTCGATGATGCAAAAAGTGTTATCTCTCTTTTATTAAATTATTATCCAACAGAAGCTCAAAGTCAGGAAAGTTTTAAGATCTCGAAATATGCTTATGGGCAGGATTATCATTTTGTGATAAAAGAGAAATTAAAAGAATTTCTTCATTCGATTCAGGAAAATATAGGTGATGTTTCCGGTCGTGCTTTTGTCGATTCGGCACCTGTTTTAGACAGGGCATGGGCTGCAAAAAGCGGACTTGGATGGATTGGTAAAAGCGGAAATCTCTTAACACAAAAAGTAGGTTCTTTTTATTTTATTGCAGAGCTTATCGTAGATTTAGAACTAGAATATGATCACGCTACAACAGATCATTGTGGCTCTTGCACCGCTTGTATCGATGCTTGTCCCACACAAGCAATAGTGGCTCCTCATGTAGTCGACGGCAGTAAATGTATCTCGTATTATACAATCGAACTCAAAGAAAATATTCCTTACGAAATGAAAGGAAAATTTGATGAGTGGATGTTTGGTTGTGATACCTGTCAGGATGTTTGCCCGTGGAACAGATTTTCAAAACCACACTCAGAACCCTTATTTAATCCAAATCCTGAATTGCTTTCTTTTTCTAAAAAAGACTGGATCGAAATTACCGAAGAAACTTTTCGTACGGTATTTAAAAACTCTCCTATAAAAAGAACCAAATTTGATGGTTTAAAGCGCAATATTACCTTCTTAAAATAAATTTTCAGCCTTTTTTATTTTATTCAAAATACAATTTATTTGTAAGATTTTTACTTTTTTATGTCAAAATTTTCAATTAACTGAATATTTGATAAAAAATTAAGAATTTTCTGTTGTTTTGTTATCAAATAGTTATATTTTTTGCTGTTTCAGGTTAATTTTTATCGCCAAAAAGTGTAATTCAACGTTTATCTAAGTAGTTTGTCGAGTAAAGTAGCTAGTACATAGGGGTTTGCATATTTCCGCGGCTTCAAAAACTACTAATTTAATCGAAAGACAATTTTGTGTCTTGTACCTGAAAACACTTATGGTTCAAAAGCTACTTAATTTTTACAAAGATCTTCAAAAGACTTTTTTAAGACTTTTAAAATCCAATCTTTTAATTTTATCGTATCTCTTCTACATGTTGAAAACCAAATTAGGGTATTCAGCATTTGATATTTCTATTTTAAAAATCACAGCTGTCTATGCGTAACTTTACTTCTGGTCCATCTAAATTGTTTAGATTGAATTTCTTAGTTCTATTTCTATTATTGATTAGTTATAACGCATCGGCACAGTTTTATACAAAACATTACATTGCACCAGCACCTTGGCAATACTTTAGTAAAGCCAATGAAATTGTAATTGCAACCAATTCTACCGCCACTGTAAATATTACAGTAGCTAAGAGTGATGGTACCCTGGTAACAGCGCTAACGGCTACAAAAGGAGCTCCTGCGGTATATAGATTTGCAGGTAAACCAAGTGCAGCCCCTGCTTTTGCATTAAACACAGTTTTGAATGCGGCCGGACTAATTGTTACTGGAGATGCTCCCATTTCTATTAATTTAAGAAATGTCGCTTCAGATGCCTTAGGTGGCGATGGTACAGATCAGGATATTAAAGGGAATGCAGCATTGACAAGTTTTGGCGATGCAGGAATTGGTATACGATTTAGAGTAGGATATTACAGAGATGGTTCTTTAGGAAATTTTAATGGTTATGGCGATCAACGCCCGATCTACAGTATCTTGGCAATTACAAATGGTACTTCGGTAACAATAGATGGTGTAGTTAAAGCAACTTTAGATGCGGGTCAAAGTTATTTGTTTAAGGCGCCAATAGGTACTTTAGTACAATCATCGAACCCAACGGTTATGAATACTTCTGCTGCGATTGATACACCTGGTGGCTGTGGAGACGGAGCTTACAATCAGGTTCCTCCCGAATCAGTTTTGGGATCAGAATATTTTATAGAAAGAGGAAAAGGAAATGATACAGCAGAGCAAACTACGGTTGTCGCTACAAAAGATAATACAACAGTTACCGTTAACAGTTATTCAGTTACAGGAGCAATAACAGGAACAACAACGACTGTTTTGGCTACGGCAGGTAAGTTTTTTACTTTCCTGAACGGTGTTTCAAATACTAATTTTTCAGCTTCACGAGTTTCTGCAGACAAAAATGTAGCAGTATATTCAGGTACTGCCCAATCATGTGAGGTTGATATTTCGACTATTGCACCAGTATCAGAATGTGGAGGATCTAATTTTATAGAAACGGCTAAATTTAGAAACTACGGAACAGGATCTCTACCGTATTTTGGATATATACTTTTAAAAGATGCTACAGCCGTTGTCAATGTTAATGGGACTAATATAGAAACAGTATCAGGCATTTCTGCCCGTCATCAATTAGGTTCAACAGGGTGGTATATAATTAATTTTGAAGATACCCAGATCGGAAGCCCAAATGTTCTTTCGATATCTAGTGCTGCCAAATTAACAGTTTCAATTGTACAACAAGGCGGAGGATTTTCGATGGCAGGGTTTTTCTCTAATTTTGCGGCTCAGCCGGAAGATCCTACAATGACTTACGTTGCCGGAGGCGGATGTACTAATAATACAGCCACATTGACAACTCCTTCAGGATTTGCACCTTACCAATGGTATTTTAATGGTACTGCAATAACCGGAGCAAATTCAGATTCATATATTGCTACTAAAACAGGGGCATATTCAGTAGCTTCAACTTTGGCTTGTGGAGTCCAGACTCAATCTAAACCGGTTAATGTTACTTTATGTACAGACTTAGGAGTTACAAAAACAGTTGATATTGCCACTCCATGTGTAGGGTCTAATGTAGAATTTACAGTTAAACTAAGTAATTTAGGAGTTAATAATGCTACAGGAGTTTCTATAAATGATTTACTTCCGTCAGGATATACATTTGTAAGTGCAACACCATCAGTTGGGAGTTATAATTCAGGAACAGGAGTTTGGAGTATTGGTGATAGTAATGGAGGAGTTACTGAAACTTTGAAAATCATTGCTAAAGTAAATGCTACAGGAGTTTATACCAATACAGCAGCATTGCCAGGTACAACAGTAGACAGTAATTCGGCAAATAATTCGGCTAGCGCTTCAACAACACCAAACCCATTACCAACACTTGTTATTACTAATCCGGCGGCAGTTTGTTCGCCATCAAAAGTTGATATAACAGTTCCGGCAATTACTGCAGGAAGTTCATCAAATTTAACTTTTACTTATTGGACAAACGCAACAGCTACAACATCATATACTACCCCAACAGCAGCTACGGCAGGAACTTATTATATTAAAGCCACCACAGCTGCAGGATGTTCAGATATAAAACCGGTAGTGGTAACGGTAAATGCAACACCTGCAGCACCAACAGCTTCCCCTCAAAGTTTTTGTTCAGCCGATGCTAAAAAAGTAAGCGATTTAGTCGCTACCGGAACTAACCTAAAATGGTATTCTGCAA
>NZ_MUGS01000072.1 GCF_002222055.1 Flavobacterium araucananum
AAAAACTCAATATATTAAAAATTAACACTTTATAATTATTTTTTATCTAAAAACTTAACATTGAGTGATTTGTTTATTGGTTATCTTTACTTAACTGTTAATTAACAATTTAGTTACATTGCTAACGAAATCCCTATCTAAAAGCACATTTATTATGGAAAACAACAACGAAGAAATTACTCCTGAAAAAATTGATTCACCAACACCTGAAAATATTCAGCCTGTTACAGAAAATAAAAAAACGGTAAATACACCGGCAGCAAAAACATCCGTTCGCAAAGCAACACCTGTTAAGCCATCTACCACAACAGTAAAGAAAACACCAGTAGCTACAGTAAAAAGTGCTACGACTGCACCAATTAAAAGAACAAGAACTGCTCCTGCAAGAAAAATTACTCCAGCTGTTATTGAGAAAACAGAAGAAATAACTACTCCAAAAGTAACGATCAAAGCGACAAAAGAACAAAAGCCAACAGAAAATAAAATTGATGTGGCGGGAATAACAGGAGAAGATAAAAAAGATAAATCAACAGATAAAAAGAAGAAGAAAGTGAAAGACAAGGACAAAGAAAAAGAGAAAAAGAAATTAGCGAAGAAAAAAGATCAGGCTAAAAAAGACAAAAAGAAAGAAAAAGCCAAAAAAGCAAAACAAAAAGCTGCTGCTAAGAAAAAAGAAAAAGCGAAAAAAGCTAAGGATAAAGCAAAAGCTAAAAAAATAGCGAAAAAGAAAGCTAAATCTCAGAAAAAAGCAAAAGCTAAAAAGAAAAAATAAAGATCAAAAGAGGCTGTCCGAAAAGTAATTTTTCAGACAGCCTTTTTTACTGCTATTTGAGAGTTATAAAAAACAGGATAGATAATTGCTCCCGCGAAGTATCCTATTTATAGCAAATTTAAAGGGTTTGGGTCAAAGCTACAGCGTAGCGCTATTTTTGTTTTTCTTCAGATTATTATATATATAACCCGACGCGGCAGATTCTTGAAATATGAATATTGAAATTTCTATAAATATGTCGTCCTTCCGGGACTTAGTAAAAAAAGACTAGCCCCCAATTGCAATCATACTGCGATTATCAAAATGCAGAGACGGATCATCCATTTCTGCAATGGTAACCATTCCCGCCCTAATTTTCTTTTTACTTTTTACAGCATCACCAATTAAATTTGTGATCGATTCTCCCTTTCTAAAAGGAGTAAGCAAATCAGTTTCAGAATTCGAAAAAAGACAATTCTTAATTTTACCGTTTGCTGTCAGGCGAATTCGGTTACAGCCATCACAAAACGGGTTTGTAATAGAGCTTATAATCCCAAAATCACCTTGAAAATTCTTTATCTTATAAGTTCTTGCGGTAAAGTTTTTCTCGTCTTCTAATTTCAGAATTTCATCAGCAGAAAAAGCTTTTGCTAATTCAGATAAAATATCATTTTCAGAAATCATTTTACTTCTGTCCCATTGATTTCCTGCAAAAGGCATGAACTCAATAAAACGAATCGAAATTGGCAAAAACTGTGTAAGTTTAATAAAGTCTGTGATTTCATTTTCATTAAACCCTTTTATTAAAACAACATTTACTTTTACCTGAAAATCATTATTCAAAAGCAAATGCAAATTATCAATAACTTTCTCGAACTGGTTTCTAAGGGTTACCGAATGAAATTTAGACGAAATCAGGGTATCTAAACTCAAATTGATTTTCCTGATGTTATATTGCTTTAAAACATCAATATGGCGGTCGATCAAAATACCATTTGTAGTAATAGAAAGCGAAACTCCCAAGGTTGATAATTGGGCAATTATCTCCGGAAAATCTTTTCTTAATAGGGGTTCTCCTCCTGTTAATCTTATTTTATCGACACCATTTTCTACGAAAGTTTGGGCAATCGAAAAAATCTCATGAGCCGTCATTAAACTGGCTTTTGGAGATAATTCGATTCCGTCAGCAGGCATGCAATACGTACAACGCAAATTGCATTTCTCTAACAACGAAATACGCAAATAATTGTGTTTTCGTCCAAAATCATCCGTTAAAATGGATTTAGAGGGTTTCATGATTTTTTCCTTTTAAAATATGAAAAACATGCAATACATGCGGGAAAACAGCATCCATGGATTCTCTTGCCCCGTTTGTAGAGCCCGGTAATGCCAGAATTAAACTTTTACCCAATGTTCCTGCTACTGTTCTGGACAACATGGCATACGGCATACGTTGTTGCCCGTAATTGCGAATTGCTTCTTCGATTCCGGGTATCCTGCTCTCTAACAAGGGAGATAATGCTTCTGGCGTAACATCTCTTGGAGATAATCCCGTACCTCCGGTAAAAATTACCAATTGATGTTCCTTTGCAAAAGCTTTTGCCTTTTCCTGAATACTATCAATTTCATCAGGAATAATTTCATAATGAGCCGTTACAACTCCGCAAGCACTAAGTTTCTCTACTATTACTTTTCCGGAACGATCTTCTTTGTCACCGGCAAAAATAGAATCAGAACATACAAAAACTGCTGCTTTTATTGCATTTGGAAATTTATTTTTAAACGATGATTTTCCGCCTTCTTTATTGATTAATTTAATGGTCGAAATTTCTATTTCCTTATCAATCGGTTTCAGCATATCATACATCGTTAATGCAACTATCGATGCTCCGTGCATGGCCTCTACCTCAACTCCGGTTTTGTAAACCGTTTTTACATTGAAAATAATCTGAATGTCTAAACCTTCAATTTTATAGTCTACCGAAGTAAATTCAATTGGAATCGGGTGACAATCCGGTATAGACAAATGCGTGTTTTTTACAGCAAATAATCCTGCCGTTTTTGCCATTTCGAAAACATTTCCTTTTGGAACCAGATTATTTACCACAGCATCAATTGTCTCTTGTTTACTTACTTTGACAATTGCAGTTGCTGTTGCAGCTCTTAAAGTGCTTATTTTATGGGTAATATCAACCATTTTAGGTGTTTTGTTTCCAGGTGAATGTATCGTTTTCAAACATTTCTTTACCAAAAATTGGCACATCGGTTTTTATCCAGTTTACAATGGCTTCTGTAGCTTCATAAACTTGCTTGCGTCGCATTGCCGAAACAAATACAAACAAGCAAATTTCACCTGCTTTTATCACACCTAAACTGTGATAAATATGCATACAGGTCAAATCAAATTTAGCAAAAGCTTTTTCCCGAATCGTGTGCAAAGCTTCATTTGCCATATCTGTGTAAGCCGAATAGTCGATTGCTACAACCGTATTATCATGAATAACATCTGCGCGAACTTGTCCTAAAAAAATATTATGCGCACCAATAGTATGTTTCGATTGATGTTTTGCTATAGATTCAGCGATAAATTCAGGAGAAATTGGTCCTTCTACAAATACATTTTTACTCATTATATTTTATTTTTTTGCCACAGATTATATGGATTAAAATGATTTTTCTTTTGCCACGGATTACACGAATTTTCACTAATTTTTATGCTTAATAATTATTAAAAAATTAATTCGTGTTAATTGGTATAATTCGTGGCTAACAAATTTTATACTCTTTTTTAATCTATAAAATCTGAAGTTAAACTTTTTAATAATTGCTTCATTGCTACCGCGCCACCACTAATACTTTTTACATTTTTAAACTCCCGTTTTTGAAGTAATTCAACTGCCACTTTACTTCTGATTCCGGATTGACAAAAAACATAAATTATTTGGCTTTTATCCCATTTTTGAATCTGGGTTTCTAAATTCTTTAACGGAATTTGGATTTGATTTTTTAAACTGATTTTTGGCAATTCATCTTCATTTCTAACATCTAAAAATAAAACTTCATCGTTATTAATTTCATTAAAAACAGATTCAAAATTTATTTCTTCACCTTTATTTTCTATTCTATTGTATTTTTCTTCAAAAGCTTTTTTATCCATCAAAAGAATATAATTTTTCTCAAAATCATACTTTTGCTGATCGTTGTTTAGAATACTATAAACCAATATCTTACCACTCAATACGTCTCCTGTTTCCAGAATCATTTTTATGACTTCGCTGGCCTGTAACATGCCAATTATGCCAACCGAAATTCCAATTACTCCGGCATCTTCACAACCCTCTGCATCATTATTTTCATTGGGATACAAACATCTGTAAGTTGGTCCGTTTTGATAATTAAAGACTGAAACCTGCCCTTGAAATCTAAAAATAGATCCATAAACCATTGGTTTATTTGTTACTAAACAAGCATCATTTATTAAATATTTAATAGCAATATTATCCGTCGCATCAACAATAATGTCATATTTACTAAAGAGATATATGGCATTTTTGCCTGATAATTTCTCCCTTATTGCATTTACTTTGACAAGCGGATTCAGCCCAAACATCATTGCTTTTGCTTCTTCGACTTTATATTTTCCTATGGACGAACTTTTATAAATCACCTGACGATGTAAATTAGAAATTTCGATCAAGTCATCATCTACAATACCAATTTCGCCAACGCCCGTAGCTGCTAAATAAGGCAATATTGCAGCAGCCAGACCTCCGGCTCCAATAACCAAAACTTTGGCTTTTGTTAATTTATCCTGACCTGATTCTCCTATTTCAGGAAGAATTATCTGTCGGTCATAACGCGCTGGTGCATTCATAAAATTAATTTTTATCCTCCTGCAAAAGGAGGCAACAAAGCTACAGTATCACTTGTTTGCAAAGTGTACCCGGTTGTTTTTGGTACTATTTTCTGATTTACTGCAACACTAAACGACAACGATTCAAATTGATATTTTTTCTCCAAATCCTGCAATAATTCTTGCAGCGATATTCCGGAAAAAGATATTTTTTCGAACGAACATTTCGTTTTTTCAGCTACAGCTCCAAAATATTTAATCTCAATCATTACTTTAAATTTAAATTCTGAAAAATAAATTCATCTTCAAAATGCTCCTGAAAATAAGACGTCAGCCTCGAAGTATTTTTCACTACTTCGCCTATTACAATAATTGCCGGTGACGAAATTTTATGCTCCACTACTAACTTACTAATCGAACGTATCGTTCCTACTACTTTCTGCTCTGTATCTTTGGTTCCGTTTTGGATAATAGCAATTGGCAAATCATCCGTTCGGTTTTCCTGATAGATAGCAATTATTTCTTCTAATTTATGCATTCCCATTAAGATCACAACCGTAGCATTAGATTTTGAAGCTAAATAAATATCTTTAGACAATTCATGATTTGAAGTTGTACCGGTAATTACCCAGAAACTTTCGGCTATCTGACGTTGTGTTAAACTTATTCCAACCGAAGCCGGAACACCTAAAGCAGATGAAATTCCGGGAACAATTTCTGTCTCTAAATCAAATTGTGCCGCGTACTCAATTTCTTCGCTTCCTCTTCCAAAAATAAACGGATCTCCTCCTTTTAAACGTACTACATGACCATAACGATTTGCCATCGAAACAATCAATTCGTTGATCTGATCTTGTGTGTAGGCATGACATCCCAATCGTTTGCCCACGAAAACAATTTCGGCATGGTTTGCATATTGCAGTATATCTTCGTTTACAAGGGCATCATACAAAACTACATCAGCATTTTCTAACGCTTTTATAGCTTTTAAGGTTATCAATTCAGCATCTCCGGGTCCTGCGCCTACAACTGTTAATTTTGGCGTTTTTAAATTTCGCATAGTAATTAGCTTAAATTGATATTCAGATCGTTTAGTTCGTCTGCCGAATTAATATTCGTTAAATGAAAATTTTCACTCTCTTCTATTGTGATAATCTGATGCGGAATTCTCGCTATTAAATTCATCATTTTTAAATCATTGTTATCAATTGCGCTTTTGATAACGGACACTATTTTTTTAGAATAAATCCCTATTAACGGATGCATTCTGCTTTCAGAAGCAAAAACAGTAATTTCAGCTTCCTGATTATGTTTCGAAATTAATTCTGATAATAGCTCCGTCGAAATTAACGGAATATCACAACTCAAAATCAGATTAAACTCAGTTTCAGTATTGGTCAACGCGGTATAAATACCACCCAAAGGTCCTTTATCTAATAGTATATCCGGTATTTTTTGATACGGCAGATAATCATACTCCTTATTATTTGTTACTAATTTTATATTTTCTGTAAGAGGCAAAACCGCCTGAATAATGTGCTCAATAAAGGGCTTATTTTGAAACAGAACAAGTCCTTTCTCAGATTGCATCCGGGAACTTTTTCCTCCGCAAAGAATAAAGATTGTTAAAGCTTCCATATTAAATCATTTATAATTATAGTTTTTTAACACATAGAAGCATAACTTTTCAGACCGCTTAAAAGTCGTTTCACTTTGCATAAATACACAGCGCTATGTGTGATAACGTGTTATCATTATTACCTTTCCACAAACTATAAAATCTATGTTTCTATGCGTTTAAAATTTAAACTCATTTTATGGAAAAATCAATTTTATACTTGCCATTAAAATAACAGTTCCCAGAACAAATTTCAAGGTTCTGTTAGAGAAATAACCACTTCCGTAGAATCCGCCTAATACTCCTCCTACAACTGCAATTGGAACCAGATAAAAACTTTCTGTCGGAATTGTTTTTCCTCCTAAAAAGAATCCCATCATTCCTGCAAACGAGTTCACAAAAATGAATAAGCTTGATATTGCTGCCGATTCTTTGACAGTTGCCCATCCTAAAAATAATAATATTGGACTCAGGATAATTCCGCCACCAATACCTAACATTCCGGATAACAAACCTATTATAAATCCTATTGCCAAAGCAAAAGGCAATTTAATCTCTACTGCTTCTTTTTCTTTAAAATTAAAAATTCCGAACAATCGAAGTGCTGCAAAAACCAAAACAATTCCTAAAATAATTTTATAAATCGTACTATCCAGCGTTACAAAACCACCTATAAATGCTGCCGGAACTGATGCTATAGCAAACGGGTAAAAGAGTTTTGGCTTAAAATAATTCATCCTGTAATAAAAGAAAAACGAAATACTCGAAACAAATAAATTCAACAACAAAGCCGAAGGTTTCATGATCGCAACCGGAAAAGCAAAAATGGTCATCAAAGCCAAATAACCCGACGCACCGCCATGCCCAACACTTGAGTACAGAAAAGCAATTACAATTAATGCAAAACTGAATAATAAAATATTTTCGGAACTAAGAAGGTTCATAATTTTTGTTTCAGGGGTATTAAGAATGCGTTTTTGTTTCAGGTTTCAGGTTTAATTTACGTACCCATATCATAATCTCTTTATTCTTTACTCTATTCTCTTTATTCTATTCTCTTTATTCTATCCTCTTTATTCTATTCTCTTTATTCTATCCTCTTTATTCTATCCTCTTTCCTCCAAAATCTAATCTATAGGCAACAACGTCACAAGCTGTCCTTTTTTTAATGTTTGCGCCTCATTCGGGACTATTAATAAACTATTGGCAATTGCAAAAGTATTTAACATTGCTGAACTCTGACCTTCTAAAACGGTAACATCAGTTTCATCATACAATGCTTTTAAGAACAATGTTTTTCCGGTTGTATTGGTAACACTCTCCTTTAATTTTCGAATTACTTTTTTTAAGTGAATATCTGAAAATCCCATTCTGTTTTTAATTGCCGGATAGACATAAATATAAAAATTAGTCAGTGATGAAGCCGGATTTCCGGGTAATGCAAAAACTAAAGTTTCATTTTTAGAGCCAAAAAACATCGGTTTACCGGGTTTCTGATTGATCTTATAAAACAGTTCTTCTACTCCATTTTCCAATAAAGCTTCTTTTACAAAGTCATAATCTCCAACAGAAATTCCGCCTGAGACCAAAACGATATCGTATTTTTTTAAAATTTCTTTTAATGCCTTTTTAGTCGCTTTTAAATTATCTTTTACTTTATAAACTTTTGCTTTTTTTATTCCGATGGTTTGAAGTGCTGCTTGCAACATTACCGAATTACTTTCGTAAATTTTTCCTTTTGGCAACTTTTCTCCCGGTTTTACTAATTCATTTCCCGTTACTAAAATGGCAACTTTAGGCTTTTTATAAACTTCAATTTCAGTGATTCCTAAACAGGACAAAAATCCAATGGCTGCCGGTGTAATCAAAGTATTGGCATCAAAAACAATTTCTTCTGCACCAATTTGTTCTCCTTTATTCCTTACATTTTCATATTGCTGAGGCATTCTGGTAATCAAAATCGATTTTTCGGTAGCCATTACATGTTCCTGCATGACTACAGTATCAGCATTATGAGGTACAAATGCACCTGTAAAAATACGAATTGCCTCGTTTTCCTTTAGTGCTATTTTTGAATGATCTCCAGCTTGCGAACTGCCTATCACATCATATTGGTGTTTTTCGCTATGAATAAAAGCATAACCATCCATTGCTGATTGCCTAAATGGTGGCATTGCAATTGGCGAGTAAACAGTAGTAGCCAGAATATAACCTAATGATTTACTTACCTCAATTTTCCGGATAGGCATACTAGTACTATTCTCTGCAATAATTGATAATGCTTCTTCGACTTGAATCATAGTTGCTATTTTTATATACAAGCAAAAATACTTATCACAAATATAAGTATTTGTACTTAGTTTAAATCATTGATAATCTAAAAATTTTTAAAGAATATAAATTTAGGCTTAATTCTTCATATACTTCCAGAAAAAATGATAAATAGCTTTTGAGGCTCTCTTTTAGAAAAGGTTAAAGTTTATTTTCTTTTAAAATTTCCTGTTGGCAAATAATACATCCATGCAAAACCAATAAAAAACAAAACAGCAGAAGCTATAAAAGCAGGTAATAATATTTCTTTATTATGATCTAAGGCATTATTCAAGGAAGCGTATAATAACCAAATCTGAATACTAACATTCAAAATTAAAACAAAGATAAGTGTCGATAGAATATTATTAAGTTTATTAGGATTTGTACGATTCTGACTTCTTCTAAAAGTACTCATAGGTATTGAATTTTAAGTTATAGAAATTTGTCTTTGTTTTCGACCATTGCTTTTACAAAAACGGCATTATCTTTAAAAAACACCTCTAATTGTGGTAAAGCTCTTGGTGGTGGTCCCGCAATTACATCTCCGGTCATGGCATCAAATGAGCCTTCGTGACACGGACAGTGAATAATTCCGGTTCCGGGTTTGTAGAATACGGAACAGGAAAGATGCGTACATTTTTGCTCATAAGCCCTGAAATCGCCACTCTCTAAATGAATGAGTATGTACGGAACTGTACTTCCTTCGATGACGAAACCTCTTGTTCCTCCTACCGGAACTTCATCTGTATTGCAAATAAAATGTTCTCCCTGTACGCCTTCTTTTGGTGACAAATAAGCTTTGGCAGCAACGAATCCGCTACCTACCATTAATCCTCCCGAAACAAAAGTCAGGAATTTAGCAAAATCACGACGGCTTACCTGAGTTGACTCGAGTTTTTTTATTGGGAAATCTTTTTTCCAGTTTTCATTTAAATTATCTTCTTTTGACATGGATACAGATTTAATATATTCTTAATTCTTTACTTCCCTTCGGCATCATAATGTTTACTTTGGTATTTACTGTTTCTTTACCAAAAATAAACGAGTTGACCGGGGAACTGTTTGGTCTCATTTCTTCGATCTCTGCTCTGGTTCCGTAAAACAAAGCACCACTCGGGCAAACAGTTGCACACATCGGTTTTTTACCAACGCTTGTTCTGTCATAACACATCGTACATTTCATCATCAAATCATACTCTTCCATCTTTTTGGGAACTCCAAACGGACATGCCATTACACAATTAGAACAACCTATACATCGTTCGGTATTGGCAGTATGGACAACACCAAATTCATCTTGCGAAATAGCATCGGCAGGACAAACATTTGCACATACCGGATCTTCACAATGCATACAAACCTGTACGGTAGTTTGAATTGTCGAAGAACGTTCTACATAATTTACGCTTATCAATGATTCCTGCCCATTGGTTTCGCATTCTGCACAAGCCATTTCGCAGGCTTTACAACCAATGCAACGTTGCAGATCTACAAAAAACTCTTCGTTTTTATTGAAATTAGTTAAATTCATCGTGGCATTTTTTTATAGATTAAACACTTGCATAAGCTTCAGATTCTGTAGATGGTGGTGCAATTATTCCTTGCGGATCTAATAAACACGCACAAACTTTAAATTCGGGTATTTTAGAAATAGGGTCTAAAGTTCCGGGCGTTAACAAATTGGCAGATTTTGCTCCCGGCCAGTGGTACGGTATAAAAACAGTATCTTTTCTGATTGTTTCAACAATATTAGCCGGAAAAATTCCTTCTCCTCTTCGCGTTGCCACTCTTACCAATTCCCTTTGTTTAATTCCGTATTTCAATGCCAGTTCCGGATGAATTTCCAGCAAAGGCTCAGGAAACTGATCTACCAGTTTACCTATTCGTCGCGTTTGTGTCCCGCTTAAATATTGAGAAACCACACGTCCTGTTGTAAGCGTTATTGGATATTCGTCGTCTGTAACTTCGCCGGGTAATTTATATGGTGCAGGATTAAAATGCGCTTTTTTATCTGGTGTAGCAAATACTTTATCTTCCCATAATCTGGGCGTCCCCGGATGATCATCTGTAGGACAAGGCCAGAAAACCCCCATATTGTCTTCTATTTTTTGATAAGAAATCCCAAAATAATCTGCGGTACCCCCTTTAGAAGCGACTCGTAATTCGTTAAATATAGCCTCACTATTTTCATAAGTAAACTTGTCTTCTTCACCCAATCTTTTGGCTAGTTCTAAAAATATCGAAGTATCGGTTCTGGCATCTCCCGGAGGAGTTACAGCCTGACGTATTCTAATAACACGCCCTTCTGCAGATGTTGTGGTTCCTTCCTCTTCTTCCTGCAATGATCCTGCAAGAACAATATCGGCATGACGCGCAGTTTCATTCAAAAAGAAATCGATACACACATAAAACTCTAATTTTTCAAGCGCAGATCGTACATAATTACTATTGGGCAATGAAACTAAGGGATTAAAACAAATAGAAATTAATCCTTTGATTTCTCCGCTATGTATCGCTTCTATGATTTCGTAAGCGGTAAGTCCTTTACCGGGCATATCTTTTTCGTCGATGCCCCAAACTTCGGAAATATATTTACGATGTTCCGGATTTTCAATATCTCTGTTTCCGGGCAATTGATCGCATTTATGACCGTGTTCCCTTCCTCCTTGTCCATTTCCTTGTCCTGTTATCGTTCCGTAACCACAATAAGGTCTGCCAATTCTTCCTGTTGCCAAAACCAGATTAATACAACCTACAACATTATCAACACCTTTAGAGTGGTGTTCGATCCCGCGGGCATGCAGTAAAAAGCTTGTTTTTGCTTTTCCCCATAATTCTGCCGCTTCTCTTATTTTATTTTTATCAATACCTGTAATCTCTTCCGCCCATTCGAGCGTATAATCTTTTACAGCATCTATTGTTTGCTGAAAACCTGATGTATAATTATCTATAAAATCATGATCCACCATATCGTGATCTACTAGATATTTTAGCATAGCGCCATATAAAGCCGAATCTGTTCCGGGTTTTACATCCAGATGCACATCGGCAGTTCTGGCTAACGGAATTACTCTTGGATCAATTACGATCAATTTGGCTCCACGATCTCTGGCTTTCCAAATCCAGTGTGTTAATGTTGGAAAAGTTTCGCTAATATTTGCTCCGGCAACAATAATCACTTCGGCATATTCTAAGTCAGAATAATTGTTTGAAGCACGATCTAAACCAAAAGCTTTTTTATTTCCAGCTCCGGCACTTACCATGCAAAGTCTTCCGTTATAATCCAGATTTCTGGTTTTTAAGGCTACCCTTGCAAATTTTCCTACCAGATAACTTTTTTCATTCGTCAATGATACTCCTGATAACATCGAAAAAGCATGTTTCCCATATTTTTCCTGAATTCTTTTAATCTCAGATACGGTTTTATCCATGGCTTCATCCCAGGTTGTTTTTTCGAAACCTTTTCCTTCTACTCTTTTTAAAGGGTGCAGAAGACGATCGGGATGGTTGTTTTGCAGATAACGCTGAACTCCTTTTGGACATAAACGTCCCTCATTAAAAGGGAATTCCATCCAGGGTTCAAAACCTACCACTTTGTTTTCTTTTACTAATAACTGAATCCCACACTGCATGCCGCAAAAACAACAATGCGTTTTTACTACTTCGTCCGGTTCATCTCTACCTACGTAACCATCTTTTGGTGCATAATTTAAATGCGGTCCAAAATCTTCAATAATCTTTTCAGTTGATACGGGTAATTTTGCCATGTTTTTATTTTTAGTTTTCAGTCTCGTTTTTTTAGTCGCAGTTTTCAGTCGCAGTATTCAGTCCCAGTTTTCAGTCTCAGTTTTCAGTTGCCGTCTACAAACTGTCACTGTAAACTGCGACTGAAAACTGTCACTGTAAACTATTCTTACTGTGAATGAATACTTTAAAAATTTATCCAAATAAGTTTCCACCATTTGCTAATCTCGCTTTTAGATGCGCCTGAGCCAGGCGGGATCTTTTTCCTTCTGGGCTTAAATCAAGGTGCGAGGTTCCGTCTTCATGTGTAAAGTCAAAACCTAATTCTTTGGTTACAATCTTTAAATCACTGATATGCAGTTTTGTTGCAAATGCTTCTCCGGTATGCGGACAAACTGCCATTCCCATCTTCATACCTTCTTTTTTATAAATATGAGCCCCAATTTGTGCAGGGCGCTGGATGATGTGAAAGAATTTTCCAAACGGAATCCATATCAAAAACATTATCACGGTTACAGCATGAATTACAGCTAGAAAATCATACGCAAATCCTTTCATAAACTGATACGAATAGGTAAGACACAATCCTGTAACTGATATTGCGATTAATAGAATAAGAGGCAATAAATCGCCTTCAAAAGTTTGAGTGGCAATTAAACCGGGATTTGTTAAACGTCTTCGCAAATAATAAACAGATCCAAAAATTACCAACCACGAAGACCAGTTCAGGGCATGAAAAATTAAGAATGCCAGGACAGATCCTATTTTAAAATCCATCATTTTGAATCCAAAAAAATGTGCTTCGTAAATTGATATTGAATTGGGTGCCAATGTAAAATGAATCCATCCAAATGTTAGCGGAATTGTAATTGCAAACGCAGACAAACATCCTAATGCAATACAAAAGTGGGCTGCCCAACGATATTTGCTTCTTGGATAAATAAATTTTTGAACGACAACATTTTCTACCGTTTCCTTCCCTAAAAACCATATATGAGAAAGTATTTTCCCCGTGAACAGAAACTTAAGACTTCGTTTGAAATACATCCATGTTGGCGGACGCTGCAACCAAACCGAATAGCGGTATACAATCCCGAAGAATGCAAATACTGTCCCGAATAAATAAGTGACAAGGGCAGCATCAAAATTTTGCAATTGTCTGGATCCGTAAAACACAAGCACTATCGTTAAGGCAGATACTAGCGTTGCAACAAGTAAAGCTTTGGTATTAAATGTTTTATTTTTCATCCTGAATTATAATTTAATGATTACTCCTTAACTTGGTTTCTCGCAACCTTTACGATTGTAAAACCACCTATTGATACCTGTTGCTACTATAGCAAAAAAAGCAACTCCTACAAAAAACTGATTTACAGTACCATTCGCAGAGATATTATTACCAATTAGTTTAGAAAAGATAAAAGGTCCAAATGCTGCAATTGCTGCTGTCCATCCGATAACTCCGGCTGCCTGACGTTGATTTTCTGCAAAAATAATTGGGTATTGTCTAAAAGTTCCGGCGTTTCCGATTCCGGTAAAAAAGAACATTCCTAGAATTACTGCTACAAACAATGGAAATTGATCCATACTTGTTGGTGCAACCAATCCTTGCGTTACCAGAATAATTGCTCCTGCCAGGATTCCTAAACCCGTTATTGTAGTAAGGATAGCCCCACCTACTTTATCAGCTACAAAACCAAAAGCGATTCTACTCGCAGAACCTAATAGCGGGCCATAAAATGCATATACTAAAGGATCCGGTGCATTAGGAAAATCTCCGTATAAAAACTTAATCATTAAAGGAAAAGCGGCAGAAAGACCCGCAAAAGTTCCAAAAGTCATGACGTAAGTAACCGTACAATACCAGGTATGTTTATTCGAGAAAATATCCATTTGCTCTTTTACAGAGGCTTTCATAGGGATACTTCTTAGATAAAACCAACTAATTAGTGATAATAATACTAAAAACGGAACGTACCAGAATGCTGCGGATTGTAAATATATTTCTTTGTTTTTTACAGCTGCATTGTCAGGACTAATATCGTTTAGGATTTTCTCTGCCAATTTTGGATTTGCGTTTGCAATGGCTTTTGCTTTCGCTTTTATCGGTAATGAAGTAAAAAGAACCACTTTATCATCTGAATGTATGGCTGTGGTAACAGAATCGATTACATTTTTCTTTACGTTTGATAAAATTTTAGCCTGTACATCAGGATTCAGCGCTGCAAAAACTTCTTTTTGCTTTTGTATCGTCGAAGTCTGAAAAACAGTTACGGTTTCTTTGGGATCAATACTTGTAAAAACCGATGCTGCTCCGTAAATCCCAACACTAATAATAAGTGGTGTAACAAATTGAGCCACCGAAACACCAAAATTTCCTATTCCTGCCTGAATTCCAAGTGCTGTACCTTTAAGTCTTTTAGGAAAAAACAAACTTGTACTGGGCATGTACGAAGAAAAATCTCCACCTCCAAAACCTGTTGTAAAGGCTAAAACTGCAAATACCCAAAATGGTGTATTGATATTCATTACGGCAAAACCAATTCCTATTACCGGAATTAATTTTATGGCTGTCGCAAAAGAAACGACATGTCGCGTTCCAAAAATTGGCAATATAAAAGTGTGTATAATTCGTAAAAAACCTGCTGCTAATCCGGGAATTGCTGTTAGCCAAAAAAGCTGATCTTTAGAAAAATTAAATCCTAATCCAGGCAGTTTAACGGCTATAACACTCATCATAAACCAGGAGGCAAATGACAGTAATAATGTAATAGTTGTTATTGTTAGTGTTTTCCAGGCAATTTTGCTTCCGGTAGAACTCCAGTATGTTTCATCTTCGGGTTCCCATTTGTCTAACCAAGTTTTCATATTTATGTATGTATTAAAAATAAATTAATGATTGTGTTCTATATCTCTGGTAAAATTTGGCGATTTTATACGCATTACATTTATGATGGTTCGATGCATCCAGAGCAAACAAAGAACAGATATGACGAAAATAAATATCCAGGAACTGGTCCAGAGTCCGGTGTAATTAAGGAGGTAACCAAAAATAATAGGACCAACAAAACCACCTAAACCGCCTATTAAACCTACCATCCCGCCTACGACACCAACCTCGTTAGGAAAGTATTCAGGAATATGTTTGTATACCGCAGCTTTACCAATCCCCCATGAAATCCCTATCAGGATTACCAAAATCACATATACCCAAAGATTCGCGCTAAACTTAATTTGGGTAATACCCTGCGCTAGCAATTCTTTCTTTTTTACTTCTTGATTTTGTTTGACTACAATTTCCTGCCACGAGTTTTTGACCGGAAAAATGGCTGTATCATGATTTCCTGAAGTTTCTTTTTTGTTGATTTTATGTACTTTACCATTTACGGTTATTGCAGTAGCAGAAATTTCGGTAACGACACCATTACGGCTTGCCAGAACTCCGGGTCCTGCCGTAAAAATTTCCATTTTGGGGAACATTAGTAAAAAACTAATAACAATCGATGAACCTAAAACCCAGTACATAACTTTTCTTGCTCCAAATTTATCCGATAAGTATCCGCCAAAAGCCCTGATGATTCCTGATGGTAAACTAAACATCGTGGCAAACATTCCTCCCATCACCAATGAGGTGTGGTAAACATTCATAAAATTGGGTAATAACCATTGCGAATAGGCAACAAAAAAACCAAAAACCAGAAAGTAATAGGCTCCAAATCTCCAAACCCTGATGTTTTTAAGAGGAGACAAAAGCTCTTTTATTGTTTTTGAAACTCCGGGATTGGTTTTGTTCTTAGCAAAAACGATAAAAAGTATTCCTATCACAACCAATACAACGGCATAAATAACCGGTAACATTTTCCAGCCATTTTGCGGATCCGTTTCTGAAAAATTATTCAATAAAGTAGGTGCAATAAAAGTAGTAATTGCGGCTCCGGCATTCCCCATTCCGAAAATACCTAAAGCTCTTCCCTGCCAATTTTTAGGATACCAAATCGAAGTGTAACCTATTCCTACTGCAAAGCTTGTCCCTACTAAACCGAAGAAAAAACTCAATACAGCAAAACTCCAGAACGAAGCTGCAAACGGAAGTAGAAAAAGTGGAATTGAACACAACAGCAATAAAATCGAAAATACAATTTTGCCACCATATTTATCTGTCAGTATACCTATAGGAAGTCTGAATATTGAACCTGATAAAATAGGAATTCCCAACAACCATCCTGTTTCGACAACTGTCCAGTCAAATATTCCTTTATCGACAAGATAGGTGACCAAAACACCATTTAATGTCCAGCAGGCAAAACAAATTGTAAATGCCAAGGTGTTTAAAAACAAAATTTTGTGAGATTGAGACAGATTACTCATATAGAAATAGTATAATATCTAATTTTTAATTCTAAAGGAGTACTAAACTTCCCTAATTAAAACGCAAAATTAAACCGTTAGATTCTTACAAAAAATGATATATATCATATTAAAACATTGTCATCTTCAATGCTGAAAAATAAACAAATACCTAAAAAACA
>NZ_MUGS01000073.1 GCF_002222055.1 Flavobacterium araucananum
TTTTCCCAAAGAATATCCTGGGCATGAATAAACAAGGGACAGAAAAGCAAGAATAATAGATGTTTTTTCTTCATATTGTAGTTATTACGTAAATACTTAAAGTTTATTTTGTAAGTAAAAACTTTAAACAAAACACAATGATAATCAGAATTTACATATAAAACTACAATTAATTATAAGTATTTTTTTAAACAATATAAATTAGGCAACCTTAAGTCTGTATTTCTAGGGTTTTTTATCGTCTTTTAACTCGTTGGGTGTAATTACACCCAACGGGTAGTCTTTTCATTAAGTTTTAAAAATTTCATACTCTTAAAACACAATCTTACTCGTCGACGTATCGTCGTTTTCTAAAATTACTTTTACCAATAATACTTGTTCTCCTGGCGCTATGTTTTGAATTTGCAATTGGGTATTTCCTATTTTCTTTTTATGGTACAAAAGCTTTCCTGATACGCTAAAAACAGCAACTTCACGGATATTTTGCTTTGATGTTGTTATCGTAATCACTTTGTTTTTTACAGAAACCAAGATCTCTTTTTTACGATTTTCAAAATCATCGATTGCTAATGTTTTTGCTGTATATCGCACTATAAAACGATCTGCAAAAGTTCCTGACGCGGTTGTAAAAGTGTAGTTGCTTTTGCGTAAATCATGGACAAAACCGGTTGTTTTATCTTCGATATAAATGGATTGATGAATCAGTTCGCCATCGCTTTTATCTATCGAAATTGTAAACTCATCTGCAATAGTGGTCTGATATCCCAAATGCACTATATCTGTAGTCGCAAATGGCAAAGCGCGTCCCTGAATTGCGAGGTTTTTATTTTCGACAATGCTGTAAAAATCTGCATATTGATTACCATTAAAGGACACAGCATCATAATCTTCATCATACCAATTTGTTGCTTCGGGAATGTATCCAATCAGGATTTGTTTAAAAACATTTCGCTTGTTCTCAAGGTTTAACCAGATCCGGTGTCTTTCGATTTTGCTTGTTTGTTTTTCTTTAGAGGTATTTATTTTTGGGTTCTGTGCGGGTTTAAAAAAAGTTGAATTCTGTTCCTGAATGCGCATACTGTTGCTAAATGCTACAGTTCCTTTCTTTTTGCTTGCAACAAAAAAAGCCTGCCCGGAAGCTATTGTTCCGTCCGGAGTGGTTTTGTTAACACCTGTCGAAAGTGAGCCTCTTGTACCTACGCCTCCTACTAAATTATAAACGGCATAATCGCCAGATGTATATTCATTATTTTCAAAAGGGGTATTGTGTGTCCAGAAATAAAGGGCTCCTTTTATATTTAGTTGGTTTTGAAGCAGGAATAAATCTGCACTTAAAGCCGAAGGATATGGATTTCCTATTAAATTAAAACTATCACTATTCCCTAAATCTAAATTGAATTTTCCGGTGTTAGGAATTCCCATAAAGGTTGCTTCAAATGGTGAAGGAACGGTTGTAGAAAAATCCTGTGGCCCGCGAATAATATATCCTTTTGCGGCTATCATCACGTCAGATGGGTCTTGCTGATTCCAATCGTTGGAGACATAATCAAACGAGAAATATTTGTCCGGTAAGGTATTGGGCGAAACAGCTACCAATTTTTGATTGGCAACGGGAGAAGACCAATAGGTAAAATCAAATTTTAAAATGGGAGACGATTTTCTTTTAATCTGAACAATTCCGGTATTTTGTATCTCATCATCTGACTGGTATAAACTGGCTGAATCTTCGAGAACTAATATCCCGGCTCCTGAATAATCAAATTCGAGACCTAAGGTATTCGAACTTAAAAGTGTGACTGTTTTTGCTTCTTCAATTGTACAGCTGCAAACATTCGCGGTTTGCAAATTGGGATAATCTGCCTGAAAAACCAATTCTTTTCCGCCTGACGGAAAACCATTTGACCATGAGTTACCATTCCAAATTGTGGTTTCTAAGCAAAGTTTCAATCGGGCAATTCTATGTTTGGCAAGTCCTGAAACGGAATTAAAATCGCCTCCAATTACGAGTTTATGATCTGCTGAAAAACTCATTGTACTAACCTTGCCATTGAGATCTGCCTGAAAAGAAGGATCATAATCTCCTGATTTCAGCAATCGCATCAATCGTAACGAAGGTGTGGTTTTATAGGTTCCTGAAAAAGTTCCTGCTACTAAAATCTTATCATCGGGCTGAATTAAAAGACTTAAAACATCGCCTTTGTTAAAACCAGCACCGGACTCAAAAGTAGGGTCTAAACTTCCGTTGGGATTCAATCTGAGAATTCGTTTTTGAGAGAGTCCGTTATAGCTTAAAAAAGAGCCGCCAACAATTATTTTTTGATCGGATTGTAAGGCTAACGTATAAACTATTTTATCAAAACCGGTTCCAACATTAAACTCTGAATCGATACTTCCGTTATAATTTAACCGCACTAAACACAAAAATGCCTGACCATCAAAACTGGTAAAACGGCCTCCAACCAAGATCTTACCATCTGGCTGCACAAGCAGGGTTTCGACAATAGCATTGGCACCAAGACCAACATTAAAACCGGGATCACGCAAACCGTTTTCTAACAATCGCACTATTCTTGGGGCTGGCGTATCCTTGTAGGTGGTAAAATTTCCGGCTACTATTACTTTTTCATCCTGCATTGCAATTGCATAGACCTGACTTTTAAATCCTGAACCTGTTACAAATGTAGGATCGATGGCTCCGTCAGGCAAAATGCGAATGATACGGTTTGAACTTATTTCGTTATATTTTGTAAAATTACCTGCAAAAATTATTTTACCATCGGCTTGCAAAACTGCTGTTTTTATCAAATTATTGGCTCCGGATTGCCCTGCATTAAAAGTAGCATCGGCAGAACCATTTTCTAAAAGTCGGGTTATTCCTGGCGCAATAGTAGCATTGAACTTTGTAAAACTCCCCAATACCATTGTCTTATTTTCTGCCAGAGGCAAAACTTTTAGAACAGCATTATCAAAACCAATTCCAGCAGCCAAATATGCTGTATCATGTTCTCCACTGGCATTTACTTTTGCTAGTTTTCCCTGATTCTGACCGTCAAAAACCGAAAATGAACCTGCAATATACCAAGAACCATCCGGGGCATTTGCAAGTGCTAAAACAGATGCTGAACCTGGTCCTGAACCCATATCAAAATTAGGGTTTAGCGTTCCGTCTGAATGCAAAAAAAACATTCGATTTACTTCTGTACCATTATAAAAACCCTTAAAAGATCCACCCACCATAATGCTACCCGAACGATCTGTTTTGAGAACCTGAACAGCGTCTGCCGTTAAACCTAAACCTGTAAAAAAACTGTCGTCTACAGTTGCATCTTCATTTAGCCGGACAATTCTATTGGTCGTGATTTCGTTGTAAGTGGTAAATTTTCCGCCCAGAATAATTTTCCCATCCGGCTGCAAAACCATGGCATTTATATCATCATTAAAACCGGAACCACTATCAAAACTGCGATCAACTGTACCATCAGGAAATAAGCGGGCAATTCTATTGGCTGTGACTCCATTAAAAGAACTGAAATTTCCGGAAACTATAATTTTTTCGTTTGCCAATACCTCCACCTGCGTTATGTTTGCAGCAGCTCCTGAACCAGTATTAAAAGCAGGATCTAAAGCGCCGTTTGGCAGAATCCTTGCAATTCTGTTTACGGTCGTAGTATTGTATTTTGTAAAACTGCCTGCTATTATAATTTTCCCATCCGGTTGGGGACAAACTTTATAGATGATTCCGTTTGTTGCTCCTGTCGAAGTATTGAATGTTTCATCCTGCGAACCATCTTCGTTTAGGCGAATAAGTCTTCCGGTGCTTTTTCCGTTATAGGCCGTAAAATTTCCGGCTAGAATTATTTTTCGGTCTTTTTGAAGATACGAGTCGTAGACTTTACCTTTTATACCCGCTCCTGTATTAAAACTTTCGTCTATAATGCCATCGGGTTTTAAACGGCATAAATAAGAATTTGGAATTCCGTTCAGGCTCAGATAATCGCCGCCAACAATAAGTTTATCGTCAGATTGCAAAGCCAATGTTCGGATTGTGTTATCAAAACCATCTCCGTTTAGCCCGTTATCAACGGTATTAAAAGTAATATCTACTTTGCCTTGTTGTGCATAAACAGAAATTTGGATAAAGAAAATAAGGAGTACGAGAACTGAAATATATTTTTTAATCAAACTAAAAAGTATTGAACTACAATTACATCTTTATTTAATTGTAGGAATTAACTGCAATTATAGTGTTTTTTATTAACCATTGCAATACCTGTTTTAGATGATGTTTAGATTTTATTCCATAAAAAAAATCCATTCGCCGTAACGAATGGATTTCTCTAACTAAGGGTTGTAATTTTTTACTTAAATATTATTTTTTTCGTGGTTACAAATCCGTTTTCTAATGTAATATTTACCAACAAAACCTGATTGCTCAATGGTAAATTTTGCAATTGCAACTCGGTTGTTCCAACTTTATTTTTGTCATAAAGCAGTTTTCCTGAAACATCAAAAAGGGTAACTTGTTTTATATTTTCTTTGGTCGAAGTTACTTTTACAACTTTGTCTTTTACCGCAACCAATACATTATTATCCAGATTTTCAACATCTCCAACTCCTAATGTTTTGTTGGTATAACGTAAAACAAAACGATCTGTAAAAGTTCCTATTGCTGTTTGAAACGTGTAATTAGCGGCTTTCAAATCCTGAATTTTTCCGGTTGTTTTATCTTCCAGATAGATATTCTGACTGGATAAATCACCGTCTGTCTCATCGATCGCAATTGTAAATTCGCCTTCGACTGTAGTACGATATCCTAAAGGCACGGTATCTGTATCCAAAAATGGTAAACCACGACCTTGAATTACATATTTGTTTCCGTTATTAAAACTATAGAAATCCAAATAAGGGTTACCGTCCAGAGTAACACCATCATATCTGTTTTCATAATCATTTGATGCTCCTGCTACATAACCTACAAGCATTTGTTTAAACAATCCGTTTTGGCTGGTCATGTTTAACCATACACGATTTGTGGCAGTTGCTGATTTATCCTGTTTAAAAAACTGGGTATTATCTGTTGCTCCTAAACGCATTGAATTATTAAAAACTACTGTTCCGGCAGCATTAGAACTTGCAAAAAAGGATTGTCNNNTTGTGTGTCCAGAAATAAAGTGTCCCGTCTAAAAATCCGTTGGCTGCCAAAAATGTATTGGCATCAAGAGCAGATGGATACGGGTTTCCGATTAAATAATTCTTGTTTGCCAATAAAGTTTCTCCTGACAAATTTCCGTTGTTAGGAACTCCAACAAATGAAGCAGCGTAATCTGCTTTGACTGTTATAGAATATGTTGATGGTGCGCGGATAATATATCCTTTACCAACAAGCATTGTATTATTTGGATTGGTTTCTACCCAATTGTTACCATCAAAACCAAAATATTTATCAGATAAGGTTAAAGGAGAAACATCAATTAATTTTTGAGGCGTTACCGGTGCTGACCAATAAACAAAGTCTCCACGACGAATTTGCGGACTTATACGTTTGTATGTAATGTTACCACTATTGATGGCAGAACTACTATTGGACTGAAGCAAACTTGAATGGTTTTCGAATACTAATGATCCCGTTGATCCAACTGTTATAGCATCTGCTACGGTTAAAGTATAAGCACTTAAAACAGATAATGAAGCACCATTGTTAACGGTTAGTATTTGAGCAAAACCATTGGCTGTTGCAATAACCGGTTGGTTGGTAACATTTGGTATTACCACACAATCTGAAGCTGTTGGTACCCCGTTTGGACTCCAGTTTGTAGCTGTACTCCAACCTGTACCGCTTGTTCCTGTCCATGTTTTTACAGTAGGAGCATTAATGACTACTACTGTTGCCGGCGATAAACATCCTGTACTATTTTGGGTTGTAACATTATAAGTTCCTACCGCTACTCCGGTGAATATTCCGTTTGTATTGGTATAATCCGTTCCATTTATACTATAGCTAATTCCTGTGCCTGTTGGTGCAGTAACTGTAATAGTTCCTGTGCTTACAGAACAAGTTGGCTGTGTTGTTGCTGATGCAGTTGGTGCAGCCGGCGAAGGATTTACGGTAACAGTTAATGTAAACGGCGTTCCGGTACAAGTTCCCGATGTTGGGGTAACAGTATAAGTTGCTGTTTGTGCTGTACCTGTAGGGTTTACAAGTGTTCCTGATATGCTTGTTGGTGTACCGGTACTTGCAGTACCTCCGGTCATTGCTCCTGTTACGGTTGGGGCAGTCCAGCTATAAGTAGTTCCTGACGGAATCGTTCCGTTGGTTCCGTTTACCGGAGTAACTGTAAAAGCTAATCCTGTACAAACTGAAGCAGTCATTGGGTTAATTACTGCCGAAGTTACATTGACAAGTACAGGGTTTGACGCTACCGTTGTACCACAAGTAACAAGTGCACGATAATAAGTAGGTACGGTTTGTGTTGTTGTCAATGTAGGATTTGTTGAAGCAACATCAAGATAGTTAATAGTCAAATTATCAATACTATGAATATCTGTTGAACCTCCTGTACGTGCTGCAAATTTAAATTTCCAATTTGATTTGTCGGCACTAAGATAACCTGCCGGCAAAATAAGATTAGATACTACAGTTGTTCCTGCGATAGAGAGAGATAATTTTCCGCTGCTATCAACAGTAAGTACAACATTGTTAGGAGTTGTTGTTCTTAAATTAAAAGGAACATTTATGGCTGAGTTAAAAAGTGCCACACTATTATAGAGAACTCTAACACGGCTTCCGGTTGCTACTCCTTCATTATCATAGGTATCAAATTGTACAATAATCCCTGAGCCTTCACCACTTTCGCCATTACCGGCACTATTGGCTACATTCGACGCATAACTCAAACTTAATCCATCAGCTCCTGAACCGCCGTAAATTTTATAATCGAAAGTAACAGTAAAAGGATTAATATTTGTTCCGGGTGTTTTCTGAACTACAAAACCTCCGTAATAACTTCCGTTCAATTGGGTCAAGAACAATTCTCCGCCTGTTATTGAGGTATCATTTCCATAAAGACTTATGTCGCCAACTGTTGTGTTTGCAGATTGTGGTGTAGAGAAAGTGCTTGAAAAAAAAGTTGTGGGTGTTGGCAGTGCATTTGTCCAGGGATTATTACCATCTGGAGAAGTTTGCCAAACAAAGGTTGCCCCGTCTGCTGGCGGATTTTGCAAAGACAGAGTAAAGGGCGTGTTTGGACATACCGAAGCAGACGTCGACACCGTATCTCCGGGAGCAGGTGCTGCTGCACATACATCCTGAACGGTAACAAGGTAATCCTCAACCTGTCCGTAACTATTGCCATCCACAGACGAACACGGGGTTGTGTTATAAGAATTGTAATGACTTATAACGCGCATTCTGGTATTACCCAGAACAGCACCGGTAGGAATTGGGAAATAAACCGAAGCTAATTTTCCGTCACTTCCTGAAGAATTAGAAATAGTTCCAATAGCATAATATTCTCCTGCATCATCAAAATCACCATCCTGGTTCCAATCTACAAATGCGGTGTAATAAAAATTGTAATTTCCGTTATAAGTATTTCCGTTTACCGAGATAGTATAACTCTGTCCTCTTATTAATGTGGTACTGCTTGAAGAAGCAAAATCTTCGTAAGCCGGTGATGATATTGCAGCTGGTGATGGGTTGTTTAATGTATTTAATCTAACATTTGTAATTGGTGCAACATTTGCAAAATTAAACGTACAGCCTACGTTGATAAGTCCGGTACCGGCTGTATCAAAATAAGTACTATTTTTATTTACGGCTGTCGAGGTTGTACTACCCCAAGAACCCGCAACGGTAGAAGAACCATTAAGTATAAGACTTCCTACGGTATGTGTAAAAGTACCAAGATTTACTTTGCCTCCTGAAGCAATAGAAAATCCGTTGGTTATATTTTTTGCATTATTTAAAGTAATGTCTCCTGTGTTTTTAACAACTACGCCTCCTGATCCTGAAAAAGTTGCCGGCCACTCGACACCGGCAGTACGATTTGCCGTTGTGTTGTATTGCAAGGTAGCCGCTGCACCATAAGTTAAAGCAGCTGATGCCGTAGCTGATCCTTCAAGAGAAAGAACACCATTGACTGTAACTGTTGTAGTCGTTTTGGCACTGGTACCGGATAAAGTAAGATTTGTATAAGTCGTAGGCCTAACGGTTTGTGTACCTGAACGATCATAATTTACGGTAGCATTTGTTCCGTTCAAAACTATAGAGCTCGTTCCTGTACCTGTAATAGTAAAAGAACTTCCGGCAGAAGCCAGTAAAAAAGTACCGGTTTGCGCTCCTGTTGCCGTACTTACTGTAGCAGTATTTACTGCATTTTCGTTTGTCGTAACGATTTGACCTCCCAAATCTACAATACCACTTTGCAAATAAAATCCTGAATTAATTATTCGGGTATTACTAGAACCCACAAAACTTGAAACTGTCAAGTTTCCGCTTATCGTAAGATTTGCAATTGTCGAAGTCAGTTCTGTTCTTATGGTTGTATTATTAGCCGGGTTTCCGTCTGTTCCAATTACAAGAGAAGCACTCGTTAAGGTTCCTGAACCAGTAATCAACGGCGTTCTGTCGCTACTGGCTGATGAAGTGACGTTTATAGCTCCTGTTATTGCAACTACTACGCCTGAGTTTACACTAAGTGTTACATTATTGCCATTAAAATTTAGTACTGCTGCTTGTGCATTTACTGTGGCGGTTACGACATTACTGTTTTCTATAAAAACAGTATCATTTAAACCCGGAAAAATACCTGCACCAACTGCAGCTCCTCCGCTGGTAAGAGACCATGTTAAATTTGAATTCCAATTTCCTGAAGCTCTGGAGTAATAAGTAGCCGCAAAAATAGTGGTCTGGGAAAGGGCAAAAAATAAAAACGAATAAAGTAGTTTTTTAATCATACAAGTTGGTGATATTAAATCTTGTTTTTGGAAATCGATATTTTTCTTAAAAAAACAAAGCGCTGTTATTTAATACTTTACTATTTTTTCCACTAACATTGTTTTGCATTTTATTTCTAAAATATTTTTTATCATTCTTGAACGTTTTTTTTTACAAAATAAAACTTCAATAAATGAGCAAAACATAACCTAACTGCACAAAAAAGATAACTATTTAAATTTCAACTCTTAAAAGAATATTGATTCTCATTTTAAGAAATTTCAATTCAAATAAACTATAAAAAATAGTGTCTCGCAAGTCTTTTTTTTTAAAACCCCTACTTTCCGACAAAAAGCATAAATAATCGATGAAATACATCTCTTGAAGAAATAAAAAATGTAATAAGAAAAAAAAACCTACTTTTTAAAGTGGTCTTTTTTGACTTTTTGCATAAAAAA
>NZ_MUGS01000074.1 GCF_002222055.1 Flavobacterium araucananum
CCGGGCTACGCTACACCCCGTAAGCGGATGCGAATATAGTAATAAATTCCTTTTATAAAAGAAAAATCTCAAAATAAATAAAACTTATTTTGACATAGTTATTTAGGATTTGATTTGGTGGTAAATTTTTATAATAAAGTTTACATTTGCAGCACTTAAAACTATACATATTATGTCAGATACAATCGAAAAAATTAAATGCCTAATTATTGGTTCTGGACCAGCGGGTTATACTGCGGCTATTTATGCTGCCAGAGCAAATATGAATCCGGTTTTATATCAAGGAATGCAGCCTGGTGGACAGTTGACTACGACTAATGAAGTAGAGAATTTTCCGGGATATGTTGATGGTGTTACAGGACCTGAAATGATGATTCAGTTACAAGAACAAGCGAAGCGTTTTGGAGCTGACATCCGTGATGGTTGGGCAACAAAAGTTGATTTTTCAGGAGATATTCATAAAGTTTGGATTAATGATTCAATCGAATTGCACTGTGAAACGGTTATTATTTCTACAGGAGCATCGGCTAAATATTTAGGATTACCATCAGAACAACATTATTTGCAAATGGGTGGCGGAGTTTCTGCTTGTGCCGTTTGTGATGGTTTTTTCTACCGTAACCAGGAAGTGGTTATTGTTGGAGCAGGAGATTCTGCTTGCGAAGAAGCACATTACTTGTCTAAACTTTGTAAAAAAGTGACGATGTTGGTAAGAAGCGAAAAATTCAGAGCTTCAAAAATTATGGAAGAGCGCGTTCGTAAAACCGAAAATATCGAGATTTTACTAAACCACGATACTGTTGAAGTAGTAGGAGACAATCAGGTTGTACATGCAATAAAAGCATTGAACAAAACGACTGGTCAGGTAATTGAAATTCCTGCAACCGGATTTTTCGTAGCCATTGGTCACAAGCCAAATACAGATATTTTTGCAGATTATATTACGCTGGACGAAACAGGTTATATCATTAATACTCCAGGAACCTCTAATACAAATGTACCGGGTGTTTTTGTAGCAGGTGATGCTGCAGATCATGTATACCGTCAGGCAATTACTGCTGCTGGTACAGGATGTATGGCGGCACTTGATGCTGAGCGTTATTTAGCGTCTAAGGAATAAGTATTCAGTCTCCGTTTTCAGAGCTACTAAATTTTTGTAAAATAAATAGTCCCATTCGCCGCGGCGAATGGGACTATTTGTTTTAGGAATCTCATTCCGGTATAGCTGAAAAAGGAGAGCGAAAACTATTTTTATAGCGGTGTTGCTGTTGTTGCTTTTGCTTTTACAGCACTTGGTTTCTTGATTAATTTTGCTTCTTCGCTAAAACGTGTCAGTTCTATTTTTGGATTACCAAATAATGAAATTTCTGATTTGTCTCCCGCTGCAATTGATAGGCTGGTTTCGGCTAAAAGAGTAGCTAAAGCAGAACCTTCGGTAGTAATATTTGCTTCTTTTAGTGTGAATTTAGTTCCTGTAAAGACCGAATTATTGTCTAAACGAATGGTGGCTTTTTCGGCAATACCTTCAATAGCTGCAACTGCTTTTTGATAAAGATCACATTTGAATTTTATTGCAGAAACCAATGTTTTTATCGAAGCATTTTTGCTCAATTGCAAATTGGCATCTTCAGATTTTAAATTCAATTCAGTTCTTGATTTATCATCCGCAAAAAGGCTGAATTTTTTTGAATTTACATTTAGGTATAATTTCGAATAATCAAAAGTATTAAAAGTAATATTATCTAACTGAAGCTCCTGAATTGCATAAATTACAGCGTCGTTTTTAGCAATTACAGTTTTTAATGAACTTGTATAGGTAACGCGAACAATTAGTTTTTTGAAAATAGTACTTTCTTTCGAAGTATATAAACGAAGCACTTTTTCTCTTAAATCCATACTGATGATATCATGTAAATTATCATCGGCTTCGATTTTTATTTCGTTTTTTTCTCCTCTTTCTAAGTAAACTTCTAAATTATCATCGGCTTCAATTCCGTCAAATTCTCCTACTTCCTTTATAGAAGTAGTGACGATTTTAGATCCTTTTATTTTTTCTCTTCTTTGGGCAAAAGTAAATGTTGTAACCAATAATAATAGGAGTAGAGCGGTATTCTTTTTCATTAATTCTAGATTTGGTTTTCACAAATATAAAAAAATCATCCACTTTCGATGAATGATTTTTTTATATTTAACAGATAAATATTGTTTACCCCTGGCTGATACTTCCTCCTGAATTCGAAGTTTTCTCGATTGTTTTAGGCGCTATATCATAATTGATGCTTCCTCCGCTGCTTGCTTCAGCTTTTAAGCTTACTATTGGATGTACATTTATACTTCCGCCACTAGAAGCATCTGCATGAACTTCATTTGCCAGTAATTGATGTGCATTTATGCTGGAACCGCTTGATGCCGATGTTTTAATTCGCAATGCTTTTCCTTTTATGCTTACCGTACTTCCGCTTCCTGAATCGATATTAATATTTTCGGTTTCGACATTAAGATCCATTGTTGAAGCGCTTGAAGTTTCCAGATCAAGATTTTCACCCTGAAGAAGACCTTTGCTTGATACCGTAGAAGCACTTGAAGCTTCCAATTTGTCAATTTTAGGTGTTTTTACAGTTACTTTTCTCTTTGTATCTCTAAACGTACCGTGTCTGGATTTAATGATCAAAGTTCCGTTTTCGACCTTTGTAATAATTTCTTTCTGGATATTGTCATCTGCTTCTACAATAATTTCAGTAGTATCAGATTGCTCCACAACTAATTCGATCGCATTGCTTACGGATATTTTTGTAAAATCTCCCTCAACAATTCTCTTTTCAGTGGTTACATTTCCGCTTCCTTCAATTGTATTGACATTAAAGTTACAAGAAGCAAATAATAATGCGGTAATAGTTGCAACAATGAATTTTGTAATATGAATGATTATTTTTATCATGGCTTAGTTAATTTTGATTATAACTCCGTTTTTATCAGTGGTTAGTCTTCCGTTGGTTTTTTTTCCGTTTAAAACTTCTTTCCCATTAATTTTAACCGAAACTTCATTTATGGTATCGTTGTCGGTATCACCTTCGTCACCTGTATTATCATTTACATAGTCATTGTCATTCATGTAATCATTTTCGTCAGATGGGCAATTCAAACATTTTATTTTCGAACCTTCTACTTTGTAGTTGTAATTACCACTAAAGTGTAAATTGAAAAAATCATTATCAGAATCATCATAATCCTGGACAGATGCATCCGGTTTGAACAATTGTCCTTGAGGCAAGTACAAATATACATCAACTTCCTGACCTCTGAATTTGTTTTTTACATCTGTAAGAAAATAATTATCCAGGATTAAATGGGTTCCTTTAATTTCAAATTTGTAATTAATTTTTTCAGCTCTTTGTTTAGCAGATATAAATGAATTTCCTCTTGCACTTTTTTCGATCTGAATAAAAGGAGCAGCTTCATCTGTACGTAATACATGTAAACGAACGTCATTAGAATACAATAATTGATTGTTTGCTGAATCCTGTACAAACTCAAATTCTCTGTAATGGTTCAAATCTTTTGCATAATAATCGTTGTATCTGAATTTTACGAACAACGTATCTTTTGCACTAATGTTAAGCGCTTTTTTCTCTACTGTTTTATTGTCGTAAGAAATCTCAGTGGCTTGTTTAATTCCGATGCTAATAACAATGGCAACCGCAATAATCCAAATGGCTAACAAAGTATATTTAGTAATATTCCCGATCGATTTTAAGTTTGGAGATAACAATTTGAAACCTAAAAGTGTCAAAAAGAAAAACGGAATTCCAACAGCAAAGAACATTAAAAGTCCAAAAGACCAGATAGGATAATCTGTAAAGTTTCCTGCTTCTACAAAGTTTTGCCAGGGAAAATCAACAAAAACATTAGTCCCTAAAGTAAAAACCCCAATCAATAACATGATCAAAACGCTAAGGCCTGACATTATTAAGATTACGCCTAAAAACTTAGCGAAGATTTTAAAAACCGTCATGATAAAGTCTCCAAATGAACTACTTATTCTCTCAGCTCCCGACTTTACCTGGTTTCCCATTGCATCATAATCTGCATTTTTAAATTTATCAGACAATGATTCGATTTCTTCACGAACTTTTTTCTCAATATTCGAAATCGTAACCGGTTCCCCTGTCATTTCAAGTTTTTCAGAGGTTGTAACGGCTTCCGGAGTTACAACCCAAAGAACAAAATAAGCTAAAATTCCAGTTCCAAAACCTGCAAAAACAAATACCAGGAATATAATTTTTATCCAAACAGCGTCAATCCCAAAATAGTGTCCTAAACCTGTTGCAACACCACCAATCATACCTTTTTCTTTGTCGCGGTATAATTTTTTATGCTTTCTGTTACTATAGTCAAAAGACTTATTGTTTGGTTTTTCTTCATCTTCGATGATATAGTCTTCAGGTTGCCCCATAACTGTAATCACTTCATCAACATCTTTCAAGCCTACAACATGTTTCTCGCTTTTTTGTTTTTCTGTTAATAATTCAGAAACACGCATTTCGATGTCTTTAATAATTTCATCCTGACCAGATGAGTTGTTTAATGATCGTTTTATTGCGTCAAAATAGCGTGTCAATTTTAAATATGCATCTTCATCGATGTGAAAAAACATACCGCCTAAGTTAATATTTACTGTTTTGTTCATGACTTATTGATTTTGATTGGTGATTAGATTTACGGCGTCAGACAATTCTGTCCAGGTTCCGCTAAGTTCGGTTAAAAATGTTTGTCCTATTTCGGTTAATCCATAATATTTTCGTGGTGGTCCTGAAGTCGATTCTTCCCATCGATAATTAAGCAAACCGTCGTTTTTAAGCCTAGTCAAAAGTGGATAAACTGTTCCCTCAACAACTAGTAATTTTGCGTTTTTTAAAGTGTCTAATATTTCTGATGTGTATGCGTCTTTTTCTTTTAGTACGGATAAGATGCAAAACTCAAGAACACCTTTGCGCATCTGTGCTTTTGTGTTTTCAATGTTCATAATTTCATTTTGTTTTTTTTAGATTGAACAATTCGTTTTTTGATTGATGATGATTGATTGATGATTGATTTCGAAACAATTCCTGTTGATTGCCTGTAAAGTTTCGACTATAACTTTTAATTTTTTTATGTCAGGCTGAGCGAAGTCGAAGCCCCTTTTTTATTACTTTATAAAATTGATTGTCAAAGGATATTTATATAATTCTCCGTTTGAAGCTTTTATCGAAGCATAAATCACTAAAAAGAATTCAACAAATTTTAATAATCCAAAAAGTAAAACTGCCGTCGCTCCAATACTTAATATTCCAATATTTCCGTCGATGTTTAGATTTCTGATGATGAAATCCTCATCGTTAAAAATGGTATTGATTGGAAGGTTTTTTAAGAGTACAAATGCAAAAATCGGAATTGCAATTAAAGCTAAAACTAAAGTGTAAAGCAAAAGACTTAATTGAAAATTTAATGTTTGCTTTCCGTGGTGATTTACAAATTCTGATTTGTCTTTGTAACTCGTCCAGATTAATATCGGGAAAATGTAATTCCCAAACGGAATAATGTACTGGCTTAATGTACTTAAATGTGTGAACGTTGCAATGTTCTTTTCTGTGGTTGTTTCCATGATTAGTGGTGTTGTTGTTTCCATGATTAAAAGTATATAGTATTTTCTTATGCAAATATATGTCTAAAAGACAGTATCTTGTTTTGCATAGTACCAAATATTAACAAAATTTTAACAAAGTTAAAATTTAAATTCAATCTATAATTAGCTGAAAATCATTCGGAAGTATTGGTTTTGTTCACATTTTAGGAAAGTAATTGCAGTTTATTGTGCGTGCATAGTTTTTTTGTATTTTTACATAAAAAAATAAATCACATGGCAATATCAGTTTCCAAACTCAACAAATTTGTGTTATTCAAATTACCATCGGCATACATTTGTGGTGTACGTGTAAAGGCAATCGACGATGATAGATGTGTTGTAAGCGTAAAACACAGGTGGATCAATCAGAATCCTTTTAACTCGATGTATTTTGCAGTTCAGGCAATGGCTGCGGAGTTAACAACGGGAGCATTGGTTATCTCGCAAATTCAACAAAGCGGAAAAAAAATCTCAATGCTGGTCGCAAACAATAAAGGAAACTTTACCAAAAAAGCGACAGGACGTATCACATTTGTTTGCAACGACGGACATTTAATTGCCGATGCGATAAAAAAAACCATCGAAACAGGCGAGGGGCAAACTTTCTGGATGAAATCTATAGGAACCGATGAAAAAGGTATTCAGGTCTCAGAAATGGATTTTGAATGGAGCGTAAGAATTAAATAGTTTTTTAGCCACAGATTTTACAGATTAAAAGGATTTTTGAACGAAGAATAAATGCAAATTTTTCGCCACGAATTTCACGAATTAGCACAAATTCAAAATGCTTATTACATTTTGCGAAAAAAATAATTCGCGGAAATTCGTGAAATTCGTGGCAAAAAAAAAATAAAAAAATGCCTCAAATATTTGAGGCATTTTACTTTTAAAACATGTTTTGCTTATTTTTTAGCGCAACATTTTTTGTCTTTTTTGTCGTCTGTTTTTTTACAGCACGATTCTTTTTTAGCTTTTTCTTTTTTAGGAGTTGGTTTTGTGTCTTGTGCTTGTGCACCAATTGTAAATAAAGCGATTGCTAAAACGGTAAATAATTTCTTCATTTTTAGTATAATTTAATTGTTAGGTATTATTCTTTTTTTTGATTGAAGATGTTAGTTCAAATATAATAGGTTTTAGTTTCTCAAATTGTCAACGATACGTTAATACAGATCAAACTACTATTAAATTTTAGGGTTAATAATTCAGATTTAATCCAAAACCAATTCCCATATCACTATCATAATGCGTTGTAATCCCAAAGTTTCTGGCAACAATATATTTTAAACCTGCCATATATTCCTTATCTGTATTCCACATTAAATTCATTCGCAAACGCCTGGAAAGCGGAATATCTTTTCGTTCAAATTGTACCCTTACATTTCCATCCGTATAAACCTCAACTTGCGCTTTTATGAGCATTGGCAAAGTATATTCCATACCTGCACTAAAAACCGAGCGATTGTCTTTGGTATTCTTTTGACCAAACATATTTTGTTCCTGTTCGTCCATACCCATTCTTCTATAGCGCCAATCGAAACCTATAAAAGGCATAAACCATTGCATTTTGCCAATATACCGACCGATATGAGTTTCGGTTTCATAACCGTGTTCCTTGTTATACCCCAATCTCCATTCTGTTCCTATGCTCCAACGTGTGCTGCCTAACATTGCTTCTCCGTCATTTCCGTTTGAGGCAAAATCATTTTCGCCCATAAAATGAAACATTCGATCGTCCATTTTTAGCATTTTGTAAGCCATTTTAGGATCATGAATCAACGGATTTGGTGCTGAATTTTCATAACTAAAAATACGTCCCATTCCCGCCATCATGTGATATAAGATGTGGCAGTGAAAAAACCAATCGCCATCAGCATTTGCCTGAAATTCGATCGTATCAGTTTCCATTGGCATAATATCAATCACATTTTTTAGCGGAGAATACTCGCCATGTTCATTAATAATCCTGAAATCGTGTCCATGCAAATGCATTGGGTGGCGCATCATCGAACCATTGTATAATGTGATACGAACGTTTTCTCCTTTTTTGATTAAGATTTTATCCGTTTCAGAAATCACCTTGTTATCTAAACTCCAAACATAACGGTTCATATTTCCGGACAATTCAAAGCGTAATTCTTTTACCGGAGCGTCTTTTGGCAATGTTGTTACGGTTGGAGATTTCAGCATTCCGTAATTCAAAGTTGTAATTTCGGCAGTTTCAGTAGAATCGCTCGACATTTTCATATCATCCATTTTCATGCCTTCCATAGTATGCATCGAATGATCTTCGGTTTTTGCAGCTTCGTCTTCGCCGGAAATTTCAGGATACATCACCGCATTCATGTCCATTTTATTCAGAGACATTTTCATACCCATATCATTCATTTCACCGTTCATCTTCATCATATCGTTCATCATTTTCATGCCTTCAAAATATTTTAATTTCGGAAGATGTTTGACAGGCTGTTTCGTTCCTTCGCCTAAAAATAATGTTGCTGATCCGGTTCTGTCTTCGGCTGTAGCCAAAAAAGCAAAGGATTTATGATCTTCAGGAATCGTCACGACAATATCATAAGTTTCAGAAACCGCAATAATCAATCGATCCACTTCTACAGGTTCAACATCGTTGCCGTCGCTGGCAACAACCGTAATTTTTCCGCCGCCATAAGTCAGCCAGAAATAACTCGAAGCGCCTCCGTTTGCAATTCGCAATCTGACTTTATCGCCCGCTTTAAATTGTTTAAGCTGATCTTCATTTTTTCCATTAATCAAAAACTTCTCATAATATACATCACTTACATCCATGGCATTCATACGTTTCCATTCGTTGGTAACTTTTGTCGAGAACTGACCTTGTTTAATAGCTTCGGCATAACTTTGAGTAGTTCCTTTTTTTATCGCAAACCAATCGTTGGCATTGTGCAACATTCGTTGTACATTCTCCGGTTTCAGATCTGTCCATTCGCTTAAGATAACCGGAATCGTTGGCAAATCATCTATTCCTTTTCTAAAAGTAGTATCGTCTTTCTTTTTGTTGATGATAAAAAGTCCGTACAAACCAATTTGTTCCTGCAATCCGGAATGGCTGTGATACCAATAGGTTCCGTTTTGAATAATTGGGAAACTATATTTATGAGTTGTTCCGGGTTTTATGGGCATTTGAGTCAAAAACGGAACACCATCTTCTTTATTTGGCAAAAATAATCCGTGCCAGTGTAGTGCTGTATCTTCGTTTTTTAAGTCGTTATGCACATAAATTTCCGCAATATCACCTTCGGTAAAAGTCAAAGTAGGCATTGGGATTTGCCCGTTAACAGTAAGAGCTCGTTTTTCTTTTCCGGAAAAATTAACAATCGTATCCCGAACATGTAAATCATAGCGAACAACTTTTTGAGCATTGACACTAAAAGCGATTAAAAAGGAAATTAGAATAGTATATAGTTTCATATTGATTTAACCCATTGGGTGTAATTATTTTTAACACATTGAAACATAGAATTATTGAACTTAAAAAAGGCGTTTCACTTGCATTAATACATCCCGATAGCTATCGGGACTATGTTTGAGAAACAAGTTTCTTTTTGATTTACTTTTTCGTAAACATAAAATCTATGTTTCTATATGTTTAATTATTTTTTTTATGCATTACACCCAATGGGTATATTGATTTTTTAAAGGTTTAGATTGCGTAAACGTAACGCATTAACAATTACCGAAACCGAACTCAAACTCATTGCAAGAGCCGCGAGCATTGGCGATAACAAAATGCCGAATACAGGATATAAAATTCCTGCGGCAACAGGCACGCCTAAAATATTGTATATAAAAGCAAAAAATAAATTTTGTTTGATGTTTTTCATAACGGAATAACTTAGTTTTTTAGCTTTTACAATTCCGTTTAAGTCCCCTTTTACCAGTGTTATTTTAGCACTTTCTATGGCAACATCTGTTCCGGTTCCCATTGCGATTCCAATATTTGCCTGTGCTAAAGCCGGAGCATCATTGATTCCGTCACCAGCCATGGCAACAATTTTACCTTCGGCTTGCAAACGCTTAATCTCTTTGAGTTTATCTTCAGGAAGACAATCTGCTTTAAATGAACTTAAATGCAATTGATTTGCAACCGCTTTGGCAGTATTGCTATTATCTCCCGTCATCATGATTACTTCGACACCCTGATCGATTAAATCTTTGATTGCTTTGGCACTATTTTTCTTAATAGCATCAGTTATCGATATATAACCCAAAACAACATTATCGACTGAGATATATGAAACTGTTTTGCCCAGATTTTGTTCGGCAGTAATCTTGTTTTCGATATCCTCAGAGATCGAAGCACCAACCTGAAGCATTAGTTTTTTATTTCCTAAAGCAACTGTTGAGTTGTTTACAGTTCCTATAACTCCTTTTCCGGCAATGGCTTCAAAGTCCGGAACGTCAAGAATCGTTTGGTTTTTAGCTTTAGCAAAATTCACCACAGCTTGTGCCAAAGGATGCTCGCTATGCTGGTTTAGCGAAGCAATGTTTTGCAGTAAAACATCTTCATTATTATTAACGGCGTAGATTTTTTCGACCGAAGGTTTTCCTTCCGTAATAGTTCCGGTTTTATCCGTGATCAAAACATCTATTTTGCTCATGTTTTCCAGAGCTTCGGCATTTTTTATCAGAATCCCGAATTGCGCTCCTTTACCCACACCAACCATAACCGACATTGGAGTTGCCAATCCTAAAGCACAAGGGCAAGCGATAATTAACACGGCAATAGCATTAATTAATCCGTAAATATAAGCGGGTTCCGGACCAAATTTTGCCCAGATAAAAAAGGTAGCAACAGCAATAATGACAACCGTTGGTACAAAATATTTGGCGACACGATCTGCTAATTTCTGGATTGGCGCTCTCGAACGACTTGCATCATTGACCATTTGTATGATTTGCGAAAGCAAAGTTTCTGAACCTACTTTTTCGGCAAGCATTACAAATGATTTGGTTCCGTTTATAGTTCCCGCAATTACAGAATCGTCCACTTTTTTATCAACCGGAATTGGCTCTCCCGTAATCATAGCTTCATCAATACTGCTTTCGCCGATGGTAATTTTTCCGTCAACCGGAATTTTTTCTCCCGGTTTTACACGAAGTAAATCTCCTTTTTTAATAGTATCAATCGAAATTACTTTATCAGTTCCGTTTTCTACCAAAGTCGCTTCGGTTGGAGCTAGTTTTAATAATGCTTTTATGGCTCCATTTGTTTGGCCGTGGGCTTTGGCTTCTAATAATTGCCCTAATAAAACCAATGTTATAATAACGGTTGCAGCTTCAAAATAAAGATGGATGGTACCGTGATGTGATTTAAACTCGGATGGAAAAATATCAGGAAAGAACATTCCGGCTATACTAAAAAAGAATGCAACGCTGGTTCCGATCCCAATAAGAGTAAACATGTTTAAGTTCCAGGTGATAATCGATTTGTAGGCACGGACAAAAAACATCCAGCCTGCATAAAAAAGTACCGGGATAGAAAATAGGAATTGGACCCAGTTCCAGTTTTCTATAGACATTATTCTGTATAGCGGATTATTGGGAATCATTTCAGACATTGAAATAATAAAGATTGGAAGCGTAAATAAAATCGCAATCTTCATTTTTTTTAATAAGTCAGTATACGTTTTATTTTCTTCAGATTCAGATGTCTGCATCGCAACCAAATCCATTCCGCAAATGGGGCAATCGCCTGGTTTGTTGTATGTTTTGTCGCCCTCGCAATGCATAGGACAATAAAAAATGCCTGTTGTATTATGATTGTGGGCTATACTTGTTTTTTTATGTTCATATCCGGTATGATTTTCTTTTTTTTGACTGGAACAGCAGGATTTAAGGGGAGTTTCCGGAGTATCTTTAGCTGAAGTCATCTCAATAGTATACTTTCCGGCTTGGGCTAAAACTTCCTGAAATTTTTCAGTTGCCACATGTTTCAACATTACGATGGTAGCCAAAGGTGGGTTTAAGGTTACTTCGGCTTGAACTCCTTCGATCGTATTCAAAGTTTTTTCGACTTTTTTACGACAGCCATCGCACGACATTCCTGAAATTATATAGTGATGAGTCATTGTTTTTATCTTTTTTAAGTATTACAATGCAAATGTCCGAACTAACGTTTACTTCGGTTTGTATAATTATGAGAATGATTTGCAAGATTTACGAAAGGGGAATTAACCGTAATCCCGATAGCTATCGGGAGCAAAGTTTTTTGTATATGCTGGATTTTATAAAAACGCAATCCCGATAGCTATCGGGAGCAAAGCTTTGTCTGAAATAACTTTGCGAAAAAACATAGCCAATGGTTTCAACCTTGGGGATGCATATTGGAATTAATTCGTTGCGTTCCAATGGTTGAAACCATTGGCTATGTTTATCATCTTTGTGTTCTTTTTGATTAAAAAAAATATTACAAATTCTCAATCTTTAAATAAAAATGGGGTTTGATTTTTAATGTTATATAAAAGTAATGATATTTTTAGTTACAGAATTGGATCACAAGAAAATAGCATGATTTTTGTATCTTTGTAACAATAAAAAAAATAAGATCATGACAACTATAACTATAAACGAGCGAACAAAAGCAGGTAAAACATTACTTGAACTGGCAAAGTTGTTAGCTGTTACTAATAAAGGTGTAAAAATAGAGGAAGAAGAAAGTCCTTACAATCCTGAATTTGTTGCTATGATAGAGAAAAGATATGCTGATTATAAAAGTGGAAAATCTAAAAGTATAATAGTTGATCCTAATGATATATGGGGAAGTTTAGGGTTGAAATAATTCCAGAAGCGAAGATCGAAATTACAAAGCATTTAAAGTCAGGAAATCAGGCAAGTATTAAAAAGATTGCAAAAATCTTAGAGGAATTAGCTGAAAATCCATTTGAAGGAGTTGGGAAACCTGAGGCATTAAAGCATCAATTTTCAGGATTTTGGTCAAGAGAAATAAATAAAAAAGACAGAATTATATATAGTGTCGAGGAAGAAATTGTAACTGTTGTGGTGATCTCTGCAATGGGACATTATTCAGATAAATAAAAAACGTGCCAGATATAGCACGTTTTTTTATTTTAGAAATTAACGTTTACAAATTCTCAATCTGAATGCGTTTCTTATCCTTCAATTGTTTGAAATAAGTAGGGGTGAAACCCGTAATTTTTTTAAACTGATTGCTCAAATGTGCTACGTTGCTATAGTTTAAAATATCAGCAATTTCGCTTAACGAGAGTTCGTTGTAAATCAATAACTCTTTTACCTTTTCTATTTTTTGGCTGATAAAGTATTTTTCTATGGTAGTGTTTTCAATTTCTGAGAATAGATTACTGAGTGTACTATAATCCTGGTTGAGGTTCTCGACCAGGTATTCAGACAAATTGATTTTGAGTTCACTATTTTTATGATGAACCAAATCGACTATAAGATTTTTGATTTTCTCGATAGTCTTACTTTTTTTATCATCAATAAAATCAAATCCTAAGACTTGCAGGTTTTTTAGTAAAATTTCTTTTTGAGAATCAGTGATATCATTTTGTAGTTCGACCTCACCCAATTCAACAGAAATAGTATGAAGTCCGAGTTTTTCAAACTCAGACTTCACAACCATCTTACAGCGACCACACACCATGTTTTTGATGTAGAGCGTCATTTTTATTTAATGGTTTCTACCACGTTTCCGCAAGTTAACATCGAAGAACCGTAATACGGATTTTTAACTGCTTTTTCTTTGCTCAACCAGTCAGCATCTGCCATTGGGCAATATTGTTTGTAAACCACTTCGGTAGATTTCGACACTTTAACTAAATCATAGGTGCTTTTAGTCAAAGATTTAAAAGTTTCACGTTGCTTTTTAAGATCAGAAGTAGCCGAAATGCTTTTAGCATCTGCTGTTAATTTTTTTACCACTTTCATCCAGGCCGTATGTTCAGTACTTTTTAGTTTGTCCATTTTTACAGCAGTAATGGCGGTTAATAAATCTTGTGCTTTTGCCGAAGTTAACTTCGCATCACTTTTTATCAAAGCATCTTTTACTGTAAAGTAAGCATCGTAAACAGATTGTAACTGACTAGAATCAGCAATTTCTGTTGTAGTCGTTACGGTTTGATTTGTATTTGCCTGAATGGTGTTTGCAGTAAATAATATTGTAATTACTGCTGCTATAGTTGCTATTGTATTTTTCATTTTTATAAGATTTTAATAGAGAATGTGAATTTATCCTCTAAGTTAAATAATTTATTTTTTTTATATGATGTTTTAATCCCGCAAAGTCGCAGAGACGCAAAGTTTAATTTTTTGGCTTAGAATCTTAGTATCTTAGAACCTTTGTGGCTTAAAAATAATTATGGCTGTCAGAAATACCGTTATTTTATTTTTGGAGGTGACCAGATCGAAGTAAAACCTGCAGAAATACTGCTGTTTCTATAATATGGAGTAGTTTTCTCGAAAGAGAAATTGAATAAATTACTATTGAATTCGAATTCGTTTACAGCAATCATACTAAATTGTAAAGCTGTTGGGGTACAACTCGAATGATCACATTTTCCGTTACAACCGTGCGGATCTTTTTTAGATTCCTGTTTTTTTTCGCAACACTCTTTTTGGCAGGAATCAGCCGTTTCTTTGTTAGAAGTTACCTTTTTTTCGCAAGACATTTTTTCAGAAGATTTTCCACAGGCATAACCTGAACTGGACATCAGGAAGAAGCCAAGAGTTAAAAAGGAAAATAATATGTGAATTTTTTTTGCCAATGGAAATGGTTTTTAAAAATACAAATTTAGATATTTTTTTTAATAGCTACTATTTATTTAAGATTTCGAATAAAGTATTGGGTAAAAATTTTATTTAAGCACATGGTAAAATAGATTCTGTATGTGAAAAAGAAGATTAAAAGAGAAAAACATTTCTTTCTCATAGCTTAACTCTGTGTATTTCTAATAAGTGAAACGCTTTTTTTAAGCCCATAAATCTATGTTACTAGTGTTAAAATTAATTAGGCACATCGAATTTCAAATTTTATGTTTTCTTAAAATCGGTTGGATTCATGTTTTTTCGCTTTTTAAAATAATTAGACAAATGGCTTTCGTCTGTAAAACCAAATTCGTAAGCGATTTGTTTAATTGGTAATTGGTTGTTGTAAATTCGGTTTTCGATCAAAGTAGTTCTAAGATTATGAATATAATCCCGATAACTAATAGAGAATGTTCGCTTGAAGTAAGCACTAAAATAAGTTTCGGCAATATTAAAATGATTGGCAATGACTTTTACCTGAACCAATTTTGGCTGATAAATATTATGATGAATGTAAGTCGAAATTTGTTCGCTGTCTATATGAGTCAATTTCATTTGCAAATTCATGCATCGAATCGTTTCTTTTATCAGACCAAAAATCGAAAGAATCTGGTAAAAAACGATAGGTGATGTCGAAACATCAGATTTGCAATTATACGCCGTGATGTTTTCTACCGTATTTTTTAAGATAGTTTTACAGGGATCGTCTAATTTTAAAACTATTTCCTTAAGCAATTTGTTGCGCATGAAATCTTCCGGTGTATTCAAAAGCAAATCATCGCAAAAAAGATTTTTGTTTGAATCGAAATAATTATCTGTAAACTTGATATAAACAAATCGTGTTCTTTTTTTAATGTCAAAGTAATGCTCATCTTCCGGAGAAATTACAAACAAATCGCCTGTTTTGTAGGGAAGCAGGTTGTTGTTTAAATGATGAATTCCGCTTCCTTTTTTGATATAGATAATTTCATAATAGGTATGCGTGTGCGGAACATGCGGAAAAACGTCATCTTCGAATTCATGAATGATAAGTTTTTCAAACTGATTAAATTTTGGCATAACATAAATTTACAAGTTTATATCGCAAATGTACAACTTATTTTAAAGGGAACAGTGTTAAATTTGCACCATAGAAAATCTATTCCTTTCTTGTAAAACAAATGAAAAAAAGTCTTATTGCACTCTCATTAGGAGGTTTAACAATCGGTATTACCGAGTTTGTTATGATGGGTTTGTTGCCGGATATTGCCTCAGATATGAACGTTTCGATTCCTGTTGCGGGATATTTAATTTCGGCTTATGCGCTTGGTGTTGTCATAGGAGCACCTTTATTAGTTATTCTGGGCAGAAATTTTGCTCCCAAAAAAATGCTTCTGATATTAGCATTGATGTTAACCGTTTTTAATGCGCTTTCGATTATTGCACCTACTTATAATTTTTTATTCGCTTCGAGATTTCTTTCCGGTTTACCACACGGAGCCTTTTTTGGAGTTGGAGCTGTAGTCGCAAGTCGTTTGGCTGACAAAGGCAAAGAAGCGCAAGCAATTGCTATTATGTTTTCGGGTTTAACCCTGGCTAATTTAATAGGTGTACCAATTGGTACTTATATAGGTCACCATTTTATATGGAGATATACTTTTGTATTAATTGCTATTGTAGGGATGCTTACCTTTTTGTTTATTTCTTTGTGGATGCCAAATCTCGAGAAAAGTGGCAACGTAAACATGAAAACACAACTTCAGTTCTTTAAAAAGACAGAAGCCTGGTTGATTATCGGAATTACTGCCGTGGGATTTGGGGGATTGTTTGCCTGGATTAGTTATATCGCGCCATTATTGACAAATGTTTCTAAATTTTCTGAAGATAATGTTTCATACATCCTGATTTTGGCGGGGCTTGGTATGGTTGTTGGAAATTTTTTAGGGGGTAAATTGGCAGATAAATATTCGCCTGCACCTACCGTATTGGCATTATTGTTTGTAATGTCTATCGATTTGATCCTGGTTTACCTGTTCTCTGCTAATCAATATATGTCGTTACTGCTGACGTTTTTAACCGGAGCAATTTCTTTTTCGGTTATAGCACCAATTCAAATGTTGATGATCAGAACGGCCAAAGATGCTGAGATGATTGCATCTGCGGCACTTCAGGGAAGTTTTAATATTGGTAATGCTTTGGGTGCCTTTTTGGGAGGTTTGCCTCTGACAGCCGGATATAGTTATGCCTCACCAAATCTTATTGGTGTAGCAATGGCTGTAATTGGTATGATTATTACTTTTATACTGATGCAAAAACATAAAAGCAATCTGCAACTGCAACGTGCTTAAAATGTAAAATCTTCTCTTCGAAAAATAGAGTCCTTAAATAATTTTGTTTAAGGACTTTTTTTGTGCCTGTATACGAACTCATTTTGTATTTTGTAAATTCTCTTTAAGAAAATAATTACAAAAAAAATGCTCTTTAATAATTGTTCCGTTTTAGGATTTTTATTTCGTTTTCCTTAAAGGCTATAATTCAAGTCCCTAATATATTTATAATTTTTTCTCGTGTAATCGATTATTTTTTTAGAATAAAACAGCACAAATCTATAATTACTAATAATATATTTAATATTTATTAGGGATATAAATTACACATGTCATATAAATAAGTCACTTTATTTTTGATATATAATTTATTTTAGGAAATTTTTATGAATTTTAATTTTTTATCTAAAAAAAATATCTATGTTTGTGTAATCGATTACAACTTTTTTTATTGCAAAAAAATTACGCATTAATAGTAGTTGTAAATAAGTATAAAAGTAAGCTATTACTGAGAAAAAGAAGCTACAGCTATAATAAAAGAGTCGAAAGGCGAACTTTAAAAATAACCACAAAAAATACCTTAAAACAAAAAAACTAATTAATAACTTAAACAATCAACCATGAATTTTAAAGATTTATTTAACAAAGGAGCAAATTGTTGCTTTGCAGTTGTTTTCTTATTG
>NZ_MUGS01000075.1 GCF_002222055.1 Flavobacterium araucananum
TAAAATTGTTATATTTTTATATATTTGAATAATAAAACTATAGTCTAATGATCTTTTATAGAGAAAACCTTACGAATACAGAATTGTTGGATTTGTACAAAAAACTACTGAAACCTCGTTTAATCGAAGAAAAAATGCTGATCCTGATCCGACAGGGAAAGGTCTCAAAATGGTTTTCAGGAATAGGGCAGGAGGCAGTATCTATAGGTGTTGCAGCTGTTTTGGACGACTCAGAATACATATTGCCAATGCACAGAAATCTGGGTGTTTTTACCTCCAGAAATATTCCGTTGCACCGCCTTTTTTCGCAATGGCAAGGCAAAGCAAACGGCTTTACTAAAGGTAGAGACCGTAGTTTTCATTTTGGAACTCAGGAATACAATATTATAGGAATGATTTCGCATTTGGGACCTCAGTTAGGAATCGCAGATGGAATTGCTCTTGCCAATAAACTTAAAAAAAACAATAAGATTACTGCCGTTTTTACCGGAGAAGGAGCAACCAGCGAAGGCGATTTTCACGAAGCCTTAAATATTGCTGCCGTCTGGAAGTTGCCGGTTATGTTTATTGTCGAAAACAACGGTTACGGACTTTCGACTCCTACAAACGAACAATATTCATGCGAGAACATAGCCGATAAAGGTATAGGATATGGTATTGACAGTTATATCATTGATGGAAATAATGTGGTCGAAATCTACAATAAGCTAAAAAGATTAAAAGAGCACATGCTCGAAGATCCGCATCCGGTTTTATTAGAATTTAAAACCTTTAGAATGCGTGGTCATGAGGAGGCCAGCGGAACAAGTTATGTTCCCGATGAACTGATGAAAACCTGGGCAATACAAGATCCCGTAGATAATTACAGAATGTTTTTGCTCGATGAAGGAATTCTTTCTGAAGAGTATGATACGGAATTAAGAAGTGACATTAAAAAAGAAATTGTCGAAAATTTATTGCTTGCCAATTACGAGCCTGAAATAATTCCTACTTATAGCGGAGAATTAAATGATGTCTATAAATCATATCAATTTGAGGAATTTACACCCGGATCTGAGACAAAAAATGTTCGTTTTATAGATGCCATCAGAAATGGTTTAGAGCAATCTATGTTGCGCCACGAAAATCTGGTTATTATGGGTCAGGATATCGCTGAATATGGTGGTGCTTTTAAAATTACAGATGGATTTGTAGAGTTGTTTGGTAAAGATCGTATTCGTAATACGCCAATTTGCGAAAGTGCTGTTGTTTCTGCCGGAATGGGATTATCCATAAATGGCTATAAAGCAATTGTCGAAATGCAATTTGCTGATTTTGTTTCTACAGGTTTTAACCCGATCGTAAATTTATTGGCAAAATCACATTATCGCTGGGGCGAAAAAGCCGATGTTGTCGTTCGTATGCCTTGTGGTGGCGGTACTCAGGCAGGACCATTTCACTCACAAACCAACGAAGCCTGGTTTACCAAAGCTCCCGGGCTAAAAGTAGTGTATCCCGCATTTCCGTATGATGCAAAAGGTTTATTAAATACTTCGATAAATGATCCTAATCCGGTTTTATTTTTTGAACATAAACAATTGTACCGCAGTGTTTATCAGGATGTACCTACAGATTATTATACCATTCCGTTTGGTAAAGCTGCGCTACTAAAAGAAGGTAGTTCAATTACGATAATTGCATTTGGTGCTCCCGTACATTGGGCCCTGGAAACACTAGCTAAATATCCTGAAATCGAAGCTGATTTAATCGATTTAAGAACTCTGCAACCATTAGACACAGAAACGATCTTTAATTCGGTTAGAAAAACAGGAAAAGTAATTATTTATCAGGAAGACACTTTGTTTGGCGGAATCGCAAGTGATATTTCGGCTTTAATTATGGAAGAATGCTTTGAATATCTGGATGCTCCCGTAAAAAGAGTCGCGAGTTTAGATTCTCCAATTCCGTTTACAAAAGCATTAGAAGACCAATTTTTACCAAAAAATCGTTTTGAAGAAGTTTTATTAGAATTATTGAAATATTGATTACAAATAGCAAATGGTTTTGCATAATGAACATTTTTTTTATCTTTAAACCATTAAAAAATTAACTTATGAAAAAACTATTTGTTTCATTTTTTGCTATCACCTTACTTTTTTCCTGCAATAAAAGCACTAAGTCTAACGCAGATAAAGCTTTAGACGGAAAATTTGATAAGTACAAAGATGGCTTTGTAACTGATTTATGGAAAATTAATCCGGGATGGGCTTCCGGAGTAGGGTATCATAAACTAGACAGTCTTTTGATTGTTCCGGATGCAACCGAAGAAAAAAGACAACTTGATTTTGCAAATGCACAATTAGATTCATTAAAACAATTTAATGCCGAAGATTTGTCTGATAATAACAAAACCGATTTTCAGATGATTAAAAATCAATTGGAAAGCAACATTTTTAATATCAAAGAATCAAAATCTTCTGAGTGGAATCCATCTGAATATAATGTTTGTGGCGCTTTTGCAGAGATTTTAAACGGTAATTATGATACTCCCGAAATTCGTTTGCGCGCTTTTAATGCCAAAATGAATAACGTTCCTGCTTATTATGAAGCAGCCAAAAAAAATATCAAAAACCCAACGCTTGAGCATACAGAACTTGCAATTGCACAAAACCTTGGAGGCTCATCTGTATTTGATGTTGATTTGACTGCTGCACTAGCTAAAAGTAAATTAAGTCCTGCTGAGAAAAAAGAAATGCTGGAGAAAGCAAAAATTGCTAAAAAAGCAATTACANNTTTTAGATTAGGATCAGCATTATATGCTAAAAAATTCAATTTTGACATTCAATCGAGCTATACTGCCGACGAAATTTATAAAATTGCAGTTGATCACAAAAAAGATCTACACGATAAGATGTTTGCTCTTGCTGATAAACTTTGGACTAAATACAAAGGAAATGAAGTAAAACCAACAAACAAATTAGACCTGATCAAACAAGTAATTGATAAAATCTCGTTACAACACACCACTCCTGAGAAGTTTCAATCAGAAATTGAGAAACAAATTCCGGAATTAACGGCGTATGTAAAAGCCAAAGATTTATTATACATCGATCCCTCAAAACCTCTTGTGGTTCGTAAAGAGCCTGCTTACATGGCAGGAGTAGCCGGAGCCTCTATTTCTGCACCCGGACCTTATGATAAAAATGCCAATACATATTATAATGTAGGAAGTATGTCAGGCTGGACAGCTGAAAACGCCGAAAGTTACTTACGCGAATACAATGACTATATCCTTCAGATTTTAAACATTCACGAAGCAGTTCCGGGACATTATACACAATTGGTTTACAGTAATCAGTCGCCAAGTATCATAAAATCTATTTTAGGAAACGGCGCAATGGTTGAAGGCTGGGCCGTTTATGCAGAGAAAATGATGCTGGAAAGTGGTTATAAAAATTCTGACGAAATGTGGTTGATGTACTACAAATGGAATTTGAGAGCAACGTGTAATACTATTTTAGATATTAGTGTTCATACTAAAAACATGTCTAAACAAGCTGCAATAGATTTATTGACCAAAGAAGCTTTTCAACAACAAGCAGAAGCAGACGGAAAATGGAAACGCGTAACGTTATCTCAAGTTCAATTATGTTCTTATTTTACAGGTTATACTGAAATTTATAACTTAAGAGAAGAACTTAAAAAACAAGAAGGGGATAAATTTAACCTGAAAAAATTCCACGAAAAATTCTTAAGTTTTGGAAGTGCTCCGGTAAAATATATCAAAGAATTAATGTTATCTAAAGAGTAAATTTTAAATAGATTTCAATAAAAAAGGTTTGACAAA
>NZ_MUGS01000076.1 GCF_002222055.1 Flavobacterium araucananum
TGTAATTACAATTTACACTTCAATTCATTAATATACATATAGCGTCCAGAACCATTAGCCGGAACAAATCCCGCTAAACGATCACTAAATTCTATTGCCGACAGGCTGATATATATATTTTTTATTTCCATTTGAATAACAAATGTACGTGTTTTTCTAAATATATTTTAACATTTCTATGTAATTAATTTTGAAATATTTATAAAAAAAGAAACAATTTTAACCAAAATTTTCATTTAAAAAAACTTCTAAACCTTAATAATTTTATATTTTCGAGAATATTCGCACTCTTTATTTTATCAATTCAGCCCTTAAAAATACCATGAAAAAATACCTAAAATACATAGATGGAAATTCAGATAAATTTTGGCAAATTGAAGTTGCAGGTTTACAATACACTGTAACTTATGGCAAAAACGGAACTTCCGGAACCTCTCAAACCAAAGCTTTTTCCAGTGAGGAAGAATGCCTGAAAACAGCAGAAAAAATACTAGCCGAAAAAGTAAAAAAAGGATACTCTGAAACTGGTGATGTTACGGTAGCTTCAAAACCAAAAACAGCTAAAAGTTCTATTACTGATGAAGTTCTGGAAGAATACGATAGTATTGTCCAGTCCAAAAATATAGATTTATTATTGCCTTTTTTACAAGAAAAATCAAAAGGGAATATCGAAGCTTTAAAAAAACATATCAAGAAAAATAAGCGTTATTTTATGACGTATACGGATTTGACAAAAGATCCGGGTTATGTAAAAAAAGGCAAACATGATTATGGCTGGGGAACCCGTGGCGATAAAAAACAAAGCGATATTATTACCCTGAGCGCCATTGCATTATTTGATAAAACCGATATTAATTCCTGGGATGAAGCCTTAAGTTTATTGAACGAAATAGACGAAAAAAAACAAATTACAGAGGTTTTATTATGGGCAAAACCCAACTGGATTGATTTTTTTATTTTAGATAAAGTAAAAAGACAAGACTGGGTAGGTTTTAATTATCATATACTGCGCAAGCTCGAAAAGCATGGTTTACTACAATTTAACCCTGAATTGTATGCATTGACTCTTGCAGCAACCAATGAGTGGCGTGCAAAGATCAGTACTAGAAAATTCATCACTAATTCTTTGAGTGACAAACTAACGTATGAAAGAGATATTCCGGAATTGTTTAATTATGAAACGATTCTGCACAATAGTTCTTTTAGAGACAATGATGCCCAAAAACATGATGAATACCTTACTTGGGGAATTATTTATAAGTCGTTATTAGAAGAAAAGAAGATGGATCGTAATTTCTTTATCGAAAATGCAATCCTGATCCAGACGAAAGAATGGAACAATAATCTGAAATCTTTTTTTAGAAAAAGAATCGAAGAATTTAATGTCACCGCTGATGAGCTGATTGTTTATCAGGAAAATATATTTTCGTATTTACACCATGCATATCCGCCAATAACGAGTTATGGAATTGAGCTGATTAAGAAAATATACGATCATCCAAAATTTAAAACCAAATCATTTCTCGAGTGGCTTGAACCTTTAATGATGCGCAGCGATTGCAAAGCGGCCATTAAAAATGTTTTGCCTGTTTTAGAGAAATTGACCAAGTCGAATCCAAAACTAAACACCACAATAGCTTTTATTATTGCTGATGTTTATGTAATTGCAGATCTCGCTTTGCAGGAACGTGCTACAAAAATTATAACCAAAATTGCAAACGTAAAAGATAAAGTTCTTAAGGAAAAATTATCTTCGTATGTCACGCTAATGCAAGGAAACATCAAATCCGGACTAACACAATTTTTAGATCAAGATGTCTTGACTATTGATGATAGTGCATTAGAACAATATAGCTTTAATCCGCAAAAAGAGTTATTGCTTATTGAAGAAGTTCAATTGCCAAAGGATTGGAACGATGTTGTTTTTCAGTTTGGAAGTTTTATTAACTCAGAAGAAGTCCTGGATGCAGAAATTCTGTTGAATATTTATATCTCGCAAAGAGATTTGTTTCCATCTGATTATACTGCTCAATTGCAACCTTATGAAAAACAATTGCAAAAATTGTATTTTGAGAGTGTTCATAAAAATTTTATAAAGGCATTTTTACAGTCTAAAATAGCAAACATCGATAGCAAATTTAACAACAAAGTCACTCACTATTCTAAAATCAATACCCTGACGTTGATAAAACCTTTACTTGAAAAAGTACAGGAAAAAATAGATACTAATTCTACTTTGCCGCTTCTCTCCTTCCCTAGCCACAAACCATATTGGGTGTCTCCAAAAGTTTTGCTGGAACGAGTTATTGCCTACCAAAAGACGAATGAAGAAATTGATTCTGTCGATTTAGCGATTGCAATTGCCCGTATGCCGAGAGAAAATGTAGCAAGCGCTATTCCGTTACTGGATAAAATCGAAGGCGAACTAAAACAATTATTATCATTTTGTCTGGGTGTAAATGAAAAAGTAGAATTAGATGATACGTCCCTATTTTCGAAACTATTGGCAACAATGGGCAAAACGACCAAAGAAACCGGAAATTTATCGCTTTGGGCAGTTGCGGCGCGTACTTTTTATCCAAACCAAACTTTTGCTGAATTCGAAAATACGTACTTAAAAGACATTCCGTTTGTAGTTGCTCCGTTTAAACCAGAGGTTAAGTTTAAGGAAAAATGGAATGAGTGGACCAATTACCAAACCAAAAAAACAGAGCGAACACCATCATGGTACGAGCTTAACCTGGCGCTACCGCCTTATGCCAAAATTCCAAATTACTTACTGTACAGTCAGGATATTTACAACAGAACAAACAGCTGGGATTATAGCATCAATTATGCCGGAAACACCTATTACTGGCACAGTCTTACGCCTCAAAACTCAGATGCTCTGGCATTGACCTTATTGCAAAATTGTGGTGTGGCAGATGGTTCAAAACCGGAGTTAAAAGGTTTTCTGGACGTAATTAATCAACCTGAGTTTCAATTCTCGGATATTAGTTTACTGTTATATGCGTGCTGTTTCTTTCAGGAAAAGAAAGACATCCGTTTAATATCATCTGAAGTTTTAATCAACTTAATCGACAAACAAGCGATCGATGTTGAACTATTTGCTCAAAAAATAGCTTATCTGACAGCTGAAAAATATGGTGTGTTTTTAAGATTGACAGATGGATTAATTGCTCTTAAAGACATTTCGGCATTGCATAATAGTGCTTTATTGAAGCTGCTGAATTCATTTTTTGAAAATCTGGATTTAAAAGAAAAATTACCAACGAACTTCAAGAAAATAATAGAAAACTATGTTGATATTTTGACAAAAACCAATGAGAAACCATCGGCAAAAGCAATTGTTTTCTTTGAGCAATGGAAAGATAATGCGTCGCTTAAAGCATTGATTAAGCAAATTTTAAAATAAAGAAAAATGACAGATCTCGAATATAATTACAAAGGAATTTCGACCTACAGTAAAGCAAAAGGCATTAATAATCTGGTTTTGGCACATCAAACTGAAATTGAAGAAGTCAATAATATCCCGTGTTTTTTCTGGGGAAGCTTAACGGATCCTTATGTTACGGCAAAATGCTGGAGTACAATTGCAAAAGTAGTCCGGTCCAGTTTTGGTCCTGTTCCGCCTAGTCTTCGTGATCCTATTGTATCTGCCGGATCAGAAAGATTGCGTTTTGAAGGATTCTCATCCTGCAACGGTGTTTATGTACGACTGGATATGAAACCCACAGCGATCGATGGAGAATTTATCGCCAACGGAACTACCAATGTCGATTTTAATGACCCGATGCTGAATGCCTTAAATGCCATTCAGAAAAACGAAAAAGTAACCCTTGCCGTTGGTCAGCAAGACGTTCAGGTCATTACCACCAAAGCAAAAGTTACAGAAAAAAAAGTAACCTTGCCCATGCGCTGGATCAAAGGTTTGACAAGCGTACAATTGTATCTGGCAGACATGGATATTAAGTTTGAACTGAATAAGATCCAAACCATTCAGTTGTTTCAAAGCTTGCCAAAAGGAACTGTAAAAGGTGATTTTTTTATTACCAAAAGAGCCGGAAAGTTTATGTTTTCGGCTTTGGCAACAGCCGATAGTGTCAGGATTGGCGGTGTGCAACGTCTTAGATTATTAGAAGGAATTCTGGCGATTGTAGAAAAAATTTACATCTACGAATCAGCAGATCAACAAACTTGCGCCATCGTAGCCGAATTTGGAAAAATGCAACTTTTAATGGCTTTTTCTCCTGATTCGTACCGAGGATTTTCTGGCGAGGGAAATGTGCTGGAAACCATGACCGAAAACTTGCCTATAGAATGGGTTTACGGTTTAAACAGCTTACTAAAATCGAATGAAACTTTTGATCCAACGATGCTTTCTATCGAAAATGATATCGATTTTGGCACCATGGATAATCTGACTTCGAATCTCTCATCGATGGGATTATTGGGTTATGACTTAAGCGAAAAAGCACATTTTTACAGACGTCTTCCTTTTAAAACCGAACGTATTTTATCGCTAAACCCAAGGCTTAAAAATGCCAAGAAACTAATTGATAACGAAGATATCGAGATCGTCGAGCGAAAAGCCAATTATATCGAAGCCAAAGTAAAAGGCTCAGGCGTTTTGCACAAAGTAATTATTGATAACAATTTGCAACGATGCACGTGCGATTGGTTTACGGCTTATCAAGGCAAAAGAGGAATTTGCAAGCATATTTTGGCAGTAAAAATGACGGTTTCTTAACTGAATTAAATTTTATATGTAACAAAATCGCCCTGATATCAGGGCGATTTTTATTTTTTGAGGATAAATCTTGTTTCCGGATTAGTTTACTTTTGACACACTAATTTTTTCCAGCGTTACTTTGGCATCTCCCCCTCCGGTCTTTTTTATAATGATCTCAAAATCATTAGCAGATTTCGATAAATCATCTGAAATATAATAGGAGAAATTAAGTTTTATTCCGTTTTCGGCTTTATCATGATTGTCTTCGATTCCATGATCATGAGCAACACCAAAGAAAGTCATTACCCCAACATATTGATCTTTTTTTCCGGGATAATGAAGATAAACGGTATAATAATCTTGTGGCTCTTTGTAAACCACTACATCTAAATTTAAAACTATCAGAGAATTTTGTTCACTTGTAAAAGCTTTATTCGTGCTTTGTGCCAGTTTGGTGGTTACTTTGTGCGCAAAAGCAGTATTATCAAGTGTTTTTCCTATTTTTTGCTCCCAAATGACTTTCTCTTTTAAATCCTGAAGCGGAACTTCTATTTTTGATTTTAAGTCATTAGCTGCCAAAACCGGAGTTTTAGATCCATAAAGCAAATTATCATATTTATAATCTAAATTGAATACAATGTTATACACTTCCTCCATTGTATAGGTAACACGGTCTCCATTTGGAGCGATAAACTCATAAGGCCAGGGATTGGCTTTTAGTTCCTCCAGTGAAGGACGTTTGCCATATATTGAAGCATCCCAGGATTCCCAAATACGATCAACCATACTATGATGCAGCCAAAAAATAGGATCAAATCCTGCCGAATTTACATTTGCCATCAAACCAGACATTTGACTTTGATATATTTGATTATAGTAAGATTCTGGTGGGCTGGCATATCCTCCGCCTATCAAATTGTGCATAAAACCATGAGGGGCGCCTTCTAGTTTTTTACTAAATCCGTAAGCTCCTGCAAAACTAGGGTTTGTTCTTAATTCGTTAAGCGCCAATTGAATTGACTGAACCTGACCTGGCAACATTGGTTTTCCATCGTTTAGAATACTGTATCTGGCAGCTTCATACAAAGAACTGGATTTGTCCCTGGTTTCTTTTGCCATAGTATTATCAGCAACTTCTGTGCTTCCATAATTCCAATACGGCAAAGCAAAATCTTTCTTTCCGGATAATTCGCGAACAATTTTTTCTAAATACCAAGTATACAATCTATGCCATAACAAAAAATTTAAATTTGCATTTTGTGTGCCATTATGCGTACAATCTGCCCAGGCCCAAAGTTTGTCACTACTGTTTTGATACTTTGGGCAAAGTACATTTGTTCCGTTTATTTGAGTTGGAATGTTATGTATTGCTCCCTGATAATACCAGGCAAGGCCATTCTCGCAGCCCATTGCACGCATTTTTTTAAAAGCAACATTCATTGCCTGAAGATCCGCTTGTCCCTCGGCAGTATTTACATTATGCCGTACAAATGTCACGTTGTTTTTACTTTGACCATAGAATAGACCTGTAGTAAAAATAATAAGGAATAAAATAGTAATTTTTTTCATTTTGTTTGTTTTTGGGTGAGTATTAAATTATTTATTGCCCTTACAGTACATCGACTTCAAAGGTTAAAATCTTCGCATAATCAGGATTTGCTTTATCGTAAATCTTAAATTTCACTATGCCATTCCCTATTTTGTTGGCCGGGATTACATGAATGGCGATAAATCCCTGCTGATCTGCATTTAGTTTATTAAAAGCGGATCCCTTTGGAATCCCAATTTGGCAAGCTCCGTGCTGGCACATCGAACAATCCCACTCTTTTGGAAATGTATTCGATACTGTTTCCCAAACCAGATAGATGGGTTTATTCGAAATGTTTTCGACTTTGATTTTAGAGATGTCCAATCGTTTATTCTTTTTCAGACTTTCTTTGTTTGTTGCGTTCCCAACTACAGAAAAAGTGGGTTTATTTTGCGCAAATGAATACGAAAATGATAAAAGAATCAGGAGATAAAAAAGTATTGTTTTCATGGTTATTGATTTAATTATTAATAAAATATGGGGATATTAGCGTTGTAACGTACTTTTTTTGAAACAGGATCTATATAGCGATACCGGATCAATTCTTTCTCGGTTACGTTTTCTAAAAAAGCAAGTACTTCAAGGCATTCACCCGGCTGCAACTGTATTTTATATCCCGTAGAAAATGCTGTTACAGAAGTATCGTTTCCTGAGATCAACTGAAGTTTGGTATGGGATGGAAACTCAATTTCATGAAGGTACAATCCGGCATTTACCAAACGCAAAAAGACTGTTTCTTTTTTATCCCTGAGCAATTGCAAACCTTTGATTTTTGGAGCTGTTTCTCCGTTAATCATAAAATAATCCGGTTTATATTCCGGAAGAATTATTGCTTTATTGGTATGGTCATATTCTGTACCCATAATAGCATCTGTATGCCATTTGGTATCTATTTCATAACTACACCACAGTTTTTCGATAAAGGGCTTTGCGGCCAGAGAATCATTTTCTTTAGGGCGTATAATAATGATCCCGAACATTCCTGCCTGAAGATTAAAAGGATAATTTTCAGGACTATAATAAAGATAGGTTCCTGTTTTTTTTGCCATAAAAGAATAAAACCCATGCTCCATATGATGAACCGGTTCTTTTTTCTTCATTACTTGCTTTTCTTTATCGCGTTGCAAAAATTCGATTTGCTTAGCATACAAAGAGACCGGATTTCCCTGAGAGATATTCCAGAAATCGATATTCAGGCTATCTCCTTCTTTTAGATCAAGATAAGATCCCGGTAAGGTAACTTGTCCGGAAAGCGAATTGGTAAAACCAAAAGTCCTGATCTTCAATGTACTTGTAAGCGCCAATTTGCCGGTGGTTCTGCCAATAATGAGCCTTTCGTTCTGAGCAAACAAAAATGTGCTTACAAGCAAAAAATAATATAACGATATGATTTTATTGCACTTTTTCATTTCTAAACCCTAATTAATTCACTATCAGATATTTGATTACACAAATCAAAATTAGAATTAATTGAAATTAAAAAACACCGTATAAATACCTGATTCTGTAGTAAAAATCTTTATTTAAAATTGAGTGCAATTAATCAATTGTGACTTGTACCAAAGTGTTCAACCTTTTCTATTGAAGTTACTATGAGGTCGATTAATTGCCTTATTCTGTTAGTTTAATAACTTTTTGTGACTCACGTCTTATAATCCTAATTATAAATTTATGGCAATGCGATAATGTAAAAATCAAGATTATGACATCAGCCAGACTATTTATTTTAGGAGAAGAACGGGATTTATTATGGACAAACATGAATTATAAGAGACAAGTAGATGCATTTGGGGCGCCAAGTACTTATATCGAGGGCGGTTTGATAACTTTAAGTTTTGTATCGCAGGAAAATGATTATGCTTTATGGCATAACCTCCTAAAAGGTGTACATCAGGAAACCGACAGGATGGAAAAAGGCGAAATACATTTTTATGGCTCAGGAGATCAAGATATCCCAATAAGAAAGTATAAATTTAGTGATGCTTATATTGTGTTTTTTTCAGAAACATTTGATGCTTTTGGATCTGGAAGCCTGCAAACTGTTTTAACGCTTTCGCCTGCAATCCAGAATTATGGTCTCACCAAAGATTTTGTAAAGTATTGGCAAGTATCCTGGATTAAGCCAACTGAACCCGTTTATTACAGACCTGCACAAGAAGAAGAAGATCGTATTATATACATCAACGGACATTTCTATAATAAAGACGGTACTTTTGAAGGTAAAGTTAATGAGACTGATTACGAAGGAAGTATAAACGACGTATATGTTTGCGACGGAAAATCTACTCAAAAAGATAAAAACGGAAATGATTTTGTAACTTACAATAATACCAAATTATTGAAAGAAAATGATGTGAATGTAAGTCATGAAAAGTTTATAAATTTAGCCTCCATAGCCTATGGAGAATGCTCATTAGAGTATAACGTAGAGGTTAAATTAGAATTATTTGCAATAGCATACGTAAATTATAAACATCCAAAAAATGTAGCCTATGGAAAAGACAGTGCAGGTGCAGTATCTTTTAGAAAAAAAGAAAATGAAAAAAGAAATGGTACTGTAATGCAAACTGCAATTGCTGCTGTTATTAATGCTTTAACGGATGGTCAGGACTATAGCAATGGTGCTGATTCTTGGGATGGTGTTGATGTATTGACAGGAAGATTTGATGCTAAATGGAAGCAAGAAAATCATTTTAGACTAAGAGTACACGGTAAAAGAAAGGGAATAACGGATCCGGATAATTTATCACCAATATTTTATGACACCACAAAAAAAGCATTAGAGGATAAAATTAAAAATCTCAATACAAGTGAATCATTAAAAAAAGATTATAAAAACAAACTGGATAATTTAAAAAATCTAATAATTTATAAAGAAGAATATGAAGTTGTAAACAAAAAAGACAAACTGAAATATACACCCTGTTTTGAAATACTAGCAACACATGCAGCAAGTATTTTTTATAAAGAACTTAAATAATTATGAAAAAATATTATATAATATATCTGTTTTTTATTTTGAGTAATCTATTTGCTCAAAATAAAAAATATGACACAATAATTTTTAGAAATATAAAAATTGATAAACACGAATTATATTTTAAATACGAAAACTTCGAAAATTTAGAACGTCTTTATGGAAAATTAAAAAAAAATAGTAAACCAGAAAAGATTCCTTTAAATATTGGTTTAAAAGTTACCAATTCATTTTCAAATGATGGAGTATCTTTATTAATCGACAAAAACAAAGTGTTTATTGATTATTTGAATTTTGAACTTTCTAAAAAAGTAGTAATAATCAATTATAAAAAGAGAAATATTATACTATCTAATGATTTTAGATTGTCTCAATTTAAAAAGGTTTTTAAAAAATCCTATAAAAATGTTTCGGGATTACCAGTTATTCCGTTTGAAAGAGCAGCTTTTATATCTGCACTTATAATAAATAAAAAAAAGATAGCATATGTTAGTTTTACGTTTTATGATGGCAAACTAATCTCATTTTTTATATCTGATGATAAACCGGAAAACTTTTGAATAGTATGAAGTAGTAAGACGTTGTTAGAGAGTTTAAAATCAACTGGGTTTAAATCCGGTACATTGTTCTGAACAACATTAAAAATTTAGAAATTGCAACTGGAAATTATGGACAATAGATATAAAAAAAATATTCAATTTATAGTTTTAATTATTACTCTTTTAAAATTTACTATTTCTATTTCTCAAAATAAAGATTTTCTTTTATTTGATATGATTCCCAAGGATAGTTTCATTTCAAATTCACCTGAGGGTAGTATTAATCAAAATAATTATACGTGTATTACATGTAATTTTCAAATTGAATACATTAGAAGCCAAAAGCTTACTAATTACAAAGATTCATTTCTAATACATAATAAAGTATTTAAAATTAACGAATTATTAAATGATCAGGAAATTGAGTTTTACAAAGTAATGTATCTAAATAAAAAATATTTATTTGTTTCTTCGCCTGATTTTGGATCATCTAAAGTTTCATATCTTTTTAAGCACTACTATTTGTTTGAACTCGATAACCAGAATATGGTAATTCAATTTAAAAAATTAACTGTTAGTAAACTCAACAAAAAAAAGGCTTTTTTAAACCTATGCTCTACTAAATAATTAATTGGACAAGTTTCTTATATACAACGATATTTTGGAAAGACGTTAATTATATTCAACCAACTAAAAAATAATAGAATGAAGACACTATTTTTAATTATTTTTTACTTTATACTCATAAGCTGTAACTCACAAAACAATAATGTTATAGTTACAATTAATAGTAAAGGAACTTACTATTTCAATAAAGAAAAACTTATGGCTGTAACTTCATCAAAAAATGATTCTGTTTCCTTTAAATATAGAGATACCTTATTGATAAAGGTAGAGAAATATAAATCTCATAAATTAATAAGTGAAGCTGATTTTATCTATGATTCAAATAATAAGATATCAGACGATTATACTTTTTCGGAAGATTATTATAATTACTATGAAAAAATTTATACAAGAATCCCATACGAAAATAAGTATAAATTACTTGATCGAGATTTTGTCTATATAGATGCCGTTTTAGATGAAGTTCAAGATTGGAAAAAATATTCTACTAATAACAAGAAAACAAAAACATTTGAATTCAAGTTAAATAAAAATGTTAGAATGTTAAATGCTAAATTTTCTCCTTTTATATATGGTACTATAATAAAGAATTTAAAATTATATGTTGTAGATAATTTTTTAGTCGAAATTGATGCTACCCTTATTGAAGAACCAAATGGTGAAACTCTCTTTTATAAAAAATATTATCAATATGATAAAGTAGGTAGATTAAGTTCATCAAAAACTGTAAATATTCTTTCAGGGGAGTTAGAAGATCAAGACAAAATTGAATATAGAGAATGGTTTGGTTTTTCAAGATAGAATAAGATTAAAATCAGAAATTTTATCAAGCACAAAAAACTTCAATCATTCATCAATACGATGAGAATCTGCAAGAAGCAAGTCATTAATTTCGCCTAACATTTCAAGTTCCTTCATAGGAAACATCTCGAGTACGGTTTCCAGAATAAGACCCAGATTAATTCTCGAACAGTCGCCCGTTTCCGGAACTTTATGAGCATCGTGATCCAGCGCCAAAATGCACAATTTTATCATATTGTTCATGACACAGCCAAGCTCATAATAAGTTAGTGACTTAATTTGAGCCGTACAAACCGCTGTTTTGTATTTAGCAGGATTTACGGGGTTGAAATATTTGGTGTTTAATTTTTTAAGCTTCTCCAGAATTTTAATTTCATTTGTATTCATGACCCTGTTTTTTTAAATTGTATATTGTAATCGCTTTAAAACTTCTATTTTTTTAATTCATTATTATACGAAAAATAGTACTTTTACGTAATAAGCCGCAAGTAAGCAACATACTATACGGTAACGAACTACTAAGAATAGTAAAATACAAATACGGATTTGTATTTTACAAAAACAGAAAGTTTTTAAAGAATTTTAAATACCTTTGAATTATGAGTACAGCAACAAAACCAAAACATATTGGCAGAAACATTAGCCGAACCAGAGAACTTCGTGGTATGAAACAAGAGATTCTTGCGGAAGCTATTGGCGTAAGTCAGCAATCTGTTTCTAATATTGAAGGAAGCGAAAATGTTGATGAAGAAAAATTAAATACTATTGCCGAAGTTTTAGGAGTTTCAGTAGAAGCAATTAAGAATTATATTGATGAAACGGTTCTCAATAATATTCAAAATAATTATGAGGGAGCGGTTATCAATAGCGGACCAACTGTGAATCACAATTGCAATTTCAATCCTCTTGATAAAGTTGTGGAACTTTATGAACGTTTGGTTCTGGCTGAAAAAGAAAAGGTTGAATATTTAGAGAAGTTTATGAAATTGAAATAATATTCTTGAAAACGAGAATTTCTTCTATATAAAATGCGCAATGAAAATTGCGCATTTTTTTTGTTTTAAAAAATATGAATTAGATAATCATTTATAAATTTAATTTACCAACAATAAATTCTCCTAAAATTTTTGCAGAATGATAAGCATAAAGTTGATTCATATTAGGATATCTAATTTGTCTTATTGTCATGAAATATAAAGAAATATAATATTCAAGATTGCTATCAACTTGTCCAGATAAATCTCTAACAGAATTATGTCTAATCGAATTAATCATTGATAAAAAATCGATAACCTGTTTTCTTTTAGTACTTGCAAAATTATAAGTCAAATCAAAACTCCTTTCAGATAATAATTCATTTTCAATTTCTATTAATTCATCACTTTCCAAATAAAAAGGGAAATGTTTAAATTTTAAAGAACATTCTAGGGATGTATAGTCTAAAATTGAGTGCCTTCTATTTGTAAATCCAAAATCAATTAAGTAGATATTCTTTTCATCATCAATAAAAAAGTTATCAGTATGTAAATCTCCATGACATACTGTTTCTTTATATGTAATTTCATAGTCAGAAATTTTATTAAAATTATCTAATATATCTTTACATTTTTTTTCATCATCCAATATATATATTAATGAATTTTCAATCTTATCTTTATTGACAAAATCTAAATATAAGTTGCCAACTTTACTGCTTTTTATTTCATTATAATCTTCTCTCCATTTATTAAACGCATCATTTTCACTAAATAACTTTGTTATAATTTCTTTTTTATCTTCAATTTGGTTGTATGGTGTTTCACTTTTTTTTAATATTTCATCAAATGAATAGGAAGCTTTACTATTTTCAGATATAGCATAATTGTAAAGTATTCCTTCATAATGCAAGGTTTTCTCATATGTTGCGTCTGTATAACTTAAAAATCCTTTCCTCCCTTTGATAAATTCACTAAAATTATCTTTTTCTTCCTTTATTTTACCATCACTTATATATCCATATTTAATTATATAAATTTTATCATTATCGAAATTATTAGTTTTTTTAGGACGAATCTCTAATACTTTTGAACCACTAAATCCACCACTTAAAATTTTATAAAAAATTAATGGTGATTTAAAATCTGCACACAACTTTTTAATAATTTTTTCCTCTTCAAAGTTTATCTTTCCATTAGAAATAAAAGTTGATAGTACTACATCAATTTCATTAATAAAATCATCTTTACGATTAGTATTTTCACATAAAAGAATGTCCTGTTTATTGGTAATTGAATGATAATAAAACTCTTCAAATCTATCTATGAATTTAGCAATACTGTTCTTTAGATTTTTTAGACCTTCCTTATTATTCATCTTAGACATAAGCAGAAAAACACACAGATAATTTTTATCAGAATCTAAATTCATTCCTACTGCAGAATCAAATTCAATAAATTCGCGCTCATATCGTCCAAATTGATTATGAACTCTTGCTTTTAATGGAATCACATGATAATTGTTTTCATAAAAAAAAACTAGTTTATATCCCAAATCTCTTGAATTTATAAGTTCAGTAATAAAATATCCCTTGTAATTAACAAAATAATCTTTCAATTCAATTTTTACTTTCTCGAATAAATCCTTAAATAAGGTTTTCGATTGATTTACTTCTATTTCTTCTGTTTCTAATTCTTCTGCAATTATTTCATCTTTTTCTTCGTCTGTAATAATAGAAAAATCATTTAGATCTATATTACTTTCATAGCCGCTGTTAAAGCCTTCCTCTAGAAATTCTCTAACAAAAGTGTGAAATTTATTTTTCTCATTATCTGGTATTGTTCTTAATTCAAACGAAATTTGTTCAGCTTTTGATGTATTTACTGAATTACTAGAAAAAGCTTCTGCTTTTAATGAATTCAATACTTCTAACTTATTGGATTCACTATAGCTCATAATTTATATTATATTTTTCTTTTCTAGTTTTAAATGCTTTTTCTCCTCCCTCTAAAATTTTTAAAATATCTTCTTTTACTTGATCTACATTACCTTCTTTTAACTTTTTAGATTTCTTATTTTCATAATTTAAAAATAAATTATACTCAGAATCTGATAGTACCGGAATATTTGGGTTATGAGTAATAAATATTAATTGTCTATTTTCCTTTTGTTCCTTTATAATGTTATGAATTTTTTCACTTATATATTTATTATCTAAATTGTCTTCTGGCTGATCTATAATCAGTGGATTCTCTGAAACAGCAAATATTATAGGTAAAACAGTTGTACATCTTTGCCCCATTGATAATTCGTCTGAATTTTTATAATTTTCTCTTTGTGTGTCGCCTTCAATTTTTAATTTAAAATCTGGTAAATCATCACAATAAGTACTTTCAATTTTATAAATATCATCTGTGTCATATAATGCATTAATTAAAGCATTAGATCTAAATTCATCAATTCCAGAAATAAGTTTTAAACTTTCGACATCTTTGTCTTGTATTATTTTTGCAAACTGATCAGGTTTAAATGCTTCAACGATTTTACCAACTAATTCATTATATTTCAAACCTGAACCTCTTAATGCATTTCTCAACCTTTCTTCAAACTCATTAACTATGCCTGAAAATTTTAAAGTAATTTTCACATCGCCATCTAGAATTGTATTTATTTCCTGTATAGCTGTTAATCTTAATGAAAAGATGTTATTTTTTATTGTATTAAACTTATCAATCATAAATTTTCGTTCATCTATAAACCTCTTTCTCTTTAATTCTCTTTCTCCTACTTCTAATTCTAATGTTTCTCTCTCTTTCAATCTTGTAGTTAAAAGATTATATTTATTAAAATAGTCTCTATTTTTATCAAATTTTTGTTTTAAAGTTACAAACTCAGCTTGTTGAACTTCATGAGTACTAACAATTTCTAGATAGTTCGAATTCAATAGTTGTGAATTTAATTTTAACAAATGATCTATCTCTTTTAGTTTATCGAAAACTAATTTATTATTAGACTGAATTGTTTGGATATGTTTAAATATTAGTCCCTTATTAAAAAAATTATCACTATTCAAAATCGTACTTTCAAAATTTTCTTCTAAATCATCTTTAAATAAAATTATCTGATTTTGAAGGTCATTGTAAAGTGATGAAGCTCTAACAAAAAATCTTTTCTCATCAGTTCTTTTTTTCTCATTAATATCTGCATTTTCAAATTCTAGTTTTTCCTCAGGCTTAATATCTATTGGCTCACTTTTTTTAAATTCTTTTAATTCTTCCTCAATGTTATCATATTGTAGTAAAGAATCCTTTATCTGATTAATTCTAAAGTTTGAAGTTTTTATATCTTGCGCGTTTGCATCTAAATCAATTTGCGCCTTTTGTATTAGATTTAAGTATTCATACAAGTCCGTTTTAATTTTTTTATCTATTAAACTAAGTCTATCTATAGCCGATCTGCCAATCTCTTCAATCTGATTTGTTTCATAAAAATCACATTCAATTTCATTAAAAATTCTAACTATTGATATATAATCTTGATTCGGTAGTTTATAAGGTTGAGGCTCTTCATTAAATGTTTTTACAACTCTAAATAAAGAACCATCTTCAGATTCAATTTCTATAATAATTTCCCCTATTCCTAAATTACTTTTTAGAATATCATTTATCTTCCCTTTTTGCGAGTCTATGGTTAATGCTGATTTTAAAAAATAAAGTATACTAGACTTTCCCGTACCGCGACCTCCCATAATACAATTCATTTTTTCACTAAAATGAATTTTTACATTCTCGAAAAAAGGAGAATTTTTTATCTCAATTGATTTTATATTTTTCATAATATTATTTTATAATTTATTTTTAATTTGTCATCTAAAAAAAACAAAACTCCTTACTCATCTTCTCATCTGTTTTCAGCTTATTATGATTATCCTAATTAATTTTTACCTTTTTAGCAAAAAACATTTATTAAAAAACTTCTTTTGAAACAAAGACTTCTTTATTAACTTACTATTACGAAAAAATAATTTACTCCAAAAATGCGTTAAATTTAAATATCATTTTTACGGTTTTCCTTAATCAACATAATTTTAAAATATTTGTTTGTCCTCAAATATAAATAAACAAAAAGCCTTTAAACCCAGTACAAACACCTGAACTTAAAAGCCTACAAATAAAATCTCTAATAATACCTAACCCGTTTCTAAAACCTGTTAGGAAACACTATATCCCAAAAAATGCCTTAGCATTCTTAGTCGTTTCCTCCACAACCAAAATCCCCGAAATTCCTTTAAACTGCGCCACAGTTGCTGCAACAAAAGGCAGAAAAGCAGGTTCGCAACGGCGTTCGTGATATTTCTTCAAGAGGTTGTTCGGGACATTTTTAGGAAGCATAAACGGCGCATCGGTTTCGATCATCATTCGGTCGAGCGGTACGTACTGAATCACTTCTTTTAAATGGTCGAAACGTTTACTGTCGGATATTGCTCCGGTAAAACCAAGGTAGAATCCGTTGTCGAGATAGGTTTTGGCTTCTTGCAAGCTTCCCGTAAAACAATGCACGACAGCTTTTGGCAATTGTGGCAAATAATCTTTTGTAATGTCCATAAACCTTGCAAAAGCAGCTCTCTCATGCAGGAACAAAGGTTTCCTGACTTCGATCGCCAGTTCTAGTTGGGCTTTGTAACAGGTTTCCTGTACGTTTCTGGGCGAAAAGTCGCGATCAAAATCGAGCCCACACTCGCCTACTGAAACAACTTGTTTCTGTTTTAATAAATTTCGAAGTTTTGCAATACTTTGCGCATCAAAACTTTTCGCATCATGCGGATGAATCCCCGCTGTAGCGTATAATATTCCCTGATATTCTTTTGCTATTACAGCCGAAGCTTCGCTATTTTTTACGCTTGTTCCCGTGAGTATCATTTGCGATACATCAGCATCCAAAGCGTTTTGTACAACATCGTCTATGTCGTTTTGGAATTGTTTATTGGTTAAATTAATTCCGATATCTATGTAATTCATATTTTTTGTTTTTTGCCACGAAGGCAGTAAGACACAAAGTTTTTTTATTCTTTGTGTTGGTTATTATTTTATTAATCTCGCAAAGGCGCAGAGTCGCAAAGTTTTTTAAGCGTAATATTTGTCATTTCGACGTAAGGAGAAATCTTCGCGAGAAACTCTACAAAGATTGGACTCACATTGCGGAGCTACTTGTGGAGATTTCTCCTGCGTCGAAATGACAAAAAATGAGGAAACGTTGTGTTAGATGCACTGCTGTGCGCCTCTACAGTGAAAACTGTCACTGCGACTGATCACTTAAAACACGCCTCTACACTGAAAACCGCGACTGAGACTGAACACTAGTCCTCACGACTCCCATCATCAGCCATTCTCACCAATTTAGGCGTAAACTTTGCTACAACATCAACCAAATCTTGTTGCGCTTCCATAACCTGATTGATATCTTTGTATGCCATTGGCGCTTCGTCCAGACCAGCACCAATAAGTGTTACACCATGATGTGTTAAGATCGATTGCATCTCGGTTTTGGTGATGTTTTTTATGGCTTGAGTTCGGCTCATTTGTCTTCCTGCTCCATGCGAAGCCGAGTTTATAGCGTTCTCCTCCCCTTTTCCTCTCACCAAAAATCCCGGTGCCGTCATACTTCCCGGAATGATCCCCATAACGCCTTTTCCAGCAGGAGTTGCTCCTTTTCTATGCACGATAACTTCTTCGCCGTTCCAGATTTCTTTCCAGGCAAAATTATGATGGTTTTCGACTTTGGCTAAAATTGTCGCGCCCAAAGCACGTTCCATTTTGTTATGGATAATTTCATGACAAGCAGAGGCGTAATCTCCCGCAAGATTCATCGCCATCCAGTATTCTTGTCCCAGTTGCGAGTTCATATCCAGATAGGCTAAATTCTTAGCCACATCAGGAAGTTTACAAACATCTTTTGCCATTTGGGTATAATGTCCGGCAATGGTTGCGCCCATCCCTCGTGAACCGGAATGCGTTAACAAAGCGACATATTTACCTTTTGGGATATTCAAAACCACATCGTCTTTTGCAAATTCCATGATTCCAAATTCGACAAAGTGATTTCCACCACCCGAAGAACCCAATTGCGACCAGGCTTTATCTTTCAGATTCTTCACAAACGGAGTCATATTAAAAGCATCGTTTTCCAGAACCGCATGATCTGATTTGTATTGCCCCTGAAAACCATGACCTGCTCCAAAAATCGAATTGGCAATTAGTTCTTTTTTGAATTTGGCTTCGTTTTCAAAGTAAAAATCTTCTGCAATATCATAAACCGACAATGCCATCCGGCAACCAATATCAACGCCAACACCATACGGAATAATGGCGTTTTTTGTGGCTAAAACTCCACCAATTGGCAAACCGTAACCTTGATGTGCATCCGGCATTAAAGCTCCTGCAACAGTAACCGGTAATTTCATCGCTACTTCCATCTGTTTTCTGGCCCCATCCTCGATACCTTCTAATCCGTAAGCCGAATAAGCATTTGGGTTTTGATTTAAAGCAATAAAATCTTCCAGTTTTTCGTTCGCTTTTTCGATCAAAGCCACTGCTAGTTTGCTAAAAATAGCATCGTCTATATAATTTTCAGGTGCTTCAAGAACATTTTTGAAGTTGGTAATCATTTCATCACGCTTTAACCCGTGTCTTTTACTGTTTATTTTTAAGGCAATCCCGATAGTTTTTCCTTCAGGAAATCCTAATTCTATTATATCTGTACCGTTTATTTGTGTTTTCATAATTTTTATTGTTAAGAGACAAAGTTGCAGAGGTTCATAGGTGCAAAGGTTATTTACTACTGTGCAGTTATTTTGCGTAGATTTTTGTTTCACGCAGATTTAAAAAGATCTTGGCAGATGAGCGCAGATTATTAAAAAAAATCATTTTAAATCTGCCCAAATCTGTAAAATCTGCGTGAAACATTAAACCTTTGTCCCTTTGCCCCTCAAAACCTTTGAGCCTCTTTTAATCTATTAATAATTGCGTAACTGCCGCAGCATTTATCGCCCATTTTGTATCGTAAACCTCATCGGCATTTTGATCTTCGATAATTATTAAACCTTGCGCTTCTGCTTTAAGTTGTAACAAACTACCAATATTCAATTTGCTGCTTAGTTTTGCCAATAATGCCTGAACTCCTATAAAATCCAAACCTGCTACAATCTGACCTCCAAAAGTCATCTCTAACCAAACGATTTCTCTTTTGGTTACATCAAGAACTCCAAAAACCAAACCCTTGGTAACATTTTGCGTCACACGAACCTGATGATCTACACATGACGGATCGTAGGCAACTCCGGTTTTTTCCGAGATTTTCATTGGGTGTTTACTGTTCATCCAACCCACAACAAGATTTGGCGTGATGCTTCCGTTGCTGTAAGCATTGCAGGTAAAGGTTACAAATTTGGCGTTGGCTTTTGCCAAATCGTCAATGTTGATGTTGATATATTCAGCAGTTCCAACTTTACTCGGAATACTTCTGATATCACCACTATGTTTACAACCAATTGTTTCTAATCGGCTAAAAGAACAGATATCTGCTCTATCTTCATAGGCAATATGGCAGCTTAAATCCATATCCAGATGTTGCGCCGGCAAATCCTTACCCCATTGCATAAACAATCGCACTTCGTTACCATCAATCGGGAAACGAGTTCCCATTAAAGCAACCGGCAAATCCTGAACGGTCTCGCTTCTATCACCAATCGAAACTGGCATATTAAACAATTGCGGATCGATATAAATCGTTTTGTTCGGGTTTGCAATAGCAGCAAATCTTTTTTTCATGGCTAAAAGACACAACGCTTCGATTTGATTTTTCATCGCCTCTAATTGTTCTTCATCATACAAATTCAATAAAGCATTTGGCGCAATTCGTTTGTTGGTTCCACCCAAAGGTTTCACGCTTCTTTGCATGTTTTTATCAAAATAATTTTGAGCATACATGTTTAAAGTAAAAACTAATCTTGCCGGAACTTTATCGATAATTTCTGTAAAATGCGCCACCGTTTCGTCTGCTCCAAACCACAACATATTCGAGAATAAGGAACGTGCAAACAATCCGGGACGTTGTTTTAATAAGGCGAATGTTTTATCGGCATCAAATTTTAATCTCGACGTGTTTACTTTACTTTGCCAAATATCATAAACCTCGTTGTAAAATACATCCATTAAAAAGGCCAATTTCTCAAATCCTTTTCTTTTGCTGTATTCTGCCAAACGCAATGCTCTTATGAAACGAATCCACATTCCTCTTTTCGGGTGCATGATTTCGCATATTGTTTCTACATCCATATCCAGATTATTGAACCAGTTTGCCACCATTAAACACTCTTTTCTGGAGTATTTAAGTTTTAAATCTTTTTGAGATGCAATTTGTGCCTGCACACCTGTATCTAAAATATGGTATAAATGCTGTGCATTTTTTGCTGTTCTCCTGATAATTGTTTTTGGCTCGATAATTTGCAATAATCCAGTGTTTTTGAACCATAAATACCTTAAAATATCTGTTGGTGATTTAAAATACTGAGACGCATTTTCGGCTTGACCACCTTCTATCAGAACATCGATCACCAACATCAAGGTTTCTTTTATTGCGATCTCCGTTTTTGGCAAAGGCAAGTATTTTAAGGCTGTTTTTAAACTATCTACTTGCGTAGCGTCCAAAGCTGTTTTGGATTGCAATAAAGATTTGTAGAAATCATTTAAATCTTTTTCTGTCCACAATTCAAGCATTTTCAATTTACTTCCTTGTCCGAATTTTTCGATTTTACCAAATTCAAACGGAGTTCCGCAAAACGGGCAACCGTTGTATCTTTCTAAAGGAAAAGTATGCATTGGGATAATATGTCCGCATTGCAAAGTTGTTCCGTTATTTGTTTTAAAAACGTTTGCGAAAAAAGTTGCAACATGATCCAAAACAGATTCTCCTGTTGAAATATTCCATTCTTTGACCAATGGTGTCCAGTTTTTATCTGTTCCTAAAACTTCTTTTAAGACCTCTAAAACTTGTACTTTATAATTTGGGTTTACATTATTTAAAGCGTGTAATAACGATTCGGAAAACGTAAATCCAAGTTTTGAAACATTGGCTACTAAAACCGATGTTGTTCCTGATAAATTTTTGATATCATTCGCAATCATTTCTGATGGAATGAAAATTGCATTTTGACGCAAACTGATTTTTAATAATTCTTGTGTTTTCATTTTTTTTAAATTTTTAAAATTTAGATAATTGTGTTTCTGATTTCTACCTAAAAGAGTTTTGAAGTAAGAAACACTTGACCTGAAATTAGAGTGTAATTAATTAGCTGATTCAAATTGGAAGTTTGTGGGTTTCCCCGAGAAGTAAGCTAATTTTGACCCTCTTTTTTTATTAATGATGATTTTAAAACTTGTTTGGATTCGAACCGGGATTAGCCGTGTTCTGAAGTAAGTTTTAATTGACCCTTAATAGTGAAGCAGATGGGATTCGAACCCACGACCCGGACATTAAAAGTGTACGAAGTAAGTTTTGATTGACCTAAAAAAATAATTTCAAAACTACCTGCTCTACCGCTGAGCTACTGCCTCAATATAAATTTGAGTAAAAAGGTAATGGTGTAAGTATATCTCTTAATGGTTTTGAAGTAACTTAAACTTGACCTGTTAAACTCTTTTTTTTTTATTTCAATGAACTTGTTTTATTTCCTGAACAAAGATTTCGAATGTACTGAGCATTTATTCTGCGCAGTAAAAAAAGAATCTTATTTTTTTGTGACCCTGATGAGATTCGAACTCATATTCCCTCTCGGGCATTGCGGCTCTAAATACGCTTCCCTACTTTCCCTAACGATTTTGGTGCTTCTATAAATTCTACCCATTAGTCCGCTCGGGTCTAACCGGAATATCCGCAAACTCTATAGTCAGTAATTTTTCTATAGGCTTTTCCTTTTAAGCTACAAGGTCTTTCGTTTTGACATTACAAAGATTTCAAAACTACTACGCAATTATTTTGCGCAGTAAAAAAAGAATTTTATATTTGAGTAAATATTGATTTAATAAAATTGCGTAAATCCCTTTAACGACGTCATATTTATAGCGTTTTTAGATAAAGTAAATAAAATTCTAAAGAATGACATATTTATAGTTTTAGATAGAAACAAGAAAGTCCCAGAGGGACGACATATTTATAGCCATTTTTAAGAATGCATTTTTAAGAGCCCGCCGCGGCGGGTGACATATTTTATTGGCCAACATAAAAATCAAAATGTCGCTCCGCTGGAGCTTTTGATTCTCTTTCTAATAAATTGCTATAGATATTTCGCTCCGCTGGAGCTTGATGCTGAATAATGTGAAATTGTTTATAAATATTACGCCCTTTTGGAGCTTTCATCAGATTTAAATAAAAACAACATGAATTTAAATAAAATTTATTCTGAATTACTTTCGAATATTGGCTTTTCAGTAAATGATATTCAGAAAAACTGGCTGGATTTAGAAAAGGCATATTCTAATAAATCGAGACATTACCATAACCTGACGCATATCAATGATATGATTTCCTGTTTTGAAACCTACTTTGATCAGCTTAAATCTCCTAACGAAATATTATATTCTATTTTTTATCACGACTACATCTATAAAAGTTCTAAAAAAGACAACGAACTCAAAAGTGCCGAATATGCTTTGTCGATTTTACCTGAAAATATTAAACTAGACAAGCAATTGGTTTTTGATGCTATTTGCGCAACACAACAACATCAGTACAATATAACCGAAGATATTAACTGGCTTATCGACTTTGACCTGAAGATTCTTGCCCGGGATTGGAAGGAGTATCAGGTTTACTATGAGCAAATTCGAAAAGAGTATCACATTTATCCTGATCTTCTATACAAACCGGGACGCGCCAAAGCTTTGAAACATTTTCTGGAGAATGAATTTATTTTTCAGACTGAGGAATTTAGAGGTTTATATGAGGTGAAAGCCAGGGCAAATATTGAAAAAGAGATTTTATTGTTGACGTAGATATTAATCACGTAATCCCGATAGCTATCGGGATAAAGGATTAAAATGATTACACTGTTTGTCTGAAAATACGATGATAACACAAAGTATTTCTGTAGAGGCGCACAGCAGTGCGTCTTTTGTAACGTGAATAAATTGTGGTTATCTTGTGTGAGACGAACTGCTGTGCGCCTCTACGATAATTGGAACGAAAAAAATTGAAATAGAAAATTGGAACGAAAAAATTGTCTTATGAAATTATAATAACTAAATTTTCTTATTACCATAAATGCGTGAGGGATAGAGGCGATATCCTTTTGTGAAGTGGAACGGAACAAAAGATAAAGCCGAAAGCCCGACCCGCCTTTTTTGGCGGGACACGCCCAAAATATTTAACTGAAATAAATTAATCCCGCAATCCCAATAGCTATCGGGAGCAAAGTCGCAAAGTTTTTGTTTCACGCAGATTGAGCAGAGTTAAGCAGATTTTTTTTAATCCTTTTAATCCTTTTAATCTGTGGCTTTAAAAATAAAAAATTAGCGCCTTCGTGTCTTCGCGGCAAAACCAAAAACTATGTCTCAAAACAAAAATGCCTTAATACGATATAAAACGATCGACAAATGTTTGCAAAATAAATACAGACAGTGGACTCTGGAAGATCTGATCGAATGCTGCTCTGAAGCTTTATTTGAATATGAAGGTCGCGAAAACCCGATTAGCAAACGAACCATTCAAATGGATATTCAGTTAATGCGAAGCGAAAAACTGGGTTATAATGCACCAATTGTTGTTTACGACAAAAAGTATTATAAATATGAAGACGATGAGTTTACGATAACGGATATTCCGCTAACGGAAACAGATATGAATGTCCTGACCGAAACGGTTTCGATGTTAAAACAGTTTAAGGATTTCTCTTTGTTTAATGATGTATCTGATATTTTGCAGCGTTTGGAGGATAAAATCTACGCCGAGAAATCGCACACTAAACCGGTTATTTATCTGGACAAAAATGAAGGGTTAAAAGGTTTACATTACTTGGATGAAGTCTATCAGGCGATTATAAAAAAAATTGTTTTGGTGATTACGTACAAATCTTTTAAATCGAAAGAGGAAACAAAATTCCACTTTCATCCTTTTATTCTAAAGGAATTTAATAACCGATGGTTTTTGGTAGGAAAAAAAAAGGACGCTGCTCCTATTACCAATTTGGCACTGGATCGAATTATTGGAATCGATTATGATTTTAATCTTCCTTATTTGGAAGAAGATTTTGATGCTGACCTTTTTTATAAAAATGTAATTGGCGTTACGGTAAATTCAGGCTTACAGCCCAGAAAAATCGAACTTTGGATTGATGCTGTAAATGCACCTTATGTTTTAACCAAACCTTTGCATCATACCCAAAGACTGGTTAAAGAAAATGAGGACAATAGTATTATGGTGCATTTGTTCATTTCTCCTAATTATGAAATGGAACGTATTTTATTGGGTTTTGGTGACGGAATCGAGATTATTAAACCTGAAAACTTACGAAATAGGATGAAAAAGATGCTTAAAAAGGCCGTTTCACGATATGAACCTGAGGATAATACTGAATTAAAATCATGATTTTTTATAAAAAATAGCGTTTAATCTTAAATTAAAACGATAAAGCAATTTTTACAGCATAAAATTTGTTAAAATCTCAAAAAAGAATAGTATATTTCAATTAAAATTAAATCATAAACCACTCTAAATCAGAGATATTTTTTTACTAACCAAAAAATTATCACAAAATAATATGCATGCATAGTATTTTTTGATTATATTTGAAATCGATATAGTTCCCTATGAAAGACAAAACAATAGATTATATTTTAAGAGCTACATGGCAGGCTGTTTCAAGAATGTATAACGAAGAGGCTGCAAAGTACGATGCTACAATGGCGACCGGATTTGCACTTTTAAGTATTGATAAAGAGGAAGGAACTCCCTCTACAGCTTTAGGCCCAAGAATGGGAATGGAAGCTACGAGCCTGACCAGAACCTTAAAATCGATGGAAGACAAAGGTTTAATTGTTCGCAAAAAAAATCCAACAGATGGTCGAGGTGTTTTGATCTACCTAACCGAATTTGGCAAAGAAAAAAGAGATTTATCTAAAAATACTGTTCTGAAATTTAATGAAACAATTAGAAAACATGTTTCTGATGAAAAGCTTAAACATTTTATCGAAGTTTCTGAAATCATAAATGAATTAATTCAGGACAAAAACATATTTAATCAAACCGAAAAATCAGAAAACGAGTAGACTTTTATACCTTATAAAGGTTTGTTTCAAATTCAAACAAAAAAACAAAATATTAACTCTATGAAACGCACAATTAAAAAAGTTGCTGTAATTGGATCCGGAATTATGGGTTCAGGAATAGCTTGTCATTTTGCCAATATTGGTGTTGAAGTTTTACTACTTGACATCGTACCGCGCGAATTGACAGAGGCTGAAACTAAAAAAGGATTAACACTTGAAAGTAAAGTTGTTCGCAACCGTGTGGTAAACGAGCACTTGGCGAATTCGTTAAAATCGAAACCGTCTCCTATTTACAGTCAAAAATTTGCAAACAGAATTACAACAGGAAATACCACAGATGATATAGCAAAAATTGCCAATGTTGACTGGATTATCGAGGTTGTTGTAGAACGTTTGGATATTAAAAAACTGGTATTCGAACAAATCGAGAAATTTCGTAAACCGGGAACTTTAGTTACTTCTAATACTTCTGGAATTCCAATTCATTTTATGAGTGAAGGAAGAAGCGAAGATTTTCAACAACACTTTTGCGGAACACACTTTTTTAACCCTGCGCGTTACTTAAAATTATTTGAAATTATTCCGGGTCCAAAAACTTCAAATGAAGTATTGGATTTCTTAAACGAATACGGATCTAAATTTTTAGGAAAAACATCTGTTGTTGCTAAAGATACTCCGGCATTTATTGGAAACAGAATTGGTATTTACGGAATCCAAAGTTTATTCCACTTGGTTAAAGAAATGGGATTAACGATTGAGGAAGTTGATAAATTGACCGGACCTGTAATTGGTCGTCCAAAATCGGCTACTTTCCGTACTGTTGATGTTGTTGGTTTAGATACTTTGGTGCACGTTGCCAATGGTATTTATGAAAACTGTCCAACAGATGAACAACACGAATTGTTTAAACTTCCTGATTTCATCACAAAAATGATGGAAAACAATTGGTTAGGAAGCAAAACAGGACAAGGTTTCTACAAAAAAGTAGACAAAGATATTCTTACCTTAGACTTAGATACATTAGAATACCGTCCGGCAAAAAAAGCAAGCTTTGCTACGCTTGAACTAACAAAAACTATCGATAAACCTATCAATCGTTTTAAAGTTTTGGTAAAAGGAAAAGACAAAGCTGGAGAATTCTATCGTAAGAGTTTCGCCGGAATGTTTGCTTATGTATCCAACAGAATTCCTGAAATCTCAGACGAATTATATAAAATTGATGATGCGATGAAAGCTGGTTTTGGATGGGAAAATGGTCCATTCGAAATTTGGGACGCTATTGGTGTTGCCAACGGAATCGAAATCATGAAAGCAGAAGGTCTTGAGCCTGCTGCATGGGTTACTGAAATGTTGGCTTCCGGAAGTGAGAGTTTCTACTCTGTAAAAGAAGGAGCAACTTATTTCTACAATATCCCAACAAAATCTCAAACTAAAGTTCCGGGACAAGACTCCTTTATTATCCTAAACAACATTCGCGAAAGCAAAAAAGTTTGGAGTAATAGTGGTGCAATTATCCAAGATTTAGGAGATGGAATTTTGAACTTAGAATTCCAATCTAAAATGAATACTATTGGTGGCGATGTACTTCAGGCTATCAATAAAGCAATCGACTTATCTGAAAAAGAATATCAAGGTTTAGTTATTGGTAATCAGGCAGCGAATTTCTCTGTTGGGGCCAATATCGGAATGATTTTCATGATGGCGGTTGAACAGGAATATGACGAATTGAACATGGCTATCAAATTGTTTCAGGACACGATGATGCGCGTTCGTTATTCTTCGATTCCAGTTGTAGTAGCACCTCACGGAATGACTTTTGGTGGTGGATGCGAAATGAGCTTACACGCTGATAAAGTGGTTGCTGCTGCTGAAACTTATATGGGATTAGTTGAGTTTGGTGTAGGTGTATTGCCTGGTGGTGGCGGATCTAAAGAAATGGCTTTAAGAGCGTCTGATTTATTCCGTAAAAATGATGTGGAATTGAACGTTCTTCAGGAATATTTCTTGACAATCGCTATGGCAAAAGTATCGACTTCTGGTTATGAGGCTTTTGACACAGGTCTTCTTCAACATGGAAAAGATGTTATCGTGGTAAACAAAGATCGTCAGATTGCCGAAGCTAAAAAACATGCATTGTTAATGGCAGAAGCGGGTTATACGCAACCTATCAGAAGAACTGATGTTAAAGTATTAGGAAAACAAGCTCTTGGAATGTTCTTAGTAGGAACGGATCAAATGGAAGCTGGAAAATACATTTCTGAGCACGACAAGAAAATTGCTAACAAACTTGCTTACGTAATGGCAGGTGGTGATTTATCTGAAGCAACTTTAGTATCTGAACAATATTTATTAGATATCGAACGTGAGGCTTTCCTGAGTTTATGTACAGAACGCAAGACTTTAGAGAGAATCCAGTATATGTTAACTAAAGGAAAACCACTTAGAAATTAGAAAATAGAACAAAGAGAATAGAATATAGATTTCAGACTTAGTAAAGTCTATTTTCTATACTCTATCTTCTATACTCTTAAAAAACAGAATAAAGAGAAAAGAATATAGATTTTGTGACAAAGTAATAGTCTATTTTCTATGATCGATTTTCTAAAATCTTAAAAAAACAAAAACAAATGAAAACAGCATATATAGTAAAAGCTTACCGTACTGCGGTAGGAAAAGCACCAAAAGGGGTTTTTAGATTTAAAAGACCTGATGAATTAGCTGCAGAAACCATTCAGTTTATGATGGATGAGTTGCCTGATTTTGACAAAAAACGTATCGATGACGTTATGGTAGGAAATGCCATGCCAGAAGCAGAACAAGGACTTAACGTTGGTCGTTTGATCTCCTTAATGGGATTAAAAGTAGAAGATGTTCCTGGTGTAACAGTTAACCGTTATTGTGCATCCGGATTAGAAACTATCGGAATGGCAACTGCAAAAATCCAATCAGGAATGGCAGATTGTATCATTGCCGGTGGTGCAGAAAGTATGAGTTTTATTCCGATGGGAGGTTACAAACCAACTCCGGATTATAAAGTTGCTGCTGCAGGTCACGAAGATTATTACTGGGGAATGGGTTTAACTGCTGAAGCGGTTGCCAACCAATATAAAATTTCAAGAGAAGATCAGGATGAGTTTGCTTACAACTCTCACATGAAAGCCTTAAAAGCGCAAGCCGAAGGTAAATTCGACAAACAAATTGTTCCTATTACTGTTGAGCAAACTTTTGTAAATGAAAATGGTAAAAAAGAAACTAAATCTTATGTTGTAAAACAAGACGAAGGACCAAGAGCCGGAACCTCTGTTGCTGCTTTATCAGGTTTAAGACCTGTTTTTGCTGCTGACGGAAGCGTAACTGCCGGTAACTCATCGCAAATGAGTGATGGTGCTGCTTTTGTTTTAATCATGAGCGAGGATATGGTAAAAGAGTTAAATCTTGAGCCAATTGCAAGATTGGTAAACTTTGCTTCGTCTGGTGTTGAGCCAAGAATCATGGGTATTGGTCCTGTAAAAGCAATTCCGAAAGCCTTAAAACAAGCAGGTTTAGAATTGAAAGATATTGACTTGGTCGAATTAAACGAGGCTTTTGCTTCTCAGTCTTTGGCTGTAATTCGCGAGTTAGGTCTAAATCCTGATATCGTAAACGTAAACGGTGGTGCAATCGCTTTAGGACATCCTCTGGGTTGTACAGGTGCTAAACTTTCTGTCCAGTTATTCGACGAGATGAAACGCAGAGGTAGCAAATACGGAATTGTTTCGATGTGTGTGGGAACTGGACAAGGTTCTGCCGGGATTTATGAAGTTCTTTAAAGAGAGAATAGAATAAAGAGCAAAGAATAAAGAGGAAAGAATAAAGAGAATAGATGTTTTTTTTGAGAATAGAGAGATAATACTTTTTGGAATTATAAAATATTTCCAAAAGAAATAAAAATAGTATTAATCTTACTTTTTTATTTTAATTTCTTAACTTAACTCAAAAAAAATGAGACATAATTATAAGAACTTGAAGATTTGGAAGATCGGAATTTCAATTGCTAATGAAATTTCAGATGTATTAATAGAATTTCCAAAACACGAACGATACGATTTGAGTTCTCAAATAAGCAGATGTTCGGTTTCGATGCCTAGTAATATTGCCGAAGGATCTTCAAGAACCGATAAGTCTTTTAGTTACTTTTTAGACATTTCTCTGGGCTCTTCATTTGAACTAATTACACAATTATTGATTGCTAAACATAGAACATATATAAACGAGATACAATTTAACCAATTAGAAATTAAAATAGAAGAATTTCAAAGAATGACAATGGGTTTTCAAAACGGCTTAAAATAAGTCCAGTAAAAAATCTATTTTCTATATTCTATTTTCTTTTCTCCCAAAAAAAATAAAAATGGCAGATACAATCGAAAAAAACGTAACCCGTGGTGGTCAGTTTTTAGTTAAAGAAACAAAGTGCGAAGATATCTTTACACCAGAAGATTTTTCGGAAGAGCAATTAATGATGCGTGACTCTGTAAAAGAGTTCGTTGACAAAGAATTATGGGCACATAAAGATCGTTTTGAGAAAAAAGATTATGCTTATACAGAATCCTCTATGCGTAAAGCTGGTGAACTAGGACTTCTGGGAGTTGCGGTTCCTGAAGAATACGGTGGATTAGGAATGGGATTCGTATCTACAATGTTAGTTTGCGATTACATATCTGGTGCTACAGGATCGTTCTCGACTGCTTTTGGTGCTCATACCGGAATTGGAACGATGCCGATCACTCTTTATGGTTCTGAGGAACAAAAGAAAAAATACGTTCCTAAATTGGCTTCCGGAGAATGGTTTGGAGCTTATTGTTTGACTGAACCAGGCGCAGGATCTGACGCTAACTCAGGAAAAACGAAAGCGGTTTTATCTGAAGACGGAACTCATTATAAAATTACAGGACAAAAAATGTGGATTTCGAATGCAGGTTTCTGCAGCGTTTTCATCGTTTTTGCCCGTATTGGAGATGATAAAAATATTACTGGTTTCATCGTAGAAAACGATCCGTCAAACGGAATTTCTATGAATGAAGAAGAGCATAAATTAGGAATTCGTGCTTCTTCTACTCGTCAGGTTTTCTTTAATGATACTAAAGTTCCTGTAGAAAACATGTTGTCTGAAAGAGGAAACGGTTTCAAAATTGCAATGAATGCTTTAAATGTTGGTCGTATCAAATTGGCAGCTGCTTGTTTAGATGCGCAACGCAGAGTAACTACAAATGCAGTAAAATATGCTAACGAAAGAATCCAGTTTAACACTGCAATTTCATCTTTTGGAGCAATCCGTTCTAAATTAGCCGAAATGGCAACTAATGCATACGCTGGAGAAAGTGCTTCTTACCGTGCAGCAAAAGATATCGAAGACAGAATCGCTGCTCGTGAAGCAGAAGGAACTTCTCACCAGGAAGCTGAATTAAAAGGTGTTGAAGAATATGCTATCGAATGTTCTATCCTTAAAGTTGCCGTTTCTGAAGACGTACAAGCTTGTGCTGACGAAGGAATTCAGATTTTTGGTGGAATGGGATTCTCTGAAGATACTCCAATGGAAAGTGCCTGGAGAGATGCTCGTATCGCCAGAATCTACGAAGGAACAAACGAAATCAACAGAATGCTTTCTGTAGGTATGTTGATCAAAAAAGCAATGAAAGGTCACGTTGATTTATTAGGACCAGCAATGAAAGTTTCTGAAGAATTAATGGGAATTCCATCTTTTGATACTCCTGATTTCTCTGAATTATTTGCTGAAGAAAAAGGAATTATCACTAATCTTAAGAAAGTTTTCTTAATGGTTGCAGGAAGTGCTGTTCAAAAATACGGACCGGATTTAGATGCTCACCAACAGTTATTAATGGCTGCTTCTGATATCTTAATCGAAATCTACATGGCTGAAAGTACCATTCTTAGAACTGAAAAATTAGCCAAAAATCAAGGTGAAGCTAAAGTACAAGAGCAAATTGCTATGGCAAAATTATACTTATACAAAGCAGTAGATATTGTTAACTCAAAAGGAAAAGAAGGAATTATTTCTTTTGCCGAAGGAGACGAACAACGTATGATGTTAATGGGATTAAAACGTTTTACAAAATATACAAACAATCCAAATGTGGTAGCTTTAAGAGAGGTTATTACATCTAAATTAGTTGCAGAAAACGAATACTGCTTCTAATACAAAAATAGTTTTTAGCTTTTAATTTGTTTAAACCCGCACTTATCCGAAACAGTGCGGGTTTATTTTTTTTTATTTTGCCACAGATTACAGGATTTTCACAGATTTTTTTAATCATTTTAATCTTGTAATCTGTGGCATTCTTTTGTAGAGATGCACTGCTGTGCGTCTCTACATTAAAAATCATTAATCATTTCACAAATCTTTATTAAAATTGCGTTTCTGTTACAAAATGTATGGTAAACTTTTGATTCTAATGTTTTATATTTAGCGTTCTAAAACTTCAAAAAATATAAAATGAAACACCTTAACCTAATTGCCCTTTTATTTCTTTGCCTGATCTCTACCTCTATTTTTGCGCAAAAAAATAAAAAACTGGATGTTATTGCTTACTACACAGGCGATGACAAACTAATTAACGACTACGAAGTAAACAAGTTAGATCAAATTATCTTTAGTTTTTGTCATCTAAAAGATGGAAAACTAAGCGTTGATTCACCTAAAGATTCTACCACAATCAAATACCTGGTTTCTTTAAAAGCACATAATCCGCAACTTAAAATTGTTCTTTCACTTGGTGGCTGGGGAGGTTGTGAACCTTGTTCTGCCGCATTTTCTACAGCCGAAGGAAGATTAACTTTCGCTAAATCAGTAAAAGAAGTAAGCAATTATTTTAAAGTAGACGGTTTAGATCTTGATTGGGAATATCCGGCAATTGAGGGACTGCCAGGACATTTATTTCAGGCTGCTGACAAACCTAACTTTACCGAATTAATCAAAATTTTGCGTTCTACTTTGGGTAAAAAATATGAATTGAGTTTTGCTGCCGGAGGATTTCAAAAATATCTGGATGAATCTATAGACTGGAAAACTGTTGCTCCATTAGTAAATCGCATCAACATTATGAGTTATGATCTGGTAAACGGATATTCTAAAGTTACCGGACATCATACACCATTGTACAGCACCAATGCCAAGGAAGAATCTACAGACAGAGCCGTTACTTATTTATTAAAACAAGGAGTTCCTGCTGAAAAATTGATTATTGGAGGTGCTTTTTATTCCAGAACATGGCAGAATGTCGAAAACATAAACAATGGTCTTTATCAGGCTGGAGAACACATTCAAGGTGTTGATTTCAAAAATTTTGCTTCAACTTTTACAGAAGCTAATGGCTGGAAATATTTTTGGGATGATAAAGCAAAAGCTCCTTATTGGTATAATGCGGCATCAAAAACTTTTGCAACATCTGATGATCTTAAATCCATAAAAGCAAAAACAGAATATGTAAAGTCTAAAAAACTAGGTGGTATCATGTTCTGGGAACTTACTTTAGATAGTCCTCGTAACGGAATGGTGAATGCCATTTATGAAGTTAAAACGGCTAAATAATACTTTCAAAGCATAGAAAAACGGCAGTTACTTACATAACTGCCGTTTTTTTTATCTGTAAAGAAACGTTTTTTATTGAAGTTTTGATTTGTCTAATTCGCCAATAAAAGGAATCGACTCTAAAATCTCTGCTCGAATTATCGTCTGCAAATACACTTCTAACTGAATAAATTTAGCTGCATTTATAGCACCAACAGCCTTTTTGGCCTGACCATAAGTTTTGGAAAATAATTTTTCATAAGCCAAATGATTTTTCAAAGTTCCTTTTGCCAACTCATCCGCTTTTGCATCTGTTAGTGTTGCATAATTTACAGCGTAATCATTGATTAACTGAAATTTTGTTTGTCCAAGAGCCTTGCGCTCTGTTTCATAATTATCGTAAACTTTTGTAAATGCAACAAATTGTGTATCTGACAGATTCATGTATTGTTTTACCAGATCACCTTTCGATTTACCATAAACACTTTGCAAAACCTCTACATCTTCCTTAAACGAAGACTGAGCATAAGATGAAAACGTGGCAAGTGCCATAATAAGAATAAGACTTAATTTTTTCATAGTTTTTGATTTTAATTTGTTTATAAAAATTCAATCACTATCAAATGTACATATTTTTCTTACACGAAACTTTCTTACTTTTTTATTGCTTCAGTTTTAGGTGCTTTAATTTCTCCATTATACGAGATTGATTCTCTATTGTTACTGTTTATAGAAAGTGTTGCTCCACCGTCAAAAAAGATAGAAAAAACTAAATTATAGAAATCATTTGTTCCTTTTACAGAAGCTTTTACGGTATAACTTTTTTTGTTTTTTTCGACCTTTATATTTTCAGGAATACCTTCAAATTTTATCCCGCCATCTCCGCCATACGCAACATTAAATGCTCGCCCGAAAAATGGCAGATCGCAAGTTGTCTTTATGGCATCAAACTTTAGAAAATAAGTATTATAATCCAAAATAATAAGCCTGCCACCCAAAGGATTGGCTTTTTGTGCTTCAAAATCAAACTTTTTAGCATCAATCAAAGCTTCAATTTGTTTTTGTTTCTGCAGCTCTCTTTCTGCTTTTAATTCTTTCTTTGTTTTTTCCTGTGCCAATACCGGAAGATTCAAAAAGCACAGTAACACTAATAAAAGGGATAATTTAGTTTTCATAAAAGATATTTTTAATAGAGTTAAAAAAGGTATTTTCTGTTTTTTTTGCAAATTTCATCAGGGCAATAATTGCTGGTTTATGCGTCTACAATAAGATTAAATTGCAACCAATAGTTTTAGTTTTATTTAACTATTGCCTGTAATCAATGTCGGAATTTTATGTTAAATTTACTTAATAATTAATTTAAAAGCCCTTTATATGAAAAAAATAATCGTTTCCTTCGCTATAATTACAGCCTTAATTGTTGGTTGTAAGACAAATACAAAATCAAATGATGCCAAAACTTTAACTGTAGCTTTAGAACCTAAAAGTAATAGCACAGTTGCAGGAACAGCTACTTTTACAGAAAAAGACGGTAAAGTAACTTTTGTTGCAAAAATAAGTGGTTTACAACCTGGTGTTCATGCGATCCATATTCACGAAAAAGCAGATTGTAGTGCTGCTGACGGAAGTTCTGCTGGAGGACACTGGAATCCAACTTTTAAAAAACACGGAAAATGGGGTGTTGCAGAATACCACAAAGGCGATATAGGAAACTTTACTGCTGATGCAAAAGGTAACGGATCTATAACCTTAACTACTGACGAATGGTGTATAGGTTGTGGCGATGCCAGTAAAGATGTTTTAGGAAAAGGTTTAATTGTACATCAGGGAACTGATGATTTTACAACACAACCTACCGGAAATGCTGGCGGAAGAGTTGCTTGCGCAGGGATCATTAAATAAAAAAACAGGATAACCACCAGATTTTTCACAAAATCTGGTGGTTATTTCATTTAAAATTAATCCTAACACAAGAAAAAGATATAGCTTTGCAGCTATAAATTAAAATTAATGATTAACCCATCAGCATCAGGTTGGATAGACAAGTTTTTTAGTGAACAAAAGTTTTCAGAAGCTATTCCTTTTGAAACTACGGAATCGTTTTACTATAAAGTCAGAGAAACCGGTTTTATTTATGGTCATATCATTGATATAGATTCTCAAATTCCAATTCCTATAAAAGGATGGTTTAAAACCGAGATTTCTAAAGTCGCTTTATTAAATACTTTATATCACGTTTTTTGTTTAGAAAAAAGAAGTTCTGAACCAAAAAATTTTATAACAGAAGTTTTAAAGTTTTATAAGGAAATGAATCCTGAGGGATTTAATATATTCAAAATTTTACTCCCAAAAGATACGCCTTCCCTATCTTTAGAAAACATCATAGATCAGCGGGTTCAAACCAATGATAGTATCATTAGTAAAAACTTTTCTCACTTAGTTACCAATGCACTTTTGTTTATTGATGTCCTGGCATTCAGGCAATATCTGGAGCATGGTTCTATTCCTGAAAAATATCTTAAACGTATCGAAGAAACCGTTCTTGGTATTGTAGCATTGGCATTAAAAACAAAAACCATTAAATCTCAGCATGATGATTTATTGATTAAACTTTTTGAAGCTTCTATACGCTATTCAAAATTTTCAAAAGTTACCGTTGATACTTTAGAAACCTTACAGTTGAGTTATTTCAATAACAAATTAGAATATTATTATCTAATTGATATGGCAGGAATGGCTTTATGGAGTGATGGTGTTGTAGAAAATGAAGAAGCTTACTTTTTATACTCTTTAGGATCAATGATGGGCGTTTCTGATGATTTTGTAAGCAAAAGCATTGAGACAACAAATACATTTATCACCACTCATAAAAAGAAAATCCCTTATTTTAATTACTCTAATCCGGTAAAACACTTTTATGATCAAATGACGCACAGCGTTGTAAAACTGATTATAAGAAACAAAAACAGACTCGTTAAGGAAATTATTCAGAGTAAAGAATTAATGGTTCTTCTCGCTTATTCTACAACCAGAGATTTGGATGCCAAGGAGAAGAAAAAGGTAAAAAAACAGCTTTTGGATATTTGCAAAACGATTCCGTCACTAACCATTTTTTTACTCCCGGGCGGAAGTTTATTATTACCCATTTTAATAAAATTTATTCCAACAATGTTACCATCAGCTTTCAATGAAAATCTGGACGAAAACGAATAAAAAAAATCGCCTTTTTGAGGCGATTTTTTTGTTTTATTATTATAAGTCTAATTGATAAACTTCATCAAGCTCATCATTCGAAGCAATGTTGACATTTAAATCGGTTACAAAACCAGAATTCAATCCGTAAACCCATCCGTGAAGCATTAAGTCCTGACCATTTTTCCAGGCTCCCTGCACAATCGAAGTTTTTGCTAAGTTATATACTTGTTCTTTTGCATTGATTTCGACAAAAGCATTAAAACGCTCCGTTTCATCTGCAATAGAATTGAGGTATTTATCATGCAAACGGTATTCATCCTTGATGTGACGAATCCAGTTATCGATAATTCCAACAGATTGATTACCCATAGCCGCTTTTACACCACCACAACCGTAATGTCCGCAAACAATAACGTGTTTTACTTTTAGTACGTTTACAGCATAATCAAGAACACTTAACATATTCATATCAGAGTGTACGACCATATTGGCGATATTACGGTGTACAAAAACTTCTCCGGGCTTAGCGCCAATAATTTCATTTGCCGGAACACGACTATCAGAACATCCAATCCATAATAATGGCGGTGTTTGTCCTTTTGCCAAATCTGCAAAATAATTAGGATCCAGGGCTAATGATTTTTCAACCCACTGCTTATTGTTTTCTAGTAATTGTTTATAAAACTCTCTCATTATATTTTTTTTTATTTTTTTGAATGGTACTTTTTTATTGCCTAAAGAATATTAAAAGAACTTTTATGTAAAGTTACCTAAAATTTAATTCTCTTTATCAACTAAGAAATAACACCTGTTTTAAATTTTTCTTAAAATTCTTTTTTTACTGCTTCTTTTTGCACCAATACTCTTTTTGCAACATCATAATAATGCTCTATCGAAACATGATTATTAATATCAGGTGAGTTTTCAAGCTCATACGCTGCTTTAAAACCTTTTAGTTTGACCTTAATATTTTGGTCTACAGCACGTGTTTCTTTAAATTCACGAATTAAATCCAAAACATCATGTGCAATATACTCAGTATCATGTGCATTAATAATGACTTTAGAGTTTTCAGGAATTTCACCTAATGTCGATTTGATGGCGGCTTTGTTCAAAAATGAAACTTCTTGCGCCAAATCGATATGAATAACATCTCCGTCTTCGTATTCTTCTTTTTTAAAGCTGTAAGCTCGTTTTAAGTTTCCTCTTAATACAAAAATGATACTAATAATAATTCCTAAAGCAACACCTTTAAGCAAATCTGTTGCTACAACAAATACTAATGTCGCTACAAAAGGAATAAATTGGTATTTTCCTTTTTCCCAGAAATGTTTAAACGTTGCCGGTTTAGCCAATTTATATCCTACCAAAATTAAAACGGTTGCCAAAGTCGCCAACGGAATTTTGTTTAAAAGTGCCGGCACTGCCAAAACACTCAATAACAATAATACTCCGTGAATAATGGTTGACATTTTTGACTTTGCTCCTGCATTATTATTTGCAGATGATCTTACGACAACTGATGTCATTGGTAAACCTCCTAAAAGTGAACTCAAAACATTACCAATACCCTGAGCTCTAAGCTCAACATTAGTGTTTGTATATCGTTTTTGCACATCCATTCTGTCAGCGGCTTCAATACAAAGTAATGTTTCAATAGAAGCAACAATGGCAATTGTAATAGCAACTACCCAAACTTGCGGATTTGTAACTGCTGCAAAATTTGGTGTAATCAGAATAGATTTAAATTCATCAAAAGATTTTGGAACTGGCAATGAAACCAAATGCTCTTTTGCAATTGCCAATGAGCTTCCTGTAGAAACAAAAAATTCATTTAAAGCGATCCCAACAATGACAGCTACAAGTGCTCCGGGAACTAACTTTAATTTCTTTAGAAACGAAACTTTATCCCACGAAATCAATATTACAAGCGAAATAAGCGAAATTACTACTGCTCCTAATTGAATGTGCTTCAGAACGTCGAATAGAAATGAAAACGAATTGCTTCCGTCATTTTGAACAAAAGCCTGATCACCTTCAAAATCTGCATCATAACCAAATGCGTGAGGCAATTGTTTTAATATAATAATGATACCAATACCTGCCAACATTCCTTCGATAACATTTGTTGGAAAATAATTAGAGATACTTCCGGCTTTTAAAAACCCTAATGCTAATTGTATTAGTCCCGCAATAAAAACAGACATTAAAAACACATCAAAAGCACCAAAATCAGTAATAGCGGTCAAAATAATAGCTGTTAATCCAGCTGCTGGTCCCGAAACGCTAATGTGGGACTGGCTTAGATAACCTACCACAATACCACCAATAACACCCGAGATAATACCAGAAAACAAAGGTGCTCCAGAAGCCATAGCGATACCTAAACACAATGGAAGAGCCACCAGAAAAACCACTAAACCTGAAGCAAAATCAGATTTAAGGTTGGCAAAAAGATTGATTTTTTTTGTCATAATACAATACTAAAAAAATTATTCATTAAAGTTTTACCACATTTAATTAAAAATGTAGTTGGTTCAAAATAATCGGAAGTATTATGCCAAGTTGGGAGGCGGAGCAAAAATGCTCGGGGAAATATTGTCTAGTTTTACAATATTTTCAGACACTATGGTCTTTTTTGCAATATAAACTGGCATTATAACTTCATGTTGAAGTATTGCCGGATAAACGGCAGCCTTAAGTTCTTTGTGTGAATGCTCCTCTTCAGAAAAACTGAAAAATATAGACGTATCATTACTTTTCTTCATCACCGTAACAATTGTTGGGGTAGATAAGAAAGCAATAAATATGAATAATAATATGCGAGCGATTAATTTCATTGCAGCAAAAATAGTGTTAAACAACTAATATCAAAGCGTGAGAGCAAAAAATTTATACAAATTTAACAATCATAAAAAAACAGAATGAAGACGAACCTACATTCTGTTTATATCTCACTAGCTAACAAGTAATTACAACTCTTCTTCTAACCAGGCATTCATCATCCAGATCGTCTTTTCCTGCTCTGCAATAAAATCACTCATCATAGAATTCGTACCTTCGTCATTAATTTCGCCTGATTGTTTCAAAATTTCTCTCTCTATCTTCAATAAATCCGTTAAAGAATTGACAATTAAATGAACTGCTTTTTCATCGTTCGAAATATTTTTTCCAACCGTTAATTTATTGTTTTTAATATAATCTTCAAATGTATGCAAAGGAGTTCCTCCTATTGTTAAAACTCTTTCGGCTATCATATCAATTTTTAATTGAGCATCTGTATATAATTCTTCAAACTTAACGTGTAAATCAAAGAAACGTTTACCACGAATATTCCAATGTATTCCTCTTAAATTTTGATAGTATACCTGAAAATTTGACAACAGAATATTCAATTCCTTTACTAATAATTCTGACTCTTTTACAGGCAATCCTAAAATATTTGTTTTCATAGTTTTCATTTTATAATAAGTTTACTACAAATTTAAGATAAGTTCTTTAAAAATATTATAAAAAAAAATTATATTTTCTTATTTTTGCATCACAAAATACTATCAAAATGACGATCACTCAATTACAATATGTGTTAGCTGTTGCAGAACATAAAAATTTTACACTTGCTGCCGAAAAATGCTTTGTTACCCAGCCTACCTTAAGTATGCAG
>NZ_MUGS01000077.1 GCF_002222055.1 Flavobacterium araucananum
AAACTTACAGATCCTATAGCTGGATTAATCCCTAACGATTTTTCGTTATCCCGATGCCAGCCTACGCTATCGCAACCATCCCGATATTGATTTAAAAGCACGCTATTAAAATTTTCACCAGATAACTCTTCAACAGCTTTTTTAATTTTCAGTAATTCGGCTGTCCATGGCAAAGGATGCATCGTTATTCCAGTATAACTATAAGCCATTCCTTCATCGCCATACCAAGCAGTAAGTCGCGGTTGCATAATTTCCCGCCCCATAATTTTAACAGGTTCCTGTTTCCAATTAATAGTTTGTGCTAGTACTGCAAATAATTCATTGCTCGTGGGCTGATCAAACATTTCAGGAAATAAATATACTTCCCCATCAACTGGAAGTAAATTTTCATATTTCATTTTCAATTCCAAATATCTAGAATATATTTTATTATTATTCAGGCACATTACGACGTATTTTTACTCCCTGGCTCGTCCAAGCATAGTACAATACCATGAAAATGAAAATCAAAACAGCAATCAGTGGATGTAAAAACCATCCGAGCATTCCACTGACGAAGTACAGGAAAATTCCCGTTAGCGGTTTCCTTACCTGGGCTTTGAAAAGTCCTGTTCCGACATCTGATTTAAGCAGGACAGCATTTCTGCCGAGATATGCATATAATGGCACCCATGCAAGAGACATCAGCCCAGCAATAAGGGCATAAAGCACTATAGCGGCTTTTTGGTCTTCAAGATTACCACTTTGAAAAGCGTCGGCCAGCACACCTGTTGGAAAAGGAATTAGGGCAGCAGTTCCAAGAACTCCAAAATTTATCCAGTTCAGCTTCAAATCTGTCTGCTTCAGCCGTACAAAGGCATAGTGATGGTTAAGCCAAATCACCCCGACATATATAAATGCAACGCCGTAGGCAAGATAGGATGGCCAGCTTTCTAAGAGTTCGTGTCCCAATGCTCCTTTAGGAACCGCCGGACGGTGTATTTCGAGTACAAGCAAAGTGATAATGATTGCAAATGTTGCATCGCTCATTGCTTCAATACGGACTGTTCCAGATGAACCGCTTATTTTACTATTTACTTGTTCATTTCTTTCTTCCATTGTTCATATTGTTTTTTCATACAGTGACCGCATGGCCTGTATTTGTTAATTAATGCTTCGGGTTCATCTTTAAAGAAAACTCGGTTTTCTATTTTCATTCTTTTGCCAGATGAACAAGTGAGCAGTCCGTATATTTTTGCTTTCCTGTATCCGCCAAGTGTAACATCACCTTTGCGAATTAAAGAGCCGACAGCTTTTTTTCTTTCTTCAGCAGTTTCCCCTAGATCTATATGATTTAACATATCGCTCGTTTTAATATTGATATACAAAAGACAACTTTAAAGAACCGCAGCTTCCCTAATAATCATCGCCCGCTTACGTTTTGCTCCCCAGTGATATTGTCCAAATTCGCCTGTTGACTTTATTACCCGGTGGCATGGTATTAACATGGCAATACGATTATCACCCATTATAGTTCCAATTTCCTGTGCCATATGATTGGTTGCTTTTGCTAATGTTCCATAAGAAATCAATTTGCCGCACGGTACTTTTGTCAGCGCTTCCCAAATTTGTAATGCAGCTGGCGAACCCTTTACATGGAGCGTGACCACCTGGTTGTCATTACCACCTAAATATTCTAAGGCTGTTGCCTGCAGCGCACTCATTTGTTTGATTATGGTCGAGTCTGGAAATTCTTTTTGCAATATTTCCTGTGCCTTTGCTTCTGTGCCGCTGAAAAAAACCAAATAACAAATGCCACTAGTGGTAGAGGCAATAATAATTTGGCCGTATACTGTATTTTCAAGTGAATAAGAGATGTTTTGCTTCACTCTCTGGTCAAATGTTTTGAAAATCAACGATGTATCGGAAAAACTAATACCGTCGGTAAATGGATTAAACGCAACTTGGCGTTTTCCATAGGAAGCAGAGATAAGCTCTTTTATACATTCGAATGACTTTCCGGACCATTCTTCAAAAGTGCTCTTGTCCGCGACAGGAACGCTAATGCTGTCCTGAAATAAACTAATCCCAACCTCGTTGTTTTCAGCAGCACGATCTATGATTTCCAATATATTTTTAAATGAATTTTCCATGACCAAATATTTTATTTAACAAAGGTCCTAAATTAGGATGCCATATGAAATCCGATATTTGCTGTTTTACCTATTTAATTTGTTGTAAACCAACACTGTCTACAATCCACCTGCTTCCATCTTTCATAATACATTTTAATCCTGAATGGACTGATAGTTCAGCCGCATATCTTTGCAGAGTTTCTGTGTCATCGAAAATGCAAAAAGTTTGAGATGCAGACCAGTTTTGTTGGTCAGCCAGCCTTTTCAAGACAGCTAGACCACTGGATATTGAACTTATAATAGCTATGGCATCCGGTCTGTCCTTATTAAGTTCTTTTGCCTGGGCAAGCCATGAGGCGGCTGTTTCCGGCCAATTCACTAGTGTAATTATAAACCCACCATCAACACGTACACATGTTTGGTTGTACTGCCATCTTTCTGCCAGTTCTTCGGCTATATTATAATTTGTATCGTTTCTATCATATCCAATTGAGAGAGAATAGGTTTCGTAATTGTTTTCGTCTATCCATTTTGTGATTTCCTCAGCCAATTCTGTAATGTTTTCATTTTTAAGAATCGCTGGATAGTTTGTGCTACGATTTAGCATCGTGGAAAATGATACCCAGAGTGTGCCTTTCTCCACTATGAATCGTAGATACCCCATGTTTCATTGTTACCCTATAATAACCCTTGGCACCTTTGACGGGGCGAAAATTAGTTGCAAATACAATTACATCGCCTTTTTTTGGTTTGATAACGTGAGTACGGGACTGAGCCATAGGAATGTTTTCAGTAAGGATAAATTCACCTCCTGTATAATCATTATCAATATCATCCAGGAAAAGTACGATCTGCATTGGAAAATAGACCTCTCCATATAAATCTTGATGCATTGCACAGAATCCTCCCTGACCATATCCGAGAATCAGTGCCGTGGCTTTCTCTTGCCCATTGGTTTTACACTGCTCGATAAAATCCCGATGATTTTCAGGATAACGGGTTTTTATTTTCAGTACATCCATCCATTTGTTGGCAACAGGCGCGAGATAACCATAAAAGTTTTCCCTTAATTCAGTCAGGATATCTGGCAGGGGATAATTAAAATATTTGTAGACACCTTTGCCGAAACGGTAACGTTCCATAACGACAGTTTTTCTATATCTATATTCTTCTTTAAATTCGCCAAGTAGTTCGCCATTTTCCACATCACTGATAAGGTCAGGAATAATGGCAAATCCCTTGGTGTTTAATTCATCAAGGATTATGTCCCATTTCTTAGTTTTTAATCTTTGTTCTATTGTATTCATTAATACTCTAATTAAAGTTGAATTGGCTTATTGATTGCCGCTATTTTATTTGTTTCTAGTTTCAAAATTAGTTAGCGCAGCAATTATTAGCAATCCGTTATTTGCGGTGTTGCTTTTATTTTTTTTTCTAGAGAATTTAGATTGTGATTGAAAAAAATAATGACACTCATTGTCGTATAATGTAGCTTTATGATACAACGGAGCATCACTCTTTAAACTATAATATAAACATGAACTGGATTATGAGTAGTAAAAAGGCCGGGCTATTGACCCGACCATTCTGTTATAAAAACTTTTCCTATACAGTTTTTATTAAGCCCAATTGGGTCAATGCAGTAACACCATCATCAAGCCCGATTTCTTCAACGATTTTGCCATCCACCACTTTCAGTACTGTTGTTCCTGTGAAATTCATTTTTTTTCCGGTAGCTGCAGGAAGAGAACCTGCAAGAAAATCATTAAAAGCAATACCAGTATGTGTTCCGCCGCCTTGCCATTGTCCAACGACATAATCACCTTCGGCAATCAGGTCCGCAGTTGCCCCGAAGTTTAGATCAGGAAAAGCTGCACGGAAATCTGTCATGAATGCTTTGATGTCTTCGCGACCTTTGCGTGGCTCATGAAGTGAATATTTCAAAAGCATGTCAGGGGAAGCAATTTCGTCTATAATCGAAAGATCGACAGTCTCACCCCAAAAGCTTGTAAACCAACGCACAACAACTTCTTTGTTCAATTCTTGTTTTGTTTTCTGATTCTCCATTTTTTAGAAATTTTAATTATTTACTTAGAGTATTTTACTCATTTGTTGTTTCAAAAGTACTCAGACCTTCTTTGCTGTGAAATCCGTTTCTTGCGGTTTTGTAATCAGCTCATTTTTTTATAGTATAGCAATATTCGGATTGCCTGTTTTCCAGGGAAATAATTATTTTGGCTCATGGAAAATAAAAAGATAGAGATTCCCGTAACGGGCCTTTTCAGCAAGCAGGAATGCCTGTGGTTTTTGAGCCGTGATTTTGACGATTGCATCTACAAAATTTACAACGACAGGGTTCGGCGTGGCTTTAGATCAGGTGATAAGATTATGGTTGTGGATATTCATCCTACTCCTGAAAAATTAATTTTGGAATGGCTTACTGGTTCGCCTTCCGATGAAGAAATAATAACTGTAGTAGAATTCGTTTCGGATTGGTTTGATTTGAATACAGACTTGACTCAATTTTATAAAGCCATTATAGCAGACAAAAGAATTTCATACATGGCAGATGAGTATAGTGGGTTAAGATTTATAGGTATGCCGGATTTTTTTGAAGCATTGGCGTGGTGCATAATCGGACAACAGATAAACCTTTCATTTGCATACAAGGTCAAAAGAAAGCTGGTAGAGCGTTATGGAGAATTTACTGTCTACGAAGGTCAGAAGTATTATGCGTTTCCGGCGACCGAAATACTTGCGCACGCAAATATTAGCGATTTACGGGAGCTTCAATTTTCTGAAAAGAAAGCGCAGTACCTTATTGCAATAGCCCAATTATTTTTAAACGGAAAATTGAGCAAAAAAATAGTACAGGACCTTCCGGATTTAGAGAGCAGAATTAAATTTTTAACAGGCATACGAGGTATTGGACAATGGACGGCTAATTATGCTTTAATGAAAAGCATGAAAGAACCTGCTTGCGTGCCACATGGCGACGTCGGGATTTTAAAGGCACTAATTAATCATCGTGTGATTAGGTCAAAAGAAGACAAACACTCCATTGATCGTTTTTTTGAGTCATTTATGGGATGGCAGTCGTATGTAGTTTTTTATCTATGGCGGACTCTATCTAAACCGCAGGAATAATTTAAATGGAAAAGCCACAAGTAACACGAATTACCCGCGGCTTTTCTTATTTGCTAAGGAATGTTTAGCTAAGCCCGTCATGAAAAATTACACCGAGACTGTGCCTGTTGCCACTGTGCAACGGGCTGACACCATGCTTCATATTTACACGGTAGTAGCCTTTGGTTCCTTTCACTGGACGAAAGTTGGTTGTAAAGATAACCATGTCGCCACGGTTAGGCTTCAATACATTAGCCTTCGACTGCGCACGGGGAATTTGCTCTGTTATTACAAATTCTCCACCAGTATAATCCATCTCAGCCTGGTCAAGCATAAAAACCATTTGCATTGGAAAATAAATTTCTCCATAGAGGTCCTGATGCAGCGTATTAAAGCCTCCTATACCGTATTTTAGAATAAGTACCGTGGGTTTTTCCTGTCCGTGTTCCCTGCAAAGTTTTTTCATTTCCTCATGTGTAGCAGGAAATTTTCTCTCCATTTTCAACTCATCCATCCACTGATTTGCAACCGGGGCTATTTCAGCATATACTTTTTCCCGCATTGTTGTGATGAGCTCAGGCAATGGGTACTGAAAATATTTATACTCACCCTGGCCGAAACGATATCGCGCCATGCTGATTGTTTTTCGGTATGTCTGTTCCGCATCGTATTCATTAATCAATGCATCACATTCTTTTTTGTTCAGCACATCGCGAACTATTACAAAGCCCTTATGGTGTAATTCTTTCGTAATTGAATCCCAGTCTTTATAAAGCAATCGTGTTTCTATATTTTCCATAATATTATTTTTAATATGTAAAAGTAACTATACGGCTTGGGTCTGGAAATCCGAAATTTGCGGTTTCTTGAGAGGCGTCATACACGCCTAAATAATTTTAAGATGTCACAATTTTCGTTATTTGTTGCTCCCTCGAAATTTGATATGTTAGTAATGTAACCGTAAATGCCTACCACAGCAAAAAATCATTGATTTATCAATATTTTTTTTTAAATAAAATGGTCTTTCTTTAGATTAACTATTAGTCAAAGGTTTGATAATATTCTCATAGATACTGATATTTGCCTGTCATACAAATTTGTAGCACTTATATTTTAATCTGAAGGAATTAATTACTTATAAAAAAGTAATTATGAGAATTTGGTTAGGCAAATCGAATTCCTTCAGTCAAATGCAACTCAAAAGCCTGAAGTTGCTACAATTTGACTGGAGTAACTTAGTTGTCCTATTTTAAACATAAACAAATTGTAAGACAATTAAAATAAAATTTTAAAGGTGGTCAGTATCGATCACCTTTTACGTATATGACAACTGCATTTTTTCGGCAAAAGAAAGCCACAATAGGCCAAACATCGACAGTTTTACTCTTTCACTCCCCTCATGAGTTTACTTTGTAATGGTTTGTAAAAACTACCAAAATCTAAGGTAGATATTGTTCAATGTAAAAGTGATAATTATGAATGTAGATCTTATTACCAGGGATGACCTTGATAAATTTAAAAAAGAACTTTTAGAAGAAATTCGAAGATACCAGCAGTATCCCCGCAAACAAGGTCAGGAAACGCGGGTATGGCTTAAAAGCTACGAAGTTCGTAAACTTCTGAGTATTTCAGCAGGGACCTTGCAAAACCTACGAATAAATGGCACCCTTCCTTACAATAAAATTGGTGGACTTATGTACTATCGCTATGAGGATATTCAAAAACTTATGGATGGGGTTAGTAATGTTAAGTGACATTGATGGAATCCACTTCCAATTATTTTTTCCTAATACGTAGCATTTGCCCTGTGGAATACTGCAACTCAAAAGTATATTCCTTGCCTTTTAATGGCTCCAACTTTCTATATTTTTTCTTATTTGTGTTATAAATTTTTAAAATCAGGTATGGCTGTTCAAACCAAATTTTTCCCGTTTCAATTTCGTAATTGATAATTTTCTGTTCGTCTTTTAAATATTCATAATAATCAAACTTTAAGAGTATTGTTCCTTCAAATTTCATGATTTCGTCATAATCTGCTTGATTCATAGACAAACTTCCAGGATAATAAGTGAATTGAATAGTTCTTACAATATTATTTCCTTGACTTAAAATAATTTTGCTATTAGCTAGTGTCGTTATGATATTTTCATCAATTGTAATAATAAAATTGCTGGCTCTTTTAGAATCTTGTGCCGATGCCACTTGACCAAGCAAAAAAACCAAAATCAAAAGTAATTTTTTCATACGTTAATTTGTTATACGTTCTGGATTGCTGATAAAAACTTACAGTACCAACATTTGACAACTATCTTATTTTTTCTTTTTTTTACCCTTTTCCGGTAAGAGATAATATTCTAGGAGTTTGCCGATTTCAAAAATTTCAGCAAAACAATCATTTTGGCCAATTGCGAGAATAGAGGTTTTATCAATGGGGGCTATGATTTCAAATGCTCTTTGAGGATGATCCTCATAGGCATTTTCGGAATTCACATGAATGAAATTTTTTAAATTGAATGCTGGGATCGTGTCCACAATAACTGTTTCAGTTAATTCTTTACCATTGTAAATAATATTTGCTTCCAATGTTGGAACTAACTTTATGTGCTGTGTCGTGTCATTGCGTTGACCTATATAAATATGAGCATCACTTTTACCTCCAGTCCAACCTCCAGACACAGTACCTTTTATTGAAATTGTCTTTTTTTCTAGATTTAGAAGAATAAGTTGCGGAATTAAGTTCAAGGTATCCCCAACATGTTCATTTGGCAAATCTATTTCTTTTTTTGTTGCAGTGTTTACCAAAGTAGTTTTCAAACTGAAATTGCGACTATCGGTAAAATTCGGTACTCTTCCATCTTCAAAAAAACTGCCACTATACTCGTAAATAAATTGATCAACTCTCAGTTTAAATAATTCGTTAGGAGTAATTTTAATATTGTTATTCTGTGCATGATTTAGTATGGGCAATAGAAATAAGATTAGATATATTATATATTTTTTCATCGTCTATTTTTCTAATTAGCCCTGACTCAAAACGTGTTTTAGGTCATGAAATTTTATTAAAATTTTGCACTGTACTTTTTCTGTCTGTCTAACTCTTACTTACAATTGAGCCAATCACTATTGCCTATTTTATTATTAGCTTTAATTGTGTTTTTAGAGTATTTTAAATAGGTCTGAATAGCGTCTACATAATTCAATAATTCATCATTGCTGAACTTTGTCTCATCAAGAAATTTAATCAATTCTGTCAACGATTCTCCCAAATTACTAAAAGTTAACAACTTAATTTGATTTCCTTTCTTTAAAACAATTAGTTTGCGACGATGTGTATTAAATGTTGATATTAGAAAAACGCCGTTTGCTTCTTTTTCAAAATCAGTACCCTTTAGTAATTCAGAAGACCGCAATAAAGGATTTCGTTTTTGGTCTTGTTCAATTGTACCCATTTTGAGCATATACTCCTTTGCTAATCTTGTAGCACAGTTATCATTGGTAATTTTAATCGAGTCTGACACTACTTGAGCATTTACCGAATGTATTCCGATAATCATCCATAGAAACCCTACTGTGAGAATTAAGTTCTTCATTTTATTATTTTTTTAATTCGTCAATAATTTTATCAGAAATTTTAGTTGCCGGTCCTTCCTCATTACTCGGATTTTTATATCCATTTAGCAAATCCTGGGGAGTTGCATGTTCTATTTCATGTCCAAAAATAACGCCCATTAGTTGGGTGAAAGTTGTGTTTTTTGGCAACTCTTTTCCATAAACACCTGCACCACCTTTGGCGTTACCATCAATTAAAGCACCAGCATTTTTGGTATACAAAGTTATTTCAAATCCTGCGGGCTTCAAACCGACTACCTTGCCTGTATCGTCTTTCATCTGAGCTACGTTGCCATTTTTTGAAAGTACTGGGCCTGTTTCACCAGCAATCATTTTTCCATTTTCATCTTTTGGAGTATTTTGAGTATCTATTATTACAGTAGTGGGAATATCTGAATTTACAAGTTTGTTGAATTGTTCTCTACCCGTAGCTGTTTCTTGTAATGCATTCCCTATATTTCTGTCATTTTTAGTCGCATGCTCGGTATAATCTCCTTTGCCTCCGTTTGCTTTCGGGTCATAAACTAATTGTCCTGCTTTATTCCTCCAGTCGTCAGCAGCTCTTCCGTCCGGATCAATGTTGGACATTGGATTGTTTTTTCCATAATTATATGGCGACCAGCTCGAAAATTCTTCGCTTAATGGATCAATTGCCATCCATCTACCTGCTGTATCACCAATAGGCTGTGCATCGATATTTAATGTATCGACACTGATTCTGCCTACAATTTCTTTTTTATCAACATGCCAACGCATTGTACCAATCGTTACAATACTATCAAGGTCTTGAACCTCTAAATATTTCCCCTTGCTCAAGGTAGCGACTGGCGCTTTACTGCCATATTTTATAAAAGGATTTCCTGCTTGAATATTTTTTTCTCTTCTGGCTTTTTCTTCTTTAGAAAGTTTTTCTTTTTTCTGAGCAGATACTGTTCCGATTGTGAACAAAATAAAAATTAAAAAATAGTACTTCTTCATAAGAATTAATTTTTGTTAAAGGTATTTAATTTTTTGTTTTCATATTTACTTCTTTCTTCTTTCAAAGAAACTAACCAATTGAAGTACATATCTTCTGGCATATTTCTATACCCAATTTGATGAATATGTTCGTACTCTTTTTGTAATTCTTTAAAGAGTAAATCGCGTTTCATTTTATCCTCATTTTTTTCTATTTGCTTGTAATGAGTTTCAGCTCTTAAAATTAAAGCGGTTGCAAAATTTGGATAATTTTTAATTGCAGTTTCTGTACATTTTAAAATAAACATTCCATCATTATCTGGAAATTTAGAATTGTAATTGTTTGCTAAATCAACCAACACTAATGCGATACTCTCCTTATTATTTAAAGCTTTCATATACACCCCATTTGTTATTGCATCGACATGAACAAATCCCGAAGCCATTATCCACGCATCTATTGGAAACATCCTACTTGTCAATTCTGTATTGTACCAGCCATCCTTTATACTTCGATGTTTAATATAAATATGGTTTGGTGCTAATGCTAAATTGGCTTCAATACCAATTTCTTCACATAAGATTTTATACAAATATGGCAATGAATGGCAATTACCCTTATGTGTTTTTACAAGTTTTGAAACGAAAAGATTTTCAGGAGCATTATGTCCGAAAACGTCATTGAAGTCATAACCAAAAGGTTCATATTTGTAGATCTTACCATCAATACTAAGCGGTAAGGTATCACATAATATTGAAAATATTGAAGCACGTTTGTTAACTACATCTTTGTCTCTTTCGGCATAATCAAGTTTTTTGCTGTTTATGATTGAGTTACTTAATACATGCATCAAGTTAATTTGTTTATAAATAAACGTAGTGTCCAAATTTCCATCTAAATAGGCATTTTCAACTGAGAAAACAGCTTTCTTGAAATTGTAAGAGCTTTCATCTGCAGCCATACTGCTCAGCAGAGTATAACTTTCTTCAAATAGTTTTTCCTTATTTTGAGAAATCGCATGAAGGTTTGAAAACAATAGTAAAAGAAGTAAGAAGGTATTTTTTGTCATTATTAGTTTTTAAATTTTATTATTGTTCCTTTAAATTGTTTAGCAAGTTTTTCACTTTCTTCTTTATTTTTTGTTTCTTTTAATGAGCCTAGCCATTTTTCATAAGCATCTGCAGGCATAAGTTGAAACCCTAAATCGTCAACTATCTTGTATTGTGACTGCATTTGTTGTAAAATTTCAATTGCCTTTGGATAGTTTAATATTTTATTTCTTCCATCCTGAGTTTCAGTATTTATTCCTAATTCTTTAATAACATATTTTAACCGTGCCTCATTGTAATTTGCTTTAACCATATTGGCATTGATACTCGTTGGATATAATTCAAGGGCTTTATTAATTACCTTTTCAACAAATTCATCATAGCCAAACTTATGAATGTAACCAGTTGCTAAATCAGTATAAAATTGTGATAGCATTTGTTGTTTGGTTAAGTTCTGCATATAGATTTTATTCTGCATTGCTTCAGCAGTAATATATCCATTGTTTAAAATAAATGATGAAACTGTGAGCATGCCGTTTGTTAGTTCTAAGTTGTACCATTTATCTTTTTTATCTTGGAACTTAATATAAGAATGATTTGGCGATAGAGCTAAATAAGCCTCCGCGTCAATTGCTTCTGCCAGTATAAGATAAAGTAGGGGCATTGAATGACATTGTCCCGTATTTGTTTTTAGAAGTTTTGTTACAAACATTTTCGCCCAATTGTCTTTGCCCCAATAGTCCTCAAAATCATATTTGATTGGAAAGTGTTTTTCTTTAAATCCTTTAACTTGCATTGGTTGAGTAAAGAATTCAAAAAGCATAAAGTTTTTAGCTGTGTTACTATTTGTATCAAAGTTTCTCTCTTTCATTTTAGCTAAAATGAAATCTGCAGTTTGTTTTATAGTTCTGTCGAATTCTTCTTTATCAATTTGATTTTCAAAATAGGCATTTTCAATCTGGAAGTTGACATCTTTTACTGAATAATTATCTATGTCAATATTTAACATTTGGTCAAATACATCTCTATAATATTTTGATCCAGGCATTTTTGACAACGACGGCAAATCATAATATATGGTGGAACGCAGTTCTTCAATATCTGATTGAACACTTTGCATAGTTTGTTCCCTTAATTTTTCATTTTTATCTACCTCATTCATAATCTGCTGGTTCTGTCGTCGCTGATAATTATTATCATTAGATGATGGCTGATTGGCCGAGGGAGTAAGTAAACTATTCGTGCCCGAAGGATATAAAGATGGTAATGGAGGTTTGATTTCTGGTAAGACCGGCGTTATCGATTGACCATTTACATACGTCGCACAAAGCACGATGCTAAGGGTTATAAGATTACGAATTACTAATAAATTATTATTTCTCACTTTATTCTTAACTTGGACGTACGTCCTACAGTATTTATTATTAGAACTCTGAATTTTGTCCTGTGAGGGATAAAGACAAAGAATATTTACAAAATTTTGGAGCCAACCTTAAGAAAATTCGCGAAGACAAAGGCTTTACTCAAGCCCAGCTTGCTATTGACAGCGATTTGGATATCTCCTACATCAGCCGTATTGAAAACGGCAGGATTAGTCCGTCCCTAATCTATCTCACACATCTTGCTGACGCGCTTGGCGTGGATATGAAGCAGCTAATTAGCTTTTAGTAGGTAAGACTTTTCCGAAGCGAACATACAAAATATTTTTTCTATATCCTTACGGAAAAACCTCAAAAAGTAAAAACAAGTATTTTTACGTGGTTTCTTTACTGATCATCTTCAGGCACTTCCCATTTTATGTCGCGGCAGACCTATCTCATGCTCCTGCGGGTATGGTGCTCTGTGGGTCATGCTTATATCTTCGCGGATATTCCTATGTGCATCGTATTGTTTTTCGCTACTTTCAGAATACCTTGGATCTGGTATAAAAGGCATTTTAGCCATCTTGGTTACTGTTATCGTAGGAAAGTGATAATCGACCTCCACATTTCCTAGCAGCAGATAACATCCTCCTCCTTGAAAGGGATATTCTTTAAGGCTGCCAGTAAAATGAGCCGTATCAAACAGTTCTCCCTCTACATCTATCCATGTTCCAAAAAACATTGCGCCCATCTTTGTAGGAACGTGCTTTCGAGAGATCAAATAAGCCAGCATTTTTACCGATTTTTTGTGATGTTGTAATAAGTCTTTTGCCATTACATCGCCTCGGAATTTTGTTTGTAGCAGATCGAACGGAGTGCAGGAAACAGGGAAGCTTAATAATTCAATTTCATCGAAAGCATCTTCAAACCTTGATCGTTCTAAGACCGGGAGATTGTATTCCTTTACTGGTTCCTGCAGAAGCATCAAATTGCGATTTTCAGGTTTGAAATTAACCAGTATCAGCCTTGCAATGACTAATAACTGGTTCTTTGTTTTTCCCGTGAAACGGAATGCTCCAATAAATATTAATATTTGGATTCCTTCGATACCAATCGTTATTCTATTTATAAAATCTTCCAGAGATTTATATTCTCCATTTAATTGACGCTCTTTAACTATGTGCTCTGCTACTTTGGTTTCCAATCCTTCAAGATGCATAAACCCAAGGTAAACGTCGATACTATAAAGTGTAGTTTCATATTCGCTTTTATTTACACATGGATTATGTATTACGGCACCTGAAATCCGGGCTTCATGCACATATACTTCAGTTCTGTAAAAACCTCCTTGGTTATTAATAACCGCAACCATAAATTCAATTGGATAATGTACTTTAAGATATAAGCTCTGATAGCTTTCAACTGCATAAGATGCTGAGTGTGCCTTACAGAAAGAATATCCGGCAAACGATTCGATCTGGCGATAAATTTCCTGACTAAGTTCCAAAGGATGGCCTTGACGCTCACAGCATTCAAAAAAGTTATCCTTTACTTTCTGAAGGGCGGATTTTGACCTCCCTTTTCCGCTCATTGCCCTGCGTAATATATCCCCATCTGCAGCGGGAAGTCCTCCATAATGCAGGGCTATCTTTATTACGTCTTCCTGATATACCATTATGCCATACGTCTCACCGAGCTGCTCCTGAAATACTTCATGGAAGTATTCAAATTGTGTCGGGTTGTTATGTCTGAAAATATATTCCTTCATCATTCCACTTTGGGCAACACCAGGACGAATAATGGATGATGCGGCCACAAGTATCTTGTAGTTATTACATTGTAGTCTTCTGAGAAGCCCACGCATTGCGGGACTTTCGATATAGAAACAACCGATAGTTTTACCTCGACCTAAATATTGATTGCAAAAAGCCTCATCTTTAGAAAGCGATGTATCCCTAATATCAACATTTATACCACGGTTCTTACGTATCAGTTTGACACTATCATCAATATGTCCTATTCCGCGCTGGCTCAAAATATCGAATTTTTCAAAACCAATATCTTCTGCCACATGCATATCGAACAGTGCTATTGGAAATCCTTTTGGTGGCATTTCCAGTACTGTAAAATTGGTGATAGGCTCTTCAGAAATCAGTATCCCACATGAATGCATACTTCTCTGATTTGGATATTTTTCAAGCATCATTCCGTACTCCTGAACCATCCTCACCACCTTATTATTATCGTGAAGTTCTAGCGGGTTTTTAGCAAGGGCATCAAGTTCCTCTTTTGGCAGTCCAAATACTTTTCCAACTTCCCTGAATATTGACCGATATTTAAACTCAACATTGGTGCCGCAGAAAGCAACGTGCTCCACTCCGTAGCGGTTGAAGATATATTCTAATATTATATCACGTTCTTTCCATGACCAGTCAATGTCGAAATCTGGCGGGCTTTTTCGGTTTACATTCAGAAATCGCTCAAAATACAAATCCAATTCGATAGGACAGATATCGGTAATGCCCAGACAATAAGCAATAATACTGTTAGCTCCGCTGCCTCGTCCTATGTGCAAAAAGCCCTTACTAATACTATACCTAATAATATCCCATGTTATGAGAAAATAACCACTGAACTCCAATTCTTCAATGACTTTTAGTTCTTTATCAACACGCTGTTTGGCAATAATATTGTCAGGTCCATATTTTTTTACCATTCCTTCTTGGGCAAGTTCTCTTAACCGTTGCATATCCTCATCACGGCTGTTGGTGAAATATTTTTTATTTCGCGGTATTCCGAATTCATATTCAAAATTGCACCTCTCAATTATGTTTTGGGTATTCTGAATAATAGTAGGATAGAGCGTATATTTTTCCAATAATTCTGAAAGGGGCAGCATTGTTTCTGAATCACTACAATAATCATCCGTAGTTAATTTTGACCCAATCACGTTTAGATCGACAGCACGTAATATTTTATGAAGGTTATATTCTTTTTTATTCCTAATTGTAACAGGATGCAGTATCATCATTTTATCTAACCTGTTTTTCCATTTTTCTTTATATAATAGCAGAAGTTCATCAGGTTTTATCCCGATGTATTCGTTTTCTTGTAGATTAGACGGGGCATTGGTGATAGGATAAATTACTATAACATTCACGAATGCCGGCGCAAGGACCGGAAGCGCTGAATCTTCAAAATTATGCTTTGTCAAAAATCGGTTCATTTCTCCTAAACCTTCTCGGTTTAGGGCAAGACCAATATATCGCAATGTATGCTGGCCGCGAAATTCAATTCCTATAAGGGGCTTTATAGATGCAGCCTGACACAATTTAATAAAATCGTAAATGCCTGTTACCGTATTTATGTCAGTAAGTGCCATAGATTCTGCTTTGCATTGAATTCCCAGCTGTACCAATTCTTCAACCGGTATAGTGCCATAGCGTAAGCTGTGAAATGAATGGCAATTGAGGTACATAGGCTTATTTTTTTCTTTTTAATATTTCATTTTTATTGTTGGGCTTGAATGTTGCGCCGCCTCCACGCATTACTGCATCAAAACCATATCGGGTTTTCATTCTGTCCATTGCCTGGTACAACGAAAGCATTTCTTCGGTGTCTTCAAACATGTTGATCTGATAAGTGCCTCTAACCAGACCGCAGAAGCGAATACCAATAAGTCGAAGGCGCATCCTGCGTTGGTAAAGTTTGTTGAAAAGGTCTGTTACATTCTTCATCAGTATATGATCTGCAGAAGTGTACTGAACTCTGCATTGTTTGGTTTCAGTATCGAAATTTGCATAGCGTATTTTAATGACCACCGTTGAGGTAAGCCAGCCTTCAGAACGAAGCTGAAAAGCCAATTTTTCCACCATACCCTGAAGTACTCTTTTGAGTTTGTCGAGATCTATTGTATCCTGCAAAAAAGTATGCTCTGTAGAAATTGATTTACGCTCCGTATACGGTTCAACTGGATTGTTGTCGATACCGTTAGCTTTTTTCCATAACTCGATTCCGTTCTTACCAATCATCTGCTGTAGTACCTCAGCAGGCATTTCAGAAAGTGTTTGGATATTTCTGACGCCTATGCGTGATAACAATTGAAAAGTGGCATCGCCTACCATCGGTATTTTTCTAATAGATAATGGATTAAGAAAAGGTTTTACCATATCTTCAGGTATTTCAAGATTACCTTTAGGCTTACCTTCTCCGGTTGCAATTTTGGATACAGTTTTATTGACCGATAATGCAAAGCTAATCGGCAAGCCCGTTTCTTTTGTAACGGACTGAGCCAGCTCGTTAGTCCATAAGTAGGAACCGTAGAATTTATCCATACCTGTGATATCGAGATAAAATTCATCGATACTGGCTTTCTCCATGACCGGAG
>NZ_MUGS01000078.1 GCF_002222055.1 Flavobacterium araucananum
GAATTGTCCAGCTAGGGCTAATACAAAATCATTTTCTATCGTAACTTTACCGTTTGGAGTTTCGATTTCTACTTCATTTTCTCGAATTTCTGTTATATTCGATTGAAAATAAGCTTTAATACTTCCTTCGGCAATTCTGTTTTCGATATCCGGTTTTGCCCAATATTTAACTCTGTTGTTTATTTCATTTTTACGAATAACCATCGTGACATTTGCTCCTTTTCTCCAACATTCGAGTGCTGCATCGACAGACGAATTATTAGCACCAACTACCAAAACATTTCTAAAAGCATATTCGTGCGCTTCTTTATAATAATGGCGAACTTTAGAGAGATCTTCTCCTTTTATGTTCATGGTAATCGGGATATCATAAAAACCGGTTGCTATAACCACATTTTTTGCTTCGTAACTATTTTTATTGGTTTTGATATTAAAAAAATTACGTTCAAGTTTTTGAACCTGAGTAACTTCTTCGAACAAATTTATAGAAAAATTAAAGTAACGATGAATATTTCGATAATATTCTAAAGCATCCTGACGTCCTGGTTTTGGAGTTAGACAATTAAACGGAATATCACCAATTTCAAGCCTTTCGGCGGTTGAAAAAAAGGTCATATACAAAGGATAATTAAAAATACTATTGACAATTGCTCCTTTTTCTATAATTAAGTAACGTAAATTTTTCTTTTGCGCTTCGATTGCACAAGCAAGACCTATTGGTCCGCCTCCAACAATTATTAAATCATATTGTTCTGTCATAACGTTATTGTTTTCCCCAATCTTTAAACGGTTTTTTACTCAAATAGGCATTGTAATATCTTTCATCATTGGTTACTTCTTCTCCTAGCCAATCCGGTTTTTCGAAAGTATCAGTTTCTGATTCCAGTTCTATTTCCGCCATTATCAAACCCTCGTTTTCTCCATAAAATTCATCTACTTCAAAAATGTGGTTTCCTGATTTTATTTCAAAACGGGTTTTTTCTATTTTGCCTTTCTCGCATAATTTAAGTAATTGCTGCGCTTCATCAAGCGGAATTTCGTTTTCCCATTCAAAACGGGACATTCCGCCTTGCTGACTAATTCCTTTTATGGTAATAAAGCCTTTATTGCCTTTTATTCTAACGCGAACGGTTCTTTCCGGAATCGAACTTAGATAACCCTGAGCTATCTTATTTTGAGTAAAAGCCTGTTCTTTAAAATCATCCGATTTTACAAGAAACTTTCTTTCTATTTCGACCATTTTTTCTGTAAATTATTTTTGATGCAAGTTACTCAATTTCCTTAAAAGATCTTTTACGTCTGAATTGCAAGTGTTTAAAATGTTTTTGAATCGAATAAGAAAAAAATTATTTGCCTTATTTTGATATAAAAATAACTCACTGATAAACAGAGTTATATGTCTTTTTTAATTAAATTTGTGTAACTTTAATCTTATAATTTATGTCTAAAAAAGCACTCTATTTATTGGGTATTGTTGTAACAATCATTTTAGGTACATTTTTGTATTTAAATTTTTGTTGCAATTGTTGCGTAAAAACGCCTGTACCGGATGCTGAAAAGAAACCGGTAGCAATAGCTCAGGATGGAAACTTCGTTCCATTTATTTTAAGTGGTTCCGGAATTGAGTATCAAACACATGATAATCTCAAGTTCCTGAAAAATAGTTCTTTATTACTTATACCAGTTAGTGACTCGGTAAGTATTGGTTTAGAAAAGCTTAAAACACTTTTGATTTCTAATCCCAAACAAAAAATTACCATTACAGGTTATGCTATTTCTGATGAGACCAATACATCAAAATTCGAGAATCTGGGACTTGCGAGGGCAAATGATGTTAAAAATTATTTTGTTTCTAAAGGATTTAATGCTTCAAACTTTGATGTAAAAGGAGAAATAATCGATAAGTGGGAAACTAAATCAGATACCATTCTGGGTCCTGTAGCTTATCAATTCGAAACTGCAAAAGATAGCGTTGTTTCTAATGATGAATGGAGCACATTGAAAGAAAAAATCAATTCAGATCCCCTTACGCTACATTTTAACACCAATAAAGCCAGTAATAAGCTAGGCAATATCGAGAAACAAAAAGTGGCAGATATTATTAAATATACGAAGCAGGTTAAAGATGCAACTGTTTTGGTTGTTGGATATAGTGACAATGTTGGAAATCGTGATGGTAATGTTGCTCTTGGGCAAAAACGTGCTGAGTTTTCTAAAAAATATTTGTCTCAACAAGGTGTTGATGCTTCACGTATTATTACTGAATCTAAAGGTCCTGATGAACCGGTTGGCGAAAATACAACTCCAGAAGGAAAAGCAAGTAACAGAAGAACAGTCATTACAATTAAATAATTAATCAAAAATATACTATTATGAATATACCTTGTATCTTAATACCTGCGCTGGTGGGTTTAATTTGTGGAATTTTAGGTTACTTACTGGGAAAATTGACTTCGAAAGGAGATGATTCGCTGGCTTTATCCTTGCAAGCTGATTTGGATGCCTGCAAAGCAAACACCAGAAGTCTTAATGCTAAAATCTCTTCACTGGAGGCTGATCTGGCTGCAAAAGCAAATTTCTCTGCATCTGGTACGACTACACAATCATTTGCGGCCAATGTTCCGCCTGCATTGCTTTTTGACGGTATACTTGCCAAAACTATTTATGGTAAAAGTATAAAGGAAAATGATCTTAAAATTGTTGAAGGAATCGGACCAAAAATAGAAGCTTTGTTTAATGCTGCGGGAATCACAACCTGGAGAGAATTATCTGCAACACCTACTGAAAGGTTGCAAGCGATTCTTGACGGAGGCGGAGAAAATTATGCAATACATAACCCAAGTACCTGGGCAAAACAAGCTTTACTGGCCTACGAAGGAAAATGGCAGGAATTGAAAGACTGGCAACAAAATTTACTTGGAGGGAAAGAGTAAAAAACAGGTTCAAAGGTACAGAGGTNNCCTCTGAACCTTTGTTACTTTGTGCCTCCTAAAAAAAAGAGTTCCATTTTTTAGCTTTATTATACCATAATTGTCCTTGTAAAACTTCTAGCGGACAATCGAAATTATTGTTATAAAGTGCACCGGTTCCTAAACCTTGCGGCATTTTTGAATTTTGAAGAAATGTCCATTGTGCAATAGCATTAAGACCAATATTACTTTCTAATGCAGATGTTATCCACCAGCCAATTTTAAACTTTTCGGCAAGATCAATCCATTCTTTAGTTCCTCTAAAACCACCAACAAAACTTGGTTTCAGGATTATATATTGGGGTTTAATTTCCTGTAGTAATTTTTCTTTTTCCTGGAAGGAAAAAATGCCTATTAATTCTTCGTCGAGTGCAATAGGAAATGGAGTTGTTTGACACAACTCTGCCATTTCGTCTATATTCCCTTTTTTAATGGGCTGCTCGATACTATGAAGCTCAAATTGATCTAATTGATTCAGTTTATCTAAAGCTTCGTTTAAAGCAAAAGCACCATTAGCATCTACCCTGATCTCGATTTGTTTTGCTGAAAAATGACTTCGGATAAAGCGCAATAATTCCAGTTCTTTCTCAAAATCGATAGCGCCAATTTTTAGTTTGATGCAATTGAAACCATCGGCTAATTTCTCTTCGATTTGTTGTTTCATATACGAAGCTTCGCCCATCCAGACCAGACCATTGATGGTTATTGATTTTGAATTATTGGTAAAATCGGAAGGAAATAACACATACGGATTTTCGCTTTTAAGGGATAAAAAAGCCATTTCGATTCCAAATTGTATCGACGGAAATTCTAATAAAGATTCCCATAAAGCGGTTTCGCCAAGTGTAATATTCTGGCAGGCCCATTTTATTTTTTCCTCATAATCTTCCCGATCATCAGCGCTCAGGCCACGCAGGATTCCGCACTCGCCTATTCCTTTTTTACCATTTTCTTCAAGAATGATAAACCAGGTTTCTTTCTCGGTCATAACACCTCTCGATGTTCCCGAAGGGCGTTTAAAATCGAGCATGTATTTATGGTAAGTTGCTTTCATATTTTTTTTAAACCATATAAGTTATATAAGTTCATTTAAAAGGTTTGCGTAAATCTGAATGACTGTAATCTAAAATTATATCATATAGTTATATGATAATAATTTAAACTTAACAGACTATAATTTAAATGAACTTATAGCACTTATATGGTAAAATTTTAATTGTATAATTTTAGAACTCTTTCGAAGTCTTTTGAGGGTAAACCTGCTTTTTGGAAAACAGTAAAATCCAGTTTTGTTTTTTCTATCCAGCTCAAACTGTCTGTAACATTTTGAGCTTGGTATTTTTTGTAAATAGCTTTTGCTTCGCTATACTCATCACTGACCAAATAAACATGTGCTAAATTTAATTTTACCAATAATTCTGTATCATCCAATTTTTCGCCTTCTTTAAGGAATTTAATAGCTTTTGCGTATTGTTTGGTCAAAATGTAGCAATAACCAATAGAACCGTAATCTAATGCGGTTGCTTTTTGATCGTTGATGATGGTATTTAGTTTTTGAATCGCTTCATTGTATTTTTGTTGTTTAATGAGTGACGAAACCTGAGTTCTCAGGTCATTATAAACATTTTTAGAAATATCAACATCTTTGTAACAGCTGTTTCCAAAGTCTTTATACTCCTTATTTTTTTCGATAGGTAATAACTTCTGAAATTCTGAATAACGATATTGTTTCATAATTTTATCCAGAATACAAACGCAAAAATCATCAGAATTCGCCATTTTCTGTGCCATTGTAGAGGTTTTGCAAAGGCTTATAATTTCGTTTTTATTATCCTGATTCCAACCACGATTTAGTTTTGTATCGACCCAAGGCACGACTTCCAGTACAACTTTTTGATTTAAAACCCAATTTTTACTGGTAAATCCAAACCAAATTGTAGCGGTATTTTGTTTTAAACAAGATGATTTATCAAGAGATAATCGTTTTGCATCTTTATTTACGGGATCTACTTGTGCATAACAGGCTTTGTCTGTTTTTCCGTCGTCTACATATTTTTTTGCATCATCATTGGATGTAAATAATGCGTAAGTACAGGAATCATCACCGGAAATTTTAGACATTAAAAAAACTGCTCCCGCTGAACCCTGACCAATTCCGTAAGGATCCGGAATTGCTTTTAGCATCGAAACCAGACTGTTGGTCATTTGTTGGTTTTCGTCCAGAAGTGTAATTCTGTATACAATTTCTGTGGTTCCAACAGGCAAATCTTCTGTTTTTACGGTGATTCTGTCCCGTGCCGAAACTATAATTTCTCTTGTTGTAGCACGTTCTTTGTCCCAATAACCATCTTTTTGTGCAAAAGCGTTATAGGAAACTATAATTAAAAGAAATAGAGTAAATCTTTTTAAATTCATTTTAGAAAATTTAGATTAAATATTTCAAGCAAATTTCAAGCCTAATTTTTTAATATTTCACGAATCCGCTTTTCAGCTTCTTCTTTTGTAATTCCGTTATAAAAATCTTTTACAAAAGGATGGTCGAAATTACTATGTGGAAAAACTTCAGGTCTTTCGTTCCCATTTTTGGTAACTACTGTTGTTGGTATACTTCCTGAAAATTCGTATTGCGGAATAAAATTGGAAAGCCAGCCAAAATATTGGTTTTCATGATTCTCGTTGTCAAAGTTTTCAAGGTAGTTTTCAAAACTTTCTTCACTTAACGAAACCCAAAAACCATATTCGAGATCCTGGCAATGATCATTGACTTTTTGAAATAAAACGCATCTAACAAATCTAAGAACATGTTCAGGATGTTTGATTACGCAAAAATCGTTATCAATGATGGCAATTTCTTCTTTTTCCTGAGCTGAAAGTTTAGTGTAACTATTGGGTGAATTATAAGCTATTGCGGGCCAGCTTTCCTGCTCTTGGCCACAACAATCACAAATAAATTTAATAGTGTTGTCCATATAAAATGTCTTATAAAAACGAAATCCCAAGCCCCGATTACTTCACCAATATTTTATTTTTATTGGAGTTCAGTAAGCTTCGTTTGAGGCGGCATCCTTTTTTGAGAAGATTTTTTATCGACTCAAAAAAGATAGAGTTAAAGCGGGAAAGAGCTCCCGCTTTAACTCTCTTTAGGATATTATTAAAGTTCTATTGATTCTCCTACTTCTAAAAGCATCAAATCTTTTCCTTTATCAAAAAATTTACGAATCGCATCTTCGTGATTGATTTCGATATATCCAAAAGTATCAAAGTGATAGCCCAGGATTTTATCGCATTCTACAAAATCAGAGGCAATGATAGCATCTTCGATATCCATGGTAAAATTGTTACCAATTGGAAGAATTGCCAAATCTAGTTTTGTTCGTAACGGGATCAGCTTCATATCAAATGTAAGGGCTGTGTCTCCGGCAATATAGATATTTTTATGCTCGCTTTCGATGACAAAACCACCTGGATTTCCGCCATAAGTTCCGTCAGGAAAAGAACTTGAATGTATCGCATTTACATATCTCACGGTTCCAAAATCGAATTTCCAGCTTCCGCCGTGATTCATAGGGTGTGCTTTGAACTCTCTTTGAGCGTAGTAACTTGTAATCTCTGCATTCGAAACTATCGTTGCATTAGTACGTTTTGCAAGGGCTTCGACGTCAAGAACGTGATCACCATGTGCATGTGTCAATAAAATATAGTCTGCTTTTAGTGTGTTTATGTCAATAGCAGCCGCTTTTGGATTTCCTGTTATAAAAGGATCAACAATAATATGTTTTCCCGCAACTTCAATGCCTAAAGAGGCGTGTCCGTAAAATGTAATTTTCATTTTGATTAATTTTAAAAGTTGAACTTCGTTTTATCTTCCGCCTAAGAAAAGGTTAACAATAATGTCTGAAATCAACGAAATCATACATACTGTCAATAATATTGAAAGTAAAAATGTACTTAGTGCCAGTTTTTTTAATTCGGGATCTAACAGCTTAGGGTCCTGATTTTTATAAACAGTAATTAAATGTTTGGTCAACGGGATGTAAGCCAGTAAAAACAGGTATTGATCGAAGTTGTAATCGCTTAGAATGGCAAAAACAACTACGAAAACCATAGCCGTAATGATCAAAGTAAAATGATAAATTTTAGCTTTTGCACCGCCAATTTGAACTACGATTGTATTTTTTCCGGATTTTTTGTCTGATTCTTCGTCACGCATGTTATTAAGGTTCAGAACTCCAACACTTAATAAACCAATTGCTACTGCGGGAAGTATCAACAGGGGATCAACTTCTTTAGAGTATAAAAAGTTTACGCCTAAAGTGCTGACAAGACCAAAGAAAACAAATACAAACAGGTCTCCAAATCCTTTATATCCGTAAGCCGAATTTCCTACTGTATAACGAATTGCCGAAGCTATTGCTGCAATTCCTAATACTAAAAAGAAGATTGAATATCCGAAATTGGTTTCGCCAAAGGCAAAATATATTAGAATAATAGCGGCCAATAATGTTAAGACCGAAGTTATTATTATAGCTTTTTTCATGGCTTGTGGTGTAATAACACCACTTTGTATCGCACGTTTTGGCCCTATTCTGTCTTCGTTATCAGTTCCTTTTACACCATCTCCGTAATCATTTGCAAAATTGGACAGGATTTGTAAACCAAGGGTTGTTAGAAGTGCAAAACCAAAAATTTTCCAGCTAAAAACTTCTGTTGGAGTGTTAATCGTTTCTGTAGGGTTTGAAAGCGCATAAATACTTCCAACTATAATTCCGGAAACTGATAAAGGTAATGTGCGCAATCTTGCGGCTTCAATCCAGTGTTTCATCTATTTTATTTTAGAATTTTGATTTTAGATTTTAGATTNNAAAATCTAAAATCAGAAATCCAAAATATTTTTATGGCAACCATTTGTTTTCGCCAAAGTTTGGTTTTCTTTTTTCTAAGAAAGCGTTTCTTCCCTCTTTTGCTTCTTCGGTCATATAGGCCAGACGTGTTGCTTCGCCGGCAAAAACCTGTTGTCCTACCATTCCGTCGTCTGTTAAATTCATGGCGAATTTTAGCATTTTTATAGAAGTAGGCGATTTTTGAAGAATTTCCTGAGCCCACTCATAAGCAGTATCTTCTAATTCATCGTGTGGGATAACCGCATTTACCATTCCCATATCCATAGCTTCCTGTGCAGAATAGTTTCTTCCTAAAAAGAAAATTTCACGTGCTTTTTTCTGACCTACCATTTTTGCCAGGTAAGCAGATCCGTAACCACCATCGAAACTGGTGACATCAGCATCTGTTTGTTTAAAAATAGCGTGTTCTTTGCTTGCCAGCGTCATGTCGCAAACTACGTGCAAACTGTGTCCGCCACCTACTGCCCAACCCGGAACCACTGCAATGACTACTTTTGGCATAAAACGAATTAAACGCTGTACTTCAAGAATATTTAAACGATGTTGTCCATCTTCGCCTACGTAACCCTGATGTCCACGAGCGTTTTGGTCTCCTCCGCTGCAAAATGAATAAATACCATCTTTGGTAGAAGGTCCTTCTGCCGAAAGTAGCACTACTCCTATCGAAGTATCTTCTTGTGCATCGTAAA
>NZ_MUGS01000079.1 GCF_002222055.1 Flavobacterium araucananum
CAGGAGGAAACAGCAGACAAAAAGTCGATTTTAGCTACAACATCAGAGGTTGGCTTACCGGTATCAATAAAATAGAAAACCTGCAACAAGATTCAGATCCTGTAGATTTATTTGCCTTTAAGATCAATTATAATCAGTCCGGTAACTCAGCTGTTGACGCCTTGTACAATGGCAATATTGCAGAGACTTTCTGGAAAACAGCCTCAGATCAATCATTACGATCTTACGGCTACCAATACGACAATCTTAACCGATTAAAAAATGCTCTTTATCGAAAACCTAATGATGCTATTCCATCCTCTGGAGCTTACAATGAAAGTTTAAGTTATGATAAGAATGGCAATATCAAGTTTTTGCAAAGGTATGGTGATAGTGACGCGCCATCAATAGTACTACAAACAGATGATTTAACGTATGGCTATCTAAGTGAGAATTCGAATCAGCTGGAAAAAGTTACAGACAGTCCGTATGGTAATGATAATAAAGGTTTTATCGACGGAAATAAAACAGGCGATGATTATCTTTATGATGCCAACGGAAATATGATCAGTGACAAAAACAAAAACATCACCAGTATAGCCTATAACCAACTCAATTTGCCTAAGAAAATTACATTTGGAACAAGTGGTACTATTGAGTATATTTACAACGCAGCGGGACAAAAACTCGAGAAAATTGTAAAGGATCTTGCTCTGACGACTTATACCAATTATTTGGGAGGTTTTCAGTACAAATATGGTGAAAACCAGAATAATCAGGGCGGGGGAGGTTCTCCTTTACCTCCTGATAATCCGCAAGTGCCAGACGATCCACAAGATCCTAATGATCCTCCTATCGATGGAACAGATCCGCCTCCGCCAGTAGAAACGAATCGTTTTAGCGCGTTAGCGGAACAACAGATAAATGAAAAGGTTCCAACCACGCCAACATTACAATTTTTTCCAACGGCAGAGGGGTATGTAAAAAAGGAGAGTGGAGTTTTTTCGTATGTGTTTCAGTACAAAGACCATTTAGGCAACGTACG
>NZ_MUGS01000008.1 GCF_002222055.1 Flavobacterium araucananum
TAAACCTAAAAATTATAAAGGGATAATAAACGATCACTTTAATTCACTGATAGAAGCAAATAAATTTGAAATAGAATTTGAAAAAAAAGTAGACAATTTTGATGAAGTTAAAAAATATATTGGAGTAAGATTATATAACGAAGAATATGTTGATTATATTGGAAGAGAGTTTACAATTGGAAAAGAATTTGGAGGAGATATTTATTCTATGATTGTATTTGATTTCCCTCATAGTATTTCCAGTATAAAGCCAGAGCAAATAAAAAACTGGGGAAAATCTATAGACGAACTTTTCGAAATTGGAATACAAAATATTAAAGAAAAATATCCACTTACAATAACAAAAGAAGATTTTAATACGTTTGACATTTGGTTTGTAAATTCTGATCATTTTTTTACACCAAACATACTATTTGATATAGAAAACCTCAAAAAGCTTAGTGGTACTAATGGTTTATTGATTGGAATCCCTCATAGACATTCGGCTATAATATATCCAATTGAGAATTTAGAAATCGTAAAAGCTATGAATGGAATTTTTCCAGCAATTCATAATATGAACATCGAGGGGCCTGGTTCTCTTAGTAATAAAGTTTTTTGGTATAAGGATGAAATTTTTACTGAAATTCCATATAAAATTCAAGATGGGAAATTGCAATTTTTTCCTCCAGAAAACTTTCTAAAAATGCTAAACGAACTAAATACTTAAATAAATCACGGACTTAGGCACATCTATAGGCGTGCTGTAAGGCAGATGTAAGAACAAAGCCGTAGTTCTTTACTTTTTTAATTCATCTATTCGTTTCAGAAAATCCGCTATCGATTCAAGTTTTTTATCTTCTTCATGAATAGGGCTTTCAGTTTCTTTTTTAGTTTTTAAGTATGATTCTAAAGCTGTTTTAGAACCAAAAATAAATTTTTCAGAATTATTCATTTGTTGAAAATTTCCGACTAGTTTGTCCATTGTAGAAAAAGCCGCTTTACTAGTCTTTCTAAAAATCAAGTTTTCTTGTCCTGCAATTCCTTCTGGTATTAACATTAAAATGTGTTTATTGTCAAGAGGTAGTTTTAATGTATTCTGCGGATCAAAAGGCATAAATCTTTTTTCGGATAAATTACTTGCTATAACAGGATTATCGCTTGTAACGAATTCATCGCCTTCGTCCAATTTTACGACCATAATTGCGTCATTCTTTAATCTCAAAGGAATTAATTTTAAAGCAACTTCTAATTGAGCGAGAATCATTCCGGGCTGTCTTTCGTCATTGTAATCTTTCGTAAATTCTTCCAATGTTCTTCCAGCAATCGATATTTTTTCACCTTCAAATGTGAAATAATCTTTGCCTGTTTGCTTACAAAGAAGGAAAACTTGATCAAAAACTCGACTCATCAAACCCCTACTTGCATTTACCCATTTGGTTGTTCGATAATACATCGTTACAACAGTTGAAATTATTAATTCTCTTTCAGCTTGTGAGATTTTGTTTTTCTCCGAATCAATTAATATATTGTAAATCGTGTTATAGTGTTGCTCAAATTCGTCTGAGTAAAATTTTTCAACGGCCATCTTTTGTTCAATGCTTTTTCCAGGTAACGTATAAAGATTTCTTTCAATAGCAATATTTTTGATATTAGTCTCAAAAATCTTATGAGCCGTTTCTTCGTTACTTGGTAATACAGAAATAGTATATTCTTGCCCCTTTTCAACAGCGAAATGTTTCAAATAAGTTCTGGGAACAAAGTGTTGTCTTTTTACTAAATCTGCCATAATGCTCAATTTTAATTGATTGATAATAGTGTTACGCCTAATATTCTGGTACTACAGCGGGTTGGGAATTAAATTGAGACCTATTTTCGGATTTTTCAAATCATTCCAAACGCAAAACAAACTATCCATTAAGCCAATTGCATAAATCCGTTGTAGTAGTTGTTTATGGTCGTTGTTTTCTCTATTAAATGTTATCCGGATATTTAGCATAAAGTTTAGGAAACAAATTTTTCAAGTCATTCCCATCTTCTTCCCATTCATTTCCAGTCGTATTATGGTTTTCTTGAAACGAATAAGGCATTTTTTGTCCCGTTAATTCTTCAAAAATTGTTCCTGCGACATAGCCTAAGCCTTCCCAATCACAGTCTTCAATTTTTTCAGTTTCAACTTCTACAAGAGTTTCAGGATTTTTAATTGTTTTATTATAGAAGTCTTTACCCTGTCCAATTACCCATTCTCTAAAATCATTAAAACTATCATCTCCGCATCCACCGTGAATAATATAAATTGCCCCCCAAAGTTCCCAAGTGTTAGCTAAACCTCTATAGCTTCTAAATCGGTTCCCAAATAAAATAATTTCGTCAGGAGTTAATTTGCGAAGTTCATTTGCTAATGCTAGTTGCTGTAATTCAAAATTGTCTTTTGAATTGTCTTTTGTTATTTTAATTATTGACCAAAATTCTTCTTCCTCCATTAATTCATCTGAGGATACAAAATTTGTAAATTTAGGTTTTTCAACTTTTATATTTTTTTTTCCTCCAAAGAGTTTATCAAATATTCCCATAGATATTTTTTTAGTGTAATTTCTGTTTACAATGACCGTCAACGTTCTGGCCCTTGGCGAGGTTGCGAGCTTCGGAACTTTTTATTTTCGGTTAAAGATAAAATTTCTTGCGAAATGTAAATGTGATTTTACTACAAAATTCGCAATCTCGCCAAACGGCTTAGCAGTTGTTATTTTAATTGAGTAAATTCTGTTAAGCATTTTTCAATTTTCATTTTAAAGATATTTTCATCACTTTCTTTTCTATCTTTTCCTTCCCTGTGAGAAGCTAAACATAAATAATAATTAATGTCATTTTCGGTTCTATAAATTAACCATTCACCTTTTAAATCTTTATTTGAAATTGCCTTTTGATGCATTTCATTTGCAATAGCAGATAAATTTTCAACATTATACTTTTTAACGATTTCTTCAAATTCGTTACTTTTTTCATTCCTAATTGTTCCCTTTTTGAACCAAAATTCTTTTATATTTCTAACTAGTGAATATCCTAAACTAGAAAATGGACTAAGATGAATATGTAGATAAGGTTTTAAAAGTTCACCTGTAAAAGGTAAACCGATAATTTTTTTGTTTTCTAAGTTTTCAATTAAATTTAGTATTTCAGGGGTATTAAAATACTCAACTTTATCTCCAAATTTCTCTCCGTAATTAGCTTTGTGAAATGAAAGTTGTTCAATTAATATTTTACTACAAAATCCTTTTGATAATTTAATTTTTAATCTCTCTCTTATGTCGTTTTCACAAGATGAAAGTAGTCCATTATCAATTTCTATAAGTTCAGTTTTTTCAAGAGTTATATTTCTTTGATTTTCATGTTCTGAAAGATGATTAAATATAATTGTAGATATTTCTTTTATCATTTGTTGCATAAGTTCTTGAATTCTACTGATTTTGTGTATAATAACTGCTAACTTGTTTGTATAAATGATAAAACTAGATAAAATTATCGGAAATGAGTTAGATATTTATGACTTTTAATTTAATTCACAAAAGTCTATAAATCAAGAACCTTGTATTGTAATATTTTGAAGCCGAATAACTGGATAATGAATCTGGTCGTTAGTTTTTTTTATGTCTAGTGGCTTTATGCAGAATAAAAATAAAGTATAAATACGTATTGTGTAATACTATGGAATTCATTTTCTTGTTACGGTTTTCCATAATGAGATAATAGATTTATTGACGTTATTTGTTTTCATATCTACGTTAATTGTTGAAGGTGTTTTTTTAATTTGAAGACACTTATTATGGAAAATGTTCAAGTAATTAATCATAGTAACGGATTCGATATAATATGGCTTGCCATTTGTAATAAATATTTTATATTAGCAGAAATGAGAAGTCTATTTTAAAACACAATTTTCACCTATTTTGGATTAATTAACCTATTCAATGATTGGTATAAATTAGTAGATTGGAATACTTATAAATCACACAAACAAAGAACTTATGGAATTTATAACGGAAAATTTAAAAGTAATAATTTTAGCATTAATTGCTGTATTTGCTGGAATTGCAATTACACTTAACATCAAAAAAAGTTCAAAAAAGAAAAACACAAATAAGGTCAATCAAAAAGGAAATCGCGTTGGTGGTGATATGGCTGGTAGAGATATAAATAAATAATTTGTATGTCGAATGATGAAAATCTAAATGGAGTTACCCAATCTGATAATGTTTTAGAAAATGGTGATTTAGCTGGTCGTGATATAATAAAACCCGTTTATAATATTGGTAGAATAACCTTTGGAGGTCAATCACAACTTGAAAAATTATATGAAAGACTTGAAAAAGAAAAAAACGAATCTGCAATTTTTAGCGAAATTGTAGATGAACTTTTGCATTTTAAAAATAATGCTGACGACAAAGGGTTTATCGGTTTAGAAAAAAAATTACAGAATGGAAATAGACTTACTTATTTACATTTTGCAGAAACTTCAAAAGAAAAGTTCGCAAAAAAACTTTTGAAAAATGAGCATTCAGAAACTGCCCAATTAATTTATGCATTTTTACTTGCAAAAGTTTATTCAAGTTATCAAACAAATATATATCCAAGAATTTCAGAAGGACTATCCGAAGAGTTTATAAACCAACTCATTGCAGAATATATAATTAAACCATTAGAAGATATACTTGGAGATAACTTATTACGGATCTACGATGATGAAATAAATGGAATGATTTATTTTCTAACCGGAAACTGTCATATAAAATGGAATTAGTATGTTAATATACAATCAAGCCTACGACTTATATCATACAATGTTTAGAATTTTACAAATAACTGAAAAGACAAAAGAAAATCTTGAGGTAGATAAATTAAGAATTCTAGATTTTTATTTAGCATTTCCTACAGAACTTTTAGAAATAAAAAGTTTTCAAGGATTTAAAAAATACGAAAAATACATAAAAGCTGAAAGCAATAATTATGAACGTATAATTGACAGAAAGCGACTCTTCTTTAAAATGGAAAACATACAGATTTTGGCAATTAAAGCATTAATCTCATATGGCTTATTTGATGCAGATGAATTTAAAAACGGAATAATAAAAAGAACTGATTCTAGTCTTGCTGAAAAACTTTCAATAAGAGTAAATCAAGCAAATGAAGAAAATCCTAATCTTATAACTCTAATAACGGGACCTTTGGCATCAATGAATCTTTATGGTCATTTAGGATTAAAAGTTAGAACAAATTTAATTGAATTTAAGTATGACGCAATATAATCCTTTTCTTAAATTAAATCGGTTAGTAATCTTTACTTTAACTGGTAAAAAAGCATACGATGAACTATTTCACGATGGCGTCAATATTATTAGAGGGCATAACAGTGCAGGTAAATCAACAATAGGCAATTTTATTTTCTTTGTTCTTGGCGGTGATTTTAAAAAATGGACGAAATCAGCTACTTTATGTGGTGATGTTTATGCTGAAGTTGTAATAAACACGGAACCAATAACCATAAAAAGGACTGTTTCTGTTTCGGGTAATCAACCAATGTCAATCTTTTGGGGAACTTACGAGGAAGCAATAAAATCAAACAGCGAAGGTTGGCAGATATTTCCATATCGAAGAACTGAAAGTAAAAAAAGTTTTTCAAATGCATTATTTCTTTCTTTGGGTTTTCCTGAATTAAGAGGTGATGTTGATAGTAACATAACAATGCATCAAATTTTGAGATTGTTATATATCGATCAAAAAAGTCTAACCTTGGACTTATTAATGACCGATTCGTTTGATTCTGCAATTACAAGAAAAACAATGGTAGTGTATCAGATTAGGTGTTTTTACATATTAGCAATTTAACTGCCTGAAAGAGAATAAAAATTTATGATTTTTGAATAGTAAAAGAGACGACCTGATGGTCGTCTCTTCTGTTTTTAATATTTTAAAAAGCCTTAAAAAGCTTTTGTTGTACCTTAGTGTATCAAATTAGGTCATGAAAATAAAATGTAGTTTTTGCAATGGTAAATGCATAAAGAATGGATTTCAATCCAACGGAAACCAAAGATATAAATGCTGTGTGTGTCAAAAGCGACAACAGTCTGACTATGGTTATAATGCATACAAAAGTAATATCAATCAAAACATAATTTTGTTCACCAAAGAAGGTTTAGGGATAAGAAGTACTGCACGATTATTAAAAATTTCAACGACAACATTGTTGAAAAGAATTGTATCAATTGCCAGAAAAATTAATCAGCCGATTATAAGCAAAGGTAAAACTTATGAAGTTGATGAAATGTGTACTTACATTAGCAATAAGCGAAATTTTATCTGGCTGGTTTATGCATTGGACAAGAATTCTAGAACTGTTGTGAGTTTTAATGTTGGCAAACGAACCAACAAAACCCTAAGCCGTGTTCTGGATACTTTAAAACTATCTGAAGCTAAAAAGATATTTACAGACAGATTAAAAAACTACAGATATCTGATTGATGAGAAACTGCATTCTGTTAAACGTTTTGGCACCAATTATATTGAGAGAAAAAATTTGACACTTAGAACTCATCTCAAACGACTAAATCGACGGACAATCTGCTTCAGCAAAAGTTTAGTAGTTTTTACGGCTATCTTAAAGATTTACTTTTGGATTTAAGCTGTCAACAGAATAGATGTTAAGTTAAGGATGAATTAATCCATCCTTAACTTAATTAAATACGTTTTCGCAATCTTCTTTTTTTCTTTTGTTTAAGTTGATTTGGTATGTAATCATTAGAATTTTCAGCACGCAGCAAAATATCAAGTGGATTAATATTTAAAATAGGTTCTAATTCCAATTTTTGTGTATTTTCAGAAGCAGTTAAAATCGATTTTTGATAATAATGGTTTTGATTTGTAAGATTGTTTGCCTCACAACGTTCCAAAATTCCTTTTGCACTGTATTGTTTTCCAAGACTACTTCCGTTAAAAATACATTTAGTTTTATGATCGACAAAAGTAATTCCGTAAAGCTGTCCGTCCTTGCTCGTTCTCAAAATCGTATGAATGCCCTGCTTTTTTAATTTTTCTGCTAACTGTTCGGGAAATTTAAATGTTTCATTAATGAAAGTCTCTCTAATAACAGATCTAACATGTCTTTTATGAGACTCTTTTTTTACAGCATTAATTTTAAATCTTTCTTCTAGAAATTTCAAAGTCGGTGTGCTGTAAAAGTCGCTTGCCTTAATTGGTACTCCAACTGGTTTACAATCTTTGTCAAGTATTTTGTAAAGAAGTCCTTTGTTTTTAAAAACTCTGGATTCTTCACTTCCTCTATCGGCGTGAACATTATATTGGTTTAAAACGGCATTGAGTTCCGGAAGACTTGAATATTTATAGTCAAATAGAATCTTGTTTAAAATACCATTAATCGCTTTTTTGGACTCTGCTTTTCCGTATTGAATACTGCCAGTAACAACAGGCTGTAAAGAAAATTGTTCCTTTATATTTCTCCCTTCGGCTTTTACAAGTCCGAATTTTTCTTCTATTTCTTTTCTTGCGGGTTCTGATTTTCTAATTCCTAATAAATGGAGATCAATCCTTTTTCCATCTCTTTGAATATTGTTTGTAATCAAGTGCAGATGTGGATGTCCTGCATCATAGTGCTGATAAACCAGATAGGGCTGTTTTCCGAATCCAATTTTTTCCATGTAAATTTTCGCAATTTCATTAAGCTTCTCTTTTGAATGACTTTCCGAAGGATCAAAATTTAATGAAATGTGTACAGCGTTTCGCTTAACGTTTTCGTTAAGCGACGCCTGTTTAACAAACCGATTAAGTTTTAAAGTAAAATTAAGCCTCTCGAGTTCAAGGGGAAAGGTGACAGCACTGATGCATTCTGCTTTTCCTTCTTTTACTTTTATCTCATTGTAGTTTAAAATACGCTGTACTGAATGACTGGTTTTTATAACTGTAACCATTGCTCCGAAAATTTTTGGGATTGTAATTTGATTTCCTCCATTTTTTCAAACAGTTTTAATTTCTGAATTTCAAAGTCTGTTAACTGATTTTTTAATTCAGATATCATTCTGAGTGAATTCATCTTTTTGGAAATCTGATTGATATTGTTTCCAATGGAGTTAAGTTCGCAGTTAAGAGTCATTATTTCTTCGATATATTCATCAAAAGAAGCATTCCGATAAGTAGTTACAATTGGTTTGTTAAATAAGTGCCTTCTCATGTGGTCACTTAGTTTTCGGCATGTGCTTGCTCTAAATCTCTTTTCCAGTTCGGCATACTCCAAAGGAGTGAATCGCAGTCCTACGATTCGTGTTCTGTTTGAATTTTCTCTTTTCATCATTTTTCATTTTCATTGTTTTCAAACTCTTTTTCTTTTAGTGTCTCCACCACCGAGTTCCGAGGTAAAGGGTGGCAAGATAGGCGGTTGTTTAACAACCGTTCATCTTGCTGATTGCAGGAACGTGGCAATCTTTGGAGATTTTTTAAAAGTCAGCAACTAATTTAATGCTAATTTTTGAATTTATCATGTTCAAAATATGGGCATGATGGCTGTAGGCTGTTACAATAAATAAATACTTAAAAAAAGAAAAAGGGAAAAAAGAAAGCATTCTTCAATTGGACAAACAGACAGTTGATGTGCTATAAGTCCCGAAGGGCGGTTTTTGAGGAACGAGGAAAGCGTTATGCGCACTTCTCTGGCTGTGTCCTATAATTTTGCATTACTTTTTTTCTTTTATGAGGAATAAATATGTTTTACAAGAAATTTCAAAATTATTTATTAAACATTAACACCGATTTGATTAACCACCGGTGTGTATAAATCAACAGCAGTTTCATTAGTTTCAATATTAATTATAATACTGTATCTAACTTTTTGATTAAATTTATTTTGTCTTTTAAGATTTTTATACCAACCATTGCGCGGAAAGACAGCTAAGCAATTTCTTTCAGACATTTCCCTTCCAGAGACAGTAATAAAATCTTTTCTTATCGATCCTTTTAAACTTGAGTTGCCAATTGACCAACTGACACCTGTTCTTTTTACTTTGTTATCCTTTGTTTCGTTTTGTGGTTTAGAGATTCTATTAGTAAAAGTTAAAATATCTTCATTTCGATTAATAAGTTCAAAATCTAATTGATGAGAATGATATTGATAGTGATTTGAAAATTTTCTAGAGCCTGGATTAGGCTCTATGTAATAAGATAAAGTAACTTTTAATGTTACATCTTGAGATTCCAGACCTTCCAAGGCTTCTACTGGCCAAGGTAGAGTGAAGAGATGAAACTTATCATATGCCCCCTTTGAGCCAGTTTTTTTATATGGCTGAATAGTACGTTCCGCAATTAAAGTTAAACTATTGTTGGCGCTAAAAATTGCTTTTTCTATGCTTGGAACACCATAGCCTACAGTCCTTAATAACCTTCTATATTTTTGAGGCTTTGTTAAATGATTCAGATCTTGCGAATCTAGCATTGCCTTTGTCCAATTTGCAGAATGAATTATTAAAGCTCTAACAGTTTCTGGCCATAAATCGGGATATTGCGATCTAATTTGAGCTGCCATTTTAGAAGCAAGACCAGCCGCACCGCTTGTCTGTCCAAAATTAGTAAATATATTAGTTCTATAATCGGAAAAATTCTTATGTAAGGAAATTACATCTAAATTCTCATGTTGTTGAGTATATGTTCCGTCAGTAGCTAAATTTCCGCCCTCAAAAACAACATCAGGTTTGTTTGGCCAATGCGAATCAAATTCTAAAGAAGTGGAATTACTTGGTGCCATAGTTCCTGAATTAACAAGAGGTCCTAGTCCATTTAAAATATCGTTTAATTTATCTTTTCTGGTATAAGTCCCAATAGTAATTGCATTGTAGGCTTGTGCTGGATCTTGAATTACTTCTTGACAATTTAAAATTGGGAAATCGTTATGATTATTGATTTCAATGTTTCCACCGCTTATAATAAATAATTGTGGATCATCATTTTTTCCAAAACAAATTTCATCAATTGCACCTGAAGATGAAGAAGGTCTGCCTTTGAATAAATTTTTACGTGTTACAGTCAAACAAAATATTCTTAAGTTATTTGGATTATAAATTACTGGTGTACTTGTAGCACTTTTAAAAATATCACCATCCAATTCTGGATTATTTAAGGTAGAGTGGTGATAGACTTTATATGATTCCAATCCATAGTTAATAGAAATTCTATGTGATGTCCCGAGTAATTCACTTAAATCACCATATAGAACTAAGCCTGCCACTCCAGTCCCATGTCCTTCGGACGGATGCGAATCTTGGACTCCCCATGATTCGTTATATGTGTATAAATTTTCAGATGGTAGAAACCGATTGATTAATGGGTGTAAATTGTTTACACCACTATCTAAAAGACATACAACAACACTTTTAGCATCAGTTGTAAAATCAATTCTATCAAGCAGATCTTGTAAATATTCTTGCTTTGTACTTATTGTAATATCTTGATGTAAAATAAAATCAGCTATCTGCGAGGGGCTTCTAAGTTCTGATAAGTTTCCAATCAAAAGAAGTGCTTGAGAAAGTTGATCAGAAGTTCCTTTAACCAATTTAATTAAATGGTCAGTAAGGTCTAATGTAGCATTGCCGATTATGCATCCAACTAATTCTAAATTTGTTAAAGCCTCAGATAAATGATTTGGATTGTCAGTTTTTCTAAACCAAACTTCCCACCAAACATTTTCATTTTCGTTTGGAAAAGGAATTTCAGGTGAATCAACCCAAAAAGCTTTTAACGTAGCAATTTCAATATTGCTTATATTATTTAGTAAATTTTGATTATTTCGAACTCCAGTATCTACTTTTTCACCTGTAATTTTATCTTTTTTTAAACGGTTACCGTTTAAATACGATTTTATTTTTTTAATAAAACTTGCAATGGCTTTTTCGTTAACTAAAACTACTAGTGTATATCTATATTGTTCTGACTCACTTTGAATTCTAGTTTCTTTCTTTATATTTAGTAAGTGGAAACCACTTGTGTCAAAACTATCAAAGAATAATTCGTACCCCCATTCAGAAGTGAATTCGACATATACAATTTCTTCGGACATCAGAGCTAAGTCTAATGTGTTATTAGAATTATCAAGAGTATTTTTTATCTCGTTCACTTTATTCAATAAGTAATTGCCATGCAAAGACCATTCTCTAATTAAGGGAATTGATTTACTCTTTATTACAACAGTTTTAGGATAAGTATATTGAAGATTTTCAAAATGACCAGCAAATTTGATATGTGGTTTAACGGCCATTTATTACATTACGTTTAATTAAATTTTCTTCTAGAATTGATAGATCCAATTTTTCACTACTTGAAAGGATCATATCTTTTATTGTATCTTCACAAGATTTTACAATTTCAGAATAGCTTAGGCCAATTGCAATATTTGAAAGATCTTTATATTTAACCTCATTTGTGAAGGAAAAATTCCCAATCATTTTTTTTATAGTATCAATGATATGTCTCTCATCAGGTAAAGGATATTTTACAATTTCATCGAACCTTCTGAAAAGTGCGATATCTAAAGATTCTGGCAAATTAGTAGCAGCAATAATTATACTATTACTTTTATCTTTCTCTATATTTATTAGAAAAGAATTCAAAACTCTCTTTATTTCTCCAACATCTTGTCCCTGATTTCTATGTGATCCAATAGAGTCAAATTCATCAAATAAGTAAACTGCTCTATGATCAGCCATTGCATCAAAAATTAACCGTAGCTTTGCAATAGACTCTCCTAAAAATTTTGACATTAGTCCATCTAATCTAATTATATATACAGCAAGCCCTAGTTCACCAGCAATTGCTTGTGCAGTCATAGTCTTTCCCGTACCTGGAGCGCCAGTTAAAAGCAATTTTCTTTTTGGTTCTAAGTTATGAGATTGAAGGAGTTTCCACTTTTCCTGCTCTCGTATTAATTTTTTGAGAGGGATTTCAATGCTTGAGTCTAAAATCATGTCAGCAAGTTTGATTTTTGGTTGAAAAACCTCTATCAATTCCTGTAATTCTCTTTTGGGTAAATTTAAACTAACAGCTTTCTGGTTAACAACATCTAAAGATCTTTCTTTTTTAGCACTATCAATAAGTTTTTTTAAATCAAGAGCAAATGTAGTATGTCCCTTTCTGGCTTCAGTGGCTGCAATTTGTAAAGCCGTAGAGAAAAAGCGACTTTCGTCACTATTTCCAAACGATTTTATTAACGATTTTATTTGATCTGCTGCTGCCATTTTTTGTATATATATTACGCGAATATAACTGAAATTCTATGATATAATTCAATTAAAAAGCAAAAGCTATATTATTTTTTAAGAAGCTTCTCCTATTGTTTAATTTTGTTTTTACCTAGGCACAAATTTTTTTTCTTAACAACTTCATTTAAGATCTCTTAAAAAAGTTTATTTCTCTTTTAATAATTTCTCTAAAATATTAATATGTTCATCTTTAGCCTTCAAAAGTTCTAAATTTAATCTTTTAATTTCGTCTAAAGCCTCTATCCATTTTTAAAATGTATTTATTTTAGCGACTATTTTTCTCATTCATACTAGAAAATTTCTCATTCATAACATTAAATTTGTCATTTATGTCATTTATGTTATTCTTCATCGAATCAAATAGTAGTTTTGTTTCAGAAAGCAAACATTGTGCAATAAATTAGGGAGCTCTCAAGATTTTTATGTAAAAGAATACTTAAGGGATAGTAGAATAATCAAATTCCATTTTAAAACAATTATTTCATTTTTTAACATTAGATCTACATTTTAAAAATAAGAGATTTTAATTTATATGAAGCTTATTTTATTGTAAATCAAGTTGATTGAACTTAAATAATATCATAATTAAAATTGGTATTTACAAAGGATAAAAGAGATTTTTAATGAGTGTTGTTGTTTAAAATCTTGTCTACACAATAATTTGCAGAATTAATAATATAAATAATTAACAGATAAATACAAAATCATGAAAAATAAACATGCAGAAGGATTACAGTGTTCTTGTTGTAGCCCATTATGGAAAACACTATTGCCCAATACAAATAAAATGAATATTATGACTGATAAAAATAATGAGTCAGGAAAATATTCATTTCACAAAGATCTCATTTTTCGCACTGGAGTGAATGAAGATAATGCAGGAAACAAACAAATTGGATACATTCAGACCATAGAAGGAGGAAAAGATGTAATGGTAGAAGCTATAGCTATATCTAAAGGTAAAATAGTTGCAACAGGTACTTATAAAAATGTTGTCGCCCAAATGCTCCCAGGAACCTCGGAAAAAATTATAGATGGTGGGAAAATTTTATTACCAGGATTTATTGAACCACATCTTCATATTATATCCTCTGCGGTTTTTAAAAAAGCTACAGATGTGAGTCCTTTTAGCAGACAAGATTTAAGATCCAACATAGCTGAAACAGAAGAAGGTAAGTACAGTCGGAAATGGGTAGTCGAAGAATTGAAAAAGAAAGTAACAAACGACAAGAACGTATGGATTATTGGCAGAAATGCTGATCCTTCCTTGTTTGAAGGCTCAGATAAAGAGTTTAATGCAGTTATATTAGATAGAATATCAACAGCACAACCTGTATTTATTTTGAATTCTTCCATGCATTTGGCATATATCAATACTGTTGCAATTGAATTAATGAAAGATCAATTTCCAGAAACTTTTGTAAATCCAAATGGTATTCTAAAAGAAGTTGCAGGGATTAAACCTGTATTGAAACTTATTGAAAAGAATATAAATATAAATCCTGTTGTTGCCATAGCAAAATTGAAAGAGGAGGTTAAAGAAATTTTTAAAGAAGCCAGTAAGACAGGAGTTACCTATGTACATGACTGTGGAGTAGAACCTTATGAATACAACCCCAATGGAGGGGAACCTGATTTTGATCAACCAAAATTTTTAGAATATTTAGCCAATCAGGAAAATTGCCCTGTTCGTATAGGTGGCGCTTTAGTAGCGCTATCGCTAGATAAATTTAATACTACTATTGAGGGAAAATATAAACCTAATAAAGGTAACAATAAATTCAATTTGGCATATATTAAACTCATTGGCGATGGCTCCAATCAAGGACTTACAGGCTATCAGTACACCCCTTATGTTTGCAATGAAAATTATCAACCTTATGATATAAGTTGTTGCCACAACCAAAATAATACAGGTGTATTTAATTTTGGTTATCCAATAGAGTTTAATGCCTTGGTTAGCAAAGCCAAATCAAATAACTGGCCTGTGATGATTCATGCCAACGGAGACCATGCTATAGACCGAACAATTAATGCTTTTAAATTAGCTGGAATAAATAAAAGCACTATAAATACTAGAAGAGACCGAATAGAACATGCTTCTTTATTAACAGATAAAAATTTGGAAGACATGCAAGAATTAGGGCTTTCGCCAAGTTTTTTAATCGGACACGTAGGTTATTGGGGGTGGGTTTTTCAGCAAACTATTTTTGGTAAAGAAAAAGCAAATCTTCTTGATAGATGTCATAGTGCTTTACAGGACGGTATGCGAATAACTTTTCATAGTGATAATAGTGTTACACCATTAGGACCATTGCGTATGATGGAACAAGCAATTGGAAGAGTGATGGAAGGTGCTCCTAGAAGTTTAGACCCTCAGGTGCTTAATGAAACAGAATGTGTTACAAGATTTCAGGCATTAAAAGCTATGACATACGATGCTGCATGGCAGTGTCATGCAGATCAATGGGTAGGCTCATTGGAGGTTGGGAAATGTGCCGACTTTGTAATCCTATCGGAATCGCCATTAACCTATTTTAATAAAGAAGGAGTGAATTCTGTTGCAGGGATGAGAAATATACCTGTGTTGGAAACATGGAAAGATGGGAGAAAAGTGATGGATTTACAAGATGATAATCTTTTTTGATATATAATACCATTGTATAAAATATAAAAAAACAGAAACTAATTAAAATTATAGTAGACTAGACAAATCCAAACCATGGAAGAACATTTATTAACTCAAATCAGTCAGAACAGAGAAGCAGATTTTAATGTTTTAACAGTTCAACTCAAAGTTTACAATAACACAAATCAAGTCTTAACGAAAAGAAAAGATTCAGATAAAAATAAGTACGACTTAGATTTTCCTGAGAAAATTGACGCTCATAGCGAGGTGAATTTTTGTCTTAGAAGTGAAGTTAAAGATAAGAAAATAGATAGTTCTGTTTATTATGAAAATGAATATGGTACTGTAGAACTCACAATATACAAAACCTCTAACCAATTTGAATCTAGTGTTAATGCGATTGCAAAAAATGATTTGGTTGATGATGTTATAGTATTAAAGAATACGAAGTTCGAGTTGGATGCAAAAGTGATTATAGCCGAAAGTCTTGTAACGGTTAATATGCGAAATGTGTATCATTTTCTCAATGAATTGAAAGGACATATTGACGGAGACCAAATAGAAATGGGAGGGGGTAATCTGTTTGATATGATTAATTACGCAAAGGCATGTCAAATTTTTAATACACGCTTACAACTTAGACCTTTTGTAATTATTTATTGTACCTCAAGCGAAGAGGTACAGCTGGTTTACAAGAGAGCAATAAGTAATAATTTAGCAATTCGAGTAAGGTCGGGAGGGCATGATCATGAAGGAGAATGTTCTGAAACAGATACTATTTTGATTGATTTATCACGAATGAATAAAGTAGAAGTTGATCAGAAAAGCGGGATTGCAACTATTGGACCAGGTAATCGATTTGAAAGATTGACTACTTTATTAGCCGAGCAAAAAGTGATGATTCCGCATGGAACTTGTGCAACTGTCGGGATTGCTGGCTTTACATTTGGGGGCGGTTGGGGACCTTGGACACGCTCAAAAGGAATGTGTTGCGAGCGATTGGTGGGTGCTACAATCATACTCGGTGATGGAAGTGTTAAAGAATTATCAGAAGATGGAGACATGCAAGCCAGAGAACTATTATGGGCATTAAAAGGCGGAGGCGGTTTTAGTTATGGCATAGTAACCGAGTTGAGATTACAAACTTTCGAACTACCTCGTGAGCTTATTAGATTTGAGATTGAATGGAATAAATATGAATTAGATCCTGATACAAAACAGCTAAAAATAGTATCAGAGAACACCTTGCCAACTATACAATTTCTTAAAGAATGGGAAGCTGTAATAAATGCAAATAGGAATGTAGAAAGTAATGTAAATCATTTGAGTTCGAATGAGAAGCTAATTGGTACTAATCTGAAAATTTCAGCCATACCTTCTACTGAAAATTTTGATGCAAACACAGTCATTCATAATTGTATAATGTATGGTTATTGGGAAGGAAATGAGAAGGATCTCTCCAAATTTATTGAAAAGAATTTCAAGAATCCACAAACCTATGATTTTAGAATTACTGATATCGCAGGAAAAAAAACGAATAAAGCCTATGGATTGAATATGATGAGTAACTGGGATAGGGAATCTTTTCATACTGTAAAACTATTATTAAAAGGGGGAGTTCAAGAAAAATCATCAAAAAGCCGTCCTATATCTCCAGATTTAGAAAACCCTGCACCCCACAAAATCACTTCCTGCCTAGTAGATGCTCAGGGTCTAGGATCAAAGGGACACGAAGCCTTAATACGCAGTTTAACTTCGCCATTGATATTAGATGGAAATAGAGAGATGGGATTATTTACTTACATCACCTTAGGCGCTATTTCGGGAGTGTTTTATCAAGATGCAACAAAAGAATTAGAAAGTGCATTTCCTTACAAAGACAAGCAATACACCATTCAATATCAAACCTGGTGGAATGAATCTTTAGAAAGAAAAGAGGAAGGACTAGACAATATTGTGTATGACAGAATCAATCGAGCATTAGATTGGATGCAAGTTTGCCGAGATTTTAATATTCCCAATACATCTGGTGCTTTCATTAGTTTTAAAGACAGTTCTATTCCTACCGAAATTTATTTTGATACCAGTTATGAAAGATTAAAAGAGATTAAAAAGAAATATTCTATGGATAAACTCAATCACTTTAGAACAAGAAAAACAATTATTTAAGTGTAGAAGAAAAAAGACAAGAAATACTGTTGAAATTAAATCATTGTTTCTTAAAAAGGGCTTCATTATAATCATTCAAATAATGAGAACGTATTTAAAGAATATATTAATAGGGTTTGATTAGAAGATATTGAAAACCTTCGAGTTTCCTTTTATGAATGAGACAATAAAAGGCTCAAAAATCACTTATGAAATGGAAAAAAATAAAAAAAGCAAGTTTGATTATGTTATCGTAGGATCTGGTGCAGGAGGAGGTCCATTAGCTGCAAATTTGGCTTTGGCAGGATTTACTGTCATGTTACTGGAAGCAGGAGGAAAGGAAGCAAGTGTTAGTTATTCTGTACCGTCCTATGCTCCTTTAGCTGCCGATAATGAATACTACAGATGGGACTTTTTTGTTCGCCATTATAAAGATCAAAAACAACAAGAAAAGGATCCAAAATTTGTATCATCTAAAGATGGTATTTTATATCCTAGAAGCAGCACGTTAGGGGGGTGTACAGCTCATAACGCGATGATTACCACATATCCGTCTAATTCTGATTGGGAATATATCCAACAAATCACAGGAGATGATTCTTGGAATCCGATTAATATGAGGAGATATTTTGAAAAAATAGAAAACTGTAGATATTTAGACTCTATTACAGCCAAAGAGACAGGCCATGGTACAGGTGGATGGCTAGGAGTAGAAAAAGCAAATATTTCGAAAGCACCAAAAGATTGGCAACTGATTAAAACATTAGAGACCTGTAAAGAAAAAGGTTTCAATGCTGAAAAGATTGGTCCCATAAACGAAAACTTGGATCCGAATGCCATTGATGTAGCTAAAGATGATAGTTCGGGCTATTTTACTGTCCCACAATCTACGTATGACATGACCAGAAATGGTTCAAGAGAATTTGTATTAAATGTACAGAAACAGTTTCCTGAAAGATTAATTATAGAAACACATGCATTGGCTTCAAAAATTCTTTTTGATGAAAAAGATGATACAAAAGCAATAGGTATCGAATACCTGCAAGGAGCTTATCTGTATGCTGCAACACCACGATATAATGAACATTGTCAATTGACCGAACCCGAAACAAAAAGAGTATATGTGAATGAAGAAGTGATTTTGGCATGTGGAGTATTTAATACTCCACAACTTTTAATGCTTTCAGGAATTGGAGATAAAGAACAATTAGAAGAGTTTGATATTGCAATAAGAATTAATTTACCAGGAGTTGGTAATAATTTGCAAGATCGTTATGAAATTTCTCTGATTAATGAGATGCAGTCGTCATTTAAAGTCAATGAAATTGCAAAATATAGTGATGATCCGGAAGATGATCCTTTTTTATCACAATGGCTCAAACATAGAGAAGGTCCCTACAATAGTATCGGATCACCGTTGATGTATATGAAAAAATCTTTTCCTGAAAAAATAAATCCGGATATTATTCTATTTGCTAGAACGGTAAGGTTCGAAGGTTTTTTTCCAAATTGGTTTTGGACTTTTCGTCCAATTCATAATCAATTCAGTTGGACAGTGCTTAAAGCACATACAAATAACAGAAATGGAGTTGTTAAACTTAAATCAAGTAATCCAAGAGATACACCTTATATTAATTTTAATTCCTTTTCTGATAATGGCGAAGATTTGAATGACTTAACAGAAGGTTTCAAATTTGCAAGAGTGTTAATGCAGGATTCCCCTTTTAAGATCAAAGAAGTTTTACCTGGAGTAGAAGTTCAATCTGATCATGACATCAAAGAGTTTATTAAGAATCAAGCATGGGGTCATCACGCATCTTGTTCCTGTCCTATAGGAGCAGATGATGATAAAATGGCAGTCTTAGACAGTAGATTTAGAGTTCGTGGAGCAAAAAAATTGCGTGTAGTAGACGCATCAGTATTTCCGAAAATACCAGGAACATTTATTGTAACCCCCATTTATATGGTAAGTGAAAAAGCATCAGAAGTTATTATTGAAGATCAAAAAAATAGGAACAAATAAGGTAAGTATGAGCAAAAAAAACAAAATAGAGACGATAGATAGATACGTAATCTATCCCGCAATAGGAATTTCAAGAGTAGGAAATTCAGACGAATGGTATTATGCACCAGAGTTGCCTGGGCAGGTAGCAGACCCTAGAGTTCCTCAAAACTTAGAAGGAACAAAAGAAGATATTAAATATAAAGATCCAAAAGGAGCCATAAAAAAACAAGCCGCTCGTTTCAGAGTATTTGGTTTAGACGCAGATGGAAAAGTAGTTGATGAAATAAATTCCGACTCAAGTTGTGAAGGAGTAGATGTTGAAGTAGAATGGTCTGTACATATAGCCAATAGAAAAGGAGCTTGGTATGAATTTACCAATCCAATGGATTTAAATTTTAATTCACAAAAGCAAGGAAATACCAAAGAATTAGCTCTTTCTGTAACTCATAAAAATAAGGCTTATGGAGGAGTACCGTATGGTTTGCATCCCAAAAGAGAACAGTTGGTAATCGACTCAGGAAATGTTTTTATCGCTGGAAGGAATGCTAAAAGTGAGCCTTTAGACAAAGGAAAATTTATGGGTAAAAAAGTTTGCCTAGGAGAATTACAAACTGATAATAAAGGAAGATTAATCGTTTTAGGTGGCTCAGGATTGGCAAAAAGTATTACTCCTAATAATCCATTAAGTCACTTTGCCAATAACAATGGTTGGTACGATGATACTTCTGATGGTCCTGTAAGAGCTAAAATAATTATTAAGAAAAATGGAAGCCTTCAAGAGTTTGATGCAGAGCCTGCTTTCGTAGCTGTAGTACCTCCCAATTATGGACAAGGCTTATATGGAACCATAACGATGTATGATATTGTAAAGGATTTGTATACACAAAGAAAAGAAGGAGGCATTGAACCAAAAGAAAAGCCTTCATTTGAAGAGGATATATGGCCTATATTCAAATCTTTAACAGATTCAAAATGGGTAAGTGAAGGACTTTATATGTTATTTGGAGAAGGATCTGCATCCAATTTCACAGACCCTAGTGTATATAAACGATTGGCCTCAAATGATGAAAGAGATAAAACTTTTAAAAAGAATATATTTAATTGGTTTAGAAACCCCGAAACCGATAAGTTTGAGCCAACACAAATACCTTCAAACTATGGCGATGCACTTAGAGATTTTAGTGATGAACCTAATGAAAATCTTTGGATTACCCGAACACAATACAGTTACTTGAAGAAGTGGGCAGATGGTAATTTTGTCATATCTAATTTTGATTTAACAAAAACTAATTTTCCTTTAGGGAGTATAGCCAAAAACGATCCTTTGGAAAACCAAAAACTAGAAGATCAGCCTTATCTACTTACTAAAGCAGCTTTGCAAGAATGTCTTGGAGGGCCATTTAGACCAGGGATTGAACTTTCTTGGCCATTTAGAGTTGATCAAATGTGGAAACCAGCTATGCCTGGCGAACAAGCTGCCTTCAGACTCAATGTTGTAGATAAAGATAATGAAAATAATTCAAATTTTATCTCTGATGACTATGGCTCTGTATTATCACCAGATAAAGCAATGGCTAAATATGGACCAGTTCATTACAGTGGTCCAGGTACATTAACCAGATGGATGGGTGTGCCTTGGCAAGCTGATGCGGCAAGTTGCCTTGGCGGTTTGGATCCGTCCAACTATTTACCTGTTCCAGCACTGTGGGCGCCAAGAGCACCACAACACGTAATTAGCGAAGAATCATACAAAGGCATGAACACAGTTGGCAATAGCATATTTCAAAAGACGAAGCAGTTTAATTATCGCCAATATTGGTTACGTGACCTAGACAATTCAGATGCTTTAAAAAGACTCATTGACATGACTAATGAATGGTCTGATTTGGGAATAGTCTCAGCGAAAGAACTTCAATCAACAAATTTAGACACTCAAATTCCTGAAGTAATTTGGGTAGAACAACAACGATCCAAAATGTTTAGAGTTTGGGATCCTGCCTATTTGCAATTACAGGTAGCAGAAGGTAAAATGACTCCAGAAGAAGCGATGAACAAAGAAAAGGAAGAGAGAGAAGATTATAGGAAAAGTTTGGAACGGGAGGAGAGTCCAATCGCCCCAAGAATGATATATGGACGATTAGATCACTAATCTTAGGATGATTCAAGTATTATTTGCTTGCAACCATGTTTTATCGGATTGATAAAACATGGTTATAATTTAGATACCCCCAATGAAATTAAGCACTAAAATTATAGTAATAGGAGGTGGCCCTGCTGGCGCTGTTATAGCAAGAGAACTTGCGAAATCTGAGATGGATGTAATTGTATTGGAAGCCAATGAATTTCCTTGTCAAAAGCCAGGGGATTGTTTACCTCCAAATATTAAGCCATTACTTAGGAAACTGCAACTGGAACACTTAATATCCATACATAAACAGAGTTATAGTAATCAATCTGTATGGGGGTCTGATGTAATGAAAGAAGAAGATTTCATTAGTGGCATTCATGGATCTGGTATACATATTAACAGAAAATTATTCGAAATAGATCTGGCACAAGAAGCTCGTAAGTCAGGGGTAATTTGGTTGAATAATCATGTACTCAAAGATTGTGTTAGAATAAATGATGAATGGCATCTTGATGTAAGTTACGCTGGAGAAAAGAAAAGTCTTGTAGCTGATTTTATAGTAGATGCTAGTGGAAGGAAATCAGTTGTAGGCAGATATTTGAACACCAAACGTGATGTATTAGATAAACTAGTAGGTATTAGTGCTGTTTTTACAAGAAAGCCTATTTTAAGTTCATCGACACTTATAGAAGCTTTTAGTCAAGGATGGTGGTATTCGGCAAGTTTGCCTGGTAACCAATTAATCATATCATTAATGACGGATTCAGATTTAGTTTCGAATTTAGAAGCGAACAAAAGTGATGGTTTTGAGGCATTACTATATAGAACAAAGTACACCAAAGATCGAGTAGAAGAGTCTATGGGGACTATAATAAATAACGTTTCAGTATTGAAGGTCGATGCTGCGAATTCTTCCAGATTAAAACAAATTGTAGGAGAAGGTTGGATAGCAATAGGAGATGCTGCATGTACCTATGATCCACTATCTTCATATGGAATTACTGCAGCCATTGGTACTGCATATTATGGAAGTTGTGCTATTAGAGATCATTTTCTAGGAAAAAAAGAAAGTTTTTTAGCCTATAATTATTTGATGGATAAAATGTATGCAACCTATCTACCTCTAATAAAAGCAGCTTATCGTCAAGAGAAACGTTGGGGAGATAATGTTTTTTGGAAGAGAAGGAGTTAGAAAACAGTAATAATTTTAGACAGCCTCTTGTTTTGGTGCGTCCAGCATGGGCGATAAATCTAGGGTGTAAGTTCCGAAATCTTTTCCTGAAGAACAGAAACTATATATAAGGACAGGAATGTTGGATAAGGTTGCTAAACAAACAGAAGTCCCAAAATATAAGGTAACATGATCGTAAATATCGAATAATTTTGATAACTGCCTTGAGAAGGATAGAACGGAATCAGAGAGCTACCAAGGAGTGCAGACCTTTATTTGGATAACTCAAAACAACCTCACGGAAGTATATTTGAAAATATATCGTAAATAAAGAACCGCCTTGGTACGGATCCGTATACGAAGTGGTGTAGAAGGTCGCCTTGGGAATTAATCTCTAGGCTCCTATCCTATTAAATAGAAAACCTTTTGATTATTTGTAAGAAAAAACTAATATATTTAAAATAACATTAGGGTAAACGGGATAGTAAGAACAAAATAGAGCCTCATTTTGGATACAAACAAATTCGCTTTGAACAAGATTGAATTTTATATGTAGGCTAGTTTTAAAATAATTAGGGATATTATTAAGGAAAATTAGTTATTTTTAACGTTAAAAGAAATAGAACTTCCTTACATAATTACGTTTGGTGTAATACAAAAAAATAAAAATTCAGTTATATGCACAAACCTGAAATTCCTGATAACGAGCATCTTCGTTTCGAAGCCTTAGATGCTTATAAAATACTAGATACATTACCAGAAGAAGAGTATGATGCCTTAACCAAAATAGCAGCACAAATTTGTGGTACACCGATAGCATTAGTAACTTTAGTGGATCATAATCGACAATGGTTTAAATCGCATCATGGTTTAAATGCAACCGAAACTCCAAGGGATTTTGCTTTTTGTGCGCATGCAATAAACACACCGGATGAATTATTTATTATTCCAGATGCTACTAAGGACATACGGTTTCATGATAATCCGTTAACCACTAAAGACCCGAACGTAATATTTTATGCTGGAGCTCCTTTAAACACTAAAGATGGTTATTCTTTAGGGACGCTTTGTGTTATTGATACAAAACCAAGAGAAGGTCTTACAGAGAACCAACAAGAATCATTAAAGGCATTGGCCAATCAAGTGATTTCGCAATTTGAACTTCGTAAAAAAAATAGGTTTTTAGAAGATTTGAATGATGAAATTATTAAAAAAAATGTGCAGTTGGACCAATTTGCATATCGGCTTACTCATGATTTAAAAGTACCAATACGAGGTATAAATTCATTATTAATTTTTATAAAAGAAGATTATAAAACACTCCTTGAAAACACAGAATTAGAAGCTTGCATCGATTTAATTTATTCTCGAAATGAATACATGGATTTCTTAATTAATGGAATCTTAGAATATACAAAAGTTAGTAACGATCAAATTTGTTTTGAAGATTTTAATGTCGAAAGCACTATTCAATATATAGTTAATAATGGTGCTTTACATATTCCGACTCATATACATTTTAGGAATTGCGATACCTTTATAAGGCATTCAAAAATAGGTTTTGTTCAAATTATTCAAAATCTTTTATCAAATACAACGAAACATACCGACAAAGAAGAATGTAATGTTTGGATTTCACTAACAGAAAATGAAACTAATTATTCTCTTGTTTATGAAGATGATGGGCCAGGTATACCAGAAAAATATTGGTTAAAAGTATTTGAGTTGTTTGAAACAGTTAACTCAAAATATGATAAAAATGCCGGTATTGGCTTGTCAACAATAAAAGCCATAGTAGATCGAGTAGTGGGTACTATTTATTTGAAGAATAGAGAAGATAATAAAAAGGGTGCTTGCTTTTGTTTTGTTTTACCAAAAGAGTACAACTGTTAAATTTTGACGGAAGATTTTATCAGCCTACAAAAAGCATTTTACTTTTTCATTTAATAAAAGTAGTATCGAAAATTTGTTTGTGAAGCAAGAAAATAGCACTTCTCTCGAATTACATCGCCTTTACTGATTTTAATTTGTATAAAAGCTCAGGGCTCTTCGGGCAAAAAAGGCGGTCATGTTTTTGGTACTTAGCATGTCTTTCTTGAATTTGTAGGCAATTTCAAAATTGATTTTTAAATGGGCAAAAGTCCAACAATAAACGGCAATGTAATTCTGGAAGTAACTGCAATAGTGGCATAATATTGGTGCAAACAGTGTAATGGCAGTGACAAAAATGAAACAAAAAATTAGTTTTAGTTTGTCATTTTTCAAACAACTTATAAAAAATTCTTTGCTTGATACTATAACTTGTGGTAACTAATACCATTTTTGAAATGTATCGAATAAAATTTTCTTTTTTAAACGGTTATTAACAATTTGAAGTGTCATTCCGATTAATGAAATGGCTAAAAAAATCATAATCAAAATGTTTGCTTCGATAGGGATCTTTGGCTCTAGGTTTTTTCCAACAGTTATAATAATCATGGAGAATAGTAAATAGTGCTCAGATTTGATTCCAGTAGGAATTGTGTTTGTTAAAGTAATTGCTGTTTTCATTTTTCAGTGGTATTTGAATGAAACTTCATTTCTTGTTAATAAATAGTTTTAATTTTGAGTGTTTACTAAATCGAATAGATTATCTATCGAAGTTGCAATCACTGCTGACATTGTTAAATTGTTTTTGGAAATAATTATTTTATTAATTTTTATTTTGATTTTTGTGTTTCTTAATTCTGATACAAATCTAAGACGATTATAAGAATTGTTTTTGTTTTTTCGATGAATAGCAGTTTGCTGTCGATGATTAATCAATATTTACACTTGACTTACAGTTGATTATGAATTTTGTATCGATAAATGAATATTAAAAATGGAAATCGTCCTTTTTTTTTGTTTTTTTTAATATTCAGTTTACTTATTATATAGGTACAGACGTTCTACTTATCTATAAGAAATTTTAAAAATCAGATGCAATGGCTATTCTATAAAAAATAGATTTAAGTATTAGGATCCCTTTTTAGATTTCGTTTTAATGGCTTCAGGATATTTTTTATGAACGAATTACATATAAAATACCATTCGTCGACACTTTTTTTGCAGGTGTCTACACTTTATTATGAATTAACGAAAAATGACTCTTGCTTTAAAAGGAATAAAATACCTTTGAAGTTGAATAAGTATGCATCAAACTTTAAAATTAATAAAATGGCAAAATCGTTGAATATACTATTAATAGAAGATGATGCGATTGAAGTAATGAAATTTAATAGAGTACTAAAAAGTTTAGAACTCAATCATCGCATCATCGAAGCAAATAATGGTGAAGAGGCAGTTGATATATTAAAAAGCAAAGAAATAATACCAGATATTATTGTTTTAGACCTCAATATGCCTAAACTAAACGGTATCGAGTTTTTGTCTATCTTGAAAGCAGATGATGTATTAAAATACATACCAGCAATTATCTTAACTACTTCTAACAATCATAGAGACGTTATGGAGTGTTATAAAATAGGTATTGCGGGCTACATTTTAAAGCCCTTGAAATATGAGGATTATGTAGATAGGATAAAAAAAATACTAGATTATTGGAGCACGAATGAATTAATTTCTCAGTAAAAATAAGTAGTGTTATTTTTTGAGTCTAGTACTAGAGATTGTCTATTGTAAAAAAAATAGTCGAGAATTACAAAGGAAACATTTGGATAGAAAGTGAACTGACTAAAGGTACAACCTTCTTTATTAAATTACCAAAATAGAAACTATGAAAATAATTCAAGCTTATAAAAAAAAGAATGAAAATTGGCAGTACCTAACAAATAAGGAAGATCTAAAAAATCCGCTGGTACTTGTTTTTGCAAATAGGATGCAATTAGAGCTTTCAGAAGTTATTGATGCTATTAGAAAGGAGTTTCCTTATGAACATCTGGTTTTTGGATCTACAGCGGGTGAAATTTTAGATGCAAATGTCTTTGATGATTCTATTGTAGTTACTGTTATAGAATTTGAAAAAAGTACGTTTAAAATTAGAACCGATAATATTTTTAATCATAAAAAAGATGCGAATGCTTTAGGAAAATTGCAAATTCTGGCAAAAGTGAGCATCCCATTCCTGTAAAAGAGATCAGTTGATTCCGGTTTAAAGTGACCACCCTATTCTTGTAAAAGAGATCAGTTGATTCCGGTTCAAAGTGACCACCTCAAAAAGTAGTGTTTATAAAGAATATCTTACTTGTTTTTAAAACAAAAGATATGGCAAATAAACGACTGGATATGAGAAACATTTTGCAATTATTACGTTTATATACTCAAGGAGTAAGTAAGCTCCAAATAAGCAGACAATTAGGCTTATCACGCAATACTGTAAAGAAATATATTGAATCATTTCATCAAAATTCTTTTACCTATCAAGAATTATCAGGTCTTAGTAATGAAGATCTGGAAGAACTCTTTGATGGACAGATAAAAGCTGTTCCAGAAAAAAACATAGTTTTAGAATCCTTATTTCCCACGATAGAAAAGGAATTAAAGCGAGTTGGTGTTACCCGACAATTGCTCTGGGAAGAATATAGGGTAAATCATCCTGATGGCTACAGTTATTCTCAGTTTTGCTACCATTATCAAAATTGGCGAGGCAAACTCAAGCCCTCTATGCATATGCATCATAAGGCAGGAGATAAAGTTTTTGTAGACTATACAGGAAAGAAATTATCCGTTATTGACCAGTCTACAGGAGAAGTGTGTGAAGTAGAAGTTTTTGTAAGTGTACTGGGAGCAAGCGGACTTACTTTTGTAGAAGCTACCAGGACTCAAAACAAAGAAGACTTTATGGGAAGTCTGGTAAAAATGCTAGACTACTATCAGGGTGTTCCAAGTGCTATTGTAACGGATAATTTAAGAACAGCCGTTAAAAAGAGTGATAAATATGAGCCCTTAGTAACGGAATATTTATTAGACTTTGCATCTCATTATGCAACTACAATACTTCCCACAAGAGCTTATCATCCAAAAGATAAGGCTCTGGTTGAAAATGCAGTAAGAATAATTTATACCAGAATTTTTGCCCCTTTACGCAAAGAAGAATTTTTTACTATAGAAGCTCTTAATGATGCTATTTTACCACTTTTAGAAAAGCATAATACAATGTCTTTTAAAGGCAGGAAATACTCAAGATTAGATTTGTTTAATGAGATAGAAAAAGAAGCACTATCATTTTTACCTGTTAATCCCTATCAGCTCAAAGGTTTTGCTAAAGCAACCGTTCATAAATCCAGCCATGTTTATCTCAATAAAGACAAACACTATTATAGTGTGCCTTTTATTTATATGGGCAAGAAAGTATTGATTATTTACAGCAAAACTACCATTGAGATTTATCATGGGCAGCGCATAATAGCCAGCCATCAGAGGGACTACTCCAAATATCTTTATACGACAAATAAAGAACACATGCCCACATCACATCAGTTTGTGGCAGAGTGGAATCCTGAGAGGTTTATCCAATGGGGAGCTTCTGTTGGAGAATTTTGCAAATCATTTATCATACAAATATTAGATAAGAAACAGCACCCTGAGCAATCTTATAAATCCTGTACCGGTGTATTAAGTTTAGCCAATAAAGTAGGCAATGACAGATTAAACAATGCCTGTAAAAGAGCGATGGATTATGAAAAAATAAATTACCCAATCATCAAATCTATCCTGGAGAAAGGATTAGACTTCATTGATGAAGATCCTGCTATTGAAGATAAAGAAATACCAATACATAGTAATATTAGAGGTAAGGAATATTACAAATAACAACCATTAATAAAAAATAACTATATGAATGATCAAACATTAGAAAAAATGAAACAGTTAAGGCTCTACGGAATGTCCAGAGCCTTTAATACTACTTTAGACGCAAGTACCATCGATTATACAAATGATGAACTTATTGCCTATTTAATTAACTCTGAATATGATGACAGAGAAAATCGAAAAGTAGAAAGATTAATCAATACTGCCAAGTTTAGATATAAGGCTTTTATGGAAGAAATCGATTTTGACAGTTCCAGAGGAGTAGATAAAAACTTGATAAACAGACTTGAGTTTTGTGATTTTATAAAAAACAAACAAAACATCCTGGTCTGTGGAAGTACGGGTGTTGGTAAAAGCTTTATAGCTACTGCAATTGGCCATAAAGCTTGTATGATGGGCTACAAAGTAATGTATTTTAATATCAATAAACTTTTCTCTAAACTTAAAATGGCTAAAGCTGACGGCTCTTACATTAAAGAAATTAATAAAATAGAAAAGCAGGACCTCATTATACTAGATGATTTTGGACTGCAATCATTAGATAACTTTAAAAGGCAGGATCTTATGGAGATAATTGAAGACAGGCATGGAAAAAAATCAACTATTATTGCTTCGCAGCTCCCAGTTGAATCCTGGCATGAAGTTATTGCAGAACAAACCATTGCAGATGCAATTTTAGACAGAATCGTTCACAATGCTCTTCGGATAGAATTAAAGGGAGAATCAATGAGAAAAAAGAAAATAGAAAAACAACCAATAGAGTAAAATAATTTTATACTTTTAAACTACTTTTTAGACACCTTTTTGAGTTCATTTATACTGCTCACTTTTATCCAGAATTAGGTGCTCACTTTATCCAGAATATCCAT
>NZ_MUGS01000080.1 GCF_002222055.1 Flavobacterium araucananum
TGAAGCGTAACTCCAAGGCGCTGAGCTAACAATCGTAATTGCTGACTAATCTCTTTACTCAGACTAAAACCTTGATTGGTTCCCCTGTAATCAATCTGTTTTGGCCTGACATGATCAGTCGGAAACTCTAATGGCTGATATCCCGATAACTTAGACTTCCAATAACTTAATTGCTTATCTAAAACTTCTCCTACAAGATAATTTCTTTGCCATACCGCATAATCCCTATATTGAATATCCAAAGCAGGTAACAAAAAAGTCTTATTTCCATTGCTATATCCCTGATAATAAACCAAGAGTTCCCTCTGAAAAATATCCGTAGACCAGCCGTCACTTGCAATATGATGCATGTTGATCAATAAAAACCTTCTTTGTATACCCTCATTTGATTCTAGTATATAGAATTTAGCCCTGATGGGATACTCTGAACTTAAATCAAAAGGACGATTGATATCCTCTTTTATAAGAAACTCATAGTCATCATGAGCGCCTAGCTCTATCGCTTCAATAAACAATCCAGCATCATGGACAACTTGGATACCATGATCCACGCCTTCTCTTTGTTCAATCGTACTTCTTAATACTTCATGTCTAGATACAATCGCTTGAAGCGCATATTTGGTTGCTTCAATATCCGTATCAACATCAAGCTCAAAAACAGAAGGTATATGATAGGCATTTGTCCCCTCTTCATACTGCTCAATAAACCATAAACGCTCTTGGGCTGAACTTAATGGATAAAAATTTTCATCATTATTTTTAAAAATTATTGTTTTAAAAAACTTATCCGCCGAAAAAATATAATTAATTCTAAGAATAGAAATTATTTGAATCTTATTATTTGTAATAAAATCTCTTATATCTTGATTCTGAAACTTTTTAGGAACAGATAATTTTATAGTTTCATTATCAAGCCAAATTGCTCCAGCATTTAGTCTTAAATCGTTAAAAAATTGGTTTATATATTTCATTTTAATTTTAAGTATACTACATTCGACAATAAGTCTTAA
>NZ_MUGS01000081.1 GCF_002222055.1 Flavobacterium araucananum
GTTTTAGATTAAATTCTAAGTCGGAATTCTAAAAATTGATTTTATGGTCGATTTTGATTATGATTGTGTTTTGATAATACTTCTAGCGTAAAAGTGTTTTTTTGAAAGGCATTCTATAATTTTAAATTTCATGAAATTAGTTTTGTGGGTTATTTAAAATTTTGTCTTTTTTTTTGATGTGAACAATTTCAAATCTTAAATCTTAATCTTATGAAAATTCTATTTTTTACGCTATCGGTTTTATTTGCCAATATTGCAATTTCTCAAACACACCAAATTACAAAACACAATGGTGAACAACTTGATGTTAATTTTATTAAACTAGAAAATGATTTAGTTTATTATTCTTTGAACGGAAGTGCCGAAGAACATAAAATTAGTAAATATGCTGTTTCACAATTAACGAATAAACAAACCAATCAAACTCAAAAAATATCTGATAAAGTTATTGTAGATTCAAAATCAGATTATAAATTCGTTACTGTTTTATCTCAGGACAAAACAATTGGTTTAAAACAGGTAGCTAACTTTTCCGGAGTTTCGACAAAGACAAAAGGTGAACCGCCAATCGCTAATCAAAAGCATACGACTATGAGAATCAAAACAGAATCTGCTTCAAATGGATATCCATTTGTAAGTATTGTTCAAAAAGCAGATGGTAAGTATGAAGCTGTAGCTTATGTGTATTAAATTTAGTGTTAATTTTAATTAAATTACAATTAATCAATAATTTATAATTCAAAAAAAGAGTACCTTTATTAATCATTTAAATTTTAATATTATGTCAAAAAACGTAAATACAGTTGCAGCAATTTTAGCTGGTGCTGCAGTAGGAGCAGCGATCGGAATTTTATTTGCTCCGGATAAAGGATCAAAAACCCGTGCTAAACTCAAAGAAGGTTTAGATGATGCCAAGCATAATTTGCAAGATTCACTTTCGGCAAGTTCTCAGGTTTTACGTGAAAAATTTACACATGCAAAAGAAAATCTTGATGGAACTTACGGTGAGTTACTTTCTAATATGAGTTATAAAACAGAGGAAGTAATTGGTTTTTTAGAATCTAAACTGGCTGATTTAAAAGCACAAAACGCTAAACTTCAAAAATAATAATCCAGGAAGCACAAAGTTCAAGTTGATTTTTATGATTGCTTTGGTTATTTTTATTTTAGAATAATCAAAATTCAATTGTAGAGTCTGGAGCTTTGTGCTTCTTTTTTAATTTAAATTACTATTATGGCTTTTGAAGAATTAAAAGAAAACACTGAAAACATTCAAGATCAGGCCAAGGTTTATCTGGAGAGCCATTTGGCTTATTATAAACTTTGGGGTTTTAAGGTTGCGATGAAATCAACAACTTTAATTTTTAAGTTTACTTTGATTTTATTGTGTTTTAGTATGGTTATGATTTTTGGATCTTTTGCTGCAGCTTATGCTTTTGGATCTTTGTTTGAAAGTAATGCACTTGGTTTTTTAGCAGTAGGAGGGATCTATTTGATATTTACAATTTTGCTTTTTTTCTTAAAAGATAAAGTTGTAGAAGGTCCGATCTTAGAGAAATTTTCGGAAATCTTTTTTAATGATTAATTATGGAAACTAAAAAATACGCATCATACGCAGAAATCGAAAGAGATTTAGAAATTTTGAAACTCGAAAAAGATATTAATTACCAAAAATTGGTTTTAAGTTTTCAAAGAACCAAAGAGTCTATTACACCACATAGTATTCTTACGGGAGTTTTTTCTTCGTATAAAGAATATTTTACAAACTCATATCCACAAATTTTACAATCAATTTTTCCCTATATTATTAATTGGTTTATGAATAAAAAAAGAGGCAATTAAGCCTCTTTTTTATTATGTTTAATTATTTTGTTTCTGGTTCAATGTCATCTTCATAACCTGATTGAGGCTCGATAGGTTTTGGTTTTACAATCTTCTTATTGTTTTTCTTCATCATTTCACCAACTTGGTTTGATGCTGTAAACGATGCAACCATATTATTGAGCATATCACTACCGGCTTGAGGGGAGTTTGGTAACAAAATTAAGTTCGAATTTGCATCTGCACCAATAGCTTGCAGCGTATCATAATGCTGAGTTACAACAATTAGGGCAGAAGCTTCTTGAGAATTGATTCCAACATTGTTCAAAACTTCGACACTTTCTACCAGACCTCTTGCAATTTCCCGACGTTGATCTGCGATACCCTGACCTTGTAAACGTTTACTTTCAGCTTCGGCTTTTGCTTTTGCAACGATTCTGATTCTTGAACTTTCAGCTTCAAATTCAGCAGCCGTTTTTTCTCTGTCGGCAGCATTAATTCTGTTCATGGCATTTTTTACCTGAATGTCCGGATCAATATCAGTTACCAAAGTATTGATAATATCATATCCGTAAGTAGTCATTGCTTCATTCAATTCTCTTTTTACTGCAATTGCGATATCATCTTTTCTTTCAAAAACATCATCTAATTTTAGTTTCGGAACTTCGGCACGAACCACATCAAATACATAAGCTGTAATCTGATCGTGTGGATATTCAAGTTTATAAAAAGCATCGTAGACTTTTTCCTGAATAACTTTGAACTGAACCGAAACTTTCATTTTGATAAAAACGTTGTCTTTAGTTTTTGTTTCAATGATAACATCCAATTGTTGAATTTTTAGATTTACACGTCCGGCCAATCGGTCAACCAACGGAATTTTTAGTTGTAATCCTGAATTTCTAACGCTCAAAAATTTACCAAATCTTTCAATTACTACAGAAGATTGTTGTTTTACGGTAAAAAATGAAGACATTAAAATAAATAATCCGAAGACTATTAGAATAATAAATGCTGTACCCATGATGATATTGATTTAGTTTTTATGATCTGGTAAATTACGAATATTCTTCCAATTTCAATTTTTAAAAGCATAAAAAAAACGCTAAGAACATTTTATCAATGTGTCTTAGCGTTTAATTTAAAATTTAAAATATTATAAAGTTGCAATTGCTTTTTGAATTCTTGATATGGTTTCTTCTTTCCCTATAATTTCAATAATGTCAAATAGGTGAGGACCTTTTAATGCTCCAACTAAACTTAGACGGAAAGGTTGCATAACTTTCCCCATCCCAATTTCGTTTTTAGTCAACCAATCTTTTACAATTGTTTCGATATTTACAGAAGTAAAATCTTCGATATTTTCCAGTACCGAAATCAATTCCTGCATCAAAGCCGGAGTTTCTTCCTTCCAGTTTTTACTTGCTTTTTCATCATAAGATGTTGGAGCCTGGAAAAAGAAATCAGTTAAATCCCAAAATTCAGAAACAAAATGAGCTCTTTCTTTAATCAAAGAAACGATTCTTGTTGTCAGTTCGAGCGGAGTCGAGAACCCTTTTTCTGCCAAAATAGGAGAGAAGCTTTTCGCTAGATCTTCATTATTTTGTTTGATTAAGTATTGGTGATTGAACCATTTGTTTTTCTCCGGATCAAATTTTGCGCCAGATTTATGAACTCTGTTCAGGTCAAAAGATTCTACAAGTTCTTCCAATGAAAATAATTCTTTGTCAGTTCCGTCATTCCAACCTAACAAAGCAAGGAAGTTTATAACAGCTTCAGGAAAAAAACCTTTCTCTCTGTAACCTGATGAAATGCCTTCTTCAGTTTTCCATTCTAATGGAAACACAGGAAATCCTAATTTGTCACCATCTCTTTTGGATAATTTTCCGTTACCAACAGGTTTTAATATCAAAGGTAAATGTGCAAATTCCGGAGCATCCCAACCAAAAGCTCTATATAATAAAACGTGAAGAGGCATAGATGGCAACCATTCTTCACCACGAATTACATGCGAAGTTTCCATCAAATGATCATCAACAATATTGGCTAAATGATAGGTTGGCATTCCGTCACTTTTAAACAATACTTTATCGTCAAGTAAACTAGTTTCAAATTTTACATCACCACGGATAATATCTTTAAGATGTAATGTTTCATCAACCGGAGTTTTAAAACGAATTACATAATGTTCTCCATTTGCAATTCTTGTAGCAACTTCTTCAGCAGAAATTACCAGAGAAGTATCTAACTTTTCACGAATAGTATGATTGTAAATAAATGTTTTTCCATCTGCTTCTTGTTCTTTTCTCAAACTATCTAAAGCTTCCGGAGTATCAAAAGCATAATATGCCCAACCTGAATTGATCAGTTGCGCAGCATAAGTTTGGTATAAATCTTTACGATCGCTTTGTCTGTAAGGACCAAATTTTTCATTTTTCCCAACAGTTTCTTCAGGAGAAATTCCTAACCATTCCAGTGCTTCCATAATATAAGCTTCGGCACCAGGAACAAAACGGGTCTGATCTGTATCTTCGATTCTTAAATAAAAAACACCATTGTTTTTTTTGGCAAATAAATAATTAAATAGGGCAGTACGAACTCCGCCAATATGTAAAGGTCCTGTTGGACTAGGTGCAAAACGCACACGAACTTGCTTTGACATTTGTTTAAATTTTGATGCAAAGATACGTTTTATGATTTTAGATTTTAGAATGTTGATTTCAGATTTTTCTATCTTAGAACCTTAGCGTCTTAGTAACTTAGAATCTTAAAAGGTATTATTATAATTACTACTTTTATGGGTTATAATCAAAATAGATTCAACTTGAAAACAACATCTGCTATATACCAAAAGTTAGAAGCATTTATAAAGAAATATTACACCAACGAATTGATAAAAGGAGCACTTCTTTTTATTGGTTTTGGATTATTATATTTTTTGTTTACCCTTTTTATTGAGTATTTCCTTTGGTTAAAACCATTAGGAAGAACATTATTATTCTGGATTTTTATTGCAGTAGAAGTTTTTCTTTTGTTTCGTTTTATTTTATTTCCAATTTTTAAGTTGTTCAAACTTCAAAAAGGAATCGATTATAATCAGGCTTCGACTATTATCGGAAACCATTTTACTGAAGTAAGTGATAAACTAACGAACTTTTTGCAATTATCAGCGTCTGAGAATTCGATAGAAAGTTCAGAGTTGATGTTGGCTTCAATAGAACAAAAAGCAAATTCATTGCAACCAATTCCGTTTGGCAATGCAATCAATTTTAAAACAAATAAAAAATATTTACCATTAGCAATCATTCCAATTTTGCTTTTTGCTGTGTTTTATATTTCTGGAAACAGCAATATAATTTCTCAAAGTTTAAATAGAGTAGTTCATTTTAATGCTACATTTTTACCACCTGCACCTTTTAAGTTTGTGGTTCTAAATCAGAATTTGCAAACAGAACAAAACAAAGATTTTGTTATCAAAATGGAATCTGTTGGAAATATAGTTCCGGAGAATGTAATGATTCATATTGGTAACGAAAGTTATTTTATGGAATCATCTCAGCCTGGAAAGTTCGAATTCAAGATTGAAAAACCAGTATCGAATGTGGCATTTTCTTTCGAAGGAAATTCAGTTTCATCAGAAGATTATGAATTAAAAGTAATCACTGTTCCATCAATTGCGAACTTCGAAATGGTTTTAAATTTCCCTTCTTATCTAAAAAAGAAATCAGAAACCATTCAGGGAACTGGAAATGCAATTGTACCGGAAGGTACTTTGGTAACCTGGAAAATGAAAACACAATCGACTCAGGAGATTGTTTGGAAGGATGAAAACTCCGTTTTTAAGTTCAATAAAGCCGAAAATGAGTTTAAATTGGCTAAAAACATCAGTCAAAATACAGAATATCAAATTCTTACCTCTAATAATAAGGTCAAAAACTACGAAAAACTAGATTATCAGCTATCAGTTATCAAAGATCAGCATCCTACGATTACAGTAAGTCCAGCTCCTGATAGTTTAAAATTAGATAAAAATTATGTTCTGGGCAGATTAGGTGATGACTATGGTTTGTCGAAATTACAGGTTGTTTATTACGAACGCAACAAACCAAACACTGCAAAGCGAGGTACCATTCCGGTGAAGTCTGGAGTATTTGATCAGTTTGTTTTTAATTTCCCAAGTAATCTTGCTGTGCAGGAAGGAGTCTCTTATGAATACTTTTTTGAGGTTTTTGATAATGATGCGCCACATGGTTTTAAGAGTACAAAGTCATCTGTTTTTTCTGATCGTGTTTCGACTACAGATGAAGTTCATGATCTTGAATTGCAACAACAAAATGAGAATATCAATAGTTTAGAAAAATCGCTAAAGAATCAAACCAAGCAGTTTTCTGAAATGGATAAGATTCAGAAAGCAGGAAAGGAGAAAGATAATTTGGAGTTTAAAGATCAGCAAAAAGTAAATGATTTTATCAAACGTCAGAAACAACAAGACGAATTGATGAAACAATTTACGGAGAAAATGAATAAGAATCTGGATAAGTTTCAATCTGAAAAGAAAGATAAAACTGCCGATGATTTGCAAAAGCGTTTGGATAATGCTGAGAAAGATTTAGAAAAGAATCAGAAGTTGATGGATGAATTGAAGAACTTAAATGATAAATTGAATAGCGAAGAGTTGTTTGATAAAATGGAAAAGTTCAAACAAATCAGTAAAAACCAATCTCGTAATTTGGAGCAATTGGTTGAACTGACCAAACGTTTTTATGTATCTAAAAAAGCAGAACAAGTTGCAGACAAATTAAAGAAGCTTGCAGAGCAACAAGAGCAACTTTCTAATAAAGACAAAGAAAATACTCAAGACAAGCAAGAGGATATTAATAAAGCTTTTGATAAAATTCAGGAAGATTTAAAAGACTTGAAAGAAGAAAACAAGACACTAAAAGCGCCTTTGGATATTCCTGCCGATGCTTCAAAAGAAAAAGATGTGGAGAATGATTTGCAAAAAGCTTCAGAAGAATTGAGTAAAAAGAATTCTTCATCGGCTAAACCAAAGCAAAAAAGTGCAGCCAAGAAAATGAAAAGTATGGCTGAGCAAATGGATGCTGGTATGGAAGGTGGAGAGCAAGAACAATTAGAAGAAGATGTAGCAATGCTTCGTCAGATCCTGGATAATCTTTTGGCATATTCTTTATCTCAGGAAGATGTAATGAAACAGTTTAGATCTATGAAATTAGGTTCGTCTGCATTTACTAAGAACATTAAAATTCAGCAAAATCTAAAACAGCAGTTTAGATATGTAGATGATAGTTTGTTTGCTTTGTCACTTCGTAATCCTAAAGTTGCCGAAGATGTAACTAAGGAAATTGGAAACGTACAATATAATATAGATAAAGCAATAGAAAGTTTAAGCGACGTTCAGGTTCCAAAAGGAGTTTCGCACCAACAGTATGCAGTTTCATCTGCCAATAAGTTAGCTGATTTTTTAAGTGATTTATTAAACAACATGCAAATGTCGATGTCTAAACCTGGATCTGGAAAACCTAAACCAGGAGACGGGCAAGGAATGCAACTACCGGATATTATTCAAAAACAAAAAAGTTTAGGCGATAAGATGAAAGCAGGAATGAAACCCGGTGATAAACCTGGTGACAAACCGGGACAAGGTCAACAAGGTCAAAGTGGAGAAGGAAAGGATGGTCAGGGAAAAGAAGGTCAGGGAAAATCTGGTCAGGGAAAGAATGGAAATGGTAAAGACGGTCAAGGTAATAAAGGAGGAGAAAAAGGGAACGAAGGAAAAGACGGAAATGATGGGGAAGGAGATGCTGAAGCTATTATGGAAATTTATAAAGAGCAGGTAAAACTTCGAGAAGCTTTACAAAAAGAGTTGGCTAAACAAGGATTAGATTCTCAGGGAAAATCTGTAATAGATCAAATGAAAGCTTCAGAAAAGCAACTTTTAAATAAAGGATTTAAAAACGAGAACCTGCAACGTATTCTAAATATTCAGCAAGAATTATTAAAATTAAACAATGCAGTTCAGCAACAAGGACAAGATACAAAGCGTCAATCCGAAACAAATAAGGCTGAATTTTCTAATAGAACAAATGCATTGCCAAGCTCGTTATTGGATTATTTAAACAGTGTGGAGATTTTAAACAGACAATCACTACCTTTGCGCTCGAATTTTAATCAAAAGGTTCAAGAATATTTTAATACAAAATGATCAATTTTAATTACGAAACCGAATTTACTTTAGACAACGAGCAAACCTTTTCTGATTGGTTAAGCGCTGTGATCGTTTCTGAAAACAAAAACGAAGGAGAGATAAATTACATTTTTTGTGATGATGAATATCTTCATAAGATAAACGTAGAATATCTAAATCATGATACACTAACAGATATTATCAGTTTTGATTATACAGTTGGTAATGAACTTAACGGAGATATATTTGTTTCTGTCGAAAGAGTAGAAGATAATGCTAAGGATTTTAATGTTTCTTTTATAGAAGAATTAAAGCGTGTTCTTGCTCATGGTATATTACATTATTGTGGATACAAGGATAAGAGTGATTCTGAGGCTGAACTTATGCGTTCTAAAGAAGATGAGAAAATTGCAATGTTTCACGTGGAACAGTAATTAAACCACTTTCGAATATTAAGAATTTTATGTTCCACGTGAAACATGTTTATCTAGTTTGACAGGTTTTTATAAACGTTCCACGTGAAACATCTTCAAGGTTACGAAAGATATATGTTCCACATGGAACACATTAAGTAAAGTTTTAAAAGAGTTTAAGAAACCCGATCAGGAATTTTATAATATTAGGTATAAAATGTTTCAAGTGGAACATGAAATAATCAGATTTAATTTTAGCTTTTCTTGTTCGAAAATTCTATTCTTAAAGCGTTCCACGTGGAACAAGATATGCTTGAAAGGTTAAAATTTTTAGGTATCGAATATTTGAGATTGTTTAAGTGATGTTTCACGTGGAACAGTTTTTGAAATTTTGAGGATTGAATTTAAGTTTTTGTAATCATGGAAGTTTGGATTTTTATACTGAGATTTCATTTATGAAGTTGAGTTTTCTTTCGAAGGAATTAAGAATGTTTCACGTGGAACAGAAGTTTTGTTTCGAAAATTTTGATCGAAAGATTGAATAATGTGTTTATTTAATCTGTTCCACGTGGAACAGATTTTAGTTGTTTAAGACGTAATCTGTGTTTTTAGATTGTGTGCTTGATTTTGAAAATTTGAATTTTGCGCGTTAGCGCCGTTCCACGTGGAACAAAAGAATTAAAAAGTAATTCTGAGAATCGCCTTAAACGGTTTGCAGAGAATAATAAAACAAAATGTTTTTAGAAGAATACGATGTTATTGTAGTTGGTGCAGGTCATGCTGGATCTGAAGCCGCGGCAGCGGCCGCAAATTTGGGATCAAAAACTTTATTGGTTACCATGAGTCTTCAGAACATTGCACAGATGTCTTGCAACCCAGCGATGGGAGGAATTGCAAAAGGACAAATTGTGAGGGAGATTGATGCGTTGGGAGGATACTCAGGAATTGTTTCTGACCGAACTGCAATTCAATTCAAGATGCTGAATAAATCAAAAGGACCTGCAATGTGGTCGCCAAGAGTTCAAAGTGATCGAATGCGTTTTGCCGAAGAATGGAGAATGATGTTGGAGGGAACTCCAAATCTTGATTTCTACCAAGAGATGGTAAAAGGTTTGATTATTGAGAACGGAAAGATAAAAGGAATTAAAACTTCGTTAGGAGTAGAGATTAGATCGAAATCTGTTGTGTTGACAAACGGGACTTTTTTGAATGGTTTGATTCATATTGGAGAAAAACAATTTGGTGGAGGTAGAGCAGGTGAAAGTGCTGCAACCGGTATCACGGAAGATTTGGTTGCTGTAGGTTTTGAATCTGGAAGAATGAAAACCGGAACGCCACCACGAGTTGATGGTCGTTCTTTGGATTATTCTAAAATGAACGAAGAAAAAGGAGATGCAAAACCGGATAAGTTTTCTTATTCGGATTTAACCGTTGCGCTAACACATCAAAGATCTTGTCATATGACATATACGTCTTTGGATGTTCATGATATTTTGAGAGAGGGTTTTGACCGTTCGCCAATGTTTAACGGAAGAATCAAAAGTCTTGGACCAAGATATTGCCCTTCGATAGAAGATAAGATTAATCGTTTTGCTGATAAAGAACGTCACCAATTATTTGTTGAGCCCGAAGGTTGGAATACTTGCGAGGTTTATGTAAATGGATTTTCGACTTCGCTTCCGGAGGACATTCAGTTTAAAGCATTGCGTTCTGTAGTTGGTTTTGAGAAAGTGAAATTCTTTCGTCCAGGTTATGCGATCGAATATGATTATTTCCCGCCAACACAATTGAAACATACTTTGGAAACGAAGTTGGTTGAAGGTTTATATTTTGCCGGACAAATAAACGGAACAACAGGATATGAAGAAGCAGCTTCGCAAGGTTTGATGGCTGGAATTAATGCGCATTTAAAAGTGCATGAAAAAGCGCCGCTAATTCTGAAACGTGACGAAGCGTATATTGGAGTTTTGATTGACGACTTGATTACAAAAGGAACGGAAGAGCCATATCGTATGTTTACATCAAGAGCAGAGTATCGAACATTGTTGCGTCAGGATAATGCCGATTTTAGATTAACACCAATGTCGCATGAAATTGGTTTGGCATCTGAGGCACGTTTACGCCGAATGGAAAAGAAATTGAATGAGTCTGAAAAGATGGTTGCTTTCTTTAGAGAGACGAGTGTTTCGGTTGCAGAAACAAATCCAATTCTCGAAGCAAAAGAAACAGCTCCAATTACACAAGGTGATAAGATGTTTAAAGTTTTCTCACGTCCGCAAATTGATTTGGAGGATATGATGAAATTTGAAAAAGTAAAGGAGTATATAGAATCAAATGATGTAGATCAGGAAATTTTAGAACAAGCCGAAATTCAGGTGAAGTATTCCGGTTATATCGAAAAAGAAAGAAATAATGCTGATAAGCTAACTCGTTTAGAAGAAGTGAAGATTCCGGAGAATTTCGATTACGATAAAATAAAATCAATGTCTATTGAAGCAAAACAAAAGTTAAGCAAAATTCGTCCTGTAACAATTTCTCAAGCATCAAGAATAAGCGGAGTGTCACCAAGTGATATTTCCGTATTGTTGATTTATATGGGAAGGTAATTGATTTCTGATTTTAGATTTTAGATTGTTGATTGTTGATT
>NZ_MUGS01000082.1 GCF_002222055.1 Flavobacterium araucananum
TCCGGATTTTGATGTAAAAGATTTAAGTGACTATGCCAGTAAAAAGAACGTAAAAATTATCATGCATCATGAAACAACATCGTCGACTGCTGAGTATGAACGACAATTAAACGATGCCTTAAACTTTATGGTCGATAATAATTATAACGCGGTAAAAACAGGATATGTTGGACCCATTATACCAAGAGGCGAACATCATGACGGGCAGCAAATGGTCAATCATTATACGTATGTTGCAAAAGAAGCAGCCAGGCATAAAATCATGGTAGATTCGCATGAAGCAGTTCGCCCTACAGGTTTGCACCGTACCTATCCTAACTGGTTTGCACAGGAATCTGCACGAGGAACAGAGTTCGAATCGATGGAAGGAATTCATCCCGATCACACCACAATTTTGCCCTTTACCCGATTAATGGGAGGGCCTATGGATTATACTCCCGGAATTTTTCAGGGAGATTTATCGGTTTATGGATCTAAGAAAAATAAGCTGAGCACCACACTTGTCAAGCAATTGGCATTGTATGTTACCATGTATAGTCCGCTGCAAATGGCTGCCGATTTGCCGGAAAATTATATGCGTTTTAAGGATGCTTTTCAGTTTATAAAAGATGTTGCACTCGATTGGGATGCAACTTATGTCCTGGAGGCAGAACCAGGTGATTATATTACGATTGTCAGAAAAACCAAAGGAAAAGAAGAATGGTTTGTGGGAGGGATCACAGATGAGAACCCACGTTTGGCTACAATCGATTTTAGTTTTTTGCCGGCAGGAAAATCATATACCGCAACGATTTACGAAGACGGAAAAACAGCCGATTACAAAACAAATCCGCAA
>NZ_MUGS01000083.1 GCF_002222055.1 Flavobacterium araucananum
TTAATAATCCTGTATATTTTATCGACCCTGATGGAATGTTATCACAGTCATTTATGAATACCTTGATGAATTCTTCTAGTGGAACAAAGTGGATAAATAATAACGATGGCACTTTTTCGAATAATTCTGGAAAGAAAATAGACGATGAAGGAAACGCTATAGATGGCAGAGGTGGTGCTGATGCAAATAGAAAAGAAAATAAATCAGACAAAAATGGTGCTGAGAGCGAAACAGATTCTTTTGAATCAGCAAAGTCAGAAGAAAGCAAATCATCAATGTTTTATCCTGACCTGATTCTGCAAGAGTAACTAATGAGTCTAAAAATATACAACAGAAACGTATTGAAAATTTCAATAAAAAATATGGAACAAATTTTTAAAATAACTAGATATGTATTTATTGCATTGATTATTATTTCTTGCAATAACAAAAAAGATGAAAATTCAAAAGAAGCTTTAAAAAGTAATTTAAGTAAAAGTAAAATTTTATTTTGTAGTTTTCCTGATACTGTAAAAGTAAACAAAGTTATTGACGGTAAACTTCAATATGATGTGAGTAATATTGATTCTACTATAACTAGTAGCAGATTTTTAGTACTTGTATTATCAACTAGCGTAAACAAAGAACTTGCTAATTATAATGAAGTTGATAACAATGCTTTGTTATCCTATGTTGATTCATTAAATACGGGTAAATTTGAGTTTAAAGCTGTTTTTGAAAAAAAAGGTAAGCAAATACTAAATATAGTCATACGCGATCATAAATTTTTGAAACTACAAAAGAATATACCACGAGACAAAATGATATTAAGAACAAGTGATTGTTTATTTTCGAAAGAGGTGTATGTAGTTGATTGAAAAAAGATTGATGCTAAAGTATAGTGTTAAAGTCTTAAATATATTTTTTTAAAATCTGTAAAAGGATACTTTGTAGGTACGGATTACAAATCCGAACGATCGGGTGATTTTCTTCAAGGATTAGCGGCTGTTTATAGCCCAATTTTAGGCGGATCAAAAGTTATGAATGGAGCAAATATATTTTCAAATTTAGCACAAGACCCGTTTGACTCACCGAAGAAGAATTGGTCAAGGCATTAGAAGTAGCTTTATTAAGATGCAAATAAATTTAATCGTTTAAATATGTCAACATTAAGAGAAGATATTATAAAACAGTCATCTTGGACTGTTAAAACATTTGAAACTGACGGGTATATATTAGATTATACTATTAATAGTTTAATTGAACTTGACAGATTTTTTCAGAGAAATTTATCAAATGGACGCCCAAAAAAAGGCTGTAGATTAGCTAAGAATTTAGGAGGAATTATATTCTCAGTATCAAGTTATATTGCTGAAGTTTTAATAAAAAATGTTCCAAATTCTCATTTAGTAACTGATGATTCAGATCCAGATGGGGAAATAAATTTTTCTGTTGAGTTTGGGGATGGTTTAATATGCTTTCCTACCCAGCGAGTGATGAAACGAGTGACAAACGGTTTAGAAGATTCTATATATTATTATGGCTATAATTTAACTAAAGATATTTTGGATATAAATTTTAATCAAGAATTTTGGAATATTGAAAAAGAAATACAATTAGAGACTGAATCAAAGGTATGGTGGAAAGTTTGGTAGTAAGTAACGCTAAAACGTTTCATTATAAAGCATCCAGTAAAAGATGAAAAATTAATATAGGGATAGATGTCTGTAGAAGAAAAAAATAAAATTGATATTATTACTACTAACAAGCAAGGAATATTAGTTTTAACTATTTCCGATCATTTAGAATGGGATTGTATGAATGAACATTTATTAATTTTACAAGAGAAAATAAATAGTTATCTAGATTTTCTTGAAAGTGGTCAGATATACGAAAGTTATCCTGGTGCAGTAGATAAAGAAATTATGATACAAATTGTTTTTAAATATCTGCCTAACAGAATAGCCCAAGAGTTTTTAGAAGTTGTGAAAAAGTTTCTTAATGAAAAAGGTTATGATTTTAAATTTTATCAGCTTGTTTTGTAAGTAATTTAAAAGATAGGAAATTCAAACTATTTTTGAAGTTTTCAATAATAAAGATCAAAGTAATATAATGACAGGCTCCATAATAAGCAATAATGTTTTTATAACATGATTTTTTTTAAATTTTATATAATGAGTAGCTCAAAAAGGATAAACTTTTTTATTACACAGGATTTAAAATCATTAATTAATAAAAAAATATATGTTTTCATTT
>NZ_MUGS01000084.1 GCF_002222055.1 Flavobacterium araucananum
ATTTAACATCAATCACTTACCTTTTTTACAATATATTCGATTAAAAACTAGGATTCAATAATCGTATTAATTTGCGTGAACAATTGTCCATCACTTAAAAATGCTCCTTGCTGAATTAGTTCAAAAATAGAAGCATTTCGATCTTCTGTAAATACTTTTTTTCCAACTTTCATTTCTATGTTTTCTGTAAACATATTATCACTTAACCACTGCAAACCTTCTTTAGTCAAAAAATCGGTTTCCGGAACCAGTGACTTTAGTACAATAGACTGCACATTTTCTTCAAAACACTGAAACAAGAAAATATGATTTCTGGAGAAATGTTCTAAAAATTCTGCTCTTGACAAAACACCTTCCCAGATTAAATCCGAAAAAACATCCAGCTCCTGTTCAGCTACTTCAGGTTTATTTATTTTAATAGAATCCCACTCTGCTTTATCGATAGCCTGAGTAGCCAGAAAGCTGGCAAATTCTGCATGCAATTCATCAAATTGCTCTTTTGTTAATCTTGCGTATTTCATTTTATCAGGCTTTATTTCTTACGTTATATCCTATAAGCAAAATGCTTATGCAAATAATTTTAAGTCTAATTCTTTCTTTCTTTAAACAAAAAAATCCCGATTCGCATCGGGATTTTTGTATAGTATATAAAACTATTACTTTTCAGCGATAATTTCGTATGGTAATTCAACGATTACATCTCTGTGTAAACGCACATTTGCAGTGTATTTACCAGTACGTTTAACGATACCGCTAGTGATGAATTTTCTTTCGATTACTTGTCCACCTTTAGCTAAAGCTTCAGCGATGTCAATATTCGTGATTGAACCGAATAATTTTTCACCACCCGCTTTTGCGAAGATTTTAATTTCAATTGCTTTCAAAGCTTCCGCTAACGCTTTTGCATCAGCAACAACTTTAGCTTCTTTGTGAGCTCTTTGTTTTAGGTTTTCAGCCAAAACTTTTTTAGCAGAAGGAGTTGCTAAAGCAGCAAAACCTTGAGGAATTAAAAAGTTACGTCCGTAACCAGCTTTTACAGATACTACATCATCTTTAAATCCTAGATTTTGTACGTCTTGTTTTAAAATAAGTTCCATGTTGTTGTCCTTATATTTAGAAGTTAGGTTCCATTTGACCGGAAACCAACAACTTTGTTTTTAATATTATTTTAATAAATCGGCCACGTATGGCATTAAAGCTAAGTGACGAGCTCTTTTTACAGCTACAGAAACTTTTCTTTGGTATTTTAATGAAGTTCCTGTTAAACGACGAGGAAGAATTTTTCCTTGCTCATTAACGAATTTCAATAAGAAATCAGCATCTTTATAATCGATATATTTGATTCCTGATTTTTTGAAACGACAGTACTTTTTAGTTTTGTTAGTTTCAATGTTTAAAGGCGTTAAATATCTGATATCTCCGTCTTTTTTTCCTTTTGCAGATTGCTCTATTGTAGACATAATAATTAAGCTTTAGTAGATTTTAATTTGGCTCTTCTTCTTTCAGCCCATGAAATAGCATGTTTGTCTAAACTTACAGTTAAGAAACGCATAACTCTTTCGTCACGTCTAAATTCAGTTTCAAAAGCAATTAGAACTTCTCCAGCTACTTTGAATTCGAATAAGTGATAAAAACCACTTTTTTTGTTTTGGATTTCGTAAGCCATTTTTTTCAGACCCCAATCCTCTTTTGATACCATTTCAGCTCCTCTACTAGTAAGAAATTCTTCAAATTTCGTTACTGTTTCCTTCACCTGAACCTCAGATAAAACGGGATTTAAAATGAAAACAGTTTCATAATGATTCATAAATACAATATTTATTTGTTAAAATTGGGTGCAAAAGTAACCATTAAATTTATATATACAACACTTTTTTGCTTTTATTCGTTATAAAGTAAAAAATACAAGTCGATTTTAGTTTTTTTTCCAAAAAAATAATACATTTACTACTGCTATCCTGAATTTATTCTAAATTTTAATGTTATGAAACTAAACTGTGTTGTTGTTGATGATAGTTCTATACAAAGGACCATTATTGCAAAATTAGTTAATAATCACCCAGGTTTGCACTTGATCGGGGACTTTTCTAATGCTATTGAAGCAAAAAGCTGCATATCTTTAAATAATATCGACTTAATTTTTCTTGATATAGAAATGCCTGTTATCAATGGATTTGATTTCCTTGACGGATTAAAATCTAAACCACAAATTATATTTATTACTTCTAAAGCTGAATATGCTTTAAAAGCTTTTGACTATGATGCTACTGATTACCTGCAAAAACCTATTGCGGTAGACCGTTTTAATGCTTCTGTAAAAAGAGCAATCGATATGCATTTACTTAAAAAAGATGTAAAAGAAGAAGAAGGAGAGCACATATTCATAAAAAGCAACCTGAAAAAACTTAAAATCTTCACTGCAAAAATCAAATGGATTGAAGCCTTTGGAGATTATGTCAGAGTAGTGACAGAAGACGATAGCAACCTGGTACTTTCTACCATGAAATCTTTTGAAAACGATTTATCAAAAGACAAATTTATACGCGTACACAAGTCCTATATTATTAACATTGATAAGGTTGAGCGTTTTAACAGTAAATTTGCCGAAATTGGTATTACCAAAATTCCGCTTAGCCGAAACAAAAAAGAAGATCTGGTAAAAGCCCTCTCAACGTCATCTTAATTTAATAAAAATCGACATTGGCCACCACCTTTATTGCTCGGTATTGAGCAACAGCTTCAAAACTATTCAACATTTTCTGAATATTTTTTTTTGTCCCCGCTAAAGGTACATTCTGCGGAATCTTAATTAAGATAGTTCGGATATATTCATTTCTTATTCTGCTTATTGCAGGTTCTTCCGGACCTAAAACCGGCATTGCTAAGTTCTGGCTTAAAACCTGATACAACCACATTGAACCTTCCTTCAGCTTATCAAATTCCCTGTGCTTCAGAGTCAGCTTTATGATTCTGAAATAAGGAGGATATTTGTAGATCTGTCGATCGTATAATTGCTCCTTATACATCCCTAAATAGTTATGCGTTGTAACTTGCTGGATTGTATTGTGATTGGGATTATAGGTCTGGATCACCACTTTTCCCTGCTTCTCTGATCTTCCTGCTCTTCCTGCTACCTGCGTCATCATTTGAAAACTACGTTCAAATGCCCTGAAATCAGGATGATGCAACATATTATCAGCATTCATAATCCCAACCAGACTTACATTATCAAAATCCAAACCTTTGGCAAGCATTTGCGTTCCTACCAGAATATCTATTTCGCGATTTTTAAACGAATCGATAATTTTTTCGAACCCAAACTTACCACGAGTGGTATCCTGATCCATCCTGCCTGTTTTAGCCTTAGGAAAAAGAGAAACTAACTCCTGCTCGATTTGTTCTGTACCAAAACCTTTTGTAGTCAAATCGATACTCGAACAACTATGGCAATGCGTTGGTTTTGCAATAGAGTATCCACAATAATGGCAACGCAACTGATTTTTATGTTTATGAAAAGTCAAACTCACATCGCACTGCTGACAATGCGGTACATGCCCACAAGTCATGCATTCGATTACAGGCGAATAACCACGTCTGTTTTGAAACAATATCACTTGTTCGCCTAATGACAAAGCTTCTGCGATTTCTTCGATTAAAAGATCACTAAAATGACCCGTCATTCGTTTTCTAAAGTGTTTGTCTTTCAAATCAACCAGGACAACTTCCGGCATTCGAACATTATTATAACGTTCTGTAAGCGACACTAAACCGTATTTATCTGTTTGTGTATTAAAATAGGTTTCAATACTTGGTGTTGCTGATCCTAACAGCACTTTTGCCTGATGAAAATTAGCCAAAACAATGGCCGCATCTCTGGCATGATAACGAGGAGCAGGATCTGTTTGCTTAAAGGTTTGCTCATGCTCTTCATCAACAATAAGCAAACCTAAATTATTAAAAGGAAGAAACAACGAAGACCTCGCTCCTATTACAATTTGAGCTTTATCTGCATTGTCGAGCGTTTGTTTCCAAACCTCAACCCTTTCGTTATTACTGTATTTAGAATGAAAAACAGCCACTTTATCGCCAAAATGAAGTCGTAAACGTGAAACCAATTGTGTAGTAAGTGCAATTTCAGGCAACAAATACAAGATTTGTTTTCCGGTCGCTAAATATTCTTCGATTAACTTTATATAGATTTCTGTCTTTCCGCTTGAGGTTACGCCATGAAGCAAACACACTTCTTTTTCCTGAAAATTGTTTTTAATTTCTTTAAAAGCATTTTCCTGAGCCTCACTCAATACTAATTGCTTATCACTTGCTTGTCCCGTAAACGAAACCCTGTCTTGCTGCAAAAGATATTCTTCGAAAATTTCTTTGTCTATTAAAGCTTTTACTACTGCCGAAGATGAATTTGAAACCTCAACTAATTTCTTTACTGTTATTGGCTTTTTTTCAGAAGCGGTGAGTTGAAAATAAGCCAAAACAATTTCTTTTTGTTTGTTGGCACTTTTTAGAACCTCAAGTAATTTTGCCAAACCATTGTCTGATTCATATTGCGAATGTAATTTTACAAACCGAATGAGTTTTGGTTTATAACCTTCCTTAATTTCTTCTTCGAGAACAATGATATCCTTAGCAATCATTTTTTGAAGAACAGGAAAAATATTTTTCTTATTTAAGATCGAAATAATCTCCTGAACCTTAAGAGAACTTTGCTGTTGCAAAGCTTCATAAACTAAAAATTCTTCATCAGAAAGTTGGCTTTGATCCACAACAACATCTACTTTGCACGAAATAATGGTTTCACTTTCCAGTAATAATCCACTTGGGAAAGCACCGCGGTATACATCGCCAATACCGCACATATAATAATTCGCTACCCAAAGCCAGTGTTTAATCTGAACTTCTGTTGCGATAGGTTTTTCGTCTAATATTTGATGAATTTCTTTGGCGTCATACAAGCTTGGTTCGTTTTGATGAATATCAATCACCAACGCCGTATATATTTTACTTTTACCAAAAGGCACTGCTACCCGCATTCCTTTTTTAATAAAATGGAATTCGGCTTCAGAAATACGATACGTAAAAGTTTTAGCTAAGGAAAGTGGTAGAACAACTTCGACAAAAAACATGTAAATATTTTATAGGATTTAAAAAACTATTTGAAAAAGAATTATTAAGTAGAGAATTAACTTCTTTCAAACCAATTCTCTATTTGAATTCCGTTTAAAAGCTTAAAATCTTTAACATTATCAGTAACTAAGGTAAGTTGATTCTCAATCGCTGTTACACCAATTAAAAGATCAAATTCATCATTTATTGGCTTACCAATTTTTCTTAGTCTTACTTTTTCGATAGCATATCTTTTAATGGAACCAAAAATTGGAATTATAGTCAATCCTTTTAAAAAAATATCTACAGCTTTATTAGATTTTATTGGATCATCGCTATTTTCAGCACCAAAACGAAGTTCAGCAACAGTTATTTCAGAAATATAACAATTTTCTAAACCAATATCTTTCACTATCTTATCAAGATCTAATCTTCCTCTTAAAAAGAAAACACAAATACTTGTATCAAGTAAATATCCCATTAAAATTTAATTTCAGTATTTTTAAATTTTCTATTGGATTTAATTTCAGAAATAATTTCTTCAGCAGATTTTTCAGAAGAAAAAGCACCAAAAGACTTGTAAAAATTATTTTCTTTGGATTTAGCACCTTTTAAAG
>NZ_MUGS01000085.1 GCF_002222055.1 Flavobacterium araucananum
AAAAAATCATGAAAAAATTAAAAAACAAAACAGCGGTAATTACAGGATCAGCTAGAGGATTAGGAAAGGCAATTGCAGAGCGATATGCAGCAATGGGTGCCAACATAGTAATTAATTATTCTAAGGATAAAACATCAGCAGATGAAGTGTTAAGCAACATTTTAGCTATGGGCGTAAAAGCTATTGCAGTGCAGGCAGACGTGAGCAAAGTAGCTGACCTTGAAAGACTTTTTGCAGAAGCCAAAGCGGCATTTGGAAAAATTGATATTGTGGTAGCCAATGCCGGAATTGAAATGGTAGAGGTTCCTGTTACCGATTTTACAGAGGAGCAGTTCGATAAAGTATTCTCTATCAATACCAAAGGCACGTATTTCACGATGCAGCAGGCAGCCAAACATATAGAAGACAATGGCAGAATTATCTATATCGCTTCAAGCACTACATCTTTCCCGGTTCCTGGAATGGCTGTTTACGGAGGAAGCAAAATTACCCCAAGATATTTGGTTGATATCTTATCAAAAGAAATTGGGCACAGAGGAGTAACAGTCAATTCAATTATTCCATTTGCAGTAGAGCATTCCGGAATTTTTGCAGAAGCTGACAGCTATCCTGAATTGAGAAAACAATTATTAGACAGCTGCCCGATGAGACGATTGGCTGAGGTTGAAGATGTAGCAAATGTTGCAGAGTTTTTTGCAAGTGATCTGTCTTCTTTTGTAAACGGCCAGCATCTTTTGGTGAACGGCGGAGCAACAAATTAATAAAATCCATTAAATCGAAAAACATGGAAACATTACTAATTGGATTATTTTTCGCCTGCGCTGCATGCGGACAATCTGTAAATAAAACAGAAAAAGTGAATACTGAGAAAATAACAAACCAAACTGCAAAAAAAGCTATCGAGGCTTTGCAAAATGCGGACCAGAATGCATGGTTCTCCTTATTTGCCGACAATGCAGAATTGTATGATGACGGGAATAAAAAGAATTTCAGAAGTTTTTTTACAAAAGCAATAGGACATGAACGATTTACCTCCATTGACAAAGTAGAGAATAATTCACTTGACATCTATGGGAAATTCCACAGTGATCTTTGGGGTAATTTCCAAACGTACTTCAAATTCCAGATAAACAAAGAAGGGAAGATCACAAAACTGCATATCGGGCAGGCAAATTACTAAGGCAGTAATGATAAGATGCATCAATAAAGAAAGATTTTAATACTACGATTATGAAAAACAGAGACAGGGGTATTATTTTCATGCCGGACATTAGCGGATTTACGCGTTTTGTAAAAGAAACCGATATGCTTGCGGGTCAAAAAGTAGTATCAAAATTACTTTCTTCGATTATTGAACACAATGAGATGCAGTTTAAGATTGCAGAAATTGAGGGTGACGCCATCCTTTTTTATCACTTTGGAAAACCATTTGCAGTGAAGAAAATACTAAACCAGTTTGATAAGATGCTGCGCGCTTTTGAACAGGTCGTAGAAGATGTCTCCAAAGATTTCCCACAGGCCAAAACGCTCTCACTGAAACTGGTAGTACATTATGGGGAACTCACACGATATGACCTTATGGGATTTCAGAAACTTTATGGCAGCACCGTTATAGAAGCACATCGATTATTAAAAAATGACATTGCGCAGCCTTGCTATGTTTTACTAACAGATGCTTATACTCAGGCAGTTTTTAAAACAAATAAAAGCAGTTCCCCTTCTTGGGACAATAAAAAAGAACTGTGCCAAATTTATGATGAACTAGGAAGTATCTGTTTTTCCTACCTACCTTTTGACTTTCCGGCAATTAAGCGCCGCAGAAAATCATTTGATAAGATAGCGGACAGTATATCCAATTCTCCAAGCCCTGTATTTACATACACCGCTTAATCAATTTAACAAGCTTATTGTGTTTCCTCAATAAGATCGTATAAATACTACGATCAGGATTTTTATGCCCTGAAATGGTCATAAAATAAAATCTTTGTCATTTGTATAAAACAATTAATGATAGAAAAAGAATCACAAAAAGGTACTTTTTAAGGCAGCCTTTAAAATGTATAAGTAATGCTTTAAAATTTGCATTTTTAAAAAATTAATAACAACAATCTTTGTATCAACAAATTAGAACAACAAATAATAACATTTAAAAAATTAAAATCATGAAAAATTTAAACAACAAAGTAGTTTTAGTAACAGGAGCTTCAAGAGGAATCGGTGCAGCAGTAGCTAAAAATTTAGCCGAAAGAGGCGCAAAAGTAATCGTTAATTATGCAGGCGGACTTCAGTCAGCGGAGGAAACAGTAGCTGCAATCAAAAATGCAGGCGGAGATGCTATCGCTATTCAGGCCGATGTGAGCAAATCAGACGAAGTAAAAGCAATGTTCGACCAGGCTATTGCACACTACGGCAGAATAGATGTTTTGGTAAACAATGCCGGAATTATGATTACAAAGCTTATCAAAGATACAACCGATGAGGATTTTACAAGACAATTTGATATTAATGTAAGAGGAACTTTCAATACGCTGAGAGAAGCTGCAACCCGTTTGGCAGACAACGGAAGCATTATCAATTTCTCCACTTCGGTAAACAGAATCATGCTTCCAAGTTACGGTACTTATGTTGCAACAAAGGCTGCAGTAGAGCAGTTGACAAGAGTTATGGCTAAAGAAGTTGGAGCTCGCGGAATCAACATCAATTCTATTTCTCCCGGACCTACAAATACCGCATTATTTACAACAGGTAAGCCTCAGGAAGTTATCGACAGGCTGGCCGCACTTTCAGCTTTCAACCGTCTTGGAGAACCGGAAGATATTGCTCAGACCGTTGCATTTTTGGCAAGTGACGATGCAAAATGGATTACAGCCCAAAACATCGGAGTAAACGGTGGAATGGCTTAATTCTAAGAAATAGCAGTAAGAATAACAATAATATAAAACATTTAACAACCTTTTAAAAAATAAAAATTATGAACAATTTACACAATAAAGTAGCACTGATCACAGGATCAGCAAGAGGATTAGGAAAAGCAATTGCAGAGCGTTATGCAGCGCTCGGAGCGGATATAGTAATCAACTATTCACGAGATAAAGCTTCTGCGGATGAAGTAGTGGAGAACATTAAAAAATTAGGATCAAGAGTAATTGCCGTACAAGCAGATGTCAGCAAAGTGGCTGATCTGGAGAGACTGTTTGCTGAGGCAAAAGCCGCTTTTGGAAAAATAGATATTGTAGTGGCAAATGCCGGAATTGAACTAGTAGAAACACCGGTGGTTGATTTTACAGAAGAGCAGTTTGACAAAGTTTTCTCAATCAATACGAAAGGTACTTATTTCACGATGCAGCAGGCAGCTAAAAATATAACCGATAACGGGCGTATCATTTATATAGCTTCAAGCACAACTTCATTTCCTGTACCCGGAATGGCGGTTTACGGAGGAAGTAAAACAACACCGAGATACCTGGTTGATATATTATCTAAGGAAATTGGGCACCGCGGAGTTACGGTAAACTCCATTATCCCTTTTGCTGTTGACCATTCCGGGATTTTCGCGGAAGCTGACAGCTATCCGGAACTTAGAAAGCAATTATTGGACAGCTGTCCAATGGGCAGACTGGCTCATGTTGATGATGTTGCCAATGCAGCTGAATTCTTCGCAAGTGATTTATCATCTTTTGTAAACGGACAGCACCTTTTGGTAAACGGAGGAGCTACAAACTAATAAACAAAAGCGGTCTGTAGAGCAATAATACCTCCAGACCGCTTTCAAAATTTAATCTTTAAAACATATATTATGAAAACCTTTCAAACAGCCGTTCTTTTCGGCCTTTTCGGAGCAGTAGCTGTCTCAATATCATTTGCTGCACAGTGGCCGACGTGGGTAATGTTTATTGCTTGGGTAAGCTACTACATCTTTGGCAGAAGCATTAAAAATTCTGCTTCTGCATTTGTTCAAATTATATTGGGAATACTGATGGGAGCTGCGATTCAATTTACTGGAATATTTTTAGGTAGTTATTTAGGATCATTTGGCCTTACGGTGTCGATCTTTATTTTCATAGGCTCGCTTGCTTATCTTTCCAAAATAAAAGGTTTGAGCAGTATTCCAGCCTGGTTTTTAGGGCTTATCGTGTTTTTCGGAATTCACCCGAAACTTGAACCGCTTTCATTGCTGGAATTAGCTATTCCTTTGCTTTTCGGATTTGTATTTGCCTTTCTAAATGATACCGCTGTTCACAAAATTCACCCTAAACCGGAACTTTAAATAAAAAACTCCTTATTTATCAAGGAGTTTCTGCTTGGCTAATGAGAGATTAATTGCCTAAGCGAGCGCACAGTTTAGCCATATCTTCACTAAGTTTCTGTTCAACTACTTTCGCATAGATTTGTGTAGTACGAATGCTTGTATGCCCAAGCATTTTAGAAACGCTTTCGATAGGAACACCATTGCTTAATGTTACAGTAGTAGCGAAAGTATGCCGGGCTATATGAAAGGTCAATGCCTTTGTTATGCCACATATATCTGCAATCTCTTTCAGGTAGCCATTCATTCGTTGATTTGAAATTACAGGGAAGACTGTACCATTATTCAGAGCTCTCGGATCATCTCTATATTTCTCCATCAATTCTATTGCCTGTGGCAGCAACGGTACACGTACACCAGTATCTGTTTTTGCCCTGCTTGTAGATATCCAAAGTCCTCCGTCTATACCTGTGATAATATTGTTGGGGGTAAGTTCAGCGAGCTCAATATAGGAAAGACCTGTGTAGCAGCTATACAGAAACATATCCCGAACATGCCTTAGCCGTTCAATGGTAAACTCTTTATTAGCTAATGCTATTAGCTCTTTGCTGTTTAATGACTCCCGTTCCACTTTGTCAAAATGCTTCTTGAAACTAGCGAAGGGGTCTTTGGACAGCCAATCGAGCTTAACAGCCATATTTATCATTTTGCGCAGCCTTTCAATATGCTTCATGATTCCGTTATTGTTAAGTGGCTTTTGGTGGTCTTTGGGAACATAATTAAAAAGGTAGCGTTCAAAGTCCAGAATAAATTTATACGTAAGCTGTGAAAGGATAATATCATTCCTGTAATATTTCTCCCTGAGAAATTTTTCTATATACCTCTGTGTTGTATAGTAGTTTTTCATGGTTCCGGGAGCCAATTTAATTACCTGTTGCTCATTGTGATATTCTATCAGTGATACCAACGTAGGTAATAGATGGTCAGTGCCCAATACCTTGTCACGGATTGCCGGACCGTCTATCGCATCATCACTCAGTACCATCTGCTGATAGGTATTTATAATCTTTGCCTTAAACTGATTAAGGTACATGTTGAGTTCAACTGTTTCTTTACGGCTTCCCTTTGCCATGCCTTTTCTTTCATCCCATTCATTTGCGTTCACAGAACGCTTTACGGAAATCTCAGTGCGTTTTCCATTTACAGTAACCCTGGCGCATATCGGCGCCTTGCCTTGCATGGAAGTTTTTTGTGCCTTTAAATAAAAGAGCACCCCAAATGTTGTAGTTGCTGTTTTCATATCTCAAAAATTTAATGTTCAGATCATTTGCACATTAAATGGGTCTCACGAAAGCTGGATTTCTGCTGAAAAACCGGCATATTAAGAGAAGCATCAAATGTTAAAATTTGAGCACAACAGACTGAAAACGATGGTATTAAAATGATTTTTGGGACCTACAAGTTAAAAAAAGAAAAGGGGTAGCCGAATAGGTCCCATTTTCTTTGATATAGCTTGAACATTTTGGAGTTGAATAAAATGGAAAAACCCCTAAAATCATACGATTTAAGGGGTTTTGACTGCCTTTGAAAGGCGTTAGTGTCGGGGTGGCAGGATTCGA
>NZ_MUGS01000086.1 GCF_002222055.1 Flavobacterium araucananum
TAATTAATTTTAACACATAGAAATATAGTTTTTGGACCTTTAAAAAAGGCGTTTCACTTATTTAAAATGCACATAGCTAGCTATGTGAAAGAAATGTATTTCTTTTTGCATTCTTTTTAGTTAAAAAAATCTATGTTTCTATGTGTTGAAATAAATAATTAATCGCTCAAATGAAGCGAACAAACGAAGTAACTACACGCAACGGGTATCGTCTTTTACTGTGAATTTAGTATTATTTTAAATAAAATCTTACATTTTTATTTGGTTTTTAATTTTTATAGCTATATTTTCGTTCATAATAGATTTCCAATCTCGTTTTTCTTCCTGCAAAAAATAATCTAAACTATTTTAAATACCCAAAAAAGGTACTCTAAAATCAGTTTCGACTACCCCTTTTTTTATTTACACCAACCACAAGATAAAGAGGGTTCTACAAACAAAACTTTTTTAACAATCTAATTTTTTTATTATGGCATTTAAAGCAGTTTTAGAATTTGACGGAAACGAGTATGAAGTATTATTTTCAAAAGTAGATCTGATCAGACGTAATGATGGTAAAGATGCCGTTTCGTCCGGAATTACAGAAGGGAGATTACACCTAAAATTAAAATCTACAGCCAACACCTTTGTTCTTGAGCAGGCAATAAAGAGTGAGCACAAATCGCTAAGCGGAAAAGTAACGTTTTTTAATGCTGAATCTGAAAAAGTGGTAAAAGTAATTTCTTTTGAAAAAGCTTTTATTGTATTCTTCAGTGAGCAATTATTTGCATTGGGTGAAACTACAATGACTACTGAAATCACTTTCTCTGCCGAGAAAATCACTTTAGATAACAATTGGGCAAAAGCTTAATTTTTATTCTTTACTAAAAGCAATACTAGTATCGCTTTTATTTTACTTTCTAATGACTGTACTCATTAGAAATAATTATAGTATTTACTCATTTCAAGATTCCCTAAAAGCCTAAAAATCATGATCCAGGAAAAAATCATATTTGGAGTTGACAGTAAAGAGATTTCTCATTTTACTGCTATCGAAATTGTTCAAAGCATTAATAACCATCATAAATTTACCATAAAAGTACCTCACTCGGTAATAGAAGAACCCAGAGCTTTTACGATGCAAAATGCTCAAAATTGGCTGGGCAAAGTGGTGCACGTTGTCTTGGAGAGACAAAACAATTTTCTGGGAATAATAACCAATATTCAGTATGCGCAGGAATTGGGACATATTGGGAGTCAAATTATCCTGACTGGTTATTCTAAAACCATTTTGTTAGAATCAGGAGCAAAAATCAATTCATGGGAAGATACTAATTTGCATGCTATCGTCGAAGAAGTGATAAAAACAGCCGCTGGAGAGCAACTGCAAAATACGATCAATCCTGAGTTGCAGGACACCATACACTATCAAACCCAATACCTCGAAACTGATTTTCAATTTATACAACGCCTGGCCAAACAATACAATGAGTGGTTGTATTATGATGGCGAAAAACTTTTTTTTGGCAAACCGGATGTTAATACAGTCTATAAAAAATTAGTTTACAACAAAGATCTTTATAACCTGAATATTGCTGTTCAGGCAATCCCGAACCAGTTTGGGGCTTTTACTTACAACGAAGACATTGACCAACTGTATCAGGCCACGACCAGAGACGAGATTGAGGGCTTTCCCAGATTGGGTACTGATGCTATAGCTGCTTCGCAAAAACTATATGCTACATCATCATTTGAATATGGCCAAATAACTACTGGTGCTGATATGTATTTGCAAATCATACTGCAAAAAAAGCAACAAAGTGCCGCAGCCGAATCTAATTTTATAACCGCAACCAGTCGAAACAGAAGTTTAAGAATAGGCATGAGCATTCGTATAGATGCTATGCAGGTAAAGGATAAATTAGCGGCTTTTAGAAGCGGACAGGACATTAACAAAATCAATTACGAAACCAACGAAATAGGGATCTATATCATCACCGAAATAACGCATAAGGCAACTGACGTGGGCGAGTATGAGAACAATTTTAAGGCGCTGCCTGCCAAAATACGAAAGCTACCTGAGCCAGATATCGCTTTTCCTGTAGCCCAAATGCAACAAGCAGAGGTAGTAGCCAACGACGACCCCAGAGGTCAGGGCAGAATACGGGTAAAAATGCTATGGCAAGCGACCAAACAACAACGTACACCATGGTTGCGCGTAATGACACCCGATGCGGGAACAAGCGATGAAGTTGCAACCAATCGGGGAATGGTTTTTATTCCTGAATTAGGCGATCATGTCATGCTGGGTTTTCGCTACAACGATCCCAACAGACCATTTGTAATAGGCAGTTTGTTTAATGGTAAAATTGGCACTGGCGGACAAACCAATAATAACATTAAAAGTATTTATACCAAAACCGGAAGTACCATAACTTTTGACGAGGGCGCTAGCAGCATTTTGGTAAAAGACCCGTCTGGCAACTCTTGGTTTATGGACGGAAAAGGGAATATTAATGTTACTGCACCCAAGAATTTTACCATACATGCTGGTGAAGATTTTATTGTTAACGCAGGTAAAAATGTAAAAATTGATGCGGGAGAAAATATGGATTATGATGCAGGAAAAAACATTTCTCAAACAGCCGCTAATGATTTAACCCAAATAGCAAGTGGAGATATTACTGAAAGTTCTGATAGTAGAAACGAAATGGTTGACAAGAATTTTACTCGTCAGGCAGATACCTCTAATGAAATAGCTTCTGGTGTTACTGTTTTTAGCAACAAAGAGAATTTAACCCTGCAAAGCGGTAAGGATGTGGAGATAAATAGTGCAGAAAAATTTAAAATGTTTTAAATTATGGCAATCAACAAAATTTGTAAAAACAGAACAGTGATCGTGAAAAAAGATTATAATTTAATAGTAGGCGGGCAATTAACAAAAATCACTAATCAATTTAATATTGAAGCCACGAACGAGAATCTCACTTTAATATCAAATAAAAAAATAATATCCGAGAGTAAAAAGCAATAATCTTTTATAGCATAGACTGTTGAAATTTAAGTTTCTTTCTGATGTCTAATAAAATATAGAACAATAATGATAAAAAAAACAATGCTTCTATTGCTTTTTGCAATAACAATAAGTTCATGTATGGAAAAAAAATATGAGTGGTCAGCAAATATTTCTGCACCAAAAGAATATCCTGTAGAAGTATATACAGGAGCGGCAGGAGGTTATTTTTTTAGTCAAATGGGAGGATTTAGCAACTCTGGTTGGGGAGGCGGTCTAGGGGACACCAACATAGAAGCTACTCTACCCGAGAATCTCGATATAACCTGGTTGTCGTATGTCGATGATAAATTTTATACTGGCGAGTGGAAACTCCCAACAGAAAAAATACAACAACTCTTTGACGAGGGTTTTCATTCCAGACCAGGCTCTAAGTTAGAAATAGATAACTATAGTATCATAAAAATAGGTCTTGCCCCAAAAGGAATGGTGGTAGTTTGGGTTATGGGAGCAGGACACCAGGTTGAAGTAGCTCGATTTCAGGCTCATGAAACGATTATAGACCCTAAACTTATTACTGAAGACGAAAAGTATATGTTTAGAAATGGTTATAGCCAACATAGGCTGGAAAACAATTTTGTTATCTCACAAGACGTTCGAGAACAGATCAAGCAATACGGTTACCCCCAGCCACAGGTTTATGAGGAGTATCGCGAAAAATACAACTGGAAACCAAAAGTAATCTTGCCCGAAGGAAGTAAAATAACTTCATTATACATTAAAATGTGTAATGGAGAAATGGAAGATCCTTATAATTTACCCGTAGACCAAAAAAACAGGGCAATTCCTTTTTCTTTCCAAATTTTTTGGTCAACAGGCAATGGCAAGCAAGAACAGCGATTTGTATCCAGAATTGCTTTTACACATGATAAAGAATATTGGGCAAAATATCTTGAAGGCGGAGAGAATGAAATTCCGGTAGATTTTGATAAAAATCAAATTAGAAAATTGTTTAAAGAAGATATTGATAAAAATAGAGCTGTCGAATTGGTTATAAAAATTGATCCAACAAAAGGAGATGATGATAAATGGGTAACTAGTTTTTATGTAGAGCAATTTGGGAAAAAATATAATTTAAACCAAATCTGTCAAGATTCAGGTAAATACGAATAGTTATGAGTGTCATATTTGGAAATTTTACACGGCCTAAAAAAAAGGATAAAGTTACGGAACTAACCATCGGTATTTTTTTTGATGGTACCAATAACAATAAAAACAACACCAATGCCAAAGAGTATTATGATAAACGGGCCAGAGGCGAAAAATTAACACCTAAAGAAACCATTTCTGCAGAAGCGTATAGAAAAAATGGTCAAGACAAAACCAGTAGCAGTTATTATAATGCCTGGTCCAATGTAGCAAGACTTCATGATGCTTATCCTGATAAATTTGCCGTGTATGTAGATGGTATTGGTACGGAGGCAGAAAAAGGAGATTCGATATTAGGCGCTGGTTTGGGAACAGGATTTATTACCGGAGGTACAGGGATATTAGGAAAAGTAAAAGAAGGATGCAAAAATCTCGCTGTGAATTTAAAAACAAGTGGTATGACCGAAATAAAAATACTTTATTTAGATGTTTTTGGTTTCAGTCGTGGTGCAGCAGCAGCAAGAGTCTTTTTGGATGAAATTGAAAAAAAAGCATATCCTGAATCTGTAAATTTTAAAAACAGCAAAGGTTATTTAGGGTATTATTTAGCCCAAAATAATATCAAGGTAAATTTGGTAAACGTACGTTTTTTAGGTCTTTTTGATACTGTATCTTCTTACTCGGCTGGAATTAGTTTAAATCCGGATTTTGATAATGATACCACCGAACTAGAGTTAAACAATTTATCTAGGGCAAAAACAGTCATGCATTTTACCGCTGCTGATGAGCATCGAGACAATTTTTCGCTTACCAAAACAAGAGTAGGAAAAGAAAGAGAATTTCCTGGCGTGCATTCAGATATTGGCGGAAGTTACAATGATGGTGTTGAAGTGGTTGGGGTTATTGAGAAAAATTTTAAAGAAAAATTAGAGAAACTTTCAGAGAAGTTGGCAAACGAGTTCTGGTATTTAGAAAAACAATTAAAAATTTCTCTTTTTGGACCACAGCACGAACTTAAAGGCACACGAGAATTAAGCAAAAACTACAGTTACATCCCACTACATTTTATGGCAGAATCAGCCATAGCAACACAAAAAGTACCTTTTGATGATATCAAATTAGAAATTGATAAATATAGTATTTCTAATGATACTTTGCTTATGCGGGTAAAAAAGCGTTTGCGAGAGTATGTTTTAGATAATGGTAAGCCATATACATTTTGCTGGTTTGGAGCAATTCATGAAAAGTATAAAGGGGTAAAAGCTGGTGATAAAAATTTTGAGGCTTACCAGCAAGAGCTACAAGAGCAGAAAGATTTGCGAAAACTCCGTAATGAATATTTACACTGGTCTGCTGACAATGGTTCTATCGGCATGGAACCAACAAAAGACAGGAAGCGTAAAATGTTTTAAATTATGGCAATCAACAAAATTTGTAAAAACAGAACAGTGATCGTGAAAAAAGATTATAATTTAATAGTAGGCAGACAATTAACAAAAATCACTAATCAATTTAATATTGAAGCTACCACGGAGAATCTCACTTTACTATCAAATAAAAATAATATACGAGAGTAAAAAGCAATAATCTTTTATAGCATAGACTGTTGAAATTTAAGTTTTTTTCTGACGTATAATAAAATATAGAACAATAATGATAAAAAAAACAATGCTTTTATTGCTTTTTGCAATAACAATAAGTTCATGTATGGAAAAAAAATATGAGTGGTCAGCAAATATTTCTGCACCAAAAGAATATCCTGTAGAAGTATATACAGGAGCGGCAGGAGGTTATTTTTTTAGTCAAATGGGAGGATTTAGCAACTCTGGTTGGGGAGGCGGTGTAGGTGACACCAACATAGAGGCTACTCTACCCGAGAATCTCGATATAACCTGGTTGTCGTATGTAGACGATAAATTTTATACTGGCGAGTGGAAACTCCCTACTGAAAAAATAAAAAAACTCTTTGATGAGGGTTTTCATTCCAGACCAGGCTCTAAGTTAGAAATAGATAACTATAGTATCATAAAAATAGGTCTTGCCCCAAAAGGAATGGTGGTAGTTTGGGTTATGGGAGCAGGACACCAGGTTGAAGTAGCTCGATTTCAGGCTCATGAAACGATTATAGACCCTAAACTTATTACTGAAGGCGAAAAGTATATGTTTAGAAATGGCTATAGCCAACATAGGCTGGAAAACAATTTTGTTATCTCACAAGACGTTCGAGAACAGATCAAGCAATACGGTTACCCCCTGCCAGAGGTTTATGAGCAGTACCGTGAAAAACACAACTGGAAACCAAAAGTAATCTTGCCCGAAGGAAGTAAAATAACTTCATTATACATTAAAATGTGTAATGGAGAAATGGAAGATCCTTATGATTTACCCGTAGACCAAAAAAACAGGGCAATTCCTTTTTCTTTTCAAATTTTTTGGTCAACAGGCAATGGCAAGCAAGAACAGCGATTTGTATCCAGAATTGCTTTTACACACGATAAAGAATATTGGGCAAAATATCTTGAAGGCGGAGAGAATGAAATTCCGGTAGATTTTGATAAAAATCAAATTAGAAAATTGTTTAAAGAAGATATTGATAAAAATGGTGCTCTCGAATTGGTTATAAAAATTGATCCTAATATTGAGATAAAATCAGAGCGAGTTACTGATTTGTATTTAGAACAAGCTGGCGAACAATATCCTATAAAAGAAAAAGTAACACGAACAGGTAAACTATAAATTATTAAGTATCATATTTGGAAATTATACACCACCTAAAATTTTCGTTTTTGAAAAGGCGTTCCTTTACCATCTTCGCAGTAACTTTTAAGGCTTAATAAAAATATTGCCCAATTGTAATTGCACCATTGGTAAAATTCAGTTACTTCACGCCAATCAAAATGTTTAAGTACAATTGCCGTTACCCCATCCTTCTCGGTAAGATCAAATGAAACGCTTGTTCCAACCCATTCCGGGTCAGAATACACACATTTCCATACTACTCTCTTATTTTGAGACAACTCTACCACTCTCATTTTTGTAGCATCGTAATCTCCAAAATCAAACTCATTGATAAAACCTAATTCCGGTTTAACAATCAATTCTTCTGTCCAGACAGTGCCAAGACCTTCTTGCGTTGTTATTGCATCATAAACATTTGCAATAGGTGATTTTATATAATTGATGTGTTCGATTTTTTCCATTTCTATGAGGGATTATTTTAGAAATTTTATAAAGAACAAATATATACAATTCTTACAAATATTTTATCTTTTGGATGACAAATAAAAACACAACTAATTGATTTACAGTATTTAAAATTTACAAAACGTAAAAAACAGGATCCATAACAATCAAAATCAGGAAATCAATTTGACCATTTATCCCTATTTCGATAATTAATTTAATTAACTTTAGATTTTAAATTTTTCAGAACTCTGCTATCAGAACAATGATGAAAAAGTTTCAAGCCCAAAGAAAATCATGAATACAAACACTGAAGGACAAAACACTGAGAGCATAAAAAAAATATTACCCATTATTCTGGCGACATCTATTTTTATGCAAATGCTGGATTCGACGATTCTTAATACATCAATAACTTCTATTGCCAAAGATTTGCACGAGTCACCGCTCGACATGCAAAATGCTATTATTAGTTATGTCTTAACCCTGGCACTTTTTATGCCTGTTAGCGGCTTTTTGTCAGACAAATTCGGGACTAAAAAAGTCTTTATTTTTGCATTGTTACTTTTTAGTATTGGCTCTTTGTTTTGCTCGCTTTCTCAAAATCTAACTCATTTAATTTTTGCCCGTGTTGTTCAGGGTATTGGCGGTAGTTTAATGACCCCTGTAGGAAAACTGGCTCTTATTAGAACATTTCCTAAAAAAGAATTATTAAAGGCCATGAATTTTGCTATTATTCCTGCCTTGATAGGTCCCGTATTGGGTCCGTTGGTTGGCGGATATATGGTCGATTATCTATCGTGGCACTGGATTTTTCTAATCAATATTCCGTTTGGTATTATTGGTATAATTTTAAGCCTGAAGTTTATGCCGGATTATAAGTCTCCGGTTATCGATTTTGATTTAAAAGGCTTTCTTATTTTTGCTGCAGCTTCGCTCCTATTGTCTGTTTCTTTAGAATTATTTGGCAATACTGTTCGCGTAACACCGGTTTTACTGGTATTGATGTCTGGTTTTTTGATGTTGTATTGGTATTATCGTCATGCTGTAACAGACAACAACCCTATTTTTCCTTTAGATTTATTTCAGGTCCGAACTTTTCGTGTAGGTATTGTAGGCAATTTGGCAACTCGTCTGGGTTTTAGTTCGATCCCATTGTTGTTGCCCATGATGATTCAGATTGCTTACGGACAGTCGGCAGTTACCTCCGGATGGATTGTTGCCCCAATGGCGCTTACGGCAATACTTGGAAAATCGGCGGTAATCAAAATTCTGAATACTTACGGGTATCGAAAAACGCTCATGGTCAATACTTTTATTATTGGCGCGCTTATTTGTGCGCTGGCAATCCCGTCGATTCATACCTCAATCTATTGGTACATTCCTATTATTTCAGTCTTGGGTTTCTTTAATTCCATACAGTTTACTTCGATGAATTCTATTTCGATTGCCGATTTACGGAATTATCATACCAGCAGTGGTAACTCGCTGGTTTCAGTAAATCAGCAGCTGGCTATTGGTTTTGGTATTGCGTTTGGATTGTTGGTTCTTAAAATTTTTCAGGGCGATGTAAAACTCATTCACCATGAGATTCACAATGCCTTTAGATATACCTTTTTGGTTGTAGGTTTTTTAACTATTCTATCTGGTCTGGTCTTTAGAAGATTGCATTTTAAAGACGGTGACAACTTAAAATCAGCCGATTAATAAAACAGTAAACCTGTTTATAAATAAAAAACCGCTTTGTCAATAGCCATTGAAAAGCGGTTTTTGGCACTAAAAACTAAACTTTATTTTTTAACCAAAAGGGCCATTATCTTCGTATAAATTTCAGTGTTTTGGTAAACACCGTTAAAGTTCTCTGCGCCTGGTCCGTAGGCAAAAACCGGAACAGGAACTGCAGTATGATCGTTGGTACTAAAACTTCCGTGCACATATCCTTTTTCTATATTACCATCTATTAAGGAAAGTCCGCCAGTTTCATGGTCTGCCGTTACAATCAATAATGTTTCCGGATTTTTATCTACAAATTCCATAGCTTGTCCAACCAGTTTGTCAAAATCGAGCATTTCGCGAACCACATATTCTACATTCGTTTTATGTCCGCCATAATCAATTTGCGCACCTTCGGCCATTATAAAAAATGGATTTTTTGTTTTAGCAAAAGTCGAAGTTGCTTTTGCAAAAGATTTGGTTAAAAAGTCTCCTCGCCCGTCTTTCATAGAAACTACCGAAGCATCATCTAAAACTATAAATTTTGTATTTTTTATGGTATCCAGCGTATTGAATTTATCGGAGAAAGTATATCCTTTTTCAATCAATACTTTCGACAAATCTTTACCATCTTTTCTTGATGTAAATTCTTTTGTTCCTCCGCCAATCAAAATATCTGACGGATTCGATAAAAAATCTTCGGCAATTTGTTCGCTGTAACTTCTCTCAGGTTGATGTGCATAATAAGCCGCCGGTGTAGCATCTGTAATATTACCTGCGGAAATTATAGCTGTTTTGTAATTTTTCTTTGCCAACTGTTGCGTGATTAATTCCAAAGGTTTTCCGTTTTCATCGACACTAATAAAACGGTTATTGCTTTTATGTCCTGTTGCCATTGCAGTTGCTCCGGCAGCGGAATCTGTGATGTAACTGTCTGACGATTTTGTAATCGAAAGTCCCTGAGTCGGAATATTAAATAAACTCAACTGCCCTTTGTTGGCCGTATATCCTGCATAAATCTGTGTTAGTCCCATTCCGTCACCAATTAAAAGTATGACATTTTTAGGATTCTTTTTCCCAAAACCCAAAGCATTTTTAGGAACATAAACCTGATGAAACTCGGTGTTTTGATAAAATGTAGACTTGATATTGTTGATAAAATGGGTTAATTCCGGAACATTATCCGTCCCTATAAAATCAACTTTTAAGTTCATTAATGTCATCCAGGTATTTACATTATCCTGCGTCGCCCAGAATCTTATTTTTTTATGCTGATCGTGAACTTTTTTGATAATCGATTGTACTTTTTCAGCATCGGCTTGTGTCATTACCCCTTTACCATTCCAGATTGTGATTTCTTTTAAATCTTCGCTAATCATTTCGACGCGGGACAATTGGTCTGGCGAATAGTTCTCATTCAGTCTTCCGTCAAAATAAATAAATTCAGGATATTCTTTCCAGTTTACCGCAGAAGGTCTGTTTCCTGAAATTACAACTTTTAGGTTTTTATTCGAAATCAACTCGGGATAAGTCTTTAATTGTTGTGCTATTAATTTTAAAGTTGGATCTGCTTCTGTCTTGATATCGATCATTAAAATCAAAGGTTTATTACTTGAATATGCTTTTCCTCCTAACGTTTTAAATTTTGTTGCAAGCGGATCCAGATATAAACTTTTAAGGGTGTTTTGCGGAGCAATTTCTTTGGCAGTATGTGCTACCATTAATTCGTTATTTACCAAAAAAACATCGGCTTCGATAACACCGGTTTCATTAGAATACGCTTCATAAAACGGAAGTTTTCCGGCGTAATCATTGTGCGAATGTATATTCGAGGAACTGTATTCCTGTGCTTGCGCTAACAAGAAAAAATGAAGGCAAAAAAGGGTGATTATTTTTTTCATTGAAAATTGGGTTTGTTCATTTCTAAAGCTGTAGCTAGCTTATTAGAAATGTTATCGTTGGTATTTATGGTGACATATTTAGCAATCCAGCAGATAAACATATATCGCTCCGCTGGAGCTTTAACCTGAATAATGTATATACTTTGCTATAAATATAACGTCCTGCCGGGACTTACTTTTATGACTAGTTTAAAATTGTTAACCTATAATTAAAAATCACTTTTAATCATTTTAATCTGTGGCTATAAAAATTAAACATAAACCAGCCTTTTCCGCAAAAAAGACTGGCTTATTTTTATATATAGATTTGTTTGTGTTTTTCATACAACTGCAAGCTCCGACTAAGCTTGCAGTGCAGAAAAAAAATAAACAAACAAAATAAACTACAAACTACCAACCTTTATTTTGGGTAAGTACTCCTTTGCTTACTGCAATCTCGTCTGGTGGTATTGGCCAAACGTGGTGAATTGCAGGGTTAAAATTACGGGCAGGATAAATTACGGTTCCGTTATAATGGTGCAAAGGTTTTGCATAAGTTGCCTGAGCATCGCCCCAACGTACTAAATCGAAATGGCGATCTGTCCATTCTCCAGCCAATTCGCAACGTCTTTCTCTTTTTAAGTCTGTTAATGTTGCTCCGGCAAGATCTGTAAGACCTGCACGACGGCGAATCATATTAATTTCGGTATCGGCACTCAGACCTTTCATTAATTTTGCTTCGGCAAGCATCAAAATAACATCGGCATAACGCAAAAGTGGTACGTTTAAAGCTGTCGATGGTTTGTCTCCGTTTGCATTTACATAACGAATATCAATCCCTCCGGACGTCGTTTTTGCGTAACCAAAAGGCTCCATATACTTATTGAACTGATATCCGGTTCTGTTACTTGAACTTACCTGATATTTTCCTTCGTTAAAAGTCACTAATTCACCAAAATACATGAATTTATCCCCTTTTTGCAAGATGGTAGCGCTACGTCTTTTATCTGCCGGATCATAAGTATCAAACAATTCTTTGGTAGGATAAAAATTTCCCCAACCGTTGTAAACTCCCCAACCTTTATCTTCCAGACAAACTCCCGGAAAAATAGATCCTAACGAAGTATTTTCGGCACTCGAGGTTACAGACCAGATATATTCTGACGACCAGTTGTTTTTGATTTTAAATACATCTTCAAAATTATCCAATAACTTATGTTTACCACTGTTTACGATCATATTGGCATACTTAATGGCATTGTCCCAATCTTTTGCATACAAATAGGTACGAACCAGATATCCCCAAGCCGCTGTTTTGTGTGCACGCCCGTAATTGTCCGGAGTAAGCTCATTAAAATACGGCAATAAATCTGCTGCTTTTACTAAATCTGCTGCGATATAAGCGTAGTTTTCAGCTACATTTTTTGCACGTGGTACATAGACATTCGTAGGATTGTCACGATCCTGAATTGGTATTCCGGCACGATCATCTCCATAACGGTACGCTACTTCCAGATGCATTACGGCATGATTGAAGTAAGCCTCGCCCAACATCATATTTTTTGTTTTGTCGTCTAATGAGATCTTCGGAATGTTACGAATTACATCATTGCAACGTTTCATAACTTCATAGTGCAACCTCCAGATATCTTTGGTATCCGATTCTGCTCCGTCTACAATAAAATTTTTGATACGTTCTGCATTTTGTCTCGGCTTGGTTCCTATATCGTCACTCGCATTATTGAGCCAGAAAAAGCCACGACCATACATATTATCATCAGAATATAAAGCATAAATTGCATTTACCCCTGCTTTTGCATCAGCAGGTGTTTTCCAGAAATTTCCGCTTGAAGGTGCTCCTTGCGGAACCAAATCAAGTTCACTTTCGCAAGCCGTAGTGCTCAACAAAAGCACAAAACTCAATACTAAAAGACTTAAATTTTTCATTTTATATTTTTTATATTTTTTTAAAAAGTTGCATTTACACCGGTCATATAGATACGGGAAAGCGGATATTTTCCTAAGTCCATTCCAAAGTTGTTCAATCCAACTTCCGGATCCATTCCTGAATATTTGGTAATTGTAAAAAGGTTTTGCCCAGAGATAAAGAATCTAAGTTTTGCTTTTCCGTTTAGCCATTGGTCTTTTACGGTATATCCTATTGATAGGTTTTTTAATCTTACGAATGAAGCATCTTCGATATAAAAATTAGAGATTCGTCCAAAGTTATTATTGTTATCCGTTGCAGAAAGTACCGGAATATCTGTGTTTGTATTGGTTGGTGACCAGGCATTTTTAGCATCTGCCAATAAATTATATCCAGGAAATGAACCATTTACACCAGTGTATTTTACAGCATTAAAAACACTGTTTCCTGCTGCTCCGCTAAAAAACACATTCATATCAAAACCTTGATATCTAAAGTTCATGTTTAAGCTAAAAGTGGTTTTAGGAAAAGGATTACCCAATACTACCCTATCACTGTTATTGATTACGCCATCGCCGTTTACATCTTTAAATTTCATATCTCCTGCTACAGCATTAGGCTGATAAGCAACACCATTGGCATTTACATAAGCTTTTGCCTCGGCATTACTCTGGAATAATCCGTCTGTAGAATATCCGTAAAAAGAGCCAACCGGACTTCCTACCTGATAGATATTGGCTAATGGCAAACTACGAACTCTGCTTAGATTGAGAGGTTCAAGAGACGTTAAATCATCTTTGATCGATACAATTTTATTGCTCAAAAATGCTGCATTTGCTGTTATATCAAATTTAAAATCACCACGTGTTTTTTGGTACATCAAACTTGCTTCGATTCCTTTGTTTTCGACATTTCCTGAGTTTACAATTCGACCCAGCGGAGTTCCTGAAACACCCGGAAGCTGATCGCGCACCAACATGTCTTTGTTGGTTTTGACATAAGCATCTACAGATCCTGACAATGCATTATTGAACATCGTAAAATCTAATCCTACGTTTGTTTGTTCTGAACTTTCCCATCTTAAATTAGGATTCGACAATTCGCTTTCAGAATATCCGTAATTAATTACAGGGCTTGAACCAATTAGAGCCTGAGTCTGGGTCAGTGGTACGCTAAATTGATACGGTCCCAGATTTCCTAAATTTCCTATTTGTCCCCAACTCCCGCGTAATTTTAAGTTGTTTACTATGGGATTAATTCCTTTCATGAATTCTTCTTCAGAAATTAACCAACCTGCAGAAACAGACGGATATACTTTCCAACGGTTTTCTGCCGTAAGTTTTGAAGTTCCGTCACGACGAACAATTCCTGAGATCAAATATTTTTGATTGTAATCGTAATTTAATCTTCCTACATACGAAGAAATAATTTCTTCAGATAAACCTGCGGTTAATTGCTGAACCAATTTGGCATTTAGCAAATAACGTTGCGATGCATCTTCGTTATCAAAACCTGTACCTTGTACGGTATAAAAATCTTTCTTGGTTTGCTGATAAGTATATCCGGCTAAAGCTTTAAAATTATGTTTGCCTAATGATTTCTCGTACGAAAGGGTTTGCTCGCTCAACAAATCGGTCGTTGTTGCAGATGCTTGTGTTAATCTGTTAAAATCGAATATTTTACCGGGTTCTGTAATTTTTGTTGCAAACTCAGTCGAGTTGTTTTGAATTCTGGTATACCCCCAGTTCGATTTTAATTTTAATCCCTCGATAATTTCCCACTCTGCATAAGGATTGATCAAAATAGTCGAAATAGGATTTCTATTGTCTAATCTTTTTAAATAAGCTACCGGATTGATTACGTCTCCGTAAGAACCAATATATTTTTCCGGAACTCCTCCAAAATTTCCGGAACCGTCTTCTCTGTAAACTGTTGCATTGGGCGGATAAAAGATCGCTGCCAGAATTGCTCCTGTATAACCACTTGATGTATTTGCCGCCTGACCATCAGTCAGGGAATACGAAAGATTTTCGCCTAATGTAAAATTTGGTGCCAGTTTAAAAGAGGAATTTGCTCTTGCAGTATATCGGGTTCCAAAGGTGTTTAATAAAATACCTTCGTTTTTTCTGTAACTTCCTGATAAAAAGAAATTAGATTTCTCTGTTTTCCCGTTTACAGAAATCGATAAATCCTGAATTTGACCGGTCTGGAAAATTTCATCCATCCAATTTGTTTTGGTCGTTCTTGCCGTTGGTTCAAATGCAGGATCAAAAGCCGGAATTCTTGGTAAACCTGCATTATCTCTTGCCGTATTCATCGCGTCTGCATATTCGGCAGCGTTTAAAACATTCAACTTTTTAGCCACACTCTGAACTCCGCCCTGATAATTTACATTGACATTTATGTGGTCTGAAATTCCTTTTTTAGACGTAATTAAAATTACACCACCAGAAGCTCTCGCACCATAAATTGCTGCCGAAGCCGCATCTTTCAGGACACTTATCGAAGCAATATCATTTGGGTTTAATGTGTTTAGGGAACCGCTGTAGATAATACCGTCTAATACAATTAAGGGCGTTTCGGCATTCAGCGATCCAATACCACGAATATTAATTGTTGGCTCAGCCGTAGGATCTCCACCACTATTAATTACGGTAACACCTGCAACTGTACCCTGCAACAATTCGGCAGCACTATTGTAGGTTCTGCTCGAAGTTTCTTTCATAGAAACAGTTCCTACAGCTCCCAGAACTTCGTTCTTTTTTACACTACCATATCCCATAACTACAACTTCCTGCAGTTGTTTCATATCTGCCAATAACTTAACGCTTATGTTTTTATCCAGGCTTGATACTTTTACTTCTTGTGTAACATAACCTACGTACGAAAAAACAAGGATCGCCTCAGAAGAGTTGATTTCCATCTTAAAAGTTCCGTCGAAATCTGTTGTTGCAACAGCATCAGAATTTTTATCTTTTATTCCCACACCCGGCAACGGCATTCCGTCATCGCCACCAAAAACAGTTCCTGAAATGTTTATTTTTCCCTGACCGGCATCAGTAACTTTTTGATTTTTTTTGATGACAATATTGTTGCTTACAATTTCGTATTTCAGGAAAAAATTGCTGCATATTTTATCTAATGCCTGCTCTAAGGTTACGTTATTGAGTTTTAAACTGATTTTTTGATTGGTATTGACCTGATTGGTTTCGTACATAAAATGTACATCTGCTTGTTTTTCGATGTTCTGAAAAACATTTTTTATACTTTCATTTTCTACTTTCAAGGTTACTCTTTTGCCAATGTCAACACTGGCAGCTTTCATTGTGAGTCCGATAAAAAATAAAGCCGCAAATAATAGTGCTTTAGTTACTATCGATTTTTTAATGCTTTGACAGTTTACAACATACCGCATTTGTTTTTGATTCATGTTTTTGGAGTTTTAATTTGTGTTTGGATTATTGCTTGGTTTCTACGTAGATGATTGATTAACTTAATTTTAAATACTTATGATTGCGTAATTGTTTTAACGCATAGGGACATCGCTTTTCTTTGTCGATAAAAGGTGTTTCACTTGTTTAAATTCACATAGCTTTGTGAAAAAATCATGATTTTCTAAAAGCATCTTAATTCTTAATTTTAAATCTATGTTTCTATGTGTTTCATTTTTCTTGCTCGCAGATCACGCAGATCGAGCAGATTTTTAATTTTTAATTCTCAATTTTTAATTCTTCTATTTTTTTTAATCTATATTACTTATTGTATGATATAGGTTCCTGATTCGATTTTATAATTGGCATTAATAATATTGCACACTAAAGCCACGACCTGATTAACAGGCAATTCCTTAAAATAAGCACTGATTTTTAGATTATTGAGGTTTTTATTATCGATCTGGATCGCGACATTATAATTGCGATTGATCGTGGCGATTACTTCCGGTAAAGGGGCATCTTCGAACACAATTATATTTTTTCGCCACAGCGAAATAGAATTCACCGGAATGTCTGTAAAGGCTTGTAGTTTATTATTGTGCGATTTGAAAACTACTTTTTGTCCCGGAGTTACAAACACATTTTCTTCGGTAACGGTCGATTTTACGTTTACTCTTCCGGTTAAAACCGAAACTTCCTGCGTGGTATGATCTGGATATGCCTGAACATTAAAACTGGTTCCTAATACTTTGGTATCCATTTTATCGGTATGAATTATAAAAGGATGTTCTTTGTCTTTGGCAACATCAAAAAAAGCTTCTCCGGTTAGATACACTTCGCGCGTCCTGCCCTTGAACTCAACTGGATATTTTAAAAGACTTCCTGCATTAAGCCATATTTGAGTTCCGTCGCTGAGCGTAATTTTGGCATGTTCGCCCAATTTGGTTGCGTATTCTTTAGAGACCGTTTTTATAAATGACAGGTAAAAAAAACAGGATAATCCCATTAAAAAAATTAAAGAAGCTGCCATAGTCCAATTTCTATGAGAAAGAAAAATAACTTTGTTTGATTGCTTAATTTGTCTGATTTCTTTTTTTAATTTCAAACGATCAGAGACTATAACATTCGTTTCGTCATTTATATCTTCCGGATGATTGTACCAGTTATTCCATAATTCTTCTCCTTTTTGAGAAGGCTTACCTTCTAAAAAAAGTTGTATATCTTGATGTAATTTTTCAGGCATTATAATTTGTTTATCTCTTTAATAGTATGTCTCGACAATGTTACTTTTAGGTAGGTGCATAAGGTTACGCTTGTGTTAAGAAAAGAAAACGCAACTTTTATTTTGCAACCTCCTAGTAGTTGAATTCGCCCAAATAGTTTCGCATAAATTTTAGCGCATAGGCAATATGATACTTTACGGTTTCATGCGACACATTAAGTTCTTCGGCTATTTCTTTGTTCGAATAATGTTTGATGCGGCTTAGAATAAAAACTTCTTTCGATTTTTTAGGGAGTAATAAAGTGGCTTTGTCTACGGCTTGTTGCAGTTCCTGGTAATAAATAGAATCTTCGGTTGTATTGTTGCTGTTGTAATCATTATTGCTGCGATCCGAGACTTCTTTTATATATTGATCTGTAATGGTGTGGGATTTTATATAATCTAAAGTCACATATCGAACTGAAGTATAGATATAAGCCGAAAATTTCTTTTGAATCACCAGGGTCTTCCGACGTTCCCAAATGGTGGTAAAAACTTCCTGAACAATTTCTTCAGAGACGGGAACTGATTTCATTCTGATATAAACAAAGCGAACCAATACATCACGATATCTAAAATACAATTCATCAAACGCCTTGTCTTTGCCTTGTCTTAGTAACTCGACAAGTTGCTCATCGGTAAAACCTTTATACATAACAAGTCACTTTTGTACTTTTTAGCGAATAAATGGCGGTTGCCAAAATACCTGTTCTGATTCTTTTTTTGCGATGTATTCTTAATTTTAAAAATGACATATACTACAATGTTTGGTTTTATAATATGTCTCCAAAATTAGAAATGAGGGTAGGTCGATAAGGTTACGTTTATATTAATAAAATGGTCTGATTATAAAACATTGTATTAACATTATGTCTCTTCGAGGTTATGTGGCAGGAATTTTAGATTTGGGCAAAAATATAAGAGGACTAAGGATTGAAAGGGATTCTGGGAATTTCCTCTAAAAAACTTGGATTTATAACAAATTTAAACAGCAATTTCTTCTAAAAAACTCTTGTTTTTGATCCTGATATTGATAGTTTTGCGTTTTTAAAATCAACCCCAAATTTTACCTCCAAAACCTATGAAAAAAATCCTTTTTTATTTATTTCCTTTTGTTCTCTTCGCGACCTTACTTGTTGGTTGCAGCGACGATGACTCAAAAGGCGACAGTTACGAACCCAATTATCTGGCTAGTATTGACGCTGGTGCTTTACCAATAGAAAATCGACCTATGACGATGTTCCAAGATGATGAGAATGTCTCAAAAATGTATGACAACAAAGACCGTTGGTTTCGCGTAAACCAACCGATGCAAATTATCCAGAAAGGAAAAGATTCTGTACAGGTTTCACTTTATTCGCCTGTTGGACTTAGCGATGTAAAGGTGTATGCAAAATTGGCCAACTATGACAAACGCTTTTTGATTTATGAGTTTTCAAAAGTTCCTGCTTTTCACCGTTCTTTTCACCAACTTCCGCTGGTAGAAGGCAAACATGATTATCAGTTAGAAAACGGTAAAACGGTTACGATTGATAAAATTGATGGTTTTTCGTCTGGTGCGATCGAATTTTCGGTAGAATCTACGGATCCTTTATTTACAAAATTCAAAAAAATTAAATCGGCACGACTCGTTCAGTTTAGCGATCAATACCATAAGAACGAATTTGGTAAATACTTGCCTATGAATCCTGTTTTGGCAAAAGAAGCGATAACAATGATTATCAATTTTTCGTATGCTATAAGTCACCCTTTGTATTATGATACTTTTATAAATTTTGACAGATACAAACGCGAACAGGCAGCTACAGCCGGAACTGCTGTAAACGGCGCAATAAACTGGCACGGGAATGCTGATGACAAAGATGGCGTTTATGATTATCTGACCAAAGCCCAAATCGAACAGGCTTACAATACTTATATCGATAACAGAACTCTGAATATGGCAATGGTTGGGGGCGACTCTGCCTGGGGCGGTGGTCCTCTGGCCTCGCAATGGGAATCTGATTATATTACGGGACACTGGAAAGGCGAAATGTCGATCTGGTCACACGAATATTCGCACCATAGTGGCTATAACCATAGCAGCAACTTAGCCAATAGTGGCGAAGGTGGCGGACAACAGGAAATGTTGACTGATTTTTATAAATATCTGATTTACCTGAATGATCTTCCTTTTACAGATCCGGATGTCTTAAAAGGATATACAAAAACAGCTTATCTAAAAGGTACTTACAAAAAACCTGTTTTTACTGTAAATCCTAAAAATCCATTTTTAGTAAAATATAAAGAAGACGGAAAATGGAAATAACCTATAAAACTATCATGAACAAAATACCGTTTTTACTTGTATTACTTTGCCTGTTTACCAATTGCAGCAAAGACACAGCAGATGCTGAACCTACCAATTATGATTATTTCTACCCAAGCGACGAAGCGTCGATTACAGCAGCTCAAATTGGGGCAGGAACCGGAACATTAGACCCAAAAGGGATCACGATCGCAAACGAAAAATTATATGTTTGCAATGGCGATGTTCTCGAAGTTTTTAACGCTGTTACACTAGCTTATATCAAAACTATTACGGGGTATACAAAAGGAACCACTACAATCCCGTTTACCAAAATCTCATCTGTTGCTGTAGACAACGGGCGTATCTATGTTGGTAGTGTCGATTCGAGACTTTTTGTACTGGACGAAAATACTAATGCCGGAATCAATACGGTTGGAAACGGACAATGGTGGACTACTTTTGTACACGTTTTTGGGATTGTGGTAAAAGACGGATTGATTTTCGTGAAAGAAAAAGAAACGTCTGTTAAAGTTTTCGAAACTTCGCAAATTACGGATACAAGCGATTGGAATTTAAAACCTCTTGCAAAACTAAATACTTTATACGGTTTTGACCAGATCTATTCGATGGATATAGAAGCCGGAAATCTTGTTGTAGCCGGAAGAGATGCCATAAGCTATTTGTATTACGACATCGCTGCTATAAAAGCCGGTGCTGTAAGTTCTCTTACTGAACCTATAAAACCGGTTGTCTCAGAACTTAACACAAAACCAATTGCGGTTAATTTTAGTAAAGATTGGGCGGTAACATCAGAAAATATTGGTACTACCAACTACTTGCGCATTTATCCCAAAGCAGATTTTATGGCTCGTAATTTTAATGCAACGGTCAATGTATCTGATATTATGGGGCAAAATTCTTTTGGAAGCATTCTTGGCATTGCACAACTTAATGATCGTTTGTTTTTGTCTGATAATACCAATAAAAAGATTCGGGTTCTTAAACTTAATAAATCTGTAATTGCAGAGCAAAAATAAATCGATTGGTTTATTCTAAAATCATGATTCAACAAAAGGGAATAGTTAAATACTGTTCCCTTTTTGTATTTTAAAACTAAAAAAACTGTTTTTATAAATGCTTTGTGAGTTGATTTTATTGAAAGAAAAAAGTAGGATGCAACAGCATAATTCATTTTAAAATTTCTAATTTTAAGGAATATATTTGATTTATATCTTAAAACTCTTTATGGTAAAAAAATACAATTCGTTACTTATTTTTGCGACAATCGAAATTGGTATTGCGCTATTAAGTTTACATCATTATATCCAAAACAATTCGGCTTTATTGTCCGTTTTCACTGCTCTGTTTTTGATCGTGACACCCGCGTTTTATTATTTTACAACCACTAAAAACGAAACCGAATTTACTTTTTGGTTTGTTTTTTATTCTGTTTTTAAAATTACTCCGTACATCTTTAAAATGGAAGGTAATTTTTTTGAAGTTCTTTTTCAATTCAAGATCTATTTGAACATTGCATTGCTGGTTTTCTTGTTATGGAAAGCTTTTGTATTTATGCAAAACTTTAGAGAAGCAGTAAAACAAAAAGACACTTTAGAACAAGACGAATACTCGATTATTTCTGATTCCTTAAAAAAATCCATCAAGTTTAAAAAATTAGGAAAAATGATCGCCTTTGAGGTTTGTTCTTTCTATTATTGTTTTATAAAATGGACCCGGAATAAAAGCAGCGAAAATAATTTTTCGGGCTATCGCAACAGTGGTGTAAGTGCCGTTTATATAGGTTTAATGTTGGCTTCGGTTTTCGAAGCAATTGGTCTTCATGTCTATCTAATTTCCCGTAATGCAACTGCCGCTTTTGTTATTCTGGTGCTTCATATCTATTTATTAATTAATCTGACAGGACATTTAAAAGCTATTTTTTTTAGAAGTCATCTTATATTATCTCAAAAAATAGTAATTCGTTACGGGCTTTTTGAGACTTTACAAATACCTCTGGATTCTATTACTACAATTCAAAAATTTGAAGGTGATTATGAAAAAAGTACTAATCTTGTCAAATTTGCCTTATTAGGAAACTTGGAACCTCATAATGTTTCGATTCAGTTAAAAGAAAATATTACAGTTGCTTTGCCCTTTGGAATCTCAAAAAAGCCTAAACAAATATTACTTTACATCGACAACCTAAATGATTTTCTCAGGACCGTTACAGACCGGATCGAAGCAGCCAAAACCTTCGACATGGTACTACCAGAATTAGAAAAAAGCATGTAAAATAATATTTCACATGCTTTTTTTTATTCTTAAACCAAATACTTGTTTATATCTTTATTTCTTTTGCGGCAGCATCTCTCTTTTTTGCCAACTGATTGACTCTCCACATCAATAATATGGTCGAAAGTGTCACTACAGCAATTACATAACCTAAAATATCATAGTTTTCTAATGGTGCTGATTTTGTTTTTTGATGTACAATAAACCCGGCACAAACCGCCGCAATTCCGCCGGCAATTTGTTGCAATGACGAGGTGATAGACATATACGCACCACGATCTTTCATTTCGGGAATAGCAGTGTTTAGTGTTGTTGCCGGAATCATACGACTCATGATCCCCATAAACAAGATCATATTGATCACTACGATTTCCCATAGCGGGATAGGGTCTAGGTTCGTGTAAATTAAAATCATAATTACAGAAACGACAGATCCTGCAGTAAACAATTTAAACTTGCTCACTTTATCACTTAATTTCCCTACCAAAGGCATGATAAAAAGTACCGAAAGTCCGGTAAAGAAAAATACCATTGGCAATTCGAGCTGACTAATATGAATGTTGTTGACTAAAAATGCGCTCCCAAAAGGCTGCAACATAAATCCTCCAACAGATAAAAATGCAATCGCCATAAAACCAACCTGATAATTTTTATTGCTTAATGTATGCCAAAGGTGCAAAAAAGGACTTTTGTCTGATTGCAATTCGAGGTGTTTGGTAATAGGTTTCATTTGGGTTATAATCGCAATAAGAATCAATACTCCTAAAACTGCGATCATGATAAAAGCCGAATGCCAGCCCCAGTTATTGGCAAAATACAAACCAACGGGAATTCCCAAAATCTGACTTGTGGCAAACGCCATTTGTATAAAGCCCATAACACGACCTCGTTGATGAATCACAAATAAATCTGTTACGATTGCCAAAGAAACAGAACCAATAACGCCACCAAAAAGTCCGGTAACGATTCGTGCCATTAGCAACATGAGGTAACTGGACGAAAGCGCGCAAAAAACAGTCCCGATGATAAAACCTGTATAAAAGAAAATCAACAGTTTTTTTCTATCAAAGCGGTCTGCAAAACCCGCTGCCAGCAATCCCGAAATTCCGGCACTAAAGGCATAAGCAGAAACGGCAAAACCAAAGTTTGACGTTGTCATATCAAGGGTTTTCATTAAGATATCTCCTAAGGGAGAAATGACCATAAAATCGAGTATTACGGTAAATTGTAAAAGTGCCAGAATGGCAATAATTATTTTTTGATTAAGGGTAAAAGCGGGACTCTCACCGGATGTTTTTTCCATATAAATTGGTTATTTTTTTATTAATTTAATTCTTGGCATTCGTGACCAAATTCGTTGATCATACCAATGATTGCTTCGGGTTTAAGTACCCCTGAAACAACGCGAAGTACACAATCGACATCTTCATGATCGATGCTCCATTGCTCTATATCCTGGTGGTCGTCGAGTGCTTTTCGCATCTGGCAAGCAGGATCTATAGTGGCAATATTTGTTTTAAAAATGTGTATGGTGTTTAAATTTGTTTCCATAATTTTTCATGGTTTTAGAGCTTTTATGGTTCCGCTAAAAGCTTCTTTCATAATTTCCTTGGTAAGCGTGAATGGCTTCCCTCCCATACTCTTACCCTCAGTATGCAAGTTCAACAGCGTGTATAATGGGCCGTAGGCGACAGCCCAAAAGGCCTCAAATGTCATCGGGACCAGTTCTTTGTTACGGAGTCCGTTATCGATAAACTCCTTCATGATCATTCTAAAATCTGCAAACTCTTTAATAGAATCCAGAATGGTTTCTGAATGGGGCGAATGTTTGATGATTTCAAAAAAAGCAACTTCCTTGGGGTATTTCATGGTAAACGCCGCTCGGTTTTCCCATTGCCTCCATAATCCCTCCTCAAACGACATTTCGGGCGAAAAATCTTTTACCGTACCGGTAAAAAACTTAAGTGCAATGACAGCACCTATTTTTTGTATTAAATCATCTTTGTCTTTGTAGTAAATGTATAAAGTCCCAACAGAAATCGAACAGGCTTTTGCCAGCTTATTCATGCTGAAACCCTGAAATCCGTCGCGCACGATTTGATCAATTGCAGTTGTAATCACCAGCTTCTCCTTGTCAATATCCCGAATTCTCATGCTAAATTTTTTGACAAAGATAAAATAATAAATGAATGAACGTTTTTTTATTAATTATTTTTTTTAATTCTTTTATAAGTCAGGGAGAAATAATTATTTTACCACAGATTAAATGGATTAAACTGATTATAATCTTTATGAAAATTATTTTTAGGCTTATAGATAAAAAAAATAAGCTCGACATTTTACTCCATAAAAAAACTCCTGCTCAGAGGAGCAGGAGTTTCAAAAACAAATCAATTTCTATTTCTAATCTAATTCTATTATTTTATTATGCTAACCCACGTGTTAACCAACCTCTTTTATTGGCTGTAACAATGGCGTATGGTGTAATCCAGAATAAGCTAAAGGTGTAAAAAACACTATAAGAATACGCCCAAAGCGAGTCTGACAAATTGTATCTTTTAGCATAAAATAATACCGGAAAACTCGATACGATTAATATTCCCAAAAGTGTTGAACTCAAAAACAACAACGGATGCATGGCGATAAACAAAAACATAAAAATCATAAACGGATATGCCATAACAATTTTCAAAGACTGGTTTAACCATAAAAGACGGGCACCAAATTTAGATTCTTTTCTAAAATCTGTAAAAACATATTTTCCCATTGCGATATTCTCACGAACATTACTCCTGCTCCATCTGATAAACATTTTGTATAACCCGGTGTATTCTTCCGGCACATTGGTCAATACATAAGCATTTCTCTGAAACAATACATGTTGTCCTTGTTTCAGGATCATATTTGTCATCGCACGATCTTCGCCAATATCTGATGGTTGTCCCATAAAAGTCTGGTTGATCCATTCGTCAAGACAAGCAAATACTGCCGTTTTACGATAGGCTGCTGCTGCTCCCGGAGTACAAAGTACAGAACCCAATTTGCTTTCGGCAGAACGCATGAACTCAAAACTCATGACAAAACTTACGTTAAGCATTTTTGGTAATATTGCTTTTTTGCTATTCAGAACATGAACATTTCCTGCTACTGCGCCACATTTTTCATCTACCACAAACGGACTTACTAAGTTGCGTAACGTATCTTTTTTTACAATCGAATCACTATCAACGGTTACAAATATTTCTCCCGTTCCCAATTCGAATCCACGATATAAGGCATGACGTTTTCCTGCGTTTACAGGTTGTTGAAAAATCGTCAAACGATCTCCTAATTTTATTTTAGCCTGTTGCATCCAGTACCATGTATCATCTTTGCTTCCGTCATCTACCGCTAATATTTCCAGTTTATGTGCCGGAAAATCACTTTCGGCCAAACTCATCAAAGTATCCCAAACCAGTTTTCCCTCATTATACGCAGGAACAATCACCGTACATGTTGGCAACAACTCATCTGTAACAGATTCGATTGGTTTGTATTTCATGTACAAGTAAGCGTTATATAGAAAAACTCCAGTCTGGAAAAAGAATAACAATCCCGCAACTACCAGAAACGGAAATCCCCAGGACGAATTCATTCTGTCGATCTGAAACTGATCAAAGTCCGCTTGCAAATAATACACAGAATAAGCTCCGGCAAACAGTAAGATAAAAGTGCTTACCAAAACAAATAAACCAAATTTACTTTTGGTGCGCTCACTTACTTTCTTTGATGTTACCTTGTCATTACTAATACGAAAAATGGAACTGCTTAAGGTTTGTTCAGTACTACGATCTGGATTTGAAGTATAAAATTGTTCTGTTGTTAGGGTTTCACTTTTCATATAACACTACTTTTGATTGCTTTGTATGGGCTTTTATTTAAAATTGCTTCCTACTGATTCTCTATTTTCATTTATCAATAAGGATTTTACATTATCCCATTTTGCAAGCCTTGTGCCATTATCAGTTTTTACTGGTTTCTAGCAGTTTAACTATTTTTAGTGTTTTTGATGTGTGTAATTATTATACGTTTTCAGGATACAGTATACAGTTTTATTGGGGGTTTGGGAGGTTTTGGGATTTGTTATTGTCATGCCATCCGCTGTATCTTTTTCATCCGCAGCTGCGCAAGAAAAAGGATGCCGCTTCTGTCTGGGCTAGGGTAATTACCTTTATAAGAAATTTCTTTATTAAAATAAAAACAAAATTCATTCATAAAATATATAGCTATTCATATCCTTAACGGTTTTATCTACTAATCTTACGTTTTTATTCAATACTTTAGCAATCAGATTATTTTTTGTAATTGCGCATCAACAGTCTGAGAGTAAAAGAATATAGGAACGAATTTTAGGAAAGAATAGATTAATATGAACACGGGAGAAATACTTATATATCAAAATCTGGAAGGCAATATTAAAATCGATGTGCGACTTGAAGAAGAAACAGTTTGGCTAACTCAGGCACAAATTGCGTTGCTTTTTGGCAAAGGAAGATCTACTATTACGGAGCATATTATTAATGTTTTTAAAGAAGGCGAACTTGACGAAAAAGTGGTATGTCGGGATTTCCGACTAACCTCTTTACATGGTGCTATTGAGGGAAAAACACAAGAAAAAAATGTTAAACATTACAATCTTGATGTCATAATCTCTGTAGGTTACAGAGTAAAATCCCTTCAGGGTACGCAATTTCGTATTTGGGCAACCCAGCGACTAAAAGAATATATTGTAAAAGGTTTTGCGTTAAATGATGATCGTTTTAAATCTGGTAATACGATGAATTACTTTAACGAATTGCAGCAACGCATTCGTGAGATTCGAATATCTGAATCAATGGATTTCAAATTTATTCGAACGTCAAAACGAATCAACATTTGCTGATATCTTTGATAAATACTTTAATAATTAAGAAGCTATTTCCAGCCATCCGCTGTATCTTTTTCATCCGCAGCCGCGGAAGAAAAAGGATGCCGCTTCTGTCTGGGCTATAAAATTTGTTTTTATAAGACCTTTAGTTTAAAAACAAAAAAACTGCCCGAAATAAATCCCGGACAGTTTCGTTTTATTTAATTACCCATAAAATTTTAGAGTTCATTTTGCTTCACTAACGGATTTGCATTAATTTCGGCTCTGGGAATCAACCATTGCCATCTTTTATCGGTTGAAGGAACCGTTAGAACTCCGTTTACGATTGCAGAATCGTGATTTGCTCCTGTTCTGTCAAGGCTTGAATTGGTTCTCTTGAGATCAAAAAACCGAAACCCTTCTCCCCACAATTCTATTCTTCTTTGCACTAGTATTTCCTCGACCAAAGCTTGTCCGGTATTGGCAGATAAAACATACTGAGGGTTTCTTGTTTTTTCGAAATCAAAAAGTAGTATCGCAGCATCAGCCTGACCTAATCTTGCTTTTGCTTCGGCTTCTATAAGATACATTTCGGCAACACGCATATAAGGTACATCGCACCTGCTATCGCCTGTACTTATCGATAAGAATTTTTGACTTGTATACGGGAATTTTGCAAAATTACTTGCCAAAGAAAGCCCCGGATGTTTACCGTCTTTGCTAAAAATAGTAGCGCGTACATCTGATGGTGGAATCAAATTATATAATTTGCTGTTAATTGCTTTTGGACAAGAGCGTATTACTGTCGAATTGTAATTTCGGGACATATAAGCACCAAAATTCCCAAAATAATCCGTTTGAACTTCGTTAATATGGCTGCCCCACATCCATTCTTTATTGTTATAATCATTAAAGCCCGCTTTATATTCTGTAACATTCATTAAATTCATTCCTGATCTTGCCTGATTAGCATAATCAACAGCAATTGCCCAATTGCCCTGAGTCAGGGATACACGAGCTTTTAATCCTTGAGCTACTTTGAGATCCAGATGAGAGTTATTTGGTTTTAGATATCCTGTTAGCAAAACATTTGCCTCATCGAGATCTTTATTAATTTGAGTATAAACTTCCTCGACTGTAGAACGCGGATAATTATCGTTACCAACCGTTAGAATAATCGGTACACCCTGTTGAGCATTCGTTTCTCCGTTTACATATCTCTTCCCAAACAACTGCACCAACTGAAAATGGCAAAAAGCACGGTACAATAAGGCTTGTCCTTTTACGATATTTTTATCCTCAGTTGACCCAATAGCAACATCTGCGGCATTTATAACAGTATTTGCATTTCTGATGATTCGATAATAAGTGCGGTACGGAAAACGAACGTCCTGAGCATTTTCATTACTTAATCCGCTCCAATTGTACACTGCCAAAAACCAACCGTTTGTAACCGGAAAAACAATATCATCGCCTACAATATCAGTTTGCTGCATTAATCCGCCCAAGCCACATTCATTTTGATTCGATTCGTATCTAATATATAAAGATCTGTGAATACCATTTAAAGTCGTCATTAAATTTTCTGTGGTTTTGGTCGCCGCATTATAGTCTACAAATTCTGTTGGTTCTTTTTCCAAAAAATCTTTCGAGCAGGATGTTAAGACCAATATTGCTATTATAGAAAATAGCTGTTTTATATCATTTGATTTCATACTGTTGAAATTTAAAAGTTTAAGTTAAATCCTAACGTGATTATTCTTGACGGAATGTATCTGTTTTGAGTCGTACCGTTAAAAGTTTGAGTAGGGTCCATTCCCTGACGTTTTGTAAACAGCAATAAGTTTTCGCCGTTTACATAAACTGTAGCATTCTCAATAGCGAGTTTCGATATCAAATCAGCAGGAATTTTGTACGATAAATTAATCTGCCTTAAAGCCAGATAGTCTGATCTTGTTAGCCATCTGTCTGAAGCAGCAGAAGATTGTGTATTTCTATTAACATCCAGTCGCGGAACATCTGTAATATCTCCGGGTTTCTGCCATCTTCTTAGAATGTCTGTACTAAAAGCTGATCCGTAATTATTACCGGTATGCATTAAACCTGAATAATTTGAATCGTACATTTTACCCCCTATTTGATACGAACATAAAACCTCGAGCTGAATTCCTTTGTATTTGAACGTGTTACCAAAACTTCCAAACAAATCCGGAATTGCTGAACCTGCATAATGATACAAAGCTTTGTTTTGATCTGTGGTTACATTTACTCCATTTACAACCCTTGCGGCAGGATCATTATTGACCATCAAGGCAGGATCTGCAACGTACAAGGCATATCCGTCTGCAGGATCTACACCATACCAGGCTCTTAGCCAGTAATCATACAACGACTGCCCTACAGCAAGTTTCTTGGTACCGCTAACAATTTCTTTTTGGGGCAAACTCGTGATTTCGTTATGAATCGTTGAGGCGTTTATATTCAAATTCCAAGTAAAATCATTGATCTTAAGAATCACACCATCCATCGAAACCTCAACTCCCCTGTTGTACATCGAGCCAATATTTTCGACCCGGTTATCCAAACCTGATGAGAGCGCATTGGGTACTGAAAAAATAAGTCCGTTTGTGTTTCTGTTGTAATACTCTACACTCCCCTTTAGCCTGTTTTTAAACAATGCAAATTCTACGGCTATATCTTTTTGAGTATTTACTTCCCATTTCAAATTCGATGCTCCTGCCGCATCTGTAACAATACCGCCTTCATTGCCGTTATCATAACCCAGACTATAAGTAGGCTGACTTACATAAAAGCTCAAACCACTGTTACTGATATGAGAGTCGTTGCCCACTTCGCCTATCGAAGCTCTTAATTTCAAATCATTGATCCAGGAATTATGGGTCAAGAAATTTTCTTTAGACATTCTCCAGGCACCTCCAAAGGACCAAAAATTTCCCCAACGATTGTTCTCTGCAAATTTTGAAGATCCGTCTCTTCTTAACGATGCCGAAAAAATGTATTTGTCCTTATAATCATATCCAACTCTCGAAAAATAAGATTCTGTAGCATAATTTCTGGTGTAAGAGTCTAAGTTTGTAGTAGTGGCATAATTTATAAACTCTCTAATGTCCGGAACTACCTGACCCGTTTTGGTTCCGGTTGTAAAATTAGTTTCGTAATCAAAACTTTCGTGACCTGCTAATGCCGAAATATTATGATTGCCAATTTTCTTAGAATAATTAAGCAATTGGTTGTAAGTTACTCCGGTCAGGATAGTATCTTCTTTGCTCATTAAACCTGTAGGGGCACCATCGCCAATCTCAGTATTGTACGTATAAGTTCTGTTAAAATACGATTTATCGATAGAAGCATTCGTAGTAAATTTGAAATCTTTCAAAAAAGTTATTTCAAAATAAGTCCGTGCCGAGAGTGCTAATCCTTTTTCATTATTAGTATTGTTTAATGTTTCGTACACAATATTTCGACCATTAGAAGCACCGGAACCCCGGGTTGTAGAATATATCTTATTTCCTGCGGCGTCTAGCTCATAAGCACCATTTTCTGTATGATCATAAACCGGATATATAGGTCCCATATAGCGTACAGTTCTAAAAACATTACTAAAGGCTGCTGTATTATCTACACCATCTACTGCCAATTTTGAATTTGTTACGGCACCGGACATATTAATTCCTGTTTTAAACCATTCTTTTAGGCTTGTATTCAAATTCAGACGTGCTGTTGTTCTTTCAAAATCTGATTTCCTAATATATCCTTCTTCTTTTAAATGTCCGAGAGAGGCAAAATAGTTTGATTTTTCTGATTTTCCCTGATACGACAAATCTACATTCTGGCGCACTCCTGCTCTTTGCAAAGGTGCTGCCCAATCCAGATCCTGAGGATATAACAATTGTGCATTGGGGTTTAATTTTCCGTTGGTTCCTACGATACTTGCTCCGGGAACATTAAACGGATTAGTGACCAAAACTACAGGAACTCTGCCGGACGCATATTCATTAGCGGCATCAATTTGTGCCTGTGTTGCCATAGGACGGCTGTTTCTAATGGCTTCCCACTCCAGAGGATAATAGTCGTAGGCATTGACTCTGTCATACTCTTTTATGGATCGTGAGGTCATCCCTGTACTCATGTGTAATGAGAACTTATCTCTGGCTGACTTTCCTGTTTTTGTGGTAATGATAATAACCCCATTTGCCGCTTTTGAACCATAAAGTGATGTCGAAGAAGCATCTTTTAAGACCGTTAAACTCTCGATATCATTAGAATTTAAATTGCTGATATCCCCGGCAAACGGAACTCCATCTAAAATATACAAAGGTGTGTTTGAACCATTGACAGAGCTAAATCCGCGTATCCTGATTGCAGGTGCTGCTCCGGGTTGTCCTGCCGAACTCTGAATTTGAACTCCGGAAGTGCTTCCTTCTAAAACGGACAGTGCATTGGTTAGTGGTCTGTTTTCCAGTTGTTCTGCTTTTATTTGTGTGGCAGAGCCGGTATACAAAGATTTTCTTGCACTGCCATACGCCACTACTACCACTTCGTCTAATGTTTTTCCTTCTTCTTGCAGGACAATATGTACTGTCGAAGCAATTCCTACTGTCATACTTTTATCCTGCATTCCCATATACGAAAACACAAGTACATCGCCCGTTTTTGCCTGAACAGAAAACTGACCATCAAAGTCTGTCTGAGTACCACTTTTTGTACCTTTTACAAGAATATTGACTCCTGGAATTGGTCCTCGGTTATCTGAAACCATTCCCGAAATCTTTCTTTCCTGCGAAACAGAAATTTGAGCGATTAACAACATCATAGTTGCTATAATCCATTTAAATTTTACCCTCATGTCAAATTTTATTGGTTAATAATCTGACAAAAATGAGGAATATATCTTACAGAAACTAATTTATTTTCTAAATATCATTAATTTATTAGATTATTTCTTAAAAATAAAATAACGAAGGTACTATTTGCCCTTGATAACAGAACGAGAGTAAATTTTTGAGATATTTACTCTTGAAATTAAAATAGTGAAATCTTTAAACCAAACTTTGTTTTTGCCATAGATCAAAGTATTTTTCTTTTTTCTCTAATAAAGCATGATGGTTCCCAGACTCTATAATTTCTCCGTTTTGCATAACCATAATTTTGTCTGCACTTGCAATGGTGCTTAGTCTATGGGCTATAATAATAATTGTCTTACCCTCTTTTTTGAAGTTGTCTATGGTTTGTTTAACGATCATTTCAGAATTTGTATCTAATGATGATGTTGCTTCATCCATCAATAAAATATCAGGATTTTTATAGAGTGCTCTTGCAATTGCAATTCGCTGTTTTTGACCACCAGATAACATTGCTCCATTTTCACCTATTTGAGTCTCAAAGCTATTTGGTAATTTTTCTACAAAATCGTTAATCCCTAATTGTTTTGATAAATCTAAAACTCTCTGGATATCAGGAAACGGATCTCCCAAAGCAATATTCTCGATAATGTTTCCAGAAAACAAATTAAGTTGTTGCGGTATAACACCTATAGATTGTCTTAAACTTTTATAATGTATAAATTGACTATCATAGTCTCCAATATAGATTTTACCTTCTTTTATGGGATACAAGTTTTGCAATAATGAAATTAATGTCGTTTTACCACTTCCGCTTTCGCCTACAATAGCTGTAGTTTCGTTTTTTTTGAATATAGCATTAAAATTTTTAAAAACTTCTATCCGGGAACCATATCTAAAACTAACATTCTCAAATTTTATATCTCCAATACTTTCTCTTTTCAACTCTACTTTATTTTCTGTTGCCTCTCTTTCCAAATCCATTATTTCAAAAAGTCTGTCGGCTGCTATTAATGCATTTTGTGCGGTTTTATTCATGCCTATCAAAGATGCAACAGGCGATGTAAAATATCCAATCAAAGCATAAAAAGAAAACAATTCTCCAGGCGTAATGTTCCTGTCAATTACATATCCGGATCCAATCCACATTAAGATAATGGTAAAAACAGAAGCTAAAAATTGTGTAGAGGTGCCAGCAAAAATCCCATTTAGTCCAGATTTATAAGTGCTGAACAATAGTTTTACGAACTTGTTTTCTGTCTTTAAATTCGAAAAATCTTCTATTCCAAATTCTTTTACAGTCCTTACATGAGTAATACTTTCTACTAACTGAGTTTGAAGTTCGGCTGCATTTTCCATAATGCTTCGTTCTACTTTTTTATTGAATTTGTTTAAAACAAAATAGACTGCTGCATAAAATGGAATTACAAGTAAAATTACCAAAGCCAATTTCCAATAATAGGTAAACATTAAGGCAAATGAAAAAATGACAATAAAAACATTTACAATCATTTCGATTGCTACTTCATTTATAAACGAACGAATTTTTATCGCATCATTTATTCTGGAAGTGATTTCGCCTATTTGCATCGTATCAAAAAACCTTTGTGGCAAATGAAGCAGGTGTTTATAATAACCCAGAATTAATTTAGCATCGATTAACTGACCTGTTTTCATGACAAAAATGCTTTTTTTTGAACCTATATACGCCTGAAGTAAGATAACAGCAATCATAGAAATACTCAACAAATTAAGCAGATTTCTATTGCCGTCTACCAAAACATAATCTGTAATTTTTTGTATATAAATCGACATTGCCAACCCCAAAACAGTAAATAGAATAGCACCAACTAAAGCCTGAATTAAAATAATTTTATGGGGCTGGATTAAATCCCAAAAACGTTTTGTTGGCGATTTTTTTTCATTTGCAATTTTAAAATCTTCATTGGGTGCAAAAAGAATTAAAACGCCTGACCATATTTTCTGGAATTCTTGAAAAGTATAATGCTCTATTTTTCCAGGCCCCGGATCCATTACTGCAATTTTTGATTGATTCTCTTTTTTTGATTTTTCAACCTTATAAATCACTATATAATGTTGCAATTGCTCTTTTGTAATGATGTGTGCAATTGCGGGTAACGGTATTTTGTCTAAAGAATCAATACCACCTTTTACTCCTTTTGCAGTAAAACCCATTTTCTCTGCCCCCTCAATAATGCCCAATACATTGGTACCACGCTTATCTGTATTGGCGTATTGGCGTATTCTTGCTATAGGTAGATTAACCCTGTGATGATTTCCAATAGATGCCAAACAAGCAGCACCACAATCTTTAATATCATGTTGTTTAATTTTTATTGATGCCATTTTTTAGTATTAATTATCGATTGATAATTGTTTTAGGATTTAACCAGTCATCTACTTTGTCAAATAATAAATCAAACAAGCTTCTGCGGGTTATTATATATCTTGTGGTTAAGGTCATGCCTTTAGAAACACTGGCTTGATAACCTGATTTTAGATGTAAGCTTTTTGAATTTAGAGCACATCGCACCTTAAAAAAAGCCTGATCTCCCTGAATTGTTATATTTTGATCAATATCAATAACTTTTCCGTCTAACAAACCCCATTGATTGTAATTGAAAGCATCTAATTGAAATTTTACTTTTTGATTTTTCTTAATTAAACCAATATCATTTGGAGAAACATTACTTTCGACAATAAGATGATCTGCTGATGAAATCGTTGCAATAGGTTGTGAGGCATTTACAAAAGATCCTTTCTGGATGCCTGAGTAATTTTCTATAGTACCTGAAATAGGAGCCAAAACACTGTAATTATGCGATTCTACATTTATTTTAGAAACAGTTCCGTTCAGGTTTTTCAGGCGCTCTTCTAAATCTCTTTTCTGATTTTCCCACATTGATTTTTGCTGGCTAATAAAACTTAGTAATGCTTGTTTTGTTAAGCGCAACTCGTATTCAATCTTCTCAAAATCTGCTTTTGCAATAATATCTTTTTGATACAAAATTTTATTGCGGTTATAATTTAGTTGTGCCTGAGATATTTTACTCTGCAATTCATTTTTACCTGATTCAAATTTTAATAAATCTTCTCGTGCTGCTGATGTAGACAAATGATCACTTTTGTTTTGTAAAAGACTTGAAGTATCATGTAATAATGCTGAAACAGAACCGGATAATATATCCTGTGTGTCTTTGTCACTTTCAAGATTTTCCTTAGAGATTTTTATAAGTGTATCGCCTTTTTGTACAAAAGCATTGTTTTTAAGAGATAACCAAACAACACGACCGCTTACTATTGTTGAAAGAGGAACGTTTTCAGTTCTGCTGCGAACAATACCACGACTCTGACTACTGATATCAACTTTTATCATAGGCAACAAAATCAAGAAAATTATAATTGCCAAAACAATTACAAAATATATCGAAATACTTTTTGTCTTGTTTTTTGAAATAAGATTCTCGAGTGTATTTATGGGATCTGAACTGAAATTCATCTTTTTTTTAGTAAAAAAAAATCTCTTTCTTAAGATTTTTGAAAGAGATTTTTGAATGAAAAATTTATTTTACTTTTTAAATAATTTCCTCTTTAAGTAATGATTTTTGTCGCTAATCATATAAATAAAAAAGGCAATTCCCAACATACCAAAAACACCTGATAAAAAGGATATAATATGATTGTCAGAATATTTTCTCAATAAGATAATAATAATAGTAAAATAGATTACTGCAGATAAAATAATGGTAATTTGTTTCATGGATTAACTTTTAAACATACATAAATTATAAAATAAAATCATTTTTAATAGATTTTTTTATCATAACAAACTTACAAAATTTAAATTCCCTGACGACTATGCGAAGTCATATCGGGATGCTCATCAAGAAATTTATTTACAGAATTCCAGATCATATGTGCCCCTGCTCCTAATTCATAAAAAAAGCCCCCACCTTCAGTGGTTTCAATTTCAAAATCATTTAATTCTTCAAGATTTAATTCAATGTAATTCATAATAAAAAGTATTAATAATTAAAAAATAAAGCCAATGTTAAAA
>NZ_MUGS01000087.1 GCF_002222055.1 Flavobacterium araucananum
ATTCAACCCCGTTAGGAATTTCTTTTTGTACTGCTTTTGCATAACCATAGTCGTGATTTACTTCATAAACCAGATTTCTTGCTGTAGCAGCACCACGACTAAAACCAAAGATATCAAGTGTAATTTGAGTTAGAACAGTATTCTCATTTCCTTTTTCCAATTCTTTGGCTACTTTATCTGCCACTTGCTCACATGCGTTTCGAACTCTGGCACGTATACCCGTTTGCCCGGAACCAAATGCAAAACCATCCTGACTGTCACGCATTAAGTTATCAGTCCCCATGCCTGGTACATAAATAGCATATACTTCCTGCTCACAACATTGCCACATACGTGCTACATTGGTATAATCATTACTATAGCTGTTATCTGTCCCCATACGGTCCAGACCAAACTCGTTTAAAGGAACTCTGTATGAAGCTACAAGATATTTGTCTCTTTCAGGAATAGCATCAAACTCAGCTTTCTCTGCAGGTGTTTTATTTTGTTTAGAGAGCAATTGTTCTATTCTCCCTTTATTCTTAATATTATTATATTTTTCTTCATCTTCACTTTCCAGTTTATCATTTCCTTTCGAATAATCAACTTTACCCTTAACCGTTCGACTGTGTACAGTACGCATATCGGTATTGTTCTTATTGTTTAGTGTACCATCAATAAATACCCCAAAAATAAGATGAAGATCATCCTTTTTTACTTCATCTTTACTTGCTCCCGTATTGTATACAAATGTTTTTCCCATAACAACTATTCTTTTTTATACTTTTTTGTTAATGAACGCGACTCAAAAACTTCTAGTTTACTTTTCTTTAGCGGTATAGCATTAATTCCATTCTTAAGTGTTACACCTAAATATTCACTTCCAGGATTTATTTTGATTTCTAAGT
>NZ_MUGS01000088.1 GCF_002222055.1 Flavobacterium araucananum
TTCGTAAGCGAATATATTCAATAAAATTATTCAAATTTAGTTTTCTTCTAAATTATATTAGGGAATTCTATTATATAAAAAACGCTGCGAAACCTAAGTCTCGCAGCGTTTTCATCTCAAAAAATAAATAATTAACGGGTAACGGGTATTATTTCCAACCACCACCCAATGCACGATATAACTCGACATTGGCAGAAAGTTGCTCTCTTTTTATGTTGGCAAGTTCCAACTCACTTTGCAATAAATTGGATTGCGCAGAAAGTACTTCAAGATATTCAGCCATACCATTCTTAAATAACAAATTGGCATTTTTAATAGCTTGTTGTAACGTTTTTACTCTTTCCTTAAGAAAAGTTTCTTGCTGTTGCAATTTCTCGACTTTTACCAAGGCATCAGATACTTCACTAACAGCTACAAGAACAGATTGTCTAAAGCTTAAAACAGCTTTTTCTCTTTCGGCAACGGCAATATTATATTGCGTTCTTACCTTTTTATTGTTCAGTAAAGGTTGTGTTAAACCTCCTGCAACGGTTCCAAACAATGAAGCCGGAATGTTAAACCAATTACTGGTTTCGAATGAGTTTACTCCGCCTTGAGCAGTAATTTTAAGTGACGGATACAAATCGGCTTTAGTGATTCCAACATTTGCATTGGCTACTTTTAGCGCTAATTCGGCACTTTTTACATCCGGTCTGCGTCCTACTAATGAAGACGGAATTCCGATTGCAGTATTGTTTTTAACTTCAATAACGCTTAAACGTGTCGTTCTGGTTTTTGAATTCGGGAATGATCCTGTTAGAACGCTTAAAGCATTTTCCTGAATGGCAATGTTTTGTTCTAGTTGCGGAATCAATTGTGCCGAAACTAATTTTTGTGCTTCAGATTGTTGAATTCCTAATGAAGTTACCTGTCCTGCATCAAATTTTAGCTTAATGATGTTGGTTGTACTATCATTAAGTTTCAGATTTTGTCTGGCAATTTCCAATTGTGCATCCAGCATCAAAAGGTTGTAATATCCTTTAGAAACATTAGCAATGATAGTTGTCTGCAAGGCTTTTTTTACTTCTTCTGATTGCAGGTAACCGGCATAAGCTCCTTTTTTCTGATTGCGGATTTTGCCCCAAATATCAGCTTCCCAGGAAAGTGATGCTCCGGCAGAATAATCATCAATATGATTTTGACCTAAAGCCTGGCTTAAATTTTTTCCTGTAAAACTATTATCAGAAGGATTGCTGGTACTGGCAGTCACATTTAAATTAACCTGAGGAATATTTCCCCATTTTGATTGGGTGAATCTGTATTGTGCAATTTCAATATTTTTAGTAGCAATCTGTAAGTCATTATTTCGGGCTACAGCGCTATCGATGAGCTGAATAATATCTTTTTCTGTAAAGAAATTTTTCCACTCCACATCAGCAATACTCGTGGTATCTTTTGAAACCGATGCACTCCTGAAATTTTCAGGAAATGCATCTTTTGGAGTTTCAATATCCTTCGAAACTTTACAGGATATTATTGTGGTGATCAAAATAGCGACCATCACGATTTTGGTTATATAATTTTTCATTTTATAGGTTGTCATTAAATTTCGGTACAAGTATCTTTTCTACTTTCAAGATCTCTTGAGATTTTATAGGATATGTATCCTATGCCAATTATTATGGCTACGAGGAATGTCGTTATATAATTTTCCATTTTTATTTTTCTTCGTTATGAATTACGGCTACTGGTTTTCCAGTAACCTTTTCTTGTAAATGTTGGAAGATGATGAATAAAACCGGGATGATAAACAACCCAAGTATTACTCCGGAAATCATACCTCCGGCGGCACCAATACTAATCGAGTGGTTACCTTGTGCAGATGGACCTTTTGCGCTCATCATTGGTATTAATCCCACAACAAATGCTAATGATGTCATGATAATTGGTCGCAGACGTAGTTTTGCTGCATCGATCGACGCTTTGACTAATGCCTGACCTGATTTTCGTTTCTGTACGGCAAACTCTACGATCAAAATCGCATTTTTGGCGAGCAGTCCAATTAACATTACCAATGCAACTTGTACATAAATGTTATTTTCAATTCCTGATAATCCAATGGCAACAAATACTCCAAATATACCTGCAGGTATGGATAAGATTACAGCCAATGGCAATATGTAACTCTCATACTGTGCAGCAAGTAAGAAATAGATGAATATCAAACACAGTAAGAAAATCGTTGCTGATTGACCTCCGGACGAAATCTCTTCACGAGTTTGTCCTGAAAATTCAAAACCGTAACCTGCAGGTAATTGTTGTGCTGCAACTTCCTGAATTGCTTTAATGGCATCTCCGGAACTAAATCCTGGTTTTGGGATTGCATTGATCGAGATTGAGTTAAACAAATTGTATCTCGAAGCAGTTTCTGAACCATAAATACGGGTTAGTTTTACTAAAGTATTTATAGGCACCATTTCGCCTGTTTTGTTCTTAACGAAAACCCTGTCAATTGATGACGGATCTGCTCTGTCTGCGATATCTGCCTGAACTACAACTCGGTAATATTTACCAAATCTGTTAAAGTCAGATGCTTGTGCACTACCAAAATAAGTTTGCATGGTTTGTAAAATGTCTTTTACATTAACCCCTAATTGGTTTGCTTTTTCGTCATTGATATCCAATTGCAATTGAGGATAATCTGCCTTGAAACTTGTAAATGCTACAGCAATTTCAGGACGTTTCATCAATTCGCCAATAAAGTTCTGAGAGATTCCACTAAACTTATCCAGTTTTCCTCCGGTTTTATCCTGAAGAACCAGATCTAATGCCTCAACGTTACTAAATCCCGGAACGGTTGGGAAACTGAATACGAAGAAACTTCCTCCGGAAATAGCGCCCAATTTACCTCGAACCTGATTCATGATTTCGTCGATATTTTTGATATCTCCACGATCTTCGTTTGGTTTAAGCAATACAAAAACAACTGCAGAAGATGGACTTGTAGAGTTGGTCAATAAGTTGAAACCTGAAATCGCGGTTACAAATCGGGATGCATCCAAACCTCTTAAGGTATTTTCTGCTTCGGTCATTACTTTTTGAGTTCCGTCCAGAGATGTTCCTGATGGCGTATTTACTGCAATTGCAATAAAGCCCTGATCTTCTGTTGGGATAAATCCCGCAGGAGTTGTTTTTACCATTATTACTGTTGCTACAGTAATTAAAGCCAAACCTCCTAAACTTAACCATTTTCTGCGAATTAAAAATTTCAAACCTCCAACATAACGGTTGGTCAGGGAATCAAAACTTTTATTGAATCCGTTAAAGAATTTTTCTTTAAATCCTTTTTTCTCATAAGCAGCATCACCATGTTCTCCGTGATTGTCTTTTAAGAATAATGCAGCAAGTGCAGGACTTAAAGTTAAAGCGTTTACTGCAGAGATTACAATTGCAATCGCCATCGTAAAGGCAAACTGACGATAGAAAACTCCTGTTGAGCCTTCCATAAAACCAACCGGCAGGAATACAGCAGCCATTACCAGCGTAATCGAGATAATAGCACCCGTTATTTCGTGCATTGCTTCATGAGTTGCTATTTTTGGAGACAAATGTTTGTGCTCCATTTTTGCATGCACGGCTTCGACGACCACAATCGCATCATCTACCACAATACCAATCGCCAGAATTAAAGCGAAAAGCGTTAGAAGGTTGATCGAAAATCCAAATAACTGCATGAAGAAGAACGTTCCTAAAATTGCTACAGGTACAGCAATGGCCGGGATTAATGTTGATCTAAAATCCTGAAGGAATATAAATACTACTATAAATACCAATATAAACGCTTCAAGTAAAGTATGTTCGACTTGCTCTATAGATTGATCTAAGGCAACTTTTGTACTATAAAAAATGTTGTGTTTTATTCCTTTTGGGAAATCTTTTGAGGCTTTAACCATCAATTTGTTTATCGCAACCTGAATATCATTTGAGTTAGAACCTGCCAACTGAATAATACCAATAACAACTCCTTTTTTACCATTTAAACGGGTTAAACTGTTGTAGGAGTACGAGCCAAGTTCTACTCTGGCTACATCTTTAAGATGCAGTACAGAACCATCTGCATTAGAGCGTATCGCTATATTTTCATACTCTTCGGGCTTGGTTAATTTCCCTTTGTATTTGATAACATATTCGAAAACTTCTTTGCTTCGTTCTCCAAATTTACCCGGAGCAGCTTCCAAACTTTTATCCTGAATAGCACTCATGATTTCGTTTGGAGTCACTTTGTAAGTCGACATTTGAGTCGGATTTAACCAAACACGCATCGAATAATCTTTTACACCTCCAAAAATACTGGCAGAACCAACTCCCGGAATACGTTTGATCTCCGGAATAATATTAATTTGTGCATAATTGGCAACAAAAGTCTGATCGTATTTTGACTCGTCATCGGTATACATACCAATTGCCATAATAAAACTATTTTGTTGTTTTGCAGTAGTTACACCTTGTTGTACAACCTCGGCAGGCAATTGACTTGTTGCCTGAGCGACTCTGTTTTGCACGTTTACCGCTGCCTGATCTGCATTTGTTCCCAGTTTAAAGAAAACTGTAATCGCAAGAGATCCGTCATTACTGGCTGTAGAACTCATATAAGTCATGTTCTCAACACCGTTTATGGATTCTTCCAGAGATGGAGCCACAGAACGTAAAACCGTTTCTGCATTTGCTCCCGGATAAACTGCCGTTACCAAAACCGATGGTGGCGCAATATCAGGAAACTGTTGTAAGGGCAATTTCGTAAGTCCAAGTACACCCAGGATCACCAACAAAATGGAGATTACGGTTGCCAGTACAGGTCTTTGTATAAATATTTTGAACATTTTCGTAAAAATTATTTTTTATTAATTATTTGGGCAACTTTTGAAGGAGTTGATTTTTCAGGCTGAATAACTTGTCCGTCCTGAAGTTTATCGATACCGCTTAATACAATTTGGTCACCGGATTTTACACCATCTTTAATAAGATAGTTGGTACCACTTTTTCCAATAACTGTGATTGGCATTTTGGCAACTTTATTTTCTTTATTAACAGTAAAGACAAAAACTTTATCCTGCATTTCTACCGTAGCCGATTGTGGAACCAAAACAGCATCATCATGTTGCAGCCCTAAACGAATTTTTCCTGTGTTTCCTGAACGTAAAGTTCCGCCAGCATTTGGGAAAGTCGCTCTTAAAGTAATCGCACCAGTCGTTTTATCAAACTGACCGTCTACCATATCAATTTTTCCTGTTTGTGTATAAGCATTATTATCTGCTAAGATTAAAGTTACCGGAGGTAATTTTTTTAATTTATCGCCTATACTGTTTCCGGCATAATGCGCTTTGAAGTTGATAAAATCTGTTTCGCCTAATGAGAAATAAGCAAACACTTCATGAACATCAGACAAGTTTGTCAAAGGCTCAACATCAGATGCAGAAACTAAACTTCCTTGTTTTTTAGGCAATCTCCCAATGTAGCCACTTACCGGCGCTGTAACATTCGTATAGCCCAGATTAATTTTGGCAGATCCTACCATTGCTTTTGCCTGTTCGATATTGGCAGCAGCAATTTTTTGAGAAGCTTTGGCCGTTTTTAACTGATAATCAGAAACTACTTTGTTTTGTACTAAAGGAGTCAATTTATCTACTTCTAACTGAGCATTTATCAAAGCTGCTTCGTAAGCATGAAGACTTGCCAAGGCATTGTTTAATTGCTCACGAAAAGGACGTTCGTTTATTTTGAATAAAGTTTGACCTTTGTTTACATAAGCACCTTCGTCTACAAAAACTCTTTCAAGGTTTCCGCTTACCTGAGGGCGAATTTCAACATCAACCGCTCCTTGTATCGATGCAGGATATTCAGCATCTGTAGTAGTGTTTTCGCTTGTTATGGCTAAAACCGGTAATAATGGGGGAGCCGGAGCTGCTGGAGCCTGCGACTTATCTGCACAACTGCTTAACACAAGTGCCAGAATAAAACTGGTTATAATTACATTTTTCATTTTCGTATTGGTTTTAATTTGTTGGACATTCTTATTGTTTAAATTTTGTGGTATTCTGGTATTCTCGACATTCATATCTAAGTCTATTAAATTTTCTAACGGTGTTAAGTAAATTGATGTAAAATTTTATATAATTCTTCTATCCAATTCTCTTTAAAAATTGGTATTAAATTATTTATCACTGTTAAGTAAAGTAGAAAAAAAAGCCTCTATATTACTGTATTAAATTTTCTAACGTTGTTAAGTAAAGTAGTAAAAAAAGAGTTGCTAAATTACTGTATTAAATCATTTATCACTGTTAAGTTAAAATGAAATTTTTTTTATTGTATTGATTTTATGATACCACTAATAGCATCTTTTAGGATCTGAGCATTTATTGTTGCCATGATATCACTTCTGTTAATGATATTAATTGCGATTAACCCATGAATTACAGAGAAAAAAGTAAAATACTTTTGTTTGATTATATCTTCAGTCGGATTACTGTTTTTCATTATTTCAGAAATTACTGAAGTAAATAATTTATAAGGTCTTTCCTGGGCTGAACATTGTTGCGAACAACAATTCATTTGCACTCCAAACATTACCTGATACATTTCTGTATCTGTAAATGCAAAATCCCAATAGGCCATCCACATGGCTTCTAATTGTTCTTCCGGTTTTTCAAATTTATCTCGTGCTTCCTGAAGTTCTTTTGCCAGTTTAATAAAACCTTTTCCGGTTAGTTCGTTTAGAATAGCATCTTTATTCGAAAAGTATTCATAAATTATAGGAGCTGTATATTCAATCTTGTCAGCAATTTTTCGCATACTCAGACCTTGCCATCCTTCTTCTTTTACGATAGCATAAGCAGCCTCAAGAATGTTACTTCTTGTCTCTTCTTTTTGTCTTAAAATTCGATCTTTACTAGCCATTTTATTTAAGTATTAAATTGTTTAACACCGTTAGGCAAATGTAGGGCGGTTTTTCTGATTATGAAATAATTTTGTCATAATATTTTCTTATTGTTGTATAGACAAGTATTAAAAACCGCCGAAGTGCCATATTTATATGGAGTTTTTTAGGTATAATTTTTTTAAGGAGCAGAACATTTTTGGTACTTCAAGACCATTTGTCCTGCTCTACACTATATCTTTTATCCGCCGCGGCGGATAAAAGGATGCCGTTTCGATCGGGGCTAGGCGAGAAGTTATGTTTTTTATGAGGTTTCTCGTTTAATAAAGGGATAAAATTCAGAAGGAATGATTCCATATGGTAGAATTGGATTTTAATCTAGATAAAAATGGAATATATTGGTTGCGCAAAATTATGCTGGATTAAAATCCAGCCCTACAATATAGTTCGAGCCCTACGGCTCTTTTTCATCTTGAAATTAAATTTAAAGCATAACCACAAAATAAATAGAATTCCGAAGGAATGGCAAATATTTTAGGGCTGGACTTTAGTCCAGTTTATAATGAAGTTTCATTAAGAAACCGTATAAAGAGCATTTATTTTCTCATTCACATCATTATAATAAGGAGTTTCAATTCCGTAATTAACAGCATTTTCAATTACATAATCGACTAAAAATTGTTTTTCGGTTTGATTATCGTTTTCAAAATCCAATTGCAAAGATGATTTAGATTCAAACGGAAATTTAGTCAATAAATCTTTAGAAGTTAGAATATCGTCATTCGTTAAAATGATGTTATTTTTAGCAGCAAGTGATTGAATCTCAATCATCATATTTTCCAGAGTATGCATAAGTTTTTTATCTTCCAGGAGCTGACCAAATGTAACTTTATGAGCCGATGTTATTGCAGCTACTGGCGCAACAAACAAGTATTTTTTCCATACTATTTCGTTGATGTTTGCAACATAGGTAATATCTAAGCCTCCGGCAATTAATAAATCAATCAGAACTTTATTGGCCTGTCCGCCAACGAAAATTTTTCCTGGTCCGCCAATATGCTCAATATGTCCGGGTTTCTTAACATTTGATGCTACATAAATACAACCTTTCATAATTTGACCTGCTTTGGGTAAAGTCTCACGGATTATTTCTTTGGCATTTACCACATTTTGCAAAGTGATTATTATTGTTTTATCTGTTATACAATTTTTATAAGTAGACAGAATATCACTTATAGAATAGGATTTGCAGGTTAGGATTAATACATCGAGAATTCCAATTTCTGTTGGATTATCGGATACTAAATCCGGAAATATGCTTTCTTTTATACCTTTTGATTCAAATACCAGACCTTCGCTTTGGATCGCTTTTTTAGTTTCACCCCTGCAAATAAATATAATTTTGGTTGTACTGCTTTTATATTTTTTGGCTAGTGGAGCGCCTACAAATCCACCGATTCCACCAATTCCAAGGATTCCTATTTTTATTGTATCTGAGTTCATATTGTAGTATTTTGATTTTTAATTTCTGATACAAAGTAAATAGGTTGCATACCATAAATTGATGTAAAAATATAGGTTATATTTGTAAAAATTAAGGATTATGAGAGACACCTTTTTTATATACAAAGACTTCGAAATTTATTCTGTCGAAGAACTTACCTGGAAAAAGGAAGTGCACAGGCATAACTTTTTCGAGTTGTTGTATATTGAATACGGAACAGGAAATCACATCTTAAATTCGATTCATCACTATTATAAAAAGCATGATATTTATTTGCTTACGCCAATGGATTATCACTCTTTTAAAACACTGGAGCCTACAAAGTTTCATTGCCTGCGTTTTTTACCACATTTTTTTTCGAACAAAAAAGAAATCGAAGAAATTGAAAAGTTATTTTATTACCACAATCAGACAAATGGCAATTTGATTTTCCTTGAAGATGATAAAGCTTTTTGTGAAGTCCTTATTTTAAAAATATTAGAAGAGGTTGCAAAGCAAAAAGAGCAAAGCGAGATTATAATCAAAAGTTTGATGATGTCGCTAATTCAAATAATCCGACGAAATGCAAGGATAAATGCCAGTAATTTAAATCTTAAGACTACTGAGATATTAAAGATTGATACTATTTTAAGTTATATAAGGTCTAATATTGCTAATCCGCATTTATTGAAGAAAAAAGAAATTGCCAATCATTTTAATGTCTCTATCCACTATATTGGAGAGTATTTTAAAAATCATTTAAATATTACGCTTAGAGAGTATATCGAACAAACAAAACTGAAAGTGGTTAGCGAAAAACTAAGCAAAAGTAATTTGACTTTTTCAGAAATCAGCAATGATTTAGGTTTTACAGACAGTAGTCATTTTAATAAATTCATCATGCGAAGCACCGGAAAATCACCATCAGAATTTAAAAAATCATTGAGCATTTCAACAATCTAAGTTTGATTGTTGTTAATATATTAAGTCACAGCGGGACAATATATTTATAGAATTTATGAATTTTGTTTTGTATAACCCGCCGCGGCGGGCAATGTCATTAAGCTAAGGGGAAATCTACAAAATTACTTAACAGTTTAATCAAGAAAGTAATTAGAAAAATCCGTTTTTATCAGCGTTTTCGCTTTAGCGAATCCGTAAAATCAGCGTCTAATTTTGACGCGGATAAAACAGATTTACTTCGTAAAAACGCAGATAAAAACGGATTTTATTTTCTAAAAGCTTAACTTAATGACATTGCGCGGCGGGTGATATATATTGTATTCGGTATCGCTTCGCTGGAGCTCTGTTATGAACGTTTTATATTGGCTATAAATATGTTGCTCCTCCGGAGTTTTTAATAAAAATTATTTTATAAAATCCATTTCAACATGTTCAATTCCGGCATCCAGAAAGTAATTATCAGTTTGTCTGAATCCGTTTTTGATATAAAACTGGCTTGCATTTACCTGTGCGTATAAATATACTTTCTCTTCATTTTTTAAATCGTCTAATATTTTCAAAAGGATTGCTTCGCCAATTCGTTTTCCTCTAAAAGTGTTCAAAACAGCAATTCGTTCAATTTTTGCTCCTTTTTCCATTTTACGATATCTTGCAGCTCCTGCTGGTTCTCCGTTTACGGTTGCTACATAATGTATGGCTTCTTCATCATCCATAGATTCGCGTTCTTGCGATACATTTTGTTCTACAACAAATACTTGTTTTCTAATTTCGAATGCAATTTCTATTTGTTTTTGATTTTCTACTTTTTCGACTATGATGGTATTATTGCTCATTTTGTTTTAACGTTTGATATACTTGGTATGTAGTAAAATAATTTATGTACAAATATATGTAGTTAACTACATATATTCAAAATAAAGTATAATAATTAAGTTTTTTTTATAATCAATGCCGGGTTTTAGCAGCAACATCAAAAAGGGATAAAATTGCTAAACCTCTCGAATAGCCCCGATAGAAACGGCATCCTTTTTGTGTCCGTCACGACGGACAGGAAAAGATATAGTGCAGAGCGGGACAGGAGTTCTGATAAATGAAATTTTTCTGCTCTTAAAAATAAAAAAACACCTTTAAACTTTAGGTCTAAAGATGTTTTTAAAATTATTCATTATCGATTAAAGTCGAAATTTGGTATCTTACTTGACATAGTTTGGTGAAACACAGGTTTCCCAATAACTTACGATTATCCGGATAGTTTCTTTAATTTCTTTATAAGCTGTTGGTTTTACAAAAAATCCCTGAATAGATTTTGAGTAAGCGTCTACAACGTGCTTTTGTTCTGCGCTTGTCGAAAAGAACAAGTATGGAATTGACTTAAGTCGTAAATCTTCGTTTTGATGTATTTTTTCGCGCAATTCCATACCATTTAGTTTTGGCATGTTGATATCAGAGAAAATAATAAAAGGCTCGACTTGTGTAGAGGTTAAGTATTCTAATGCTTTTTCGCCTTCGGCAAAAAATATAATTTCATTTTTATAATCAAGCTCATGAAAGATATCGGTTAAAATTTCCTGGTCATCTAAATCATCTTCAATTATAATAATTGGTCCGCCTTTGTTCATTTTTATTTTTTTTAAAGGTAGACGTTTAATCTCAGCTATTTGTTGTTTTTGTAATTTACTGATAATCATAAGCAAAAACACCTTTAAACAATATGTCTAAAGGTGCCTTTAAAATTCAATATAGCAAGATGATTATGAATCTGTTCTGCTGGTATCTTTTTTACGGTATACCAGATAAAAAACCTGTGGCAATACGGTTAAGGATAAGATCATACAGGTTATTAATCCGCCAACAATCATGATGGCTAATGGTTTTTGAACCTCAGATCCCATTCCTGTAGACAATGCTGCGGGCAATAATCCTAAAGATCCCATAAGGGCAATCATTACAATTGGTCGAATTCTGCTGTGAATTCCGTTCGAAATAGCATCTTTCAGATGCATTCCGGCTCTCATATTTTCTCTAATCATTCCAATAAGCACAATACTGTCAATCGCACTGACCCCAAAGAGGATAATAAAACCAATTCCGGCTGAGATCCCAAAGACGGTTCCTGTTGCCCAAAGCGACAAGAATCCGCCAATAAAGGCATAAGGCATTGCACTTACAGCAACTAAGGTATCTTTAAAATTACCAAAATTAAAATACAACAGACATAAAATTAAGACCAAAACTACAGGTACAATCATTGCTAATTGTTTTGATGCTCTTTCTTTACTTTCAAATTCTCCAGCCCATTTCATTACGTTTTCTTTAGGGAGTTTTACTTCTGCAGCTACTTTTTTCTGTGCTTCATCGATTGTACTTCCTAAATCTCGTCCTTCGATACTAAATCCTACGGCTATATATCTACTGTTTCCTTCTCGATAAATAAATGTTGGACCGGTTTTGTATTCTACGGTAGCAATTTCTTTTAGCGGGACTTTTTTACCGTTCATGGTTGGAATAAGGATATCTTCAATTTTTTCTTTAGAGTCCCGATATTCTTTTTCAAAACGTAAGGTGATATCAAATATTTTTTCGTCATCATAAAACTTGGTTGCTGCCTGACCTCCAATTGTCATTCGGATAACGGCTTGTGCATCGGCAGTTGTAACGGCATATCGTGCCATTTTTTCGTCGTCAAGCTGAATTCTTAATTCGGGTAAACCAATGTTTTTATAGACATTTATATCCTCAATTCCTTTTACATCTTTGATAGATTTTGCCACTTTTGCAGCCATTTCTTCTAATTGAAAAAGATCATTACCAAAAATCTTTATGGCAAGCGGACTTTTTACTCCGGCAACATATTCCTCGACATTATCCTGAATAGGCTGACTAAATCCAAATCCGATTCCGGGATATACGTCGAGTTCTTTTTTGATCTCGGCAATCAGTTCTTCTTTGCTAATATCATGTTTCCATTCATCTATATGTTTTAATTCGATATGAAATTCGATATTAAAAAATCCGGTTGGATCTGTTCCGTCATTTGGTCGTCCGGTTTGGGTCAGTATAAATTTTACTTCTTCAAATTTCCTTATTTTAGTTTTCATTTCTTTGGTAAGCCTGACGGCTTCATCAAGATTGATACTGTTGGGTAATGTGGCTCTGACATAGATGGCTCCTTCATTAAGCTTAGGGATAAATTCTGAACCATAAAAAGCAAACTTCGCGCAACATATAGCCAGTAAACCTAAAAACGCATATAGGGTTGTTTTGCGATGTCTGGTACTCCACTTAAACATCTTAAAAAGGTTATCTCTAAAAAATCGTGAAATCATGTTTTCTTTCTCTACAATGTTTTTGGTCAGCATGACTTTGCACATTGCAGGAACGTAGGTAAGCGACAAAATCAAGGATCCTAATAAGGCATAACTTAAGGTAAAGGCCAGGGGTGAGAACATTTTTCCTTCTACTTTGGTAAAAGAGAAAATGGGCATTAACGCTACAATTAAAATGATTAAGGCAAAGAAAATATAAGTAGCCACACTACCGACACTTTTCTTGATAAGCCCCATTTTGCTCATATTATTAAAACGTTCCATACCTACTTTATGAGCTTTTTTCTCGAGCGATACAAAGACCTGTTCGACAATGACCAGGGTTCCTTCGAGCAGTAGCCCAAAATCCAATGCTCCCATAGAGATCAGGTTTGCCGGTAATCCCTGAATTCGTAACATTACTATGGCAAACAAGAACGAAAGCGGAATTACTGATGCTACAATCAATGAGGTTCTCCAGTTATAAAGGAAAATAAATACAATTAACGATACTAATAAAATACCTTCTACAAGGTTTTTTGTAACTGTTTTTACGGTTGTATTGACTAATTCTGTACGATCAATAAACGGAACTATTTTTACATTATCCGGAAGTACTCTTTCGTTAAGTTCGTTTAAACGTTCTTTAAGTCTCTTGATTACTTCACCCGGGTTTTCGCCACGTAACATGACTACAATCCCTTCTACAACATCATCATTACCGTCTAAACCTACTTGTCCTAATCTTGGTTTGGCAGATATCGAAACTTCGGCTACGTGTTTTACTAATATGGGTGATGATCCTTTGGTTTCGATCAAAATATTGCCAATATCTTCTACTTTATTAATCAAACCAACTCCTCGTACTACATAAGCCTGATCGCCACGTTGTATTACATCACCACCAACGTTTACATTGCTTTTAGAAACAGCTTCGTAAACATCTAAAGCAGATAAGTTATAATTTTCCAGCTGTGTTGGGTTAATTTTTATTTCGAATATTTTCTCTTCACCACCAAAACTCACTACATCGGCAACACCGGGAACAGATATTAATTCTCTCTCGATTACCCAATCCTGAATGGCTTTGATTTCGCGAATAGGCAAATCACTTTTGATTACATATCTGAATATTTCGCCTGTTGCTCCGGATGGAGGATCAATTTCTACATCTGCTCCTTCGGGAAGATCTAATCCGTTAAGGCGATTTGAGGCGTATTGTTGGGCATAAAAGTCCTCGACTGCGTCATCAAATAATACGGTTACAACTGATAATCCAAAAAGCGAAATAGAACGTACTTCGGCTTTTTTAGGAATGGTGTTCATTTGTTTTGAAATCGGAAGGGTGATAAATTTCTCTACTTCTTCGGCACTTCTTCCCGGCCATTGTGTAATGATTCTTGCCCTTGTATTGGTTACATCGGGAAAAGCTTCGATGGGCGTGTGGATATAGCTAACTATTCCGGCGACTAGTAGTATGGCTGTCAGGAAAAAAACTATAAGGGAGTTTTTTAGCGAGAAAGCAACCAGACCTTGTACAAATTTTTTCATGTCTTGTCTTGTATTTATCCGTCTTTAGGGATAATTAGTTTTTTAATCGTTCGTGAATTAAAAGCTGATTTTTAGTAATCACCATTTCACCTTCTTTAACTCCTTTGTCAAAATAAATCCAGTTGTTGTTTTTTATAACAGGATTTATTTCTCTGGTTTCGATGGTACAATCATCTTTATAGATTAAAATATGGTCGCGATTATTATCAAAAATGAGGGCTTTTGCAGGAACCGAAGCTAGCATTTCGCCACCCAGACTTTTATCGATAATAATATCTGCGGTCATTCCGGGTTTTAGTTTTAAGTTCCTGTTTTCCATTACAATTCTTGCTTTTAGAACATGTTCATCAGCATCAAAAACTTTGGCAAGCATTTTTATTTTTCCTTTAAAAATTTCACCCGGATATGCAGGAGTGGTTACATCTACGAGCATATTTTCGCTTACATTTTTTAAATTACTGGTATATACATTGACCAATACCCAGATTTCTTTAAGGTCAGAAATGGTAAATAAGGGATCGCTGCCATCTGTAATTTGCATTCCCGGACTAATATTTTTGGCTACTATATAACCTTCAGTTGGCGCTTTTATCTGAAAAACGGCTCTTTCGCTACTCGCACTAAACATTGCCAAATTTGCTTTTACGTTTTCAAGTGATGATTTTAAGACATCTAATTCGCTTTGCGCCTGCATTAAATCTTTTTGCGAAGCGATTCCGTCCTCAAACATTGATTTGGTCGATTGTAAATTGCGCTGTGCAATTGCTATTTGAGATTGCAGCGTTCTGTTTTCGGATTGCATACTATTAAGTTCTGTACTTTTTATTTCTGCCAGCACTTGTCCTTTTTTTACATAATCGCCTAGCGAGAATGTAGTTTTGGTAATGATACCTTCAACCAGACTATTAAATTGTACTACGTGATCGTTATTGTAAGTAATATTTCCGGTAAGATTTATAGATTCGGTCACCGGACGTTTTTGTACCGGCTCGATAGTGATTTTTTCTTTTAAAGCTTTATCAATACAAAATTTTTCCTCTTTTGTAGCTTTGATTTCTTCTTTTTTGCCACATCCGTAAACGAGCATTAACCCAAGAATCGGGAGTAAAATAAGTTTCTTCATTATGTTTGTTGTTATTTTCAGATAATAAGTGCGGTTTGCTGAATTAGTATTATTAATTAATTTCCTGTCCGGCGATATAGCGCAGTTCCTCAAGGTTTTTGTTAAGGTCTTTTTTAGAATTAAGCAGGATCGATTTGTTGTCTAAATAAGCATCAACAAAGTCAAGATATTCCAGCATACTTGTGTTTCGTTGCAGGAAGTTTTTGCGATAGCTTTCCAGAAGTTTATCCAGATCTGCTTCGTAATTGGCATCGACACTTTCGTATAATTTTTTAGTCACTATTAAGTCTTCATAAGCTTGCAAAACTTCAGACTGCACGCTTATTGTTTTCTCATCGGCAAGCAATTTTCCCTGATCTATCGCTATTTTTGCTGCTTTTATATTTCCTTGATTTCTATTAAAAAACGGAAGATCAAGAGCAAAACCAAGCCCCACAAAATCATTCATGGTACTGGCACCACGATCGTAACTAATACCCAGCGTAACGTCTGGTGTTCGCATTGCTTTTTCGTAGCTGTATTTATTGCTGTTGTATTCGTTTCCTAGTTTAATAACTTTCATATCGGGACGATTTTCTACTGCTGATGCCATAAGATTACCCAGATTGATGTTATCAATGTTTTTGTTATCCGGAACAAAACCTTCATCTGTAAGTTTGATATAACTTGTGGCAGGCAGGTTCATTAAAACTTTAAGTTCTTTTTGTAACGAATTATTTTCCTTTCTCAAATCGCTGATTTCTTTTAAGAATTGAAGTTCAGACGCTTTTAGTCGAATGTATTCGCCTTTGCCTATATTACCTTGTGTAACCTGATTGCTATAGGCTTTCAGTAAGGTTTGCATCGACGAAAGTTGTTTTTTATAAATGGCTTCCTGTGCCTGTGTATATTGCAGTTCAGTCAGATTGCCTCTAAACTCGATTTTTAGATTTCGTAAAAAAGTTTTAAAATATTCTTTGGCGATATCTACACCAACTTTTTCCATAGCAATAAGTTTTTTTCGTTTTCCAGCAGTTTGAACAAGTTGTTCAAGCTCTGCCGTAACTTGCGAAGTTTTTCCGAAATTGCCCCAAAGCGCAGGTACTTCTGAAGCTGTTGCATTGTGCCAAAGATTTATCTCGCCAATAGTCAGCGTAGGATTTGGCCATAATTTTGCCTGAATAACCTGCGCATCGGCAATGTCAATATTTAGTTTTTCAGAAATAAGAGAAATATTCTTGTCCAGAAACAAAGCCTCGGCCTGTGTTCTGGAAAGAACAATTGTATCGTTTATTGCAGCAGTTTGTGCCACACTTTTGTGCGATACAATAACGAGTAGGGTTAAAAGTATATGTTTCAAATTAAGTAGTTTTAATATCCTGCAAAGCTATCTGCGGCATATTAAACCCTAATTTGATGTCTGTTAGAAAGGAGTTAGAAGTACATTAGAAAACGATTAGAGTGGCGGAAATAATAAGGTTACCGTTGTTCCTTCGTCTTTTTTTGATGTTATGGTAAAATGAATATTGTTTTGCTTGAAGATAATATTTGCCAGAGAAAGTCCAACGCCGCTGCCTTTTATATCGTTTACATTTTTGCCTCTGTAAAAGGTTTGTTTGATAAATTTAAGGTCACTTTCGTTAATGCCGGTTCCGTGGTCTTCGATTACGATTTTAAGCTGATTGTCTTCCTGTAATAAACTTATTTTGATAGGATTTCCGTTCGAATACTTCACAGCATTTTCTATAATATTGTACAAAGCGATTTTAATCTCGTTGCTGTTTCCTTTTATCGAAAGCAGTTTGTCATTGACAATTTCTATTGCAATCTGAATTTGGGCATCTTTCAATTGGTAGACACCCGGCAATTGATCGTTGATGTCCCAAACCAACTCATCGACCCTGAAAATTTCGTTGAGTTCTGTATTACCTCTCAATCCGGAAAGCATCATAAGCGTATTCATTGTATCTTCGATCTGATACACGTTTTCGAGTACTTTCTCAGACATTTGTCTGTATTCGGCACTGGTTCTGTCTTTTTGAGCAAACACTTCGAGGTTTCCGGAGATTGCCGTCAGAGGTGTTTTAAATTCATGCGAAACATAATTAATAAAGTTCTTCTGGATGATAAAAGTATCCGAAAGTCGCTTAAACAAATTATTATACGTTTCTATCAATTCCTGAATATCATCTTTTGTATTGGGCGAAACAATATGTCGATCCAGCGACGAAGCTTCGATTTCGTTTACCTGATTAATGATGTTTTTTATCGGACTATACGCCAGATTCGACAGCAAACGACTCACAATATAAATTGTAATTAATCCGCTAATTAAAACCAGAATCATAATGATCATTAATCTATTGGTCATGGTTTTAAATTCCTGATCGTTCTTTTTAACAAAAACAACAAAATCACCTTGATTATCATGGTAATAACTCCCAAAATAAAAGTAATGATTCGATTTAAAATTCAACTTTCTATTCTTGCGGATGTAATCTAATCGTTCTGCATTTATATTTTGGTCTATTGTTTTATCTCCGTATACAATCTCGTTTTTATTGTTGTAAACGCGGGATATAATTTCAAGTGAGTTTTCGCGGAATTGCTGCCCAATAATCAAATGTTGATTCTCCGGCAATTCATCTTTTTCCAGATAGAAAATCCCCGTTAGCAAACACGTTTTCTGAAGTTCGTTGTAAATAATCTTTTCAGAATAGCTGTAGAACGAAAAGTACGTGATGATAGAAGCAATTACAAACACAATGCTAAAAGTAAGAGACGATATTAAGGTAAACCTATTGCGTATTTTCATGACTATTCTTTAAGCATATATCCGGTTCCCTTTATGGTATGGATAAATTTATGGTTTTGCTCGATTTTGTTTCTTAGATAAGAAATATATACATCGACAACATTCGTATTATTGTCGTAATTAATGCCCCAGACAGCATTAAGAATTTGCGTTCTTGACATTACTTTACTTCTGTTTTCTAATAAAAACAACAGCAATTTATATTCTCTTGGCGATAAATCAATCAGCTCATCATTTTCGCTAACCTTATGTTCTTCGGGATTTATGGTTAAACTTCCCAGCGTATAAAGGGTTTCTTCCTTATCATAATTAAATTTGGTTCTGCGCGTCAGGGCGTTTACTCTCGAGATTAATTCCTTAAAATGAAACGGTTTAACCAAATAATCATCGGCACCGGAATCCAGCGCGTTTACCTTATCATCTGTATCGCTAAGGGCGCTGAGCATTAATATTGGAGTATGAATTTTTTTGAAACGCATTAATTTAGTCAGCTGAATGCCGTCAATCCCCGGAAGCATAATATCCATCAGGATAATATCCCAGGTATCGTGCTGAAGGAGGTCTCGGGCAATCTCGCCCGTTTCAGCCAGATGCACCGTAAAATTGTTTTCTTCTAAACCTTTTATAATAAATTCGCTAATGCGTTTATCATCTTCAATGAGTAGAACATTCATACTTAAAATATATAAAAGTTATTTTTTTAAATCTATCCGGAGAGTTATACCGTTGCCTGTAAATTATTTTAACACATAGAAACATAGTTTGCATAGCGCAAAAAGTCGTTTCACTTCAAATAAATCACATCGCACGATAACGAATGATCAAAAATAACATTTAATTATCGCAATCGCTGTTAAAATAGAATCTTGTAGGAAAAGAAGAACCAAATTATCAATTAGAACGCTCCTGATAGTTATCGGGAGTAGGGATATGAAAACAAAATTTTAAGAAAGATTTTTGGAATTTTATTTGAAGCTATTCCTGCTGTCCTTCCAAATCTTTTTCTTGCTGGCAGCAGCAAGAAAAAGGATTTTCCCTCCCATCAGGGCTAGGGCTGTTGGTTTCATAAATGCCTTACTGTATTAATGTCTTATTCTGTTACCAATAAAACCTATAGTGGCTAGCGGAATAATTGTGCTTTTTAAACTTTATAAAATCTTATTTGTAAAAAATGTTCCTCCTAAAACAATCATCATACAAGTAGCAAAAGTTATTAAAGACTAATACCTAAAAGGATGAATTATTTAGACTACAGCAGTATACTTCCTGAACTCGATAAAACAAACGATTTTATATTCGAAACACTAATGTCCGATTTTTCGAATCCTAAAAAAGTAAAAAAAATAAGGTATACCAGAGAAATCGCTATTACAAGATACCAACGGGACGGAAATGATATGTTGTTTCATTTATTTCTTTCCGAGATCAAGATCAAATGTAATATGTCTGTAGAAAATATTTTTTTTCTCGAAGAAATGGCGGCTGTTTTTGACGAAATAGAACTAGAAATAAACGAATACGGCAAAATCATCAAAGTCCTAAATTTTGAAGACCTAAAGAAAAGATGGAAAAATGTTTATACAAAACTGGCAATCGACAATGTAGGGTCTAATGCAGAAATGTACTGGCAAAACATTACGGATTTATTAAAAGAAGAGCAAAAGCTTTTATCCTATTTCTTTGATTATAAAATGTTTGGCTTGTACTTTTCAAGCCTTTATAGAAACTCTTACGCCATTGAGCGCAAGAGAAAACTAATGGATTGCGGCAGTACAGTAATAACAGAACACTTTTGCCCAAAAGATGAAAAGTTTACTGTTTATGCAATAACAGGTACAGCAGTTGAAGGTAATACTACCGATTTTATAAAATATGATGGTGTTTTCGAATATAGAAATGATCAAGTAGATCTGGCTACGATAGAGATTGAAAAAAAAGAAACAACCCTTATGTACAACATTTATAAAAGAACACTATAATGGGAAAGCCAGATATTACTGCAAGACGAAAACTACGGGAGGAAAAACAAGAAGCTAAGAACGGTTTAAAATTTGTTATTGATGGAGCCAAAATCAGGTGTGATTTATGCACCATTCCGGATGGTGATCTAAAAGCAAATTACGACACCCCAAGCATACAAGACAAACGTGTAGTTACTGTGGTCGAGAGAGACAGGACAAGTTTAATCTTTAGAGGCAATTGCAAAAAAAGCTTTCTCAGGTCGAGCCCTTGTGCCTCAGTCATGAAATTGGGGGAGTGGGAGAATCCCGGAACGGTCTATTTTCAGGATGAGTTGGCGGTACTTTTAAGAAGTACCATAAAATGCGAATATGGTGGTGTCGATATTAAAATTTGGGATTGCGGACAACGCAACGAAATTAATAATCTGAATACTTTGGGAGCACCTGTACCTGATTTTATACCGATAAATAAAGAGGAAGATTTATTTGAAAACGATACGCTAATTGCCGATATAAAACCAGGGAATGATTATCCTGAAATAAAAGATACTTCAGGAAAAGAACTCGTTATAGAATTTTTTATTACAACAATGCTCAAAATTGGTAAAGACCAGTTTAATTCTCTTTCGTATGCCATGGCTTTCAAGAAATTGAATCAAGGTTATATAATGGGATCAAATGGTAAAACCTATCAAAAATTAGCAAATAAATTTGTTACCGATTTAACCGATAATAAGAAAGTCTCTTTTTATAGGTCCAAAGATTTTGGTAATAAATATTTTACCACAAAAACGGTAAACCAAATTGAAGCTTTTAGGAGCAAAAAACTAGTAAAATTGTCTAATTATGCAAGTAAAGCGGGAGAAAATGCCGGCTACTTTTTAACTGCTATTTCGTTTTTAAGTAGTACATTCGATAAGGGTGAACCTGATGCGATCGTATTGTTGGATGCGGCACTTCCGACTCTGATAGCAGGAGGAAACCCATTTGCAGGATTGATTCTTGGTATTATGAAAAACCAAATCATGAAGGACATAAACGAGTTTAACGCCTATATCGCCAAACATCTCGAAGAAGTAGAAACGAAAAAAGGAGTTGTTATGACGGAGTATTATATAAAAGTAATGTCACCAAAGTTTCAAATTTTAAACAAATATTATGTATATCGTTTAACACCTACTGCATTGGCTTCTTATCTTTCTGGACAAGTAACGAGTCTTAAAAAACTTTTAATCATTCGGGATAATTCCCCTATTCAAGAAACTGTATCAGAAGCAATCCTAGTAAAATTCACTAGTGAAGGTTGTATTGTGAAAACAATATTTATAAATGATCAATATGCCGAACAAAAACAATAAAAAATGAAATTAAAAATAATCATTATAGTTTTAAGTTTATTCTGTTTTCCAATAATTTCACAAAATATAAAGCAAGATAGCTGTCAATTATTCTTTAAAGAAATAGGAATAAGAGATTTTACATTGGGTTCTAATTACTCTGAATTTAAAAAAGAAAGTAAGTTGGCTGAAAGAAACTTTAAGAAAGAAGATGTTTATGGAATTGAGATTGTAACCTTCAGTGAAAATATAATTCTTCTAAAAGAAAAAAAAACTGTTGAATACAATCTAAAATTTAAAAACAACATTCTTATCGACTACACTTTCAGGGTTAATATTGGTAACTACAAAAAATCGATGGCTTATTACGAAAAAGTATTGGTGTTATTAAGTAAAAACAAGAATAAAAACAATTTTATAAAAAATGGTAGAATTAATAATATGGAAACAAATAAAATATGCGAAAAATTCTTCCGTCTAGTGCCAAATGATTCAAATTATTTAGAAGAGTGTTTTTATGGAAGTATTAGTTTTACAGACCCTAAATTATGGGAGCAACAAATGTTTGAGTATATAAAATCCATTGAAAAAGGCAAGAATTAAATTATAATATGAAAACAAAACTGCTAATTATACTTTTAAGTTTTTATCTGCCTATTATCTCTCAAAATAAAGAAGAAGATTGTAAGTTGTATTTCAAAGAGATAGGAATAAAAGATTTCAATCTAGGTTCAAATTACAAATCATTTGTTGATGATAGTAAAAAAATAAAAAGAAAGTTCAAGAAAGAAGATGTTTATGGAATTGACATTGTAACATTCAGTGAAAATATAATTCTTTTTAAAGAAAAAAAAACTGTAAAATACAATCTAAAATTTCATGGTGATACACTTGTGGATTATACTTTTAAAATGAAAATCGGAAATTTTAGAAAAGCCTCAGCTTATTACGATAAAATAGTAGAATTATTAGAAAAGAATAAAAACAAGAATGAATTTATAAAAAGAGGAAATTATTATAATATGAAAAGAACTAAAATATGTAAAAAATTCCTTGAGCTTGATTCAGATTTCCCAAACCATGAAAATGAATCTCTTTCAGGTGGCGTTGGCTATGAAAGCCCAATTTGGGAAAAGCAATTTATTGATTATTTAAAAGCAACTGGACAGTACAAAGAATAAACTCACCATGAAATTAAAAATAATCATTATAGTTTTAAGTTTATTTTATTTTTCTGGGATTTCTCAAAATATAAAGCAAGATAGCTGTCAATTATATTTTAAAGAAATAGGAATAAGAGATTTTATATTGGGTTCTAATTATACAGAATTTGCAAAAGAAAGTAAAACATTAAAAAGAAAATTCCAACGAGAAACATTTTATGGAATCGACATTATAACGTTCAATGAAAATACAGTGCTTCTTAAAGCAAATAAAACTATAGAATACAATCTAAAATTTAAAGATAATGTTCTTATGTCTTACACCTTTAAAATAAACATTGGGAATTTCAGAAAGGCACCTGATTATTATGAAAAAGTTTTAAAATTACTTGATGAGAATAAAAACAAAAATTACTTTATTAAAAAAGGAGGATATTCTTTCATGAAAAAAACTAAAAAATGTACAAAATTTTTTGATATTATTTCTAGTGAAAATGAAAGTCAATCTATTTATGGAGGAATCAGTTATGAAAGCTCCATTTGGGAACAACAATTTAAAGATTACATGAATGACATAGGAAAAGACAAAGAGTAAATTTATTATGAAAACAAAACTGCTAATTATACTTTTAAGTTTTTATCTGCCTATTATCTCTCAAAATAAAGAAGAAGAAGATTGTAAGTTGTATTTCAAAGAAATAGGAATAAAAGATTTCAATCTGGGTTCAAATTACAAATCATTTGTTGATGATAGTAAAAAAATAAAAAGAAAGTTCAAGAAAGAAGATGTTTATGGAATTGAGATTGTAACATTCAGTGAAAATATAATTCTTCTAAAAGAAAATAAAACTGTAGAATACAATCTAAAATTTAA
>NZ_MUGS01000089.1 GCF_002222055.1 Flavobacterium araucananum
TCGGGAGTGGCAAAAAAACAAACGAGATATTAATTTAAAAAACATAAAAATGAGCATAAAAAATTATCCTTTACAATTTGAACCAATCCTGAAAGACAGAATTTGGGGTGGCGAAAAATTACAAACAGTTCTTAATAAACCTATCACATCTGCGATTACCGGAGAAAGCTGGGAATTATCTACCGTAGAAGGTGATGTGAGTGTTGTAGCTAATGGCGAATTAAAAGGCAAGTTATTAACCGAATTAATTAAGGAGTCGCCAAATGAAATTTTAGGAACAAAAGTTTACGAACAATTTGGGAATCAATTCCCATTATTGTTTAAATATCTGGATGCTCGCGAAGATTTGTCGATACAAGTTCATCCTAACGATAAATTGGCAAAAGAACGTCATAGCTCTTTTGGTAAAACAGAGATGTGGTATGTTATGCAGGCAGATCAGGATGCAAGGATTATTGTAGGTTTTAAAGAAGATTCAAGCAAAGAAGAATATCTGGAAAATCTAAACAATAAAACATTAGTTTCTATTCTCGATGATGTAAAAGCCAAAGCAGGAGATGTTTTCTTTTTAGAAACCGGTACAGTTCACGCAATTGGTGCAGGATTGGTTGTTGCAGAGATTCAGCAAACATCAGATATCACCTATCGTTTGTATGATTTTGATCGCGTAGATGCTAACGGCAATAAAAGAGAACTACATGTAGATTTAGCCCTCGATGCTATTAATTACAATAAAGTAGATACTCATAAAAAGTACGAAACAACTCAAAATCAATCAAATGTTGTGGTTGATTGTCCTTATTTTACAACGAATTTTATTCCGCTTGACGGAACAATTGAAGTGAATAGAAACGGAGAATCTTTTACGGTTTATATGTGTATTGAAGGTTCTTTTGGAATTAGATATGAGAATGAAATTTATAAATATGAGAAAGGAGATACCGTTTTATTACCTGCAGATATAAGTGGTTATATAATAGATGGTTATGCATCTGTTTTAGAAGTGTTTATTTCTTAAGTTAAAGATTCAGATATCCTGCAAGTTTTTTTTTAAACCTTGTAGGTGTTTATAAATGAGGTAATTACAAAAGCAACCTGCAAGGTTTTGAAAACCTTGCAGGTATTAAAAAGAATATTTTGATGATGTTATTTAGTTGAATAAATTACAAAATACGAACTTTTCGATTCTGTTAAAAAAGCTAAATAAAGATTATTCATATTAAAAAAAAAGGTGCTGCTCAGGTTGTTGAAAAATGATTAATAGCCAAATTACCCGCAAATACTGATGATTATGTTTATAATTAACTCTAAAAAAATGATTTGTTTAAAAAAATAATTACAAAATCGTTTTAGTAACTATTTTTGCATATATTTGTGATATAATTAATAACAGCTTAATAAAAAATTAACTCATTAGATGAAAAAGATTACTATTAAGGATATTGCCACAGAGGCGCAAGTGTCTATATCTACTGTATCTTTTGTCATTAATAATAAAGGCGAGAAAATGGGAATCAGCCCGGCGGTAATTAAAAAAGTACAGCAAGTTGCTGAAAAACTTAATTATCGACCAAGCATGATTGCAACAAGTCTTAGAACAGGAAAAACCAGATCTATAGGTCTAATTGTCGAAGATATTTCCAATCAGTTCTTTGCAGATCTTGCCAGAGTTATAGAAGATGAAGCTAAAAGTATTGATTACAGAGTTTTTTATTGCAGTACAGGTGGCGACGATGAACGTTCTCAAGAGTTGATACAGAGTCTTTTGCAGGCAAATGTAGACGGCTTTATCATCACGCCAACAGAAAATTTAGAAGAAAGTATTGACCTTCTTTTAAAACTGAAAAAACCAGTTGTATTAATAGACAGATATTTTCCGGGACAACGAGTAAGTCATGTCGTAATGGATAATTATGAAGCATCAAACACAGCAACAAAATTTATAATCGAAAAAGGCTGTAAAAATGTTGCCATAGTCAATAATAAATCTGAAATGATTCAGATGAAATTAAGAGAAGATGGTTGCAGAGATGCCTTAAAAGAAGCAGGGATTTATAATAAATCACTCGTGTTACACATGGATTATTACAGCAATGAAGAAACCAGAATAGCAACAATAGTCAGTTTTTTTGAAGAAAATCCGGGTATTGACGCTGTATTGTTTCTAACCAATTATATGGGACTTGCAGGACTTCAGGCTTTTAAAGAAATGAAAATCAGGATTCCTGAAGATATTTCGGTAATAAGTTTTGATGACCATGACAGTTTTAAGTTGCACACACCGGCAATTACCGTTATTGCACAACCTATTGAAGATATTGCGGTAAAATCGATACAGTTATTGATGAGTCAGATGACAGATATGGGAAAATTTGAAGTAGAAAAAAGTCTTAAAAAAGCAAAGCTCATCGTTAGACAATCCGTTTAATTTTAGAGCAATATTTAGAATAAAAAAGAAAAGAAACCATGCGTTTTTTTTTACCTATTTTACTAAATCGTTTTAGTAAGTTTTAGATAAATTAAACTGAAAAATCAGTTATTTTTTTAATCCGTTTGCGATATCGATTTCTTAAAATTAAGAGAATGTATACATGACTATTAAACCATAGTATTAAAAGGTGGAGACCTTTGAGTGCCTATTAAAATTGAGTTCAAATTTTTTATTAATTTTTTAAAACAATCACATTTAAAACAAAACAAAATCAAAACAAATAACCAAAAAAAAATGCTTATGAAACGAATATTGGCAGTGTTAGGTATGGTATTGTTGAGCAGCTTGGGGGCTGTTGCACAAAACCGATTGATAACAGGCATAGTGGCTGATGCAGAGAACAAGGGAATTGTTGCTGCATCGATTGAAGTTCAGGGAAAACCATTTAGCGCAGTTACAGATGCTGAAGGTCGATTCAAGATGAATGTTCCTGAAGGAAAAGTTACTTTAAATGTAACTTCTATTGGTTTTGAATCAAAATTAGTAGTGCTTCAGGCAAATGAAAACAGAGTTTCGGTTGTATTGATCGAAAACACACAAGAATTAAAAGATGTTGTAGTCACTTCATTTGGAGTTAAGAAACAAAAGAAAAGTTTAGGATACGCCGTTGGAGAAATAAAAGGGGACGATCTAACGAAAAACAAAGAAATTAACTTAGGAAATGCCCTTCAGGGAAAAATTGCCGGAGTTAACGTTTCTGCGCCCGTTACCGGACCATCTGGTTCAAGTCGTGTTATTATTCGTGGAGCCACTTCGGCTTCAGGTCTTAACCAGCCTTTGTATGTTGTAGATGGTATCCCAATTGATAACAGTCAACAAGGAAATGCAGGAATGTACGGAGGAGCTGATAAAGGAGACGGTATGTCCTCTTTTAACCCGGATGATATCGCTTCGATGTCTGTACTAAAAGGTAGTGCCGCTTCTGCTCTTTATGGGTACAGAGGATCAAATGGTGTTATCTTGATTACGACTAAAAAAGGTAAAAACGGAACCGGAATTGGAGTAGATTTTAGTACAAATTCTACTTTTAATACACCTGTAAGCCTTTTGCACTGGCAAGATCAGTATGGAGCAGGAGAACCTGTAAATGGTGTGGCTACAAGATTTAGTAGTTTGCAGGATTTAAGAGAAAAATATGTATTAGCTTGGGGAGATAAATACGACGGAACACCTTCTCTTTCTCTTGATGGACAAACACGACCATACCAGTCATACGGAAAAAATAACGTTGAAAATTTTTACAGAACAGGATATTCTTTCAGTAATACGTTAGCAATTTCCGGTGGAAATGAAACTACCAATTTTAGGTTGTCTTTTGGAAATACAAAAGATGAATCGATCATGCCGGGAACAAACTTTGGAAGAAATAACGTGTCTTTGAGTTTAAACTCAGCTCCAAACAAAAAAGTAAGCATAGAGACCAATGCTCAATATGTTACAGAGAAAAGTCATAACAGACCTTATTTGAATGACTCTCCCAGAAATGCTTCTTATACGACTACTTTTTTAAACCCGGGATCAGATATTAGATGGCTCAATAATGGTTATGATGAAAATGGAGGCGAAGCTGATTATTTTGGTTCAAACACGTATCAGACAAACCCCTATTTTGCAACACAAGAAGATCTTAATGATGACCTTAGAAAGCGTTTTATTGGTTCTTCAAAAGTAAATTACAACATTACAGATAAAATTTACGCAAAAGGAGTAATTGGTATTGATGATATTAACTACGAATATACAGAGATTGAACCTACAGGAATTAACTATAATCCAGGAGGATCTTATGAAAACAGAGTAGAAAGCCGTTCAGAATATAATGCGTCCGGTTATTTAGGATACAAAGGCGACATTGCAAAAAATCTTTCATTAGATGCTTTCGTTGGAGCAAACCGTCAACACAACAGATACAGCGGTATTAAAATGAAAGGAAACAATTTTATCGTTCCTTTCAAATACTTCTACGGAAATACACAACCGGATAAAACAGAGAAATTGTTTTCAGAAAGCGAAGTAAACTCACTTTTCTATTCGGCAGATTTAGGATACAAAGATTTCTTATACGTAAGTTTAACAGGTCGTGAAGATTGGTTTTCTACTTTAGATCCATCAAACAACAGTACTTTTTATCCCTCTGTAAGTTCAAGTTTTATTTACTCTGAAGTAATCAGTTTACCAGAGTGGATGTCTTATGGTAAATTAAGAGCCGGTTGGGGTAACGTAGGAGGAGCTTTGCCAGAGGCTTATGCGTTGGCTTTGACTTATACAGCACCAGACGGACAAACAGATTCTCAAGGACAACCAATTTTGGGTGTTAATGGAGAAACAGTTCCAAATAAATTCTTGAAACCATATAATGTAAGTACTATCGAATTTGGTTTCGAAAATACATTCTTCAATAACAGAGTAAGTACAGATTTGACTTTTTATCAAAAGAGAACAACAAACGATATTGCTGATGCTGATATTTCGCAAGCTGCCGGTTACAGAACTACAAAAATCAACGTGGGAGAAATCCTGAACAAAGGGATTGAGTTTGCGATTAACGTAAAAGCAGTCAAAACACCAAACTTCTCCTGGAATATAGGATATAACTTTGCTTATAATAATAGTGAAGTAATCAGTTTATCAGATCAGATTACAACCAAATCATTAGAAGGAAACAGAGACGCAAGAGCATCTGTAGTGCTGGAAAAAGGACAACCTTTTGGAGTTATCAAAGCTTATGATTATTTAAGAGATGCACAAGGAAATATCGTTTTGGATACAAATGGTAAATTCCTGAGAGGAAACTTAATTATTGCCGGACAAGGTGTAGCGCCAACTTCAATGGGATTCTCAAATGATTTCTCTTATAAAAATTTCACACTTTCGATCTTTGTAGATGCTAAATTTGGAGGAGAAATCTATTCTGCAACAAACCAATTAGGAACTCGTTACGGATTATCAGAACAAACACTTCCGGGTCGTGAAGGAGGAGTGGCTGTAAGCGGAAAAGATATTAACGGAAATGCTGTAAACACAACACTTTCTGCATACGATTACTGGAGAAGTTATAGCGATGTAACCTCAAACTTTGTATACGATGCTGATTTTGTTAAGTTAAGAGCGATTTCTTTTAGCTATAATTTCCCAAAAACGTATCTTTCAAAAACACCATTTCAAGCAATTAGCTTAGCATTTTCTGCTCATAATTTATGGACAATTTATGACAAAGTGCCAAACATCGACCCAGAGTCAAACTATTCTAATAGTAATGCACAAGGTCTGGAAAGAGCCTCTATGCCGTTGACAAGAAATTATGGTATAACGCTTAATGTTAAATTTTAATATTAAAAATTGAAAGATGAAAAATAAATTTATAAAAATATTCGGTATCGCTATTGTTGGTGCAATGACATTATCATCCTGCGATAAAGGATTCGAGGATATGAATACGAATCCAAATGCTTTGACAGATCCAGCTGTAAAATCAATGTTTACCCTTGCTGAGATTTATGTCGACGGACAAGATTTTTCGAATACCAGAGGAAACAATTATTACGCAGCTCAAATCGTGCAACAATTTTCTTCGTTAGGAGGACCAGGTTCAAAATACACCTATTCGTCTGAATATTCAGGATCACTTTTTGGAGAATCATACGGTAAAGGATTGAATCAGATTTTTCAGTTAATGTCTGTTTTAAAAGATACGCCTGAAAATGCGAATATGATTCAGGCTTGCAGAATCATGAAAGTATTCATGTTTCAAAAATTGACAGATACTTATGGTGAAATCCCTTACCTGGAAGCAGGAAAAGGATATAACGGAAATGTTTTTGCCCCAAAATATGACACACAAGAAGTTATCTACAATGACCTTTTAAAAGAATTAGACGAAGCAGGTGATGCTTTAGATGCTAATAAAGCATTTGCTGGCAGCGCCGATTTATACTACCAAAGTGATGTAGCCAAATGGAAAAAATTGGCCAATTCGTTGATGTTAAGAGTAGCAATGCGTTTGTCTAAAGTAAATCCTGCAAAAGCAAAACAATATGTTGAAAAAGCAGTTACAAAAGGAGTTTTTGCTTCAAACGATGATAGTTTGGTTTTAAAACATGATGCAGGTCCACAAGGAGTTAAAACAAACCCAATAACATCATCTTGGGTTAGAAACGACCTGAATGGAGGAGACTCAAACGTAAAATTCAGTAAAACATTTATCGATTTATTGAAAAACAATAACGATCCTCGTTTAAGAATTTACGCAAAACTAGAAGCAACAGGAGATAACTCTCCGGCAAGCCAACAAGGTCTTGCAAATGATGCAATAGAATTTCCGGGCGGAGATAAAAAACTTTTCTCTGATCCTAATACATCAACAGTATTGCGTTTAGATGCGCCAACTTTAATCATGTCCTATGCTGAGGTACAATTTATACTAGCAGAAGCGGCTGTAAAAGGCTGGAATGTAGGCGGAAATGCACAAACTTTTTACGAAAACGGAGTAAAAGGAGCCATGCAGGTATTAACAATTTTTGGAGACAAAGTACCGGCAGTTTCAATCGCTGAGTACAACACTTATATTGCAGCGCATCCTTTTAAAATGGCTGGAACAGATGCTGAAAAAATCGAACAAATTATCACTCAAAAATGGATTGTATTGTTGTTCAACGGTTTCGAAGCATTCTCAGAGTACAGAAGAACAGGATACCCTGCAATAGTTCCTGTAAATAGTCCTGCGGGAGAAACAAAAGGAACAGTACCAAGAAGATTAATTTATGATCAGTCAGAGTTAATTACAAACGCTGCAAATTATAAAGAAGCAATAGCACGCCAGGGGTTGGATTTAATGACAACCAGAATTTGGTGGGACAAGCAATAGTTTAAATTTGGTTAGAGTTAGTTGAATTAAGCCGGGTAGGAATACCTGTACCTCCCGGCTTATTTTTATTTCTAGTAAGATTTTCATTAAATTAGAGGAGTTATATCAGAAACCCGTTCAAAAGTTTTGAAACCTTTTTTTTTGCAAAGACAAGTTGCTTCTGCTGAAAAAGATGGGATTATTATCCAAAGAACATAAAGTGAATGATAGATACTTTTTTAAGATTTAGAAGACCACAATCAGAAATCTAAAATTACNNTAAAATTACCAATCTAAAATAAAAAATTAAACTTGGCAGCCGTAAAAAGGGAAATGATTTCTGGATATTTTGTTAGTTACTTTTATTCTGATATAAAACCTAAAGAGAAGGATAATTGCTACAACCAATAATCCTTCTCAAACTGCCAACAATTAAATTGCCAATACATAATAAATTAGAATTCATTAAAATGGAGTATAAAAAAAGCTTTTATTGGTTTGTAGGTATTTGTCTTGCAAATTTGTCCTTAGCAGTAAATGCCCAAAATATAGATCTGAAAACGGGGTGGCAATATCGGGAAACAAAAACAGAAAAATGGAATCCCGCCACAGTTCCCGGAGAAATTCATACAGATTTGCTGAACAACAAAGTAATCCCGGACCCATTTTACAGAGACAATGAAAAAAAACTGGAATGGATCGAAAAGAAAGATTGGGAATATAAAACCACTTTTAAGGTAAGTCCGGAGCTCTTAAAAAAGAAAAATACAGAACTGGTTTTTGACGGACTAGATACCTATGCAACCGTTTACCTCAATAATCAATTGGTTTTAAAAGCCAATAATATGTTTCGTCAATGGCGTGTAGATGTCAAGAAACTAATTAAATCAGGAAATAATGATTTAATTATCGTTTTTAAATCGGCACAAAATGTCGTTGATTCGCTTGCCAAGAAAGATTTACCCTTTGTAATTCCGGACAATCCACGTGCTTATGTACGTAAAGCGCAATACCATTTTGGATGGGATTGGGGACCAAAATTTACTACTTGCGGAATCTGGAAAACACCAAGATTAGAAGCCTACGACGAGAAAGCTCCCGAAAAACCTTATGTTTTAGATCGCAAGATAGAATTGGTGCAACAACCCGATAATCTGGGTAAAACATTTTACTTTAGAATAGATGGAAAGCCGGTTTATATGAAAGGTGCCAATTATATTCCGTCAGATGCATTTTTATCCAGAGTAACCAAAAAAGAATACGAAAAAGTAATTGGTATGGTAAAAGATGCCAATATGAATATGCTTCGTGTTTGGGGCGGAGGAATTTATGAAGATGATTATTTCTATGATTTATGCGATAAAAACGGAATCTACGTCTGGCAGGATTTTATGTTTGCCGGAACAATGGTTCCCGGGGATGATGCTTTTTTCGATAATGTAAAAAAAGAAGTTCAGTATCAGGTAAAGCGTTTACGCCATCATAAAAGCATTGTTTTGTGGTGTGGTAATAATGAAATCGATGAAGCTTTTAAAGATTGGGGATGGCAAAAAAGCATGAAAATGCCAAAACAAGATTCAATTCGTTTATGGAAAGATTACGTTCGTTTGTTTCAGGACAGCATTCCAAAATGGGTAAAAGAAGTCGATAATAAACGCCCCTATATAAGTTCGTCGCCATTGTTTCATTGGTCGAGAAACGCCAGTATTACCGAAGGTGACAGCCATTATTGGGGAACCTGGTGGGGATTGGAAGATGTTGAAGCCGTACAAAATAAAACGGGACGTTTTGTGAGCGAATACGGAATGCAGGCAATGCCAAATTATTCGTCTATCGAAAAATTCACGAAAGCTGAAGACCGCTATTTATATTCGGACATATTGCAGGCACATCAAAAAGCCGGAAAAGGATTCCTGAAATTAGATTCGTATCTGAATCGTTATTTTATTGATTCGACCAAAATAAAGAAAATGAATGTCGAGGATTATACCTACCTCACACAATGTTTACAATATTATTCTCTTAAAAATATTATAGGAATCCACCGTTCAAAAGCACCTTATAATATGGGAACTTTGGTTTGGCAGCTTAACGATTGTTGGCCGGTAGCAAGTTGGAGCGTTACCGATTATTATGACCGTCAGCCAAAAGCGGCCTGGTATGCGATGAAAGAAGCCTATCGGGATGATAAAACTCCTGAAATAGATCTTACACGCCCCATAAATTTAAAATTGGAGGATCCAAAAATTACCTGGATAATAAAAGGAAACAAATTAACGCTGAAAGCCTTAAAAGAAGCAAAGTATGTCAATGTTTCTATAAAAGGATATACCGGAAAATGGAGCGATAATTACTTCAGTTTAAAAGAAGGAGAAGAAAAAACAATTACGTTTGAAGGAAAAATGACAAAACCGGAAGTTAGAGTTTATTCTCTATATGATGTTTTAAGGAGGTACTAAAAAAAAGGTACTAAGGTTCTGAGGTGCAAAGGGACAAAGGTNNGCGCACAGCAGTGCGTCTACTTTGCGACCTTTGCGGTTAAATTTTTATATTCAAAATTAAAAAATATCTGTGTAAATCAGTTTAACCCGTGTCATCCGTGGCTAAACACACAACTCAAATAAAAAACAATAAAATGATTACAAAATACAAACACATTGTTTTCTCTATAATTATGCTGGTTAATTTACCGGCAATTTCGCAGGAAAAGAAAGCAAAACAAACCAATTTAGATTACACACAATATGTAAATCCGTATATAGGTTCGGCCGGACACGGACACGTTTTTGTGGGGGCGAATGTTCCTTTTGGAGCCGTACAATTAGGTCCCGTAAATGTTTTTGAAGGCTGGGATTGGTGCAGCGGATACAACTATGCCAGTAACACAATTCTAGGATTCACGCACACGCATTTAAGCGGAACCGGAATTGGAGATTTAAACGATATTCTGTTGTTGCCCGTATCCGGAAAAGTACCACTTACCAAAGGAACCAAGGAAGATATGACAACCGGTTACGGTTCTTATTTCTCTCATAAAAATGAAGTAAGCAAAGCCGGATATTACAGCGTTTTATTAGATAAATACAAAATCAAAGCCGAGTTAACGGCCAGCGAGAGAGTAGGTTTTCATAAATACACGTTTAATGCCACTACAGATAATCACGTTTTACTAGATCTTGCAGACGGAATTGGCTGGGATAAACCGGTAAAAACTTTCATAAAAAAACTAAACGAAA
>NZ_MUGS01000009.1:0-498 GCF_002222055.1 Flavobacterium araucananum
ATAATTTCGAGTTTTGCTCCTGGGCTTGGGCGATAAAAATATTGAGGATAAACAATGTACGTGTCTTTTGTCTCGTTTCTTATTACTGCTTTATTGTAAAAAGGACCTTTGTCAATTAAAATTGTCACTAATTTTCCTTCGCCCATTATTTTCATTTTACCTTTTACAACTTCAATACCAATTGATTGATTAAAATCATCTTTTAATTCTGTTTCCCATTCTTCTGAGCTTTCTTTTTTATTAAAATAAAAAGCTTGATCTATTTCTTTTACTCTATTGTGTTGTTCTTTTGCTAATCCTTCAATATCTTTATTTCGGTACAAATCGGCAATTTCGTTCATTCTGCCTTTTACTTCTGCCTCTAGCTTTTCAGGGTCTTCTTTGCTCAAATCAACTCCTTTGCTCCAACCTTCTAACGTATAAGGAACTGTGGCTGTAAATTTTCCTTCCAATTCTATAAAGGGTAAGTCTTTGTCTATTTTCGGTAGGTCAGCTTTC
>NZ_MUGS01000009.1:636-76301 GCF_002222055.1 Flavobacterium araucananum
CTAATATGTCATTTACATAAATTTCAAGAGGACAATTAAATTTATCATATCTTACTTGATATATAGGATTGTAATCGTACGATTTAACATTTTTATAAATATTTTTAATTTTATCTCTGTATTCTGTACCCATAGTATCCTGTTTTTTACTAGTTTGTGCGCAACTGTTTTGCAACAACAACAGACTAAAAAACAAGAAAAATTTATAAGTTGATTTCATAGTTATCTAATGATTTCGAGTTTTGCACCTGGCCTGGGGCGATAAAAATATTGAGGATAAACAACAAAACCTTCTTTAAGTTTATCTCGAATTATTGCTTTATTAAAAAAAGGCCCTTTATTAATTAATATTGTAACCAACTTGCCGTTCGCCATTAGTTTCATTTTGCCTTCTAATACTTCTGTTTTTATTGATTCCTTTAACCCATCTTGCAATTCAGTGATTAATTCTTCTGAGTTTTCTTTTGTATTAGAATAAAAAGATTGTTCAATTTCTCTTGATCTGCTATATTGTTCTCTTGCCAATCCTTCAATGTCTTTATTTCGGTACAAATCGGCAATTTCGTTCATTCTGCCTTTTACTTCTGCTTCTAGCTTTAGAGGGTCTTCTTTGCTCAAATCAATACCTTCGCTCCAACCTTCTAACGTATAAGGAACTGTGGCTGTAAATTTTCCTTCCAATTCTACAAATGGTAAATCTTTGTCTATTTTCGGTAGTTTGAATTTCATAACTTCAGTATATTTACCATTTTTTTCTCTTTCGTAATCTTGATACGTTATTCTTAATTTTAATTGAGTATCTCTAGAAACAAATTTTTCAAAATTTTTATTTGTATCTAATAATGGATAAATTTTTACTTTTGTGGTTTGTATACCACTTTTAAGGATGTATTGAGGAACTTGTATAATTTGTTCACCTGCTGTTCTACCTCCACCTGCTAAATAAACAACCAAAACATCATTGATGTAAAGTTCCATTGGACAATCATAATTTTCATAACGCACTTGATATATAGGATTGTAATCGTATGATTTTATTTCTTTATAGATATTTTTTACTTTAGTTATATATTCTGTACCCATAGTATCCTGTTTTTTAGTGTTTTGTGCGCAACTGTTTTGTAACAACAACAGACTAAAAAACAAGAAAAATGTATAAGTTGATTTCATATTTATCTAATAATTTCTAGTTTTGCACCAGGGCTAGGGCGATAAAAATATTGTGGGTAAAAAGCATATGAATCTCCAATGTCCGTGCGTATTATACCCTCATTAAAGAATACACCTTTATCAACTAATATTGTGACCAATTTACCGTTAGCCATTAGTTTCATTTTACCTTCTAAAAGTTCTGTTTTTTTTGACTCATTTAATGATTCTTGCAGTTCAACCAGTAAATCTTCTGAATTTTTTTTAGTATGGAAATAATAAGATTGGTCAACTTCCTGCATTCTCTTATATTGTTCTCTTATTAGCCCTTCAATATCTTTATTTTGGTACAAATCGGCAATTTCGTTCATTCTGCCTTTTACTTCTGCCTCTAGTTTTTCAGGGCCTTCTTTGCTTAAATCAATGCCTTTGCTCCAACCTTCTAACGTATAAGGAACTGTGGCTGTAAATTTTCCTTCCAATTCTATAAAAGGTAAATCTTTGTCTATTTTAGGCAATTCAGCTTTAATAACTTCAGTATGTTTTCCATTTTTTTCTCTTTCGTAATCTTGATACGTTACCCTTAATTTTAGTTTTGCATCTTTAGAAACAAAATTTTCAAAATTTTTATTTTTATCTGACAATGGATAAATTTCACTCTAAAACTTTGTATTCCACTTTTAAGAATATAATCGGGTACTTGGAGAATTTGCTCTCCCGCAGATTTACCTCCACCTGCTAAATAAACAACCAAAACATCGTTAATGTAAAGTTCCATTGGACAATCATAATTTTCATAGCGAACTTGATAAATAGGATTGTAATCGTAAATTTTTACGTTTTTATAATTGTTTTTTATTTTATCTCTGTATTCTGTACTCATACTTTCTTGTTTTTTAGTGTTTTGTGCACAACTGTTTTGTAACAACAACAGACTAAAAAACAAGAAAAATGTATAAGTTGATTTCATCTTTATCTAATGATTTCGAGTTTTGCGCCAGGGCTCGGGCGATAAAAATATTGAGAGTAAAAATCAGAATAACCTCCATCGACTCTACTACGAATTATGGATTGATTTCTAAAAGAACCATCTGTTACCAATATGGTTACTAATTTTCCATCAGCCATAATTTTCATTTTACCATCTAGTAATTCTAAACTCTTTGATTCATTTAAAGCTTCTTGTAGCTGAGATTCCCATTCTGCAGTATTCTCTTTGGTAGTAAAATAAAAAGCTTGATCTATTTCTTTTAGTCTATTGTATTGTTCTTTTGCTAATCCTTCAATATCTTTATTTCGGTACAAATCGGCAATTTCGTTCATTCTGCCTTTTACTTCTGCTTCTAGCTTTTCAGGGTCTTCTTTGCTTAAATCAATACCTTTGCTCCAACCTTCTAATGTATAAGGAACTGTAGCTGTAAATTTTCCTTCCAATTCTATAAAGGGTAAGTTTTTGTCTATTTTGGGTAGGTCAGCTTTCATAACTTCTTTAAAATTATCCCAATTTTTAAGTTCTCTTTCATAATCACCATAAACCACTCTTAATTTTAATTTTGCATCTCTAGAAACAAATTTTTCAAAATTTTTGCTTTTATCTAATAAGGGATAAATTTTCACTTTTATACTTTGCAAGCCACTTTTTAGAATATATTCTGGTATATCAATATGTTGTTCTCCTGCAGATTTACCACTATCAGGTAAATAGATAACTAATATGTCATTCACATAAATTTCAAGAGGACAATTAAATTTATCATATCTTACTTGATATATAGGATTGTAATCGTATGATTTAACATTTTTATAAATATTTTTAATTTTATCTCTGTATTCTGTACTCATAGTATCTTGTTTTTTAGTGTTTTGTGCGCAACTGTTTTGCAACAATAACAGACTAAAAAACAAGAAAAATTTATAAGTTGATTTCATATTTATCTAATAATTTCGAGTTTTGCTCCAGGGCTCGGGCGATAAAAAAATTGTGGGTAAAAAGCATATGAATCTCCAATGTCCGTGCGTATTATACCCTCATTAAAGAATACACCTTTATCAACTAATATTGTGACCAATTTCCCGTTAGCCATTAGTTTCATTTTACCTTCTAAAAGTTCTGTTTTTTTTGACTCATTTAATGATTCTTGCAGTTCAACCAGTAAATCTTCTGAATTTTTTTTAGTATGGAAATAATAAGATTGGTCAACTTCCTGCATTCTCTTATATTGTTCTCTTATTAGCCCTTCAATATCTTTATTTTGGTACAAGTCGGCAATTTCTTTCATTCTGCCTTTTACTTCTGCCTCTAGCTTTTCAGGGTCTTCTTTGCTCAAATCAACTCCTTTGCTCCAACCTTCTAGCGTATAAGGAACTGTGGCTTTAAATTCTCTTTTAAACTCAAGATAAGGAGAATCTTCTTCAATTTTTGGTAACTCAGCCTTAAAAACTTCTTTGGCTTCAGCAGTTTTATCTTTTTCGTAATCTTGATAAGTAACTCTTAACTTTAACCAGAGATCTCTAGAAACAAATTTCTCAAAATTTTTATTTTTATCTAATAAGGGATAAATTTTCACTCTAATAGTTTGTAATCCACTTTTAAGAATATATTCTGGAATTTGTATAATTTGTTCCCCTGCAGATCGATCATTATCTAATAATGATACTACCAATATTTCATTGATATAAATTTCGATAGGGCAATTATATTTATCAAAACGTATTTGATATACAGGATTGTAATCGTAAATTTTTATATTTTTATAATTATTTTTAATTTTATCTTGGAACTGAGTACTCATACTTTCTTGTTTTTTAGTGTTTTGTGCGCAACCGTTTAGAGTTATCAAAATCGTTGCTACTGCCATTGTTTTTATAATGTATTTGTTCATATTCTTTATTTTAAATAAAATTTATCTGATTCAAAAGTATGTTCCAACATGGTAATTTCTATTTCTACTTTTGATTCTCCTCCAACTATTTCTATTTCTTCTACAGTTCCATCTTTTTTTAAAATCTTCTTTTTAACTCTCGCTCCGATTATGGCTGTAAAAGTTAGTTTTATACCATCAAAAACGAGGCTCGATTGCGTCCAAATCCCTTCGTCGTCTACCCCTAAGGTTCCAACAATACCCAAGCCTACTTCTCCTTTGGCACCAACACCTACTTCTGCGACGGAAGTATATTTTCCTACAACCAATTCGCCTTTAATATTTATAGAGAGTTCAACTCCTGCTGTAATATGCGCATCGCCTTTGGCTGTTATTTTTTGGGGTCCTGCGAGTACGTTGCCTTTGTAACTTAGATCAGTACTTATTTGTCCCTGTACCCAAAAATCTACTACTATACCGTCTGGGTTATCGCCCAAAGCTGCCAATAATGTTTTTACTGCTGCCAGCACTGCATAAGCGATAGGGTGCCTGCGGCAAAGCAAATCCAGAATATGCCACGTAATTTTCATCCCTATTAGTGGGTCTGCCATAAAAGCAACATTGTAGCCCAATCCTGAGCGTCCTGTCAAGGCAGGGTATTTTTTGGGATCGACAAGCTCAAATTTCCAATCGGCCCCAATTTTAAATTTAGGATACAAGATCTCTACCTCTTGCGTAGATCGGGTGAGTGATTCTTCGAGACCTTTAATTCTTGATCGTGATCGTGCATCACTTAAGAGTTCATTGATCTCTTTGTCTCCATCTGCTTTGTTTTTGGGTGTATCTTTCTTGCCTTGAATGGTGTCAGATACCCATTTTACCATCTCAAAAAGGTCTTTGTACTGTTTGGCCAGAGCTGCTGTGTTTTCGAAAAAATCCCTTGTCAGCTCTAGTTTAGTATCTTCATATATTTGTGCTTTTATAGACACATCTACATCTTGCATGATTTTGAGTAAAGTAGATAATTTTCCTTTCGTGGTATTGGGTTTATCTACAGGATTAGGTTTTGGTTTTGCTTCGCCATAAACATTTTTATAAACATCAAGTGTTTTTTGATTTATCTTATCTAAAGTTTCTTTTTTATTCTTCTCATTATCTATTTTTTGCTGTATTTCTCTCTTGGTATCTTCATTAGTCTCCGTATTGAGTTTTTCCTGAAGTTTTTCTGTAAACTTGTTGCCATCCCAACTGAATTTTTCAATTGTTTTTTTCTGATCCCATGAAGGAATAAGTGTTGTTAATTGGTCTTTTTTAACATTAAAGCCAAAAACAATACTCCATTTTATGTCCGGATAAATAGTAATATTTACGTTTTGCTTAAAAGCACAAGTGTTTGCCAGTGCTTCTATTTTTGAAAGTTTGCCTTGTGTTTCAAGATTACCAAGCCAGAAATATTTTGCTACATCAATATATCTGGACGGACTATCCATAGAAATGTCATAATTATAAAACGCATCAAACTCTATTTGATTTTGTTTTACCGTTATTATTCCTTTTTCTTTAGGAACCGCTTCTTTTTGAGTTGTTTTTAGTCCGCCCATGTATGTAATACCGGAGCTACTTTTCGATTCTGTTTTTATTAATTCCTTTTCTTCTTTTTTAGCCTTATGCTCCGCCTTAGAACTGGCATCAACTTTTAGCTCATAATCTTTAGGAATGCTAAGTACGGTAAGTTCTTTGTTAATGTGTTTGACAGGTTTATTTTCGCATTCGTCAGTTTTAAAATCAAAATCCAGGGAGCGGGCTTTTTTCTTTCCTGCAATAACGTCTACATTGATTGTGTTTGTTATTCGCTGATAGATATTGTTAGAATCAAAAATTGAGGTGCCATCGAGCTTTACACTATCGTACCTGCAATGCTGAAAATGCGACACATTGGTCTCAATATCCCCTACAATCAATGGCATATTGGTAGCAGGAATTGGCTCCTGATCTGGTGTTATACTTTTTTTATCTGTACTTACGAGCAAATAACTCCTGCTAAAACCGGTAAAAAAAGTTCCTGTTTTTACAGATTTTATGATAGGAAATATTTTTAGATTTTCTCCTGCCGTTTTTATCCAGGAACTATCAAGAACTACTTCTATTTCTATTTTTTGAGCATAATTTACCGGGGCATCATTAATTGTCAGAATACCCGATACGCCTTTTTTATTAAGATCGACGGGTTTTAGTTTATGAACTTTTACTTCGCGATTAAAAAAATCTTTTTCAGCAATTTTCAGCTTGTCATTGGGTTTAAAAGCTTCACTATCTTCCAAATATATATCGACTTCCTGACCATACAGTCCGGCAGTATAAATATGTAGTATGACCTTAGATCCAAAAGCTACTGGTGTAATCTCATTAATTGTGTTGTACCTGCAATCCGTCCATTCTGTACGAACAATCCTGGCGATACCTTCTGCCTGCACATACATCCCAAAGGGAGATGTTCCTTTGGGCTTTTCATTTTCATGCCACGCCTCAAGCCACGCAATACCTCCTCCTTCTAATAATTCAGGAAATGAGATACGCTCATGAATGCCTTTTGTAAAAGCATCATAATGTGTTATTTTATTGGGATCTAATCCGTTATATACTAATTGCCAGGTCCAGTTTAAGTCGTCGAATTTTTTTAAATTTTCATTGTATACCTTTAGTTCTGCATTGTATTTTTCTAGATCAATATCATATTGCTTTTTATTAACCGTATAATTCCATTTTCCTGTTTCGCTTAGTAAATTATAGTTCTGAGATAAATCGTTTAAGAGTTTAGGGGCTATAGGTCTTTGTTTTTTTAAGTCCTCTATTTCTTTTATTTTTATAGCAAAAGTCGCTGCTTTTTTTAACAATAAACTGTTTAGTTTAGGGTCGTATTGTTGTCCTTCTTCTACCTTTTGAGGTATGATGTGTATTTCGTTTTCCATCTCATTTGGATTATAAATCATTAGGTATTTTTAAAATATCATTTTCTGAATCATCCAAATCAAAGCCGGGAAATAATTCGGTTGCAACTTCAGGACTGGTATTTTTTATATTTTGCTGGCTTAACTCTGCAACCTGTCCGTGGTTTTTTATGCTTATGCAATCTGGTCCTCCTATTGGGCAAGTGGCTTTACTGTCTTCCAGCAGGATCTGGCCCTGGTTAGAGAGCACAACTTCCTGATAAAAACTACTCCACTCTGTAATTACGGCCTGGCAGGGTTTGTAACTAAAACCTGTGGGTTGTTTTTTGCATTTGCCAAAGGTATTTGCCTTTAGCGTCTGCCCAATTTCTTTGGTGGTAGCAATGAGTTTTTTGGCTCCGTCTTTGTCATTGCCATAATGTTTAGAGTGTGTTTTTACCTGCAAAATATCGGTTTGAGGAGCTTCGCTAAACTTGCACAGGCAAGTAGCTCCATGGACAACTACGTGTTTTTCGGCCATAATTTTTTATTTTTTAGATTCAAACAAAAATTTATTGTTGATATATTTCTACCTGAATTTTGTTGATTTTCTCGTTGCTCATTTTGGTACTGAAAGTTCCTAGTATAGAAAATATACTATTATCAGTGCTATTGAGCTTGTATTGTACATTTCCCTCAGATTGTATCAATTGAATGTTAGGACGGTCTTTTTCTAGTACCATTTTGTCTTGCAAAACTTCCTTGACAGTTCTGTGATCTATTGTTTTTGCTATATGATCGATGATCACTTTGCCACTCATCGTATAAAGGTCTTTCAGGGTTTGTGTTATTTCATATTCTACCAATCTGTTGGACAGGAAGGGTACTTTGGCTGTATATTGAATTTCTTTTTTTTCAGGATAATGAGCATATATAGGTTTAAAAAACAGGTTAAAAAACCAATTTTTAGACAGCATTCCCAGCAATGTATTTTCGTTATTAAAGTACAAGTCAGCTTTTTGTATAATAGTATCAGACTGTTCTTTTTTGTAATAATTCGTTAGTTCGTCTTTATTGGCAAGCCAGCGTTCTTTTATTTCGGTATGGTTTGCAATTCCTTTTATTTCTCCGGTATCGCTTATTCGCAGCGCGATAGGGAACATGTTTTGAGCGATTTTATCCAAGAGTTGTTCTACTGCAACTTCAGGCATTTTATGGTTTACATAAACTTGTTTGCGGTTTATTTCTATAATTTTAAAATTATAGTCGTTTTTTTTATAAACCGCATCTACCTCATACTGAATCTTGTTTTTGAGCAGATCTCCCTCATAATTTTCAAGCGTATAACCATAGGTTTTTTGGGTATAAAACCGCATCGGAAACAGGTTGCTTCCTATTTCTTTTTGTACCTCTTTTTTGGGGGATTGTTCTTCTAATACATCTGAGTAAACATAAATTTCGGTCAGGTGTTTAGGAAAACTGTTTCTTATTTTATCCCAGAAGCCAGCTTTAGCATTGTGTACCTCTTTTAAGTATTCTGTCTGAATATTTAATTTTTTGGCAACACTCTCTAGCGTATCTCCTTCATTAATAGGATATTTTGTAAGATAGATTAGTTTCATTTTTCTGTTATAGTATTTATGTCTTTCTTGTTTTTTTGATTTTCATACTTCCACGTTTGTCCTGTTGTGATAAAGTATGGATAAACAGGTTATCTAACTCCTGTATGACTTCCAATATGAGCTATTGCCCCCAAAAATAAGTAGCCTGCTACCAGTAAAGCTGTAATTAGCAATATTGCTGTTATTAAATCTTTTTTTTCATTTGCCTGTTCTTTATAGAGTTGTTATGTAAAATTGCCGCTAACGTTATTCTTTGAATAAACCCAAACTTGAACTCCAAACCAGATTTTACCACAAAAATTACATTCCTGCCAAATGGTCAGCGATAGTTTTTTGTCTCAAAATATACAACCCTGCATTTTTTATGATAGGCTCATAAACACCTGTACTATCGTTTGCATAGCCACCAACATTAACTGCATAGTGCATAAATGCCACTTTTGATTTTGTTCTCAAATGCTTGGGTAATTCGTATAAATATAAATCGTTTTTACATTCTGAATCCTTAAAATACTTTATTGCTTTCTCTTTAAAAAATAAACTTTCGTTGTTATAAATAACTTGATAATAGCCTGTGTTTATAAAAGATGGGGCAACCCAATCCGGAAAATCAAAAAAACCTCCCGTGTAATAATACTCCTCTTTTTTTCGAGAAATCAATTGAATTGAATTTGAACTTTGGTAATCAAATTTTTGTTCTTTTAACAGTTGTGCAGAATACATTTTTAGATAATTATCATCTATTTTTTCGCCAATCTGTTTGGTAGAATAAATTCTTTTATTCTGGTCTTTTAAAACAATTAATCTTTTACCAGCAAATTTTGCTGGAAAATTTAAAAAATCGATCTGACCAATAGTCTCACTTTCAAACTCGCTGCTTAGACAATGTGTAAACCTACGATCTCCTTTTTGTGAGAATAATAAAATCCAATTGTTTTTTATTTTAAAATACATGGGAATGTTGTCAGCCTGATAATCAAAATTCCTATCGGTATCATAAACTACCACTTCAGCGTCGTTGTAATACTTTTCAAATAGTAATTTAAAGTCAGCGTCCTTAATTTCATTTTGAGAATTTAGTACTTGCAAAAACTTAGTATAAACCAGCTTCTTTCCTGAAAAATCATACACCCCATTTTCTGCCAATACATATGGAATAAAATTTGCGAAATCAAAAACAGAGGTATATTTTTCTTTTGCTAAATCATCAGAAATAACAATGTTACCTAAATAATCGTATTTAGTCAATCCCTTATTATTAGAAACGTAAAAATCATTATTAATACTATCGTACAATATAGGAAAAGTGCCCTCTACTGGTACAATTTCATAATTTTTAGATTGTGGTTTTTCTATAAGACTTTTAGAATTATTTAAGTCTTTTGACTTAAATAAATCATTTGTTGTTATGTTATAGGTTGTACATCTGTCTAAAAATAATAATAGTAGAATAGCAATAATAATCAAGAAGTAAATATTTTTTTTCATGTTTTTTGTTCAATTTTACACTTTCGAAGAAAAGATATGTTGCAACCTAAGGTATTTATGAATTTCCCTTTTTTAATCTTCATACTTCCACATATTCTCAAAATCTATTTTCCTGATAGGATTTTATTGTTTTGCAGGTTAAAAATTAGTCTACAATTCTGAAAAAAAAATAAACATTCTATAAAATGAGAATAACAAAAGCATAGTTCCCAAGATGTACATCTCAATTCTGTTAATTTTCCTTACTCCAAATATCCTCACACAAATTCTGTCTATTATTAGTATTGCAATTATAAACGGAATCCATAACAAATTTACCCAGCCTTGTATTTTTTGGTCCATATCATATAGGCTTATCATAATTGTTGAGGAAACAACTATTCCCAACAATGCTACTAAACTTATTCCGGAAAATAGTGTTACAGTTTTTAAATATTGTGCAGTCATAAATTTCAATTTATTTCTATATACTCCATTTTATAGTTCACAAATAAATCCCGCAATTAATCCTTAAAAACCCTGACAATTATTTTGGTCAACGGAATTTCTTTGTTTTCTTGTTTTACTATTACCTTACATTCTTTATTAGAACCGTTAACTTTAAATAAGATTTCGATGGGTTTGTTTTTATCCAGGCTATTGAATGCTTTAAATATTTCTTCTTCCTGAAAATCTTGTGGGTTTTGATCCTTAATTATTTCAGAATGATATTTATTTAAATAATATTTAATGTCTTCCCGCAACATAATATCAGCAACATATTTTTGTCCTGATGCATCTTGCCATCTTGGCTCTAAATTATAAGGAATAGCCCTGGACTGATAAGGATCATTATTTAATAAAGGATTGTTGCTATAGATACTTTCTTCTTCGGCATTGATCATTTTAAAATACATCTCATTTAATTTCTCTCCATTTGTGCCTGTTAGCTTAAATGACCAATTGTATTTTTCTTTATAGGTTTGCCATAATTTATAGGGCAATGTTTTGTTTTTTATTTCTTGTTTTACTCTTTCTGAAAATATTGTATTCATATTGTCTTGCATATTTTCTTCACGGGTACCGTATTCAGATATATTTTCCCATTTTACATTTGGTACTTCTTTTGCATAATAGGTGGCTATTAGTTTTTGCTCTCTCATGCCTGCCATCCAAACTGTAACTTCGCCCCCCAAAGAAACACCTGCAATGATCTGGTCATACTTCATGTATTTTAATACTTTGCCGGATTGTGAGTCATCAAAGGTTTTACCTTGACGTAACGGGTCAGTGCTTTCTTCTTGTAGCAATTTCTCTATTTCTTCTGATGGTAAATCAAAAGTGCTTTCATAAAATTTATCTTCGGTTTCTGAATAAAAATGAATTCTTAAATCTTTGGGCACTTCATTAAAACCATCACCTACTACATCGCTACCACCTGAACCCCAAGGTCCTCCTAATGTACCAGTAGGCCCTACAAGTGGCAAAAAGCCATTAGGAGTGTGAAAAGAGCTTGAATAAACAGTAATTTGGTATTGTTTATCGCAACTGGCATAAGCATCGTATTTATATTCTTTCATGGTAAAATATTGGCAAGAAGTTAGGTTTATACTCCAGGTAATAAAGAGTATAATTTTGATTAATTGTTTTATAGGATTATCCATCTATTATTTTTCTTATTTGATTCGCTCTTGGTCCATGACCCGTTTTGTCTGTGGCAGACCAATGCAAGTTGGTGTTAATTAGTGTTTTTTCATTGGCAAAATCAAGATACTTTTTATAAGATAGGGTCGAACGTTTGTAATCTTCGGTGTTTTTTACAGCCTCTATGTACGCTTCCAGTTTCTTTTTGACATAACCTAAAATATGCTCTTTATCACCTGCTTTTTCAGGTATTTTAAATTTTTTCTTTATACCATCTATATCAAAACCTGCCTCTTTTTCTTTGGCAAACCCACTCATAAAATGTAAGGATAGAAAGCTGTACCTCTGGTCTATATAGCGGGTACCTTTGTACATAATGTTATAATCGTCTGTGACCATTACAAATTTTAACTGATCTGGTTTGTACCAGCCACTCTCTACCAACTCTTTTTTGTATTTTTCCTTAAAAGGCTCAAATTGTTTACTTGCAAAGCCGTATTTCATTGCTGCATCTCTGCCGTCTTTGTCCATTTTAACAAAATGGTCCTGCTCAAAAGATCCATTTTCATAAGCGCCCCCAATATCACAGTGACAGCCGGGTAACAGGTATTGAATGCCTTTAGTTCCGGCACTATTAATATTGGTAAGGTTAAAGTTTTTGCGCCATTCATGACCTGCTGCTATTTGTACTACATTTTTAACAGCACTATCACTTATTGCTTTCAAATTAATTTCCCGAACATCATCTTTGCCTGTCGCATCATCTTCAAAATTTACACCATAGGATGAAACAGTATCATATAACCCTACAAACCGAATTTTTACGGTATTGATTTCAATTTCATTTTTCTCGCACAACACACCCAAATGACCTCGTTTGGGCAACTGTTCTTTCTCGACTTTCTTTGAGTCCAGATCATAGTAGTTCCATTTCTCTTTCTCTGAATCCCACACTTTGCTGGCGGTGTAAGCCCCTTTAGTAACTTCATTAACAAAAGCTCTTGCCGCTGCCGAGCCACGGCTAAAACCAAAGACGTCTAAAACTAAATTTACTTTTGCGCCCTTAAGTTTGGATACCTCGTTAAAAACTTTTTCGCAACCCGAGCGCACTTTTGCTCTTATGCCTGTTTCGCCTGTTCCTGTAAGATAACCCGCAAGAGTATCCGTATCTCCATCCAGAGTACCTATGCCTTCAATATACAATGCTTTATCTTTTCCTAATGAATAAAATTCCTGTATTCTGGCTACATTAGAATAATCATTATCATAACTGTCTTTGTCCACACCCCAAGGATCATCTTTTACAGCATCTTTATCATAAGAAACTCCTTTTTTCTTTTTTTCTTTTTCTTTTCTAATGTAGGTATTACGCTGGTTGTTTAAGGTACCGTCAAACAGCACTGCTAAGGTCATTTCCTTTATCTCTTTTTCCGTTTTATCTGGTGGCGTGTAGTTGCCAAAACTAATGTTTGTTGCCATCGGATGTTATTTTTTTATTTGATATTAAAGTCAGGTTCTCCGTTGTGGCTTCCATATTAAATTGATTGGCGATTTTTGTTAATTTACCACCAACTATTAAATTATAGTCATTTTTAACCATCACTGTTCTGTTTTTAGAAATTTTGTTGATTGCCATAATTTAAAACATTTTAGATTTCTCTACACTATTAACCTCTACCGTTTTACCGCTTTGCAGGGTTAAATTCTCTTTATTGCTAAAAATAGTAACTCCGGAAGCTACTACATTAGAGATATTTGCCTGACGCAAAAAATCCTTATCAACCAGTTCTTTTCTATTGTCAGAACTTTCAGTAATATCTCCACTTGCGGTCTGAGTTAAATCATTACCGGCTGTTTGAGAGATGTTTTTTCCGGCATCATAATCCATGTTTTCTCCCGCATCAATTTTTACATTTTTACCTGCGCTGACAATAAAATCCTCTCCTGCCTGCATGGTAATATTCTTTGGTGCAGTAACATTGATATTCCCTTTTCCGTCCATAAACCAAGTGTTGCCTGATGGGTCTTTTACTAAAATGCTGCTTACGCCTTCATCAAAGGTTATGGTGCTTCCGGTTCTGGTATAAATACTTTTGATATTATTGTTGTCTTGCCCGCCGGCGCCAATTTTCCCATTAAACAAACTACCAATTACAAAAGGGCGGTCAGGATCGTTGTAGCGAAAACCAAGCATAACATGATCTCCTACTTCCGGGATAAAAACCATTCCTCTATTGGTAGAAACTTCTGAGCTTGTTCCTGCATCGGGAGTCATAACTCTAAGCCACGGTGTTCTTAGGTTTTTGGTTTGCTGCCAAAGCATTTTTACTCTTATTCTTCCGTTATTCTGGGGGTCGGCATTCTCGACTACTATAGCTTGTTGGGTTTGAGCCTGCGGAAAAGTTATTGGTGGCTCTGGCAGTTTTTTTATAAAAGCCGGCAGGGCCTTAAAGCTATTTTCATATTCGCCAATATCGGTAGCTTTATGGGTAATTTCGGTAATAATATAAGTCCCAATTTCGTAGGTTTGGTAATGTACCTTGCTGGTGTCTAGTTTTTTATTGTGTACATCAAGTTTATCCATAACCTGCTGAGACTCGATGGTGATTACAGCCCCTATTTTTAAGGTATTATTACTGCTGGTTGCCGTAATAAAAGTAGCATCGGCCATACTGCTTTCCTGTCTTCTTTTTAAGATAGTTTCTAAAAACATATCATCGCCCGTAGCGATTCGCCCGTACTCAAAAGAAGGCGTTGAATATATTTTTTCGGAAGCGTCGAAGGCCTGATTGCCCAGTTTTGGCAATCCTTCTATTCTTTCCTGAGTTTTGGCTTGATACAGGGTGTTGGAATTTTCATTATAGGTAAAACCTGAAAACTGATTTGGGGTGGCCTGCACTGATATGTTTAGGTTGTATAAATCTTTATTGTAGGTTAATTTTGTTGTTTTGTTTGTGGCTTTTGGTTTTCCAAAAAATAGTTTTTCACCATCATAATACAGCCATTCGTTGTATTGTTTGGATAAACGCTGAATATACCTGAAATCAGTTTCCAGATATTGTGTCTGGTAATCAATTTTGGATATATATTCAGGTTTTATGTCGTTTTGCAATTGTTCGCCTGCTGCATTTTTTATGATTTCCTGCACGATTTCCTGCAAAGTGCTGTCTTCCCAGGAATGTAGCTTTTCTCCTGACTCTAATAAAATGGTTTTAGAATAACCTGTCAGGATAATTTGACTCCCAACATGCCCTAATTCCTGCGCATACTGAATATTGGTTACTATTCCCAGAAAATTGTTTTGCCTCTCCAAAGCGATATGCACCACTTTGCCCAGCCAATTTTGAGCATTTTCCATAGTAAAAGATCTGGGTTGTTCTATTACCGAGTGAGGTACTTTTATGGTAAATTGATGATGGTTGTTGATGCTTTGCACGACTTCGATAGAAGTAAAATGAGAAACTTCTTTTCTATCAACTCCGAATATAATTTTTTCTTGTATCATGGTTTTTTAGGCTATTAATAAAATTGAAATGAGTAATTACTATAGTTATTTCTAATGATTATAGTAACTAGTAAGCAAAATAAAAGCGGCACTAGTGCCGCTTTTATTAAAGAATAAAAATTAAACTCTTGCCCAATTGTTATCTAATGTTGCATTGCCTAATGTAATTTTCTCTGCAGAGAAAGTGATCTCAGTAGTCATTGGAGTTTCAGCCAAAGCATCTAACTGCTCACTGAAGAATACAATAAAAGCGTTTTCAAAAGAAAGTTCTTTCATTACTTGCTCAGAATCAGCTTTAAAAAACTTTACTTTTCCGCTTACCGGTTTGTGCTGACTGTTTACTGCCTGCTCAATAACAGTAGTGTTGTCTGTAGATTTTAACTTTAAATTTAATCTACCTCCTTTAATTTCAGATGAAACTGCTCCTTTACCATCAGTGTGTCTGATTAGATCTACTTTTGAAAATAATACCTGGTACTCGTTTCCTTCAAATTCTAAAATTGCTTTAAATGCCATATAAAAATAATTAAATTGTTAAGTTGTTAAAAAATATTTTGTTTTTAGGATACCCTTTGATGTTGTAACTAGTGTAGACAAAAAAGAGGTATTCCAACTGATTTTAGAATACCTCTTTTTTGTATTTAAAGTACTTTTTTTGATTTGCTTTTTATAGGAATAAAAGCAAAGTTAGTAATCAATTACGGACGAAAATATAGATATAAAAATTAACAGCCAAATAAAATTGTAAGATTTTTTATTAAATAATAGTAAATGTAGAATAGGAGACTGCAATCGTACATATGATAATAATCTTACTTAAATGAAGGGGAATGGGCAGGTCGTCTTTTTGCTTTTTTTTAAGTTTAATAACCTTTTTTTGGTGTGCATTTAAAAACAACAATACAATTTTATTTTAGAACAAGCATTATTCAGTTTGTTAATGATTTAGTTGCCAGTTGTTTTATGTTTTTTTTTTGTAAAGGGTAGGAAAGAACTATTATAGTTGAAGATTTTTTACCTGTATAGTCAGGTTGTACGAAGTTTTATATCAAATGGATAAAAAAACTAAAGAGATAATTCTTGAGGATGCTGTAATTTTTTTAGAGAAAACGTCTTTATAAAAATCCAAATCGCAAATTTATCCGTAAGTTATTGAAATATAAATTTATATTTTTGAATTTGTTTTTAGTATATAAAGAGAGAAGATCGTTTTAATGAAGTTTTTTTTGATTTAAATCTTGTGTTTTTGCGAAAATCTTATACATTTGTCGAAGAATTAAATCTAAGCCTCTGTTTTTGTGCGAATTATATTAAAATAGATAAATTTAACAACCTACCTTGCTGTGTTGCAGCATGTTAAAATTATGAAGATAATAAAGACCATTTTTGTTGCAATTTTTTTGACTTTGATAAATTTGTCAGCTGCTATTGCTGCTACACCACCTGCGCCAATGGCTCCTAGTGCTGTACCACCGCCACCTCCGGGAGGGGCTATCGATCAAAACTTATTTTTACTGCTTATAGCTGCATTGTCTTTTGGACTGTACACGATATATAAATACAACTTAAAAAGAAAAGCTTCAATATAAATTGAAGCTTTTCTTTTGTAAAATAGTTTTGGATTTTATTTGCTGATCGAATAAAGTCTCGAGATGTATTTTCCCACAACATCAAATTCCAGATTGATTTTTGTGCCCACTTTAAAGTTTTTAAAATTGGTGTTTTCAAAAGTATACGGAATAATCGAAACGCTAAACTCATCTGCTTTAGAGTTTACTACCGTAAGACTCACCCCATTTACTGTAATAGAACCTTTTTCGATAGTAATATTGCTTAGGTTTTTATCATACTCAAAAGTATAATTCCAGCTTCCGTTTGCTTCTTCGATCTTAATGCAGGTTCCGGTTTGATCTACGTGACCTTGTACAATGTGTCCGTCAAGACGGTCGCCAAGTTTCATGCCTCTTTCCAGATTTACAACATCTCCGGCTTTCCAGTCGCCAATATTTGTTTTTAAAATTGTTTCTTCGATCGCAGTTACCGTATAAAAGGAATCTTTTATGGCAACAACCGTTAAGCATATTCCGTTGTGCGAAACACTTTGGTCTATTTTTAATTCATTTGTGATAGAAGCGTCTACTGTGACGTGCAGATTGTTTTGATCTTTTTTTATTTCGTGAATCCTTCCAAGGGTTTCTATAATTCCTGTAAACATTGTTGTTTTATTTTACTAAATTTGCACATCAAAATTAGTAATAAATAACCTGAGCACATGAATAAAAAAGCAGAAAATATAATTGTTGGAATTTCAATTGGAGATTTAAACGGTATTGGAAGCGAAGTTATACTAAAAACATTCGAAGATTCTCGCATGTTAGAAATGTGTACACCGGTTATTTTTGCCAATGCCAAGATCCTTTCTTTTGTAAAAAAGAGCTTTACCTCGACGGTTCAGTTTCATGGTGTTGATAAATTGGATCAGGTTGTGCCCGGAAAAGTAAACGTTTACAACCTCTGGAAAGAAGGTGTCGATATTAATTTAGGAACAAACGATGAGAAAATAGGAGAGTATGCCATAAAATCATTTGTTGCGGCAACCAAGGCTCTAAAAGAAGGCCTGGTAGATGTGCTGGTTACAGCTCCAATTAATAAATACAACATTCAGTCAGAAGATTTTAAATTTCCCGGACATACCGATTATTTAGATCAGGAGCTAGAAGGAAATGCTTTGATGATGATGGTGCAGGATAATCTAAGAGTTGGTTTATTGACAGATCATGTTCCTTTGAGTGAAGTTTCGTCGCATTTGACAGAAGAATTGATTACAAGAAAAATTGAGACCGTTAGAAAATCTTTGATTCAGGATTTTAGTATCGTACGACCAAAAATTGCTGTTTTGGGATTAAACCCACATGCAGGAGATGGCGGAGTGATAGGAAAAGAAGATGATTTGATTTTAAAGCCTGCTTTAAAGAAAATATTTGATGCCGGAACGATGGTTTTTGGACCTTTTCCTGCTGATGGTTTTTTTGGAAGCGGTCAATATGAAAAATATGATGCTATTGTAGCGACGTATCACGATCAGGGATTAATTCCTTTTAAGACCTTGTCTTTTGGAAAAGGAGTTAATTATACAGCAGGTTTAAATAAGATCAGAACCTCGCCGGATCACGGTACAGCTTATGATATTGCTGGAAAAGACATGGCTGATTTTAATTCATTTAAAGAAGCTGTTTATCTTGCAATCGATATTTTTCACTCGCGTAATCAGTATGAGGAGATTAGTAAAAAACCTCTTAAAATAAAAGAAAAACAGTTATAAACAAAAAAAGGTGAATAAGATTATTAGTTTTATAATAATTTTATATCTTTGCACCCCAATTCAGGTATCTGATTTTTAGATTAGGGTTGGTGAAATTGATGTTGAGATGAGCAAAACAAAAGAATTTTTAATTCCTTTTATAGGGTTAAAGCTAGGAAAACACCATTTTGAGTATCAAATAAGTAACGCGTTCTTTGAGAACTTTGATTACGATGAATTTCAAAGTTCAGATATCAAAGTAGGTTTGGTTTTAGATAAGAAAAGCAACATGTTAGAGTTGGAATTCAAACACAAAGGAACTGTAAATGTACCTTGTGATCTGACAAGCGAAGATTTTGATTTGCCTTTAAAAGGTAAAATGAAGCTGATTGTTCGTTTTGGGGATGAATTTAATAATGATAATGAAGAGTTGTTGATCTTGCCACACGGAGAGCATGAAATAGATGTTGCACAATACATTTATGAAATGATTGCCCTCTCGGTACCGCTAAAACGGGTTCATCCAGGAGTAAAAGACGGAAGTTTACAGACAGAAGCCTTGAAGAAACTAAATGAACTGACCATAAACACAGTCAAAGACGAAAAAGAAGAGAGTAAACAAGAAGAAGATATTGACCCGCGTTGGGACAAATTAAAGAAACTATTAACGGATAAATAATATAGTAAAATGGCACATCCTAAGAGAAAAATCTCGAAAACAAGAAGAGATAAGAGAAGAACACATTATAAAGCTACTGTAGCTCAAATCGCTACATGTCCTATTACTGGAGAAGCACATTTATACCACAGAGCTTACTGGCATGAAGGTAAAATGTATTACAGAGGGCAAGTTGTTATCGATAAATCTGTAGCGGTTGCTTAATACGTTTTTGTAAATTATACTGGAACTCTCACATAGTGAGAGTTTTTTTTGTTGGTTATAATTTTCTGTTTTTAAGAAAATAGATACAAATTCGTTTTGTTTTTTTTTGTAATTTTCAAGTCTTTTAAAAATTTTTCAAATACATACTATTTGAAACGAAATAATAGAATATAATGAATACAATCACAGCCGCAATTACCGCTGTTGGAGCTTACGTTCCTGACTTTGTTCTTTCAAACAAAGTACTAGAAACAATGGTTGATACCAATGACGAATGGATCACTACTCGTACTGGAATTAAAGAAAGAAGGATCTTAAAAGATGCTGATAAAGGAACATCGTTTCTTGCTATAAAAGCAGCACAGGATTTAATTGCGAAAGCAAATATTGATCCGTTAGAGATTGATATGGTTATAATGGCAACAGCTACTGCAGATATGCCCGTGGCTTCTACAGGAGTTTTTGTTGCAACACAAATTGGAGCTAAAAATGCATTTGCGTATGATTTGCAAGCTGCATGTTCCAGTTTCTTATACGGAATGTCGACTGCTGCTGCTTACATACAGTCAGGAAGATACAAAAAAGTACTGTTGATTGGTGCCGATAAAATGTCATCGATTGTAGATTATACAGACAGAGCCACCTGTATTATTTTTGGAGATGGAGCGGGTGCCGTTCTTTTCGAACCAAATTATGAAGGCTTAGGCTTACAAGATGAATACTTAAGAAGCGATGGTTTAGGTCGCGACTATCTTAAAATTCCTGCCGGAGGTTCTCTAATACCAACTACTTTAGAAACCGTTCAAAACAATCAACACAATATTATTCAGGACGGAAAAACCGTTTTTAAATTTGCTGTTACCAATATGGCCGATGCAAGCGAATTGATTTTGAAAAGAAACAATTTGACAAATGAAGATGTTAACTGGCTAGTACCACATCAGGCTAATAAACGTATTATAGACGCTACTGCAAGCAGAATGAATCTTGAAGAATCAAAAGTATTAATGAATATCGAAAGGTATGGTAATACAACTTCAGCTACATTGCCATTAGTATTAAGCGATTTTGAACACCAGTTCAAAAAAGGAGATAATATTATTTTTGCCGCTTTTGGTGGTGGATTCACTTGGGGATCTATTTACCTAAAATGGGCTTACGATAAGAAATAAATTAAAACTAAAAACAAATCATTATGGATTTAAAAGAAATTCAAAACCTAATCAAATTTGTAGCAAATTCGGGAGTTGCAGAAGTAAAGTTAGAAATGGATGATGTAAAAATCACGATCAGAACAACTTTAGAAGGAAATGTAACTGAAACTACTTATGTACAACAATTACCTCAGGCTACATTGCCACAAGCAGTTGTTCCTCAACAAGCACCAGTAGTTGTTAATGTAAATTCTGAGGCGCCGGCTCCTGCTGAAGATTCTAAATTCATCATTATTAAATCTCCAATTATTGGAACTTTCTATAGAAAACCATCTCCGGACAAACCAGTGTTTACTGAAGTTGGAAGTACTATTGCAAAAGGGGATGTTCTTTGCGTAATTGAAGCAATGAAATTATTTAACGAAATCGAATCAGAAATTTCAGGTAAAATTGTAAAAATTCTTGTAGATGATATGTCTCCTGTAGAATTTGACCAACCTTTATTCTTAGTTGATCCATCATAAATAAATTTAGATCTTAGATTTTAGATTTTAGAACGGTTCACAATAAAAGTTTTGCTAACCATCTAAAATTATCTAATTATCAAATTGTCTAATTATCTAATTAAAATAAGATGTTTAAAAAAATATTAATTGCGAATAGAGGAGAAATTGCACTTCGTGTAATTCGTACATGTAAAGAAATGGGAATCAAAACTGTAGCAGTTTACTCTACAGCCGATGCAGAAAGTCTACATGTTAAGTTTGCTGACGAAGCGGTTTGTATTGGTCCTCCTCCAAGTAACTTATCGTATTTGAAAATGTCAAATATTATTGCCGCTGCAGAGATTACAAATGCAGATGCAATTCATCCAGGATATGGATTTCTTTCTGAGAATGCAAAATTCTCAAAAATTTGTCAGGAACACGGAATCAAATTTATTGGTGCTGCTCCTGAAATGATTGATAAAATGGGAGACAAGGCTTCTGCAAAAGCAACAATGAAAGCTGCAGGAGTTCCATGTGTACCAGGTTCAGACGGATTATTAGAATCTTTTGAGCAAACACAACAATTGGCCAAAGAATTTGGTTATCCGGTAATGCTTAAAGCTACTGCCGGTGGTGGTGGAAAAGGAATGCGTGCTGTCTGGAAAGAAGAAGAATTATTGAAAGCTTGGGAAAGCGCACGTCAGGAAGCTTCGGCTGCATTTGGAAATGACGGAATGTACATGGAGAAACTTATTGAAGAACCACGTCATATCGAAATTCAGGTGGTTGGAGATTCATACGGAAAAGCATGTCACCTTTCTGAAAGAGACTGTTCAGTACAACGTCGTCACCAAAAATTGACCGAAGAAACGCCTTCGCCATTCATGACAGATGAGCTACGTACCGCAATGGGAGAAGCAGCTGTAAAAGCAGCTGAATTCATTAAATATGAAGGAGCCGGAACGGTAGAATTTCTGGTAGACAAACATAGAAACTTCTACTTCATGGAAATGAATACCCGTATTCAGGTAGAGCACCCAATTACTGAACAAGTTATTGATTACGATTTAATTCGGGAACAAATTATGGTAGCTGCGGGAATTCCAATTTCAGGAAAAAACTATTTACCGGAATTACACGCTATCGAATGTCGTATTAATGCCGAAGATCCTTATAACGATTTTCGTCCTTCACCAGGAAAAATTACGACACTTCATATGCCGGGAGGTCACGGAGTTCGTTTAGATACTCACGTTTATTCCGGTTACACAATTCCGCCAAATTACGATTCAATGATTGCTAAGTTAATTACGACTGCACAATCTCGTGAAGAAGCAATTAGCAAAATGCGAAGAGCTCTTGATGAATTCGTTATCGAAGGTGTAAAAACAACAATACCTTTTCATAGACAATTAATGGATGATCCAAGATATATTGCAGGAGATTATACAACTGCCTTTATGGATACATTCAAAATGAAACCTATAGAAGAATAATATTAGAAGAATACTAGAAAGGCTGCCAATTTTGGCAGCCTTTCTTATTTTATAACAATAAAGAAACCCAATAAGCTTTTGATCCTTGTTGGGTTTTGTCGTTTAAAATCTCGAAGGAAACACAATTTATGTATACTTATTACACAGTATTTCATAAAATTACACACTTGTCGATAATATGTTTTTTTGGCACAATCGCGTTAATGTCTTTAAAAATAGAGGTTTGCACGGTTGTGAAGGGAATGTTTGAGTTACGGCATAATAATTTCATTATCTAAAGCGTAAACAACTATTAATAATTAAATATATACACATTATGAAAAATTTATTTTTATCAGCCGCAATTGTTTTAGGAAGTTTAACTTCATTCGCTTCAACTTCTCCAATTACAAATACTATTGTAAAATCAATGGCAGTAGAAGAGGAGTACACAGAAATAAAATTAGAAGAATTACCGGCTCCAATTGCTGAGTCTTTGAAAAAAGCCTATCCGGATGCCGTAATTACGAAAGCATATAAAAACGAAAAATCAGAATACAAATTAGATGTTACCGTGGGTGACAAAGTAGGAAATCTTTTTGCTAATGCAGATGGAACCTGGATTAAAAAATAATCTGACGAATTCTCGTGAAGATTCAAATTTATAATACTAAAATAAAATTAACAGTACTAAAACAGAACTATTATGAAAAATCTATTTTTATCAGCCGCAATCGTTTTGGGAGGTTTAACATCATTTGCTTCAACTTCTCCAATCTCAAATACAATCGTAAAAACAATTTCAATTCAAGACGAGTACACTGAAATTAAGTTAGAAGAAATTCCGGCTCCCGTAACAGATGCTCTTAAAAAAGCTTATCCGGATGCAGTACTTTCAAAAGCATACAAAAATGCAAAATCAGAGTATAAACTTGATGTTACAGTAGGTGACAAAGTAGGTTCTGTATTTGCTAATGCAGATGGATCATGGATTAAAAAATAATCAAAAAACTAACCGTAAAAAAATATCATTATGAAAAAGTTAATCTTATCGGCAGCTATCGTATTAGGTAGTTTGTCCATGCAGGCAGGAAATGTAACCGTGACAAGTTCATTGGTAAAATCCGTAAGTGTTCAGGACGATTATAAAGAAATTGATGCCGTTCCGGCAGCTATTAAAACCGCTCTTGACAATGCTTATCCAGGTGTAAAATTGGATAAAGCATACGTAAACGAGAAGAAAGAGTATAAAATTGAGATTACCGTAAGAGGTGAAAAATCGACTGTTTTTACAGATGCTTCCGGTAACATTCTTAAAAAATAATTAAGTAACCCATAAAAACTAATATTATGAAGAAGTTAATCTTATCAGCAGCAATCATTTTAGGAGGTATGTCAGTTCAGGCAGCTAATCCTGTAGTAAAAACTTCAATGACACAGTCAGTGATGGTTCAGGACGAATTTACTGAAATTGGGGCCGATGCCGTACCTGCAGCTGTAAAATCTACTGTCGAAAAATCTTTTCCAAAAACAAAGCTTGAAAAAGCATACAAAAACGAAAAGAATGAGTACAAGTTAGAAATTTCCAGTGGTGATAAAAAGTATACTGTTTATACAGATGCTTCAGGAAATATTATAAAAAAATAAATGACTAATTTTATCAGCTAATACTAATTGAAAAATCAAACATTATGAAAAAATTAATTTTATCAGCTGTAATCATTTTAGGAAGTTTATTTACAAATGCAGAAGCAGCAATAGTAAAAAAATCAGTTTTGAACGTTGTAACGTTTCAGGATGATTATAAGGAAATTAAATTTGAAGCTCTTCCTGAAGGAGTAAAAGCTACTTTAGAAAAATCTTTTCCGGGTTCGAAGCTTGTAAAAGCTTATGTTAATCCAAAAAAGCAATATAAGTTAGAACTTAATTCAGGCGAAAGACAAAATAAACATTTTGTTTTTACAGATGACAAAGGAGTCATCGCACCTAAATATTAAAAAAAAAAGAATATGAAAAAGTTAATCTTATCAGTAGCGATTGTTTTAGGAAGTTTCTCCATTCATGCAAATACAGCTACAACTCAGGAGCAAACTAAAATTGCTTCGTATGTTCAGGCCGAATATACAGAGGTTAGCGCAGATGCTGTTCCTGCTGCGGTAAAAACTGCACTGCAAACTGCTTATCCAGGTGCAAAACTGAATAAAGCGTTTGTAAACGAAAAGAAAGAGTATAAACTCGAAATATCAGTTGGAGACCAGAAGGCTACTGTTTTTTCAGATGTCAATGGTAACTGGTTGAAGATATAAATTAGGTGAATTTAGATTTATGTTTTTGGTAAAAAAGAGATTGCGATATGCAATCTCTTTTTTTTTGCATAATTTTATGAAAAGACAATTTTATTAGTATTATTTTAGCAAAAAAGACCCTAAAAACAAATGCCAAAGATATTACTGATAGAGGATGATATTTCGTTTTGCAAATTATTAGAGAAATTTCTAATAAAAAACGGATATGAGGTAACTATTGCTTTTTCTGCTGCCGAAGCCAGATTAGCAATCAAAAAAGAATCGTTTGATTTGATTTTGACAGACCTTCGTTTGCCTGATTCTGATGGTATTGGTTTAATGTCTGAATTTAAAGCCGCTTATCCTGAAATCCCTGTGATACTTATGACAGGTTATTCTGATGTAAATACGGCTGTAAAAGCAATAAAAAATGGAGCTGCAGATTATATTTCAAAACCCTTTAATCCTGATGAGGTTTTACTCGTAATTACAAATGCTCTTAATAGTGCCACAACAGAAGAAGTTCCGGTAAAGGAAAAGAAAGCCGTAAAAAAACAAGTTGCAAGTACTGAAAATGAATTTGTAAAAGGAATTTCAGTAGCTTCAAAAAAGTTATTAGACCACATTCATTTGGTAAGCCCGACAGATATGTCGGTTTTAATTATTGGAGAAAGCGGGACCGGAAAAGAAATTATTGCCAAAAGCATCCATCAGCAAAGTCTGAGAAAAAATAATAATTTTATTGCAGTCGATTGTGGAGCTATTCCTAAAGAATTGGCGGCAAGTGAATTCTTCGGGCACTTAAAAGGATCTTTTACAGGAGCTATCAGCGACAAAATGGGTTATTTTGAAGCTGCTAACGGTGGAACTCTTTTTTTAGATGAAATAGGGAATCTTTCATACGAAAATCAAATACAGCTATTAAGAGCACTTCAGGAACGTAAAATCAAACCTGTTGGGAGCAATAAAGAAATAAACGTCGATATTAGGATCATTACAGCTACAAACGAAGATTTGCGTGAAGCCGTTAAAAACGGTGATTTTAGAGAAGACTTATACCATAGAATCAACGAATTTTCGATCGAATCACCTTCTTTAAAAGACAGGGACGAAGATTTAATGGTTTTTGCTGATTATTTTCTCGAGAAAGCCAACCAGCAATTGAATAAAGACATCATAGGATTTTCGCCGGAAGTCGTTACAATTTTTCAAAATTACAATTGGCCGGGAAACCTGCGCGAACTGCAAAACTGTGTTAAACGTGCCACGCTTTTAACGCAGGGAGAATATATTAAAAGTGATGTTTTGCCAGCCGAATTTTTTCAGATTCAGAAGCAACAAAATACGGCTGATGGTAATTTTTCTTTGTCCGAAAATGAAAAAGAAACTATTATTCATGCCTTATCAAAAGCGCAGAATAATAAATCTGAAGCAGCCAAATTGCTTAAAATCACCAGAAAAACACTTTACAATAAATTAAAACATTACAATATAGATTAAGCTATTTCTTGTTTTAAAACGGTAAAAAGTAAATCTGTCTTTGATCGTAAAACCTTAAAATTATCCTTTAAGTCCGCAATCTCAAGATCCTTGTTTTCTAATACTTTCAAAAGCTCACCAATTTCACGCGCCTGAATTTGTTTGAACATTGGCGCAATACGATGTGCAATAGAATTGATTTCGGTTGTGTTTTTTTCGGTTATAGCATTTTCTAACAAGGTCAGGTTTTCTCTGCTACTTTCTATAAAAGATTTCAATACCTCATTTAAAGCTTCACTATCATTGCCCAGAAATTCTTTCAGGGTTTCAAGAGAATACAATTTTGATGTTGTTTTTTCTTCTTCATCATGAATAGCAACAGTTGGCAACGTATCATTTTCTAAAATTAGCTGAATCGTTTCAAGCAATATTTTAGGCGAATATGGTTTTTGGATCACTGTGGTAAATCCGGCTTCGCTATAGACAGAAAAGTCAAGGTCAGTTCTTCCGGTCAGGGCAATTACAGGTTGGTTTTTATAGGTTTTGTATCCTGAGTTTTTTAATTTTTTCAGAAACATAAAACCATCCATTTCCGGCATTTGAATATCTGTAATAACAAAATCAAAATTGGTGTTCTTAATGGCCTCTAATGCTTTTGTGGCGCTGCTAAAAGATAATACCTGATGCTTTTCCTGTCTTAAAACCCCGCTGGTCAAATTAAGAAGATTGATATCGTCATCCAGAACAATAAAAGTTTGTTTTCTGGTATTGCGAATTACAGGTTTTTTTACTTCAGGAATTAAGTTTTGACTCGTATCAAACTGTAGCGGAAGTTGAATTTCGAAAGTACTTCCTTTTCCAAAAGTGCTTTCCAGTTTTAAATCGCCACCCAAAATCGAGATTATTTTTTGGCAAATAGACAAGCCCAAGCCCGTTCCGCCATATTTTTTTTCAATATTTTCATTCGCCTGCGCAAATTCCTCAAAAACTAATTTCAGGTTTTCTTTTTCGATCCCAATACCAGAATCCTGAATCGTAATAATAAACCTCTCGCTATTATCAGTTGTATAAGCGCTGATTTTGATAAAACCCCCTTCGGTAAATTTATAAGCATTTCCAATTATATTACTCAAAATTTGTTTGAGACGAAACGGATCACCAACGATTCTTGTATTTAGTTTTTCGTCTATATTGATAATAAGGTCAATGTCTTTTTGTTTGTAAACCGTCTGAATGCTTCTGGCAACTTCATCGATAATTTCAGGGAGTAAAAACGGAACTTTTTCGATCGTGATTTTTCCCGCTTCAATTTTAGAAAAATCCAGTAAATCCTGCACCAATTGCGTAATATATTCTGATGAATTTTTAATGTTTTTAATAAAATACGACTGTTTTGTATTTACATCAGAATTACCCAAAAGCTCAGAATAGCCCACAATAGTACTCAAAGGTGTTTTTAAATCGTGGCTTACCGTCGAAATTAATTGTTCGCGGCTCTTTAATAAATTCTTCGTTTTGAAATTGGCAATTTCTAACTGCTTTTTATACACTTGCGATTTAGAATAATCGCTAACAATCAAGATCGAGAAAAACAAGGTTAACACCAAACCAATAATAGCTGATGCTGTAACAATTTCGTTGACTTTTTTAAGTGATTTTTCTTTTAGTGAATTGTTTTTTATCGAATTGATAATGATTTCTCTTTCGATAATTCGAAGCACTTTTCGGAGTTGGTCAGAAATGGCTATTTCATTTTTTAGCAATTTATTCTCCTCAAAATTCAGCGATTCTTTTTTCTTTTCCGCCTTCAGTTTTACATTACTTAATAGTTTCTTTGAATTCGCCAAAATTGAATCCGAAGCCTGTTTGCTTAACGTATTGGTGCTGTCATCCGGAATATTCTGATTGAGATAATCAACATATTTTTGAAGTACATTGCGCTGGTAACTCCCCAGTTGATTTGGGTTTTTGTTGAAATCCTGAAGTTCTAATTTTCGGAGTTTGAACTCCATTTTAGTAATTTCGTCAATAGCGGTGTTTACCGAAACTTCGTCTTCGGCTTTGTTTTTTATCGTTTTTAATTGTCGGATGTTCTTTGTTTTTTCAGACAGTAAATACGTAACACTATCCAGTAAAGTTTTTTGATATTGTGTTGTAACAATTTGCTTGAGCGTGTCGATTCTTGATTTTAGGGAATCGGTTTCGATAATATAACTTTTAAAATCCTGCTCAGAATTGTTTTGAATTGTTTTTCTGGCTAAACTTTCGGTCTTGTATACGTTCGAAAACAATTTACTAACCTTAAGGATTTTAGTTTTTTCGAAAGCAATTTTATTTTCAAGCTTATTATAGACTACATTTTCTGCATATAAAAACCAACCAACCGTAACAACCAAAGCCAGTAATGCAACATAACTGAATAAAACTTTGAGTGCGGTATAACTTTTTTTGCTCTCCATAATATTATCTGGGGTTGACGAAGTTTTTTTAGGTTGGAATTCCCTGCAATTTATTTAAAAATTTGATCTCAAAAAAGTAAATACAAATCAAATATTTACATAATTAAAAGGTTTTAGAAACAAAATAGCCGTAGATTATATAAAATCTACGGCTATTTTTATCTGTATCGATTAGATTAAAGTGTTTCGTCTAACCATTTAAAAAATTCACCTTGCCAAACCTGAGCGTTTTGAGGATGTAAAACCCAGTGATTTTCATCCGGAAAATAAACAAATCTACTTTTGATCCCTCTTAACTGTGCTGCCTGAAAAGCTTCTTGTCCTTGCCCGATTGGTACACGGAAATCTTTTCCTCCCTGAAAAATCAAGATTGGTCTGTTCCAGTTCTGAACCAGTGTTGCAGGATTAAAAGTAGTGTATGCTTTTTGAGCTACAGCATTATCTTTTTCCCAATAAGCACCACCAAAATCCCAGTTGTTAAAGAAAACCTCCTCTGTAGTTCCTAACATACTTACGGTATTAAAAACACCATCGTGAGCGATAAATGTTTTAAATCGGTTTTTATGAATTCCGGCTAGATAAAACACAGAATATCCTCCGTAGCTTGCACCTACACAACCCAAACGTGATTTGTCTACATAGTTTTCCTTAGACACATCATCAATTGCAGATAGATAATCGTCCATCACCTGTCCGCCCCAGTCTTTACTGATTTTTTCATTCCATTCAACACCATGTCCCGGCATTCCGCGACGGTTTGGAGCCACAACTACATAACCTTTGGCAGCCATTAATTGAAAATTCCAACGGAAAGAATACGATTGTGTCAACGGACTTTGCGGTCCTCCCTGACAAAACAATAAAGTTGGATATTTTTTTGTAGCATCAAAATTTGGAGGTAAAATTACCCAAACCAACATTTTTTTGCCATCAGTTGTTGTTACATAACGTTTCTCAGTCTTGCTAATTGCCAACGTTTTGTATGTTTCTGTATTTACATTTGATAATTGTTTCCAGCTATTTTTCTTTAAGTTAAAAGAATAAATTTCCGGAGCATGATTCATATCGTTTCTGGTTACGATGATATCATCACCGGCAAAACCAACTAAATCATTTACATCAAAATCTCCATTTGTTAACTGACGAACTGTGATTGCAATCCTTGTTAATCCCGGAAAGTTTACCGTAAAAATTTGTTTTGTACCATCAACCGGAGCAACAAAAAATACATTTTTGCCATCTTTACTCCAGATAAAATTATCTACTGTTCCGTCCCAATTTGCCGTTAAGTTGGTTTTGATTCCTTTAAAATCAACAATAATGTCATTTTTATCAGACTCATAACCGTCACGTTTCATTTGCAGCCAGGTCAGGTTTCCTGTTGGAGAAAACTGTGGAGCCGTATCATAACCTAAGTTTCCATCGGTTCTGTTTGTTGTTTTTTGAGTTTCTAAATTGTACTCATAAAGATCCGTATTTGTAGAAGTGGCATACTGTGTTCCGGCTTTTTTCTTGCTTACATATACAATACTTTTTCCGTCAGGAGACCAGATATAATCTTCGTCGCCACCAAAAGGTTTTTGCGGAGAATCGAAATTCTCCCCTTTCAGGATGTCAATTCCGGTTGCGCCTTCTTTGTTTTCTTTATAAAAAACATGGTTAAATTTGCCTTCATTCCAGGTATCCCAATGGCGATAATCTAAACCATCATAAATTTGAGCATCAGATTTGTCAAGCTTCGGATAAAAATCTTTTCCTAAAACTTTGTCAATTTTTACCTCTTCATTGTACACTAAAAATTTTCCGTCAGGCGATACATTTTTGTCCGCCAAAACTTCTTTGGTGTCTTTAATTTCAGTTGCATTTCCACCGTTTACCGGTATAATGTAAAACTTAGAAGATGATTTGTTCTCTTCGATAGAAGGAGTCGAAACCTTAAAAACAACATTCTTCTCATCTTTTGAAAGTCCAAGTGCACTCACTCTTCCTAATTTCCATAACAACTCTGGCGACATAACATTTTGTCCGATAGCGTTTAAACTCATCATTATTAAGGTTGTAAATAATACTTTTTTCATAATAAAATTCTAATTTTCGTGGAGCTAAAAATACGAATATAATTTAGCAAGTAAATGTTAAAAAGTATTAAACTGTTTAAACCATATAAGTGTTCTAAGTTCATTTAAAAGTTTTCTTTTTACCAACAAGAGATTAAGAAAAATGAAGCAGTAATTAATTGATCGTTTATAAAGTAAGATGTCTAATAATAAACATTTGATACTTATCTTTTAAGTATATTAAAAATTAGAATGATTAAAAAAAACATTTTTAATCTGTCGCTAAAAAATAAATACTTTAAAGAACTTACATTACTTACAGGGTTCAAAAAAATCAGTATTTTTATAAAAAATTGACACATGGAATTAAGCTATTGGGAACTTAAAAATTGGTTTACAAATGTTGATTATACTATTGTGGGCAGTGGCATTGTAGGCTTGCATGCTGCATTGCGCTTACGCGAAAGATTTCCGACAGCAAAAATTCTGGTGTTAGAAAAAGGAATGCTGCCGCAAGGCGCGAGTACCAAGAATGCGGGCTTTGCCTGCTTTGGAAGTCTTTCTGAAATTATGGAAGATTTAAAAACACATACAGAAGAAGAGGTAATTAATCTGATCGAAAAACGTTGGAAAGGATTGCAGTTGCTCCGCAAAAAACTGGGAGATGCTACACTTGATTTTAAACCTCATGGCGGTTATGAATTGTTTTTGAAAGAAGACGAAGGCGGATTTAATGAATGCATGGCGAGGTTGCCTTTTGTCAACGAAATTTTGAAACCATTATTCAAAGCAGCTGTTTTTAATAAAGAAACAGATCGTTTTGGGTTTGGCGATATTCAGGAATATTTGATTTTTAATCCGTTTGAGGCTCAGATTGACACCGGAAATATGATGCAGGAATTGTTGCGACAAGCAGTTTCTCAAAATATATTGATATTAAACCAGCAAACGGTAACTTCTTATGCTGATCTGGGAAATCAGGTCGAGGTGGTATTAAACGATTTTAGTTATAAATCAAAAAAAATACTTTTTGCCACAAATGGTTTTGCCAATACAATAACAAAAGGAGCAGTACAACCTGCAAGAGCACAGGTTCTAATTACGGAGCCTATACCTAATTTAGATATTAAAGGCACGTTTCATTTAGATCGCGGGTATTATTATTTTAGAAATATTGATGACAGAATTTTGCTTGGCGGTGGACGAAATTTAGATTTTGAGACAGAAAATACCACAGAATTTGGTCAAACGAAAATTGTACAAAATAAATTGGAAGATTTACTTAAAAATGTAATTTTACCAAATCAGGATTTCCAGATTGCACAACGATGGAGTGGAATCATGGGAGTAGGAAATAGTAAAAATCCTGTTGTTACGCAATTGTCTGAAAACGTGTTTTGTGGAGTGCGTTTAGGCGGAATGGGTGTAGCAATTGGGAGTTTAATAGGAACAGAATTAGCAGATTTAATATAATGGCAGTAACCAAAAAACCGGCACCAAAACCAACCGCAAACAAACCGAAACCCAAACCAAAACCAGCACCCAAAAAAAGCAAACGCTCTTTTGGGGATAAAGTAAAATGGTTTTTTATAAAATTATGTCTTTGGTTTTTTGGAGTCTCGATCGCATCGGTTGTATTTTTTAAATATGTACCAGTACCTTTTACACCACTAATGGTGATTCGTGCTATCGAAAATAAATTTGGTGGCAAAGAAGTTTATTTTGATCACGATTGGGAACCCATAGAAAAGATTTCGATGAATTTGCAAAAAGCGGTGATCGCCAGCGAAGACGGATCTTTTTTAAAACACAATGGTTTTGATTTCAAAGCACTTCAAAAAGCGTATAAAAGCAACGAACGCGGACGCAGGATTCGTGGTGGAAGTACGATCTCGCAACAAACTGCAAAAAACGTGTTTTTATGGCAAGGCAAAAGTTATTTCCGTAAAGGATTAGAAGCTTATTTTACCGTTTTGATCGAAGTAATCTGGGGCAAGGAGCGCATCATGGAAGTATACCTGAACAGTATCGAAATGGGCGATGGCGTTTATGGGGCTTATGCAGCAACAGAACATTGGTACCGTCGTGATGCTTCGAGCTTAACACCAATGCAGGCAGCCGGAATTGCAGCGATATTACCAAACCCAAGAAAATTTAAGGCAACAGGATCTTCAAGTTATATTAATAGAAGAAAAGAAAGAATTGTTCGTGAAATGCGCTCTGTTGGAAAAATAAATTATAATGCGAAATAAAAAATTCTTTGTTGCGCTCTCTTTTCTGCTATCAGCATTGAGTTTTGGACAGGCTAAAACCACAGAAACAGGTTTTATAACCGATAACGATTTGTATACATCGTCTAAAAATGACATGTATTATACCAATGGTTTAGAGCTTTTTTATCGTTTTTTATCGAAAAATAACAACGAAAAAATCAACAAGAAAATTACCGAATTCCGTATTGGTCAATATATTTATAATCCAAGGTTTATTAACAAAGCAGCGGTTACTATAAATGATCGTCCCTTTACAGGATATCTTTTTGCCCAGGCAGGGAGAAGTTTTTTTTATAAAAGCGAATCAGTTCTAAAGACCAATTTTCAGTTAGGTTTTATGGGGCCAAATGCTTTAGGGAGAGAAACACAGGAAAGTTTTCATCATCTTATTGGGTATAAAGAGGTTTTTGGTTGGGAGAATCAGTTGCATAATGCATTTGCTGTTCAGGCACATGTTATGTATTCCAAGAAAATGTTTGCATCAAAACACAATGATTTTATAGACCTTCATTTTCAGTCAGAAGCCAATCTGGGAACAATTTTCGACGGTATCTCTACAGGATTTCTAACCAGAATTGGTTTCAGGAAACTACTCCCAATTTACGATTCTAACCTGCATGATGCTTCGGTAAGTTTCCAGCCGCAATACAATATCAGAGAATTTTATTTTTATGCAATGCCAAGTGTCAATTACCAATTTTATGACGCTACTATACAGGGAAGCATGTTTAGCAATACAAGTCCCGTAACTTTCGATCTCGAACCACTTCGATTTAATGCAGAGTTTGGCTTAAAATACAGACACAACAACTTTAATATGTCGTATTCTTTTATCTATCGCGGCAGAGAGCTAAACGATCCTCATACCAACACCAACACAGGCTATTTTTATGGAAGTATCCGATTTGGGTATTTGTTGAATTAGTTTTTTTAGTTGCTCTGAAAGAGCTTAGGCAATACCATCTAATAATATTTATTGTCGCTAACTTTGATTTTTGTTGTGTAAAAAAGATAAAGGCTTCAATACTTATCCAGCCAACCCAAATAATAAGACCTCCCAAACCCAGCATACCGGAGATAAAATTGGCTGGTAAAACCTGCAAAGTAATTCATCATTATAAAACAAAAAGCCAATCTATAAGACGGCCTGTTTGATCTCAAATATTAATGTGTGAACTATTTTTCTTTCAATATTTTTTCTAAATACTCCACTTTCTCTTTTTCAGCCAGAACCAAACGTTCGTAAAGTTTTTTGTTTTCATCAAATGCTTCAATCAATTTATCGAGTGGATTAAAACTACAATTATTGCCATTATAACCATCTCCAAAGTTTCCTTGGCTATCGTTGAAAGTGTTGAAATACGTTATCATGTTTTCTTCAGAAAAATTCTTTAAAGCCTCTACTGTTACATCAAGAGCTTTTGCAATTTCTATAAGTTTTTCATCGTCGACGTTCTCGCTTGCCTCAATATTCGAAACTGATTGTTGGCTTACGCCAATTGCAAAGGCAAGTGCTTCTTGCTTTATACCTTTAAGCTCTCTAATTCGGCTGATATTTCTGCCAATATGTTTTGGTTTTTCTGCTGTGCTCATAATTCAAAGGTATTTAAAATTCTTTTACAAAATAGTTTTTGGTAAAAAACAAGATCGTCCCTGTATGATACCATTTTGTATGGTTTTAGAGTAAGTAAAAATACAATTTTTCATACAATTATAATAGTTGTATTAAAGTTGCAAAAGTTGAGCATATAAACCTGATTTGATCATGCATGTACAAATCATAATTATCCAAAACCAATTGCTCTGAAAGAGCTTTGGCAATACATAGTGCGAAGCACTAAAATTGAATATCGATTGTTGTTTAAGCCCTGTAAGGGCAGAAGGCTTTTTGTGGGCACGGATTGCAAATCCCCGTTATTGTTTGGTATAGTTTCCTGCTAAATATCCTTGTGATTTGATTTTGGTTCCGGATTCGTTTACAAAATTAAATCGAACTAATGTACCTTTTAAACCTTGTGTAAAATCTACAATATATAAATTTGAAGTAGAAGATATTTGCTGTGGATAATCGTATGAAAACTTTGTTATTTCTCTGGAAAATGAAGTTGTATTGTTATTAAAACTATATTTTATATCATTTGTAGTAAAGATTAATATCGCTCCGGTGGTATCCTCTTTCCAGGTTCCCTGAATCCATGTTGGAGGATTGAAATAATTATCTGTTACGCTATTTTTTCCGGAATCATTGCCATCAGTCGACGAACATGCTACCATTATTATTAAACTTACTAATAGAATCAACTTTTTCATTTTGTCTTAATTAAGAATTAATTAGACCAAATGTAGGAAAATAGATTATTCATGCCTCTTTAATATATGTTAATTTGTAAGATTAATCTTTTTATTCGACAACATTAAAAACCGGATCAAGACGAACCGGATTTTGAGGATAACGCCAGTGAGCGTTAAAAGATTTATCTGTTTTCAAATAAAAAACCGTATTACAATTAAGTAATACGGTTTTTTGTGGAGAATACCGGATTCGAACCGGTCACCCCTTGCCTGCCAGGCAAGTACTCTAGCCAAATGAGCTAATCCCCCAAAGCGATAGCAAATAAAGACAATTATTTTTCAAAAAACAAATTTCAAATGCCATCGATCGAAAATAGTTGTCAAAATCGTAACTTTACGATCAAATATATTTTTTATGAGTGTAGAAATTCAAAGTGGTTCTTTGCAAACCACTTTTAATAAAACCGTTGCCACAGTGCAATTTGGTCATCCTGCGAGTAATTCTTTTCCGCGTCAGTTGTTAGATCGTCTTACTGCAGAAATTAATTTGTTAAGCACCAATACAAAAGTTTCTGTTATTGTTTTACAAAGCCAAGGGACAAAGGCTTTTTGTTCCGGTGCTTCGTTTGATGAACTCTTGCAGGTAGAAAATGAAATACAGGGAACTGAATTTTTCTCCGGTTTTGCTCATTTGTTAAACGCGATGCGCAATTGTTCTCAACTTATTATTGGACGTGTTCAGGGAAAAGCTGTTGGCGGAGGAGTTGGTATTATATCAGCTTGCGATTATGTGCTGGCAACACCTGAGAGTGCAGTAAAATTGTCTGAACTAGCCATTGGTATTGGTCCGTTTGTGATTGAGCCGGCTGTTTCCCGTAAAATAGGAAAGGCTGCAATGACCGAAATGACTTTGGCAGCACACGAATGGAAATCGGCAGAATGGGCTTTAGAAAACAAACTGTTCTCGGAAATTCATCAAGCAGATAAACTTGATGATGCTGTTGCCGGTTTTACTCAAAAGTTAAGTTCATACAATCCTGAAGCTTTATTAGAAATGAAGAAAATTATTTGGGAAGGAACAGAACATTGGGAATCCTTGCTGGTTGAGCGTGCCGCAATTACAGGAAAATTGGTTTTATCAGATTTTTCGAGAAATGCTCTGACACAGTTTAAGAAGTAAAGTTTTCAGTCTCAGTTTACAGTCACAGTCACAGTTTTCGTGACGATAACTTTGTCAAAGTTTTAAACTTTGACAAAGTTCAAGATTTAATTTTTTTTTAATCTTTTAATCTGTGGCAAAAAAGACATAATCTATATTGTTAAATCATAATCTATAAGAACATGTATATCATTTCATTACTTCAGAAAGTCGATGTTGCAGAGAAAATTAAAACAGCCCCTGATGCTGGTTATCAGATTGGAGTAGTGATTGGTTCGTTTCTTCCTTTCGTGGTTTTGCTTGTAATTGCATATTGGATGTATAACAGGGCTAAAAAAAGAGATGAAAACGGTTATTAATTTGTAAATTTGCAACCTAAAATTCAAATCGATGAGTAATATCAGAATTACAAAACAATTTAGTTTCGAAACCGGACATGCTTTGTACGGTTACGACGGAAAATGCAAAAACGTTCACGGGCACAGTTATAAATTATCGGTAACGGTTATTGGTTCGCCTATCACGGATCGATCGAATGTGAAATTTGGAATGGTAATTGATTTTTCGGATCTGAAGAAAATTGTAAAAGAAGAAATCGTCGATCAGTTTGATCATGCAACGGTTTTTAACGAAACTACGCCACATGTTGAACTGGCAAATGAATTAAAAAATCGCGGGCATCATGTGATTTTAGTAGATTATCAGCCAACAAGCGAAAATATGGTAGTTGATTTTGCTGAAAGAATTATTGCACGTTTGCCTAAAGAAATTGCTCTTTTTTCGCTTAAACTTCAGGAAACCGAATCTTCGTTTGCAGAATGGTATGCATCTGATAATATCTAGAATTAAATTCCAAATTCCAATTCTTCTTCCAAAATTTCGGGATCGCTCCAAATCACAATAAGACAAAAGTCTATCAATCTAAGAAGTCTAACAATCTAATAATCGAATGAAAAAAGTATATTTCGCTTCAGATCAACATTTTGGCGCTCCAACTGCTGAGTTGAGTTTGCCGCGTGAGCAAAAATTTGTAGCGTGGTTAGATGTTGTAAAACAAGATGCAGAAGCTATTTTTTTATTGGGTGATTTATTCGATTTTTGGTTCGAATATAAAACAGTTGTTCCAAAGGGTTTTGTGCGTGTTTTAGGCAAACTGGCTGAAATTAGGGATAGCGGAATTCCGATTTATTTTTTCGTCGGGAATCATGATTTATGGATGAACGATTACTTTCAAACCGAATTGAATATTCCGGTTTATCATGATAATGCAGCATTTACCTTCCACGGAAAAACTTTCCTGATTGGTCACGGCGACGGAAAAGGTCCCGGAGATAAAGGTTATAAACGAATGAAAAAGGTATTCACGAATCCGTTTTCTAAATGGCTTTTTCGTTGGTTGCATCCAGATGTTGGGGTAAGTCTGGCACAATATTTATCAGTCAAAAACAAATTAATCTCAGGCGATGAAGATGTAAAGTTTCTGGGAGAGGAAAACGAATGGCTCGTTTTGTACGCCAAACGCAAACTCGAGACCAAACATTATAATTACTTTGTTTTTGGTCATCGCCATCTGCCAATGATTATTCCGGTTGGAGAAGAGGCCAATTATGTAAATCTGGGGGACTGGATTGGTTATTTTACCTATGGCGTTTTTGATGGAGAAACTTTTGAGCTTAAAAAATTCGAACAATAATTACTTTTTATTGTCTGTATAGATTCCAATTTTGTGCGTTCTCAGAATGTAATTCGACATTTTTTTGTTGTTTGAAGCTTGAAATTTAATGGCATCCGACATTTTCTTGGGCATGTGGCATCCTACACAATTATTGGCAAGTAAACTTCCTGACATTGTTTTTAAGGTAGTTGCATTATGCTGAATTCCCTGATGGCAACTCATACAAATTTTAGAATAACCGGCAAGATTTTGAGAAGCATTTGCATGCGGATTATGACAGGTCATACAATCCATGGTTTCGCTCTTTTTAAAACATTTGCTTTGAGCGAGTAACCCAAACTGATTTCCGTGTACATCATAATGAATGCTGTCATTAGATCCCGGAACTCCTCTAAAATAATTTAATAAATTATCTCCCGGTCTGTATTCAAAGCGTGATTTTAATTTTTGTTTGTCATTTCCGGAGTGACATAAGGCGCAGGCATCCAGTTTTTGTTGACGGTTGAGATTTTTGAACGAAGTTATGTTTTGTGCAATCTTTAAATCCGGAAATTTCAAATGTTTTTGAACATGCTGTTTGGCTGGTCCGTGGCAACGTTCACAATCGATTCCGTAAATTAAAGTTTTCGGATTCATAAAGTCCTCCACATCCTGGGTCATAAAATTAATGCTGTCTGAACTTGTCGTGACATATCTGCTGGCGATATTAGAACTGTGGCAACCGTAACATTCTTTATCTATTTTTCGTTCAAAATTAGGAACTGTTGCTGAATATCCGGGGCTTGTTGCCCAATTGTTCAAAGATTTATAGTAGGACAGCGGTAATTCGTAAGTATAATGGCTTTTCCAGAAAGCACTTGTCTGAGCATGCTTTGTTCCAAAAAGTACCTCAAACGGATGCGCTTCAACTTCTTTTCCGTTTTTATAAAGCACCTGATAAAGACTATCGTTACGCTCTTCCATAACGAGTTTGGTAGCTGCGTCGTAAACAAAAGTTTTCTGACCATTTGTAAACTGACCTAAGATGTTTTCTTTGGTAGCGGGAGCAGAAGCTTTGAAATGAGAGCTATGAAAAGCCGTTTCGTATTGTGCCTGATGACATTGAATGCAACTTTCAGAACCGGCATAATTGGTTCCGCGTGGATCAATGTAGTTGTCAGATTCATTCTTGCAGCTTGCAAAAAAAATAAGTAAGGCAAGAAGGGGAAATAGAATAGGTGCTTTTTTCATTATTGTAAATATACTTTTTTTTGAAGAAAATCAAAATATATTTCAATAATGAAAAGATGTTGTTAAAATATTTAGAATGTTTCTTAGTTTAAGCCAACTCCGTAAACATATTCGTCAAGCTCAATTCTAAATAAAGAGCCTTCGACTAAATCTTTAATCGATTTTAATTCTTTTACTGAAACCGCTAAATCTATGGCAGCACAAGGGGTTTTAAGTAAAAATTTATGACAAGAGTTTTTTAATTCGCAAGCTTCACAACAAGCATTTTCGATCATGCTGTCTTCGATTAAATCACAAAAATGATTCAGTTCCTGAACTGTAAAATAAAATCCGGTTTCCTTAAAAACCAATTGTACTTTGTCTGTAAGAGTTTCATTTTCTTTTTTCCAGTAAAAAGCAATCCCGAAGTTGTTGTGGTATAACTGTTCAATTTCTCTCATTTTATATCCTTTTTATCCCAACAAATATAAATACTATTTATATTAATTCTAAATAAAAAATCATAAAATTTAGAAAAAATTATTCACCCTATAAGTGATATAAGTTTATTTTAGTATTCTGAATTCAGATTAAATGTGCTGATATCACTTATAGGATTAGAAAAAATGTTATTCCATATTTTGATGATCTTCCATGTCTTTATTAAGATCTAACTTTCTAAACGTTGGCGATTTTAATGCCGTTACGATAACAGTCAAAAGTGTAATACTTCCTCCAAAAACAACAGATGTTACAGTTCCCATTAATTTTGCTGTTGCACCACTTTCAAAAGCACCTAATTCATTAGAAGAGCCAACAAAAATCGAATTTACAGCACCAACTCTTCCGCGCATATGATCGGGCGTTTTAAGCTGTAAAATCGTTTGACGAATTACAACCGAAATTCCGTCAGCAAGTCCGCTCAAAAATAAAGCGAAAACAGAAAGCCAGAATGACGTAGAAAGACCAAATAAAATGATCGATAACCCGAAAACAAATATGGCAACTAAAAGTTTCTTTCCTGCATTTTTATACAAAGGTACATAAGCAGAAACGAGCATCGTAATAAAAGCTCCTACTGCAGGAGCAGCTCTTAATATACCAAAACCTTCTGCGCCAACTTTTAAAATATCCTGAGCAAAAACAGGCAATAATGCTACAGCCCCTCCAAAAAGCACTGCAATCATGTCAAGCGATAAAGCGCCTAAAACAATTTGGTTTCTAAATACGAAAGTTAAACCTTCGGTAAGACTGTCTTTTATTGATTCTCCAATCTTTGGATTTGTGATTGGTTTTTTACTGATTTGTGATAAAGCAATTAAAGAAAGAATTGAGAACCCAAAAACCAGGCACATTGACCAGTGAACGCCAATCCAGTTAATGGAGAATCCAGCCAGCGCCGGACCCATAACGGCTCCGATTTGCCAAACCGAACTGCTCCAGGTAGCTGCATTTGGATATGCTTTTTTAGGAATAATCAACGATAGAAGAGAGAAGATAGTAGGCCCAAGAAAAGCTCTGACTAATCCGCCTAAAAAAACTAAAGTATAAATTGAATATAAAATAACAGTTGGAGATAAATCGCCAACCACTTTTGGCCAGGTCACTAAAAACAGACCAAAACTAATTACAGAAAAGCCCAGAATACATTTTACCAATAGCCCTTTTTTCTCCTTTTGGTCCACAATATGTCCGGCAAATAAAGCCATACCAACGGCGGGAATAACTTCCATTAAACCAATAATTCCTAACGAAAGTGGGTTTTTGGTTAAACTATAAACTTCCCATTCTATCACGATAAACTGCATAGCCCAGGCAAAAACCATGGCGAAACGCAATATTAGAAATACATTAAATTCTCTGTAACGTAATGCCTGATAAGGATCTTGTTTGTTTGTTTTAGTTTTCATTAGTTCTAATGTCTTTTAGCATAAGTTGAGTAGAAACAGTTCCGTTCCATTCGTTTTCAGAAAGCGAATAGGCTAACTGAAAAGGATTTTTATTTTTTACGATGTCCATTTTTTTTCCAAGACCAAAACCTATAGCAGCAATTCCGCCTGAGTTACTTTGTTTTACAAAAAGTCTCAAATGTTCGTCGTCTGCGCCCAAAGTTTTAGCATACCCGGTATCTTTTACCTCTTTTGTCATAAAAACAGGTGTCATGTTTAGAGGTCCGTAAGGCTCAAATTGTTTTAGGATCCGGACAAGTTTAGGGGTAATATCGGCGAAGTCTATTTCGGCATCGACTTCTATTTCCGGTGTTCGCATTTCAGGAAGGATAGTATCTTCGACCTGTTTTTCAAAAGCTTCTTTAAAAGTGGTATAGTTTTCGGCTTTCAAAGTCATTCCTGCCGCATACATGTGTCCTCCAAATTGTTCCAAATGTTGAGAGCAGGCATCAAGCGCATTGTAAACGTCAAACCCTTTTACAGATCTGGCAGAAGCCGCATATTTATCCCCACTTTTAGTAAAAACCAATGTTGGACGGTAATACGTTTCAATCAATCTTGAGGCGACAATACCAATAACACCTTTGTGCCAGTCTTCCTGAAAAACAACGGTAGAGAATCGATCTTGTTCGTTGTTGGTCAGGATTTGCTGAAAAGCTTCTTTGGTAATTTGTTTGTCCAGATCTTTTCGGTCAGAGTTGTATTGTTCTATCTCGGATGCAAATTGTTGCGCTTGCTCAAAGTTAAATTCCGTCAATAATTCGACAGCATGATTACCGTGTTTGATCCTTCCTGCTGCATTTATACGGGGCGAAATAATAAAAACAACATCAGTAATGTCCAGTGTTTTCTTTTTTACCTGATGTACCAATGCTTTAATTCCAGGTCTGGGATCAGAGTTAATTACCTGTAGTCCAAAATAAGCCAGAACCCTGTTTTCGCCTGTAATAGGTACAATGTCGGCAGCAATTGCTGTTGCAACTAAATCCAGGTACGGAACTAAATCTTCGATCGTCTCATTTCTGTTTGTTCCTAAAGCCTGAATCAGTTTAAAACCTACACCACAACCGCACAATTCATCATAAGGATAGGAGCAATCTTCTCTTTTTGGATCTAAGATTGCAACAGCATCCGGAAGAAATTCTCCGGGCCTGTGGTGATCGCAAATAATAAAATCAATGTTTCTTTCTTTTGCATAAGCAATATGATCAATAGATTTAATTCCGCAATCCAGCGCAATGATTAACGAGAAACCGTTATCATCAGCAAAGTCAATTCCTTTAAAAGAAATTCCGTAACCTTCCAGATAACGATCCGGAATATAAGTGGCAATATTAGGATAATGAGATTTTAAATACGCCGAAACCAATGAAACCGCAGTTGTCCCGTCGACATCATAATCGCCAAAAACCAAGATATTTTCCTGATTTTCGATAGCTAATTCTATTCGGGAAACTGCTTTGTCCATGTCTTTCATCAAGAACGGATCATGAAGATGTTCTAATGAAGGGCGAAAGAAATTTTTGGCATCTTCAAAAGTTTCAATGCCACGCTGAATCAAAAGTGTTGCTACAAAATCTTCTACATTCAGGGCTTGTGCCAAATGTTTGATTTTATCTTCAGAAGGTCTTGTTTTTAAGGTCCAACGCATGGTTGATTTTAGATTTTAGAGTGTTGATTTTAGATTGTCAAAATCCAAAATCGTTTAATCAGACAGGTAATTTTTTTTATTGCCACAGATTAAATGATTTTAAAAGATTTTTAATCTGTGTTAATCTTTTTAATCTGTGGCAAAAATATTCGGTTTTAGAGCTCGGATTTTAGAATAAGGCAGGCTTTAAGAAATCTAAAATCTAAAATTATTTTGCCTCTAAAGCATTTCCTTCGAACCTAACTCCGTCCCAACCTAAGTTGATGAAGTTTCTAATGTTTTGGTGGTTTGTTCCGTTTGGGTCTCCCAGTACTTCTTCAAAATAAAAAGCTCCAAAACAAGCTAATGTTTCCTCTTTGCTTAAATTTTGCAATTTTGCGAAAGAAAATAATTTGCAAGAACCGGAATTTTCTCCGGCTGCATTGTGTTGTGTTCCGTTCTGGAAAGTGGTTGGCGTGAAGTTGTAATTTTCTTCGATTACTGCAATAGTTTCCGGGAATGTTATTTGAGTTGGAGTTTGTTTTACTTTTTCTAAAAAGGCTTGAATGCTCATGATATTGTGTATTAGTTTTTTTTGCCACGAATTCCACTAATTTCTCGAATTACAATTTGAATTCACTTAAAAAATTCGTTCTAATTCGTGAAATTCGTGGCGAAAATTATTCTTCTTCTGTTTCTTCATCCTTCGAAAACTTACTTTTCTTAGGTTCTTTTATTATTGTTTTTCCGGCAACGACTACGACAATTTCGCCGCGTGGTGCTGTTTTTTCAAAATGTGTCAATACTTCTCTAGCAGTTCCGCGTACGTTTTCTTCGTGAAGTTTTGATAATTCGCGAGAAACACAAACTTGTCTGTCTTCGCCAAAATAAGTAATAAACTCCGCCAAAGTCTTAACGAGTTTATGTGGCGAAACGTATAAAATCATGGTTCGGGTTTCTTCGGCTAAAGCCAAAAATCGAGTCTGACGTCCTTTTTTATCAGGCAGGAAACCTTCAAAAACAAACTTATCATTTGGTAATCCGCTGTTTACCAAAGCGGGAACAAAAGCTGTTGCGCCAGGCAAACATTCAACCTCGATTTTATTTTCGACACAAGCACGCGTTAATAAAAAACCGGGATCAGAAATCGCCGGAGTTCCTGCATCTGAGATTAAGGCAATAGTTTCGCCGGCTTTCAAACGTGCAATCAAATTCTCGGTTGTTTTATGTTCGTTGTGCATGTGATGGCTGTGCATGTGCGTGCCAATTTCAAAATGCTTCAACAATTTACCACTCGTTCTGGTGTCTTCGGCCAAGATCAAATCGACTTCTTTCAAGATCCTGATGGCACGAAAAGTCATGTCTTCAAGATTGCCAATTGGCGTGGGAACGATATATAATTTAGACATAATTAATTTTAAATATTTAAACACAGATTGCACGAATTAACACGAATGATTAAAGTGCTTAAAATTTCACGAAAATGAATTAGTGTAAATCTGTGAAATTCGTGTTTTACTTTTTAGGAGAATTTTTTCTCTACAATTCCTAAGAAACGTTCTGCGTAATCATCTTTTCCTTCCCAATTATTGTAATCCGGTTTTACCATATTTTCTATAAAATCCTGAGCTTCGCTATAGGTGTCAAAAGTCAATAGTTGGTTTAAAACGCGGCTGTAATCTTCAGAGCTGTTTCCAAAAAGATTTTTGGTAAAAGCAATTCGGTCATTAAGATCGACATGAAAACCTTTTGCCAGTTTTTCGTTTAGAGTAACTGTTTTTGGTTCTGTCCGTGTTTCTAAAACAGCCGTTTCAACAGGTGTCTCCTTTTCTTTAAATTCGGTTATTGATGGAGCAGCAGGAGTAGGAGTAACGTTTTCGAAACTGTCTACTTTTACAAATTGGGCATCGGCATAATTAATTCCAAAATCTTCAAACGAGATCGTAACAGGACTTTGTTTTGATGAGGTTTCTACTTTTGGCTCTTCTGCTTCAGGTTCTTTTTCTTCAAATTTTTCCAATTCAAAAGCAGGTTTAAAATCCGGAATTGGTTTTGAATCGCTAAAAGTTCTAAAAGAATTTTCCTCGACAGTTTCTATTTCTTTTTTAGTCTCGACTATCGGCTCCTCTACTTTTTCGATAACAGGTTCTTCGATAATTTCGGCAACAGGCTCCGGAATAGTTTCTACAACAGGTTCCGGAATTATTTCTTCAGGAACTTTGGCAACGATTTCTTCAGGAACTTCTTCGGCTTTTATTTCTTCAATAATTTCAGGTTCAGCTATTGTTTCAACAGGAGTTTCTTCAATTGTTGCAGGCTCTTCGATTTTAATTTCTTCCGGAGTTTCCTCTTCTTTATCAAAAATAGATTCAATTTCAGTATGAATCTCGCTTTGACCAATTGTTGGTTTCAACGTGTCGAAATTTTCCTCTACAAATTTTAAAATGGCTAATTTTTCATATAATTTCTGCGTTTCAAGATACAATTGATTGATATCGGATTTATTTTTAAGCTTTAAAATTCGATGTGCAATGCTGATTAAATCGGCTTCCAATTTTTTTTTCATAACTGTTGAAATTATAGTGAATAGGGTATTTTAGTATATTTTGTATTTGAATGTCGTTATTCCCGGTAGAAATCTAAAAGATATTCATTTATTTCTGTTAATAAGCGCTCGCGAATCTTCGATTTGATAAAAATTTTCTACTTTTGAAAAAGTGTAAAACAGCAATTTTTCACGACGATTTATTACCAGTACAAAGTAATAAAAACTATTCATTTTTAAAGGTAGAAAAATACAAAATGTTTCTCGAAAATACAGTAAATCACAAAGAACAATTTGGTTGGATTGAAGTTATTTGTGGATCAATGTTTTCGGGTAAAACCGAGGAGTTAATCCGTAGATTAAAACGCGCCCAATTTGCCAAACAAAAAGTCGAAATTTTTAAACCCGCTATTGATACCCGCTATCATGACGAAATGGTAGTATCGCATGATGCCAACGAAATTCGATCAACTCCGGTTCCCGCTGCCGCAAATATTGCTATTCTGGCACAAGGTTGTGATGTTATCGGGATAGACGAAGCACAGTTTTTTGATGATGAAATTGTTACAGTTTGTAATGATCTTGCCAATCAGGGAATTCGAGTGATAGTTGCAGGATTAGATATGGATTTTAAAGGAAATCCTTTTGGACCCATGCCCGCACTTATGGCAACCGCAGAATATGTTACCAAGGTTCATGCTGTTTGCACCAGAACAGGAAATCTTGCCAATTACAGTTTCCGTAAAACAGATAATGATAAATTAGTCATGCTTGGCGAAACCGAAGAATATGAGCCATTAAGCCGTGCAGCTTATTATAATGCAATGAAAAAGATTCAGGATAAATAGACGTTCTATTTTTTTACTTCACAAAAAAACAAACTATAAAATGCAGGAACCAATAAAGAAAAAGAATTTAACTGTTTTAGTAATAAGTGCAGTTGTAGCATTATCGTTGGCTTTAATTCTATATTACTCTTTTAAAGAACCTGTTGCAGATAAGGAAATGGTCGGGTTGGTAGCGAAATACAATGACAATTGTCCGCTAACAATTCAGGAAGGAATTCGCTTGGATAATGTTACTTTGCCTAAAGATAAAGTGGTTCAGTATAACCTGACTTTGCTCAATGTCGAAAAACAAAAGGCAGAAATTAAGACCATAAAACAAAATATCGAAGAAAGCCTGCTCAGTACTGTTAAAGCAAATTCAGGACTTAAAGCATTTCGGGATCATAATTTTACTCTGATTTATAATTATGACGATAAAAATGAAGAGTATTTGTTCGAGATTACAATCACTCCGGAGCAGTATCAATAAGTAGATCTTATTTTAGAAAATAAAACCCGACAGATTTTGAATTTGTCGGGTTTTGTTATTTGCACGGATGAAATTATTATATTTGTACGTATTAAAATGTAACGGTTATGGATGCAAAATTAACATTGAAATTGGATAAGAGTGTGATTGAAAAAGCTAAGATTTATGCTGCAGAGCATCAACATAGCTTATCTCTTTTGGTGGAAAATTATTTGAAAGCCATTACAGAAAACGATAAGGCAGAAAACAACGTCGAAATTAGTTCGTTTGTAAAAAGTCTTGCCGTAGGAAAAGGAGAGATGTCGGAAGATTTTGATTATAAAAAAGCCCGACAAGAATATTTATCCGAAAAACATAAATAGATATGAATTTATTTTTGGATACAAATGTATTGATAGACCTGATTGATAAAAGAGAACCTTTTTTTAATGATATCGCAGTAATTGCAACAATGGCAGAAAACAAAGAGCTGAAATTAGCGGCTTCATCCCTGTCTTTTGTAAATATTGTTTATGTTGTTTCCAAAAGTGTTGAAGAAAAGACGGTATTAGAGGCTTTAAAAAAGCTTCGAATTATATGTGATGTTTCTACTATTGATGAAATTGTTATCGATAAAAGCTTGATTTCAAAATTTGACGATTTCGAAGATGCAGTGCAGTATTTTAGCGCGTTGCACCACAAATGCGAATTTATTATAACCCGGAATAAGAAAGATTTTAAAAATTCTGAAATTCCGGTTCTGACACCTTCAGAGTTTTTAGCTTCTATATAGCAAAACCTAACAGGTTTTTAAATATGTTAGGTTTTGTTATTTTATAGTAGTAAAATCTAAATTTTCTTCCTCATTCTCGCTACCGGAATATCAAGTTGTTCTCGGTATTTTGCAATGGTTCTGCGAGCGATCGGGTATCCTTTTTCTTTTAGAATATCGGCTAATTGATCGTCTGGCAAAGGTTTCTTTTTATCTTCTTCCTCAATTGTATTTTTAAGGATCTTTTTGATCTCTAGCGTCGAAACATCTTCGCCCTGATCGTTTTTCATGGCTTCAGAGAAAAATTCTTTGATCAATTTTGTTCCGTATGGCGTTTCAACATATTTGCTGTTGGCTACACGCGAAATCGTCGAAATGTCTAAACCAACCATATCTGCAATGTCTTTTAGGATCATTGGTTTTAGTTTGGTTTCGTCGCCGTCTAAAAAGAATTCTTCCTGATAATGCATAATAGCATTCATGGTTACAAAAAGTGTTTCCTGACGTTGTCTGATCGCGTCTATGAACCATTTGGCCGAATCCAGTTTTTGTTTAATAAACTGAACGGCATCTTTTTGAGCCGATGATTTGTCACGTGAATCTTTGTACGTTTGCATCATTTCCTGATAATCTTTAGAAACGTGCAACGATGGAGCATTTCTGCCGTTTAAGGTCAGTTCTAGTTCGCCATCGACAATTCTGATTGCGAAATCAGGAACCACATTCTCCGTTACTTTATTATTTCCGGTAAAAGAGCCACCCGGTTTTGGGTTTAATCTTTCGATTTCGTGAATCGCTTTTTTAAGCTGCTCGTTCGAAACACCATATTTTTGAAGCAGTTTGTCGTAATGTTTTTTGGTAAAAGCATCAAACTGATTTTCGATAATGTCAATTGCTAAATCAACATATTCTGTTGGTGTTTTATGTTTTAGCTGCAACAATAAACACTCCTGCAAATCACGCGCCCCAACGCCCGAAGGTTCAAGTTCATGAATGACCTGAAGCATTTTTTCGACCATTTTATCATCAGTATAAATACCCTGAGTAAAAGCCATATCATCTACAATATCCGGAACACTCCTGCGAATGTATCCCATATCATCAATGCTTCCAACAAGAAATTCCGCGATTTCGCGCTCTTCATCATTCAAAATGAAAGTATTGAGCTGATTGATTAAATCCTGATGAAAACTTATTGGCGAAGCAAAAGGGGTTTCTCTTTCCTCGTCTTCACTGTAGTTATTCACCTGAGTTTTATAATCCGGAGTATCGTCGTCGCTTAAGTATTCGTCGATATTAATGTCGTCTGCTTCGATTCGGTCACCTTCGGCATCATCATAATCGTCGTACTCTTCATTAGCAAATTCATCTGCTTCGTATTCCTCTTCTTTTCCAGCTTCAAGAGCCGGATTTTCGTTCATTTCTTCTAATAAACGTTGCTCAAAAGCTTGCGTAGGCAATTGAATTAACTTCATCAGCTGAATTTGCTGAGGAGATAATTTTTGGGATAATTTTAAATTTAAAAATTGCTTTAGCATAATAAGGCACTACTTTTTTTAGCCACTAAGACGCGAAGGCGCAAAGTTTTTTATTTTTTATTTGCCTTAAAGGCTTTAATTTGATTTTCTAAAATACTCTTTTTTGTATGTATAAATCGTTTAATCCCGCTTTTGATCAATGGGACGTTAAAATTAATTAGATATCCTAAATCCTTATTCAGTAGTCTTAAATGACTTATAATTTGTGCTTCCCAAACTGGATTTATTTGTTCAACCGCTTTTATTTCTATGATAATAGAATCTTCAATTAATAAATCTAATCTTAATCCTTCGTTAAATTCAATTCCGTCATAAACGATCGGAATATCAACTTGCCGTTTCACATTAAGACCAGCTTTTTCAATTTCGTAAGCTAAACAAACTTCATAAACTCTTTCTAGTAACCCGGGTCCAAGTTGTTTGTGAACCTTAAATGCTGAGTGTACAATTATTTTTCCAATTTCTTCTGTTCTTTCAGAGAGCATAATATTTTGTTTTTGCCACGGAGGCACAAAGGCTCGAAGTTAATTTTTATTAAAGACTAAAATCTTTAAAAATAAAAATACGTGATCGACTTTCTTAGTGTCTTCGTGGTATTTTTATTTTTTAATTAGCAAAATTTGTAAAAAAATTTGCGTCTTTTTGCCTTCGTGGCAATCTTTGTTTACACGCAACGATACTAAGAAAAAAACTTAGTGTCTTCGCGCCTTCGTGGCAAAATATTATTTCTTAGAACTCTGCATTTCCAGGAGTTCTCGGGAAAGGAATTACGTCTCTGATGTTTGTCATTCCGGTTACAAACAATACAAGGCGCTCAAATCCAAGTCCGAAACCGGCGTGAGTTGCAGATCCAAATCTTCTGGTATCTAAATACCATGATAATTCTTCTTCATCGATTTCTAAAGCTTTCATTTTTTCGATCAAAACGTCGTAACGCTCTTCTCTTTCAGAACCACCAACGATTTCTCCAATTCCAGGGAAAAGGATATCCATTGCACGAACCGTTTCTCTTCCAGGCTCCGTGTTGTCATTCAAACGCATGTAAAACGCTTTAATATTTGCTGGGTAATCAAACAAGATTACCGGACATTTAAAGTGTTTTTCGACCAAGTAACGCTCGTGTTCTGACTGTAAATCAGCTCCCCATTCGTTGATGATATATTGAAATTTTTTCTTTTTATTAGGAGTCGAATCTCTCAAAATGTCAATAGCTTCTGTATAAGAAACACGTTTAAAGTTATTCTCCAATACAAAGTTCAATTTCTCTAACAAAGCCATTTCGCTTCTTTCTGCCTGAGGTTTTGATTTTTCTTCTTCAAGAAGTCTGCCTTCCAGAAATTTTAAATCATCCTGACAATTGTCTAAAGCATATTTTATTACGTACTGAATAAAATCTTCGGCAAGGTCCATGTTGTCGTCAAGATCATTGAAAGCAACTTCCGGCTCGATCATCCAAAATTCTGCCAGGTGACGGGAAGTATTAGAGTTTTCTGCTCTAAACGTTGGTCCAAAAGTATAAATCTGACCCAAGGCCATGGCATACGTTTCCCCTTCTAATTGTCCCGAAACCGTTAAGTTTGTTTCTTTTTCGAAAAAATCTTCTTTATAGTTTACTTTTCCATCTTCAGTTCTTGGCGTATTGTCAAAAGGTAAAGCCGTAACTTTAAACATTTCTCCTGCACCTTCGGCATCAGAACCTGTAATAATTGGTGTATTTACATAAACAAAACCTTTTTGTTGAAAATAGTTGTGAACCGCAAATGACAATACCGAACGCACACGCATAATAGCACCAAACATATTCGTACGAACACGCAAATGCGCATTTTCACGCAAGAAATCTAAACTAGGCTTGTTTTTTGGCTGTATCGGGAATTTTTCTGCATCAGAATCTCCTAAAATCTCCAATTTGTTTACCTGAATTTCATATTTCTGACCTGCACCTTTGCTTTCGATCAAAGTTCCTGTTACAGAAATTGCAGCACCGGTAGTGATTCTTTTTAAAGTTTCGTCAGGTGTATTTTCAAAATCAACAACACATTGTATATTATTAATGGTAGAACCGTCATTAAGAGCGATAAACTGATTATTTCTAAAAGTTCTCACCCATCCTTTTGCATTAACTTCCTGAAGCGTCGTAGTACTGTTTAATAAGTCTTTAACTTTTGTGTGTTTCATTTTATATATAATATTGAAATTAAATTATTTGTTGTGTAACAATTGCAAATATAAACGATAATAATTAAAATTAGAAGCTGTTTCCCGCTATCCGCTATATCTTTTTATTGCTAAAGCAGCAATAAAAAGGATATCGCTGCTATCGGGGCTAGGGCAATCGTTTTTATAACAGGCAATTATTGTAATTGCGAGGAACGAAGCAATCGCGCTAATAATAAGATGCAAGGCTTGATCTAGCAAATGAGATGAAAGGATAAACTTGAGAAAACATTTATTTTGCCAAGATTAATAACTGTAAAACTCAGCAATTTTCTTATCGTATTAGATTTCGTTTTTTCTCGTTTTTTCGAAATTTATTTATGAAATAAAGAAAAATAATAGAACCTAGAATCGATAGAGTAGCAGTATAATAATTAAATGACTCACTAATTTGGGTTAAATTTTCAGGACTATTAATTTTTATAGATTTGAAAAATAGTTCTTTTTTTAGTTTACTATACGTATCAACTTTCGAGTAAATAAAAACATAAGTAATGCCATTTAAAAATAAAATTTGGCTCTCTCCAATTTCTTCGTCAGAATCTTTTCCTTTAAAATTTAATTTGTAAGCCAAGAAAGTATTGATTTTTATTTGAGATGAATCTTTAAGAAATAGGCCTTTTTTTGCCATGTTTTTAACTTGGTCGGCTATTTTAACCTCGTAACTTCTTTTTAATTCATTTAGGTTCTTCGGTTTTTCTTCACTTAAAGTATCATTAGGTATAATACTTACTTTCATTGCAATAAAAGAATCTTCTTTTGAATTTACATAACATGCTTTTACCTTCGCATTTTGCTGATTTATTTCAAAGATTTCTGGTTTGTTGGGAAAAGTTATTGAAATGTTTTCATCAATTTTAGTTTGACCAAAAAAGGTAAAAGAATATAGTAAAACGAAATAAATAAATATGTTCTTCATAAAGTGTTTTACAATGGTTTATTTAGATAAATTAATAATTTTTTGATTAAATTATTTCGAATATTTCGTTGAATTTCCGTTCTAAATTTTTCCTTTCTTTTTTGGGACCTCGTTTGGACAAAAACATGATAAGGACAAGGAATAAATTAAAAACGATATAAACTTCTGCTGGGGTTCCGTTGCTAATCATTACTGAATTTACCAGCAAAAATGCAACAACTGGAAAATACTTTGTCCAAATACTTGAAAATTTATGGGTTGGTTCAATACTATAGCTAATATTTAATGTTCTGTTTGTTGTTTTGTACTTGCCTATGATGGTATAAAAGGTTGGTGATACAGTCGAATTTATTGTTAAACGAAATGTTGAATCGTCAAAATTTCCATAAAAAGGTTTTGAAAACCCCTCAAATATTTTGAATAACCAAAATGGACTAAAAAATTTAAGTTTTGGATTTCCAATTACTGTGTTGCTTTTAATCTTATTTCTAAATTCAGTTGCATCAAGCTTTGACTTCATTCTGTTTTCTAATTAATTCGCTATTTTTCTCCTTTCGCGCCATTCCGAGGAACGAGGAATTTCCACAAAACAATTCCGTAAAGTTGATAAAATACTTTGTCGAGTTACTTACGGAGATTCCTCGTTGCTCGGAATGACATACTTTATGGAAATCTTTCTTTATGTCAAATATTTGTGTTTCTCGAGGTTCTCACTTAATACTTTTATAAGCTCAACATGATTTATCTGCATCGAATTTGCTGAAAGATTAAAAGGAGAACCATAATTATTGAAATTAAATTTCATTAATTTTTTTCGTATTTGATTTTTTTCGTTTTCAATCCAATAATCAGAATTATTTACCTGAATGATTACGAGTTTTTGACTTTGTATTTTTAGTTCAGAAAATCCATCTATATTCTCCCATTTAATACTTTCAGATGCTGATTTTCTAGGATTAATATTAACTCCTTTTTTATCAACAACGAGAAGCAATTGATTTTTTACTAATTGTTTTATCGAAACATAAATTGCGAATCCAAAAATCAAGACTGAAATAATTCCGATTCCTTTTAAAAAAATTGGGCTTCTTTCTCTATAACTTGCTAAATTTTCAGCATCAATAAACATCCAGATTCCTCCAATAACAAAAAGAAGCGATGCAATTAATAACAAGAAAGACTTCTTCTTACTAGAATAAATTTCTATTTTTCCCATCATTATTTAATTCGTGCAATTTGTGGCAAAAAAAACTTTTACCCTTCCAAATTCTCCAAATCCTCTTTCTTCGCTTTTTTCTTTTCAAAAGTCAAAACTAAGGCAGGTAGAACCAATAGATTTGCAAACATCGCAAATGCCAGTGTACAAGAAATTAATCCGCCAAGGGCGATTGTTCCGCTAAAGCTTGAAAGTGTGAAAGTCGCAAAACCTAAAATTAAAACCACCGAAGTGTAAAAAGTACTGATTCCCGTTTCTCTCAAAGCACTAAAAACAGATCTTTTGACCTTTCCGTTGCTCTGAATCAAATCATGTTTGTACTTCGCCATAAACTGAATCGCATTGTCTACCGAGATTCCAAATGCAATACTAAAAACCAAAATAGTTGAAGGCTTTAGCGGAATCCCGAAGTATCCCATTAATCCGGATGTAATGCAAAGTGGTAGAATATTCGTAATTACCGATGCCATAACCATTTTAAAAGATCGGAACAAATACAGCATTAATCCCGCGATTACCAGAATTGCAAAAATCAACGATTCGATTAAGTTGTCTACCAGATAGGATGTTCCTTTCTGGAATACCAACGCTTTTCCGGTCAATGTAACTTCGTAGCGGTCTGCAGGAAAAATTTCAGCAATTTTTGAGCGTAATTTTTTCTCTACTCTAGCCATTTCCTGAGTTCCAATATCTTTCATGAAAGTCGTAATTCGGGCATATTGTCCAGTCGAATCTACATACGATTTCATTAAATTGTCTTTGGTGTTTTTCGTTGCATTCTTGGCATACGATAAAATAAACGTCTGTTCCTGCGACGTTGGTAATTGGTAATATTCCGGATTTCCGTTATAGAATGCCTGTTTCGAATATTTAACCAGATTTACTACAGAAACCGGTTTTGATAATTCAGGAAGTTCTGCAATTGTATTTTGCAATTCATCCATTTTGCGCATGGTCGATAATTTCATAACCCCTTTTTTATGTTTGGTGTTAATCATTATTTCCAGCGGCATAACGCCGTTGAATTCTTTTTCGTAAAATAAAATGTCTTTATAAAAGGAAGCGCTTTTGGGCATTTCTCCAATCAGACTTCCGGAAACTTTCATTTGCGAAACTCCAATAACACTCAAAACCAAAAGCAAACCATAGATTGTATAAATTACTTTTCGTTTGTTTTTTACCACATTTTCTACAAAATTCAATAAAGTCGAAATGTAGGTTTTGTTTAAGTGATACAAATGTCTTTCGCCCGGAATTTCCATAAAACTATATACAATTGGTACAATTAAAAGCGTTAGCAGATAAACCGAAATCACGTTGATCGAGGTTACCAGACCAAACTCAAAAAGCAAATCATTTCCGGTAATCATAAACGTTGCAAAACCTATTGCTGTCGTTAAATTCGTCATTAAAGTCGAAACTCCAATTTTTGAAATAATACGTTGCAAAGCCTTTGCCTGATTGTTGTGCAGTTTAATTTCCTGCTGGTATTTATTGATCAGGAAAATACAATTCGTGATACCAATTACGATAATTAATGGCGGAATAATAGCCGTTAGAATCGTGATTTTATAATGAAATAATCCAAGTGTCCCGAAAGACCAGATTACACCAATGATTAAAATACAAATAGAAATAAAAGTAGCTCTAAACGAACGGAAAAAGAAAAAGAAAATCAGGGAAACAGTGAATAAAGCTGCACCAATAAATAGCCCAATTTCGCCTTTCATATTATCAGCATTAATCGTTCTGATGTATGGCATTCCGGAAACTTTTAAATCAACTCCCGTAGTTTTTTCGAATTTATCGATTTTCGGAACCAGATTTTCAAGAATAAAAGTCTTTCTTTCCGGCGTATTTACAAGCGCTTTATTAATATAAATTGCAGAACGGATACTACCACTTTGTTTGTTAAACAATAATCCTTCGTAAAAAGGCAAATTGTGAAACAAATCATATTGTACCTTTTTTAGATATTCAGGATCAAGTGCTTTTTGTTGGTCGATAAACGGAGTCAGAACAAATTTTTCGTTAACCGTATCTTTTTCTAATTTCTTTAAATCGTTTAAGGAAACGACCAAATCTACTTCTTTAGAATTTTTTAAACCTGTCATTAATTCATTCCAGGCCGCGTAGTTTTTAGGAGTAAAAAATTTCGGATCCTGAAACCCAATTACGACTAGATTTCCTTCTTCGCCAAATTTGTCTAAAAACTGTTGATACTGTCTGTTTACGATATGATTTTTAGGAAGCAAGTTCGCTTCAGTATATGTCATAGAAAGGTTTTTCCATTGATAACCAAGGAAAATCGTTAAAGCAGATAGGATTACTAGTATTATAATTCGGTTCTTAAGTATGATTCGGGCTAGTTTTTCCCAGAATCCAACTTGTACAGCGTTTTTCATAAATTCTTTAAAATGGATGCAAATGTAGTGAAAAGTGCTCTAAATCATAAATAATCAGTTCGTTTTTACTGTTTGTTAACATAATCGATATGGTGTTATTTTGTAAAATTTGAATGTTTTGTACGATTCTACGTCAGCTTTTCTCATATTTGTACTTAATTTAAAAATGAAAAGAATATGAACTGGATTTTATTAATCATAGCAGGACTTTTTGAAGTAGGTTTTGCCTCTTGTCTGGGCAAAGCCAAAGAAACCACAGGAATGATTTCGACCTATTGGATGGTTGGTTTTTTTGTTTGTCTTTCGATCAGTATGTTATTGTTGTATAAAGCCACTCAGGTTCTACCCATAGGAACCGCTTATGCCGTTTGGACAGGGATTGGAGCCGTAGGAACTGTTTTAGTTGGGATTTTGGTTTTTAAAGAACCCGCAACATTCTGGAGAATATTTTTTCTGTCGACTTTAATTGCTTCGATCATTGGGCTGAAGTTTGTTTCTAGTAATTAAAGTTATAATAAGATTATCAATCTTTCTCGCTTGTAGATAAAAAATAATACTTTAGCTTTTTAGAAGTATTAAAAAATTAAGACACCAGCAAATTGATCATGCATTTCGATATCGAGATGTCAATACTAATGTTAGGAAATAGATGAAAGGTTGTTTATACAAATTACCTTCAAATTTATATTTTATATTCAAGTTATTATTAATTTACTTAATATGACTATTTTCTTAATTGCTGTTTTACTATAATGCTATTATTGCTTTATTGCTCTATTGCTTTTAACTTATGATGGTTTAAATCCTTATACCCTACACAAGAGAATATGGCTGGTGTCTTTTTAAATGACTTATTTAAGTCGGAAATTAAAGTGAGATTTGAAAGAATTCGAAATGTTCGAGAGTTCGTGTCTCTTTTAAATTATATCGAAAGTCAGATTTCAACTTCTACTGAAGAGATTTTTGAACTAACTTTTTCCCATCTTTATTATTTATCAAAATCAAAAGACAGTAGATATACAGAATTTGCTATTTTAAAGAAAAGTGGTAAACTCAGACAAATAAATTCACCTGATAAATTATTAAAAAGAGTTCAAAGCTTAATTAATATTTTGCTTCAGATTATTTTTGAATCTCAATCGCATTATTGTTCTAATGGGTTTTTACTTGGGAGAGATATTAAAAGAAACGCTATTCCACACACAAATAAAAAATTTGTTTTAAATGTGGATATTGAAGATTTTTTTCCATCAATAAATTTTAGAAGAGTGAAAGTTGTTTTAGGACTGTCTCCTTTTAATTTGATCGATGAACGAGAAAAAATAGCTTTCATAATCGCCAATCTTGGAACTTACAAAAATTATTTACCTCAAGGTTCTCCGTTGAGTCCTTTATTATCGAACATTGTTACTCAAAAATTAGATAGAAAAATTTCTAAATTTTGCCTAACACATAGAATTAAATATTCACGATATGCAGATGATTTGAGTTTTTCTACAAACAGAAATATTTTAGATGAGTCATTTGTAAAATCAATTAAAAATATTGTTGAAGATGAAAATTTTAGAATAAATGATGAAAAAACTAGGTTGCGCACTTCAAGAGAAAGTCAAGAAGTTACAGGATTAGTTGTTAATGAAAAAGTAAATATCAAGAGAGAATATTTGCAAAAGGTCCGTGCAATGCTTAATAATTGGGAAAAAGGAGGATTGAGGTCTGCGGAAGAAACATTTAAAAAACATCAACCTCCTAACAAATTAAATTATGACTTTAGATCAGTCTTGCTTGGTCATTTATCATTTTTAAAATTAATTCGAGGAGATGATGATCAAACTGTAAAGAGATTAAGATTAAAATTTTCTTTTTTAAATAATTTGATTGACTATAGTTTTATTGATAATGAAAAAGTAAAAGTTCGATTGGAAAAAGATAATAAGACAATGGAAAAGATCTTTTTTGATATTGATATGTCTGAAGACAAATTTATTTCATTTTGCACTTCTGCATTTCATCAAATTGAGAATTTAATGAACTATTTCTACTGGAAAAAGTTTGAGCATGACGAACTTTTAAATGAGCTTTTAATAAACAATGCACGTTTTAAAAAAAGATATAAAACTTTAGAAAAAGCGCAAGAAGAGATTAAAACAATTAGAAATCTTGATATAAACGTACTCGTATATCTTTATGAAAAAGAATTCTTTTTTGATAAAAAGGTATATTACAACAAACACATAACAATGCTTCGGGAAATAAGAAATGATGGATCGCATCGATGTAGTATATTTGGATTAGATGTTCAAAAATTAAAAGATGATTATGTATTAATTGAGAATGAACGGAATGATAAAAAGAAAAGAGGTAAAAATTTTGAATTGAGTCTAGATCAAGCAAAAAAAGAACTAAATTTCCTTACATATAGTTTCTTGGAAAGGCAAAATTATAAGGAAGTTAGAGAAAATCTCAGAAATATTACTAAAACAATAAATGGCGCTTTGAAGCTTAAAATAAAATAATTATTAATGCAAGACAACACTATCACTTTTATATTTCTGGCGATTCTTTTATTGCTTATCGTAATCATTTGTTTTTTGATGTATCAATTGATGCAATTTAAAAAAGCAAAAGATGATGCCGAAAAAAGCTTTTATGCACTCGAGATGAAGGTCAACGATTTGCAGTTAGAAACATTAGAATCAAAACTGAATCCGCATTTGTTTAAGAATATTTTAAATTCAATTCAGTCGCATGCGTATCAAACTTATTTTGCATTAGACAAACTGGCAAATGTTTTAGATTATATTCTATACGAAAGCAAAAAGAAATTTGTCACGGCAAAAGAGGAAATTGATTTTGCTTTAAACTTAATCGAAATCAATAAAATTAAGATCAGTCCGCTTTTTGAGCTCAAGATAAAAACCAATATCAACAAAGAAGACAAATTATACGATCAGCCTTTATTGGCGCCGTTAATTTCGATTGATTTGATAGAAAATGCTTTTAAACATGCCGATTTGCAAAGTGCCGATGCTTTTATTTCGGTTGTTTTTGAGTTTAGGGACAATGCTTTTTTTATGACCGTTTCGAACAAAATATCAGATAAAAAAGTATTAAAAAAAGAACGTAGCGGTTTTGGCCACGCCACATTAGAACACCGTTTGCGTATTATTTATAAAAATAACTTCAAACTCGATAAGTTTGTAGAAAACGATATTTATATCGCTCATCTTAAAATAGATTTACTTGAATACAAAACTGAAATGCTTGCTGCTGGACGATGAGCTACCGGGATTAACGTACCTAAAAATGCTTTGCGAACAAATTCCCGAAGTCGAAATAGTAAAGACGTATAATAATCCGGAGAAACTTCTTACTGATATCCCAAACCTCGATTTTGATTTATTGATTTCGGATATCGAAATGCCCGGAATAGACGGTTTGCACCTGGCAGAAATGCTGGACAATAAATTGGTTATTTTTTGTACCGCTTATAAAGAATATGCTGCCGATGCTTTTAATATTGATGCGGTAGATTATATTACCAAACCGGTAAAACTGGAACGTTTGCAAAAAGCGATTTCAAAAGCTTTTGAACGTTTTCATAAACCGGATGCCGCAAAAAAGTTTATTCAGCTCAATACAGACAAAGGAAAAACGCTATTGTATTTTAATCAGATTCAATACATCAAAACCGCTGTTAGTGATAGTCGCGACAAAACCGTTTTGTTGGCTGATGGAAGTTTTCTGAATTTAAAAAATGTAAAATTTGATACATTATTAAACGAATTGCCCGATGCCGATTTTTGCCGTATCAACAAGAAAGAAATTGTGGCAGTAAAAGCGATTAAATTTTTTAGCCATAACGAAATTGTACTGCATCATTTAGAAAAAAATGACAAAAACAGCACTTTAATTTTAAGCGAAACCTATCGTTCTGACTTTTTAAAAAAGGTAAAACTTTAGAAGTTTTAACACATAGAAACATAGATTTTGTACATTAAAAAAAGGCGTTTCACTTATCTAAATACACAGAGTATACTATGTATAAGAAAGGTGTTTCTTTTTTGCATTCTTTTCGAGAAGTAATATCTATGTTTCTATGTGTTGAAAATGACTTTTAAATTACGCTCAATATATGTCAGGCTGAGCGAAGTCGAAGCCCTTTTTTACATTATAAACCTTCGACTTTGCTCAGAATGGCAGTTGTCTATTACCAAATTAAGCAACTTATTACAAAGTTTTTCCCACTTGTTACATACATTCGAAATTAGGGTAAAAATTGCTTTTTCACTTAATTTTCAGTGCTGATATTTGTACCATTAAAATTAAAAAAAACGAGTTATGAATAACATAAAAAACTCCTTGTTTTACGTTACTGTTATTGGCGGTTTTACAGCTCTGATATATTGGGTAATTTCAAAAGGTGCCGCACTCGAAGTAGGTCGCGGAATCGTACACAAACAAATGGTAAGCAATCATTGGAATGATTTTTTGAATTCGATGGTCGATAATCTAAAACATCCTCTGGCTATTTTATTGGCACAAATCGTAACTATTATATTAGTTGCCCGTTTATTTGGATGGGTTTTTAGAAAAATAGGGCAACCATCTGTGATTGGCGAGATGATTGCAGGGATTGTCTTAGGGCCCTCTTTGGTAGGGATGTATTTTCCTGAATTTTCGGCTGCATTGTTTCCAAAAGAATCCCTTGGTAATTTGCAATTTTTAAGTCAGATAGGATTGATCCTTTTTATGTTTGTAATTGGGATGGAACTGGACTTGAAAGTTCTAAAAAATAAAGCACATGATGCGGTGGTTATTAGCCACGCCAGTATCGTAATTCCTTTTGCATTAGGGCTATCATTGGCCTATTTTATCTATCATACTTTTGCCCCTGTAGGAGTTGAGTTTGCATCGTTTGGTTTGTTTATGGGTATCGCGATGAGTATTACAGCTTTTCCGGTATTGGCGAGAATCGTGCAGGAGCGAGGCATGCAAAAAACAAAACTGGGAACCATTGCCATAACTTGTGCTGCGGCAGATGATATTACGGCATGGTGTATTCTGGCAGTTGTAATCGCGATTGTAAAAGCAGGGTCGTTTACCAGTGCATTGTATGTAATAGGTTTGGCTATTTTGTATGTTATTATCATGCTAAAAATAGTGCGTCCGTTCCTGAAACGTGTTGGAGATTTAAATTCTACTCGCGAAAGTCTCAATAAACCTGTTGTTGCTATTTTCTTTCTTACGCTTTTGTTCTCTGCTTATGCTGCTGAATTAATTGGAATTCATGCTTTGTTTGGGGCTTTCTTAGCCGGAGCAATTATGCCGGAAAATAATAAATTCAGAAACATTTTTATCGAAAAAGTCGAAGATGTTGCGATCATCGTTTTATTGCCGTTATTCTTTGTATTCACTGGTTTGCGTACACAAATAGGTTTACTGAACGATCCGTATTTATGGAAAGTAACAGCTGTAATTATTGCAGTTGCTGTAGCAGGTAAATTTTTAGGAAGTGCCCTTGCAGCCAAATTTGTGGGACAAAGCTGGAAAGATAGTCTGGCCATCGGAGCCTTGATGAATACCCGTGGTTTGATGGAGTTGGTGGTTTTAAATATCGGTTACGATCTTGGGGTTCTTTCTACTGAAATTTTTACCATGATGGTTATTATGGCATTGGTGACGACTTTCATGACCGGTCCGGCTCTGGATTTTATAGGTTTTATATTTAAAGATAAAGTTACAGCCGTTCCTCAGGAAATTGGAAATAAAAGTAAATACAAGATTTTACTTTCGTTTGCAACTCCTGAAAGAGGAAAGAAGTTATTGAAAATCGCTAATAGTTTAGTCAAAAAACAAGGTGATAATTCGATTGTAACAGCGATGCATTTATCATTAAGTACAGAGATACACTCATTTGATGTCAAAGATCATGAGCGAAAAATGTTAGTCCCTGTAATCGAAGAATCAGAGCGTTTGAATCAAAACATGGTAAGTGTTTTTAAAGTAACCAATGATATCGATACTGATATTATCGACACGGCAAATCAAGGCGAATACGATTTATTGTTAGTAGGTTTAGGACAGTCTATTTTTGACGGAACTCTACTGGGCAAGATTCTTGGTTTTACAACCCGAATCGTAAATCCGGATCGTTTGATCGATAAGTTTACCGGAAAAGAAGGCTTGTTCGAAAATTCTCCTTTTGATGAAAGAACACGTCATATTATTGCAAAAAGCAAAATGCCGGTGGGGATCTTTATCGATAAAGAATTAGAAGAAGTCAATCAGATTTTTATGCCTATATTCAGTAAAGAAGATTCTTTTTTAATTGAATATGCCAAAAAACTAATCAACAATAACGGATCTCAAATTACGGTTCTGGATGCGAGTGGCGAAGTAAAAAACACCAGAGATATTCAGGAAACTATTCGCTCAATTGAACAAATAGCACCCAATCATATTATGATTATGCACGACAGAACGATCAAAAAAGAGTTTTTAGAAAGCCAGAACTTAATGATTATTAGTTTAGACAGTTGGAAAAAACTAATCGAATCTCAAAGCACATGGCTCAATAATACCCCTTCGGTTTTGATCCTGAAACCATAAGGAAAATTTAATTTTCTATATTTAAAATTCCAAATTCCAATTTTTATGATTGGGATTTGGGATTTTTTTTGTTTTGCTTTTTTTAGATTGTTTTAATCTTTTGATTGCGAGATGGCACGCGGATGATACGGATTCGCTAACGCGAAAACGCAGATTTGCACGGATTTTTTCTTTTGTGTCGAGATACGTATAATTGGAATTTAAAACCTAAAGCCCTAAATCCAGTACATAAGAAATCTTAACGGCAATATTATCTTCAAATTTTAATAATTGGTTGGGTCCATAACGGTAGAAACCGCCAAGGCCAAAACCTTTGTAGATTTTGTTTAATTCGATTCCGGATTCAAAATATCCTTTGTCCAGTGTTTTATATTCCGGTCCTACATGTTGCTCCGGGTTCTCCATGTGTCCCCATGCCATTCTGGTTACTAAAACCAAAGAAGGGCGAACTTTTTTGAGAATTCTAATTCGGTCAAAACCATGTTTGAGTTGCAAAAAGATGTATTGACTGGAGAAAAATTCGTTAAAGTACATGGTTTCAAAACTGTTTCTTCCTGCAAAAGTAATACGCTGAACAACGGTTTCTTTGGTTAGGTTATTGGGCATTGTATTGTACAAATGGGTAATTGGCACATCGCCTATCGCATAACCACCTTGTAATAATACGCTTGTTTTTTGCCCGTTTAAATATTGCTTTTCATACTCCGTCTTAAAATCTATTTTACCAAAACTAAAATCATTTTCCAGAACATTAGGCAATGATTGGGTGTATTGAAAAGTAAATCTCGGAAATTTTTTATCAGATTCTGTTCTTCCGGTTGGTGTTTGCATAAAGTTGCTAAACGGCGCCCAAACGATCGAAACCATAGCGGTTGTCATAACATAACTCGAATATAATTTTCCGTTGTAATTAAACAGATAATCAAATTGAGGTTCGACAAACGTTCTGGACAATTCAAAAACAGCTTCGGTTTTAGGAATGATTTTGGTCTGAACATTGGCTTTCCAGCCTACATATTTATAAAAAGTACTAATGTTGATTGGGCGTGGGTCATAAATTTTAAAAACACGTTTGTCTACTGCAAAAACAGTACTTGCAATTTCCCGAACATCATCTGTATAATATCCGTTGACCCAGGTATTCGTGCTTTTGTCGAGCAAAACACCGGATCCTATGCTATATTTTACTTCTCCGTCTTTTGTTCCGTAAGCAGAGTATCCTTCGATTCTGAAGTTTTTAGAGAAACGATCGTTCGTGATTCCGCCAAGACCCAATCGAAAACCTTCGTAGTTGTTGTAGCTAATTATCTTTTTCAGATCCAGATCGACAGGACCAATCGGGAGGTACCCGTTGATTATTTTTCGCCCAAAACCTAAACGATTTTCGATTCTTTTTTTGATCGAAAGACTGTCTATCAATTGATATGTTTTCTGGCTTTTTAAGTCTAAACTTTCTTTTCTGTACTCATTCCAGAATTCTTCCGGTTTCTTGCTCGCATCGTCTTTTATTTCGATATATAGAGCCGGATCTTTTATTGGAGTATTTGTATTGTAATGAATATCGAAGTTGTTACTTTCTGAAAGTAAATAGGTAAAATCTGAAGCTGATTTTTTTCTCGGTTCAAAGTTGTCTTCTACGTCTCCGTCAAACTGAATTGTTCCGCCCAGGATTTTAATATCATCGTCGTTTTTTCCTTTTACAATTTTAAAAGTTGTATTGCTCTGGAACCATATTTTTTCGCTTGGGACATATTCAAATTCGTGAATTCCGCTAATATCCAGAACACCTTTTATGCGCATTACAGCTTTGGCTACGGCAAAATTTTCCTGATCGATATACAAGACACCTTCTAGTCCTGATGATTTCTTTTTTTGTTTGTTTTTAAAGTAAATCATATAGGTTTCGCGACCTTTTATATTTACAGTATCTAATATTTTATAGTTGTAACTTGCCGGAGCCGTATTCGAAATCGGGTTTTCATATTTAGTTTCGAACAGCTCATATTTGGGATCATAAATCGAAATCGATTGTAGATTAAAAGCAATTACTTCGTAGATAGGTTGTTTAAAACCTGCCATTTTTGTACCCAGAATAGTTTCCTTGAGTTTATTGTTGCCAAACTGATATTGCGAAACTTTTTCGGTTTGAAACAAATGTTGCTTGCTGATTATTTCCTTAAATTTATAATCAGATGAATCTATATTGATGCGTTTTTTGTCAAGATCTTTATAAGCCGCTGTCGAATCAATCCTGCCGTCGATAGAATCCGGATTGGCAGTTACGATAAGTTTATTGTAACTTTTGTACTCGAAACTATGGAGCTTTTTTTGCGGATTGTTTTTGTTTTTATTGGCAATTACCTTTCTGATAATTGTTAACGCCGGATTTTCATTCGAAACAACAACTTCTTTTAAGTCATCGGTTTTTTGAAAAAGCGAAACCTGATAATATCTTTTTTCTGTAATAGCGATAATTCTGGTTTGAAAACCAATATAGGAAACTGAAAATGAAGTTGCTTTTTCAGAAGGTTTAAAAATAAATTTTCCGTCAACATCCGTAATTGTATTACTATTGTCCGAGGTTGTTATCGTTGCAAAAGGGAGAGGAGCATTGTTAGAGTCTGTTACAATTCCGTTTATTTGAAATTGTGCTTGAATAGAAAGCGTAAAAAACAAAGTCAATAAACAAAATAGCTTCATACAGAATATTATAGTTAAAAAAAACGAAAAGTATTTGATTTTGGTATGCAAAAATAAGAATAAAAAAATCCGTCTAGTAATAATTTAACTAAACGGATTTATATTTTGTGTTTTGCAGGATTACACCTTCATGATTTCGGCTTCTTTTGCAACCAATAATTCATCAATTTTTCTGATATATGTATTTGTCAAATTCTGAACTTGTTCTTCAGCAGATTTACAAACGTCTTCAGAGGTTCCTTCTTTTTCTAATTTTTTAATATCTGTATTCGCATCTTTACGCACGTTACGCACACCAATTTTTGCATCTTCGGCCTCAGATTTTGCTTGTTTGGCTAAATCTCTACGACGCTCTTCTGTCAAAGGCGGAACGCTGATAATGATAACATCACCATTGTTCATTGGGTTAAAACCAATGTTGGCAACCATAATTGCTTTTTCGATAACTTGTAACATGTTTTTTTCGAAAGGTTGCAATGTAATTGTTCTTGCATCAGGAACGCTAATTTTTGCCACTTGCGAAAGTGGTGTTGCTGATCCGTAATAATCTACAAAAACGCTTCCTAGCATTGCCGGAGAAGCTTTTCCTGCACGAATGTTAAGAAATTCTTTCTCTAAATGCGCAATCGAACCATTCATTGATTCTTCTGTACTATCTAATATAAATTCTATTTCTTCAGTCATTATTTTTTAAGTTTTCAGTTTTCATTCTCAGTTTTCAGTTAAAGCCTGCATTTGCGACTGTAAACTGTTACTGATGACTATATATTTACTACTGTTCCTATGTTTTCGCCTTCACAGATTTTTAATAAATTTCCAATTTTGTTCATATCAAAAACAACGATTGGTAATTTGTTTTCCTGACTTAAAGTAAAAGCTGTTGTATCCATTACGTTCAATCCTTTTTTAAGAACATCTTCAAACGAAATCATATCAAATTTTACAGCCGATGCATTTTTTTCAGGATCAGAATCGTAAACACCATCCACACGTGTCCCTTTTAGAATTACGTCAGCATTTATTTCAATACCTCTTAAAACCGCAGCAGTATCAGTCGTAAAATAAGGGTTTCCGGTTCCTGCACCAAAAATTACAATTCGTCCTTTTTCAAGATGACGATCTGCTCTTCTTTTAATATAAGGTTCCGCAATAGATTCCATTTTTAAGGCAGTTTGCAAACGGGTTTTCATTCCTTTGTCTTCAAGAGCACCTTGCAATGCCATTCCGTTTATAACCGTAGCAAGCATTCCCATATAATCGCCCTGTACTCTATCCATACCAGCACTTGCACCAGCAACGCCTCTAAAAATATTTCCTCCTCCAATAACAATAGCAATTTCTACTCCTTTACTGTGAATTTGCTTAATTTCTTCAGCATATTCGGCTAATCTTTTAGGGTCAATTCCGTATTGTAAATCACCCATCAAGGCTTCACCGCTTAGTTTTAGAAGAATCCTTTTATATTTCATGTGTTGTTGCGTTAATTTGTGCAAATATAGACATATTCTGATTTTTAAAAATAATGTTTTAAAAAAAATACCAGTTCTTTTATTTTTAAATTTATAAAGATTTTTCGGGATTTTTTTGAATGTGATAAAAGTCATTCTTTGAGTCTTCCTGAAATTTGTAATTTTATACAATTCAAAAAATAAAAAAACATGAAAAATAGTATCGCCAAGTCCTTGTTTAAAAGTCATACCTATCATGAATATCGCAAGTTAGTTGCAGATTTGTTAGTAGAAGGAAAATCAACCGGAAGCGAACAATCTGAAAGTTTAACCAATTACAGTAAGCTGAATGACGCGAGAATGAATCGATTGGATAAAACAGTTGTTATATCAGATAAAATCCTTTCGAAATTAGAAAATCTGGAGGAAAGATATATATGGCTGGTAATTTCTGAAGGCTGGTGTGGTGATGCGGCGCAAATACTTCCTGTGCTTAATAAAATGGCTGCTGCATCTCATAAAAAGATTGATGTTAGAATTGTTTTACGCGATGAAAACGAAGAATTAATGAACCAATACCTGACAAACGGCGGAAAATCGATTCCCAAAGTTATTGTGATATGCAAAGAAGCCGGAATTGTTCGGGCAGATTGGGGACCAAGACCACAAGGAGCAACTGAATTATTGGCCAATTATAAAAAAGAATTTGGTGTTCTGGATGAAAAAATCAAAACCGATTTGCAATTGTGGTATTTAGGCAACAAAGGAATTTCTATTCAGGAAGAACTCATGCAAATAATCGAAAATATTAAATATAACCGATTATAATTTCTGTAGAAAAATAAGGCGAAAACCGGGGTTTTGTGGTTAATGTGTTGGATATAAACAGAATGTGATTAAAAAATGTAGGAAAAAGTTTTTTTAATTCAAATATTTTTGTAAATTGCCAACTGAATCCCACTTCTATTATTTACTTTCTGATTTACTCTTTTTATTGGTGTCTCTTTAATATTTAACAATTTAAAAATTCACTATTATGAAAAAGTTATTCGAAAGGTTTTACGATTTTGTTTCAAGTTCATTGTTTGGAGGTAAAAGTATACCTCATTATTAACTCCAAAAAATAGACCGGTTATGAAATAGCACTACTTTGATTTAGGAGTTGGCACATTACTATTATCTTAATTATGTAATGTGCTTTTTTTTATGCTTTATTCTAACTCAAGACTTTCCTCGAACAGCGTAACATCAATAGCATTTTTTACATCATAATCGCCAATTTTAGTTCGGCGTAAAACAGTTAAATGTGATCCTGAATTCATTGCTTTTCCAAAATCATAAGCAAGTGAGCGAATGTAAGTTCCTTTGCTGCAAACTACCCTGAAATCTATTTCAGGCAAAGCAATTCGGGTAATTTCAAATTCATGAATAGTTGTCTTTCTGCTTTCAATTTCTATAGTTTCTCCGGCACGTGCGTGTTCGTACAAACGAACGCCGTCTTTTTTAATAGCCGAGAAAATAGGCGGTTTTTGATCTATCTCACCTAAAAACTGTTTTACGGTTTCATGAATCAAAGTTTCGTCGATATGCAAAGTTGGAAAGGTTTCGTCAATTTCTGTTTCCAGATCATACGATGGAGTAGTGGCTCCTATATAAAAAGTTCCAGTATATTCTTTTGCCTGACCTTGAAGTTCCGTAATTCTCTTGGTAAATTTTCCGGTACAAATTAATAATAACCCCGTTGCCAAAGGATCTAAAGTTCCGGCATGACCAATTTTGAACTTTTTTGGAAGTCCGACTTTATTGATCAAAAGGTATTTTAATTTATTGACAGCTTGAAACGAACTCCATTTTAAAGGTTTGTCTATCAATAAAATTTGTCCGTTTAAATAATCTTCAGGCGTCATTATAGTATAGTAAGAGGATGAATAAAAAAATGAATCAGTAATAAAACGATTCCGGCAATTATTCGGTAATAACCAAAAACTTTAAAGCCGTTTTTAGTCAAAAAGCCAATAAAAGTTTTAATAGCCAAAAGAGCGACAATAAAAGCAACAATATTACCAATAACTAAAAAGTTGATTTGATCGTGCGATAATTCGAATCCGGCTTTATAATAATCGTAGCATTTTTTTGCCGTTGCACCTAACATTGTTGGTACAGCCAAAAAGAAAGAGAATTCGGCAGCGGTTGTTCTGCTCAGTTTTTGCGACATTCCGCCCACAATACTGGCACCACTTCTTGAAACTCCGGGAATCATGGCAAGACATTGAAACAATCCAATTTTGAAAGCCTGCAAGTAGGTGATTTCCTGCGAAGTTTCGGTAGTATTAGGTTTGTTGAACCATTCGTCTACTTTCAATAAAATAATTCCTCCTATTAAAAGTGAAACCGCAACCGTAACCGGATTTTCTAATAAACCATCGATAAAATCGCTTAACAATAATCCCAGAACTACAGCCGGAATAAAAGCAACCAAAAGTTTAAAATAAAAATCAAGTGTTTGAAAGAAACGTTTGAAATACAAAACAACTACAGAAAGTATAGCACCAAGCTGAATAACAATAGTAAAAAGTTTAGTAAAATCTTCGTGTGCAATTCCAAAAAAAGAAGAGGCAATAATCATGTGACCAGTTGAGGAAACAGGTAAAAATTCTGTAATACCTTCAATTATGGCAAGAACGATAGCTTGTAATGTATTCATTTAATTTTAGATTGTTAGATTATTAGACTTCTTAGATGTCAGACTTTTTTAAAGAGATTAATCTAATAATCTAAAGATCTAAGTTGTCTAAGCAGTCTAAAGAAAGTCTATTTAGATTTTTTGAAAATAGAATAAATCGTGATTCCAAAACCAATTAAAACAGTTGTTGGAGCTAAACGAATACGTCTAAAATTAAAAACATCTTCATTAAAGATTTTAGGATCATTACTTCCTCCACCAGACATTAGGATAAAACCTAAAGCGATAACCCCAATTCCTATTAATAGAATTTTGTAGTTGATACCGTCAAAAAGGAACTCTTGTTTTTGCGGTTGTTCTGTATTATTTGTATTGTTTTTCATCTTGTCATTGTGAGGAACGAAGCAATCTCACCCTCTATTATAAGTTTATTTTTAATCTAAAATCTAAAATCAACAATCTGAAATTAATACAGATCATCTGTTCTTAAATTCAGGAAACGTTGTGTCGCAAAGTGTGTACTTACCCAGGTGATCAAAACTCCTAATCCAAAAACGGCTAACAATACCAGACCTATTAAAACTTTGTCTTCTAAAATTCCTAACCCCGGGAAATTAGTTTCTACATAAAATAAAACACCAATCAAAGCAATAATTGCCAATCCTGCGCCAAGCATTCCTAATTTTACACTACGCATTACAAAAGGTTTACGGATAAACGATTTTGTTGCACCCACCATTTGCATTGTTTTAATAATAAAACGGTTCGAGTGTATTGATAAACGCAATGAGCTATTGATTAATAAAACAGCAATTACAGCAAGGAAACCACTAATAATCAAGATCCACATACTTACTTTCTTGATATTGTCATTTACCAGATTTACCAATTGTTTGTCATAAACAATGTCTGAGATCATGATGTTTTGACGCAAACTACTTTCGATTTTAGAGATACTGTCTCTTTCTACATAATCAGCTTTTAAGTGAATATCATAAGAATTCAATAATGGGTTTTCTCCTAAAAAGGTCAGGAAATCTTCACCAATAATATCGGTATGTTCTTTTGCTGCTTTTTCTTTAGAAACATAAACATAAGATCTTGCGAAAGGAGCTCTTTTTAGTTCCGTATTAAAAGCTTTTATTACACTATCATTAGCTTCATTTTTAAAGAAAACCGTCATTGCGATTTTTTCTTTAAAGTCGTTTGCCAGTTTTTTAGAATTGATAATGAATAATCCCAGTACTCCTAAAAGGAATAAAACCAGAAATACACTTAGTACAACCGAAAAATAAGAGGAAATTAACCTGCGCTTTTGAAATTTATCAAAGTTAGAACTCATAGTTTGCTTAAATTATGTGGTAAAAATAATAAAGTATTTCTTTATTTAAAGTTAATAACGAACTTTTATCCCATAAATGTACAATTAGATATTCAAAGAATCAAGATTAAAACCCTTTGTAGCTTTGAACTGCTGTCACTTTGCAACTTTGTATCTTAAAAAAAGCTATTGGACTTTGTAAACTTCAATACTTTTTAACCAATATACGTGGCGTGGACCGGTTTTGATATCGTTTTTGCAAATCAGGATCATTTCGCCTTTTTTAACTGGTTTTCCGTCTTCTTCAAAAATAACATAAGTGTTCTCTCCGGTTGGATTATTAAAAATTTCTGCCCAAGAAAAAGTTGCTTTATAATTGTCTGAAGCTCTTGCTACAATATAAAAGTTGCGGTCCTTAGGATCGTTTTGTTTGATTTTGGCTTTTTCTAAGATGTCCTTAAGTAGAATTCCTTTGGCGATTTTAACCTCTTTTTTGATGGCGCCATCTTTACCGATTATTTTGAAATTCGAAATTGTAGCAACCTTCATTTTTTTTAAAGAATCAACTGTCAATTCTAACGGAAATTCAACATCGCCCTTTATTTTAATTTGATGATTGACTAATTTTAAACTATCAGCAGCTGTCAGGGCAGGATGCTTATGTTCTTGGGTGGTTTTAGAGATTTTTTCTGTAGTAACAACATCTTCTTTTTTAGAAGAATTGCACATGCTGCACATAAATGCAATAAAAAGAGAGAGAATCCAGGTTTTTGTTTTCATGGGTCAGAGGGTGTTTTACATTCGAAAATACGCGATTTTGCTTAATTTAAAACAACGATTGTATTATTTTATTTGTTTGTCAGCGAAATAGCTTTGGTACAATCTGTAATAAATGTAAATTTGCCATCTTAATTCGGTGATAAATCTTTGAACCTTTGTCACTCTGAACCTTTGAATCTTTAATAATGAAATACAATCCGAACGAAATCGAAGAAAAATGGCAAAAATATTGGGCTGAAAACCAAACTTTTGCTGCAAAAAATAATTCTGAAAAACCAAAGCATTATGTTTTAGACATGTTTCCTTATCCGTCAGGAGCAGGATTACACGTTGGACATCCGCTGGGTTATATTGCTTCAGATGTTTATTCTCGTTTCAAAAGGCATCAGGGTTTCAATGTTTTGCACCCAATGGGATACGATAGTTTTGGATTGCCGGCAGAGCAATATGCGATTCAGACAGGGCAACGTCCTGAAGACACAACACGCGTAAACATTGACGGTGGTGTAGATAAAGAAGGGAAACAAATTGCGGGTTATCGCAAACAATTAGATAAAATAGGATTTTCATTTGACTGGAGTCGTGAAGTGCGTACTTCAAATCCTGATTATTATAAACATACACAATGGATTTTTATCCAGTTGTTTAATTCGTGGTACTGCAAGAAAGAAGGGAAAGCTTTTGATATTTCTCAACTTGTTACTGTTTTTGAAGAAGAAGGAAATGTTTTGGTAGAAGCAGTTTGCGATGATAATGTTGCAATTTTTACCGCGGCAGAATGGAATTTGTATTCTGAGGATCAAAAAGAAAAAATCCTTTTGCAATACAGAATGACGTATTTGGCAGAAACCGAAGTAAACTGGTGTCCGGGATTAGGAACTGTTTTGGCAAATGACGAAATCGTAAACGGAGTTTCTGAGCGTGGTGGATATCCTGTAATTCGTAAAAAAATGACACAATGGAGCATGCGAATTTCTGCTTATGCAGAGCGTTTGCTTCAGGGCTTAAATGATATTGACTGGAGCGAATCGATAAAAGAATCACAAAGAAACTGGATCGGGAAATCAGTTGGTGCGATGGTGACTTTTAACATGAAAGATCATAATAAAGTAATCGAAGTTTTTACCACTCGTCCTGATACAATCTTCGGAGTTACTTTTATGACTTTGGCGCCAGAACATCCTTTGGTGGCAGAGATTACAACGCCGGAACAAAAAGCCGCAGTTGAAGCTTATATCGAAAAAACAGCAAAACGTTCAGAGCGTGAGCGTATGGCCGATGTAAAAACTATTTCGGGAGTATTTACAGGAGCTTTTGCAGAACATCCTTTTACAAAAGAGCCAATTCCGGTCTGGATAGGCGATTATGTTTTGGCAGGTTACGGTACAGGTGCTGTAATGGCGGTTCCTTGTGGGGACGAAAGAGATTATGCGTTTGCAAATTTCTTTAAAGGACAAAACGGAATGCCGGAAATCAAGAACATTTTTGCTCATGTAGATATTTCTGAAGTGGCTTACGGTTCTAAGGACAATGTCGAAATTGCAAATTCGGATTTCTTAAACGGATTAAATTATAAAGAAGCCTCTCAGGTTGCGATTAGAGAATTAGAGCAATTAGGACAAGGAACAGGGAAAACAAATTACCGTTTGCGTGATGCTGTTTTTTCTCGTCAGCGTTATTGGGGAGAGCCTTTTCCGGTGTATTATGTAAACGGTTTGCCAAAGATGATCGATGCACAACATTTGCCAATTATCTTGCCTGAAGTAGAGAAATATTTACCAACTGAAGAGGGTTTGCCTCCGTTAGGGAATGCAGCCGTTTGGGCTTGGGACAGCGTTCAGTCTTCAGTTGTTAGTACTCAGTTGATTGACAATGTGACTATTTTTCCTCTTGAATTGAACACAATGCCGGGTTGGGCAGGAAGTTCATGGTATTGGATGCGTTATATGGATGCTGATAATGAGAATGAATTTGCAAGTAAAGAAGCGCTGGCTTATTGGGAAAGTGTCGATTTGTACATTGGAGGAAGCGAACACGCAACCGGACACTTATTATATTCTCGTTTTTGGAACAAATTCTTAAAAGACAAAGGTTTTGCTCCAACCGAAGAACCATTCAAAAAACTGATTAATCAGGGAATGATTTTGGGAACTACGGCTTATGTTTACAGGCTTGAAGGAACAAACACTTTTGTATCTAAGAATAAAATTGGAGTTCAAAAAGTACAACCACTTCGCGTTGATGTTCATTTTGTAAACTCTTCTGATGAATTAGATATTAATAAGTTTAAAAAATGGAGGGAAGATTTTAACAGCGCCGAATTTATTTTTGATGAAAACGGAAAATACATTGTTGGTCGTGAAGTCGAAAAAATGTCGAAGTCATATTACAACGTGGTAACCCCAGATGATATTTGTGCTGAATATGGAGCTGATACATTACGTTTGTACGAAATGTTTTTAGGACCATTAGAACAGGCAAAACCTTGGAATACCGCTGGAATTTCAGGAGTTTTTGGTTTCTTGAAAAAATTATGGAGATTGTATTTTGATGAAAACAATGGTTTAATTGTAAATAACGACGAGCCAACAAAAGACAACTTAAAATCATTACACAAAACGATCAAAAAAGTAGCCGAAGATATCGAGAGTTTCTCTTTCAATACTTCAGTTTCTCAATTTATGATTTGTGTGAACGAATTGTCGACTCAAAATTGTCATTCAAGAGCAATCTTAGAACCATTGGCTATTTTGGTTTCGCCTTACGCACCGCACATCGCTGAAGAATTATGGCTTGCATTAAAAGATTCAAAGATTGAAGAATTGAAAGATTATCAAGGAATTTCAAACGAATTGTTTCCGGTTTTTGAAGCTAAACATTTGGTGGAGACCAATAAAGAATATCCCGTTTCTTTTAACGGGAAAATGCGTTTCACAATCGAATTGCCTTTGGATTTAACCGCAGCACAAATCGAAGAAATCATCATGAAAGACGAAAGAACACAAAAACAATTAGATGGTAAAACACCAAATAAAGTGATTATTGTTCCGGGTAAGATTATTAATCTTGTAGGTTAATACATTTGTATATCGTAGAGGCGCACAGCAGTGCGTCTAACATTTCTATAGAAAATCCAAATTCCAATGTATGTTGGGATTTGGATTTTTTTTGCGCTTATTTTTCCGCTACGAATTCATGAATTAATTTAAAAATTCGTGGTGGAAATTTCATCATATTCAAATTTAAATTTGCCTCATAAACATTGGGATTTAGAATTTTTTATTTACAGTTTTATCTTAAGCTCTTAATTAATATCTAAAATTGGGTGTCATTTTGACATTTTAGGAAAATGGTTCGTAAATTGCTGTTTCTCTATGAGGTCATAAAGATATAATGTTGAACGTCTTTCGGATTATTTAAAGCAAATAACAATTAAAAATATAAAGATATGGGAATGGGATATTTAATTCTTGCGGGGATTATTATGCTGTTTAGCTGGTTAGTGAGTTCAAGGCTAAAGAGTAAATTTGAATTATATTCAAATCTACATTTGCAAAACGGAATGAGCGGAGCCGAAATTGCCGAAAAAATGTTGGCTGATAACGGTATTCGTGATGTTCGTGTTATTTCGACTCCGGGACAATTGACAGATCACTATAATCCAAGTGATAAAACGGTCAATCTGAGCGAAGCAGTATATAATAATCGAAGTGTTGCGGCAGCGGCAGTTGCAGCACACGAATGTGGTCATGCTGTTCAGCATAGTATTGGGTACGAATGGCTTACAATGCGCTCGAAATTGGTGCCAATCGTAAATGTTGCATCAACTTATATGCAGTGGATTTTATTGGCGGGAATTTTAATGATTAGAACTTTTCCGCAACTATTATTAATCGGAATCATCATTTTTGCAGCAACAACTTTATTTTCGATCATTACTTTGCCTGTAGAATACGATGCGAGTAATCGTGCTTTGGCTTGGTTAGAAAACAAGCGTATGTTAACACAGCAAGAACAGGCTGGTGCAAAAGATGCGTTAAAATGGGCGGCAAGAACTTATGTTGTAGCCGCAATTGGGTCTGTCGCAACGTTGTTGTACTATATTTCAATTTATTCAGGAAGCAGCAGGAGGAATTAGAATTAGATAATGAGTCAATTAGAAAATATCCTAAACTCATTAATTCCGAATATACAAAAACCCGATTAGTTTAAAACTAATCGGGTTTTTGTATATTATCAAATTATCAAATTGACTCATTCTCTAATTTAC
>NZ_MUGS01000090.1 GCF_002222055.1 Flavobacterium araucananum
GTATTCAGTGACAGTTTACAGTCGCAAAAAACTGCTAACTGAGACCGAGACCGAAAACTAAAAAAAAGCCATCTTATTTCTAAGATGGCTTTTTTATTTTTTAAAAATAAATCATAAAATAGCTTACGAAATCGATTGAAATAGATACTTTTGCGCAAAATTTTAAAATATTTGTGTATTTATTTTTTCAATTTAATCAATTATGAGTAAAAAATCTTTGTACCAAAAAGAGGTATCATTACAAGTCGACCGAAGAAGAGCTGGTGTCGAATTAATTAAAATCATAAGCGATTTATGGTATGACAAATCTATTGAAATGGTTTTATTCAAAAATCAGTTATTAGATAAAAACGTCAGCGATATTATCAATTTGCATCAATATGCAGGTGATTTTGTGGGCAAGCCTATCACTATTTTTGATTCGGTTGAAATTGCAAATGTTGTTTTATCATTAGATCTTCCGCCTGCGAAAATAGATCTTGGGAAACTGACTTATGAATATCGCCTTGAAGATGAAAAATATCCCGATGCGAGATATTTTGTAATCGATAAATTGAAAAAAGCAAAGTCATCAGAAGAAATTCAACCTAAAGATGTCGTTCTATATGGTTTTGGCAGAATTGGTCGTTTACTCGCCAGAGAATTAATGTCGAAAACCGGAAAAGGAAATCAATTGCGATTAAGAGCGATTGTAACCCGTGACAAAAATGATGCATCAACGCTAGAGAAACGAGCTTCTCTATTGCGTTATGATTCTATTCACGGAGACTTTCAAGGATCTGTAATTGCTGATCCAAAAAATAATGCCTTAATTATAAACGGAACAACTGTTCATATTATTACTGCAAATTCTCCGGAAGAAATTGATTATACCCAATATGGTATTAATGACGCATTGGTAATTGATAATACAGGAGCTTTTACAACTGAAGAAGCCCTAAAAAGACATTTAAAATCACAAGGTGTGGGTAAAGTTTTATTGACTGCACCCGGAAAAGGGATTCCTAATATCGTTCATGGTGTAAACCATAATGAATACAACCCTGATGATATCGATATTTTTTCGGCAGCGTCTTGTACTACAAATGCCATAACACCAATCTTAAAAGTTATCGAAGATACTTTAGGAGTTGCAAAAGGACACCTGGAGACGATTCATGCTTATACAAACGATCAAAATTTGGTCGATAACATGCATAAAAAATACCGTCGCGGAAGAGCTGCAGCTTTAAACATGGTTATTACCGAAACTGGTGCAGGAAGTGCTGTTGCAAAAGCATTGTCTTCATTAGAAGGAAAATTAACTTCAAACGCCATTAGAGTTCCGGTTCCAAACGGATCTTTGGTAATTTTGAATTTAGAAGTTAAAAAAGCAACTTCTATTGCCGCCATTAATAAAATCATGAAAAAATATGCTCTTGAAGGAGAATTGGTAGAGCAAATAAAATATTCTTTAAACAACGAACTGGTTTCGTCTGATATCGTTGGTACATCTGCTCCATCTATTTATGATAGCAATGCCACGATCGTATCTAAAGACGGAAAAAACATCGTGCTTTATATTTGGTATGATAACGAATACGGATACAGTCACCAGGTAATAAGGTTAGCAAAATACATTGCCAAAGTAAGACGTTTTACATACTACTAATAAAAACCAAAACTATTATTTCTTAAAACCATCGAGTTACTCTTGATGGTTTTTCTTTTTAATTTAGATTGGTAAAACTGTTGTACTTTTTACCTCCGAAATAACAAAAACAGTATTTATTAAAGAAACTTCCGGCAACACAGACAATTTCTTTTGATGAAACTGATGATAGCTTTCCATATCCGGAATTATAATTTTTAGCATGTAATCAAAATTTCCGGAAACATAATTGCATTCTACAACTTCTGGTAAATTCAGAATCGATTGATTAAATCCTTCAGATGTATCATAAGTTTGTTTTGTTAGTGTAACCTGACAATATACCGTAAGGTTATTTCCTAGTTTTTTCTTGTTCAAAATTGAAACATACTTTTCAATAACCCCCTCTTTTTCAAGCCGTTTAACACGATCATGAACGGGTGTAAGAGATAAGTTTATTTTGTTCGCAATATCTTTTAGCGTATAGTGCGCATTTTCCTGTAAAAGTCGTAAGATTTTTTTGTCAATTTCATCTAAAGCCATAACGAAAACGTTTTCTGTAGTTAATAAAATTTAGTTGTTTTTTCTTTTTAACCATTATGAAGAGCCTTCAAAAAGAATATTTTTCTGTAAAAGTATTAAATAAAATAATATTTTCTTATTTATCACACCTTAATCCATAATATATTCTCTAACTGTAATTTTGTAAAAAGGATTTCAATAAAAACAAAAAAATATAACAAAATGATAATAGGTGTTCCAAAAGAAATAAAAAACAATGAGAACCGTGTGGCTTTAACTCCAGCAGGTGTTTCTGAAATGAAAAAACATGGACATACTGTGTATGTTCAGGCAACAGCAGGTTTAGGAAGTGGTTTTAGTGATGATGAATATGCAAGTGCTGGTGCAATAGTTCTGGCAACTATTGAAGAAGTATACGCTATTGCTGAAATGATTATTAAAGTAAAAGAGCCAATTGCATCTGAATATCCATTAATCAAAAAAGATCAATTGTTATTTACTTACTTTCACTTTGCATCATCAGAACCATTAACTCATGCTATGCTAGAAAAAGGTGCAGTATGCTTAGCTTATGAAACAGTAGAAAAAACAGATCGTAGTTTACCTTTATTAGTTCCAATGTCAGAAGTAGCTGGTCGTATGGCTATCCAACAAGGTGCTAAATATCTTGAGAAACCATTAAAAGGAAGAGGAATTCTTTTAGGTGGTGTTCCAGGTGTACCTCCTGCAAAAGTTTTAGTTTTAGGTGGAGGAATCGTTGGAACTCAAGCGGCAAAAATGGCTGCTGGTTTAGGTGCTCAGGTTACTATTATGGATTTAAGTTTGCCACGTTTACGTTACCTGGATGATATTATGCCAGCAAACGTAAGCACACAAATGTCAAACCATTACAACATTACTAAAGCAATTGCTGACGCTGACTTAATCGTTGGTGCTGTTTTAATTCCAGGAGCAAAAGCACCTCACTTGATTACTCGTGACATGCTTAAATTAATGCGTCCGGGAACTGTAGTTGTCGATGTAGCAGTTGATCAAGGTGGATGTATTGAAACTTGTACTCCTACAACACACGAAAATCCAACTTTTATTATTGATGATATTGTTCACTATTGTGTAGCAAATATGCCTGGTGCTGTTCCTTACACATCAACTTTAGCGTTAACAAATGCAACTTTGCCTTATGCGGTTCAATTAGCAAATAAAGGATGGGAAAAAGCGTGTATCGAAAATGAAGAATTGAAAAAAGGATTAAATATTGCTAATGGAAAAATTCTTTACAAAGGAGTTGCAGAAGCTTGGAATCTTCCTTTTAACGAAGAATTAGTGTTGGTAAAATCATAATGCTAATATTAAAATAAGTGCTTACTAAACACTCCTTAAAAGACTTTTCTTAACCGAAAAGTCTTTTTTTTTTTAGACATAAAAAAACCTGTCATAATCAATGACAGGTTTTATACTTTATAAGGAATAAAGAAATCTACTTTTCATCCAGAACTTCTTGCAAAACTTTTGCTTCAGTTCCGTTAGGGAAAGTAACTTTAATTTTTTGTGCTATTGTTGGAGCAATTTCAGTAATTGCTTTTTTATCATAAGATTCTCCTTTTTTAATATGCCATCCGTAAAAAATTGCCGGCACATGGGTATCATACGCATAAGGTGTTCCGTGTGATGTTCCTGTAGTCGAATATTCAATATCTCCAGGTTTATTAATGATTACGATATCACCATCCTGAGTAACATCATACCCTTTTGCAACAAAATTCAAATAATAATCATTTCCTGAATTTGCTAAAATTTCTTCTTCGGTATAAACCTTTTTAATTTGTGGCTGAGAGATTAAGAACTCTTTAAAAGCTTGTTTTACTTTTACTAACTCTAATCCTTTGTCTTTGATGATTTGTTTATTAAAAAATAAATTAAAATTAGAATAATTCAACACCAAGTCAACTCCAAATGTCTTAATTGAGAAATCCTGTAAACTTTTTTTAACCTCTTTCGACGGGTAATTGTCTACATTATATTTATGATCTTTTAGATAAATTACATTTTCAGCACCTGCGTGATCTGCAGTTAAAAAAAGCAGATAATTATCCTTACCAACAGTTTTATCTAAATAATTTAAAAAGTCTGCGATCGTTTGATCTAATCTTAAATAAGTATCCTGAAGTTCTATAGAACGTGGTCCCAGCAAGTGTCCCACATAATCTGTAGAAGAGAAACTAACGGTTAAAAAGTCTGTAATATCATCCTTACCTAGTTCTTCTTTTTCGATAGCCTTCATCGCAAATTCAGCCAATAAATCATTTCCATAGGGAGTTGCTCTTAAAATTCCGGCATCATTTTTCTCATACATTTTCTTTAAATCATAAGGAAAAACTGGAGCTGTACTACCATATAATTTACCTTCATAAGGATTATTATCCGGCAAACTCTCATTATAAGTTGAAGCTGGTTTATACAAATCCCAACCTTTATTAATGTAAGGTATATAATGTTTCTCGCTATTGAACTGAGAAACCCATTCCGGTAATTTTTCTCCGTAAAAAGTACTTGAAATAAAAGAACCTGTTTTACTGTACCAAAAAGCCCAATTTGCAAAATGACCTGCCGGTAAAATTGCACCACGGTCTTTAAGACTAACTCCAATAACTTTTCCGGCAAAGTTGGTTGCCATCCTTACTTCATCAGTAATTGTAGTACTTTGTAGATTTTTAGGAGACATAGCACCTTCTTCTGGCGTACCATCTCCTACCGTTTTTACACCAGCATCATCTGTACAATACATTTCTTTTCCAAGCGTTCTGCTGAACCACTCATTTCCAACAATACCGTGTGTCGCAGGTGTTGTACCTGTGTAAATTGATGCATGTCCCGGTGCGGTATAAGTAGGAACATAATTGTAATGCATATTTTGAAAAGTATATCCATTATTTATTAACCTCTTGAATCCGTTTGGAGAAAAATCATCTGAAAACCGATACAAATATTCCATTTTCATCTGATCTACTACTATACCTACTACCAACTTAGGGCGCTGTTGAGCACTTAAATTTGAGATAACAAACAAGGTCAACAATACAATACTTTTTTTCATACTTAAATTATAATATTTAATACAAAAATACAGATTCACATTTAGATAGGCTAACCTACTATAATTTAAAAGTTTAAAATGATTGTAATTTAACAGAATATATTACAGAAAATTATGCTATAATT
>NZ_MUGS01000091.1 GCF_002222055.1 Flavobacterium araucananum
CAAGTAGTAATACTTGCTCTTTCTCTTTTTATAGATCATTTATATAATAATTATACAAAATTAAAGTTATTACTCTTTTTATTATTAATTACCTCAACATAAGAGATTTTCATCACTTACTTAGTCATATATTAATGGATAATTTTACTTGTTAGTTACATACAAGTCGACTAATCTTTTATTACATTTATTATAGAATGCGCATGTAATAATTTGGCTCCAACACTCTTTCAACGGTGGCTCAAAAATACAAAAACTAAAATAGTTTGGCTCGAAGATATAAACAGAATAACGGTTCAACTGATTGAACTGCCATCTATCTATATTTAGCTTACATCCGATGAGGTCAACTTACTACAGGTCAGATCTACGAGTTGAGCGTCAATGTGGCACATGGTGTTTTTGAAAAACAGAAATACAGCAAAATAAGGCTCTAACAAGTTTAGGTTCGAAACTGTATTAATCTTACTTTGTATAGTGTTTTCTCACTTTGTTCTAACAAGTTCGAGTCCTGTTCCCGTAAGGTTAAAGCAAAAGACTGAGAAATCTACATTTTTCAAGCTTTTTTGTCGTTTGATAAATTTTACCTCAATTTCTTAAAAAATCTAAACGCCTGTATTTTCAAGGAAAAATGGTTCGGGTCTCGTTAGCGTTAAATTATTCAATAATATATTTAAACTATTTAAAACTCAAGTCCAAAAGTAAATCTTCAAAACTGATACTAAAATTATTAAGCTCTTGCTCAAGCAAATAGTTCTTCTACTTAGTCTTTTAAGATGCGTTCTTAATGTTAGATTTTTCCTTTCAATATGATTGGTACCAAAACGTTTTACAGAATGCAGTTTCTCATCAATCAGATATCTGTAGTTTTTTAATCTGTCGGTAAATATCTTTTTAACTTCTGATAATTTTAAAGTATCTAGAACATGGCTTAATGTTTTATTGGTTCTTCTGCCGATATTAAAACTGACAACATTTTTAGAATTCTTTTTCAGCTCGTTACGTCATTATTTTATAAAAGCACCTAATCTGTAACACTACCTAATTTCTTCATTTTGTAAGATTGCTTAATTTTATAAAATACACTATGTTAAAACAGGAAATTACTTTAATTATTTTTCTGTTTTAAACTTTTTATAAGAATTTTTTCAATATATTTGAGATAACATACATATTTGTACTACAATTAAATAAGCTAAAACAATGCGAAAAATTCAATTTTCGAATAATAACATGGTCATTTTCGTAAGTATTGATTATAAATTAACACATTGTTTTATAAATACTTCTTTTCCAGGATCTTATGACTTATACGCGGTTTTAAAAATTATGAGTTCCTTACAAGTTATTCTTATTTTATGTAGAATTATTCCTATATATTCATATTCAATGAAGTGAAAAGCAATTTCACCTATGAAGTTTTATTTACCCCAAATTTAAAAATACCATATGAAAATTAGAAAGTTAGAGTTATTATTAGCCTTGTTTCTTTGTGCAGCATTCAAAAGTGTAGCTGCCCCTTCTCCACCTCAACCACAAGCAATCCCTCCTCCCGTTGGTGGCCCCATAGACAGTGAAATTTCGATACTGTTTACAAGTGGAGTTGCGCTGGGTATGTATCTTTTCTTAAAGAAGCCAAAACATATAACCAAATCTTTATGAGAAACGCACCATCAGAAC
>NZ_MUGS01000092.1 GCF_002222055.1 Flavobacterium araucananum
GAACGTTTCCTAAATGATCTGTATAATTAAATACGTACTGAAAAACATTTGTTGCCGGATTGGTGCTTGTGTTTCGAACATAACCCTCGGCAGTTGGAAAAAACTGCAAAACATTGTTTTTGTACTGAAAACCGTTTAAATATTTTGTATTGGTAACTACTCCTTTTTCTGTTACAATTTTCTCTGCTTTTTGCCCTATTCCGTTATAAATATACTGAATCATATCGCCTGAAACAAATATAATTTTTTTAGGCAAATTAAGATGGTTGTAGCTTATTTCTGTAATGTCTTTATTGTTATCTTTTATCAGGTTTCCATTTAAATCATACTCGTAATCATCTCCCGTTTTGTTACTGCTTTTAAATCCTTGGGGATTATTGGTGGCATCGGTTACTTTCAGGAGCTGGTTGGAGTTACTGGCATACGAGTAATCTAAATCGTCCATATCATCGACATAAGGATTGCTTAATGTTCCTGCCATAAACTTGCGTTGCAGTTTTTTTATGTTTCCGTTTTTATCATACTGCAGGCTTTCTCCAAAATAATTCTTGTTGTCGGCGAGTTTAGGGGTTTGATAGGTCGCCTTTTTTAATCGGTTGAGTTGGTCATATTGGTAACCATACCCACGAATTACTCCCGTACCATCATTGCCTGTTGCCCAAAAAGTTTCGGCAATATTACCGTTATAAAGTGCTTTGGCTGCGGTCGTGCTTGCTTCGACTTTATTGTAATTTATTTTAAAGGCAAATAAATCTCTTGGATCACTGTCCTGTTGCAGGTTCTCGGGATTGTTTATTCCGGTAAGCCAGCCTCGTATATTGTATTTGTAATCTATTTTCTGGAGCGGAATCTCTACTGTATTTCCTATACTTTTGCTTACAAGCTGCCCTAAAGAATCATACCCATTACTGCTAAGGTTTTCTACTATACTCACTCCATTTATTCGGTGTGTATGGGTTAGTAAGCGATCTTGTGGGGTATAGCTATAAACATCGCTTGTGTAAACCGGTACTCCATTAGGCGAGCTTAAATGTTCGCTTTTTTTATAAAGTGTTTTTCCCATAAAATCATACCCTGTTACCACATCTGTATAACCTCCCAAATGGTTCTTAATAATGTTTTGTACCGGTCTTCTCTTAAGGTCATAAAATATAGTCGTGGTTTCTCCTAATGTTGCCAATGTTGTGGTGGGTACTCGTGTCCAGGTACCTGTAACCATACGCATATTTGTACTCAGAGTTTCTACGCCTGCATGACTGTACCTTTCTCCATTGGGAAAATTATAATCGTCATAATAAGTTACTGTAAGGAGTTTAAAACTGGTTGGGGCAATCGTATTCGTGTATTGGGTACTAATACCATCGATAGTATTCGACCCTTTTTTTTCGTAAAATATTGTTATGCTATTTTGCGACTGTTGCAGACTGCCTCTTGTTGTTGCATTGCAGGTGGTATTGCTCCAGCCAGTATATATTTGTCTTCCTAATGCATCATATTTTGTAATTAGCCAGCCTGTTGTTTTATCATCTGTAAAGGGCGAAAATGCAGGTCCTGTAGCTACTGGTCTGTCTAATCTGTCGTATACAACAAACTCCCACTGCTTTCCGGGAATTTTTTTCTCGACCATACGGTTGCGATTATCGTGCTTGTACTGGTAACATAAGCTGTTCAGGATTTCTTCGGTAATAATACCATCGGCTTTGGGTGGGATTACGTAGGTTAAGTTCCCATACTCGTCATGTACATAATAAGTATCGTGTTTGATACCGGATTCGTATGTTCTTTTTAAGACAACTTGCCCTTCCTTATTTTTAAATTCTATGGTGCTTCCTTCTCCTTCGGATGGGTTAGGCGAAGAATTCTCATCATAAACTATGGTTTTGTACAATTCATTTTTATCATAATATCTGTTGTCCCAAAACGAAATATCATATAAACCGGATGCTGCATTCCATGAAGTAATTACTTCAAATTCTCTTACTTCATTAGCTGCATTGGTCTGATACTCCATCTTTATTTCGTGACCTCCATTCATTGCCCAATCATTGCCGGGAGCGGCTTGTTTTAGAACTCTGTTTAAGGGCGAGGATTCGAGTTTTTTTTGCGAATAGGGATTAGTGGTATTCCCGTATGACTCAGTTGCATAATGTGCATTTACACCATTTACCGCTGCTCTGTGTTCTATCTTTGGGTATTGGTTGTTGGAATTAGGCAGCGAAAAAGGCAAATATTCTTTTTCCTGCCTGCCAAATCCATCATACTCTATTGGGGTTATAATATCTTCTGCATTGCCCCCTTGCCCTATGGCAATGGTTTGTACGGGACGTCCTAAGCCATCAAAGTAGGTTACACTCTGGCTTATTTCGTCTTTGGTCAATGTTTTTAGATATTCTTCTTTTACTGCTTTTTTCGGGCTGGCAGTATAAATCAAATTATCATCGCTAAATACCTGGGCAGTTGTTTTGCCAACCGATAACAATAGCAGTATCAGGATTAATATGTAGTTTTTCATACTGTTAATTTTTATGGGGTTAGTTTTCTTCGAGTGAAGGCATAATTGTAAACGAAATACTATCACAATCATAGCTATTAATTGCTAAACCATACTCCCACGGCACTTCTTCGCATTCTACCATTCTACAACTATACTCGTATTGACATTGAGATAAAGCTTGTTGGGCTATATTATCGGCATCAACCTGAGAAATAATGGAGGTATATTTTCCTGAGGGAACGAAATATGCTATTTTTATAAAACCGCGATACTCAGAAAACACACTAAAATTGCCTTGTAGTTCCTCGTTTTGGTAGGTACAATAGCTATTGGCATTTACATAAGTTTGTCCATTATTGTTTAAATCAACTTGGGCTTTGAGATCCGCATCAGTTTGTGAAATTGTCGAACTGTATGTCCCGGCGGCAATTGTATAATACATTGTAGCGGGTATGCCGGTTACTTCGCAATCATTCTTTGTAAAAAGCTTGCTTGCCACCTTATTTTTAAACGTACAAATCCCATTCGCATTGGCATACGCTTGTCCGTTCTGGTCTATATTTGTTTGTGCCTTCGCATCTGCATCCGCCTGCGAGATACCAGAGCTAAAAGTTCCTGCTGCCACAGTATATGTTACAACTGCTGATGTACCTGCACTACAATTGTTCTTACTAAATACACTGCTTTTTTTGGTATTCATAAAACTACAGCCTGTTCTATTATTAACCCAATCTTGTCCATTGACATCCATATCTTTTTGGGCTTTATCATTAGCATCTGACTGTGATATGTTGGAGGTATACTTTTCTGCGGGAACAGTATAGGTCATTGCTGTTCCTATATTTCCAGCCGGACAATTATTTTTGGTATAAATTTTACTTATTGCGACATTTCTATAGATAGACTCTATTGGCAGCACATAATCTATAACTTGTCCTTTGTAGTGGTAGTAATTGGTTTGCAAAACATTGAGATCCTGGTCTTTTATATATTTTAATCGATTAAAATTATCATAATCGTAATAAGTACTCATTCCGCTTGGATCTGTTATACGGCTTACTCCTACCAACGGTTTATACATATAAGTTGTAATAGCGGTATTGCCTAATCCTGAGGCGGTATAAAAAACCTTGTTTACTGCCGTAAGCATACTGGCCTCTGTTCCTTTGTCTGAAGAGGCTGTTTGTAACTCATTGATCAAATTTACCGGAATACTGGCATAAGCAATGTTTTCGATTTTGGCAACGGGCAATGTTTTATTATACCCCCAAATCATAGAAACGGGCGTAGCTCCTTCTTGCGTATATTGCAGGAGATTGCCTTTGTCATCATAAAGATCAAAAGCTATTTTTTTGTCTATTGCATTATTTAAAGCTGCTGCTCCCTTGTTTTGAAGGATATATTTAGGCAATAAGAAGCCGATTCTGGCAGGGCTTTTATCATAAATTGTTTTTTGCTCCGTTAATTTGGTTTGTCCTCTAAAAGTTTTAGTGTTTAGAGGTGTTCCAATTCTATTTCCTGCTATTAACTCTTTTACAAAGGGCTCGCTTGCCATTTCTGGATCTTGCGGATAAAAGTATTTGGTTTCCAGAGTTTCTCCTTTTGAGTTTTTAGTACTTTGAGAAGCTAATTGTAAACTATTTATACTATAATTGTAATTAATTGAGGTTTTTACAGGATTTAAACCATCTACATCAAATTTTGATACGTTTTTTTGTGACAAAAAATTAAACTGACTAGTAATCGAATATTTATTTGTATTGTATAACTCAAACGTCGCTCCTGTCATTAAAACAGATCCGGAAAAGTTGGAAATTTCAGTTTTTAATTTTTCATCATATACAAATCCCTCAATAAATACGTTTTTAACTTTATTAGCTACCATTTTAAATGATGCTCTTCTTCGTTGCTTCCCATTTAATGTTGAATTGGAAAAATTAACATTTCTTACATTATCTCCACAAAGCATCATGGGTTCTAAATCTTGATTTACAATAAAATTATTCTCAATACCTCCATTTTCAAAATTATCTCCCCCTAAACTTTCTATGACAGTTTCATATCCAATAGCAATTCCGTCAAAAGAATATAATGGCGTTTTAGAACTCGACATCATTTTAAAAGTTCTATAAAAAGATTTTGTAAAATGCCCTTCAAATCCATCATATAATTCTATATCATTCGTATAAACATCGATGTTTTTTTCAGTGTATGGATCTTTGGTCAAAAAAGAAGCTGAGGATTTATTTAAATTCTCCAGATCTCCATAATAATATCTTTTAATAACTATATTTTGATTAGAATCATGATCTAAAGTTCTCTTAACTCGAACACCCGCCACAGGAACATCTTTTGTTTCCCAATGTGGTTCACTTCCTGATAAGTAGCAAGAAAATCTTGCACTTGCCTCAGAGCATTTGCCCGTTTTTATAGTCGTTTTATACCAACCTGGTTCAATACAAATTTGATTTTCAATGACGCGGTTTTTAGAACCCATATGATATTTAACAATATTTGTTGTTGCGTCTATTATATCAAAAGTAAATGACTGACCTGCCAGATGATGGGGTATTTCCATGTATCTTTCGCAATTTACAACCGATGTGTCATCATCTGATGCTCCTACACTTCCTGAAACTTTTATAACCTGCTGTTTTTCAATATAAAAAGGAGCAGATGTTTTAGCTTTAATACCTTGAGCAGATAAATCCATAGTAGAGTGAATTCCAGGTACAAAAACTTTAGATAAAACAATATTAGGTTCATATTCTATTACAGTTTTCCCTTTTGTTGCATAAAAAATAGAGCGCAACATTCCATAATGTGTAAATAAAGGATTAGGATTTCTTCTGCTTCCTGTTACCCTAAAAGAATTATACAAAGGACTATCCACGTTCTCACAACTAATAGTAGTACCAGTAGTTAAATTGTTAAATATATTATTTGCACTTCTTGAACCATTAAAATATCCATAAATATCTTTTGAAAAAGAATGTCTTGCAGGAAGTTTTTCCGGATCATAATACTCGAATGAATATTTTACAATTTCATCAGAAATGGTTTTTCCTTTTTCCTTAATTTCTTTAAGAAATATTAATTTTTGATTTAAATCGGTATACGAATTATTATATTCATTTGAAGGTGTTATTAAATAATAATCAAAATCATAAGTTCTAATTAATGAGTTGGCTAAATCCGGATTGTTATAAATCTTCATTGAAATTAATTGCTTGGAATTATAACTTGCAAATTCTCCTGAAGGATTTTTGTATTCATATTCAAAAACAATTCTTTTACCATTAAGTTCTATCTGACTTAAGATTGCAGTATGATGATATTGTTTGTTTTTATAGCTTTGAATTCTGGGAGTTGAAATTGAGGTTAAATTATCTGAATTGTTTATATTTCTTTCAATCGCAACTGCTTCTTCAAAATATGATGTATAATACCTCATCCATTCTTTGGTATACGAAAAAATAACAGGAGATTGACCCGTTGGTTTTTGAATCTTTGTGAGATACCAAGCAGTCGTAAATTCTGTAGGAGTGGCATGTGATGATCCTCCATCATTTCTATTCACAGATTGTTCCGTGGCATTGGTTCCTCCAAAAGTATACACTGTACCATCCACATCAGTAACATAGAAAACACTTTTGTCATACACTATTTTAATTTTGCTTTGTTCAATTTGAATAACGTTCTCCCGATCGTCAGCTAATAAAAATTTAACTGATAACCCAAAGGCATTTAAACTAAAAATATCTTTCTCCGTATCCGTTTTATTATATCCGGCAATTGCCCTTCCGGCACTATCATTTGCTTCGCAATGAATTAATGGTAAATTAGCCGGTGGCTGATTTTCATCAGGTTCATCCATAACAGTTCTGGTAATTACTCCAGTAGCAATCAAATTCCAATCAATGCCTAATTGCTTGGGAATTCCGTCGACTTGAACTCCATTTGAATTATAGCCAATCGTTATTGGAATACTTGTCTCGCCATCTTTTAGAGTATAGATTTCTAAGTTCACCGCGGGTGATCCTGTAAATAATCCTACTGGCATATTGCCAAAACGTCCTAAATCTGCTGTTGATGGATAGGAAGGCGTAAATTTTGGCTGAAGGTCATCCTGTGCCTCTGTAATTTGTATTAGGAAGAATGTTGTAATAATTGTAAAGTAAAGTCTTAATCTCATAATAAAAATTATTAATATTCATACTGTATTTTCTTTTATAGAAGAAGTCCGAAAATTTAGATTATTTCCCTCTTTTTATCACTTTTACACCATCACGCTGTATATTGGTCTTTATATGGATTACATAAATCCCTTCAGGGTATTGGCTTAAATCAACCAGAACGGTTCTACCGGTAATACTAAATTGTTGTAGTGTTCGACCCGCCATATCTACGACAGTAGCAGTCCCTCTTTCGTACTCATACCCTATAATAATATTGGTAAAAGTGACTACCGGGTTGGGGATCGCTTCTATCCCTTTGGCTTTGACTTTCTCCGGTTTTAGTTTGTCTTTTATTTTTACGACCCAAAAATCATTACCGCCAATACTGGAGTTTTTATTTTTTGAAGTGCCGGATTTAGACGTTCCTGCCATCAAATAACCGCCGTCTCTGGTTTCAAAAAGTTTTTGTAGTACGTCTTCTCCATTGCTTGCTACTGTTTTTCTCCACATTTCTTCGCCATTTTCATCAATTTTCAAAGCATTGTAGCCATTCTTATCTCCACGATCTTTATTTGTTAATCCTGTTGCTTTTCCTGCAATACCTCCAGCTGCTGGTTTGCTTTCGCTTTGGGTATATCCGCCTATTAAATAAGACTGGTCTTTATTCTCGACCAATGAAGTCAGGACATCTGTTTTTCCAAAATCGTAGGTTTTACTCCATATAACATCTCCTTTTTCATCTAGTTTTAAAACCCAAT
>NZ_MUGS01000093.1 GCF_002222055.1 Flavobacterium araucananum
CAAGGACAGAATTGGAGATCGCCGTTTGTAATATCTGGAAAGAGGTCTTAGGCTTGGATAGGGTTGGAATAACGGATAATTTCTTCAGGATAGGAGGTAATTCGATATTGGCCATTCAGGTGTCGCATCGTATGAGTAAGGCACTGGACTGTTATATAAAGATAGCAGATATTTTTAAATACAAAACCGTATTGGACTTATTGGTTCACAGTAAAGGAAGTATTGATACCATAATCACTAAAGCATCAGAGGAAGAAAATGTTTTGTCTTTTTCCCAGGAGCGTTTGTGGTTTATCGAGCAGTATGAGCAGGGCACTAATGCTTACCATATGCCTTCTGTATTTGAACTTGAGCCTGCTACTGATATTTCAGGTATAAAGTATGCCCTTCAATGTATTGTATCGAGGCATGAGGTATTGAGAAGTACCATTGAGCAGAGGGAGGATCTTGGTTATGGTATCCAGGTTGTGCGTGATAGAGTATTGGTTATTGAGGATTCAGTTCTGGGGGTATCAGAAGATTATAAGTCTGTTATAAAAACAGATATTAATCGTCCCTTTGATTTAAGTCTGGAGTATCCTATCAGGGTTAAATTTTATATTATAGAATCAGAAACGGGACCAGAAAGAAGGTTTTTACTGATTAACCTGCATCATATAGCCAGTGATGGTTGGTCTATGGATATTTTTCAGAGAGAACTTCGAGCTTACTATGAGTTTTATATAAGTGGAGATAAGGCTTTTGTTTTGCCAGCTTTGGATATTCAATATAAAGATTATGCATTGTGGCAAAGAACTTATCTTACGGGAGAAGTTTTAGAGAATCAGTTGGCTTATTGGAAGTCTAAGTTATTGGGTTATGATCCATTGGAATTTCCGATTGATCATGTTCGACCATCGCAGATTGATTACAGGGGATCTCATCAGAGTTTTGTTTTAGACAAAGATTTGAGTGAACAATTAAGGTTGTTATCTCATCGCCTTGGAGTTACGCTTCATAGTGTGATGTTGAGCAGTATTAATATTTTGCTTAGTAAATATACAGGTCAGAATGATATTGTAACGGGTAGCCCTATTGCCAACAGGCATCACAGGCAGACGCAGGATCTTATTGGATTTTTTGTGAACACTCAGGTTAACAGGAGTATTTTGAGTAAGGGTCAGAGTTATGTCTCGTTGATTGATCAGGTCCATCAGGATCAGATAGAGGGTCAGTTGCATCAGGATTTGCCTTTTGAGAAGTTGGTTGAAGAATTGGGAGTTGAGCGTGATGCTTCCAGACATCCTGTTTTTCAGGTAATGTTTGTGGTACAGAGTTTAGGAAGAGATACAAAAGCCATAAATACGGGTAGAAGTTATCTTAAACCATTTTATTTTGAGGAATCTCATGAAGTGGAGAAATTTGATTTGTCGATTTTTATAGATGACAGTCATGACGAGCTTATAGGGCAGGTAAGTTATGCGATGAGTTTATTCAATAAAGCAACCATAGATAGTTTTATTGGTCATTATAAGCATTTGCTTGCCCAGTTAATTGCAGCCCCTGATAAGTCTTATGATGAAATCAGTTTATTGCAGCCTGATGAGTACAATCAAATTGTTTATAATTGGAATGCTACCGATAGGACTTATCCGAGTGACATGACTATTTATGAGTTATTCCAGGCACAAGCGGAAAAGACCCCTGATAATATTGCTTTGGTTTATGATGGTGATGAGTTGAGTTATGGCGAACTTAATGCCAGGAGTAATCAACTGGCTCGTCATATCCGCTTGGAGTATGAGAAAAGGACCCAAGGGGAACTTACAGGAGATAGCCTTATCGTGTTATGTCTTGAGAGAAGCCTTGAGATGGTCATTGGAATACTTGGAGTACTTAAGGCAGGAGGGGCTTATGTTCCAATTGACCCTGATTATCCACAGGACAGGATTGATTATATCTTGGAAGATACCAAAGCAGTGCTTGTTCTGAGCCAGAAGGATTTGTTGTTGAAAGAAGGTTTATCGCTGCCTGTGGATAAGGTTATTGCCATTGATCTTAGTGCATCTATATACGATGACGCAGATAC
>NZ_MUGS01000094.1 GCF_002222055.1 Flavobacterium araucananum
TATTTTGCCACTGAATCTCGTCGGCATCATTTATCTTGATGATCCAATAATCTCCTATGCCTTTATTACTGTCTGTTTTATCGCCTGATATTGGAGAGTTCGAATATCCCGCCAGGATGTATCCGTTGTCTGTAGTTTGTTCTATGCTTCGAAGTATATCAGCATATTGTCCGCCGTATGTTTTTTGCCATTCGATAGTACCTTGTTTATCCAGTTTGACAATCCAGTAATCCATATTGCCCCTGCTTTTTTCTGATTTATTAAACAAATCAGCTTTTGTGGTACCTACAAATTTTGCGTCTGGTTTGTTATCTAAAATAACCGGAGGATTAGAGCTCGAAGAACCGGCTAACATATAACCTCCGTCTTTGGTCTGGAAAGCACATAACAATTCATCCTGACCTGCACCACCAATAGTACGCTGCCATTGCTCTGCTCCCGAAGCATCTAGTTTGATAACCCAAAAATCAGTGATTCCCTTGCAATCTTCATTTTTCTGAAAACTTTTTGAGGAACTCGATGTTCCCGCCAGAATAAAACCACCGTCTCTGGTGTTTTTAATACTTTGTAGTAAATCAAAACCGCTTCCGCCAAAACTCTTTTGCCAGTCGAGATCTCCTTTTTCGTTCATTTTCCAGATCCAATAATCTAAATCGCCATGATTATCATCTGCTTTATTACCCGTTTTATTAGATAAAGAACTTCCTGCCAGAATAAAACCATAGTCGGCTGTGGGTTGGGCATCAAAAAGATAATCAGCGTGAATGCCTCCATATGATTTTTCCCAAAGAATATCCTGAGA
>NZ_MUGS01000095.1 GCF_002222055.1 Flavobacterium araucananum
TATTTTGCCACTGAATCTCGCCGGCATCATTTATCTTGATGATCCAATAATCTCCTATGCCTTTATTACTGTCTGTTTTATCGCCTGATATTGGAGAGTTCGAATATCCCGCCAGGATGTATCCGTTGTCTGTAGTTTGTTCCATACTTCGAAGCACATCAGCATATTGTCCGCCGTATGTTTTTTGCCATTCGATAGTACCTTGTTTATCCAGTTTGACAATCCAGTAATCCATATTGCCCCTGCTTTTTTCTGATTTATTAAACAAATCAGCTTTTGTGGTACCTACAAATTTTGCGTCTGGTTTGCTATCTAAAATAACCGGAGGATTAGAGCTCGAAGAACCGGCTAACATATAACCTCCGTCTTTGGTCTGGAAAGCACATAACAATTCATCCTGACCTGCACCACCAATAGTACGCTGCCATTGTTCTGCTCCCGAAGCATCTAATTTGATAACCCAAAAATCAGTGATTCCCTTGCAATCTTCATTTTTCTGAAAACTTTTTGATGAACTTGATGTTCCCGCCAGAATAAAACCACCATCTCTGGTGTTTTTAATACTTTGTAGTAAATCAAAACCGCTTCCGCCAAAACTCTTTTGCCAGTCGAGATCTCCTTTTTCGTTCATTTTCCAGATCCAATAATCTAAATCGCCATGATTATCATCTGCTTTATTACCCGTTTTATTAGATAAAGAACTTCCTGCCAGAATAAAACCATAGTCGGCTGTGGGTTGGGCATCAAAAAGATAATCAGCGTGAATGCCTCCATACGATTTTTCCCAAAGAATATCCTGAGAAAAAGTTAATAGTGGCAAAACAAAGGAAAACAGTATGTAAAGCTTTTTCATAAGCAGGTTAGGTTAAGGCAA
>NZ_MUGS01000096.1 GCF_002222055.1 Flavobacterium araucananum
TTTTTGAATCGCTTTTTGAAAACGATCTTCGGTAATAGGTTTTACTAAATAATCAACAATACATTCGTATTCAAAAGCTTCGATAGCAAAATTCTTATCAGAAGTTACCAGTATAATTTTGGGAGGATTTTTAATTGTCTGAATGAAATCGAAACCTGTGAAATCAGGCATGTGGATATCTAGAAAAATCAAATCGACCTCATTCTGATTCAGGTACTTTATGGCATGCATAGCATTTGAGAACTCTTGTAACAAGTTTAATTGATGGGTGTTCTCAATCATTTTTTCTATGATGGCTCTTGCCATTTTTTCGTCGTCAATAATAATGCAATTCATAGTATAAGCCGATATTATAATGCCAGAACAAGCTTTTTAAGGATCTTGAAAATAACTTCAAAGCCTGATTGAAAAGACGTACTGTTTTTTTGTAATTTTCTTCCTATTCTTTAGCAATATAATAACTTTTTTTAAGACGTAGTATGTTATTTTTATATTTTAACTAAGAATATTTTATTAGATTCTGTGGCATTTGGGAATAACTTTATCTTTATAATTTTAAACCCATCGAAAAATGAATACCAAAGGTCATTGTTATCCAAAGTCTATTATTCTCTAGGCAGTATATTTTAAGCTTAGGTTTACTTTAAGTTATCGAGATGTTGAAGAAATAATGAAGATAATGGGCGTGATTGTGGATCATGCTACGATCCAACGCTGGGTTTATAAATTTACACCCTTCATTGAATCAGAGATGAAGAAGAGAAAGGTCAAAGTGGGGGGCAAGCTGGAGATTGGATGAAACCTATATCAAAGTAAAAGGCATTTGGTGTTATTTATATCGAGCAGTAGATAAATTAGGCAATACAGTAGACTTTCTTTTGACCAGAAAAAGACACAGAATGAGCGCTCAGTCTTTTCTAATTAAAGCAATTAGTAATAACTACAAACCACAAGTAATACACATTGATAAAAACGGTTCTAATACAGCAGCGATCAAAGTATATAACAAGCGTTTGTTCTCAAAGATTAAAATCCGGCAATGTAAATATCTTAACATTGTTGTCGAACAGGACCATCGTTTTATCAAGTGGCGTATACAAAACGGATTAGGCTTTAAAAGTTTTGGATCTGCAAAGAGAACTCTAAGCGGAATTGAAGTTGTGCATATGCTTAGAAAGAATCAGATGATAGACCAGGGATATCTATGTTTAAATCATTCTGTAAATTGGCGAGGTAATTTTTAAATTACTTAAATTCTTATATTTGATTCTGACAGATGCGACAGAACCCGTAAATCATCTACTACAAAAAATTTTAGGAATTGGCTCAATGGAAAGTTGGTCTTTGTATTTAGGATGATTTTTCAAATTCGAATAATGAGCTTAATTTAATCTCAAACCCGCTGTAGTAAAAGAATGATAGCGCTAGTGGCAAATGAAAAACATACGAAGATTGATTTATTAAAACTGAAGAAAAACTTAAAACTCTATCCACTAACAGTTGATAACTTGAAAAAAGCGCATGAATTGCTGGAATCAGGTAAAACTATTGCGAAAGTTGCAATTAAATTTTAAATAAAAAACACCATTTTCAGGTAGTATTTAAAACAAAAGAAGCCGTATCGATAGTGAAACGGCCGCTTTTTTTATTTAAACTAATTTCTTTAAAAAATTAAAAAAAAATTACATGAAATTATGTTTTATTACTTGATAATCACTGCCATATTTGGAGTTATAATAGCATCTGAAGTACCGCCGGTGTAACGCTGTGCATATATTTCGATATAATCATTATTTATTAATTCTATTGATGCATTTAACGGAAGAACAATAATATCACCATTGACCTGACCTCTACCATAAATTTTGTATTGGGATAAAACGGTACCATTTTTAGCGATATAAATTATGTAAGTACCAGCTGCCGGAACCTGAAATGAAATAGAACCTCCAACCTGAAAAATTCTTTTCTTTTTTCCGATATAACGTAGTCTGTTATTATTATTTGGAGATACGTCCAGTGCAAATCTAAATAAATTATAAGAGGATGTATTTCCAAGAACTTTTACTATATTACTCGGATTTGATGCACTAAAAGCAGTAGAAGCTCCAGATCCCACTGGGTAATCCATTGAAAAGTCACCTACTGCATTTGCATCTGCTTCTGTAGGTATTCCGGCGGCTCTTACGGTCCAGCTATTGTTAAAATTGTAGCCTGTATAGGTTCCTACCGTATATGGTTTTACAAATCCTGTAGTATTCGCGCCTGTAAAAACTACCGATTCTAATACAGCATCGCCACTTATTGTAGGGTTTCCAGATACATCAAATCCTATTGCAGAACCCTCTACCTGACTAAAACCACCTTGTTTCTCTACCAGCATAAAAGATCCGGTAAGTTTTTCATAGGTTCCGAAATTATTACCAAACCATCCTAAATTACTAATTAGCAATTGGTTAATGTTGTTGTACGTGATTCCATTCGTATTATTAGAAAATTGTATAATACTTAAAAATACTAATCCAAAACCAGAAATCGTACCTACTGTATTAGAATTCGCCACTATACAATCTCTAAATATTAAATTTTGAGTTGCTGCTCCGCTAAGGTTAAACACATTTCCTGCAGAAGCAACAAGGGTTAAACTTCTTATACTTCCGCCGTTTGCGCCTTCAAAAATATTTCCTGACGTTCTCAGGATAATATCTTCATTTGCATCCAATCCTTGTACATAAGCATTATTTAGATCAATAGGAAAGTTAAAGGCAACAGTACCGTTAATTTCATACAGTGTATTAGAACTCAAAAGGTATTTAGATCCTCCACCATTCGCAAGTTCAGTTGCTAATACAGTTGCCAGAACATCTGTAGATTTTATACGTTTAAAATTGATTCTTCCGGGAACACCACTAACTACAGGCAGCCAGGTTGAGGTACCAGCTGAATAATAGTAAAATACCTTTAAATCAGTATCGTATACCATTAAGCCATCTGCAGGGGTTGTTATGGAATTTCTTTGAACTGTTGTCATTCTGGGTGTCAGCATTCCTTTTGTGGTAGAAGTAATGTCGAGAACTGAACTTGCGTTTGGTGTTGTTGTACCAATTCCAATTTGTGCATTTCCTGTTAATGTAATAAGCAGGAAGAAAAATAAAAATAATGACTTATGATTTTGTAGAGTATGTTTATGGATCATAATTTCTAGTATTAGTTAATGGTGTGGATATTTTTATTTTTAAATCGTATTATTTTATTTGCCCGAATTTGAAATGACAATTTTTTCGTCGAACCTTTCATTATCAGTGGTCAGGAACTCTGCAATGTAGACTCCGCTGCTTAAATCATTGGTTGAAAAAATGTAATTTTGCTCAGTTCCCAAGTCTTTTTTAGATAGTACTACTTTGCCTAACATGTCATATAGTTTAAAGGATTTTAGTGCTAAGTTGTTAGGGTTTGAAACTTTTAGATTATTACTTACATTATCCTGTGTAATAAAAAACTGTTTAGTGGCCTGGCTACCTGTTCCTAGTGTTTTCTCATTTTTAAATGTAATTTTAAAGCGGTCCGGGTATGTTCCGGGTAGAACTGCGATTTCATACGTTCCGTTTTTGATGTCATGATAAGAATCATCAAGAGCATCATAGAGGTATATCATTTGCGTAGGATCAAAATTTACGACTTCCGGAATATAAAATTTAAAATTAGTATTGTTTGTTACTTTTGCAGCAAGTGGTATTTTCTTTGTCTCATCAAAATTAACACCCTGAATTACATAATTACCGTCTTCTATCCAAAAGGTAACATCGTCCGGGAGTTCGTCATTCACATTTAAGGCGTCTATGCCATAATCAATTCCATCTGTCGCTTCCGGGACAAAAGCCAATGCCAATTGTCTGGTAAACTGATTGTTTATTATGGTATTAAGTCTTAAAAGCGAAACTTCTTCAACAACTACATCAGTTGCTTGTTCTTTTTTGGTGTTTTTTTCTTTTGGTGCATGTTTTTCAAATTGAGAGAAACCAGTTCCTTCTTTATAAAATGCTCTGTGGGCGTTCTTAAATATAGCAGTTCCGCTCGCAGTGGCATTAATTACAAATCCCTGACCAATAGGAGAATATTTACGTTGTATTGCAAGTCCCGATGATGACCCGGTGTTGTTTATTGAGCCATCTGCGTTGTACGAATTAAAAGTTGCAGGAACATATACACCATTCGAAACTAAACTTATGGGAGAATAACTTCCGTAACCTCCTCTGTAATTTACCAGCGTATGAGAATTTACGGTTTTATCCTGCTCCCAAAAATAAGCAATACCACCAGTTGCTGTATTGGAAGCATCTAAAAGAAAAGCATTTAAGTGTAAAGCAGATGGATATGGATTTCCGGTTAAGGTTGTATTATTTGCGCCTAAACTAATCGTAATAGTCCCGTCATTAGGTTTTCCCCTAAAATCATATCTCTGTGCACCTCCGGGATTGTTTGTTATACCGGTTCCTTCAGGATCTGTTGCATCAGTTCCGCTGGTGCCTTTCATCGTAAAACCTTCGCCCGGAGCTATTGTTGATGCGCCTCCAACAAATATCCACTGCGAATAATCAACGCCATTAATGAGTTTATAAACCCAGGCAGAGGCTATGGCAAACGGATTGGAAGTCCCGTCCTCAATACTTTGGGCTAAAATAGTGGCTGGAGTAGATACGATTGAACTTGTTGGTCTGTTTAGCATCGTAATTCCAAAATTCTCATTTCCGGATGCTACAGAAGCGTTTCCAACAGGGGAGCACCAGTAATTGTAATCGTAATTGTCTGATGTACCTTCCTGATAAACAGATAGCAAACCTGTACCTGTATTGCTTGATGCTCCAGTGGTTCCTTGCACGAGCTGTGCATTATTTCTTAAATATAAATTTGAAGTCGAAGCCAAATTTATATCCTGTTGAACATAGAGTACTTCATTTTTTACATACATGTTTGCAGTAGGACCAAAATAAATTTGTGAGATACATTTTGTGCTAGCCAGTACTAAAATAAGTAATGTGATTTTCTTCATAACTTTCACTTTTTTAATGTATTAATAGTTTGTGGTTTCTGTTCTGATGGTGCGTTTCTC
>NZ_MUGS01000097.1 GCF_002222055.1 Flavobacterium araucananum
TTTTTATGCCTAATTATCTTAAAAAAGCATCCCGAAACAATACTATTTCCTGAAAGAAACGACTCTCAAAACAAAAATCATCAAAATCGTAATTATTTGATCCTGTATATTTTATTCTATAAATGGGAGTATATTTTCTATAGCAAAATTTCCATTATTGTAAATTCCTGTTCTGCTTTAACAAAAGTTTTATGCGTATCTGTCATACCACATTTTTCATAGAAATATTTTTTGTTGGTTCGCGCATTACACCATAATTTGGTCATTTTTTGTCTTTTGCAACCTCTAAAATATGTTTTAGCAATGTCGAAGCCATTCCTTTTCCCTGATAATCATCTAAAGTTGCCAATTTTCTAAACTGCATTTCAGTACCAACGATAAAACAAGAAACTATGGAAACCAATTTTTCGCCATCAAAAACACCAAAATGTAACCCTGAATTATCTTCTTCTAATTGAACAAACTCAAAAGGCTGATCCGGCCACATTACAACGTGTCTTATTTGCCAGGTTTCAGAAGCTTTGATTACTTTAATATTCATTGTAGCATTATTTTATTGAGAATCTCAAATTTAACCTATTTTTCAATTCTATTCAACTCCTTTTACCAAAACACATTTGATTCATTATCAAAAACTTATATGAAATTAAACAAGACAAATCTTTCTTTTATTATTAATAATATTTATTTTTATGGGATCTAAAAATAAACCAAGCTATGAAAAAATTTATTCTTGCAGTATTATTATGTATTAGTGCCAATGGTTTTGCACAATTAATACAATTTGGACCTCAGTTTTCGTATAATATCACTTCTCCGCTTACTAATGATTTCAGTTCAAAAAGTTCCGGAACCGGTTATGGTGTTGCAGGATTTGCGAGAGTAAATTTATTAATATTTTATGGTCAGGGAGAATTTGGATATGCAAAATCAAAGTTTAGTCTTTCGCAAACCGGGATTGGAGAAACTGAATATGAGTTGTCAGGAACTGATGCAACATTACTTGTTGGTTTTAAAGTTGTTCCTTTAGGCAAACTAGGAAATGTCAGGATTTTTGCCGGATACAACTGGAAAAGCTATTCAGATATAAAAGCCAATAATAATCTAAATTTGATCGCATTCGAAAAAAACAACAGTAGTATTCTTGGAGGAGTTGGCATCGATTTATGGAAACTGACTTTAGACTACAGATATCTTGCAGGAGTTACAGATCTTGATCCATCAAACAGAAAAATAAAAACCGCGGTTTCTAACATCTCTCTTGGATTTAAATTTTTATAAATAAGAAACCCATTGGGTGTAATTAATTTTAACACATAGAAACATAGCTTTTGGATCTTTAAAAAAGGCGTTTCACTTGTTTAAAATGCACATAGCCTAGCTATGTGAAAGAAATGTATTTCTTTTGGCATTCCTTTTAGCTAAAAAAATCTATGTCTCTATGTGTTAAATATATATTTTTTGACCCAAGCGAAGCGAACAGACGAAGTAATTA
>NZ_MUGS01000098.1 GCF_002222055.1 Flavobacterium araucananum
TATGTCGTCGCCTTTCTTTTGAAAACCCTGTTTTAACGAACAGGGTTTTTATTTATATATTTTAAATATATAAGGTACCTTAGCTCAGATGGTAGAGCAATGGACTGAAAATCCATGTGTCCCTGGTTCGATCCCTGGAGGTACCACATAATGCTCGGATGGTGAAATTGGTAGACACGCTGGACTTAAAATCCAGTGAACAGCAATGTTCGTGCGGGTTCAAGTCCCGCTCTGAGTACTAAAAACTTCAATTGGCTAATGCTAATTGAAGTTTTTTTTTGGAATAAATCGAAAAGTTTTATTCTATCTAACAAAGCTGTAGAGTCATTTTGGCTAACTGAAACTCCAAAATGGCTACATTCCTCATGACACTTCTTCTGATTTTTGCATTATAAATTTTAAATTATAAAAAAATGCAAAAGACAATTTTTATTACAGGAGCTTCGTCAGGTTTAGGAAAATCAACAGCAAAATTATTTCAAAGTAAAGGTTGGCGTGTAATCGCAACAATGCGAAATCCTGAAAAAGAAAACGAACTGGATAAGCTGAAAGATGTTATAATACTTCCTTTGGATGTCACAAATTCAGAACAAATTATTTCGACAATTAAACAAGTTACAGCTTTATATTCTGTAGACGTTGTAATGAATAATGCGGGTTATGGTTTAATAGGTGTTTTAGAATCTTTAGATGATGAACAAATTTATCGTCAGATAGCAACTAATTTACTTAGTGTTATAAGAGTTTCAAAAGCTTTTACACCTCATTTTCGTAAAAACAAGAGCGGTACATTTATAAATATTACCTCTACTTTTGGATTAATAGGATTCCCAACCTGTTCTATTTATAGTGCTACAAAATTTGCTATAGATGGTTTTTCAGAAAGTATGGCATACGAGTTAGCTCAGTTTGGAATTCAGGTAAAAATTATCGCTCCCGGGGGTATGCAAACAGATTTTGCTGTTCGATCTATGGAGTTAGTGCAACATAGTGCTTATGTACAACTGTCTGCAGAAGTGAGTAAAGGGTATAGTCCGGAACAAATCGCTAACTATAGTAAAGTTGAAGATATTGCTCAAATTGTTTTTGAAGCTGCAACAGACAATCAGAATAAATTAAGGTATGTTGCAGGAAAGGATGCTAATGCGTTATACAATGAACGCATAAATTTGGGTGCCGAAAAACAGGTTGAGAATATTAAAACAATGTTTACTTTTTAAATTTAAAATAAGATGAAAAATCAAGCGATAGAACTAACTACCTTTAGATTGAATAATTCTAATGTTCAGCAATTTATTGAGGCAAACAAAGAAATTGATGAATTTTTGAAAAGACAGAAAGGGTTTATTTCCAGAAGTATCTTTGAATTAAAAAAAGGTGTTGTTTACGATTTGCTTTTATGGGAAAACGCTCAGGACGGTACAGCTGCCATGCATAAATTGATGACGGAACTTAGTGATTCGATTGTGCATGATATGATTGATCAAAGTACTGTAAACTGGAATATTGCGCCAATAGAACATTTTGTAAATTTGTGTGATAATAATAATTAGAACCTGATAAGTTTAAAATACATAATAATGAAAAGTCAGCCTAAAATATTCCATACAATATCTCAACTGCATACCGCGATGGGTCAACCTAAGCCTTTGCATCCGCTTATTAGTATTTTGAATTACGGGGAAGCTATTTTTGACCCTAAAGATTTTGAGCAGGGAATTATTCTGGATTATTATAAGATATCCTTTAAAACCAATTTTAAAGGAAAAATTAAATATGGTCATGGCTTCTATGATTTTGAAGAGGGTGGAATGTCTTTTGTTTCGCCAGGTCAAATTTTGAAAATGCAGGATGAAGAAGCAGATTATAATGGAATGTCATTGCATATTCATCCTGATTTTATTCGTCCGTATTCTTTGAATACTAACATAAAAAAATATGGCTTTTTTGGTTATTCTGCTTCAGAAGCCTTGTATTTGTCAGAGAAAGAAAAGGATACTATTTTGGGTGTCTTTGTTTCGATCCGGAATGAGCTTAACGAACGTATCGATAATTTTAGTCAGGATGTGATTATATCGCAAATAGAACTTTTACTAAACTATAGTAATCGCTTTTATAACCGGCAGTTTATTACCAGAAAAGCGGTTAATCACGATGTATTGGCGAAATTAGAAAACCTAATAGATGCTTATTTTAATGACGAAAAGACTTTGTTAAATGGTGTATTGACAGTACAGTTTCTGGCAGATGAGTTGAATTTATCGCCAAGATACCTGAGCGATTTGTTACGGAATCTTTGTGGACAAAATACTCAACAGTTTATTCATGATAAATTAATCGAAAAAGCAAAAGAGTATATTGTCAATGGTACTTTTTCGGTATCGGAAATTGGATATAAATTAGGATTCGAACATCCGCAGTCTTTCAATAAATTATTTAAGAAAAAGACAAACTTGAGTCCTGTAGCGTTCAAAGAATTATTTAATAAAAATTAAACTATGACATCAATAAATTTTACGATGAATTTGTCATTTGACAAATTCATCGTAAACAACTTTAACTAACTTGCAGGTATGAAAGAATTTATAGAATATATATTGCAGTTTGGAAATCTGAATACCCAGCAAGTTGACTTAGTTTTAAGCAAGGCGAATGAATTGGAATTAAAGAAAGACGAATATTTTTCTGAAGCAGGAAAAATTGCAAAACAAGTAGGTTTCGTACTAGACGGAATCGTCAGGGTTTGTTATTATAATAATAAAGGAGAGGAAATTACTAAATATTTTATTGACGAGAATAATCTGGTGGTCGATTTAGAGAGTTTCGAAAATGAAATAGCATCAACAGCTTATGTACAGGCGATAACAGATTGCACTATTATGGTTTTTTCTAAAAAAGACTGGAAAGAACTTTCTAATACTATCGTGGGTTGGGATGCAATTGTACACAAATTAGTTTCGAGGGCATTAATGCAAAAAGTTGAAAGAAGAAGTCCGCAGATTTCAGAAGATGCTACCACACGTTACTTAAAGTTTTTAGAAATCTATCCCAATGTTGTTAATCGTGTTCCGCTTTCTTTTGTTGCTTCTTATCTTGGTATTACACAATCTTCCTTAAGTCGAATTAGAAAAAATATTGGTTAAATTGCTTTTTGTCAAATGGCAAATGATTATAAGTTTAAACACATCACCTTTGCTTCAATAACTTAAAAATAAGAAAAAATGAATTCAGTATTAATTACAGGAGCAAATAGAAGCATTGGTTTAGAACTGGTAAAGGAGTTTTCTAAAAAAGGATTATTTGTTTATTTAGGAACTCGGGATCTTGAAAAAGGAAAATTGGTAGTAAAGAACTTAAACGAGAACGGATACGAAAACATTAAAGCGATCACAATTGATGTTACGAATCCGGATACAATTGTGGCAGCAAAAAATATTGTAGAAAGGGAGCAAGGCAAATTAGATATCTTAATTAATAATGCCGGAATAAGCGGAGAAATGCCTCAAAATGCTTCAAATACATCAATTGCAGCTATTCAAAATGTATTTGATACCAATTTCTTTGGTGTTATAAGTGTTACTCAGGTATTTCTGGAGTTGCTAAAAAAATCAGATAGTCCAAGAATTAGTAATATTACTTCAGGTCTTGGATCTTTGACATTGCATAGCGATCCTAATTGGAAATATTATAATTTTAAATCGGCAAGTTATGGAACTTCAAAGGCAGCTTTAAATGCTTATACGATTGTATTGGCTTATGAGTTAAGAGATTTGCTTTTTAAAGTAAATGTAATCGATCCGGGGTATACAGCAACAGATTTTAACCATCATAACGGGCCGGGAACAATAGAAAGTGCTGCTAATTTTATCATCAAACATACGCTTACAGATGACAGTGGACCTACAGGGAAATTTTTCAGCAACGATATAGAAGATGAAACTGGTATTAGTCCCTGGTAGGATTAAGGCAAACATTATCAAATTAAAGAACCTCCAAAATCAATGACTTTGGAGGTTTTTTGTTTTTATTTCTTTTTTCTTAATCAAAGGATGCTTTGCAGAAGGATCAAAAAAACTATAAATTTGCCATGTTATATTTTACATCAGATAGGAATCTCATAATCACTACTTTATTTTTAGGTCAGGCATTAATTATTTTGATCAGGTTTTTCAGGTAAAGGGAGGTAGGTTAAGTTAAACAAAGAATGAAAAAAGAGGAAAATGAAGGGATGTACTGGGGTATTTGTCCCGAATGTCAAGGACGTGGCAAAAAAAGTCAACGGCTTAGCAAGAAAGTAAGGCTCAGGTATGAGGTAGCCCTGGATCAATTTGAAAAATCAAAAGGAGAAGGGATAGCTCCGGTTCGTCCTAAAAGCCATTTAAATTCCTGTCTCAAGTGTTCCGGATCCGGATTGGTTCGTTCAGCTGGTCTTCCTGGAGTAGATAAAGAAAACTATCCACATGTTGCTATTATTGGTGGTGGTATAGGAGGAGTAGCGTTGGCTGTGGCGTGTTTACACCGCGGGATTCCTTTTACTATTTTTGAACGTGATGCTAATTTTGAGGCCCGATCTCAGGGTTACGGACTTACTTTGCAGCAAGCCAGTAAAGCAATCGAGGGATTGGGTATTTTTTCGTTAGAAGAAGGCGTAATTTCGACAAGACATTTGGTTCATACTACAGAAGGAAAAGTTATTGGCGAATGGGGCATTAGAAAATGGATACCAGCAGAACCAAAAGCATCTCCAAAACGAACCAATGTACACATCGCAAGGCAATCTTTGCGCTTAGCATTACTTGAGCAACTTGGCGGACATAATGCGGTACAATGGGGACATCAATTAGTAGATTTGAAGCAATTAGATGATGATGGTGTTACTTTAGACTTTGAGGTAAATGGGGAGATAAAAAGCTTTAAGGCAGATCTTGTAGTTGGTGCCGATGGCATTCGTAGTGCAGTCCGAAAGCTAACGATTGGCGAGGATAAGACTCCTTTGCGCTACTTGGATTGTATTGTGATATTGGGTATTTGTCCTTTGCAGGATCTCAAGGGACTTACAAGTAGTTCTTTGTTAGACTCAGCAACTGTATTTCAGACGGCCAATGGCAATGAAAGAATTTACATAATGCCATATAATTCAGACTCGATCATGTGGCAGCTTAGTTTTCCAATGTCAGAAAATGAAGCAAAGGCTTTAAGTACTCTGGGACCTAAAGCACTTAAGGACGAAGCATTACGCAGAACGCAATGGCACGATCCAATTCCTCAAATTTTAGCAGCAACTCAAGAAGCTCAGATTTCCGGCTACCCTGTTTATGACAGAGAATTACTCGATTCAGAATTATTGAAAAAAGGAGGACAAGTAACGCTGATTGGAGATGCGGCTCATCCCATGAGTCCATTTAAAGGACAAGGTGCAAATCAAGCTTTATTAGATGCACTTTTGCTGGCGCGGGAAATTTTAAGAGGATGCAGGCCTTTGTCTCAATGGAGAAAAGAAGGAATAAGAGAGAGTGTATTAAATCAGTTTGAAGCAGAGATGTTAGAACGCAGTGCTTCTAAAGTCAAAGATTCAGCAGAAGCGGCCCAGTTTCTACATTCTGAAATTGTACTTCATGAAGGTGATGAGCCAAGAGGAAGATGTTTAAAGAAAAAAGAAGAATAATTCTTTCTTCGGATTAGAGGTCAATTAAAATTCAAACTACCTGCCTTTTCCTCATACTCTCTTTTACTTTTTCTCTGTGCATCTCGCCCCAATTACTGAGTTCGCGTATTACGTTTTTTAATGTTCGGCTATATTCAGTTGCTTCGTATATAATGCTAACAGGTGTTGTAGGATATACAGTACGCTTGATAAAATCATTCAACTCTAAATCTTTGAGCTCTTTTGCTAAAATTTTTGGTGATATTCCATCGATTTCTTTTTTTATTTCATTAAAACGTTTCGATGATTGAATAAGACTAAGGATTAATGCGATCTTCCATTTTCCATTTAAAACATAGAGTGCATCTATGATATTCTTAAGTGATCCTGCACATTCGTTCTTTGTTGGAAGTTCTTGTTCTTCAATTGTTTTCATAAAAGTAAAGATACGAACTTTCCCAAAAGTAACTGGTTTCCTTTAGGAAACTGCTATCTTTTGCATACTCAACTACTGTAACTTTACCTTAAATAAAAGCTAAAAGTCTAATGATTTTCAATTATTAGATTATAAAAAAGTAAATCTTAAAAGCATAGTAGTTATGAAACACATTCTTCATTTAATGTCCAGCATTCAACCCAAAGAATCACATAGTATTAAACTAAGTGAAGCCATTATCGAAAAAATTCAAGAAAAATATCCCAATAGCACACTCGAAGAGTTAAATCTTGTTGAACTGGATATGCCAAATCTTAATCCGGAATTACTTCGTAAATTTTTTACTCCCGCTGATCATCTTAACACCGAAGAAAAAGAATCGATTGTATTTGCTAATAATTTAATTAAACAATTACTGGCGGCAGACATAATTGTTATTGGTGCCCCGCTTTACAATTTCACTATTCATTCGGCATTAAAAACATGGATTGATTATATTACAAGGCCCGGAATAACTTTTGGATATGGCGAAGATGGGCGTCCTATTGGTCTGGTTACCGGCAAAAAGGTATATGTTGCAATGGCGTCTGGCGGTGTATACTCAGAAGGTCCTGGTCAGGCTAACGATTTTGTTGTTCCTTATCTAAAGGCTTTTTTAGGATTCTTGGGACTAACAGATCTTACGGCATTTCGAGCAGAAGGATTAAAGGTACAAGGATTAAAAGATGATGCTATGAATAAAGCAATTAACAGTATCGTTATTGATTAAATATTTGAGCTTTCTATATATCGAAAATCTTGAGAATGATATCATTTTTGGGATATTTACAATGTAGTTTTCAGAAAAAATAAAGCATAAAAAACTCCTTAAGAAATTAAGGAGTTTTTGCTTTTTTTTAGGCATGATACAAATTACAAATTGATATTATTTACCATTTTTTTGAGTCTTTTCAGTTCTAATATTATCAAGTATTGTGCTTGTTTAATTTTTTTGTTAGTTTTGTTTTTTATAATAAAAAAGATATGAACAGAAAGGGTTGTCTTCCTCCACCAAGATTTTAATATTTATTAGAAATTTAAAAAGTACTGCTCGGATATTTTATTCGCTGTTTTGTTGTACTTAAAATTCTTAATTAAATTTTAATTTTAAAAATCTTGTCCTGCAAAGGATTGGTAGATAAT
>NZ_MUGS01000099.1 GCF_002222055.1 Flavobacterium araucananum
AAAGCCTGGTATAATTCTGAAGTTGTTTTAGGACGAAAAGCATTTCTAACATTTGGTCTGTTAAAAGCGATTCTTGCAACTCCGTTGCATTTTTTGTACGTTATATCTTCAAATTCTCTGGCAGTTATCCAATCCATTTCTATTTGTTTTATTTTAAATAATTATAGCGTAAAAATAAAGCATTTTTATATTTTTACCTACTCAATTTAATTTAAGTCTGTGAGAAAATGACTTCTAATGTTAACAATTGCAATGTCTGTACAAAAAATAACATTTTTTAACATTTGGTTTAAAAATTAATAAGTAATTTTACACCCTAGAAATCAATGAGATACATTTTATTTCACTGATTTAAGATTGATTTTCTTTCACTGATTTATTAACCTAAAAAATGATTTTTTTGAGAAAATTTAAAAAATTTGTCGCTCATTTTTATATGGTTTTTATTAGTAAACCCTTAAATAATGAGCAAATGATATATTCATTTGTTGAAACTTCGAAAAGGAGACTGTAACACCTAAGGTTAAATGCTGGAATTGTTTAGTAATTAGTATCAAAATGATTACGAAAAGAGGAAAAAATGCTAACTAAAACTTTCTACAAGTTATTTTATCAAACCAAATGGACTAGCCGTGAAATTGATTTTTCGATTCTGAATATAAATGTATAGATTGTTTAAAGACATACCTAATCACGAAGTAATTTCTAAAATTCTTAAAGTTTTTATTTTTTGATTGGATTCGAATTTATTTTATTTCTGTTTTTTTTTAATTACAATTTTTTTTAAAACTAGAATAAAAAGGGAAAGGCTGCTTGTAATGAGCAGCCTTTCTTGTTATAATAGAATTTTAAAGAAGTTATTCTTTTACAAGATAAATTCCGTCTTCTTTAATTTCTATGAGTTTGTCTTTGTACAAAGCACCAATTGCTTTTTTGAAAGTCTTTTTACTCATTTTTAATACCGTTTTTATATCTTCCGGATGTGATGCGTCGTTAAGGCGTAAAAAACCGCGATTGGCTCTTAACTCGTCCAAAATTTTCTCTGCATTTGGCTCAATACTCTGGTATCCCTGTACTTGCAGTGCAACATCTATTTTATTATCAGGACGAATGTTTTTGATAAATCCAATCATTCTGTCACCGGTTCTAATCGCATCATCATAAACTTCATCTTTGTACAACAATCCTTTGTGTTGCTCATTGATGATAACGTTAATTCCCAATTCGGTAATATGCGAAACGATCAAATCAACTTCTTCGCCTTTTTCAACCGTTAAGTTCTCATTGCTTAAAAATTGGTTCAATTTACTTGAAGCAACCAAACGATTGGTCTTCTCGTCCATATAAAGGTAAACGAGGTAACGTTTTCCTTTTTCCATTGGGCGGGCTTGTTCTTTAAACGGAACAAGAATATCTTTTTCCATTCCCCAATCCATAAAAGCACCAACCTGATTGATATAATTTACTCTTAAAAGTGCAAATTCATTCAATAAAATATAAGGCTCAAGTGTTGTAGAAACAGGGCGCTGTTCGTGGTCTAAGTAAACAAAGACAATAAGTTCTTCGCCTATTTCAAATTCGTTGGGTACGTATTTATTTGGTAATAATATATCGTGAATTCCTTCAGGATCTTCTTCAGGATTTCCTAAAAATAAACCAACTTTGGTATCACGTAATATGGTAAGGGTGTTGTATTTTCCTATTTCAATCATTATAATAAGGTTCTAAGCTATAAAGTAGCTGAGTTTTTAAAGTGCAAATGTACGAAGTTTGAAAATGGTACAACGAAAAATGTTTTAGATAAAAACCAAGATACATCCTCTTTTTCAAATTTATTCTTTTTTTAATGTTTTAACGTTTATATTTAACGCATTAGGAACATAAATTGGAAGATGCTTTTGGGAAGGTTTTGAAAAAAACGATTTTCATTTTTTTTTAATTAAATTTGAGAATCAAAAAAACTCCAAATCAATGAAAAAGACCCTTTTTTATTCTGTTTTTACTTTTCTGTTTTTTACTCAAATAGCTATCTCACAAGTTGTTGAAGATCCGGAAATAAAAAAAATGATTACCGAAATTAAAGCCGAAAACCTGGAAGCAACTGTTCGAAAACTTGTTTCTTTTGGTACCAGACATACTTTAAGCGATACTAAAAGTAAGACTAAAGGTGTTGGTGCTGCGCAACAATGGGTAAAATCTGAATTTGATAAATATGCACTGGAATCTAACGGTAGATTAACGTCTGAGATTGATTATTTTACGGTTAAAGCTGATGGAAAACGTATTGCAAAAGACAGCCAGCTTGGCAATGTAATGGCAACCTTAAAAGGAACGGACCCCAATGATAATCGTGTGCTTGTGATAAGCGGACATCTTGATTCGAGGGTATCTGATGTTATGAATGTGAAGTCTGATGCTCCCGGTGCAAATGATGACGGATCGGGTGTTGCTGCGGTAATTGAACTGGCAAAAGTTATGAGCAAAAGAGCATTTCCCGCAACAATAATTTTTGTGGCGGTAACGGGCGAAGAACAAGGACTTTATGGCGCGCGTCATCTGGCGGAGTTAGCCAAAGCTGCAAATTGGAATATTATTGCTATGCTGAATAATGATATGATTGGCAATAGTTTATCGAGCGGAACTAATTTGAGGGACAATACGCAAATCAGAATCTTTAGCGAAACAATTCCGTTTTTAGAAACTGAAGACGAGGCTAAAATGCGAAAATCAACGAGTCGTGATAATGACAGTCCGTCGCGATTATTGGCACGTTATATTAAAACAGTTACAGAACAATATGTAGATCAGCTAAAGGTAAAATTGGTGTATAGAAATGATCGTTTTTTACGTGGCGGCGATCATACTCCGTTTAGCCAAAATGGCTTTACTGCGGTTCGTTTTTGCGAAATGAATGAAAATTTTGACCACCAACATCAGGATCTCAGAACTGAAAAAGGTATTAAATATGGTGATCTTATCGAATTTATGGATTTTGATTATCTAAGAAAAAATACCTGTTCTAATCTGGCTACTTTGGCCAACTTAGCATGGTCACCAAAAGCACCAACAAATGTAGGTATCGAAGTAAAAAATCTTTCAAACTCTTCTGCATTTTCATGGAATGCACCAGACGAAAAAGTCCAATATGGCTATCAGATTTTAATGAGAGAAACTTCATCAGCTCATTGGGAAAAGACATTTTTTGTAAAAGATACTAAGGCAGAAATTCCTTATTCTAAAGACAATTACTTTTTTGCCATACAAACAGTAGATGCCCTGGGTCATGCAAGTTTACCCGTTTTTCCGGTTCCAATTCGTTAAAAAAATATTCAAAAAAAAAGCGCCGGATTGGCGCTTTTCTTTTCAATTTGAATCTTGTTTATTTGTAAACGCTTTCTTTTTTAAAATGCAGCGTTAATAAATAATAGACAACTACGCGGTATTTATTGCGGTTCGATTTGCCATATTTTTCCAGAACTTCGTCTATTGCCGTGTATAAAGCCGGAGAATCAGGCACACCTAACTTTTTTACTAAAAAACTATTCTTTACGGTATCTAACTCAGATTGCTGACTTCCGGCAACGATAGAGGCATCCGGATTATAGATTGATGGCCCGCAACCAATGGTTACTTTGGTCAATAAATCTATATTGGGTGTTACTCCGCATTTTTCTTTCAGGTCTTCAGCATACTTTTTAATTAATTCTTCTCTTGTGCTCATAATAAAATTTAATTAGATTTATAAAAACCAAAATTAA